>JAPLCA010000003.1 GCA_026392465.1 Propionibacteriales bacterium
CTTCTTGGTGTTGCGGCCGCGCTTCTTGCCGAAGGACGACCACCACATATTCTCGGAGCAGATCTTCCAGACGGTCCGCTCGGCGACGTCGAACCCGGCTGCACGGACCTCATCGACCAGGAACCGGTAGCCGAACTGCGGGTCCTGGTCATGAGCATCGAAGACGGCATCGGCCAGGTGGGCGTTGTCCCACTCCGAGGTCGTGACAGGTGCGGCGAGCCAGCGGTAGTACTGCTGGCGACACAGCCCGAGCACCCTGCAGCTGAGCGAGACCCCGACCCCGTCAGCTGCGAGTTCCCTCACGAGTGGGAAGAACCTTTTCCCGGTAGGTGCGCCTGAGACAGATAGGCCGCCGCACGGCGCAGGACCTCGTTCTCCTGCTCGAGCAGCCTGATCCGCTTCTTCGCCTCACGCAGCTCGGCGTTGTCGGCGGCGGTGGTGCCGGGTTTCAGTCCGTCCTCGACGTCCGAGGCCTTCATCCAGTTCGCCAGGCACGACTCGCTGATCCCGAAGTCAGCAGCGATGTCCCTCAACAGCACTCCTGGCTCGCGGCTCCTAGCGACCCGCACGACGTCCTCGCGGAACTCTCGGGGATAGGGCTTGGGCATGATGCACATCCTTCCAGCGGTGCCTTCGACACCACAGATCAGATGTCACCTATTCGTGCAGCAGTCCCCTACGACACACGAGCTCATGTTCTTCGCAGCACGTGAGCCATTCATGCATCATCGTCTTCCCACGACCTCAGGGGGACGCCTGGCTCCAGCCACAGGCCATCTTCCTCGGCACCGGCAACCGCTGTCTCGCAGGGGATGTCCGCTCCGACGTACATGTATAGGTCGAATCCGAAGGCGATTTGCAGCCGACCGTTGACAGCTTCGAGAGTGCAGTCGAGCTCACCTCGCAGATTGCCCCGGACGATAGGTCCCACGTCCGACCGGACAACAATCTGGCCAGGAGTCAGCGCAAAGTTCGCACCCTGGTTCCCCAGGTAGAGGACTCGAAACAAGGAGGCCGAGGTCGCAACGGCGAAACGCACCGCCGCGGCGATATAGGTGTCCTCGACCCGACGATACTCCTGATCAGACAGGACAATCCCGTTGAACCTACCACCGACATCGGATATGTCCGTCCAGGACTCCCAACCTGGCTGCCCCCGCAGCCATTCTTCGTACCGACACACACGCCAAGAGTGCGGCAGCGGGCTCAGCGAGCTCAGCATGGTCATGAGGGTCCAACCTGGAGGAGTTCGACTTCCGAGTCAAGGCCGACCGTCTCTCCGGCGCTTGCAGGTGTCGATCCCAGCGAACGAGCACCTCGCACCGGGGGCGTCGGGCAGACTGGCCGCGTTGTCGTGTCCGCGGGAGGTCGCATGGTCGGGTCGATGTGACGCGATCAGCGCGCCGCGCTCGTGCTGACCGCTCTCGCTGCCGTCGCCGCGCTGGCCTGGATCGTCGTCGGCGTGGCCACGCCGACGCGGGGCGTGGTGGTGATCGGTCCGGTCGACTCGGGACGGCTGAGGATCTTCCTCGTCGGGGCCGCCGCGACTGCAGCAGCCGTCCTGGGGCTGCTGCGCCAGGCTCGGCACCGAGGCACCGCGGCTGCGGTCGCCTGCGGACTCGGGGTCGTCGCAGTCGCCACCGGCTGGCTCGCGACCTGCGCGACGTGCGTGTTCGTCAGCGCCTTCGAACCGAGCTACGAGCGGGTGGCCGTCCCCGGCGGCTGTCCCGCCGTCGTCGTCCAGCTCGCCGAGGGTCCGCTCATCGCCAACGACGCCACCTACGTCGCCGTCCTCTCGGGCGTCGGCTCGACGTTCCGCCCCATCCCCCACGCTGCGCCACCGGCCGACACGTTCGCCCTGCGCCGAGACGGTCTCACCGTCGCGCAGACCCAGGGCGGCCCCGTCCTGCGCTACCCGGCACTCGGCGGTGGCGAGGCGGAGGTCGCGCTGCCGACCCTGTGAGGGAGGACGACCGTCCTGTCGTCCCGGGAGACGGGCCACGCGTCGAGCTGATCGCGGCGCACCTGCGACACTCACGATACGAGCGATGACGTGAGGGGACGGGCATGAGGTCGAGGGCGTGGTGGCCACGGCTCCCCGAGCTCCTGCTCGGCGGGCTGGCCGTGCTGGCGGGCGCGCTCTGGGCGGTTCTCGGTGTCGTCGTTCCCGAGGGCGGCGTCCTGATGATCGGGTCTCTCGACTCCGGACGCGCACGGATCATGCTGGTTGCCGCTGCCGTCGCGCTCGCCCTGTGGACCGCGATCGTCGCGCTGATACGACTCGCCGACCGGAGCGGGGGCGTGGTGGCACTCCTGTGCTGGTCGGCGACAGGTCTGTGCGTACTCGGGTGGCTCGGGACGTGGGCGTTCTGCGGCCTGGACAGCGCGTTCGAACCGCGGTACGAACGACTCGACGTGCCCGGCGGCGGTCCCGCCGTGGTGCTGCGGCTGTACGAGCTGCAGGCCGCCGACGACGGATTCGTCGGCGTGAGCGTCCTCATCGGCGA
Organism: Propionibacteriales bacterium; assembly: GCA_026392465.1. Taxonomy (GTDB): domain Bacteria; phylum Actinomycetota; class Actinomycetes; order Propionibacteriales; family Nocardioidaceae; genus Aeromicrobium. The sequence goes on from JAPLCA010000003.1 coordinate 2,508, forward strand.
CGGTCCGGTGCTGGCCCCTCTTGACGTCAACGCACCCGACGCGGACGCTGCGCACGGGGTAGCTCCGGAGTGGGTGGTCGAACGCACGCCGGCGGGCCTCATCCTGCGCTACCCCGCGGTCGGGGGCAGGACGGTAGCCGTGCCGATCACGGGAGGCTGAACAGCCTCACCCGCGGGCAAGGGTCCGCTCGACCGCGGAGACGAACAGCTCGGGCAGTCTCGTGCCCCCAGCGGCCGCCATCATCACCACCACGCTCGACGGCGCGTGCCGTCGGCGGCCTCGATGACGTCGAACGAGACCTGGCCGGTCAGTCCGAGCTCACCGACGAACCGCTCGACCCACTCCCGGAGCTGCGGCCGCTCCACCATCGCGTAGTTCACCTGGAACGCCGACGACGGGCAGCACAGGTGCACCCGCAGCTGCCCGTCGACGACGGTGCCGTGCGTGCACTGCTCCTGGCCGACGACGAGCTTCTGCAGGATTCACGGGTTCGACGGCGAGATCGGCAGCGCGGCCACCTCGGACTTGGTGGCGTGCACGGCGTCGGCGTCGGCGTCGTCGCCCCGCTGCTCGGCGTAGGCGGCGACGCGGTCCTGCCCGCCGTTGCCGGTGAGGCGTACTCCCACTGGTCCCACGACCAGTCGAGGCCGTGCTGGGAGAAGGCAGTGTTAAGGCCCGACGCTGCAGCTCAGAGCTGTCGACGAGCGTGCTGATGGAACCGAAGAGGATCGCAGACACACCTGTCCTCGGAAGGGTGGGAGTACGGACGTGCGCGAGGCAGCGCGCCACGGTCAGCATCTGGGGCTACCGGGAGCCGTGAGGCATGGAACGGCTCGACCTAGGCACAGGTCGGGCGGATGTGCGCGTCGGCGCCGAGCGTCCTCGACGGCGGACGCCGGATCTCCGTGGAGGTGTCCTGTGACACACTGGCGCCATGGTCGAGGAGGGCACGACCCCGGCGGACGAGGCGCGCAGCAGCGGCCAGCCGCGCGTGGTCAAGAAGGTCGTCAAGAAGACGGTCGTACGGCCCGTGGCGCCTTCCACGCCGACGCCGCGCGAGACCCGGCCGGCCCCGCCCCGCGCTACCGCCGTCTCGCGCCTCAAAGGCAAGGACGCGAAGGCGGCCGTGCCCGCCGACGCCACCGCTCGTCCGGCGCCCGCGGCACCGCGCGGCCCGCGAACCACCGTCGACGTCGGTGCGGGCCTCGCCCGCGCCCGCGACCGGGTGAGCGACGTCGTCCACAGCGGCAGCGAGCGCGCCCGCCGACTGGGCTTCGCCGTCCGCGACCGCGGCGAGGACGCCGTCTGGGCGGTCCGCGACTACCGCGTCCCCACCGTCCCGCCGCTCGGGGCGTCCGTCGTCACCGGGCTGGTGGCCGGTCTGCTGGTGACCGCCGGCGGCTGGCTGTGCCTCGAGCTGTTCAGCGCCGTCCGCGGCACGTCGGCGGGCGGCGCGTTCTGGGGCCTGCTCGCCGTCCTCGTCGTCGTCGGCGTCGCCGGCGAGCTCGGCGCCCGTCTGCTGCAGGCGTTCGGCGTGCAGCAGGCACGTCCTGTCCTGGCACTGTCGGTGCTGCTCGTGGCGATCGTGGTCATGCTCGCGTTCCTCGAGCCCGTCGACGGGCCCTGGGCGTGGCTGATCGTCCCAGGCCTCATGGTCGTCACCGTGCCACTCGTGCAGCGGCTGCTCGTCTGGGCGGCCACCGACGTGCCGCCCGACGACGCCCACCGCTGACCCGACCCGTCCGCCGTCCAGGAGGCCGCGCCGCCATGCCCGAGACCCCCGAGGTGCTCTGGAGCCCCGACCCCACTGCCACCCCGCGGATCGCGGCGTTCGCCGCGTCGGTGGGGGTCGACCCGCACGACTACGACGCCCTCTGGCGCTGGTCCGTCGACGAGCCCGACGCGTTCTGGCAGGCCGTCTGGCGGTTCTTCGACGTCTCCGGCGACGGGTCCCCGTCGCCCGCGCTCGCCGACGCGTCGATGCCCGGGGCCGTGTGGTTCCCCGACGTCCGGCTCAACTACGCCGAGGCCGCCCTGCGACTGCCCGGTCGCGCCGACGACGACGTGGTCGTCGTGGGGCGGTCGCAGTCGCGCGACGACGTGCGGCTGACCGCCGCCCAGCTGCGCGACCAGGTGGCGCGGGCGCGGGCCGGGCTCGTGCGGGCGGGGGTCGGACGAGGCGACCGGGTCGCGGCGTACGCGCCCAACGTGCCCGAGACGTTGGTGCTGCTGCTCGCCACGGCCAGCCTCGGTGCCGTCTTCAGCTCCTGCGCGCCGGAGTTCGGCGTGCAGAGCGTCGTCGACCGCTGGCAGCAGACGGAGCCCGTGCTCGTGCTCGCCGTCGACGGCTACCGCTACGGCGCCAAGACCGTGGAGCGACGGGCCGAGGTGGAGCGGATCGTCGAGGCGCTGCCCAGCGTGCGCACCCTCGTCTGGCTCCCCTACCTCGACCCCGACGCCCCCGCGCCCGCCGGCGCGACCACGTGGGACGCGCTGCTCTCCGAGCCGGGCAAGCTCGCGTTCGAGCGCCTGCCGTTCGACGCCCCGCTCTACGTGCTCTACTCCTCGGGCACCACCGGACTGCCGAAGCCGATCGTCCACTGCCACGGCGGCATCACCGTGGAGCACCTCAAGGCCCTCGGGCTGCAGCACGACCTCGGCCCCGACGACGTCTTCCTCTGGTTCTCCACCACCGGCTGGATGATGTGGAACCTCCTGGTCTCGGGGCTGCTCACGGGGTCGACGGTCCTGCTGTGGGACGGCAACCCCGCGTACCCGGGCCTCGACCGGCTCTGGCGCGACGCCGCGGAGCTGGGCGTCACCTACTTCGGCACCTCCGCTCCGTACCTCCTGCAGTGCCGCAAGAACGGCATCCGGCCCCGCGACATTGTCGACACGTCGACACTGCGCGCCGTCGGCTCGACCGGTGCCCCGTTGCCGGCGGAGGGGTTCCGGTGGGTGTACGACGCCGTGGGAGACCACGTCCACCTGCAGTCGGTCTCCGGCGGGACCGACGTCTGCTCGGCGTTCGTCGGCGCCGCCCCCACCGTCCCCGTGTACGCCGGCGAGATCTCGTGCCGCAGCCTCGGCGCCGCGGTCGAGGCCTACGACGAGCAGGGACGACCGGTCGTCGGCTCCCTGGGCGAGCTGATCATCACCGCCCCGCTGCCGTCGATGCCCGTCGGCTTCTGGGGCGACGACGACGGCACGCGGTACCGGGCCGCCTACTTCGAGGACATCCCCGGCGTGTGGCGGCACGGCGACTGGATCACCATCACCGAGCGCGGCACGTGCACCATCACAGGGCGCAGCGACGCGACCCTCAACCGCGGTGGCGTGCGGCTCGGCACCAGCGAGTTCTACACCGTCGTCGAGAGCCTGCCCGAGGTCGCAGACAGCCTCGTGGTTCACCTCGAGGACACCGCGGACGACGACCGTGGCGACGGTGCCGGCACGTTGCTCCTCTTCGTCACCCTGACCGACCCCGACGGGACCGACGTCGAGGACCTGCGGCGCACGGTGGCACGCGAGCTGCGCGAGCGGCTGTCGCCGCGTCACGTGCCCGACGAGCTGCACGTCGTGCGCGCCCTCCCACGCACGCTGTCGGGCAAGAAGCTCGAGGTGCCGGTCAAGAAGATCCTGCGCGGCATGCCCGCCGACGAGGCCGCCACCCGCGGTGCCCTCGAGGACCCCACAGCGCTGGACGACGTGGCGGCGATCGCCCGGGAGCGGTGAGACCGTGGTCCGCGGTCTCGTCTCCTGCGTGCTGCTCGCCAGCTTCCTCCTGCCCGTCGGCACGGCGATGGCGCTCACCGACGCCGACCCCGGCGTCCGGCTGCTCGGCGTCACCCTCCTCCTCGGCGGTCTGCTCGCCCTGCTGCCCCTCCCGCTCCTCCGCCCGGCGACGCGACCGCCGACGATCTCCCGCGACGGCGACACGACGACGGTCCACGGCAGCCCGCTGATCCAGTGGCTCGCCGTCGGGGCGGCGGTGCTGCTCACCCTCGCCGCGACGACCATGACGGGGGCGTTGTCGAGCCCCGCCGTGCTCGACGGCGGCACGAGCCGCCGTCCGACACCTCTGCTCTTCCTCGTGCTCTGGGCCGGTGCGGCATGGGCCTGGTTCGTCGTCGTCCGCGGCCGGAACCGGCAGAGCCTGCGGGTCGGCGACGACGTCGTCACGTGGCGGCGCGGGCGGGAGGAGCTCGTGTGCAGCACGACGCGTGAGCAGGTGCGGGTGGGACAGGGGACCCCGGCCGCCCGGAACACGGTTCTCATCGGGTCCGGTGAGGAGCCGGGGCTCACCGTCGGCTCACGTCACTTCGGCACGTCCGCGCCGCAGCTCGCGGACGCGGTCCGCGACGCGCTGCGCCGCTGAGCCCGTCCCGGACCATTGGCAAACTTTTCCGAAACGTGCTCAGGGGCACAGCACCGCCCCTAGGCTGTGCACTCGGTCAAGAAGATCGCCAACCCCGCCCCCGGCGAGATCGGCACCACCGTCACCATCAAGCCGTCGGTGTCCGTGTCGAAGAACGTCCGCGTCTCGTCGTCGCTGCTGAACGTCAGCCTCGACGGCAAGGCCGTCGTCCGCAACCAGAAGTCCGCCACGCTCAAGCGCACCGCGCTCAGCGTGACCTACAACGTGTCCACCGTGGTCAAGTACCGCGTGCGCGACAGCAAGGGCAAGCTCGGCCCCACGCGCCAGAAGAGCCTGCGCCAGACGCTGACCGTCAAGCCCGTCTACAGCACCAAGTGCGCCACCCCGGGCGGCTTCGAGTCGGTCGTCCTCGGCGACGCGCCCGCCACGGGCGACACCATCGGCACCGTCGCGAAGAAGCTCGGCGAGCCCCAGGGCCTCTTCGGCGGCACGCTCAAGCAGCTGCGCGCCGACGCGGTGCGCGAGAACGACCAGGAGACGATCACCTCCGTCGACAGCCTCTACGAGCGCGGCTACGTCCCGGCGACCGAGTACTCGGTCTACGCCTTCCAGGGCTGCGAGGAGAACCAGGCCTACGGCGTGTTCTTCCTGACCACGAAGGGCACGGCCCGCGCGTTCGACAAGGCCGACCTCAGCAACACCGAGCAGCCGCCGACCGACAACCCGGAGCGCTCGCGCTTCAGCGTCCAGTCGTTCCGCTGACCGACCGGTCTCGAGACCCCCGCGCCCTTCGGTGCGGGGGTCTCGTGCGTCATGACGCGGGCCGGCGGTAGTCGTGGGCGAGCGGCCACGGACCGGCGCCGCCGAGCCAGGCGGCCGGTTCGCTCCCGACGTGCTGCCAGCCACGCCGCGCGTAGAGCCGCCGGGCGGCGACGTTGTGGTCGAGCACGTCGAGGCGCAGGTCGCGGCCGTGCCGGTCGGCCCAGCCCTCGACGGTGTCCAGCAGCGCTGCGCCGGCTCCGCTGCGGCGTGCCGCGACAGCCACGAAGAACCGGGCGAGGAAGAGCCCGTCGCGCTCAGGCACGAGGCACACGTGCCCGACGACCTGTCCGTCGAGCACGGCCACCCACGCGTCCTGGACGCCATCGGCGAGCCAGGACCAGGCGACCCGCGACGCCCGCACCGGATAGCCGTCGCGCTCGTGGGTCTCCGCGAGCAACGTCACGAGGGCCGTCGCGTCGTCATCGCGGCGCTCCCTGACCGTGACGCCGGCCTCCACGCCCACCTCAGCCGAGGAGGAGCTCGGCGATCTGGACCGTGTTGAGCGCCGCACCCTTGCGCAGGTTGTCGCCGCTGACGAAGAGCACGAGGCCCTTGCCCTCGGGGGCGGACTGGTCGGCGCGGATGCGTCCGACGAGGCTCGGGTCGGTGCCGGCGGCCTGGAGGGGCGTGGGCACGTCGACGAGCTGCACGCCGGGGGCACCCGCGAGGATCTCGGTGGCGCGCTCGGGGGTGAGGTCGCGGTCGAACTCGGCGTGGATGCTGAGCGAGTGACCCGTGAAGACGGGCACGCGCACGCAGGTGCCGGCGACGCGCAGGTCGGGGACCTCAAGGATCTTGCGCGACTCGTTGCGCAGCTTCTGCTCCTCGTCGGTCTCGTTGCTGCCGTCGTCGACGACGCTGCCCGCCATGGGCAGCACGTTGAACGCGATGGGCGCGACGTAGACGTCGGGATCGGGGAAGGCCACGGCGCGGCCGTCGTACGCGAGCGCGTCGGCCTTGTCGACGACGGCCTGCGCCTGGCCGTGCAGCTCGCGGACGCCGGCGACGCCGGAGCCCGAGACGGCCTGGTAGGACGCGACGACGAGTCGGACGAGGCCGGCCTCGTCGTGCAGGGGCTTCAGCACCGGCATGGCGGCCATGGTCGTGCAGTTGGGGTTGGCGATGATGCCGCGTCCCCCCGGCCCGTCGCCGGCGGGGATGGCGTGCGGGTTCACCTCGCTCACGACGAGCGGGATGGCCGGGTCCTTGCGGAACGCGGAGCTGTTGTCGACGACGGTCACGCCGGCGTCGGCGAAGCGCTGCGCGTGCGCCCGCGAGGTGGTGGCACCGGCGGAGAACAGGGCGATGTCGAGCCCGGTGGGGTCGGCGGTCGCCGCGTCCTCGACGGTGATCTCACGTCCCGCGAACGGCAGGACCGTGCCGGCGGAGCGCGCGGAGGCGAAGAAGCGGACCTCGTCGGCCGGGAAGCTGCGCTCCTCGAGGATCTGGCGCATCGCGACGCCCACCTGGCCGGTGGCACCCACGATGCCGATACTGGCGGTGCGGCTCATCGTCCGGTCCCCCCGTACACGACCGCCTCGACCTCGTCGGTGCCGAGGTCGAAGGCCGAGTGGGCGGCGCGGACCGCGTTCTCGACCTGGCTCTCGGCCACCACGACGGAGATGCGGATCTCGGAGGTGGAGATCATCGCGATGTTGACGTTCGCGTCGGCCAGCGCCTGGAAGAACCGGGCGGTGATGCCGGGAGCGGAGCGCATGCCGGCACCGATGATGGACACCTTGCCGACGCTGTCGTCGTACTGGAGCCGCTCGAACCCGACCTGGTCCTTGAGCCGCGCCAGCGCGGTCATCGCCGTCTGGCCGTCGGCGCGCGGGAGCGTGAAGGAGATGTCGGTGAGCGCCGTGGCCGCGGCCGACACGTTCTGCACGATCATGTCGATGTTGATCTGCGCGTCGCCGAGCGCCTTGAGGATGGCGGCGGCGTAGCCGACCTGGTCGGGCACGCCGACGACGGTGATCTTCGCCTCGGAGCGGTCGTGGGCGACGCCGGAGATGATGGCTTGTTCCATGGTGGGGTCCTTCGTGACGTCCTCGGCCTTGAGGACCCACGTGCCGGGCTTGTCGGAGAACGACGAGCGGACGTGGATGGGCATGTCGTTGCGGCGCGCGTACTCGACGCAGCGCAGGTGCAGGATCTTGGCTCCGTTCGCCGCCATCTCGAGCGTCTCCTCGTAGGAGATCTGCGGGATCTGGCGCGCGTCGGGGACGATCCGCGGGTCGGCGGTGAAGATGCCGTCGACGTCGGAGTAGATCTCGCAGACGTCGGCGTGCAGGGCGGCGGCGAGCGCGACGGCCGTGGTGTCGGAGCCACCGCGGCCGAGCGTCGTGATGTCCTTCGTCGTCTGCGAGACCCCCTGGAAGCCGGCGACGATCGCGATCGCACCCTCGGCGATCGCCTTCTCGATCCGGCCGGGCGTGACGTCGATGATCTTGGCCTTGCCGTGCTCGGCGTCGGTGATGACCCCGGCCTGCGAGCCCGTGAACGAGCGCGCCTCCTGGCCGAGGTTGCCGATGGCCATGGCGAGGACCGCCATGGAGATGCGCTCGCCGGCGGTCAGCAGCATGTCGAGCTCGCGGGCGGGGGGCAGCGGGGAGACCTCGTTGGCGAGGTCGATCAGCTCGTCGGTCGTGTCGCCCATGGCCGAGACGACCACGACGACGTCGTGGCCCGCCTTCTTCGTGGCGACGATGCGCTGGGCGACCCTCTTGACGCTCGTGGCGTCGGCGACGGAGGAGCCACCGTACTTCTGGACGACAATGCCCACGACGGATGTCCTTGCGGTGCGGGGGTGTGCTGGGACCGTGCCAGGGCGACGCTGACCGGGCAACGTCCCCATCCTATAGGTCGGCCCGCGCGGCCCTCCACCGTCGTTCCTGTCCCGGGACGAGGAGATCGGCCGGACACACCGACGCGGCACGGACCCGGCACCGTCCCGAGAGACCGGTACCGGGCCCGCGCCGCGCGCGGTGTCCTCGATCAGGAGGTCGTGAGCGTCAGGCCGTAGGCGCTGAGGATCTCGTTGACCGGCTGGAAGTAGGTCGTGCCGCCCGAGGAGCAGTTGCCGGAGCCACCGGAGGTGACGCCCTGCGCCTGGTCGCCGGTGATGGCCGATCCGCCCGAGTCGCCCGGCTCCGCGCACACGCTGGTGCGGATGAGGCCGTAGACCGAGCCCTGCGCGTAGTTCACCGTGGAGTTGCGGGCCTGGATGGTGCCGCAGTGCCAACCGGTGGTCGAGCCGGAACGGCAGATCGACGAGCCGACCGCCGCGTCCTGCGAGCCGCGGACGGGGACGCTGCCGCCGCTGTAGTTGTTCACGGTGCCGTAGATCGTGGTCGACGTGCGGACGAAGGCGTAGTCGTTGCCCGGGAAGCTGGACCCGGCGAACGTGCCGCTCGGGTTCTGGGTCGCGGCGCCCTGCGAGCCGCAGTGGCCCGCCGTCACGAAGCCGCCGCTGACGGCGAAGCCGATCGAGCAGCGCGAATTGGTGATGTAGTACGCGTCGCCACCCTGGTAGAGCGGCTTCGGCTGCTCGGCCGAGCGCTCGACCTCGATCGCGGACGTCGGGACGCCGGCCTTCTTGGCGAACGACGTGGCGGCGGCGGTGTCACCCGCGGGGATGACCACCTTGTTGGCGGCGGGGTCCACGTACCAGCCGGCGACGGTGCTCGGCGCGGAGGCCTGCTTCGCGTTGAGGTCCTTCATGTAGCCGTCGAGCTCGGAGGCCGAGCGCTCGACGGTGCGCACCTGGGCGCCCTGCGCCTTCACGGCACCGGCCTGGGAGGCGTCGGTGACGGCGACGACGAGCGTGCCGGCCTTCGCGTCGTACCAGGAACCGGCGTAGTCGGCGCCGAGGCTCTTCTCGAGCGCCTTGTCGGCCTTGGCGGCCTTCGCCTCGGAGGCGAGACGGTCGGTGGCCTGGGTCTTGGTCAGGCCGAGGTCGCGCTGCATGGCGCCGAGCATGCTGTCCTTCGGGGCAGCGGTGCCGTCGTCCTGCGACGGAGCGGCCATGGCCTGCGAGCCGAAGGCCGTGGCGAGCACGGCGGCAGCGGCCAGCGAGCCGAAGAGAGTTCGCTTGGGAGTGTTCACGGTTGGATCTCCTTTGTCGTGGCGGACCGGGGATCACCCGGGCCGCCGTTCCTGCGGAACGGACGGCTCACCGCCACGCCCCACGCTGTCGTCCGGAGGCGGTCCTGCCTCCGCAGCCCCCCCGAGGGGTTGTGCAGAAACCTACTGGCGGATCAGGCCTGGAGGGTCATACCGGAAGAGTCATACCGCGGGCGTGATGCCTGGGTCGTGCTGCTCGCCGAAGCCCGGATTCTGCTCCAACCACGCGGCGTAGACGGGGCTGCGCGACACCAGGTCGTTGTGCGCCATGCGCACCGTCAGGAGCAGCTCGTCGGCGAACTCGGCGGCCACGGAGTCGGTCCGCCAGCCGACGAGGTGGCGCCAGCGCAGCGGGGCGTCGGCGACCGGCTTGGTGACGAGACCGGGCAGTACCCGCGTGGGCTGGCAGAGCGCCACGGCCGTGCCCGAGGAGACCAGCTCGATGCAGCTGGTCGCGTCGGCCACGTACAGGCTGCGCGGCGCGAAGCCCTCACGCGCGCAGGCCGCCGCGAAGCACTCCTGGAAGCAGCCGTCGCCCGGCGTGGCCGCCCACGCCTCGCCGGCCAGGGCACCGAGGGGCACCTCGGCGGCGGCTGCCGCACCGTGGTCCTCGGGCAGCATGACGAAGACCGGGTCGACGGAGAACGTGCGCCAGGTGATCGCGCGGTCGTCGGGTGCGGCGTCGCCGCCGCAGATGCCGATCACGGCGTAGTCGAGGCGACCGTCGGCGAGCGCCCGACCGAGCTCGTCGGCCGACCAGGACGCCGTCGTCGAGACGCTCAGGTCGGGGTGGCGCTGCTCGAGGCGCTGGATCAGCGGCGCCAGGACCGCCGGTGACGACGAGCCGATGGAGAGGTGGTCCGGGGTGCTGGCGCCGCGGTCGGGGTCGGCCAGCCGGGTCGCGTCGTCGAGCAGACCGGTCATGGCCGGCAGCAGCATCCGGGCGCGGGCGATGACCAGCTCGCCGAGCGACGTGGGCCGCACGCCCCGGTGGTCACGGTCGAACAGCGGCCCGCCGAGGGCCCGCTCGATGCGGCTCAGCTGGGCGGTCAGCGCCGGTTGGGCGACGCCCAGCTCGGCAGCGGCCTTCGTGACGCTCCCGGCGTCAGCGATGGCACACACGACTCGAAGGTGCCGCAGCTCCAGCTCCACTCGGTGAGTCTACCGGCGTTTCGGCCACTGCACGTGTCATCCGGTGCCCGTGCCGATCAGTGGCCGCGGGTGAGCGCCAGCAGCTGTCCGAGCGTCGCGTCCGCGAGGTAGGCCCGTCCGACCGCGATCCCCACCCGGGGCAGCGCGGCCTCGTCGGCGACGACGAGGAACAGCGGCTCGTACCGTGGCTGGAACTTGGCCTTGAAGGCCTGCAACGACTGGAACCCGTAGTACGGCTCGAGCACGTCGCCGGCGCGCGTGAGCACGTCGTCGATGACGGAGCGGTCGACGACGCTGTCGCCCGCCCCCGCGTGCGCGAGCGGCGCGCCGGACAGGGAGACCACCTCGTAGCCCTGTTCCTTGAACTCCCGGCAGGCCGAGGCGATGAGCAGCTCCATCGTGTAGCGGAACCCGCCGGGGAGGCGACGCATCAGGTCGAGCGTCCAGCCGCGGACCTGCCCGTCCGGGCCCGGGATCGGCATCCAGCTCGTGACGCCGTGCACGGTCATGTCGGCGTCGACGGCGACGTTGATCCACACGTCCGGGTCCTCGGCCTCCTCCAGGCCGCCGAGGGTGAAGCCCATCTCCGGGAGTCCCTTGTCGCGCACCCACTCGTCGGAGATCGCCCGGAGCTGGGTGCGGATGCCGCGCGGCGCCTCGGCGAGCCGCATCATCCGGGTCTCGACGTCGTGCTTCCCGGCCTGGTTGAAGGCCGAGCGGACGTCCTGCCACTTCTTGCCGACGAACTCGAGCTCCGGCAGGTCGACGATCGCCTCCTCGGCGACCTGCACCGCGATCCAGCCCTCGTCCTGCGCCCAGCGCGCCACGGTGCTGCTGCAGCTGAACAGGCACGGGAGCGTGCCGGCGTCGCGCGCGGCACCGATGAACCGCTCGGCCACGTGCAACGGATCGGGTCCCACCGGGTCGCACAGGCCGATCGTGACCCCCATCGACTGCTGGTAGGCGACCACGGCGTCGTCGCTGAACCACCAGCGGTTCTCCGGCCAGGTCGTCATCCAGGCCAGCCGGTTCGACGACCCGTGCCGCCGCAGCAGCTCACGGGCCCGCTCGCGGTCGGCGTCGGTGGGCAGCGCACCGACCCGGTCGGCTCCGACCCGGCGCAGCCCGCGGCGGCCGGGGTTGCGGAAGGCGCTGCGGTCGAGCACGAGGGCCGCCAGCTGGGCGGTGTCGAAGAGGACGGAGATCCAGACGAGGCCGGAGTTCGAGGTGCCGCCGGAGACGATCACGGCAGCCGTGGCCGCACCGAGCAGCCAGCTGACGGAGGTCAGGACGAGGGCGAGCATCCACCACGTGCGGCGGCCGCGGACGAGGCCCCACGCGATGAGCAGGTCGACCGCGACCACCGCGAGGACCCACCACCACGACTCGGGGTCGCCGCCGATCGGGCCGAACGGTCCGTCGCGGTCGGCGACCTGGCCGATCACGGCGATGATCGCGCCCCAGAGGAACGAGCCGCCGGTGAGCATCCGCAGGTCGCGCCGCGTGAAGCCCGGCCGCAGCCACTCCGCCACCGTCCGCGACGGACGACGGCCGACGATCCATGGCCCCACCCAGAGACCGAGCAGCACGGCCACGAGGTGCTCCACGTCGTACAGGTAGCCGAGGAAGGTCAGCGAGGTGAGCACGTAGCCGAGGACGGCGAGCCGGATCCGTCCGCGCCAGGGTCGGCGCAGGTCGGCCGAGACGACCATCGCGGCCGCGAGCGCTCCGGCGCTGAAGCCGACGTCGAGGTCCTGTGCGGTGCGCTGCGCCCAGCCCCAGTCGGTCCAGCTCGACAGCGCCACCATGAGGTACCCGCCGCCGATCACGCCGATGGCCTGGAAGACGACGACCACGACGGCCGTGCGCCGCGTGCCGAGCCGCCACTCGCACAGGCTGACCGGCAGCACGAAGAACGTGAGGATGGCGACGTACTGCAGCGGCTTGAGCGCGTAGAGCGAGCCGGTGACGACCGTCCACCACCGCCCGTCGAGCAGCGACGGGGGCCCGAACGCGACGTCGGGGTACCAGTTCTTGTCCTCCAGCGGCGACCACAACGTCCCCGTGGCGAGGCCGAGCAGCAGGATCAGCACGACGACGGAGGCCGTGAAGGGCACCCGCCGCACCACCGTCAGCACGTTCACGACCGACACGCTAGGGCACGGCGACGACGGCAGAAAGAACCGGGAGCGGTTCTCAGCAACACGTCAGTCGTCCGTCAGTGGTTCGTCAGGTTCTGGTTCCGCGGACCCCGCCGGTGCACTAGCGTCGGCGGCTCCGCACCGACTGCCAGGAGACCGATGTCCGACCCGACGCCGTACCCGCGCTTCCCGTCCGAGGACGACGTCCCCCAGGGCTGGGGGCGCGCACCCGAGCCGGCGTCCGGCGCGCCCGCGGCCCCGGTGCTCGCGGCCGCGAGCGGCTCCCGCGGCACCCCCGAGCCGCTCGGCGTGCTCACCGGCCTCACCCTGGCCGCCGTCGCGCTCTACACGCTGCTCCAGCTGCCGCGGTTCTGGCTGGCGCGCGACGCCGTCGACCGGTGGCTCGACGCACGCGCAGCCGACCGGTCGCCCGAGGAGTTCTTCACGCCGTACGAGGTCGTCGACCTGGTCGGGCTCCTCGTGCTGCTCGGCGGCTTCGTCGTCACCTGCCTGTGGCTGTGGCGGGCGCGCGTGAACGTCGAGGTGCTCTCGCCGACGTCGCCGCACGCGCGCAGCCGGGGCTGGGTCTGGGGCGGGTGGCTCGTGCCCGTCGTGAGCCTCTGGTTCCCCTTCCAGGTGGTGCGCGACGTGCTGCGCGTCCGGTCGCACCACCCGTCCTTCGCGTCCCGGGTCGGCTGGTGGTGGGGCGCGTTCATCGTCGCGAGCGTCGCGACCGGCGTGGAGTCCGCCCTCGTGCCGACCGACCTGGACTCCACCGGCGTCGGCGAGCTGCCGGCGTTCGCGGCCCTCTCCAGCGTGGCGTGGGTGGTCGCCGGGGTGCTCTGGATCCGCGTCGTGCGCGCCGTCGCGGCGGACCAGGCCGAGCTGCTCGCCGGTCGGGGCTGAGCCGGGGTCAGCCCGCGATGGCGGTGCGGCCCTCGAACGCGCGGCCGAGCGTCAGCTCGTCGGCGTACTCGAGGTCGCCGCCGACGGGCAGCCCGCTCGCCAGCTTGCTGACCCGCAGACCCAGCGTGCTGAGCATCCGGATGAGGTAGGTGGCCGTGGCCTCGCCCTCGAGGTTCGGGTCGGTGGCGATGATCACCTCGGTGACCGTGCCGTCCTGCAGACGTCCGAGCAGCTCGCGGATGCGCAGCTGGTCGGGGCCGACACCGGCGATCGGGCTGATCGCCCCGCCGAGCACGTGGTAGCGGCCGCGGAACTCACGGGTCCGCTCGATCGCGACGACGTCCTTGCTCTCCTCCACGACGCACAGCACGGTGGCGTCGCGGCGCGGGTCGGAGCAGATGCGGCACTCGACGTCGACCGTGACGTTGCCGCACACGGCGCAGAAGTGCACCTTGTCCTTGACCTCCACGAGGACCTGCGCCAGTCGACGCACGTCGACGGGGTCGGCGTCGAGCAGGTGGAAGGCGATCCGCTGGGCGCTCTTCGGACCGACCCCGGGCAGCTGCCCGAGCTCGTCGATGAGGTCCTGGATCACTCCGTCGTACACGAGAGACCACTCTACGGGTGTGGTTGCCACGAGGCCGCCCGCCGCGCTCGGACGGGCGACCCAGCGCCGGAAACGTACGCAGAACCTGCTGGACGACGAACTTCCGGCTCTGGGCTCACCAAACTGGCACATTCTCGTTACTCTCATTGCACCCACGAACCGACGTCCGCCTGCGGCGTCGCCGCAACCAGAGAGGTACCCGTCATGGCCAACGTGTCAGTCACTTTCCAGGAGATGCAGGACCAGGCGACCAAGCTGAACAACGCCCGGGTCGACATCGAGTCCCAGCTCACCAGCCTCAAGTCGCAGATCGACGGCCTCGTCTCCGGCGGCTTCGTCACCGACGCCGCGTCGGGCCAGTTCCAGCAGTCGTACACCGAGTTCGACACCGGCGCCAAGAAGGCGATCGAGGGCCTCGACGGCATGGCGACCTACCTCACGAAGGCTGCCGAGACGTTCGCGGACGTCGACACGCAGCTCGCCAGCGCCCTCAAGGGCTGACGACCGACTCCTCAGTCGCCCGGGTCTCGATGGGGGCCCGGGCGACTGAGCCCTGGACCCTCAGCAGGAGACACCCATGGGATCACCCGACCTGTCCTACGACAGCGTCGCGCTCGACACGCTCGGACAGCAGCTGAAGACGATCACCTCGAACCTCAAGAACGACGAGGACCTGAAGCGTGCCGGCGTCGACGAGGTCGCGCACTCCGACGTCGCCCACGCGATCGACGACTTCGTCGGCGACTGGGACGACAAGCGCAAGAAGCTCGTCAACAAGGTCGAGGCGCTCTCGGAGATGGCGACCGAGTCGTTCGCCAAGTACAACGAGGCCGATCGCGGCCTCGCGGACAGTCTGACCAGCGAGGAGACTCCGGCATGACGCGTCGCAACCACCTCGAGTGGCACCTCGTGGGCGAGGGCAGCGATCCCGTCCCCGCCTCGGGGTGGGACGTCCGGCAGGTGGCCAAGCAGTTCGCCGACCGCGGCTCGGTCATGAAGGATGCCGCCTCGACGCTGCAGAAGTTCGCCGACACCGACGAGTGGACGGGCGAGGCCGCGAAGCAGTTCGGGGAGAAGGCCGCCGAGGCCCACAGCGACCTCGGTAAGGCCGCCGACAAGTACGTCGACGCCGGCACGGCTCTCTACACCTTCGCCGACGCGGTCGACGATGCCCGGACCGAGACCGCGGCCGCCGTGGCCGACGCCGTCGACGCCGACAACCGCCGCCGGTCGAACTCCTCCAGTCTGCTCGACGGCGTCGACGACCCCAGCGAGGACCTCCAGGACGCCGACGACCGCCGCCAGGACCGCCTCGACGGCGCCAACAGCGACCTCACCGCGGCCCGCACCCGCCTGCGCAACGCGATGGACGCCCTCGACGCCGCCGCCGACACCTGCAAGCGCGCCATCAACGCCGCGTCCGGGCACTTCAAGGACAGCACGATGGACGACGTCAAGGGCGCCGTGTCCGCCGTCCTCAAGGTCCT
>JAPLCA010000001.1 GCA_026392465.1 Propionibacteriales bacterium
CAGCCACGACGCGCTCGTCGCGGAGTACCAGAAGCAACGCACCGCAAACGCGACCTCCACGAAGGACCTGCTGCTCGGAATCTGGCGGTTTGGGGTCTTCAACGAGAAAAGCTGCACGAAGGTGCTCTCCGGAGCTTGTGCCTTTGAGAGCGCCTCGATCGTCTTTAAACCCCTGAAGTTCCTGAAGCCGCTCAAGTACGTCGACGATGCGGCAGAAGCAGGTTCCGACGCCAAGAAGGCCGCGAACACCGCGGTCAAGGTCTGCGCCAACAGCTTCACCGGCGACACGCTCGTGCTCATGGCCGACGGGCGCAAGAAGGCGATCAGGGACGTCAAGCTCGGCGACGAGGTGATGGCCACCGATCCGGAGACCGGTGAGACCGGCCCACGGAAGGTCATCGACCTCATCCGCCACGGCGGTTTGCACACGATGGTTGCGGTCCGGTTGTCGGACGGGTCGACGATCGACGCGACCGACGGGCACCCGTTCTGGGTCGAGTCCCGCGGGGTGTGGGTCGACGCCATCGACCTGCAGCCCGGCGACGTCTTGGTCACCGCCGGCGGTGATCGCCTCACGGTGGCGAGCCTGGGCATCAGCGAGCAGGACCTGACCGCCTACAACCTCACCGTCGAGGGCCTGCACACCTACTTCGCCGGCGGCGACTCGGTGCTGGTCCACAACGCTGGTTGCGCGAACATCACCGAGGCAGGGCTTGCGCACTCGTTCGACCGGCACGCTGCGCAATGGTTTGGTGGGCAGCCGACCAAGGCCGGCCAGATGGCTGAGTGGCGGGGGCTGATCGAACGTACGGCGGGCAGCTCGAAGGTCGTCCCGTGGAGCTCTGGCAGCACGTTGACCGACGCGCACATCGCCCGAATTGACGGCAAGTACTTCGTGGCGCAATTCGACCGCGGGAGCGGTGACCTGGTCACCGCGTTCGTCCCGAAGAACGATCAGCTCAGCGCGATGCTGCGATCATTGGGGCAGTGATGACAGATTTGTATCCAGACCCGCCCCACCTGTCAGCATTCGTCGCGCCCGCGTTGGATTCCTGGGAGGCGCTCGGACTGGCTTGGGACGTGCTCAACGGCCAGGGCTGTGCGTTCACTGGCGACGTCCTGGTCGCGCGCGAAGACGAGTGGTTCCGAGACGTGAGCGATGTCGAGCGCGAGGTGATCCGGCCGAGCGGTTCGCCGCACGACCTGCTGGCGCGACGCGACGCTCTTCGGATCCAGTTCCGTCACCGGAGCATCGGCACTGTTGCGCTGGGTCTCTCGTCGGCCGGCGAGTTTGGTGAACCGCATCCGCTTGAAGTCGCGATCCACGCTGGACCCTTGTCCATGCCTGTCGAGCTCTGGTCCAAGTCCGACCGGCAATCCGCGAAGCGCCTCATGGGTTGGATGGAGAGGTTGCTGCTCGCCCTGGTCGGGCCGACCAAGGCTCAGTACGGAGCGATCGGGATCGAGGCGACCTTCCCGACGCCGGCCGCGTTGGTGGGGAGCCAGCGCTCAAGGCTCTGGCCGACGACATGGTTCTGGTCAACTCAACTTGGCTCGCGTGCAGTGGCCGAAGAGGAGCAGTTGTTGTCGGGCCTGAACCAGAGCGCCCTGTCGCGATCCAATGCGGGCACGATCTTCCGAGCCTGGCGACCGTGGAGCGAACCCCAGGCCGACGAGCCCAGCTTGGAACGAGTCGTCGGTTTTCTAGGCCGCTTCGTCGAGAGTTCCCGCTAGCCGTCCGATCAGCTGGTCTGGGCGAGTCGCCGTGCTTGGTGGCGGTGGCCACGCGTGACTCCGGTGGGCTCAAGCACACGGCGGTGGATCATCAGAACACGCCGTTGGTGACGTCGACGACGGCGAGCGTGGAGAAGCGTCGTTACTCCCCGTTCGGGGAGGCGTTGACCGATGCCTCAGCGTTGTGGCGCTCGGCTTCGGCGTTTACGAAGCAAGCGACGTCGGAGGCGACGCGGCCGACGACGCCATGGATGGGACACTCCGATGATGCGGCCTCGAATTCACGGCATGATGCTCCTCAATATCTGGGTCTCCTCCATCGGCGCCGGAGCATTCGTGATGATCTGGGTCGTCGGTGGCATCACCATGGTCGCCGAGACCGCGCCCGGCTCTCCCCTGGAATGGTGCATTTACGGCCTGGTGCTGATCATGGTGGTCGACGCCGTCGGTGTCACGATTTACAAGATCTTGACAGGCGCTGATCGTCGACGCGCGATCAGCTCCGCCTGGGACGCCTACGATCACAAGGACTATGCGGCCGTGATGGAAACTCTGGAGCCTCACAAAAGAGATCTGAGCTACGTCGACTACATCCGGTACCTGCGCGCAAAGGACCTTCTTCGTAGGTCGAATGCTCGTCAGTCTGACAGCGAAGGGTGAGTAGATGTCGATTCTAGATCTTTCGGTCACATCGATGCGCCTACCCAAGGCGCGGCTCCACAACGGTGCGACCAGCTCTGGCCCTGTCGGACTTCACTCGCGGCCTTCCTCCGAAACTGAACATGCGGAGGACGGTGAACGGCCATGATGGCCAGGCTCCGTATTGACTGAAAGCGAACGGATGGAACCGATGAGCGTCTGGACCACGGCTGCTGCCGATTGGGCCCGTCGATCACTGGCTCGCGGATCCAGCTTCGAGCAGGTCGATATCGACGAGCTGACTGACGAGCAGTTGCCCGCTGCGGCAGTTCCGGTGGCGGTGCACTGTGCCCGGGCTGTGCGCTCGCTGCTCGATGAGGCGCACTCTGCGCTCGAGGCAGCTGTCTGCATCCCCTTGGCGCCACTTGAAGATGAACGGATTCCGACGGCCGTTCCCGACCTCGGGGAGCTCCTCGACCGCGCGTGGCGGTACGGGCCCGGTCATGAGGTCCCGGGCCTCTACCTGCTCGAACGTGTGCGTTGGTTGCGTGAGGAAGAGAGCGTGGAGTACCGGAGGGTGTTCGAAGATCCACGAGCGCCGGAGGGTTTCGACGTGGCTTACTCGGCGTGGCGTTCGAGACATGATGAAGAGCGCGGGTGGCCGTTCAACCGATGCATTTGGTTGCGATGTCGACCGAACTGACTGAACGGCCGCGATGCATCTAGGCAAGCGCATGGCGTTCGGCCGACACGTCACGGCGCATTGGATCATTCGTAGGCTCGGCGGCGCGTCACACTACTTGCGGCGACTATCTCGGCGCTGGTCTTTCCAAGTCCGGCATGAGCATTCGAGATGCCGGACAGAGCTGGGGTCACCCCAGTTGCGTCGACAGCTCGGGCAGGCGAGATGAAGCTCGTCCAGTCTCCCTGGACGGCCCAGCCGGCGGACGCTGAGGCACAGGACTCGCGGATCCAGGCGACCACGAGGCGGCGCAGCGATCACGCACTTCGGCAAAAGTACGCTGGGATCATGGAGCCGGTGTGGGTCGACATGGACGGTCTATCGATGCTGCGCGGAGTGGATCCCGCGATCTCCTCGCGGATCACGACCGCGTGGGGCCGCTGCGGACGTGGCCTGCGGCGGAAGGCGACGGCTCGCGTCACCACGCAGGTCTCTTACCGGATCGACGAGATGCATGGCTCGTCGTTCGCGTGGGGGCCCCGATGAAAGAGCAACTTCGAACTGCCTTCTTCGAGGATCTTGCCCGTGCGATGGACTACTGGGTCGACACCGTCGCCAAGACGGTCGAGGACCCCGACGCTAGTGGCACGTGGATGGAAGAGCGCGGACCGTTCGAGCGGCTCCACGAGGTGCTCGGAGACCGCGCGGAGTACCTGCGGCCGGTTCTCGCGGAAGGGATGCGCGGACTGCTGAACAGTGTGCTTACGACCATCGACGGAGGCACTGCCAGCGCCGAGGTCGGCATCATCGAACTCACCAACGCTGAGGGCGAGGTCTTGGGAGTGGGACTCCACGAGTTGTTCGTGGATCACCTCTTCCACACGGGTCGGCTGGAGTAGGGCAGCTGGTCCGAGCGAGCGCGTGTGCGGGAGCCAGCCCGCCGGAAGCTGATCGAGCTGAAGCGTCGACCGACGTCACTGTCTACAGCTCGACCATCAAAGGCAGTCACGACTCGCAAGACGCTGGCGCCCACCTGCTCGTCCACGATTGCTCTGTTCGTTCCGGGCGGGCGACGCTACCGGCCCGAACGTAGGGCTGCGGACTTCGATCTCAATGAGTCGGCACAGCTGATCCGAGGCCACGCCGATGCTCATGACCTCAGGCGGTCATCTCTCCCTGAGACTTGGACCGTGCTGGATGGACAAACAGGAACAAGGCTGTCGGGGACAGACCTCCTACCGACTCGACGACAAAGGGAGTTCGGGTCATCGTCAACCCGCCATTGCGTAGCACTACCTACCACCCGGGACGGTGACCGTGACCGAGCTTGAGGACATCCACGTCCAGCTGCCGTATGGCCGTACCTTCACGATGCAGATGTTGGTTGACGGTTGGCAGCGACACATCGCGCGCCTCGCGGAGGAGATGCGAGGTCCTGCACGTGAGGAGACGTGGGGAGCGCACGACTACTTCGCTGCGCTCAGTCTCCGGGATCACATCGAGACTGGCCGCGATGGCCTCGGCCGCAGACACGATCACCTCGTCGCGGCCAGCGTGGCAGCAACGGACGAGCTGCTGCGCGCGATCACCGAAGAGGATCGTCGTGGCGTGGTGATCCTTTACGGCGAGCCGGAGTCCATTCTGTCCTCGAGGTGGTGGTGGCATCGCTTGCCGATGGGCGGACTTGTGCGTGAGGAGTTGGACTCGTGGTCTGCGAACGAAGGGTGACCCGCGCCGAGGTCGACGCTTCGCTCGAGGCTTTGTACTCAGTGGTGCGAAGTTCGAGAGGTGCGCCCCCGCCTGCGAGGTCAAGGGAACGGGAGACCAGGTTCGGCTGCAGATCCGTAGGATGAGGAAGACAGAAGATCAGCCACCTGACCTCAGTGTTTCGTTGAGTCCGACCAGCGATGTTCACGATCCGAGGACGCGCGAATGATGGGGAGCCTTGCTCATGGAGGTTGAGCCGCAGGAGCTGGCCGTCGTGGTGCGATACAGGCGTTACGACGGTGCTACACCTGCTCAGTGCGTCGACCTGATGAGGTGGTACGCCGACCCCGCCGAGGCGGACGCTGAGGCCGCGCGACTGAACGGGGTCCGGCGAGACAGTGTCGAGTACTTCGTGGAGGTCCTGCGGAATCGACCCCTCAGTGATCAGGCTCTTCACCCGGTCGTCGGTCTCGAACGGGCCGGGTGGCACGGTACGGTCTCGCGATGACGGACCTCCACCCTCGTACTCTCGCGATGCTCGTGCGAAGTGTTGCTCTGCTGGCGATGCCAGCCGGCGCCCAGATCGCCTGGCTCGAGTCTCTGGGTCTGGGCGCTCCTCTCTACGCCGATGAGCTCTCCCTCGAGCTCGAGAACGGAGTGCTTTTGCTGCCGCAATTCGAACGAGCCGGCTGGGTGACGGCCGAAGCTCGCCGGGCTGCCGAGGCACTGGATGCTCTGCTCGGAGAGCGGAGCGGTCCGGTCCATGAGGACTTCTGGCACCTCGACTCCGTGCGGGACTCCCCGGAATGGGCTCGTGTGCGGGAGCTTGCCCTCCAAGCACTGATCAAGCTCTAGCCTCGTGCCGCCGTGGTCGTGGCACCTGCGCATGCCGTGGAGCGAATCTCGAGAGGCGCAGCGGCCCGCCCCCACATATGAGGTCAGAGGTACCGGAGGCCAGTTCCGGATGCAGATCCACAGGATGACGAAGAGCGAAGATCTGCCAACGGACCTCCAGGTCTTGTTCGGTCCGATCAGCGATGAGCGGAATTCGCCGGAGGGCGAGTTGATGGGAAAGATCGTTCATGACACATGAAGCGCAGCTGTTGGCCGTCGTGGTGCGCAACTCGCACTACGACGGCGCCACTCCCGCCCAGTGCGTCGACCTGATGAGGTGGTACGCCGACCCCTTGGAGGCTGACGCCGAGGCCGCGCGATTGAACCAGGTCCGGGTAGACGGGGTCGAGTACTTCGTGAAGATCTTGCAGAACCGGTTGCCCAAGCGGCCGGCTTCGGGCCCGGTCGGAGCCGACTCGCGACTCTCCTCCGGAGAAGAACATGCGGAGAGCGGTGAACGGCCATGATGGCCAGGTTCCACAGCGACGGTGTCGAACTGGACCTGTCGAAGGACGAGTACATCTTCGTGTACTTGCTGCTGACGCATGCGCTGTACGGGGTCGCGATGGAGGATCACGACTTCCGCAACATCCTGGGCATGTTCCGAGAGGATGCGGAGCGGTTCCTGGACAGCATCAGCGCAGCCGAGGACGAGGCGCGAGCCAGGGGAGATCACTGGAACCCGCCTCGCGCGTGAGACTCCGAGACGCTGCGCCGGTTGCAGCGCAGACTTCATCGGTCAGTTCGCCGAGGCGCGAGTGCCACCATGAACACCATGACCTTCATCCTCGGCGACCGTGTCTACGACGTGCGTCTGTCGGGTGATGACGCAGCCCGCGCGGCCGTGTTGACCGTGACGGTGGACGGTCGGTGAGTGGTCCGCGACCATTGCAGGTTGACGTCGAGCCGGCGTCGGATCACGGATAGGGGCCCTCGAGGACCGGGCGCTTCCCATCAGCATGAGGCTGACGAGAATTGAGCTGGATGCGCGTCGCGCTCGCCTCGCATCCGGGTGCCTCTGTGCCGAAGATCGGGCGTCCACGGTGTGATGGCGTTTCGATCGAAGGTGCGCGTCAGTCCTGGGAAGATCGAGTCCATGATCAAGGCATCTTTTGCCATCGAGAGTCGCGAGCTGACGCTCGACGAGATCAGCGCCGCGATGGCGCGGGAGCCCGATCGAGGCTTCGAACGCGGATCCGTCGGCCCCTCCTCCACATGGACGAGGGACTGGACCTCGTGGTCGATGGAGTTGCAGCTGCCACGTGACATTCACGCAGGCACCGAGGGACTGACGACGGCGATTGCGTCGTTGGGCACGCCGATGGCGGAACGAGCAGCGACGCTTGCCGCGAAAGGGTGCGAGGTCGTGCTCAGCGTCCACCAGGAGCTCGCCGACCGACCCGAGGACACCGGCTTGAATCTGGACTCCGCAGCCATCAGGTGGCTCGCGGCAGCGGGTGCGGTGCTGTCAGTCGATCAGTACGTCGCCACGGAGCCGACATGAGCTGGCCGTTCGACTCAAGGTACAAGAGTCGCGAAGCAGCGATCAGCAGGAGCGGAACGGAGCGCTGATGATCACGCACGGCCGGTTCGTCTCCACCTTCGATGCCATGACGGCGGACCTGCCGACCGGTCCGCCCGACGTCACCTGTGCTGCCGAGGGCTCCGGGTCGCGGTCGAGGGTGGTCATGGTGCAACCGCGGGGCGGACAGGTGTGGACCGGGACGTTCGCGGCGCCCGACCCCGGTCGCCCCGCTCTGACTGCGCTGCTCGGCACTCCGGACCCCGCGGGTCTGTGCATCGTGGAGCGGGGAACCGCGTTCCTCGGCGACGTGCTCGCGCCAGCGAGCTTCGGGGTGATCCCGACCGCAGGGCCTGTCGTGAGCGCGGAGGCTCTGCCGCGCGAGCAGGTGCTGCTCCTCCTGAGCCCGTGGGCGATCACGGCCATCGGCGAGCGCGGCGTGCTCTGGACGACGCCACGGCTCGCTGTCGACGGCATCCGCCTGGACGAGGCCGACGCCGGTTGGGTCAGAGGAGTGGCGGATCCGGACGATGACGAGCCACGCGACGTCGCGGTCGAGCTAGCGACAGGCCTGGTGAGAGGTGGACGCGTGATCGGTTGAGTCCGGGTCGTGCTGGCGTGGTGGACGGGGCTGGGGACAGGATGATCAGGACCCCGAGGCCGGAGAGAAGGAAGAGCATGCAGCTCACGTACGACCGGCTCCGTGCGGACGAGCTGAGGGGGAGCACGCAGGCGGACTACCTGGTCTCCCTCGACGCTCACCTCCAGATGGTGGAGAACGGCGCGGTGATCTTCGACGAGCCGGCGTTCCCCGTCGTGGAGCTGGCGAGAAGCCTTGTGTCGTGGCTGCCGCGGGCTGAGAGCGACGACTTTGAGTTCGACTCGATGTCGTTCGAGGAGCGAGGCACCGTCTTCATCCGACGCACTGCGTTGGGCTGGACGTTCGGCTCGGTCCTCGAGCCCGACGCCACCAGCAGACCAGTCGAGCTCGCCGACGTCGTCCGATGCTGCCGATGACCGGCTTCGAGCTCTTCCCGCAGGACAGCGACGCGTTCGCTGCCCTGGAGGACGATCGCGCATTCGTCGCCCCCGGCGCCCGGACGCTGCCGTACTCACCGTTCGCCGGTCGGCTCACGAACTTCCGCCTGGGTCAGTTCAGCGCCGTCCTCAGCGGAGACTTCGCCTCTGACCTGTTCGACCTGGTGCAGGCGTTCGGGGACGACCAGGTCTCGTGCGTCGTGCGAGATCCCTCGCCGACCTCCTACCGACTGCACTACGGCGGTTTTCCCGCCTTCAGGATCGCCGCAGCCGACCTGGAAGAGAGGTTCTGGGACGCGCTCAGCCACGAGCCCGACGACGACCCGACCGGCTCGATCTTCGAGTCGGCGAACATCGTCGCGATGTGGGGTAGTTCCCACCGGTGGGCGGGCTGGGCCGAGCGGTCGTGGGATGTCGGCGTGGTCGCGACGGAGCGACCGTGGGAGCCTCCTGCGTCGAGCGACGTCGCCTGGGTGTCCGCGCAGGAAGCGCTGGACTGGTTCACCGAGCCCGACTTCAAGATCCCCTTGGCCCCGGCAGACCGTGCGAGGTTCCTCGCCACTTTCGAAGCGTGCTGAAGCCTGCGCACCGACTCGTCCCGTCTCGACCCGCACGAACAGCGTCGACGTCTGACGACCCGGGTTCAGTCGTCGAGCGCGTCCAGCTGCTCGAGCGCCTCGCGGGCGCGCGCCACGCGGGCGTCGGGCTCGTCGTCCCACCAGCGGGGTCCGCGCTCCCCGAGTCCGTGCTTCGCCAGGCCGACGCGGTGCCGTGCCGCGGCGACCGCGTGGTCGTCGCCCGCCTTCTTGGCCACGCGCACGCCGGAGCGGCCCCGCCCCAGGTGCGACGTCAGCCGCTCGACGACGTCGTCGGGCAGGCAGGGGTCGGTGCGGCGCCAGCGTCGACCCTTGACGACGAGGTAGTGCTCGTCCTCGGCAGGGCCGTCCGACGGGCCGTCGTCGCTCAGAGTCAGGCCTTGACGGCCACGACGGGCGCGTCGGCCTCGAGGAGGATGCGCTGCGAGGTGCTGCCGAGCACCAGCTTGCCGACGGGCGAACGGCGGCGCTGGCCGATGACGACGAGCGACACGTCGTCGCCCTTCGCGTGGTCGAGGATCGAGTCGGCGGCACCGCCGGCGCCGCGGAAGTGCACGACGTCGCCCTCGACGCCGGCCTCCGCCAGCCGCGCCTGCAGCGCGTCGATCTGCTGCTCCTCGGAGATCGCCTCGGCCGTGTCGGCGCCCGGGGTCGCGACCACCGTGAGCCGCGCGGAGTCGCGCTGGGCCTGGGCGAGTGCCCACGCGAGCGCGGCCTCACCCTCGGGGGTCGGGACGTAGCCGGCGACGATCGTGGTCATGCTTCCTCCTGGTCGGTGACTCCCACGGTAGTCCTCAGCGGCGGCCACGCGCGGCGAGCGCGTCGACGCTCCAGCGGCCGGGTCCGACGAGGGCGAGCAGGAACGCCACGGCCGCGAGGACGAGCACGAACTCCGACCCGCCGTCGGAGACCAGGAACGCGTCGCGGTGGGCGTACCAGGCCGCGCCGAGCATGCCGAGGCCGAGCAGCGGCGCGACGACCGGCGTCAGGGCGCCGAGCACCAGCAGGGCGCCGCCGACCACCTCGAGCGTGGCCAGCGCCACCGCGGACACGTCGGCGAGCGGCACGCCCATGGCGGCGAAGCCGTCCTGCGTCCCGCCGATGCCGCCGGACCACTTCTGCCAGCCGTGGACGACGAACGTGACGCCGACGACGACCCGTCCGATGAGGAGGCCGAGGTCCTGCGCGGTGGCGGGTCGGCGATGGTCGATCGTGCGAGCGATGGTGGACATGGAGACCCCCGAGGTCGATGGACGGTACGAGGGTGGGACGAACGACCGCCGGCCCGAGTTCCGCAGGGGTGGTGTGAGGCGGGTCGCGCGACGCCGAGAAGCGACCCGCTCAGCCGCGCTCGGGGCCTACGATCCTCGGATGGCGACCTACCTCTCCTTCCTGGCGTTCGCGGCGCTGCTCGCCGTCGCTCCGGGACCCGACACCTTCCTGACCCTGCGCGCCAGCGTGGTCGGCGGGCGACGGCGGGGCCTGTACACCGCAGCGGGCATCTCGACGGCCGGGGCGCTGCAGGGACTGCTGGCCGCGATGGGCCTCGGTGCGGTGCTCGCCGCGTCGGAGCCGGTGTTCCAGACCATCCGCTGGGCAGGCGTCGTCTACCTGACGTGGCTGGGCATCGGTGCCCTCCGCGCGGCGCTGCGCCGCGACGGGTCGGCCTGGACCGTCGGCTCCGGTCGCGCCCAGGTGCGCCGCCGGACGGCCTTCCGGCAGGGCTTCGTCTGCAACGTCACGAACCCGAAGGTGCTCGCGTTCAACCTGGCTGTCCTGCCGCAGTTCGTCGGCCACGACCAGGGCGTCGTGGTGCTGGTCGCCTACGCCCTGACGCTCGTGGTCGTCGGCGCGATCGTGCTGCTCGGGGTGGTCCTGGCGGCGTCGGGCGCGGCGTCGCGCATCGCCCGGCCCGGATTCCGCCGAGGCGTGGACGGCGGCACGGGCGTGGTCATGCTCGGCTTCGCCACCGCCCTCGCCGCCGAGGGCTGACCGGCCGCGTCCCCACGATTCGGTACGTCATCGCCCGCATCTCGCGCTCAGATGGGCGATGACGTACCGAATCGTGCGGAGGACTCGTCGGAGAGCCCGGCGTCGACGCGGGCTCGCATCTCGTCGGTCATCTCCGGGAGAGCACCGCGGGGGAACCAGCGGGCCTCGGTGTTCTCGCCGTCGGCGGGGTGCGGCTCGCCCGACACCCACTCGAGCCGGAACGTCAGGTCGACGAACTGCGTCCGGTCGCCGTTGGGGTAGACGACCTCGCCGCTGACGTCGACCGAGGCGAGCCGGATCGGGACGGCGACCACGCCCGTCTCCTCGAGCGTCTCGCGCACGGCCGCTGAGGCGGGTTGCTCGCCAGGGTCGATGATCCCCGTCACCGGCGTCCACGCGCCGGTGTCTGACCTGCGGACCATCAGGACGAGATCGTCCTTGCACACAACGGCAATGGCGCCGGGCAGCCAGAGCGGATCGGTGCCGATCTTGGCGCGGAGGGCGAGGACGAAGTCCGGGGTGGCCATGCCTCGAGCCTAGACGCCGCGGAATGGTCCACCGGTCGCGTCCGTTGACCCTCTCATGCGTGCCATGACCTATGCCCAGTACGGCGACGACGACGTCCTCGAGCTCACCGACCAGCCCACCCCCAAGATCGGGCCGGGCGAGATCCTCGTGGAGGTGCGCGCCGCGTCGGTCAACCCGGTCGACTGGAAGCTGATGAGCGGCGGCCTCGACGCGATGATGGACGTCCGCCTCCCGGTGGTCCCGGGCTGGGACGTCGCCGGCGTCGTCTCCGCCGTCGGCATCGACACCCCCGAGTTCTCGGTCGGCGACGAGGTCGTCGCCTACAACCGCCAGGACTACGTGCACCGCGGCACCTTCGCCGAGCTCACGACGGTGCCCGTGCGAGCCGCCGCCCGCAAGCCCGTCGACCTGTCGTGGGAGGAGGCGGCGTCGCTGCCGCTCGCCGGACTCACGGCGTTCCAGGCGCTCGAGCGGCTCGAGGTCGGGCCTGAGGACACCGTGCTCGTCCACGGCGCCGGCGGTGGCGTCGGCTCCTTCGCCGTGCAGCTCGCCGCCCGCGCCTTCCGGGCCCGGGTGATCGGCTCGGCGTCCGCGTCTCAGCACGACCGCATCCGCGACCTCGGCGGCGAGCCCGTCGAGTACGGCGACGGTCTCGTCGACGCGGTCCGCGAGCTCGCGCCCGACGGCGTCTCGGTCGTGCTCGACCTCGTCGGCGGCGTCGTCGAGCAGACCGTCGCCGTGCTGGAGGAGGACGGACGCCACGCGTCCATCGCCGACCCCGACGTGCTCGAGCACGGCGGCCTGTGGCTGTGGGTCCGCCCCGACGCCGACGACCTCGGCCGCCTCGTCGGCCTGGTCGACGACGGCACCGTGCGCGTGGAGGTCGACGGTGTCTACGACCTCGAGGACCTCGCCGACGCGTTCGCGCGCAGCCGCGAGGGCCACGTCCACGGCAAGCTCGCGATCCGCGTCAGCGAGGGCTGAGCCGCGTCGTCCCGAACGCCCTTCCGCCCCTCGGGGCGGGAGGGCGTTCCGCTGTTCCCGGATCTGTCGCGCTCACTATTCACTATATGAATACACATGGTGTACAGTCGCGGCCATGGCCCTCTCCCACGTGCTGCTCGGCATCCTCGTCGACGGTCCCGCACACGGCTACGACGTGAAGCGTGCGCACGACACCCGCTTCCCGGGCGCCAAGCCCCTCGCCTTCGGACAGGTGTACGCCGCACTCGGCAGGCTCGCCGACGACGGCGCCGTCGAGGTCGTCGAGACGCCCGACGCGTCGGGCGGCCCCGAGCGCACGACGTACGCCCTCACCGACGACGGTCGCGAACGCCTGCGGGCCTGGCTCGACGAGGTCGAGCCTCCGGCGCCGGCGGCGGCGGACGACGTGGTCCGCAAGACGATCACCGCCCTGCACGCCGGCGGCGACGCCGTCGCCTACCTCCGCCGCCAGCGGGAGGCCCACCTCGAGGCCATGCGTCGCATGGTCCGTCAGCGCGACGCCGCGAGCGACGTCGCCGCGCGCGTCAGCGTCGACCATGCCGTCGCCCACCTCGATGCCGACCTGCAGTGGTTGCAGGCCGCAGCCGACCGCTTCGCACGAGCCTCCCTCGACCCCCGACCCGCACCGAGCGCAGGAGCCACCCGATGACCGCGTCCCCCACCGTCGCCCGCGCCCACCACGTGCACCAGTCCTACGGCCGGTCCCTCGCTCTGGCCGGCGCCTCCGTGCAGGTCGCGGCCGGGGAGCGGGTGGCCGTCACCGGTCCCTCGGGATCGGGCAAGTCCACCCTGCTGCTCACCCTGGCTGGCGTCCTGAGGCCGCAGTCCGGGACCGTCGAGGTGGTCGGGCACGACCTCGAGACCCTCGACGACGCCGCTCGCACGCGGCTGCGACGTCGCGAGATCGGGCTGGTGCTGCAGTTCGGCCAGCTCGTCCCGGAGCTCACCGCCGTGCAGAACGTGGCCTTCCCGCTGCTGCTGGAGCGTTCACCACGCGAGGAGGCCGAGGCCGCAGCGCACCACTGGCTGGAGCGACTCGGCGTCGGTGACCTCGCCGGTCAGCGGCCCGGCGCGCTGTCGGGCGGCGAGCAGCAGCGGGTCGCCATCGCCCGCGCCCTCGTCACCTCGCCCCGCCTGGTACTGGCCGACGAGCCGACCGGTGCGCTCGACACCGTCACCGCCGAGGAGGTGCTCGAGGTGATGCGCTCCGCCGCTGCCGAGTCCGGCGCGGCGCTCGTCGTGGTCACCCACGACAACCGGGTGGCCGCCGCGCTCGACCGCGAGGTCGTGCTGCGCGACGGTCGCGTCGTCAGCGAGGAGGCCGCGCGATGAGGACCGTCGTCCCCACGCTCCTCCGTGCCGGCGGAGGACGTCGTGCCCTCGTCGTCGTCGCAGCCACCGCCGTCGCCACGGCCGTCCTGCTGGCGGCTGCGGCGATCGCCATGCTGTGGTTCGACGGTGCTCCCCGTGGCTGGCAGTCGATCGGGAACGGCGACATGACCCTCTCCGACGGCGAGCTGAACAACATCGTCGCCGAGCCCGGCACCCGTGGCGGCGTGCTCTTCGGCGCGATCGTCCTGGTGCTCCCCCCGTTGCTCCTCCTCGACCAGGCGGTGCGACTCGGGGCCACGTCGCGACACCGACGCGACGCCGCCCTCCGGCTCGCCGGCGCCACGCGTCGCGACGTGCGGATCCTCGCGGCCCTCGAGGTGGCTCTGCCCGCGGCCGTCGGTGCGGTGCTCGGCGTCCCGACCTTCCTCGTGCTCCGAGCGCTGCTCGTGGGGCCCGGGTTCCTCGCCCCGACGTCCTTCCCGCCCCTGTGGATCCTCCCGCTCGTCCTTCTCGGCGTCGTCCTGGTCGGCGCAGGTGTCGGTGCGCGCTCGGGGAGCGACGACCCCCTGCGGGTCGCGCGCCGCGTCGACCTTCGGGCGGGGCTGTCCTGGTGGGGCCCCGCCGCGCTCGTCGTCGGTGCCGTCCTCCTGGTCACGCAGCTGGGGTCCGGCTACGGCAGCGACGTCTACCTCGTGCTCACCTTCGTCGCCCTGGGACTCATCGTCCTCGGCCTGGTCGGCTCCGCGCCCTGGGTCGCCTACGGGATGGCTCGTCGTGCCGTCCGGCGCGCGAGCACGGCACCCGACCTCCTCGCGGCGCAGCGGGTGCTCGTGGCTCCGGGCGCCGCGGGCAGGGCCGCGGCCGGGGTCGGGGCGATCGGTCTCACGCTCGGCACCACGGCCGCCTTCTCGGGTGACGTCATGGCGATGGACCAGTGGGGCATCGGCGACACCTACGACGTCGGCGCGGTGGCGACCGTCGTCGCCGCCCTCGTCGCGCTCGTCGTGGTCGCCGGCTCCCTGGCCGTGCACGCCGTCGAGTCGCTCTGGGAGGCGCGACGCGAGATCGCCTTCCTCGCGGCCACGGGGACCACCCAGCGCGACCTCGACCGCGCGCTCCTGCGCCAGGTCCGGCTGGTCGCCGTGCCGCTGGGCGTGGCGGGCTCGACGATCGGTGCGTTCGGCTACTCCGGTCTGCTCCTCGCCGGTGGCTCGCTCGTCGGCCCGCGGACGGTGGCCGTGGTCGTCGGCGTCCTCGGCACCTGGGCCTGTGTCAGCGCCGCGGCATGGGCAGCCGCGCGCCTGGTCAGGCCGGTCGCGGTGGACGCCGCGCGTCCGGTCCACCTGCGGACGGAGTAGGTCGTGGACCGGAACACCGCGGCGACCCGGCGTCGGGTCGCGCTCGGTCGACGACGGCGGCGCATGCGGCAGGCCGTGGCCACGGCCCTGCTCGGGTCGGCGTTCACCCAGGCCGGTGCGGCCCGCCGTCGGGACGAGCTCTGACTGCGGCCGGGGTGCGCCCGTCGGTGCGGATGGCTACCGTCGGTCACATGTCCAGTCGCGCACCCTCGAAGCAGCCCAGCACCTCGGCCAAGCTCCTCTACCGCCCGGTGGGGATCGTCAGCTCGATCCTCGGCGGACTCCTGTCGAGCCTGATCTTCAAGCAGATCTGGAAGCGCGTCAGCCCCAGCAGCGACCAGCGCTCCGACGCGCCGGGTCCGCTCGAGAGCGAGTACCCGATCAAGGAGATCCTCGTCGCGGCGGCGCTGCAGGGCGCGATCTACGCCGTCGTCAAGGCGGTCATCAACCGCCAGGGCGCCCGCACCTTCGAGAAGGTCACCGGCGAGTGGCCCGGCTCCTGAGCCTCGCCCACGACGAAGGCGCTGTCACCCCGGTCGGGTGACAGCGCCTTCGTCGTCGGTCGTCGCCGTCAGCCGGCGAAGACCTCCACCAGCTTGGCGTTGAACGCGGGGATGTCATCGGGGTTGCGCGAGGTGATCAGGTCCCAGCCGTTCGCCGGGCAGTGGAACACCTCGGCGTCCTGCCAGGTGCCGCCGGCGTTCCTGACGTCGGTCGCCAGCGACGGGAACGACGTGAGCGTCTTGCCCGGGAGCACGCCGGCCTCGACCAGCGTCCACGGGGCGTGGCAGATCGCAGCGACGGGCTTGCCGGCGTCCACGAACGCCTTGACCAGCGCGACCGACGTCTCGTCGGAGCGCACCTTGTCGGCGTTCACGGTGCCGCCGGGCAGCACGAGGGCGTCGTAGTCGGCGGCCGAGGCGTCGGCCACGGCGACCGTCGCCTCGAACGTGGCGTCCTTGTCGGTGTCGTTCACCATCGACTGGACGGTGCCGGCCTCGGGCGCGATGTGCACGGGCGTGCCGCCGGCCTCGACGACCGCCTTCCACGGCTCCTCGAGCTCGGGCTTCTCCACCCCGATCTCGGCGGTGAGGAAGGCGATGGTCTTGCCGGACAGGGATGCGTCGGACATGAGAAGTCCTCTCGGTGGGGGTCAGGCAGCGCGGTGAGGGTGCGGGCTGCGGCTGAGGATGTCGCGCCGCTCGGACTCGCTGAGCCCTCCCCACACACCGTACGGTTCCTGCACCGAAAGCGCGTGCTCACGGCACTGCTCGATCACCGGGCAGCGCGCGCAGAGCTCCTTCGCGGCCTGTTCTCGCCGGGCCTTCGGCGCTCCGCGCTCGGCCTCCGGCGAGAAGAAGCTCTCCGGATCGACCTCACGGCAGAGACCGTCGTACTGCCAGTCGTACGTCTCCTGCAGCGGCATCGGCAGGCGTCTGATGTTGACCATTTCGTGCCCCCTCTCGGTCGCGTCGGAGTCTCCGGCGACCTTGATGGGCTCCGGGGCGGCGGTTGCTCCGACCAGAAACACAACTTGCTCACAATCTATGCACCTTGAACCGGAATGGCAAGATCCTGGATCCTCCGTAGCATGAGCAACCTACCCAGGAAGGCTGGGAGGTGACGTAGGTGAAGGAAACACCAGGACGTCCCGAGGAACCCCGTCAGCCCGCGGGACAGTGGAGCGACGTCGCCGACGCCGGTACTGACCTGACATGGGGTGTGGGAGCCGTCTCCTCGCGACTTGGTGTCGCCGCGTCGACCCTGCGCACCTGGGAACGGCGGTACGGCATCGGGCCGAGCCACCGCACGCACGGCGGCCACCGGCGCTACACCGAGCGCGACATCACCCGTGTCGAGCTGGTCCGTCGCATGGTGGCGAGAGGGGTCTCCGCCCAGGACGCCGCCCGGGTGGCCCGTCACCTCGACCGCGACGATCTCGCCGCAGCGCTGCGCGGCGAGACCAGCCACACGGCGCCCGTCCAGACCGACGACCTCCTCGACTCGTTCCTCGCCGCAGCCACGGCCAGCGACGAGGCACGGCTGCAGCAGATCGTCACCGGCGTGCTGGAGTCGTCGTCGGTGCTCGAGGCGTGGCGGGACGTGCTGTCGCCGGCGCTCGGCCGTCTCACGCAGGAGGTGTCGCGCGGGAACCTCGACCGCGACGCGCTCTCCCTGGCCCTGCGGACGGTGCTCGGGGCGCTGCACGTGGTGCGCGGCCCCAGTGCGCCCCCCGCCCAGGGCGGCCTCAAGCCGCAGGTGCTGCTCGCCACCTTCACCGAGGAGTCCCAGGCCCTCCCGTTCGTCGCGTGGGCCGCAGCGCTCGCCCAGGCCGACGTGGTGCTGCGCGTCATCGGACCCGACATCGGCCCCCGTGAGGTGCTCGACCTCGCCTCCCGGCTGTCGCCGTCGGTGGTCGTGCTGTGGGACGCGCCCGGCGACTCGGCCGGGATCGTGCGCCACCACGTCGAGAACGGCGGTCGCAGCGCGTTCATCCGTGCCAGCCCCGGGTGGCCGGACGAGGTGCGCATCCGCTTCGGCACCGAGACGCCGGAGGTCGCCGCCGACGTCGGCACCGCCGTGCGCAAGGTCCTCGACCGCGTGCGCTGACCGCGAGCGCGTCCGGGTGAGGTCTAGCCTTTCCCCATGACCACGTCTGCCGTCCTCACCCGCATCGACGGACCTGTCGCGTACGTGAGCCTCAACCGGCCCGAGAAGCTCAACGGCGTCGACTTCGAGGTCCTCCAGGGCCTGATCGACGCCGCCGCCGAGGTGCGCGGTCGTCGTGACGTCCGCGCCGTCGTGCTGCAGGGCGAGGGGGACTCGTTCTGCGCCGGCCTCGACTTCGCCTCGGTGCAGCCCCAGCGGGCGAAGGTCGCGCGGTTCTTCCTGACCCCGCCCTGGCGCGCCACCAACGGCTTCCAGCAGGCGCTGTGGGCCTGGCGCGAGCTGCCTGTGCCGGTGATCGCCGTGACGCACGGTCATGTCTTCGGTGCCGGCATCCAGTTGGCCCTCGCCGCCGACTTCCGGTTCACGACGCCCGACGCGCAGTGGTCGCTGCTGGAGGCCAAGTGGGGTCTCGTGCCCGACATGAGCGGCACCGTCCCCCTCGTCGAGCTGGTCGGCGCCGACGTCGCCAAGCGGCTCGCGATGACCGGCGAGACCGTCTCCGGCGAGGAGGCCGCCGAGATCGGGCTGGCGTCCGGCGTCGCCGACGACCCCCTGAAGCCGGCGCTGGAGCTGGTCGACGCGATCGTCGCCCGCTCGCCCGACTCCGTCGCGGCCAGCAAGAAGCTGCTCAACCAGGTGCGGCTCGGCGGGCTGCGCTCGGCGTTCCGCCGCGAGCGTCTCTACCAGCTCGCCATGTTCCGCTCCCCGAACACCGCGATCGCCCGCAAGGCGGGTCTGAAGCGCGAGCAGCCCCAGTTCGGCCCCCGCACGTTCGGCTGAACCTGAAGGCGCGCAGCGCCTGAACGGTGAAGCCAGGTCGAGTCGTGCACCGGCGGAGCCGGTCCCGCTGTATCGAGACCTCGGCAGCGTCCAGACCCCGGCACGCCCGGGCTGGTGACGCTGGGCCGTTGCCGGGTGGTCTCGCTCCGTCGCGGCTACGCCCCCTTGCGACGGCTCCACTGTCCGACCGGGCTCCTTCGTCGCCGGTCGGACTACTCGACCAGCGGATGGGCGTCGCACCGCACGGGCTCGGGGCGGGGTGCGTTGTTAGGCTGGCGCGCGTGACGGACGAGAAGCGCAAGAAGGTCGCCGACCAGTACGACCGCGGCTACGACTACACGGCCTACTGGGACAACCGCGACTACGAGCACGCCGCCGAGGAGGCGGCGATCCGTCGTCTGCTGGACGGCCGTCACTTCGGCCGGGCGGCCGACGTCGGCGGCGGCTTCGGCCGGCTCTGCCTGCTGCTGCGCGAGTACGCCGACCACGTCACGCTCGCCGAGCCGAGCCGCACGCAGCTGGAGGCGGCGGAGCGCGTGCTCGCCGGCACCGACATCGCGCAGGTGCAGATGCAGGCCGACGACCTGCAGTTCGACGACGCGTCGCTCGACCTGCTGACGATGGTGCGCGTCATGCACCACATCCCCGAGCCGACCACCGAGTTCTCCGAGATCGCGCGCGTGCTCAAGCCCGGCGCGACCGCCCTCATCGAGGTCGCGAACTACGGCCACTTCAAGAACCGTCGACGGTTCAAGAAGGAGGGC
This sequence comes from Propionibacteriales bacterium, assembly GCA_026392465.1. Classification (GTDB taxonomy): domain Bacteria; phylum Actinomycetota; class Actinomycetes; order Propionibacteriales; family Nocardioidaceae; genus Aeromicrobium. The sequence continues at coordinate 19,242 of JAPLCA010000001.1, forward strand.
AAGGCGCTGCCGAAGGAGCCCGTCAGCATCCGCACGGCCACGGCCGAGGAGCCCGACGCCATCGCGTTCGTCAACCACAACGTCGACACCGTCGTCGACCAGCTCGCGTCCGCGGGGCTGCACCTGGAGCGGAAGCTGTCGGTCTCGAACCTGCGCAGCGAGAAGCTGAAGAAGGCGCTCCCGACCGGTCTGCTCGTCTCGGTCGAGAAGGCCCTGCAGGAGCGGCTCGCGTCGCGCGATTCGGCCCGAGCATCTTCCTCGAGCTGCGCCGCCGCTGACCACCGACCAGTACCTGGTGCCTGCGGGCTCGGCCGACGTCGAGCTCGAGGTCAGCCGCTCGCGGTTCCTCGCGCACGTCGCCCCGGCGGGCGACGAGCAGGCGGCGCGCGCAGTGGTCGCCGCCGTGCGCGCGCAGCACCCGACCGCCGGGCACCACTGCACGGCGTTCGTCGTGGGTCCCGACGCGCGCCTGCGCCGCTCCAACGACGACGGTGAGCCGTCCGGCTCCGCGGGTCGGCCGATGCTGGAGGTGCTCACCGGGCGCGGCGTGAGCGACGTCGTCGCGGTCGTGTCGCGGTGGTTCGGTGGCACGCTCCTCGGGGTCGGCGGCCTGGTGCGTGCCTACGGTGACGCCACCGCGCTGGCTCTCGACGCCGCAGGCACGCGGGCGCTTCGCCGTCGGCTGCTCGTCGACGTGACGGTCCCGGTGGACCTGGTCGGCGTGGTCGAGAACCGGCTCCGCTCCAGCTGGGACGTCGTCGACGTCGCCTACGGGTCGCACGTGGTGCTGACGCTCGCCGTCGAGCCCGACCGTGGCGGCGAGGTGGGGGCCAGCGTCGCCTCGCTGACGTCGGGACGTGGCGACGTCGCGACGGTCGGCGAGACCTGGCGGTAGGTCAGCAAGAACGGTCGGGCACGGGCGGGCCGGGGCCCCTCAGACTGGGGGCATGACCGTCCCGCCACCGGACCGTGTGCTGGCCCTGCTCGACGCGGTGCTCTCCGACGACCACGGGCAGCTCGACGACATCGCGAGGGGCGCACACCTCTCCGCCTTCCACCTCGCACGCCAGGTGAGCGGCGCGACCGGTGAGCCGCCCGTGAGCCTGCGGCGGCGGGTGCGGCTCGAGCGGGCCGCCTGGCAGCTGCAGCGCGGCGCGCGCGTCACCGACGTCGCGCTCGACGCCGGGTTCGAGTCCGTCGACGGGTTCAGCCGCGCCTTCGCCCGCGCCTACGGGTGCGCACCGTCGCAGCTCCCGCCCACCGTCGAGCGCGGGCACTGGCTCCCGTCGCCGAACGGCATCCACTTCCACGGACCGTCCGTGCTGTACGTCGACGCCGGGGAGACCCGCGAGCATCCGGGCGGTGACGTGCTCCAGCTGCTCGTCCGCCACGACCTCGACGACGTGCGCGGCCTGCTCGCTGCCGCGGGTCGTCTGGACGAGGAGGCGCTCGACGTCGTGAGGATGCCGGGTCACCGTGTCCTGGACTGGCACGGTCCCGAGGAGACGCTGCGCGCCGTGCTCACCCACCTGGCCGGCGACACCGAGCCGTGGCTGGCGATGCTCGACGGCGCACCGGCGCGGCCGCGCCCCGGCCGCCCGACCGTCGCCGAGCTCCTCGAGCGGCACGACGACGTGGCACCGCGCTGGCTCGCCTGGGTGCTCGACGTGGACCGTCGCTCCGCGTGGGCGGACAGCGTCGTCGACGCGCTCTGCGAGCCGCCCGAGTCCTTCCGGCTGGGACAGGTGGTCTCCCACGTGCTCACGTTCTCGGCGCAGCGACGGCACGTGGCCCGCTGGATGCTCAGCAGCGCAGGAGTCGACGTGCTGCCCGAGCCCGACCCCGTGCTCTGGCACCGTCGCGCCGGCCACGACGACCCGTCAGGAGCGACGCGATGACCGACCGACCCCGCGCGCGGTACGTGACCGCCACGACCCTCGACGGCTTCCTGGCCGACGAGCGCGACTCGCTCGACTGGCTGCTCGAGCAGGACCACGACCCGGACGGCGCGGGCGGCCACGAGCACATGACCGGTGCCGGCGCGCTGGTGATGGGTGCGACGACCTACCGGTGGGTGGTCGACCACCTCGCCGAGACCGGCGAGCCCTGGCCCTACGAGCAGCCGACCTTCGTCTTCACGCACCGGGAGCTAGCGACCGTCGCGCCGACGGTCCGCGTCGTCGCCGGCGACCCGGCCGGACCGTGGCCGGAGATCGTCGAGGCGGCGGACGGCCGGGACGTCTGGGTCGTCGGCGGGGGCGCGCTCGCCGCCGACCTGGCGGAGGCCGGCCTGCTCGACGAGGTCATCGTCTCCGTCGCCCCCGTCACCCTCGGTGCGGGACGGCCGCTGTTCCCGCGGCGGTTCGACCTGCGTCTGCGCGACGTCGGACGGAACCGTGCGTTCGTCGTCGCGCACTACGACGTCGTCGGCCCGCGGGCCGGCTGAGCCGCTGGGTCAGCGGCGCTTCTGCCAGGCGGCGCGGGCTGCGACGGCGGAGTCGGGGTAGTCGGCGAACACGCCGTCGACCCCGGCGTCGAAGTACCGGAACAGCTCGGTGCGCACGTCGCCCTGGGCGTTCGGGTCGGTGCCGATGCGCAGGTCGGTGGGCAGGAACTGGTTCTCGTTGCGGATCGTGTAGACGACCACCTTCAGCCCCGCACGGTGCGCGTCGTCGACGAGCGACGTCGGCGTCGTGTGCGCGCCCCGGGCGTCGCGGGGGATGACCTGGCTCTTGTCGGGGCCGATCCAGCGGGCGTACCGGGCCACGGAGCGCAGGCCCTGCGGCGTCGTCAGGTCGGCGTACGTCGTGTCGTCGCCGCGCGAGACCAGGTCGTACGGCGCGCCGGACGCGGACGTCAGCTGCACGAGCGGCACCCGGGTCCAGCGGGACAGCTCCTTGAGGTTCGACGTCTCGAACGACTGGACGACGATCGGCGCGTTGCGACGGTCCCAGCCGGCCTTGCGGATCGCGCGCACGAGCGGGCGGTTCAGGTCGAGCCCGATCGAGCGGAAGTAGGTGGGGTGCTTGGTCTCCGGGGCGACCGCGATGGTGCGACGACCGCGGCTCTCGCGCTTCGCGAGCTCGACCACCTCGTCGAAGGTCGGGATCTCGAAGCGCCCGTCGTACACGGTGTTGCCCGGCCGCACCTGCGGGAGACGCTCGACCGCGCGCAGCGTCTTGAGCTCGGCGAGCGTGAAGTCCTCGGTGAACCAGCCGGTCACGTCGACGCCGTCGATCACCTTGGTCGTGCGCCGGTCGGCGAACTCCGGGTGCGAGGCGACGTCGGTGGTGCCGCTGATCTCGTTCTCGTGGCGGGCGACGAGCACGCCGTCCTTCGTGCTGACGAGGTCGGGCTCGATGACGTCGGCGCCCTGGCGGATGGCGAGCTCGTAGGCGGCGAGGGTGTGCTCGGGACGGTGGCCCGACGCGCCACGGTGGGCGAAGACGGTGACCGTACGGGTGGGCTTCTTGCCGTGCTGGACGACCGGCTTGTCGTGCGTGGGCGCGACCGGCGTGGCGACCGCGACGCTGGGGGTGGCGATCGCGCCGGCGGCGGCGAGACTGACAGCGAGCAGCTTCATGACTCCAGGGCAGCCGCCGCGGGTGAACATCGGGCGACATCGCGTCGCCGATCACATGACGGTCAGAGGGCGCCGAGGCGCTGCAGCACGTCGCGCACGTGCTGGAGCGCGTTCTTCTCCGCCAGGCCCGTGGTGTCGTCGAAGTAGAGGCCGTCACCGATGAGCTGGATGGTCCGGGCCAGCGACTCGTCGCCGAGGTGCTCGCGCAGCACCACGAACCAGCCCTCGCGCAGGTCGGCCAGCGCGTTCGAGGCGCGGGTGTCGTTCTCCTGCGCGATGCGTCCCGCGGCGATCAGGGCACGGTCGAAGTCGGAGCCGGAGTCGACCGACGTCTCGAGGTAGTAGCCCACGGGCCCCTCGGGCGCCTCGCTCATCGCCGCGGCGTCGCGTGCGCCCTGCTCCCGCAGCCGGGTGAGCATGCCGTCGACCAGCTCGTCCTTGCTGTGGAAGTGGTACAGCAGGCCGCCCTTGGACACCTCGGCCTGCGCGGCGACGGCGTCGAGCGTGGCCGCGCGGCTGCCCTGGGTGACGAGGAGCGTCTCGAACGCGTCGAGCACACGGTCGCGGGTGGAGCGCTCGGCCGGCGGCATGGCGCGAGCCTACCCGTCAGGGTGCGACACGGATCACCGACGCGGGGACGCACCCGGGCTGGGAACTGTACCGGCTGGACGGTATAGTGGACCTCATGGTCCGGGCGCCGCCCGGACCGTCCCACGTCCGCCGAGAGGAGGCCCCGCCATGACCACCATCGACCCCCGCTTCGACGACACTCGTCCGTCGAGCCCCCACACATCGGCACTGCCCGAGGTGCCTCCCGTGCGTGCGGGCCTGCGCGAGTGGTGCGCCCTCGCCGTCCTGATGATCCCCGTGCTGCTCGTGTCGGTCGACAACACCGTGCTGAGCTTCGCGCTGCCGTCGATCAGCACCGAGCTGCGTCCCACCGGCTCCCAGCTGCTGTGGATCGTCGACGTCTACGCCCTCATGCTCGCCGGTCTGCTCATCGCGATGGGCAGCATCGGCGACCGCGTCGGACGGCGCCGGCTGCTGGTGATCGGCTCGGTCGGCTTCGGCGCGGCCTCCCTGGTCGCCGCCTACGCGAGCAGCGCCGAGATGCTGCTCGCGGCTCGTGCGCTGCTCGGCTTCTTCGGCGCCACGCTGATGCCGTCGACGCTCTCGCTGCTGCGCAACGTCTTCCACCACGCCCACGACCGCCGGCTCGCGATCGCGGCCTGGGCGGCCATGTTCTCCGGCGGCGCCGCGCTCGGGCCGGTGGTCGGCGGCTACCTGCTCGAGCACTTCTGGTGGGGCTCGGTCTTCCTCATCAACGTGCCGCTGATCGTGCTGCTGGTGCCGCTGGCGCTGTGGCTGGTGCCGGAGTCGAAGGACCCGAACCCGGGCCCGCTCGACCCGACGTCGATCCTGCTCGCCGTGCTGGCGATGCTGCCGGTCGTCTACGGCATCAAGCACCTCGCGAAGGCCGGCCTCGACGACGTGACGCTCGCGTCGTTCGGACTCGGTGTCGCCGCCGGTGTGCTCTTCGTCCGCCGTCAGCGGCGCAGTGCGTCGCCGATGCTCGACCTCACGCTGTTCCGGAACCCGGTCTTCAGCGGGGCGCTCGCCGCGAACCTGCTGAGCCTCATGGGTCTCACGGGGTTCCTGTTCTTCGCGGCACAGCTGCTGCAGCTGGTGCTGGGGCTGTCGCCGATGACGTCGGCGATGGTGCTCCTGCCCGGCCTGCTCGTCACGATGGCGTGCGGCTTCGTCGCGGTGCGGCTGGTGCGCCGGTTCCCGGTGCGCGTGCTCGTGAGCCTGAGCTTCGTCGCGTCGTCGCTCGGCTACGCCGTGGCGGCGTTCACGGGGCACCCGACGGTCGTGAGCGTCCTGGTCGCCTTCGCGGTGATGGGCGTGGGCATCGGCCTGGCGGAGACCCTGACGAACGACCTCGTGCTCGCGGCCGTCCCGCCGCACAAGGCGGGGTCGGCGTCGGCGATCTCGGAGACCGCCTACGAGATCGGCGCCGTGCTGGGCACGGCGGTGCTGGGCAGCATCCTCACCGCCACCTACCGGGCCGAGCTGACCGTGCCGGCCATGCTGCAGCACGGCGAGCGCGACCACGCGTTCGAGACGCTCGGCAGCACGCTGACGATGGCCGGCCGGTATCCGAACGAGATGGGTGCCGCGCTGGCTGAGTCGGCGCGTGCGGCCTTCGACCTGGGCGTGCAGCGGACGTCGGGCCTGGCGATCGGCGTGGCCCTGTTGGCCGCTCTCGTCTCCTGGCGCACGCTCAAGCACGCGCCGTCGGTCGAGAACGTGTCGCACTAGCCCCGACCCCGTCGACCGTGACGATGTGGCCCCGCATCCACGCGATCGAGGGCCACGTCGTCACGGTCAGAGCGGGTGAGGGGGTCGGCCGGTGCCCGAGCCGGCTGCGACGAGGGCGTCGCGCAGGGCTCGCCGGGCCGGGTTGCCGGTGGTCGCACGTCGCCACACGAGGCCCACGCGACGCTCGGGGACCGGGTCGACGACCGGCACGCACACCACGTCGTCGGGCAGCGGGCCGCGACCCAGGCGTGGCACCAGCGCGACCGCCACGCCCGCGGCCGCCAGCGCCACGTGCGACGCGTACTCGTTGTCGGTGAAGCGCAGGTCGGGCCGCAGGCCGTGGCGGGCGAACATCACGAGCAGCCAGTCGTGGCAGAGCGTCCCGGCGGGCGTGCACACCCAGCGCTCCCGGACGAGGTCGCGCGGCGTGACCGTCTCGCGGTCGGCGAGGGCGTGGCCGCGGTGCACGACGAGGTCGGCCCGGTCGAGGAGGAGGTGCTCCTGCTCGACACCGGGTGGGACGTCGAGGTGCACGCTCTCCCAGTCGTGGACGATCCCGGCGTCGGCCGCACCCCGCGCCACCTGCAGCACGACGTCGCGCGGGTCGGCCTCCGCGACCGTCACGCGCAGCTGCGGTGCCGAGGCCTCCAGCGCCGCGAGTGCCGGGGCCAGCACCCCGCGGTGCGCGGTGGTGAACGTCGCCACGTGGAACGAGCCCTGGGGCTGGTCGACGTCGTGGCCGAGGTGGCTGAGCGTCTCCAGCTCGTCGAGCACGCCCGCGCCACGTTCGGCGAGGAGTCGGCCCACGTCGGTGAGCACCACCCCACGGCCGACGCGCTCCAGGAGGGGGCGGCCCTGCTGGCGCTCGAGCCGCTTCACCTGCTGGGAGACGGCCGACGGCGTGTAGCCGAGCGCGTGGGCCGCCGCGACCACGCTGCCGTGCTGGTGCACGGCGAGCAGCGAACGCAGCGCACTCAGGTCGATCATGCACGAAACGTACATCGAATCGTGAAGAAAGCATCGCTGGACCTACATCGTCGGTGGGCCCAGACTGAGCCCGTGACCCGCCGTGACAGCCTCCTCGCCGTGCTCGTGGCCGTCCTGTGGGGGTGCAACTTCGTCGCGATCCACCTGGGCCTGCGCGACGTGCCGCCGTTCCTGTTCCTCGCGATCCGGTTCGTGCTCGTCGCGTTCCCGCTCGTCCTGCTGGTGCCACGACCGAAGGCGTCGTGGCAGGCGGTGGTGGCGATCGGCGTCTTCATGAGCCTCGGCCAGTTCGGTCTGCTGTACCTGGCGCTTGCGATCGGCATGCCGGCCGGGCTGGCGTCGCTCGTGCTGCAGGCGCAGGTCGTGCTGACGATGGTCATCGCGTCGGTCGCGCTGGGCGAGCGGGCCACGCGCCGCCAGGTCGTCGGAGCGCTCGTCGGCACCGCCGGTCTCGTGACCGTCGCCGTGGGCTTCGGCGCCGGGGCGTCGGTCGTGCCGTTGCTCGTCACCGTCGGCGGGGCGCTGTCGTGGGCGGTCGGCAACGTCGTCGCCCGCGCGGCGAAGGTCGAGTCGGGGCTGTCGCTGGTGGTCTGGTCGGCCCTGGTCGTGCCCCTGCCCTGCCTGGCCGTCTCCCTCGTCGTCGACGGGCCCGACGCGATCGGGGCGGCCCTCGCCGGCTTCGGCTGGACCGCGCTGCTCAGCACGCTCTACACCGTCGTCGCCGCCTCACTGGTCGGCTACACGATCTTCAACGGTCTCGTCGCGCGGCACCCGGCGTCGTCCGTCGTGCCGTACATCCTGCTCGTGCCGCCCGTGGGCATGCTCTCCGCCTGGCTCGTCCTCGACGAGGTGCCCAACCTGCTCGAGTCGATCGGCGCGGTGGTCATGCTCGTGGGGGTCGCCGTGGCGGTGACGTCGGCGCGACGTCCGTCGCCGCTCGTCGCCGCCCCGACGTCCGGCTGAGGGCGCGTCTCGCGCCGAGCCGTGCTCAGGCGAGGAGGGCGGCGCGGGCCATGCGGGCGAGCAGGGTCCGCAGGGCCTCCTCGCCGATGCGGGCGCTGTGCGGGGTGGAGTTCAGCAGCCCGAAGACCGCCTGGACGACGGCGCGGGCCTCGGCGCGCTGCAGGTCGTCGCGCAGCGACCGGACGACGTCGACCCACAGGTCGACGTAGGCCAGCTGCAGGGCACGCACCTCGGCGCGCGCGTCGGCGTCGAGCCGCGACCACTCCCGCTCCTGCACGACGATGTAGGCGGGGTGGCTGACGGCGAAGTCGATGTGCCAGTCCACGAGCGCGTCCAGCCGGTCCGACGCGTCGTCGTGCGCGGCGACCCTGGCGCGCCCGGTGTCGAGCAGCTCGGTGCTGATGTCGACGAGCGCCTGGGCCAGCACCTCCTCCTTGCCGCGGAAGTGCTTGTAGATGGCCGGGCCGGAGATGCTCGACGCCGCACCGACGTCGCCCACGCTGACGCCGTGGAAGCCGCGGTCGGCGAAGAGCTCGACCGCGCTGCGGGCGATCTCGCGACGGCGGCTGCTCATGGGAGCACGATACCGCAGCAGGTTAATGAGTGTTAACCTCGCTCGCATGAGCCCCGCCACCTCGCCGACGATGCGCGACCTCGTCGACCAGCTGCACGAGCGTCTGGCCGTGGTCCGCCGCGGCGGCAGCGACGCCTCGCGCGAGCGGCACGTGTCGCGCGGCAAGCTGCTGCCGCGCGACCGGGTCGACCGGCTGCTCGACCCCGGCTCCCCGTTCCTCGAGATCGCCCCGCTCGCGGCCTACGGGATGTACGGCGACGACCGCCGCGACGACTACGCCGTGCCCAGCGCGTCGATCGTCACCGGCATCGGCCGGGTGGCGGGCCGCGAGGTGATGGTCGTGGCGAACGACGCGACCGTCAAGGGCGGCACCTACTACCCGCTCACGGTCAAGAAGCACCTGCGCGCCCAGACGATCGCGCTGCAGAACCACCTCCCGTGCGTCTACCTCGTCGACTCCGGCGGGGCGTTCCTGCCGATGCAGGACGAGGTCTTCCCCGACCGCGAGCACTTCGGCCGGATCTTCTTCCACCAGGCCCAGCTGTCGGCGCGCGGCATCGCGCAGGTCGCTGCGGTGATGGGCTCGTGCACGGCCGGCGGCGCCTACGTGCCGGCGATGAGCGACGAGACGGTCATCGTCCGCGAGCAGGGCACGATCTTCCTCGGCGGCCCGCCGCTCGTGAAGGCCGCCACCGGAGAGGTCGTCACGGCCGAGGACCTCGGCGGCGGCGACGTGCACGCCCGCACCTCGGGCGTCGTCGACCACCTGGCCGACGACGACGCGCACGCGCTCGACATCGTCCGCTCGATCGTCGGCACCCTGGGCCCCGCGCGCACCCACCTCGCGCCGCAGCCCGTCCTGCCCCCGCGCGAGGACCCGGAGACGCTGCTCGACATCGTGCCCGTCGACGGCCGCACCCCCTACGACGTGCGCGAGGTGATCCGTCGGGTCGTCGACGACTCCCGGCTGCACGAGTTCAAGCCGCTGTACGGCGACACCCTCGTCTGCGGGTTCGCCCACGTGGAGGGCTACCCCGTCGCGATCGTCGCCAACAACGGCATCCTGTTCAGCGAGTCGGCCCTCAAGGGCGCCCACTTCGTCGAGCTCGCCAACCAGCGCGGCATCCCGCTGCTCTTCCTGCAGAACATCACCGGCTTCATGGTCGGTCGCGAGTACGAGAACCGCGGTATCGCGAAGGACGGCGCCAAGCTCGTCACCGCGGTCGCCTCGAGCGTCGTGCCGAAGCTGACGGTGGTGATCGGCGGCTCGTTCGGCGCGGGCAACTACGGCATGTGCGGGCGCGCCTACGACCCCCGCTTCCTCTGGACCTGGCCCAATGCGCGGATCTCCGTCATGGGCGGTGAGCAGGCGGCCTCCGTGCTCGCCACCGTCCGCCGGGACGGCATCGAGGGGCGCGGCGAGGCGTGGTCGGCTGACGAGGAGGAGACGTTCAAGGCGCCGATCCGCGCCCAGTACGAGGAGCAGGGCAACCCCTACTACGCCACCGCCCGACTCTGGGACGACGGCATCATCGACCCGCGCGAGACCCGGCGCGTGCTCGGCCTCGCCCTGCAGGCCTGCGCGAACGCGCCCGTGCCGTCCTTCGCCGACCGACCCGATGGCGACGCCGGCGCACCCGGCTTCGGCGTCTTCCGGATGTGAGCGCCATGACCGAGACCCGACCGATCCGTACCGTGCTCGTCGCCAACCGCGGCGAGATCGCGCGCCGCGTCGTCTGTGCCTGCCGGGCCGCGGGCCTGCGCAGCGTCGCCGTCCACACCGACCTCGACGCCTCCTCGTTGCACGTGGCCGAGGCCGACGACGCCGTGCGCGTCGGCTCCTACCTCGACGTCGCGGAGGTCGTGGCCGCAGCGGTCTCGTCGGGTGCCGACGCCGTGCACCCCGGCTACGGCTTCCTGTCGGAGAACGCCGGGTTCGCGCGGGCCGTGCAGGACGCAGGCCTCGTGTTCGTCGGGCCCTCGCCCGACGTGATCGAGCTGATGGGCCGCAAGGACCGTGCCCGCGACGTGGCCGAGCGCGCCGGGGTGCCGGTGACCCCACGGCACGAGGTCGACGACGTGCCGCCCGACGCCTACCCCGTGCTGGTGAAGGCCGCCGCCGGCGGTGGTGGCAAGGGCATGCACGTGGTGCGTCGCGCCGAGGACCTGGCCGACGCGGTCGCCACCGCGCGACGTGAGGCGGCGTCGTCCTTCGGCGACGACACCCTGCTCGTCGAGGCGTACGTCGAGGGTGGTCGGCACGTGGAGGTGCAGGTCTTCGGCGACCGGCACGGCACGGTCGTGCACCTCTTCGAGCGCGACTGCTCCGCCCAGCGCCGACACCAGAAGGTCGTCGAGGAGGCGCCCGCGCCCGACCTCGACCCCGCCCTCCGCGACCTGCTGCACCGCTCGTCGGTGGCGCTCTGCGAGGAGGTCGGGTACGTCGGTGCCGGGACGGTCGAGTTCCTGGTCGCGACCGGGGCGGACGGCTCGCAGGTGGCCTACTTCCTCGAGATGAACACCCGGCTGCAGGTCGAGCACCCCGTCACCGAGCAGGTGACCGGCCTCGACCTCGTGCAGTGGCAGCTCGACGTCGCCGCCGGTCGCCCCCTCCCGCTCACCCAGGACGAGATCACCTGCACCGGCCACGCGGTCGAGGTGCGCGTGTACGCCGAGGACCCGTACGCCGGGTTCCTCCCGCAGGCCGGGCACGTGCTCGACGCTCGGTGGTGCGGGGGACAGGGCCACGAGGTCCACGCGGCGATCGAGGGCGAGAGCGTCGTGTCGTCGGCGTACGACCCGATGCTCGCGAAGCTCGTGGCCCACGGGCCCGACCGCGACGCCGCGATCGACGCGCTGCTCGACGTGGTCGACGGCTCGGCCGTCGAGGGCATCGCGACCAACCTCGGCTGGGTGCGTCGACTCGTCGACTCCGCGCCGTTCCGCTCCGGGAAGGTGCACACGGGGTGGCTCGACGCCTACGAGGGACCGCTCCTCGAGCGACCCGACGTCGCCCCCGAGGCGTTGCGTGTGGCTGCCCTGCTGCTCGGCGAGCCCGAGGACTCCTCGCCCTTCGGCCGGGGCGACGGCTGGCGCTCGGCCGGGCCTGCGACCCCCGTCGTCGTGCACGTCGCCGAGCCCGACGGCACGACCCACGCCGTCACGGTCGACTCCCGGAGCGAGGTCGCCGACGCCACCGCGCGCGGACGTCGGGTCTGGGCCACCTGGCAGGGCCAGACCTGGGTCCTCGAGCAGGCCGACGCCATGCGGCGCACGTCATCGGCAGCGGTCGGCGACGCCGACGTCGTCTCGCCCATGCCCGGGTCGGTCGTCGCGCTCGACGTCGAGGTCGGCGACGTCGTGGTCGAGGGCCAGCGGCTCGGTGCCGTCGAGGCCATGAAGATGGAGCTCGCGCTCGTCGCTCCCCACGCCGGCACCGTCACCCACGTCGGCGCCACGGTCGGCGACCAGGTGGCGATGGGGCACGTCGTGGTGCACGTCGAGGAGTCCGCGTGAGACTCCCCATGGTCGTGCCCGAGCCGGGCCTCCCCGACCGGGTGACGATCTACGAGGTCGGCCCCCGCGACGGCCTGCAGAACGAGAAGGCGGTCGTCCCGCTCGACGTGAAGGCCGCGTTCGTGCGCCGGCTGGTCGCCGCGGGGCTGCCCGTCGTCGAGGCCACCAGCTTCGTGCACCCGCGGTGGGTGCCGCAGCTGGCTGACGCCGCCGACCTCGTCGAGGAGCTGCGCGAGGCCCCCACGTTCCCGTACCCCGTCCTCGTGCCGAACGAGCGCGGGCTCGACCGCGCGCTCGAGGCCGGCTGCGCCCACGTGGCCGTGTTCGCCAGCGCCACCGAGACCTTCGCGATGAAGAACCTCAACAGCACCGTCGCCGACCAGATGACGATGTTCGCGCCCGTCGTGCGCCGCGCCCTCGACGCCGGCGCCGACGTGCGCGCCTACGTGTCGATGTGCTTCGGTGACCCGTGGGAGGGTCCCGTCGACCCGGACGCCGTGGTGCGGGTCGGGTGCGAGCTGCTCGAGCTGGGCGCGACCCAGCTGTCCCTCGGCGACACGATCGGGGTCGGGACCGTCGGCCAGGTCGGCGACCTGGTGCACCGCTTCGGCGAGGCCGGTGTCGGGCCGGAGCGGCTCGCGCTGCACTTCCACGACACCTACGGCCAGGCCCTCGCCAACGTGCACGCGGGCCTGCAGGCGGGGGTCACGACGTTCGACGCGTCGGCCGGTGGTCTCGGCGGCTGCCCGTACGCCCGCAGCGCGACCGGCAACCTCGCGACCGAGGACCTCGTGTGGTTCCTCACCGGGCTCGGGATCGAGCACGGGGTCGACCTCGACGCTCTCGTCGCCACCAGCGCCTGGATGGCCGAGCGGCTCGGCAAGACGCCCGCGAGCGCCGTCGTGCGGGCGCTCACCGGGGGCTGAGCTCGCGCCGCGCCGCATCGCGCGCCCGGTGACAGGATGAAGGCATGACGTCGGCAGTGGTGGTGGGCAGCGGTCCGAACGGCCTGGCGGCGGCGGTGCGGCTGGCGCAGGAGGGTCTCGACGTCACCGTGCTGGAGCGGTCCGACCGGGTCGGCGGCGGCACGCGCACGTCGGAGCTGACGGTGCCCGGCCTGCTGCACGACGAGTGCTCGGCCTTCCACCCGATGGGCGTCGCGTCGCCGTTCCTGGCCTCCCTCGACCTCGAGCGGCACGGTCTGCGCTGGCTCTGGCCGGAGATCGACCTCGCCCACCCTCTCGACGACGGCCGCGCGGGGGTCGTCAGCCGCGACATGGATCGCACGGCGGCCTCCCTCGGCGTCGACGCACGTTCCTGGCGTCGGCTGTTCGAGCCGCTCGCCGACGGGTTCGACGACCTGCTCGCCGACGTCCTGCGCCCGGTGGTGCACGTGCCGTCGCACCCGTTCGCCCTCGGCCGGTTCGGGCTCAACGCCGCCCTGCCGGCCACCCTGCTGGCCCGACGCTTCGACGACGAGCCCGCCCGGGCGCTGTTCATGGGCGTCGCGGCCCACGTCTTCGGCCGTCTCGACACGCCGCTCAGCGCGTCCGTGGGGCTCATGCTGACCGCCGCCGGCCACCGGTACGGCTGGCCGGTCGCCGAGGGCGGGTCGCAGTCGATCGCGGACGCCCTCGTGTCGCTGCTGGAGGAGCTCGGCGGCAGCATGCGCACCGGGGTGCAGGTGACGAGCCTCGACCAGCTGGCCGACGTCACCGGTGCACGACCCGACGTCGTCATGCTCGACACGTCCCCGCGCGGTGCCCTCGGCATCGTGGGCGACGCGATGCCGTCGCTCGTGGCGCGTGCGCTGCGCGCGTACCGCTACGGCCCGGCGGCGTTCAAGATCGACCTCGCGGTGGAGGGCGGCATCCCGTGGACCAACGAGGACGTGCGTCGCGCCGGCACCGTCCACGTCGCGGGCGACGCGGCCGAGGTCGTCGAGGCGGAGGGTCGCACGGCGCGCGGCACGATGCCCGAACGGCCCTTCGTGCTGCTCGGCCAGCAGTACGTGGCCGACCCGAGCCGGTCGCAGGGCGACGTGCACCCGGTCTGGGCCTACGCGCACGTCCCGCACGCGTGGCCCGGTGACGCGACCGAGCAGATCATCGGCCAGGTCGAGCGCTTCGCGCCGGGCTTCCAGGACCGGGTCGTGCAGGTGGTCTCCAAGGGCACGGCGCAGCTGGAAGCCTACAACCCGAACTACGTCGGCGGCGACATCGGCACCGGCGCGAACACCTGGCGCCAGATCCCGCTGCGCCCGCGACCCACGCTCGACCCCTACTCCCTCGGTGTCGCCGGCGTGTACCTCTGCTCCGCCGCCACCCCGCCCGGCGGCGGCGTGCACGGGATGGGCGGCTTCAACGCCGCCGAGACCGCCCTGCGCCGCCTCTGACCCTCACCTCCCCCTCCCCCTCCCCCTCCCCGCTGAGTGTGACGTTTGCGGGCCGACAACGACGCTTCTGGCCCGCAAACGTCACACTCAGCGGGAGGGGAGGGGTCAGCGGCGGGTGGCGACGAGGATGCTGTCGCGCACGACGTGGGCGCCCATGCCGGTGTGGGTGCGCTCGACGACCTCCGCGCGCGCGTCCCACGTCTCGTCGAGCGCCGGCAGCAGCGCCTCGGGCTCGAAGAGGTCGTCGCGGGCCCTGACGCCCGCCGGCACGTCGCCGGGGTGGTGCCCGACGACGAGGAGCGTGCCGCCCGGGGCGACGGCCGACGCGAGCCGGCGCACGACGTCGAGCATCGGCTCCGGTGGCAGGTGCACGTAGTGCGCCGTGACGAGGTCCCACCGCTCGTCGCCCGGCTCCCAGGTGCGGACGTCGCCGACACGGAACGACGTCCGGTCGGCGACCCCGGCGTCCTCGGCGTGCTGCCGCGCTCGCTCGAGCCCCGTGGGGGAGAAGTCCATGCCGGTGACCTTCCAGCCGTGCTGCGCGAGCCAGATGACGTCGCCACCCTCGCCGCAGCCGACGTCGATGGCCGTGCCCGGCGTCAGCCGCTCCGCGCGGGCCGGCACCTGCGGGTTGACGCGACCGCTCCAGACGGCCGACGGGGTGCCGTAGCGCTCCTCCCACGCCTCCGGCTCGCGCATCGCCTCGCGGGCGCGCTCGACCGCGGCCTGGGTGTCCTCCTCGACCAGACCGGCGTTGAGGAACGCCCCGGCCTGCACGCCCGCTGCGGCGGCCGCCGCCACCGTGGCCATGGGTGCCGCGGCGTTCCCGACCGCGACGACACCGGCGACCGGCGTCACGCCGTTCGCGTCGGCCTCGAGCGCGACGGCGAGCGTCGTGCCGTGCATCTCGAGCGGCCGGGTCGGCACGCCGAGCAGGTCGGCGACCTCGGTGCGGGCGCGGGGGAACGACTGCACGGCCAGGGCGTCGAGCTCGACGACGGTGCCGTCGGCCAGGCGCACGCCGACGAGCCGGTCGTCGTCGACCAGCACCTCCGCGACGCGCCCCTCCACGGTCGCCTGGCCGCGTGCGCGCAGCGGCTCGCGCTCGCCGTGCCCCAGCTCGACCTCGTGCGTGAGCACCGTGAGCGCATCGGTGAGCTGTCCGAACAGACCGGCCTGGTGCAGGCCCATCGGGCTGCTGAGCAACACGCCGACGCGCTGGTCGCGCACCTCCCACCCGTGGCAGTAGGGGCAGTGCAGCACGTCGCGTCCCCAGCGGTCGGCGAGGCCGGGCACGTCGGGCAGCTCGTCGACCACACCGGTCGCGAGCACGACGCGACGTGCGAGGAGGCGGCTGCCGTCGTCGAGCGTCACGGCGAAGCTCGGCACGTCGCCGGGCAGCGCCTGCGCGTCCACGACTCGACCTGCGACGACCGTCGCACCGTAGGACTCCACCTCCTCGCGACCGAGCCGCGCGAGCTCGAGCGGCGGGGTGCCCTCGCGGCCGAGGTAGTTGTGCATGTGGTCGGCGGGCGCGTTGCGCTGCTCGCCGGCGTCGACCAGCACGACGGACCGGCGCGAGCGGGCGAGCACCAGCGCGGTGCTCAGCCCGGCGGCGCCTCCTCCCACCACGACGACGTCGACGGAGGTGACAGGGGAACGGGGGGACTCGGGGTTCGTGCTCATGGGTCGAGCATGCGGTGGCAAGCGCGCAAACGACAAACATCTTTGCTGCTCTGGCAAACTTTGAGGAGTCGCGGCGTCTGGCACGATGGGCCTACGGCTACGGAATTGCACCGTGCGACCACACCTGGGGAGCAGACATGACCAGCCAGACGACTGGACGTCGACGAGGGTCTGCGCGACTTCGGCCAGGGTGTCAAGGACACGGCGAGCGACGTGTGGGACGCGGTGACCCCGTGGTGAGCGGCACGGAGACGAGGCCGTCGTCGCCGCGACCGCCTCTCGGGCAGGTGCTCGGCATGGGTGCGGCCGCGGTGGTGATCGGCCCGGCCCTCCTCGCGTCGTCGGTGCCGCTGCTCACCCGCGGCAACCTGCTCCTCGGCGCTGCCGGTGTCGCCATGGCGGTGACCGCCGTCCTCGCGGTCGGGTACCTCGTGCGCTTCCTCGTCACGCCGCGGGGGGCCCACGAGGCGTCGCTCGACGACGGCGCCACCGTGCTCCCGGAGTCGCGTGTGGCGCGGTTCCTCGCATGGGGCACCACCGGGGCCGCCGTCCTCCTCTCCACCCTCCTGGTCCTCTCGGCGGTCGCCGGGACAGGGCCGACGGGGCCGTCGGTCGGACTGGTGGGTGCGACGGTCGTGCTGGTGCTCGCCGTGCCGACCGTGGTCGCCGTGCTCGCCGGTCGACGCCCTCGCGGCGCCCTGGTGCTGACCCCCCACGCCGCCCGGCTGCGCACCTGGAGCTCGGAACGGGAGGTCGCCTGGGACGACGTCGTCGAGGTGGTCGCGCTGCGGCAGCCGCGTCGCACGCTCGTCGTCTACGCCCGCATGGAGGACCAGGTGCAGGTGCTGCGCGCCCCGGCCGGGTTCGGCGAGCAGCAGGCGCGACCGATCCCGGAGGCTGACCGGGGGCTCGCGGTCTCCTTCCCGCACCTCACTGGCGACCCGGCCGTGCTCCTCGCGGCTCTCGACCACTGGCGTCGGGTGCGCAAGGACCGCGCGGAGCTCGGCGCCGAGGCCTCGCTACGCCGACTGGATCCCGCCGCATGACCTCCTCGGACCTCGACGACGTACTGGCCGGCGTGGGCCCTCGTCTGCGACAGCTGCGCCTGGAGCGCGACGCGACGCTCGCCGACGTCGCCGGGCAGACCGGCATCTCCGTCAGCACGCTGTCACGGCTGGAGTCGGGGCAGCGCAGGCCGACGCTGGAGCTCCTGCTGCCGCTCGCTGCTGCGCACGGCGTCGCGCTCGACGAGCTCGTCGACGCACCCGAAACGGGCGACCCGCGCGTGCGGGCGCGTCCGGTGGTGCGGCACGGGCGCACCTTCGTGCCGCTGACGCGACGACCAGGCGGGCTGCAGTCCTACAAGATCGTCATGCCGGTGGAGGCGGACGCCGAGCCGAGCCTGCGCACGCACGACGGCTACGAGTGGATGTACGTCCTGTCCGGGCAGGTGCGGCTGGTCCTGGGCTCGCGCGACCTGACGATCGGGCCCGGCGAGGTCGTCGAGTTCGACACGCGCGCGCCCCACTGGGTCTCCAACCCCGGCCCCCACCCCACCGAGGTGCTCGCCATCTTCGGCCCCCAGGGCGAGCGGATGCACGTCCGCACCTGACCCCGCCGCATCTGCGCGTTGACGTGGGGCCCCACGTCAACCTGCAGATGCAGCGCACGTTTGCGTGGGGGAGAGCCTGTTTCCGTGGGGCCCCACGGAAACAGGCACCAGCGGCGAGGGTGGGGCGGCGCGCTCAGGTCGGCGGCAGCGGCTCGACGGTGGGCGAGGTCGCGACCTGCTCCTCGACGTACCGGGGCTCGCCGACCTTGACCAGCACGACACCGGCCAGGACGAGGAGTCCGCCGAGCAGCTGGGCCGTGGTCGGCAGCTCGTCGAGCAGCAGCCAGGCGAACAGCACGGCCATGAGCACCTCCGAGAGGGCGACGAACGACGCCACGCGCGACCCAAGCCGTCGTCCCGCTGCGATGCCGGTGACGTACGCGAGCGCCGCGGTCACGACGCCGAGCAGCCCGACGAGCAGCCACCAGGGGAGCGCGACGTCGCCGAGCGTCGCGTCGGCGGTCGACGCGGTCATCGGCAGCACGCCGACGAGCCCGCCGAGACCGAGTGCGGCGCTGCCGACGAGCAGCCCGCCGCCCGCCAGCGCGACCGGCGGCAGACCGACGCGGTCGTCGGCGGACAGCAGGAAGTAGGTGGCGGCGCCGACCGTCGCGCCGAGTGCCCACAGGACCCCGACGCCGTCGAGCGAGACGCCGGAGAGCAGACCCAGCACGAGCGCGAGCCCGCCCATCGCCACGACGGCTCCGGCGACGGTGAGCCGACCGGGACGCTCCCCACGGGCCGTCCACAGGAACAGCACGACGGCCACCGGCGCCATGTACTCGATGAGCAGTGCGACGCCGACCTGCAGCGTCTGCACGGCGTAGAAGTAGCAGAGCTGCGCTCCGGCGACGGCGAGCAGCCCGTAGAGCAGCACCATCGGCGCGGCGCGCCGGACGCCCCGCCAACGACCCCGCATCGCGAGGGCGGCGGGGAGGGCCACCACGGCCGCGGCGACGCCCATGCGGACCGCGGCGGCCGCGCCCGCGCTCCAGCCCGACTCCAGCAGTCCGCGTGCCAGGGAGCCGGACAGCCCGAAGGCGGAGGCGGACACCAGGGCGAACACAAGGCCCGACGTGGTGCGTCCGGTCCCGGCGTTCGGGGAGCGTCGCGCCGACGCCGAGGCGCCGGTCACCGATCCGGCGTCAGGGGCGTTCATGGTCATGGGTCCTGACGATAGAGGCCGATGTCGTAAGGTGTCAACATGACCTTCGCTCCTGACATCGAGGCCAACCTGCTGGCCACCGTCGAGCTGGTCAACACGGCGGAGGACCCGGACACGCTCACCACGGTCGAGCAGCTCGACGCCTTCTACGAGCGGCACGGCTACACCGGCCACCGCGACCGCGACGCCGGCGAGCTCGCGCAGGTGCGCGCCCTGCGCCCCGTGCTGCGCGGGTTGCTCACGACCGGCGACCCCGAACAGCTCGCGGTGCTGGTCAACGACCTGCTCGACGCCCATCCCACTCGGGTTCGGCTCGTGACGCACGGACCGCTGGGGCGGCACCTGCACGTCGCCGACGACGACAGCCCGTGGCCCTCGCGCATCTGCGTCGAGGCGGCGATCGCCGTCAGCGACGTCCTGATCGCCGGCGAGCTGTCACGGTTCGGCGTCTGCGCCGACGACGGCTGTGACGGCATCGTCCTCGACCTCTCCCGCAACCGGTCCCGTCGCTTCTGCAGCACCGCGTGCGGCAACCGTCACGCCGCCGCGGAGTACCGGGCCCGCCAGCGCGAGCAGGACCAGGCATGACGCTCGACCGTAAGCGCACGCTCGCCCCCTACCGGGCCCGGCGCGGGGTCTTCGACGTGGTCGAGGTGCCCCCGCTGACGTACCTGGCCGTCGACGGCACGGGCGACCCCAACACGTCGGCCTCCTACGCCGAGGCGCTCGCCGTGCTCTACCCGGTCGCCTACACCCTGCGCTTCGCCGGCAAGGCACTCGGTCACGACGAGAAGGTCATGCCGCTGGAGGCGCTCTGGTGGTCCGACGACATGGCGGCGTTCACGAGCGCACGCGACAAGAGCCGCTGGAGCTGGACCGCGCTGATCCTCGCGCCCACCTGGGTCGACGACGCCGCGTTCGCCGACGCCGTCGCGACCGTGGCGCGCAAGAAGCCCGACCTGGGCGGCCTGGAGCGGGTCGACCTGCGCGTGCTGGACGAGGGCCTCTGCATGCAGACGCTCCACGTCGGCCCCTACGACGACGAGGGCCCGGTGCTCGCCCGGATGCACGACGTCGAGATCCCCGCGGCAGGTCTGCGCATGACGGGCCGCCACCACGAGATCTACCTCGGCGACCCGCGGCGCACCGCCCCGGAGCGCCTGCGGACGATCCTGCGCCAGCCGGTGGAGGCCGTCGAGTCCTGACCCGTGGTCCCGGTCAGGCTGCTGATTCCTATGAAGTGATGGGAATCCCCCGCTCACCCTCGGAATCATCCGCGGGTGAGTGAGGAAGAACCATGGTCAGGTGCTGATTCCCATCAGTTCATGGGAATCAGCAACGATTGGGTTCAGCGTTGCCGCTTCGGGATGTTGCGGTCCTTCAGCTCGCGAGCGGCGTACTGCCCGATCTGGTGGGTCGACCACCCGTCGGACCCGCCCGCGACGGCGCCGCCGATGAGCGGCACGCGGCGTGCGACGAGGGTGACAGCGCGGCGGCCGACCGTGCGGGTGACGAGCTCGGCCGTGACCTCGTGGGAGATGATCCGGTCGAGCTCGGGGGAGTGCACGGGCGACGTCGCGAGCGTCATCGGCGGCGACGGCAGCTTGCCCGACTTCAGCAGGTCCTTCACGGCATCCTCGCCGAGCATGCAGACCAGGATCGCGTTGCGCACCCGCGGGTCGGTGAGGTCGTAGCCGCGCAGCGCGGCCACGCCCGCGACCATGTGCGCCTGCACCAGCGTGACGCCGACGACGTTCGCCGGCACCGACACGGCCACCGCCGCGATGCCACCGAGGTTGGTCACGAAGCCCTGCGCGCCGGCCAGCGCGGTGTGCCGGCGCACGAGACGCGTGATCGCCGCCTCGACGTCACCGTCGGTGTCGACGAGGTGGGCGTCGGCGGCCTTGCGGGCCGACGGGAGCGGGCCGACGCCGTCGATCGCCCGGTCCAGGACCTGACGGACGAACCCGCCGGCCACCTGCGGAGCGATCTTGTTCGTCGCCGCGACCGCGGCCCTGCCTCGAAGTCCAGCCATGCCCCCATCCTAGGGACGCGGCCGAGGTCCGCCCCCCGAACAGCCGCGGGCCCTACGCTCGGCCCATGGACCAGGCGTTCAGCCGACGTGTCACCTCCTCGGGCTGGCTCGAGGAGGCGCACGGCTGGATCCATGCCCGCGCGGAGGAGGCCGGGCACGCGCTCGCCGGCCCCATCGAGCAGCGTCGTGTACGGCCGTGGTCGACACAGCTGGTCGTGCCGACCGACCGCGGGCGTCTGTGGTTCAAGGCGAACTGCCGGTCGATGGCGTTCGAGCCCGTGCTGCACGCGCTGCTGGCCGACGTCGCGCCCGACCAGGTGGCCGCGCCGCTCGCGGTCGACGCCGCGCGGGGGTGGATGCTCACCGCCGACCGTGGCGTGACGCTCGGCGACTCCCGCGAGCCGACCCTCGCCGACTGGCGGGGCGTCATGATCGCCACCGCTCGGCTGCAGCGTCGGCTCGTCGACCAGCGCGACGTCGTGCTCGCGACCGGTGTCCCCGACTGCTCGCCCGAGACCGTCCCGGCACGCTTCGACGCCCTGCTCGAGCGGCTGGCGACGCTGCCGGCCGAGCACCCCTCGTCCCTCGACCACGCCGGAGCCACCGCGCTCGCCGCACGTCGCGACCAGCTGCTCGAGGCCGTCGCCCGCCTCGCGTCGTCGAGCGTCCCGGTCACCGTGCAGCATGGTGACGTGCACCCGTGGAACGCCTTCGCCGACCTGCGCGTGTTCGACTTCGGCGACCTGCAGTGGTCCCACGCGCTCGAGGTCCTGAGCGTCCCCTACGGCTGGATCACGACGCGCAGCACGCTGGCCTGGGACGACGTGCTCGCCACCTACTCCGAGATGTGGTCCGACGTCGCCGACCCGCGCGACCTCGCCGAGCTGCGCGCCGCCACGGCCTTCACGCAGCCCGTCAACCGGGCCCTGACCTGGTGGGACTCCCTCGAGGGGGCCACCGACGAGGAGTGGCGCGAGTGGGGCGAGATGCCTGCGCACCACCTGAGCCGCGTGCTGGAGGCCTGACGTGCCCGCCGTGCCGCTGCCCCCGACCCCGTGGGAGTTCCGCCCCGACCTCTGGCCCCGGTCCGACTGCGTCGCCGCCGGTGCCGACCTCGAGCCGTCGACGGTGGTCGAGGCCTACCGGCACGGCGCGTTCCCCATGCCGGACGAGGGGGACCTGCTGTGGTGGTCGCCGGTCGAGCGCGGTGTGCTCGAGCCGTCGGCGCTGCGCGTCTCGCGGTCGCTGCGCCAGGCGGTGCGACGGATGACGGTCACGATCGACACCGCGTTCGCCGAGGTGGTCGACGCCTGCGCCGACCCCAGCCGACCCGGCGCCTGGATCGACCGCGGCATCCGTGACGCGTACGTGCGCCTGCACGAGCTCGGCTGGGCGCACTCCGTCGAGACCCGCGACGCCGACGGCAACCTCGTCGGCGGGCTGTACGGGCTCTCGGTCGGACGCCTGTTCGCGGGCGAGTCGATGTTCCACCACGCGCGCGACGCGTCGAAGGTGGCGCTGGTGGCGCTCGTCGACGCGGTGGGGCCGGACGGGCTCGTCGACGTGCAGTGGGCGACCCCGCACCTGGAGTCGCTCGGCGTCGTGCGGTGGCCCCGGGAGCGGTACCTGGGAGCCCTGCGGAGCCTCGTCGACGCTCCCGGCCCCGACTGGGACGCCCTCCAGGGCCCGATATCACGGGCACGAGGCACGCCGTAGGGGCCGGGGTGCACCGGAATGTCGGGGTTTCCTGCCTAGACTGCTGAGCGCACAACATCCGAACTCTCTAGGAGTCCCCGTGGCTATCTCCCGCAGCGACCTCGTCTCGGCCCTCGCCGAGAAGGCCGACACCACCAAGTCCACCGCCGACGACGTCCTCAGCGCGCTGGCCGACGTCCTCATCGACGCCGTCAGCAAGGGCGAGAAGGTCGCCATCCCCGGCATCCTCTCGGTCGAGCGCGTCTCGCGCGCCGCGCGCACGGGTCGCAACCCCGCGACCGGTGAGACGATCGACATCCCCGCCGGCTACGGCGTGAAGGTGAGCGCCGGCTCGAAGCTCAAGGCTGCCGCCAAGTGAGCTAGGCCCGTCAGCCACGGAGAGGCCCCCCGGACCACACGGTCCAGGGGGCCTTTCCGCGTCCGGGGACGCTCAGCTCTCGGTGGGACGACCCGCGGCCTCCCAGGCGTCCATGCCGCCGGCCAGGTTGACGACGTCGTGCCCCTGCTGCCCGAGCCATGCCGTGGCCCGCGCCGACCGACCGCCGAGGTGGCAGACGACGAGCGTGCGGGCCTGCGGGTCGAGCTCGCCGACGCGCGCGGGGAGGTCGCCGAGCGGCACGTGCACGGCGCCCGGGACGTGGCCGGCCTCCCACTCGTGGGGCTCGCGGACGTCCAGCACGACGAGGTCGTCGGGCAGCGGGTCGGGCAGGTCGGCAACGGTCGTCGTGGGCACGTCCACGGGGGCTCCTGAAAGGTCTGGCGCCCGTGCGGAGCAGGTCGCGCGCGGCGTCCGCGGCGGGAGGTGGGCCACACGGGCTGGATTATCGGCTGCTGACTGGTTACTTTGGACTATATGCACCCGGGCGGAGAACAGGTCGACGGCAACGCCGCGGCGACCACCCGTCCCTCCGCCACCGTGCGTCTGCCCTTCGAGCCGTCGACGCCGAGCATCGCCCGCACCAAGCTCGCCGGCTTCCTCACCGTGCACCGCGCGTCGTCGACCGTCATCGACGACGCCCTCATCGTGCTGAGCGAGATGGTCGCCAACGCCGTCGCGCACGGCCAGCCGTCCGACGACGGCACGATGGAGCTGGCGTGGACCATCGACCCCGAGCGGCAGCTGCTCGAGATCAGCGTCCACGACGACGGCCAGGGCGGTTCGCTCAAGCCGATCGACTTCGACGAGGACTCGCTCAGCGGTCGGGGGCTGTCGATCATCAACCGCGTCGCCGACCGCTGGTGGGTCGACATGTCGGCCGGCACTCGGGTGGGCGCCGAGCTGCCGCTCGCCCGCTGACCACCCCACGGCCAGCAGCGACCCTGCGGCCTGCCGACGGCTGCACCCCTGGCTAGGGTGCGACCCATGGGAAAGAAGTCGCGCCGCACGAAGGCGCCGAAGCCGGCCCGCATGCCGTTCGTCGCCCGCACGTTCGAGGGCCTTCCGCACGAGGGTGACTGGATCGCGCTGCGCGAGTTCGTGCCGTCCGCGACCGCCACCGTCACGCTCACCGACGGCGAGCAGGTGCGCGTGTGCTCGCTGCTGCCCGGTGGCGGCGCCGGCATCCGTCGGCCGGACGGCGAGATCTGGCTCGGCCTGCAGGTGCTGCACAACTACGGCGACGTCAGCCGCGACCTCGCCGGCGCCATCGAGGCCGCCCGCGAGACCGAGCCCGGCAACCCGGTCCGCCTGACCGACCCGGGCGTCGGCGACCGGCTGCAGCAGATCGTCGACCCTGCGTCGTCGTTCGACGTGGAGGCGCACGACGGCTTCGACTTCTGGGTCGAGGGCACCGACGCCGAGGGCTCCGAGGCGCTGGCCGCCGCGAACGAGTCGATCGCCCCCACGGAGCGCCTGACCTCGGTCGAGGCGGCCTACTGGGTCCGCATGGGCGACAAGCGCTACCTGCGCTGGGTCGTCACGGAGAGCGAGGCCACGGTGCTCGACGGCTTCGCGCGTCTCGCGGCCGCCGGCGAGGAGACCCTCGGCGACGGCACGAAGCTCATCGGCATGTTCCGCGCCCACGGGCTGCTCGTGCCGGTGTGGGAGATGGACCCGGCCGTCGTCGACGACGGAGCGGCTGCGCTGGAGGAGCCCGTCGCGGCCCTCGCCCAGCGGCTGGAGGGTGCGATCGCCGACGACGCGCCCCTCACCCAGGAGCAGCGCAACGCCCGCGCCAACCTCACCAGCCGTCAGCTCACCATCCGCTGACCCCGGCCCGACGCCCCCCTCACCCTTGGGGTGGGGCCCCACCCCAAGGGTGACTCCCCACCGCAGCGCTGAGGTGGGACGCACCCCTTGAGGTGGGGAGACGCGTCGGCCTCGACGTGGGACGCTGACCCCATGAGCGAGCTGGACGCGGTCCGACGGGCCGGTATCGAGGTCACGGGCATCGAGATCGTCGACGAGGCGGAGCGCACGGCGAAGCCGTCGGACCTGTTCTGGCCCTGGTTCGCCGCGAACGTGTCGGTGTTCGGCATCTCCTACGGCAGCTTCGTGCTCGGCTTCCGGCTGTCGCTGGCGCAGGCCGTGGTCGTCACCGTCCTCGGCGTCGTGGTCTCGTTCGCGGCGTGCGGGCTCGTCGCGATCGCCGGCAAGCGCGGCTCGGCGCCCACGATGATCCTGAGCCGCGCGCCGTTCGGCGTCGTCGGCCAGAAGCTGCCCGGCGTCTTCAGCTGGCTGATCTCCATCGGCTGGGAGACCTTCCTGGCCATCACCGCGACCCTGGCCACGGCCACCGTCCTGCGCGAGCTCGGCTGGGGCGGCGGCACGGCCACGAAGGTCGTCGCCTGCGCCGTGATCGCCGCTCTGATCGTCGCCGCGTCGGTCGCGGGCTACCACGTGATCATGCGCCTGCAGTCGGTGCTGACCTGGCTCACCGGCGCCGCCACCATCGGCTACATCCTCCTCACGTTCGACCAGATCGACCTCGACCGCGTCACGTCGTTGCCCGGCGGCTCCGGCCAGGCCATGGTCGGGGCGTTCGTCATGGTCATGACCGGGTTCGGCTTCGGCTGGATCAACATCGCCGCGGACTGGTCGCGGTACCAGCGGCGCGACACGTCGGGCGCGCAGATCGTCGCGTGGAACACGCTGGCCGGGGCGCTCGCGCCCGTCGTGCTCGTGGTCTACGGCATCCTGCTCGCGGGCTCGTCCGACACCCTCAGCGCGGGCATCGTGAACGACCCCGTCGGCACGCTCGCGTCGGTCCTGCCCACCTGGTTCCTCGTGCCGTTCCTCGTCGCGTCGGTGCTGGCGCTCGTGTCGGGCGCCGTGCTCGGCATCTACTCCTCCGGGCTGACGCTCCTCAGCCTCGGCGTGCGCATCCCGCGGCCGGCCGCCGCGCTCGTCGACGGCGTCATCCTGACGGCAGGCACGGTGTACGTCGTGTTCGTCGCGCAGACGTTCCTCGGCCCCTTCCAGAGCTTCCTCATCACGCTCGGCGTCCCCGTCGCCGCCTGGGCCGGCATCATGATCGGCGACATCGCCCTGCGACGGCGCGACTACGACGAGGCGGCGCTGTTCGACGCCTCGGGACGCTACGGCGCCGTCGCGTGGACGTCGGTGGTGACGATGGTCGTCGCGTCAGTCGTGGGCTGGGGCCTGGTCGTCAACCAGATCTCCGGCACGGCGTGGAACGACTGGCAGGGCTACCTCATCGAGCCGTTCGGGCTCGGCGCCCGCCTGCCCGACGGCGCCGGTTGGGACGGTGCATGGCCGTACGCGAACCTCGGCGTGCTGGCCGCCTTCGCGATCGGGCTGCTCGTCACCCTCGTCGCGCGGCGCTCGACCGTGCGTCGCCAGGAGGCCGGTGCCGCGTGAGGGTCGGGGCATGACGCAGACCTGGTTGGTGGTCGTCGACCCGCAGCGGGTCTTCGCCAACCCCGCGTCGCCGTGGGGCTCGCCGATGTTCGCCGCGACCCTCGAGCCGGTGCGTGCCCTGGCGGCGACGATGCCGACGATCGTCACGCGCTGGGTGCCGGCTCCCTACGCCGAGCGGGTCGGGTCGTGGCGGGCCTACTTCGACGCCTGGCCGTTCGCCGACCGGCCGGCCGACGACCCGATGTTCGACGTCGTGCCCGAGCTGGCCGACGTCGCGGCGGCGTCGACGGTGGTGGCGGCGCCGACCTTCGGCAAGTGGGACGTCGTGCGGGCGGTGACCGGCGAGGCCCCGGACCTCGTCGTCGCCGGCGTCTCGACCGACTGCTGCGTGCTGTCGACCGTGCTCGCCGCCGCCGACGCCGGAGCCACCGTGCGGGTGGCCGTCGACGCATGCGCCGGCTCGACGCTCGAGAACCACCGTCGCGCCCTCGACGCCATGGCCCTCTACGCGCCCCAGGTCACCCTCGCCTGACCCATCCCGCGCACCCTTGGGGTGGGGCCCCACCCCAAGAGTGACCTCCCACCCCCGCGCTGAGGTGGGACGCATTCTTTGGGTGGGGCCCCACCCGAAGAATGTCCGCCCGACGTCCGCCCGCGGGGGACGCTGACCGACGTCACCGCCGCTCATCACCCCCACCCGAAGGATTCACCCCACCCCAGCGCTGGGTGGGTGAGTCACCCTTTGGGTGGGGCCCAACCCCAAGGGCGGCGAGGGTGGGGGGAGGGTGGGTCAGTCGCGGAGGACGGGGCAGGACATGCAGCGCGGGCCGCCGCGGCCCGACCCGAGCTCGGAGCCGCTGATGGCCACGACCTCGATGCCGTGCTCCTCCAGGCGGGCGTTGGTCTGCTCGTTGCGCTCGTAGGCGACGGCGAGACGGGCGTCGATGGCGAGGGTGTTGTTGCCGTCGTCCCACTGCTCCCGCTCGGCGGTCACCGGGTCGAGGCCGGTGTCGATGCGGTGCAGGCGCTCGATGCCCATCGCGTCGGCCGCGGCGGCGAAGAACGACCGCTCCGGACCGACCCGCAGGTCGCCGTCGTCGTCGAGGGTCACCGCCAGCGCGCGCAGCTGGTCGGCCATGTTCGGGTAGATCACGACGGTGTCGACGTCGACCATCGTGACGATCGTGTCGAGGTGCATCGTGGCGCGCTCCTGGGCGATCGGCACCGCCAGGACCGTCTCGGCGAGCGCTCCACCTCCTGCGGCCCCCGGCCCCGCACCCCCGCCGGGCGCCAGCACCTGCGCCGCGAACCGCTCGAACCCGGCCGGGGTGGTCCGCTCCCCGACCCCGACCGCGACGACGCCGGGCGCGAGCAGCAGCACGTCACCGCCCTCCAGGTGCTCCAGGTGCGGGCCGTGGACGCGCTCGACGCCTGCGAAGCGCGGGTGGTGGGCGTAGACGAGGCCGGTCAGCTGCGTCTCGCGGACGCGCGCCGGCATCGCCAGGCTCGTCACGGCCACCCGGTCGGGCAGCCAGACGGAGGAGTCGCGGGTGAAGAGCAGGTTGGGCAGCGGGTCGACGAGGAAGTCGTCGGGACGCAGCAGGCTCGTGACGATGCTGCGGTGCGCGACCTCGTCGTTGCGCAGGCCCGCGGTCACGACCGCGGCGAGGTCGGCGGGCGCGAGGTCCGACAGCGCGGCCACCAGGTAGCGACGCAGGCTGTCGCCGAGGTGCAGCGTCGACGTCGTGCTCTCGACGATCTCGGCCCGCGCGTCGGCCTGCTCGAGGGTCTCGGTGAGCAGCTCGACGAGGTACAGCACCTCGACGTCGTGGTCGCGCAGCGCCTGCGCGAACGCGTCGTGCTCGTCCTGGGCGCGCCCCAGCCAGGGGATGCCGTCGAACAGCAGCGAGTCGTTGTTACGCGGCGTCAGCCGCGCGAGCTCCTGGCCCGGCCGGTGCAGCAGCACCGTCCGCAGGCGGCCGACCTCGCTCGAGGCACCCCACGTCGTCATGCGCCCACCCTAGGTGGCGTCGGGCACCAGCCAGAGCACCCCGGCCGGAGGCAGCTGCACGGACGCCGACGCGGCGAAGCCGTGGTGCGGCACGCCCTCGGCCTCCACAGCACCGAGGTTGCCCACCCCGGAGCCGCCGTACGCCTGCGCGTCGGTGTTCAGCACCTCGCGCCACCGGCCCAGGAGCGGCAGCCCCACGCGGTAGTCGTGGTGCGGCGCGCCGGAGAAGTTCGCCAGGCACGCCAGCTGCGACCCGTCGCTGCCGATCCGCAGGAAGCACACGACGTTCCCCGCGACGTCCGACGCGTCGATCCACCGGAAGCCGTCGGGGGTGGTGTCGGCGGTGTGGAGCGCCGGCATCGAGCGGTACGTCTGGTTCAGGTCGGCGACCAGCTCGAGGACGCCCGCGTGCAGCGGGTCGCGCAGCTCGTCCCAGTCGAGCCCGCGGGACTCCGCCCACTCGCCCTCCTGCCCGAACTCCCCGCCCATGAACAGCATCTGCTTGCCGGGGTGGGCCCACATGAACGCCAGCAGGGAGCGCACGCCGGCCGCCTTGTTCCACGCGTCGCCCGGCATCCGGCCCCACAACGACCCCTTGCCGTGCACGACCTCGTCGTGGGAGAGCGGCAGCACGAAGTTCTCGGTCCAGGCGTAGTCGATGGCGAACGTCATCTCCCCGTGGTGGTACGAGCGGTGCACGGGGTCGTGGCCCAGGTAGGAGAGCGTGTCGTGCATCCAGCCCATGTTCCACTAGAAGCCGAAGCCGAGCCCGCCCGCGTCGGTGGGTGCGCTGACCCCCGGCCACGCCGTCGACTCCTCGGCGACCATCATCACGCCGGGGTGGTGCTTGTAGACCGTCGCGTTGAGCTCCTGCAACAGCTGCACGGCCTCGAGGTTCTCGCGTCCGCCGTGCTTGTTGGGCACCCACTCGCCGTCGTTGCGCGAGTAGTCGAGGTAGAGCATCGACGCGACGGCGTCGACGCGGAGGCCGTCGAGGTGGAACTCCTCGAGCCAGAACAGTGCGTTGGCGACGAGGAAGTTGCGCACCTCCGGGCGACCGAAGTCGAAGACGTACGTGCCCCAGTCGGGCTGCTCGCCGCGGCGGGGGTCCGGGTGCTCGTAGAGCGGGGTGCCGTCGAAGCGGGCGAGGGCCCACTCGTCCTTCGGGAAGTGCGCAGGCACCCAGTCGACGATGACCCCGAGGCCCCGCTGGTGCAGCTCGTCGACGAACCAGCGGAAGTCGTCGGGCGATCCGAACCGCGACGTCGGCGCGTAGTACGACGTGACCTGGTAGCCCCAGGAGCCGCCGAAGGGATGCTCGGCGACCGGCAGCAGCTCGACGTGGGTGAAACCCATCTCGAGGAGGTAGTCGCCCAGCTCCTCGGCGAGCTCGCGGTACGTGAGCCCGGGTCGCCACGACCCGAGGTGCACCTCGTAGATGCTCACGGGGGCCTCGGCCCAGCGGGTCGCGTCGCGCTGCTCGACCCAGGCGTCGTCGCGCCAGCGGTGCGCGGGCTCGACGACGACCGACGCCGTCGCGGGCGGCACCTCGGTGCCGAAGGCGAGCGGGTCGATCTTCTCGTGCCAGGCGCCGTCGGCACCCTCGACGCGGAACTTGTACCGGGTGCCGGCGCCGACGCCCGGGACGAACAGGTCCCAGACACCCGGTCCGCCGAGCGGTCGCATGGCGTGCGCGCCGCCGTCCCAGCCGTTGAAGTCGCCGACGAGCTGCACGCTGCGGGCGTTCGGGGCCCAGAGCGCGAACGAGGTGCCCTCCACGGGGCCGTCGGTGCCGTCGTGGGTGCGGACGTGGGCGCCCAGCACGTCCCAGAGCCGCTCGTGGCGACCCTCGCCGATGAGGTGCAGGTCGAGCTCGCCGACCGCGACGGGCCAGCCGTCCGCGGGCTCGCCGCTGGTGGACGCCCCGCCGTCGGGGGTGTTGCCGTCGGGGGTGCTGCCGGTGGGGATGCTTCCGGACGTCATGTCAGGCCTCCTCGGTGAGGATGCGGGCGATGGAGCCGAGCGGCACGTCGGTCCAGTCGGGCCGGTTGGCGTGCTCGTAGCCCACCTCGTAGACCGCCTTGTCGAGCTCGAACCCGCGCAGCAGCACGGCCTCGTCGCGCGGGTCGTGCCCGGCCGCCTTGGCGTAGCCGTCGCAGAACGCGGTCCGGTTGTGGACGGCCCACGCGTCGGCGCGCTCGCGGCGGTCGGCGTCGTGCGGCTGGCCCACGAGCAGCTGGTGGGCGGCGTAGTCGAAGGAGCGGAGCATGCCGGCGACGTCGCGCAACGGCGAGCGCAGCGCCGAGCGCTCCGCGAGGCTGGCCGCGGGCTCCCCCTCGAAGTCCAGGACGAGCCACCCGGCGACGGTGCGCAGCACCTGGCCGAGGTGCAGGTCGCCGTGGACGGGCTGCAGCGGCTGCCGCAGCTCGACGTCGGCGACGGACTGGAAGGCCGCGCGGATGCCGTCGGCGTGCTCCCGCAGGGCGGGGACCACGGCGGCCACCCGGTCGAGCCGACGCTCCATCGCCCCGACCGTGCGGGCGAGGTCGTCGCTCGCGGCCGTCTCGGTGCCCAGGGCGCGGGCGAGGTCGGCGTGGACGTCGGCCACGGCGCGACCGAGCCGGTAGGCCTCGCCGGAGAAGTCGCCACCGAGGTCGCCGGGCGGCAGCCCCGCGTCGTCGGCCATGTAGTCGCGGACGCTCGTGGTGGCCATGACCCAGCCGTCGGCGGCGTCGGGCAGGAACCGCTGCAGCATCGCGAAGGTGACCTCGTCGTCACCCAGCACCCCGCTGATCGCGCCGAGCGGCTCGGCGACGTGCGCCGACCCGACCTCGCGCAGCGCACGGTGCAGCACGAGGTCCTTGTTCGTGCCCGGCGTCAGCCGCCGGAAGAGCTTGAGGATGTACTGGCCGCCGTACACGAGCGAGGTGTTGCTCTGCTCCGACGTGATCGGGTGGGCGCGCAGCCCGGTCACGAGCTCGGCGCCCGGCTCGGGCTCGAACCGCAGGTCGCCCACGACGTCGCCGGCGGCCACGTGGTCGAGCAGCACGCCGGTGAGGTCGGCGTCGCCGCTGGCCTCGTACCAGACGGGACCGTCCTCGACCCCGATCGCCGCGGCCGCCGGGACGTCCGGCAGGCCGTCGCTGCGTCGCCCCAGCAGCAGCTGGTAGGGCTCGGTGCGGTCGTCCTGCCCGACCTCGACCACGAGGTGCACGAGGGTCGGGTCTCCGTCCTCGACGACGGTCCAGGCCAGCGGCCGCACGGTGGTCACCTCGCGGTCCTTGCCCCCGAACCACCGCTGGGAGGGCAGCCAGCCGGGCAGGGCCGCGGCGACCTGGTCGACGTCGTGCTGGGTCACGGGCTGGCTCACAGCATGCTCCTTCGTTCGCCCTCGTCGCCGAGCTCGACCAGCTGGAACCAGTAGAAGCCGTGGCCCGGCAGGGTCAGCAGGTAGGGCAGCTCCCCGACGCGCGGGAAGCGCACGCTGCCGGTCAGCTCGACGGGGGTGCACCCCTCGTGCTCGCCGAGCTCGAGCTCGACGGGCTGGGGGAAGCGGGACAGGTTGTTGACGCACAGCACGACGTCGCGCTCGCCGTCCGGGCGGGTCCAGACGCGCTGGTAGGCGAGGACGCTCGGGTTGGAGCCGCCCAGGTCGACGAAGTCGCCCTCGGCGAAGGCCAGGTGCTGCTTCCGCACCTCGATCATCCGCCGCGTCCACGACAGCAGCGACGCCGAGTTGCCCATCTGCGCCTCGACGTTGACCGCCTCGTAGCCGTAGGTGGGGTCCATGATCGGCGGCAGGTAGACGCGACCGGGGTCGGACCGGGAGAAGCCCGCGTTGCGGTCCGGCGACCACTGCATCGGCGTGCGGACCGCGTCGCGGTCGCCGAGCCAGATGTTGTCGCCCATCCCGATCTCGTCGCCGTAGTAGAGCACCGGGGATCCCGGCAGGCTCAGCAGCAGTGCGGTGAACAGCTCGAGCTGGTTGCGGTCGTTCTCCAGCAGCGGGGCGAGCCGTCGGCGGATGCCGATGTTGGCCTTCATCCGCGGATCGCGGGCGTACTCGCGGTACATGTAGTCGCGCTCGTCGTCGGTGACCATCTCTAGGGTCAGCTCGTCGTGGTTGCGCAGGAAGATGCCCCACTGGGTGCCGGCAGGGATCGGCGGCGTCTGCGCCAGGATCTCGGAGACGGGGAAGCGCGACTCGCGGCGCACGGCCATGAAGATCCGCGGCATCAGCGGGAAGTGGAAGGCCATGTGGCACTCGTCGCCGCCGACCTCGGGGTCGCCGAAGTACTCCACGACGTCCGACGGCCACTGGTTCGCCTCGGCGAGCAGCACGCGCCCCGGGAACTCGCGGTCGATCGTCGCGCGCACCTCCTTGAGGTACTCGTGGGTGCGCGGCAGGTTCTCGCTGCTCGTGCCCTCCTCCTCGAAGAGGTAGGGCACCGCGTCGAGCCGGAAGCCGTCGATGCCGAGGTCGAGCCAGAAGCGCAGCACGTCGAGCATGGCCTCGCGGACGGCGGGGTTCTCGAAGTTCAGGTCGGGCTGGTGGCTGAAGAAGCGGTGCCAGAAGAACTGGCCGCGCACCGGGTCGTACGTCCAGTTCGACGTCTCCGTGTCGACGAAGATGATGCGTGCGTCGCTGTACTCGGTGCCGGTGTCGCTCCACACGTAGAAGTCGCCGTACGGTCCCTCCGGGTCCTGGCGCGACGCCTGGAACCAGGGGTGCGCGTCGGAGGTGTGGTTGAGCACGAGGTCGGTGATCACCCGGATGCCGCGGCGGTGCGCCTCCTCCAGCAGGTGCACGAAGTCCTCGACCGTGCCGAACTCCGGCAGCACCGCGCGGAAGTCGCTGATGTCGTACCCGCCGTCGCGCAACGGCGAGGCGTAGAACGGGGGCAGCCACAGGCAGTCGACGCCGAGCCACTGGATGTAGTCGAGCTTGTCGGCGAGGCCGCGCAGGTCGCCCGTGCCGTCGCCGTTGGAGTCGTTGAACGCGCGGACCAGCACCTCGTAGAACACGGCGCGCTTGAACCACTCGGGGTCCGACGGGGCCTGCTCGGCGTGGCCGAAGTCGTCGGCGCTCGGCTCGGAGAGCGTCCCGTCGGCGGCGACGTCCTCACCGGTGTGCGGGGTCTGCTCGAGCCCGTCGAGCGCAGCGTCGGGTGCTGTCGCCTCGGGGGGTGCGTCGGCCATCTGGTCTCCTCCCAGGAGGGGGCGCGGGGTCATCGGGGGGTCACGTGCAGGATGTGCGCGGGCGCGCGGGCCGGGTCGAGGCGTACGTAGGTGGCCGGGCCCCAGGCGTAGGTCTCGCCGGTCACCTCGTCGTGGGCGACGAGCTCGGCGTCGGGCGACAGGCCGAGCACGTCGAGGTCGAGGAAGACCGTGCCCTCGCGGGCGTCGTGCGGGTCGAGCGAGAGCACCACGACGACGAGGTCCCCGGTCGCGGGGTCCTGCTTCGACCAGGCGAGCAGCGCGTCGTGGTCGACGTGGTGGAAGTGCAGGGTGCGCATCTGCTGCAGGGCCGGGTGGGCGCGGCGGATCTCGTTGAGGCGGGTGATCCAGGGCTCCAGCGAGCGTCCCTCGGCCAGCGCGGCGGCGTAGTCGCGCGGACGCAGCTCGAACTTCTCGGAGTGCAGGTACTCCTCCGCGCCGGGGCGGAGGGGCTCGGCCTCGAACAGCTCGTACCCGGAGTAGACGCCCCAGGTGGGGGCGAGCGTGGCAGCCAGCGCGGCGCGCAGCGCGAACATGCCCGGGCCACCCACCTGCAGGTGCTCGGGAAGGATGTCGGGCGTGTTGACGAAGAGGTTGCCGCGACCCTCGTCCCAGTGGTCGCGCAGGTCCTCGCCGAACTCGACGATCTCCTCCTTCGTCGTGCGCCAGGTGAAGTACGTGTAGCTCTGCGTGAAGCCCAGGCGCGCGAGCCCCCAGAGCCGCGCCGGCCGCGTGAACGCCTCGGACAGGAACAGCACGTCGGGGTGGCGCTCCTTGACCTCGGCGATCAGCCACGCCCAGAAGCTCGGCGGCTTCGTGTGCGGGTTGTCGACGCGGAAGATGCGCACCCCGCGCTCGACCCAGTGCAGCGTCACGCGCAGCACCTCGGCGTAGATGCCGTCGGGGTCGAGGTCGAAGTTCAGAGGGTAGATGTCCTGGTACTTCTTCGGCGGGTTCTCGGCGTAGGCGATGGTGCCGTCGGGCAGCGTCGTGAAGAAGTCGGGGTGCTCACGGACCCAGGGGTGGTCGGGCGCGGCCTGGAGGGCGAGGTCGAGGGCCACCTCCATCCCGAGCTCCTCGGCCCGTGCCACGAACGCGGCGAAGTCGGCGTCGTCGCCGAGCTCGGGGTGGATCGCGTCGTGACCGCCCTCGGCGGCACCGATGGCCCAGGGCGAGCCGACGTCGTCGGGCCCGGGCGTGAGGGTGTTGTTCGGACCCTTGCGGTTCTCGCGCCCGATCGGGTGGATCGGGGGCAGGTAGACCACGTCGAACTGCATCGCGGCCACCCGGTCGAGCGCCTCGGCGGCCGTGCGCAAGGTGCCGTGCACCGGTCGCCCGTCGGCGTCGACGCCACCGGTGGACCGGGGGAAGAACTCGTACCAGGAGCCGAACGCCGCGCGGTGGCGGTCGACCCACACGCGACGGACCGGTCCACGGGTGAGGAGCTGGCGCACGGGGTGGTCGTGCATGACCGTGCGGACGGCGGTGTCCAGCGCCGGGCCCACACGGGCGCCCAGCGGCAGGGTGTCGTCGCGCAGCGCCGCAGCCGCACCGGCCAGCGTGCCCGCCTCGGCGCGCCGGTCGCGGCGCGCCGCGACCTCGTCGAGCAGGCGCGCGGCGATCTCGAGGTCGTTGGCCAGCTCCGCCGGGGTCTGGCCCGCGGCCAGCTTCGCCTCGAGGGCGTGCACCGCGGTGGCCCACGGGTCGCTCCAGGCGTCGACGCGGAAGGTCCACAGGCCCTCGGCGTCGGGGACGATCGTGGCGGCGAAGAGGTCGAGGCCGGTGCCCTGCTCATGCATCCGCACGGTGCGGTCGCGCCGCTCGCCCGGCCCGCGCCAGGCGACGGTGGCCGCCACGGCGTCGTGACCCTCGCGCCAGACGGTGGCCCGCACGGGGACGTGCTCGCCGACGACCGCCTTCGACGGGTAGGTCCCGTCGCCGGACAAGGGTCGGACGTCGTCGATGCCGATCCGGTCCGTCATGCGGTGCACTCCCGTCGCTCGCGTCGGACGACTCGTCGGCCGCCGTCTCGAACGTACCCAGGTTCGGGGGGTTGCGCGATCCGCCGAGGCCTCAGTCCTGGCGCGGCGCCTTCAGCAGCAGGAGCGATCGACCCTGCACCGTCACCCGTCCTCCCGCGGGAAACGGGTCGGTCGAGGCCGGCGACCCGTCCGCGGACGTCGTGTCGAGGGTCGGCTCGAACGTCTCCCCGAACTCCGGGCCCGGAAGGACGACGTCGACCGGCTCGGCCCCGGCGTGCAGCAGGAGCAGCCACGAGTGGTCGGTGAGCAGCTCGCCCTCGCGCGTGCGGGACTGGCTGTGGGAGCCGTCGATCCACATGCCGAGGGTGCGTCGCTCCGGGTCGAGCCAGTCGGGCTCGGTCATCTCGTGGCCGTCGGGGCGCAGCCAGATGAGGTCGGGCCGGCCGGTCGGCGTCGTGCGGCCGTCGAAGAACTCCGCCTGCCGCAGCGCCGGGCTGTTCGCGCGCAGGTGCACGACGCGCCGCGTGAACGCGAGCATCGCGTCGCTCTCGGGCGTCGACGTCCAGTCGACCCACGAGGTCGGGTCGTCGAGGCAGTAGGCGTTGTTGTTCCCGCCCTGCGTGCGCCAGCGCTCGTCGCCGGCGACGAACATGGGGGTGCCGGTCGACAGCATCAGCGTGGCCAGCAGGTTGCGCGCCTGACGGGTCCGCAGGGTCAGCACGTCGGGGTCGTCGGTCTCGCCCTCGACGCCGTGGTTCCAGGAGCGGTTGTCGTCGGTCCCGTCGCGGTTGTCCTCACCGTTCGCCTCGTTGTGCTTGTGGTCGTAGGAGACGAGGTCGCGCAGCGTGAAGCCGTCGTGGGCGGTGACGAAGTTGATCGACTGCCACGGTCGGCGCAGGGTGTGGTCGTACAGGTCGGAGGAGCCGGACAGGCGGTACGCGAGCTGGTCGACGCCGGCCGACGCGCCGCGCCAGAAGTCGCGCACCGTGTCGCGGTACATGCCGTTCCACTCGGCCCACTGCGCACCGAACGCGCCGACGCGGTACCCCTCGCCGGTCGCGTCCCACGGCTCGGCGACGAGCTTGCAGCGGGCGAGCACCGGGTCCGTGGTGATGGCGGTCAGGAGGGTGCTGTCGCGGTCGAAGGCGCCGCCGTGCGGCCGGCCCATCGTGGAGGCGAGGTCGAAGCGGAATCCGTCGACGCCGAGCTCGGTGGCCCAGTAGCGCAGCGAGTCGGTGACGAGGCGGACCACCGCGGGCGACCCGGCCTCCAGCGTGTTCCCGCAGCCGGTGATGTCGGCCATGTGCCCGTCGTCGTCGTGCAGGTAGTAGGCCGGCGCCTCGAGTCCGCGCAGGCTGAGCGTCGGTCCGTCCGGGCCGCCCTCGCACGTGTGGTTGTAGACGACGTCGACGAGGACCTCGATGCCCGCGGCGTGCAGCGCGGCGACCATGGTGCGGAACTCCTCGACCTCGCGCCCGGGCTCGCTCGCGTAGCCCGGGTGCGGCGCGAAGTAGCCGAGGGGGGAGTAGCCCCAGTAGTTGTGCCGGCCGGCCGCCACGAGCGACGGCTCGTCGGTGAACGCCTGCACGGGCAGCAGCTCGACCGTGGTGACGCCGAGCCGCAGCAGGTGCTCGACCACCGCGGGGTGCGCGAGGCCGAGGTAGGTGCCGCGCAGGTGCTCCGGGACGTCGGGGTGCTGCTGGGTGAAGCCCTTGACGTGCAGCTCGAGGACGACGGTCTCCTCGAACGGCACCTCGGGCTTCGTGCCGGTGTCGGGTCCGCCGGGGCTCGTGACGACGGCGAGCGGCACGTGGCCGAGGGAGTCGACGCTCGACATCTCGACCCCCTCGGGGTCGTCGGCCCACCCGCGGGCGGCCGCCATGTCCGTGAGCGCGCCGGTGACCCGGCGCGCGTAGGGGTCGAGCAGGATCTTGTGCGGGTTGCACCGCAGGCCGGTCTTCGGCTCGTACGGGCCGTGCACGCGGTACCCGTACGTCTGCCCGGGCAGGACGCCCTGCACGAGGCCGTGCCACACCCCGAAGGTGCGCTCGGTCAGCTCGATGCGGTGCTCGCTGCCGTCGTCGTCGACGAGGCACAGCTCGACGCGCTCGGCCACGCTGCTCGCGACGGCGAACCGGACACCCCCCGCCTCCGGGTGGGCGCCCAGCGGGAACGGGCGGCCGGCGAGCACGGGCAGGTCCTGCGGGCTCGACGTCATGCGCCCCAGTCTCTCAGGCGGTGGGTGCGGTGCGGGCTGGTCCGTCGTGACGTCGTGGAGGTTGCCGGTGGCGTGGCTCGCGCTGAGCCGTTGCCGGGTGGTCTCGATACGACCCTCCATGCTCCTTCGTCGCAGGAGGGTCTACTCGACCAGCGAGGGTGTCGCGGGTGGGTCTGCTCGACCGGCGAGGGTGTCGCGGGTGGGTCTGCTCGACCAGCGAGGGGCGAGGGGTCAGGAGTACGGACCCGAGAAGGGGGCGGGGGCGTCCGGGTCGTCGACGTCGCCCTCGACACCCGGGTCCTGCTTCTTGTGCTTCTGGTCGTCGTCCCAGTCCTCGTGCTTGCGAGGATCCTCGCTCGGCATGTCGCTCATGCCTCAGTGTGCGGCGGGCGCGGCCTCAGCGCTCGCCGGACGACCAGACCACCTCGTCGCCGCGGCGCACCTCGGCCCGCTCGGCGTCCAGGTCGACGTCGACGACGAACGGACCGCGGTGCAGGAGCACGCGGCGGTCGTCGTCGGCGACCTCGACCCTCGTGTCGACGAGGGAGGGGTCGCGCAGCTCGGGGTGGGCGCGGCGCAGCGCGACCAGCGAGCGGTAGACCTCCAGCACGCCACGGTGCCGGGGCTCGTCGAGCTCCGCCCACCGCAGCGTCGAGCGCTCGAGGGTCGCGGGGTCCATCGGGTCGGGCACCTCCGACTCGCCCCAGCCGTGCCGGCCGAACTCGCGCCGACGGCCGGTGCGCACGGCCTCGGCCAGCTCGGGGTCGGGGAAGGAGGCGAAGAACTGCCACGGCGTGCTCGCGGCCCACTCCTCGCCCATGAAGAGCATCGGCGTGAACGGTCCGAGCAGCACCAGCGCCGCCCCGCAGGCCAGCAGGTCCGGCGAGACCGTGTCGGAGATGCGGTCGCCCGTGGCCCGGTTGCCGACCTGGTCGTGGTCCTGCAGGTAGGTCACGAACGCGTGGCCCGGCGCGGCGTGGACGTCGACCGGACGCCCGTGCGTGCGGCCGCGGAAGGACGACCAGGTGCCGTCGTGGAAGAACGCGCCGCGCAGCACCTTGGCGAGCGCGCCGGGCTCGGCGAAGTCGGCGTAGTAGCCGTCGGTCTCGCCGGTCAGCGCCACGTGCAGCGCGTGGTGCACGTCGTCGGCCCACTGCGCGTCCATGCCCAGGCCGTGCTGGTCGCGCGGGACGACCGTGCGCGGGTCGTTGCGGTCGGACTCCGCCACGAGTGAGAGCGGTCGGCCCAGGCGCTGCGACGCCCGAGCGGTCTCCAGCGACAGCTCCTCGAGGATGGTCAGAGCCCTCGCGTCGGACAGCGCGTGCACGGCGTCGAGGCGCAGCGCGTCGACGTGGAAGTCCTCGAACCACGAGAGCGCGTTGTCGAGCACGTAGCGCCGCACCTCGTCGGAGCCCTCGCCGTCGAGGTTGAGGCCGGGGCCCCAGTCGTTCTCGCCGGCGAAGTACGGACCGAAGCGGTCGAGGTACGCGCCGGACGGGCCGAGGTGGTTGTAGACGACGTCGAGCACGACGCCGAGGCCCCGGGCGTGGCAGGCGTCGACGAACCGCTTGAAGCCGTCGGGTCCGCCGTACGGCTCGTGCACCGCGCCCCACAGCACGCCGTCGTAGCCCCAGCCGTACGGGCCGTCGAAGCTGTTGACCGGCAGCACCTCGACCAGCTCGACGCCCAGGTCGACGAGGTGGTCGAGCCGCTCGACGGCGGCGTCGAAGGTGCGACCGGGCGTGAACGTGCCGACGTGCAGCTCGTAGATCACGGCACCGCGCAGGGCGCGACCCTCCCAGCCGTCGTCCGTCCACGCGAACGCGTCGTGGTCGTAGGTACGTGACGCCGCGTGCACGCCGTGCGGCTGCCAGACGGAGCGAGGGTCGGGCAGCGGGGTGTCGTCGTCGCCCAGCAGGAACGCGTAGTCGGTGCCCGGCGCGAGGTCGACGTCGTGCCACCACCACCCCGAGCGCGCCTCGCCGGGCTCCCACGCCTGCATGCGGTGCTCGACGCCGTCGATCCGCACGCGGACGCGGTCGTGGTCGGGGGCCCAGAGGGTGACGGCCACGCTCAGACCACCCGCGTGGGCGGCGACGCCGTCGTGCTCGGGTCGGTCGTCGGGATGCTGCCCAGCACCTCGTCGATGGTCGCGAGCACGTCGTCGTCGAGGGTGATCCCGCTGGCGGCCGCGTTCGACTCGACCTGCTCCGGGCGCGAGGCGCCGACGATCGCGCCGGCGACGTTGTCGTTCGCGAGCACCCACGCGATGGCGAGCTGGGCCATGGTGATGCCGAGGTCGTCGGCGACGGGACGCAGCCCCTGCACGGCGGTGAGCACCTCGTCGTCGAGGAAGCGCTTGATCATGTCGGCGCCGCCCTTCTCGTCGGTGGCGCGGCTGCCCTCGGGCGGCGCGGCACCGGGCTCGTACTTGCCGGTGAGCACACCCTGCGCGATCGGCGACCAGACGATCTGCGAGAGGCCCAGCTCGCGGCTGACAGGCACGACCTCGCCCTCGATGACCCGCCACAGCATCGAGTACTGCGGCTGGTTGGAGACGAGCCGGACGCCGAGGTCGCGGGCGAGCTCCTGCCCGGCGCGGATCTGCTCGGCGGTCCACTCGCTGACCCCGATGTAGTGCGCCTTGCCGGCGCGGACGACGTCGGCGAACGCCTGCATCGTCTCCTCCAGCGGCGTCTCGTGGTCGTACCGGTGCGCCTGGTAGAGGTCGACGTAGTCGGTCTGGAGCCGCTGCAGCGAGCCGTCGATCGACTCCATGATGTGCTTGCGGGAGAGGCCGGTGTCGTTCGGTCCGCCGGGCCCGGTGGGCCAGTAGACCTTGGTGAGGATCTCCAGCGACGCGCGCCGCTCGCCCTTCAGCGCCTCGCCGAGCACGCTCTCGGCCTTGCCGTTGGCGTAGACGTCGGCGGTGTCGAACGTCGTGATGCCCGCGTCGAGCGCGGCCCGCACGCACGCCGTGGCCGCGTCGTTCTCGACCTGCGAGCCGTGGGTCAGCCAGTTGCCGTAGATGATCTCGCTGACCTTGAGGCCGCTGTTCCCGAGGTACCTGAACTCCATGCTCTGAGCCTAGGCGCGCTGCGCCGTCCCGCGACCCGGGCGAGCACCTCGCTGGTCGAGTAGTCGACGCCCGTGAGGAACGAGCGTGGCGGAGACGTATCGAGACCAGTCTCGGCGGATCAGCGTGGGTCGCCTTGCGCTGAGCCGTTGCCGGGTGACCTCGATACGCGGCCACGTCGCTCGTTCCGCCCCCGCAAGCGGGAGGTGCCCCCAGCGCGTGGCCGCTACTCGACCAGCGGGGGGCGGGTGAGGAGGGCGACGGGGTAGGTGGCCAGGAGGTCGGCGAGCCGGACGTCGCCGCCCGCGGACGTGGCACCCGTCAGCACGTCGATCCACGACCCCGTCTCGAGGGGGAGGGTGGTCTCGCCCCAGCCGCCGCGCCGCTCGAGCCCGACCGGGAGACGGGTCGCGACGGCGACCAGGTCGTCGCTGCGGCCGAACGCGAGCGCGTGCTCGGCAGCCGGTCCCGACGCCGCCAGCGGGGTGTACCCGCGGAACAGGTCGGGCCGGTCCCTGCGGAGTCGCAGCACCCGACGCACGAGCGACGTCTTCGCCGCGCCCGACGCGTCGACCTCGGGCAGCCAGCCGTCGTCGAGGCGACGCAGCAGGGTGCGGAACGCGTCGTGGTCGACGGGACGTCGGTTGTCGGGGTCCACGAGGGAGAAGTCCCAGCCCTCCGTGCCCTGGTAGACGTCGGGGACGCCGGGGCCCGCCAGCTGCAGCAGCTTCTGCGACAGCGACACCGTCCAGCCGAGGGCCTGGATCGTCCCGACCAGGGCCTGCACCTCCGGACCGAGCTCGGAGCGCACGCGCGCGGGCCACGTCGCGACGGACTCCTCGAACGCCTCGTCCGTCTCGGTCCACGTGGTCCGGACCTTCGACTCGCGCGCGGCCTTCAGCAGGTAGTCCGAGAGCCGCTCGTCGCTGATCGGCCAGGCTCCGAGCAGCGTCTGCCACGCGAGGAGGTCGAGCGCCGGCTCGTCGATCCCGCAGCGCGCCGACCAGTCCTCGACGGTCGACGTGACCTCCTCGCCCAGCTCGGCGAGCACCAGCATGCGCGCGCGGGTGTCCTCGGACCGCTTCGTGTCGTGCGTCGTCAGGGCGGTCATGGCCGCCGGGTGGTCGGCCTCGCGCGCCGCGGCCAGCGCGTGGAAGCCCTCGACGTCGACGCCCCAGACGTCCGGGGAGCCGCCGACCTCGTTGAGCGCCGCGAACCGGGTGAAGCGGTAGAAGGTCGTGTCCTCTGTCCCCTTGGCGACGACCATCCCCGACGTCTGCTGGATGCGGGTCGCGAGCTCGCCGGTCGGGTCCTCCGTCACCTGGAGGTCGAGGGCGCGGATCGCCGGGTCGACGTCGGGCCGCCGCGCGCGGGCCCGCTCGACGGCTGCGTCCCACGCCTCGCGTCCCGCCTCGGGCAGGTAGGAGCGGTAGACGCCGAACGCGACCATCGTCTCGGCCACGGCGGTCCGCGCGGCGTCCTCGTGCACGTCGCGCAGCAGCGCCGCGATCCGACGCACCTCGGCCACGAGCACCTTCCGGGTGACCATGCGTCGGGCGTCCTCCTCGACCGCCGCGTAGTCGGTCGGTGCGCCGAGCCGCTCGGCGAGCGCCTGCCAGGGTGCCTCGCCGGCCGGGTCCAGCAGCACGCCGGCGACCTCGCGCATCGCGTCGTAGCCCGTGGTGCCGTCGACCGGCCAGCTGGTCGGCAGCTCCTCGCCCGGGTGCAGGATCTTCTCGACCACCAGCCAGGCGTCGGGAGCGGCGTCGTGCAGACGTCGCAGGTAGCCGCCCGGGTCGGCGAGCCCGTCGGGGTGGTCGATGCGCAGACCCGTCACCCGACCCTCGCCGACCCAGCGCAGCACCTCGCGGTGGGTGTCGTCGAAGACCGCCGGGTCCTCCACCCGCACGGCGGCGAGCGTCGTGATGTCGAAGAAGCGCCGGTAGTTCAGCTCCGACCCGCCGCGACGCCAGCCGACCAGCTCGTAGTGCTGCCGGTCGTGCACCTCCTGCGGCGTCATCGAGGCGAAGCCCGGGTCGTCGAGAGTGGCGCGGTCGACCGGGAACCGGTGGTCGTAGTACGTCAGCTCGTCGCCGTCGACGGACAGCTCCGCCACGTCGGCGTCGTCGCCCAGCACCGGCACGAGCACGCGCCCGCGCGTCCAGTCGACGTCGAAGTGTCCCGCCCAGGGTGACGCCTCCCCCTCGGCCAGCACCGACCACCACCACGGGTTGGCGCGTGGCACCTCGACCGACATGTGGTTGGGCACGACGTCGACGACCAGGCCGAGCCTCGCGTCGCGCACGGCAGCCGTGAACGCGTCCCAGGCCTCGGGGCCACCGAGCTCCGGGCGCGCGCGGGTGGGGTCGGTGACGTCGTAGCCGTGGGTCGAGCCGGGCGTCGCGTCGAGCACGGGGGAGACGTACACCGCGCCGACGCCGAGGTCGCGCAGGTAGGGCACGAGCGCCTGCGCCTCGGCGAAGCCGAACTCCGGACGCAGCTGCAGGCGGTAGGTCGAGCTGGGAGCGTTCACGACTCGACCCGCTGCAGCACCACGAGGGAGCGGGCCGTGACGTCGATCGTCGCGCCGCCCTCGACGAGGTCGTCGCCGGGCTCGTGGACGCTTCCGGTGGCCGTGTCGACGACGACGCCCCAGGTGCTGGCGTACTCGCCGTCGGGGACGGTGAAGGTGATGTCCTCGTGGTGGGCGTTGAAGGCGAGCAGGAACGAGTCGTCGACCACCCGCTCGCCCCGCTCGTCACGTTCGTCGATCGCCCGGCCGTTGAGGAACACGGCGACCGCCCGACCGAAGTCGTCGTCCCAGTTCTCGTCGGTCATCTCCTCGCCGGCCGGGGTGAACCAGGCGATGTCGCGCAGCTCGTCGGCCTTGCGGACCGGCTTGCCCTGGAAGAAGCGACGGCGGCGGAACACGGGGTGCGCGGTGCGGAACGCCGCGAGCGCCGACGTGAAGCCGAGCAGGGCGTGCTCGTGCTCGTCGAGGTCCCAGTCGACCCACGACGTCTCGTTGTCCTGGCAGTAGACGTTGTTGTTGCCACCCTGCGAGCGGCCCAGCTCGTCGCCGTGCAGCACCATCGGCACGCCCTGCGACAGCAGCAGCGTGGCCAGGAAGTT
Organism: Propionibacteriales bacterium; assembly: GCA_026392465.1. GTDB lineage: Bacteria > Actinomycetota > Actinomycetes > Propionibacteriales > Nocardioidaceae > Aeromicrobium. The sequence goes on from JAPLCA010000001.1 coordinate 63,252, forward strand.
GCGACGCTGGCGCCGGCGCAGGTCGAGCACCTCCGGGTCGTCGGTCGGGCCCTCGACGCCGCAGTTCCAGGAACGGTTGTCGTCGGCGCCGTCGCGGCCGTCCTCGCCGTTGGCGTCGTTGTGCTTCTGCTCGTAGGAGACGAGGTCGTCGAGCGTGAACCCGTCGTGGGCGGTGACGAAGTTGATCGACGCGTAGGGCCGGCGCCCCGTGTCCTGGTACAAGTCCGACGAGCCGCTGATGCGGGACGCGAACTCGCCGAGGGTGGCCGGCTCGCCGCGCCAGAAGTCGCGGACCGTGTCGCGGTACAGACCGTTCCACTCCGTCCAGAGCGGCGGGAAGTTGCCCACCTGGTACCCGCCGGGCCCGACGTCCCACGGCTCGGCGATGAGCTTGACCTGGCTGACCACCGGGTCCTGCTGCACGAGCTCGAAGAACGTGGCGAGCTTGTCGACGTCGTAGAACTCGCGGGCGAGCGTGGCGGCGAGATCGAAGCGGAACCCGTCGACGTGCATCTCGGTCACCCAGTAGCGCAGCGAGTCCATGATCAGCTGCAGCGGGCTGGGGTGGCGAACGTTCAGGGAGTTGCCCGTGCCCGTGTAGTCCATGTAGTGCTGCGGGTCGTCCTCGACGAGGCGGTAGTAGGCCTGGTTGTCGATGCCGCGCATCGAGAGCGTCGGGCCGAGGTGGTTGCCCTCCGCCGTGTGGTTGTAGACCACGTCGAGGACGACCTCGATGCCGGCGGCGTGCAGCTCGCGCACCATGCCCTTGAACTCCTGCACCTGGCGGCCGGGCTGCGAGGCGTACGCGTCGTGCGGGGCGAAGAAGCCGATCGTGTTGTAGCCCCAGTAGTTCGTCAGGTCCTTCTCGACCAGGTAGTGGTCGGTGACGAACTGGTGCACCGGGAGCAGCTCGATCGCCGTCACCCCGAGACCGGTCAGGTGCTCCACGATCGCCGGGTGGGCGAGCGCGCCGTAGGTGCCGCGCAGCTCCTCGGGGACGTCGGGGTGCGTCATCGTCAGGCCCCGCACGTGCGCCTCGTACACGATCGTCTCGCGGTACGGGTGGCGCGGCAGCCGGTCGTCGGCCCAGTCGAAGTACGGGTCGACGACGAGCGAGAACGGCACGTGACCGGCCGAGTCGTCGTCGTTCGGCTCCTCCGGGGAGCCCATCTCGTAGGCGAACAGCGACGGGTCCCAGTCGGGCTGGCCCTGGATCGCCTTCGCGTACGGGTCGATGAGCAGCTTCTGGGGGTTGCAGCGCAGACCCTGCTCGGGGTCCCACGGACCGTGCACCCGGTACCCGTAGCGCTGGCCGGGGCCGACACCCGGCAGGAAGCCGTGGTGCACGAAGCCGTCGACCTCCTCGAGCCGGACGCGGGTCTCGGTGCCGGTCTCGTCGAAGAGGCACAGCTCCACGTGGTCGGCGACCTCGGAGAACAGGGCGAAGTTGGTCCCGGTGCCGTCGTACGTGGCGCCGAGCGGGTAGGGCGATCCGGGCCAGGTGCGCACGGGGTCTCCTCGTCAGGGGGGTGGGGTCATGGGGGTGGGGTCGTGGGGGCGGGGTGGTGCGGGTCAGGGGGTCGGCCGGGCCGCTCGCAGGGGCGCCACCGCTGCCCGGACCCGGTCGTGGTCGAAGAACGCGTCGAGGTCGACGGGCAGGCGCACCCGCCAGTTCGGGTACTCGTCGACCGTGCCGGGCAGGTTCGGCTGGCGCACCTGCCCCACGGCGTCGGCGGGCGAGCTGAGCACGAGCCGCGACGCCGCCGGCGCGATGACGGCGTGCAGGGCGACGAGCAGGTCGTCGGTGTCGATGCCCTCGTCCCGCAGGAGCGCGAGCAGCGCCTCGCGGTCCGCGGCGGCGGTGGCGAGCGCGTCCTCGACGGGCTCGCCGAGCAGGTCGAGGTCGGCCTGCACGCGGATGCGCTCGTCGCGCAGCCAGCCCTCGACCGTCGGGAGGTCGTGCGTGCTGATGCTGGCCATCGTCTCCGGCTCCCACTCCCGAGGGGGCACGTGCGGCTGGCCGGGGGCGTCCCAGTCGCGCTCGAACCACAGCACGGCCGAGCTGAGCACGCCGCGCTCGTGCATCGTCCGGGTGACGACGTCCTCGACCGTGCCGAGGTCCTCGCCCACCACGACGGCGCCGGCGCGCGTGGCCTCGAGCAGCAGCACCGCGAGCATCACGTCGGCGTCGTAGTGCACGTAGGCGCCGCGGTGGGCCGGCTCTCCCGGAGGGATCCACCAGAGCCGCCAGAGTCCGGCGACGTGGTCGACGCGGATGCCGTCGCCGTGGCGCAGCACGCTGCGCACCACGTCGCGGAACGGGGCGTAGCCCGTCTCGAGGAGCCGGTCGGGCCGCCAGGGCGGCAGGCCCCAGTCCTGGCCGAGGGGGTTGAACGCGTCAGCGGGGCAGCCCACGCGGACGTCCGAGGCGAACACGTCCTGCAGCGCCCACGCGTCGGCGCCGCCGGGGTGGACGCCCACGGGCAGGTCGTGCACGAGACCGACGGCCATCCCGGCGTCGTGCGCGGCGTCACGGGCGCCGTCGAGCTGCTCGCGGCACAGGTGCTGCAGCCAGGCGTGGAACGCGACGCGGTCGGCCAGGTCCGCGCGACTGCGCGCCACGGCGTCCGACGTCGGGTCGCGCAGCTCCTCGGGCCACTCGCGCCAGTCGGCACCGTGCCGCTCGGCGAGCGCGGAGAACGTCGCGAAGGCCGCGAGGTCGGGCTCGGCGTCGAGGTCAAGGTCCTCGTCGGCCGACGCGAAGGGTCGCAGCAGCTCGAGCGCCTGGCGCTTGGCCGCCCAGACGGCGTCGTGGTCGAGCAGGTCGTCGGCGGGCGCCGGGTCGGGCGCGAGGCCGAGCACCTGCTCGCGGGTGGCGTCGTCGGCGGCGGCGAACGCGGCCACGTCGGTCACGCGCAGGTAGAGCGGGCTCGCGAAGCGTCGGCTCGAGGGCGAGTAGGGGGAGCGGACGAGCGGGGTCGACGGCACGAACGCCTGGACGGGGTTCACGAGCAGCACGCCCGCGCCCTGCTCGGTCGCGGCACGCCGCGCGAGCGCGGCCAGGTCGGCGAGGTCGCCCATCTGCCACGAGCCCGACGAGTGGACGGAGTAGAGCTGCAGCATCCAGCCCCAGGTGCGCGGCACCTCCGGCAGCCGGGCCGGCGCCACGACGACCGTGACCTCGTCCCCGTCGTCGGTGACGAGCCGGTGCCAACCGAGAGGCAGGTCCGCCGGCAGCACCCCGTCCACGTCGAGGGCGGAACCGTCCTCGAGCTCCATCCGACCGCGGGCGCCGAGGTCGCGCGCCCGACCCTGCACCACGGCCACCGTGCCGGGCACGGGCGAGCGCGTCGACCTGACGTCGTCCAGCGCGAGCGCGACCGACTCCGGCGTGCTCGCGTCGACACCGAGCTCGGCGAGCACCGCGACGACCACGTCGGGGTCGACGTCGACCGGGCTGCGGTCGGACCCCTCGTAGGACACGGCGACGCCGTGGGCCGCGGCGAGTGCGGCGAGGTCGTCGTCGGGGAAGGCCATGACGCCCAGCATGGTCGCGGACGGCTCGGCCCACCACTCCGGCGAGGCCCGTGTGTCCCGACGCACTCGTGGGTCGGATCGTCGTAGCGTCCCGCGCCGGTCACCTCGTCCCTGTCAGGACCCTGCGCTGGTGGGTGGGCTCATGCCCAGGGGAGTGCATCTCGGGAGCATCAGGGCTGCTCGAGGGCATGGATGGCATGGATGGCATGGATGGCGCGCATCGCGTCATTGCTGCAATCCTTCCAGAACGCGTATGATTGTCTCAATGGGTCCGTCCTGGGAGGGGATCACGACATGTCCCAGCTGAGCGTGAGCGAGGCGGCGCAACGCCTGGGCGTCTCGGCGAGGCGTGTCCAGGAGCGCATCCAGGACGGTTCGCTCGCTGCGGAGAAGGTCGGAGGTCGTTGGCTCGTCTCCGACGTGGACGTGCTGGAGCTACGTCATCGGAAGAGGCCGGGACGTCCTCTCTCGGAGAGGTCCGCCTGGGCGCTGCTGGCAGCCGCCAGCGACGGACGACTCCTGCACGAGTACTTCGCCCCACCGGAGCGTTCCCGAGCACGTGCCCGACTTCGCGCGCTACGCAGTGCTGCGGCCCTCGCCGACCTGGACGAGATCACCGTCCTCCTCGGGCACGCTCTGCGGCACCGGGCAGAGAGGCGCTTGTTCGTCGCATCGTCCCGCGACCTCGACGGGGTGCGCGGTGACTCCCGTGTCACCGTGTCCGGCCTCGACCATCCGGGCTCCAGTCTCTCCGCCGCGGACGTCGCGGAGGGCTACGTCCGAGCTGAGGACCTGCCGGAGATCGTCGACGTCCACCTCCTGTCACCCGCGTCGCGTTCGCGCGCGAACGTCGTCCTGCACGTGCTGAGCTCTGCCGCTGGACCGTACGCGACCGAGCGAGTGATGGAGTCGGACCTGCTGCACGCGGCGGACCTCGCCGAGTACTCCGGGGTGAGGGAGAGGCACGAAGCACTCCTGGCAGCCCGCCGCGTCACGCCCTGGTCCGGGGCCGAGGTCGGCGCGCGCGGTGACTGAGCCGATCGAGATGCCGGCCATGGGCATCAAGCAGGAACAGTCGTGGCACGCGCTCATGGACCTGTGGGAGCGACTCCCCGAGGGGTGGACCCTCATCGGCGGCCAGCTCGTGCACCTGCACTGCGCCGAACGCGGTGCGGCTCCTGCTCGGGCCACGAACGACGTCGACGCGGTCGTCGACGTGCGGGCAACGAGCGACATGCTGGAGAGGTTCACGGCGGTCCTCCAGGAGATGGGCTTCCGGCCGGACACCTCCGGAGACGGGCTCCAGCACCGGTGGCGGCGGGACGAGGCGCAGATCGACGTCCTCCTTCCCGAGGGCATCGGTGAGCGCGCGGCCTTGCGGCACGGTGTCGGGGGAGCGCCGAGCCTCGAGGCGCCGGGGACGACGCAGGCCCTCGCGCGCTCCCGTCCGGTCGAGGTCGCCGTCGGCACGAGGATCGGGACCGTCATCCGGCCGAACCTGGTGGCCGCCTTGATCGGGAAGGCCGCAGCACGCACGAAGATCCCGGCGGACGGAGCAGCGGCTCGGCACTGCGTCGACTTCGCGATCATGGCGACCCTCGTCAGTGCTCGCGACTTCCGTGAGACGACCCTGGGGCCCAAGGACCGGCAGCGCCTGCGGTCCATGCTGGAGATCTGCCGCGAGGAGGTCGCCGTGCTGCAGGTGGAGGGTGCGCTGGACGGGCTGGACCGGCTCGAGCGCGCCGCCGGTCTCTGAGGCAGCGACCGTGGCACGGCTCTCTCCCGGGGACCACTGCGCGGACGAGCGTCGCCGGGTCAGCCCGCGAACTCGACACCGTTCACGTGGCCGACACGAGACCGGCCTAGGCTGCTCGCGTGGACTGGAGCGACTACGACGCGGCCCTCTTCGACCTCGACGGCGTGATCACGCCGACCGCCGAGGTGCACCGGCGCGCCTGGGACCAGATGTTCAACGACGTGCTGACGCAGCGCGGTGTCGAGGAGCCGTACACCGACGCCGACTACTACCGCTACGTCGACGGCAAGCCGCGCTACGACGGCGTCCGCTCCTTCCTGGAGTCACGCGGCATCGAGCTGTCCGAGGGCACGCCCGACGACGCGCCCGAGGAGGAGACCGTCGGCGGGCTCGGCAACCGCAAGAACGTCCTCTTCGAGGAGATCCTCGACCGCGACGGCGTCCAGGCCTACCCCGGCTCCGTCGCCCTGCTCGACGCGCTCGCCGAGCGCGGCACGAAGGTGGCCGTGGTCTCCAGCTCGCGCAACGCGCCCAAGGTCCTGCGTGCCGCCGGCCTCATCGAGCGGTTCCCGATCATCGTCGACGGCGCCGTCGCCGCCGACCGCCAGCTGGCGGGCAAGCCGGCCCCCGACACGTACCTGTTCGCCGGGCAGCAGCTCGACGTCGAGCCGTCGCGCGCGGTGGTGCTCGAGGACGCCACGTCGGGCGTGGCGGCGGGCCGCGCCGGACGCTTCGGCCTCGTCGTCGGGGTCGACCGCGGAGCCGGTGCCGACGCGCTGCGCGAGCACGGCGCCGATGTCGTGGTCGACGACCTGCAGGAGCTCGTCTGATGTCGCCGCTGGACCAGGCCACCGAGCCCGTCGACGAGGACCGCGGTCTCGGACCGTCGCACGAGGCGCCGCCCGTGCGCGACTTCCTCGACCGCTCGCGCTGGCCCGCCGACGAGTGGCGGCTCACCGAGCGTCGCTACGACGCCGGCGACCTCGGCCTCACCGAGACGCTGTTCGCCGTCGGCAACGGCTACCTCGGCCTGCGCGGCAACGTCGAGGAGGGTCGCGACTCCCACACGCACGGCACCTTCGTGAACGGCTTCCACGAGACGTGGCCCATCCAGCACGCCGAGGAGGCCTTCGGGTTCGCGCGTGTCGGGCAGACGATCGTCAACGCGCCGGACGCGAAGATCATCCGGCTCTACGTCGACGACGAGCCGCTGCTGCTCTCGGTGGCCGACCTGCACGAGTACGAGCGCTCGCTCGACCTGCGCGACGGCGTGCTCCGACGCCGCCTGCTGTGGCGCACCCCGTCGGGGAAGCGGGTGCTCGTGGAGTCGACGCGCATGGTCAGCCTGGAGCAGAAGCACCTCGCGGTGATGACGTTCGAGGTGACCCTGCTCGACGACCCCGCCCCGGTGGCGATCTCGTCGCAGATCCTCAACCGGCAGGACGGCGAGGACGAGTACCACGTGCGGCACAAGGCCATGGGCGAGGGCAGCGACCCGCGCAAGGCCGAGCAGCTGACCCGACGGGTGCTGGAGCCCCAGACGAACGAGGGCGACACCGACACCGGCCGCGTCGCGCTCGGCTTCCGGTGCGCGGAGAGCGGCATGACGCTCGGCGTGATGGCCGACCACGACATCGTCACCGAGAACGAGTTCACGAGCCGGGTCGTCACCGGCGACGACCTCGCGAAGACCACGTACCGGATCGCCGCCCAGCCGGGCGTCCCCGTCCGGCTGACCAAGACGGTCGCCTACCACACGTCGCGCGGGGTGCCGTCGCGCGAGCTGCTCGACCGCTGCCGCCGCACCCTCGACCGCGCCCGCGACCTCGGCGTGCCCGAGCTGCGCGCCGAGCAGCGCACGTGGCTCGACGCCTTCTGGGCGCGCGCCGACGTGGAGGTGCCCGGACAGCCGGAGGTGCAGCAGGCGATCCGCTGGAACCTGTTCTCGATCGTGCAGGCCGCGGCCCGGGCGGAGGGCCAGGGCATCCCCGCGAAGGGTGTCACCGGCTCCGGCTACGGCGGCCACTACTTCTGGGACACCGAGGTCTACGTCATGCCGTTCCTGACGTACACCACGCCGCGCGCCGCACGGAACGCGCTGCGCTTCCGGTACTCCCTGCTCGACGCCGCCCGCCGCCGGGCCGGCCAGCTCGCGCAGAAGGGCGCGCTGTTCCCCTGGCGCACCATCAACGGCGAGGAGGCGTCGGCCTACTACGCCGCCGGCACCGCGCAGTACCACATCGACGCCGACATCGCGTATGCGCTGAGCCAGTACGTCGGGGCCACCGGAGACGTCGAGTTCCTCGACCGCGAGGGCATCGACGTGTTCGTGGAGACCGCGCGGCTGTGGGCCGACCTCGGCTTCTGGCGCAGCGAGGAGGGCAGCACCTTCCACATCCACGGTGTCACGGGGCCCGATGAGTACACGACGGTCGTGAACGACAACCTGTACACGAACGTCATGGCGCGCTTCAACCTGCGCCGGGCGGCCGAGGCCGTGCGCACGCTGCAGCACTCGAACCCCACGGCGTACGCCGAGGCGAAGGCCCGGTTGTCGCTCACCGACGAGGAGGTCGAGGAGTGGGGTCGCGCGGCCCGCAACATGAGCATCCCGTTCGACGAGCACCTCGGCATCCACCCGCAGGACTCGCACTTCCTCGAGCGCGAGATGTGGGACCTCGACCACACGCCGCTCGACAAGCGGCCGCTGCTGCTGCACTACCACCCGCTGGTCATCTACCGGTTCCAGGTGCTGAAGCAGGCCGACGTGGTGCTGGCGCTGTTCCTGCAGGGTGAGGACTTCACCCCGGAGCAGAAGCGTGCCGACTTCGAGTACTACGACCCGATCACCACCGGCGACTCCACGTTGTCGGCGGTCGTGCAGTCGATCATCGCCTCCGAGGTCGGGTACCACGACCTCGCGTACCGCTACTTCCTGTCCGCGCTGTTCGTCGACCTCGCCGACCGGCACGGGAACACGTCCGACGGCGTGCACGTCGCGTCGACGGGCGGCGTGTGGAGCGCGGTCGCGGCCGGGTTCGGCGGCTTCCGCGACCTCGGCGCCGGCCAGTGGACGATGGACCCGCGCCTGCCCGACGACTGGGAGTCGCTCACCTACCGGCTGACGCTGCGCGGCACGCGGGTGCGGGTGACGGTCCGCCCCGACGAGCTGGAGCTCGTGGTCGAGGACGGCACCGGGCACCTGGCCTTCGAGGTGCGGGGCGCCGAGGTCGTGGTCGGGCCCGACGCGCCCGTCACCGTGCCGCTCCACGGCCAGGGTCCGCGCCTGGAGGGCCAGCCGCCCAGCCCGATCGGCACCCGTCGCTCCGACGGCACGGTCATCTCCGCCATCGTCCCCGGCGCCTGAGCCACAGGTCTCCGGCTCCCCCCACCGCAAGCAGGCGCGCCTTCTGCGCGTTCACGTGGGGCCCCACGTCAACGCGCACGGGCGGCCGGTCCGTCTCGCGGCCCCTGCCGCACCCGCCCTAGACTGCTGGGTGTGTTGATCGTCAGGTACGAGGTCAGTGACGGCAGGTCCGGGGAGGACGTCGTCCTCGTCGACCAGAAGTGGTCGTTCGGGCGGGTCGGCGGAGACGAGGCGCCCACCGTCGAGACCGACGACCGCCGGGTCAGCCGCGGTGCGCTCGTCATCCGCGACAGCGGCCCCGGCCCCGTGGTCTTCCGCGGCCAGCGCGGCGAGCAGGCCCGGGTGGGCCTGGTCAGCGACGACGGCAGCACCGAGTGGCTCGCCGAGGGCAAGGCCGGCAACCTCACCGCGACCGCCCGCCGCGTGACCTTCGACCTGCAGGACGAGAACGTGCTGTCGCTCGAGGTCGAGTTCGCCGACCGGGGCAGCGTCGTCGAGCGGCAGCAGGCCGCGCAGCCGCACCTGACCCTGGTGCCGGACCCCGACGACACCGCCGAGCAGCCGTGAGCGGGCCGCAGGACGTCGAGTGCGTCGACCTCGCGTTCCTGCAGGACCTCCCGAAGGCCGAGCTGCACGTGCACCACGTCGGCTCCGCGTCGGTCGAGGCCGTCGCCGAGCTGGCGGCCCGGCACGAGGGCAGCACGCCCGTGCCCACCAACCCCACCGCGCTCGCCGACTACTTCCGGTTCACGGACTTCGCGCACTTCGTCGAGGTCTACCTCTCGGTCGTCGACCTGCTGCGCACGCCCGAGGACATCTGGACCCTCACGCACCAGGTCGGCACCGACCTCGCGGCGCAGAACGTGCGCTACGCCGAGCTGACGCTCACCCCGTACACGTCCATCGTCCGCGGCATCCCCGTCGAGGCGTACGTCGACGCCGTCGAGGACGCGCGACGTCGGGTCGAGGCCGACACCGGGCTCGTGCTGCGCTGGATCTTCGACATCCCCGGCGAGTCGGGCCTCGAGGCGGCCGACGTCACGCTCGACGTGGCCCTCAACCACGCCCCCGACGCCCTCGTCGGGTTCGGGCTCGGCGGACCGGAGATCGGCGTGCCCCGTCCGCAGTTCGCGGACCACTTCGCCGCCGCGCGCGCCGCGGGGCTGCACAGCGTCGCGCACGCCGGGGAGTCGACCGGCCCGCAGACGATCCGCGACGCGATCGAGCACCTCGGCGCCGAGCGGATCGGTCACGGCATCGCGGCCGCGCAGGATCCCGCCCTCATGGCGCTGCTCGCCGAGCGCGGCATCGCCCTCGAGGTGTGCCCCACGTCGAACGTCTGCACCCGGTCGACGCCGTCCCTCGCCGAGCACCCGCTCCCGACGCTGGTCGCCGCGGGCGTCCCGGTCACGATCAACAGCGACGACCCGCCCATGTTCGGCACGACCCTCACCCGGGAGTACGCGGTCGCGGCCGACCTGCTGTCCCTCGACCGCACGGGCGTGGTCGACCTCGCACGGGCAGCCGTCGACGCCTCGTTCGCGCCCGACGCGGTCAAGACGTCGATCCGCGCCGAGCTCGACGCCGTCTGACCCGCTCGGGCGACGTCAGCCCTTCTGCACGGTGGGCGCCACCGGGACCCGCACGAGCAGCACGCCCGGGCGCACCTCGGCGGTGATCTCGGTGCCCTCGTCGACGGGGTCGCCGTCGAGCTGCATGGGGGTCGGGCCGGTGGCCTTCACGTGCACCCGACGGCCGGTGAAGCGGTCGAGGCGGTCGTTCGTGCGCTTGCGGCGCGTGATCACCCGCGCGGCGATCGACAGCCAGCCGAAGAACCGGCGAGGCGCGATCACCACGACGTCGAGCTCGCCGTCGTCGATCTGCGCCTCCGGCAGCAGCGGCAGCCCCGCCTGCAGGTACCCGACGTTGCCGATGACCACGGTCCGGGCGCGGAAGGTGCGCGGCTCGCCGTCGTCGACGGTGATCGTCACCTTCGTGCCGGAGTAGCGCAGCGCCTTGACGCCCGACACGACGTAGGCGACCCAGCCGACCTTCTTCTTCAGCTCGTCGTTGACGCCGGTCATGATCATCGCGTCCATGCCGAGACCCGCCATGACGAGGAAGCTCGTCTCGACGCCGGAGTCGGTGCTGAAGCGGGCCAGGTCGATGGCCTTGTCCTGGCCGCCGAACGCCACCTCGAGGGCGTCGCGGGAGTTGAGCGGGATCCCGAGGTTGCGTGCGAGCAGGTTGCCGGTGCCCTGCGGGATGATCGCGACGGCGACGCCCGTGCGGGCGGCCTCCTCACAGACCGCGCGCACCGTGCCGTCGCCACCGGCCGCGACGACGAGGTCGACGTCGGCCTTGAGCGCCGCCTCGGTCTGTCCGTGCCCCGGGTCCTCGACCGTCGTCTCGAACCAGGCCGGCTCGTTCCAGCCGTGCTGGCCGGCGACCAGGCGCACGAGGGCCTTGAACTCCTCGACGTCGGTCAGCTTGGAGGGGTTCAGGACGACCGCCACGCGCTTGCGACCCGTGCCCGTCACGACCGCGAGCTCCGGCGGGAGCCGCGTCGCGTCGGTCGCGACCGCCAGCCAGAGCACGATCGTCACGAGGGCACCCAGGGTCAGGCCGGCGGTGACGTCGGACAGGTAGTGGACGCCGAGGAGCACGCGGTCGGCGGCCGTCACCAGCGCCAGCAGCGCCCACAGCGCGAGCAGCAGCCGACGTCGCCAGCCACGGCCGGTCAGCACGATGGTCAGCAGCGCGAGGACCGTGAACAGCACGCCGGCGCCGGCGGAGTGCCCGCTGGGGAAGGAGTACCCGCCGATCTCGTGGATCGGCTCCTCCCAGGCCGGTCGTGGACGCTGGAACACCAGCTTGACGAGGGCGTTGCCGCCGATGCCGGCCCCGCCGCTGAGCGCGACCCAGGTGGCGATGCGCCACTCGCGGCGCGCCAGGGCCGTCGCCGCGAGCAGGGCCAGCACGATCCCCACCCCCACGTTGGAGAGCACGACGGCCAGGACCTCGAGCACGTCGACCAGCCAGGGTCGCGCGGCGCTGACGTCGAACGCCGCCCGGGCCACGCCGTCGTCGACGTCCTGCAGCCAGGCGGCGTCGGTGCCGACGAGGAACGCGAGCAGGGCGAGCAGCGTCACGAGGACGACGAGCACCGTGGCGTACACGCCGTCACGGCCGGGCTCGGCGCGACGCAGGTCGATCGACACAGGCGTCCTTCCGGTCGGGGTCTGGCCGGTTCAGCGTAGTGCGGACCGGGCGTGGACGCGCCGAGGCGGTGTCGCCCGGCCTCCAGGGGAGGGACCGTGCGACACCGCCTCGGGGTCGTGCGGGGTGCGGGGTCAGCGCTCCTCGGTGCCGGAGATGAAGGCCTCGAGGCGCTGGCGGCCGACGTCGTCGGGACGCTGCTCCGGCGGGCTCTTCATCAGGTAGGAGGACGCGCTCAGCAGGGCGCCGCCGATGCCGCGGTCCTTGGCGATCTTCGCCGCGCGGATGGCGTCGATGATGATGCCGGCGGAGTTGGGGGAGTCCCACACCTCGAGCTTGTACTCCAGGTTCAGCGGCACGTCGCCGAACGCACGACCCTCGAGGCGCACGTATGCCCACTTGCGGTCGTCGAGCCAGGCGACGTAGTCCGACGGGCCGATGTGCACGTTGCGGTCGTTGGCGCCCACGCCGGCCAGCGAGCCGGTGAGGTTCGACGTGACGGCCTGGGTCTTGGAGACCTTCTTGGACTCCAGGCGCTCGCGCTCGAGCATGTTCTTGAAGTCCATGTTGCCGCCGACGTTCAGCTGGTACGTGCGGTCCAGGGCCACGCCGCGGTCCTCGAACAGCTTCGCCATGACGCGGTGCGTGATCGTCGCGCCGACCTGGCTCTTGATGTCGTCGCCGATGATCGGGACGCCCGCGTCCTCGAACTTCTTGGCCCACTCGGGGTCGGAGGCGATGAAGACGGGCAGCGCGTTGACGAAGGCGACGCCGGCGTCGATGGCGCACTGCGCGTAGAACTTGTCGGCCTCCTCCGAGCCCACGGGGAGGTAGGAGACGAGCACGTCGGCCTGCGTCTCCTTGAGCACCTGGACGACGTCGGCCGCCGGCGCGTCGGACTCCTCGATGGTCTGGAGGTAGTACTTGCCGAGACCGTCGAGCGTGTGCCCGCGCTGCACCGTGACGCCCGTGGGCGGCACGTCGGTGATCGTGATCGTGTTGTTCTCGCTGGCCCGCGTGGCGTCGGCGAGGTCGAAGCCGACCTTCTTCGCGTCGACGTCGAACGCGGCCACGAACTCGATGTCGCTCACGTGGTAGTCGCCGAACTGGACGTGCATGAGTCCGGGGACCGTGCCCGCCGGATCAGCGTCCTTGTAGTACTCGACGCCCTGGATCAGGGACGTGGCGCAGTTGCCGACGCCGACGATGGCGACGCGGATCTGGTGGTTCGCCGAACCCATGGGTTCTCCTTCAGGTGGATGGTTGGTTGGTCGGGGTGGATCGGGGGCTAGAGGGACCCGGACCGGTCGGCCGGGTCGGGGTGGGGGTTGCGCTCGCGCTCGATCAGGTCGGTGAGCCAGCGCACCTCCCGCTCGACGGACTCCAGGCCGTGGCGCTGGAGCTCGCGGGTGTAGGCGTCGGCCCGTTCGCGACCGCGCTGGTTCGCCTCGCGGACGTGCTCGAGGCGTTCCTGCAGCCGGCTGCGCCGACCCTCGAGGATGCGTACGCGGACGGCCGACTCGGTGCGGCCGAAGAACGCGAACCGCACGCTGAACGTCTCGTCGTCCCAGGTGGCGGGCCCGGAGTCCTCCATCGCGGCGGCGAAGTGCTCCTTGCCGGCGGCCGTGAGGTGGTAGACGATCCGGTTGCGGCGTCCGCGCACCTCGACGTCGCGGTCCTCGTCGGCCTCGATGAAGCCGGCGCGCACCAGCGTCTTCAGGCAGGGGTAGAGGGTGCCGTACGAGAGCACCCGCCCCAGCCCGAGCAGGCTGATCAGCTCCTTGCGCAGCTCGTAGCCGTGCATCGGCGTGTCGTGCAGCAGGCCCATGACCGCCAGCTCGAGCGTCGCTCCACGACGTGCCATCGCGACCCTCCCGCTGATCGGTCGGGCGTCCGGCGACGACCCGCTATATCGGGACGATACATCAGATCGGCATTTCATGTCAGCCCATGTCAGGTGCTGGTGTCAGGTCATGTCAGGTCCTGTTGTCCGGTCATGTCTGGTCCGGCAACGGCTCCGCGCGGACCGGCTCCCAGCGTCGGCCTGGAGTGGTCTCGATGCGCCCGACCGGGCTCCTTCGTCGCCGGTCGGTCTACTCGACCAGCGAGGGATCCGCTGGTCGAGTAGCGACCATGCGCGAGGAACGAGCGCCATGGGCGCGTATCGAGACCACTCGGCAACGGCTCAGCGCGGGCCGACCCCCAGCGAAAGCCTGGAGTGGTCTCGATACGCCCGACCGGGCTCCTTCGTCGCCGGTCGGTCTACTCGACCAGCGAGGGATCCGCTGGTCGAGGAGCGGCACGGGCGACAAAGAAGCCCTGTGCCGCAGGCCCCGCAGCGAGTGCCGCGGGGGATCCGACGGAACCTGCGACGCGTCCGGCGTCGACCCGCCATCCTGGGGTTCTCAGGATGATCGGGCACACTGGAGCGATGCCGCGCCGTGTCCCGGGCGCACGCACAGCACCACGCCCTGCCCGCAGGGCCGAGACGGAGGAAGTGGTCCGTGGCCACCAGCACGCACCGAACCAAGCCGAAGAGCACGCCCCGCAAGCCCGGTCTGTTCCGTCGCATCGGCGGCGACGGACCGCGCTGGAAGCGGGTGCTGCGCTGGTTGGCGCTCCTGCTGGTGCTCGGCATCCTCGCAGCGGCGCTGCTGTTCTTCGTGCTCTACCGGATCATCTCGATCCCCGACGCGAACGCCGACTTCCAGACGCAGACGACGAAGGTCTACTACTCCGACGGCAAGAGCGAGCTCGGCACCTTCGCGATGCAGGACCGCGAGAGCATCCCGCTCGACGAGGTGCCCTCCGTCATGCAGGCGGCCGTCATTGCCGCGGAGGACCGCACGTTCTACGAGAACCAGGGCATCGACTTCAAGGGCATCCTGCGGGCCGTGCGCGACAACGCCACGAGCGGCCAGATCACCAGCGGTGGCTCGACCATCACGCAGCAGTACGTGAAGGTGCTGTACCTGAACCAGGAGCGCTCCTACAAGCGCAAGGTGCGCGAGGCGATCCTCTCGATCAAGATCCACAACCAGCTCTCCAAGCAGGAGATCCTCGAGGGCTACCTCAACACCATCTACTTCGGCAACGGCTCCTACGGCGTCCAGGTCGCCGCGCAGACGTACTTCGACCGCCCGGCCTCCCGGCTGAACTACGCCCAGGCCGCGCTGCTCGCCACCATCATCAACAGCCCGAGCTACTACGACCCGTACGCCGAGGGGGCGAAGGAGCGCATCCTCCCGCGCTTCCGCTACGTCCTCGACGGCATGGTCAAGTCGGGCGCGATCACGGCCGACGAGGCCGCGAAGTACCAGGACCAGCTGCCCCGCGTCGTCCCCAAGAAGAACAGCAACCGGTTCCGGGGCACGAGCGGCTACCTGCTCGAGCTGGTCCGCACCCAGCTGCGCCAGGCCGGCTTCTCCGACAACGAGATCGACGGCGGCGGCCTGCGGGTCACCACCACCTTCGACCGTCGCCTGCAGCGCGACGCCGTGAACGCGGTGCGCACGATCATCCCGCAGAACCTGAACGAGCTGAACGTCGGACTCGTCTCCGTCGAGCCCGGCACGGGCGACGTGAAGGCGATGTACGGCGGTCGCGACTACCTCAAGAGCCAGCTGAACTGGGCGATGCAGAGCGTCCAGCCGGGCTCGACGTTCAAGGTGTTCGCCGTGATCGCCGGTCTGGAGGACGGCTACGGCCTGCGCACCACGCTGAACGGCAGCTCGCCGCTGCGCATCGGCAACAGCATCGTCGGCAACCAGGGCGACAGCGGCGGACGCTCGTTCGGGCCCGTCACGCTCGAGATGGCGACGCAGGAGTCGATCAACACCGCGTTCGTCGACCTCACGC
Source organism: Propionibacteriales bacterium (assembly GCA_026392465.1). Lineage (GTDB taxonomy): Bacteria > Actinomycetota > Actinomycetes > Propionibacteriales > Nocardioidaceae > Aeromicrobium. The sequence continues at coordinate 78,989 of JAPLCA010000001.1, forward strand.
AGCAGATGAGCGGCGGTGCCGACGCCGACGCGAGCATCGGCGCGCGCAAGATCCTCAGGGCCGCCAACCAGGCGGGCATCCCGCGCTCGGTGACCGCCAAGATCAGCCCCGTCGCGGTCACGTCGCTCGGCTTCGCCGGCGTCCCCGCCGTCGACATGGCCAACGCCTACGCGACCATCGCCGCCGGTGGCGAGCGCGCCCAGTGGCACGTCCTGAAGAAGGTCACCGGCCCCGGCGGCAACGACCTCGAGCTGCCGAAGCGCGAGACGCGGCGCTCGATCCCCGAGGACGTCGCGGGCGACACGGTCGCGGCGCTGCAGAAGGTGACCTCGGCCGGCACGGGAACCAACGGCCGCACCATCTGCCCGACGATCGGCAAGACGGGTACCGCCACGGCGGGCAAGAACGACGCGGACCAGCACGTCTCGTCGTCGTGGTTCGTCGGCGCGACGCCCAAGCTGGCCACGGCCGTGACGTTGAGCCGCGGCGTGGGCAACGAGGACATCGAGGGCTACCTGGTGCCGTTCTTCGGCGGTCAGTACCCGGCGCGCACGTTCAAGGCGTTCATGGACCCTGCCCTGCAGGGCACCGACTGCGGCAGCTTCCCGCCGCCCGGCAACATCCAGGCCGACAAGGGCCGCACGTACGTGCCGCCGGCGCCCACGGCGACCCCGTCGCCCACGCCGACGCCCACGCCGTCGCGGACGCCGCGTCCCACCCCGTCGCCCACGCCGACCCCCAGCCCGTCGCCGACCGCGACGGAGCCGGCGCCGACGGAGTCAACCCCGATCATCCCCACCCCGCAGGATCAGTGACGGCACGACGGTGGCCGCCCCAGAGGGGGTGGCCACCGCGTCCGCGTCGTGGGCGGGAGGTCAGTCCAGGACGATCCGGTCGAACGTGGCCGTCGTGAACCGCACCGCGCAGCGCACGTCGTCGCCGACGGCCGGCGCCGTGGCCGACGCGGGCAGCAGCACCTGCGACGCGTGCATGTGCGGGGGCTCGGCGAACCAGCGCTGCCGGCCGTCGACCGTGAACGGGCTGAGCATCAGGCCGGCGGCCTCGAGGCCGCCCTTGGCGAGGGTCTTGCCCCGCTGCACCACGCCCGCGCTGGAGCGCGGTGCCTCGACGCCGAGAAGTGCACGGTCCAGGTCGGCGAGACTGTCGAGGGCTTGGGGGCAGGCTCCGCCCGGACACCACGAAGACGAAGAAGCTCAGAAACTCGAGGACGACGTCTACGTCTTCTCTGGGTCGTCTGCCTATCTCCGACACGCGAACTTGTACAAGCGGCAGTGACGGGCCGCATGTGTGACCGTCGGACGGGTCCTGGCCCGTTATCGGATGCCGCTGTTGGCCCACCTCGACCAGTCGACCGGTCTGGCAGTGCGCAAGCCTGCGCCGCTGCGTGACGAGGCGTCCGCTGCGGGCGAGTTGGTACACGTTGACGTCAAGAAGCTCGGCAAGATCCCTGACGGTGGCGGATGGCGGGCCCGCGGCCGCGGCTCGGCTCAAGACCGCGCCGCGGGCTCTGCTCGGGACAAGGCCGCCCGGGCCGGGGCGGCCGGCTCGCGGGGCTACTCGTTCCTGCATCATGCCGTCGACTCCCCCACGCGGTTGGTCTACTCCGAGCAGCTGGCCGATGGGCGCAAGGAGACCGCAGCCAGGTTCTGGGAACGCGCACGCGCCTTCTTCTCCGAAGCAGGATTCGAGATCACCGCGGTCATGACCGACAACGGAGCCTGCTACCGCTCACACGACTTCGCCGCAGCCCTCGGCGACGGGGTCAAGCACCGCCGCACCCGGCCCTAGCGGCCCCAGACCAACGGCAAGGTCGAACGGTTCAACCGCACCCTCGCCACCGAGTGGGCCTTCGCCCGCCCCTACTTCTCCGACGACGCTCGCGCAGCAACCTACGCCGCCTGGATCCATCACTACAATCACCACCGCCCCCACACCGGCATCGCAGGCCTCACCCCCGCGCAACGCGTTCACAACGTCACGGGGAACTACACCTAGATCTCTTCGTAGGTCCGCCTTTCGCCCCAAGCGAACGTGCTTTCGGCGATGAAGTCTTGAAGTTCGGACGCCAAACGACGGCGAACTTCGGCGTCGGACTCCCTGGACCAGTCAGGTGCCCACAGGTAGAACGAGGACGGCTCGCCGCAGGCTGAAAGGTGCAGGGTGAGCTGTCCGCTGTCGCTCCGAGTGATGTGGATCGAGTCAACCTCGTCGTGAGATAGAAGCGCCCCCAGGACCGGAGCCAGGATCTCTTGTATCGCCCACAACGGTCCGCGCTGGTTCGACCCACCCGTCTTATCCATTGTAGAAATACCACTTGCCCTTGATCGTGATGTGCACGTCGCCTCCGCCGCCGATGTTGTGGCGGAAGTAGAACTCGTCCTGATACCGGATGTAGTAGTTCTTCTTCACCGGGTTGTACGTCCCGTGAAACTGATAACTGGCCGACACGTTATGCGGCGACTGGGTCGGCTTCTTCGTGCCGTTGTGCCACCAAGCCATCCCTGTCTCTTTGACGGTACTGGCAGCGATTGAACGCATCTTGCTCGAAAGACGATAACCCCAGGGTGCCGTTGAGCCACCGCACTTGTGCTGCAATGTGTACTCACCGTTCGAGTCTGACCAGGAGTTGGAGGTGCCGCAGGCGAGTTTGTCGTAGCCGACGGGTTCGAATGATTGTGCGGCGTGCACCGTCGTATCGTCATCGGTGCCCACTACCTGGGCATCATCGCCAAGAAGATCGCGAACCTCCTCCAGGTCGGAACCGCTTGGCTCCTGATCGAAGGAAATCTCGACGGCCTACTGAGCGGCTGGGGTCACGTTCGATGTCTCCGGCTGAGCGGCCATGGCCGGAGTGCTGGTCAATGCGCTCGAAGTGAGCACGAGGGCGGCGAGTGAGGCACCCGTCTTTGAGAGTCGTGAGAACATGATTCATCCTTCATCGGGCGATTGGCTGCGCCGGTGAAATGGGAAGGTAGCCGCGTCTCAAGTCAATGCGCAACAGACCAGTCCTTTCGGCAGATGGATGGATGCTGAACTCTGGTTTGGAGAGGGTCGAGGCTGACACTCGTCCGCCAGCCCTGGCGGAAGAGGTGCGTGGTGGCCTGCTCGGAGTCTCTTGATTCGGCGGTGCTCGGCCACAGGTTCGACCCACGAACTCGTGCTCCGGCTGCCGCTGCCGCACGGGCGCTCACCCGGCAGGGCCGACAGAAGCCGGCCTTGGTGTACGCCGCACCGAGCGGCGCGGGCAGGACTGGATCGGACCCGAGCTCGGGATCCCTGCCAGCACGGTCGGAGCGAGCCTGGCCCACCACCGGGTCCCGCTGCTGCGCGAGTGCGCGCCCTTGGCTCGACTTCTCCAACAATCGACGACGCCACTCAGCCCTCGCAGGACTACCTCCGATCAGCCGAGTGTCATGAACGTCCCCGCCGAGTACACCGCGTCGTGCGTCGTGTGCTGGGTGGTCAGGCCAGGACGACCCGGTCGAACGTGGCCGTGGTGAACCGCACCGCGCAGCGCACGTCGTCGCCGACGGCCGGCGCCGTGGCCGACGCGGGCAGCAGCACCTGCGACGCGTGCATGTGCGGGGGCTCGGCGAACCAGCGCTGCCGGCCGTCGACCGTGAACGGGCTGAGCATGAGTCCGGCGGCCTCGAGGCTGCCCTTGGCGAGGGTCTTGCCCCGCTGCACCACGCCCGCACTGGAGCGCGGTGCCTCGAGCCCGACGCCGTGACTGGTGCCGCCGGAGATCACCAGCAGGTAGCCGTCGCGGGGGACCGCCCGCTGCCGGTAGCCCACCCGCTCGCCGCGGGAGACCCGGTGGACGTCGAGCACCTTCGCGCGCACGTCGAGGGCGCCGAGGTCGCCGAGCCACAGCGACGTGCCGACGCGTGGGCGCACGGTGAGCCCGGGCCGACGCTCGCGCAGCTGACCGAGCTCGCCTGGGCTGAGGTGGGACACGTAGAAGGTCGTCGTGTCGAGCTGGGACGCCTCCAGCGCCGCCGCCCATGACTCCGCCTCGGCCAGGTTGCTCCCGGTCATCGGCAGGTGGGCGGCGAAGCCCTCGACCGCGAGGCCGCCGAGCGCGGCCACCGCGGCGGCGAGTTCGTGCCGGTCGAAGCCGTGGCGCGCCATCGACGTCTCGCCCTCGACGACCACCCGCGCGCCCGGTGCACGCTCGGCCAGCGCAGCGACGTCGGCCACGCGGCCCACGGTGTGCACGACGCGCGGGTCGGCGAGCGCCTGCTCGACCGCGGCGCCGTCGAGGAACGGTCGCCACGGGCCCAGCACCATCACGTCGCCCTCGAACGCCTCGAGGGCCTCCGGCACCTCCGCGTAGACCCCCACCGCGACCGTGTCGGCGCCGAGCGCCGCGCTCTCCGCGGCGAGCCGGTCGCGACCCAGGCCGTAGCCGTTGCCCTTGATCACCGGCACCAGCCCGGGCAGCCGCGACGCCGTGGCCTCCAGGTGACGACGCCAGCGCTCGACGTCGACGTGCAGCTCGAAGGTCATCCCCGCCTCCTCATGTCGCCGACTGCGTCGCCGCATTCGTCGCTCGGCTGACGTGCGAACGTCGCTGCTTGGGTGCGTCTGTGGAGCGAGCCCGGCCGGCGACGTTCCCACGTCATCCTCGTCTCCTCATGTAAGCCGTGAAGGCGGCGTACAGGGGGCGGTTGAGGGGCAGGTCCCACTCGCCGAGGTACTCGACCGCCTCGCCCCCCGTGCCCACCTTGAACTGGATGAGGCCGACGTGCGGGTCGTCCGGGTCGAGGGTGTCGGTGATCCCGCGCAGGTCGTAGACCGCGGCGCCCGCCGCCAGCGCGTCGCGCATCATCTGCCACTGGACCGCGTTGGAGCCGCGCACCTCGCGCTTCGCCGACGTCGACGCGCCGTAGGAGTACCAGGCGTGCGTGCCCACCCGCACGAGCGTGGTCGCCGCGACCAGGTCGCCCTCGTGGTGCGCGAGGTACAGGCGCATGCGGTCGGGGTCCTCGCCCGTCAGCGCGTCCCACATGGTCAGGAAGTACGACAGCGGACGCGGCGTGAAGTGGTCGCGCTCGGCCGTCTCGACGTACACGCGGTGGAACGCCTCCACGTCGTCGCGATCGCCGAGCGTCACCTCGACGCCCGCCTTCGCGGCCTTGCGGATGTTGCGCCGCCACAGCTGGTTCATGCCGGCCAGCACCTGCTCCTCGGTGCGGGGCGTGCCGTCGGCGTCGGCCAGGGGCAGCCAGAAGTTGTACTGCGGCTGGCCCGCGCTGAACCCGCCCTCGGTGGCGAGCCGGCGCCAGCCGAGGTCCTGGAGCCGGTCGGCGACGGCGAGCGCCGCCGCGTCGTTCACGTCGGCCGGCACCTCGCCGAGCGTGCCGAGTGCGGGGTCGGCCACGGCGGCCTTCACGGTGGCGGCGTGCCAGCGGCGGGTCACGACCGGCGGTCCCATCCGGATGCCGAACGCCTTCTTCGCCTTGAGGTGCGCGGCCAGCGGCTCCAGCCAGGCGCCCAGGTCGGCACCGGCGTCGACCCACGGCAGCACCGGACCCTCCGGCAGGTAGGCGAGGTAGCGCCTGACCTTCGGCACCTGGCGGTACAGGACCAGCGCGGCACCCACGACCTGGCCGGACGCGTCGATCCAGCCGACCGACTCCGACCCCCACTCGGCCTTGACCTGCGCCCACGCGGGCGTCTGCAGGAAGGAGACGGAGGGACGGCCGGCGACGAAGTCGAGGTGCTCCTCGCGGGTGATCGTGCGGACGGTCACGGGGGAGGGGCTCACCCGGTCGAAACTACCAGCGCGCCGGCCGCCCAGCAGGATCAGTTAGGCTAGCCTAAGCAACTGCCTCACCGTCGACGTCCCGCCCAGGAGGAGAACCATGAGCGAGGTCCCACCGGTCTGCCGGGCCACCGTCGTGCGCAAGGTGCGGCTCTCCGCGCACCTCGTCACGGTCACGCTGCGGCCGGAGGAGTTCACCTCCACCGGCGTGCCCGACGAGTACGTGCGGCTGATGATCGCCCCCGAGGGGGCCGAGCTCGCGATCCCCACCTACGACGAGAACTGGGTCATGCGGGTGCCCGAGGGTGCCGTCGAGCCCGCCGCCCGCGTCTACACCATCTCCGACCACCGCGTCGTCGACGGCGTGCCCGAGGTCGACATCGACATCGCGGTGCACGACCACGGCGTCGGCGCCGACTGGGTCAAGCGCTGCGTGCCTGGCGACGAGGTCGGGATGATGGTGCCGCACGGCCTCTACGCCGCACCCGACGACACCGCCTGGCAGCTCCTCGTGGCCGACGTGACCGGGCTGCCGGCGCTCGCGCGGATCCTGCGCGGCCTCCGCGCCGGGCAGCGGGTCGAGGCCGTGGTGGTCCTCACCGACGAGGGCGACCGCATCGCCCTGCCCAGCGCGGCCGACGTCGACGTGCGGTGGGTCGTCGTCGACCGCGAGACCGACATCTGCGGTGCGCTGGAGTCGGCCGTCACCGAGCGCGGCCTGCCCGCCGCCGGCGAGGCGACCGACGGCGTGCCGCTCAGCCGGTACGTGTGGCTGGCCGGCGAGGCGCGAGCCAGCCGCGCGGCCCGCAAGCTCCTGCGGCGCACGCTCGGCTGGCCGCAGGCGGACTTCTACACCTGCGGCTACTGGCAGATCGAGGCCGAGAAGTGGAACGCCCGCTACGAGGAGGTCGCGGAGGAGGTCGGCGAGAAGGCCCGCCAGGCCTACCTCGAGCTGGCCGAGACCGACCAGGGCGCCTACCTCGACGCGATCGAGGAGATCTACGAGAAGGCCGGCCTGTAGCCGGGGCTGCCCGTCAGGTGCTGCGTCCGCGCAGCGACCGCACGAGGTGCGCGAGCTCCTGCATGCGGGTCAGACGCGTGCCGACCAGGTAGGTCACCGCGCCGAGACCGCCAGCCACGACGAGCGTCACGAGCGCGCCGACAGGCTGGCCCCGGTCGAGGCCCAGGGCGTCCAGGACGGCCACGGAGCCGAGCATCGCGCCGACGGCGAGCGCGAGCGAGATCGTCAGCCGGACCACGAAGACCCGTGTCTCCCGGTCGACCAGCCCGCCGAGCCGACGCGACAGCAGCGTCGCCGAGACGGTGGCTCCGACGGCGTAGGCGATGCCGAACGACAGCGCCAGCATCGGCGCCACGTGCCGTGGCTCCACGTCGTGGGTGAGGACGAGCGCCGCGACGATGTTGGTGGCCGCGACGACCACCTGGACGAAGAACGGCGTCCGGGTGTCCTCGTCGGCGTAGAACCCGCGCAGCACCAGGTAGTGGATCGTGAAGGCGATCATGGCCGGGGCGAAGGCGGCGACCGCGAGGCCGATGACGTCGGCGTTCGGGCGCAGCGTCGGCACGAACCCGAGCACGGCTGCCGCCGACCAGCCCAGGCAGCCCACCGCGGCGGCGAGTGGTGCGATGATCGCGAGCGTGACCCGCAGCGTGCGCTGCAGCTCCAGCGCCATCCGGTCGTAGCGACGCTCTGCCGCGAGCGCGGAGAGCGTCGGGATGATCGCGGTGGCGAGCGAGACGGTGATGACGCCGTGCGGCATCTGGCTCACCAGGAAGCCGATCTCGTACACCGCTGAACCGGTGGCCTGCGTCCCTTCGCGCGCGCCGGCGAGCGTGCCTCCCACGCCGAGCCGCTGGATGACGATGAACGCGACCTGGTTCGCGGCGATGAAGCCGAGCGTCCAGGCACCGAGGCGGAGGGTGTGGCCGAGGCCCACCCCGCGGAAGTCGAAGCGCGGTGCGTACCGGAACCCGGCCTGCCGCAGGAACGGCACGAGCACCAGCGTCTGCACGGCGATGCCGAGCGTCGCGCCGCCGCCGAGCAGCAGCGCCTGGCCGGTCGAGAACCCGCCCGTCCCGCTGGAGGCGCCGTAGAGCACCAGGTACACGCCCAGGGAGCCGATGGCCACCAGGTTGTTGACGATCGGCGCCCACATCATTGGCCCGAACTTCTGCCGCGCGTTGAGCACCTGCCCGACGAGCACGAACGCGCCGTAGAAGAACACCTGCGGCATGCACAGGTACATCAGCAGCTGCGCCGACTCGCGCTGTGCCTCGTTCCGGTCGGCGAACAGCTCCCCGTCGAACACCACGTGCATGATCAGCGGGACGAGGAGGGTGAGGACCACCGCCGCCATACCCAGGACCAGCAGGCCGAGCGTGATCACGCGGTTGGCGTAGGCGTCGCCGCCGTCGGCGTCGTTGCGCATGGCCCGGACGAGCTGAGGGACGAGCACGACGTTGAACACGCCGCCGGCCACGAGGATGTAGAGCGCGTTCGGCACCGTGTTGGCGTTGTTGAAGAGGTCGGCGTTCAGCGCGGTGCCGATGGTCGCCGCCAGCATGAGCAGCCGGCCGAAGCCCGTCACCCGGGACACGACCGTGCCGATCGCCATCCCGGCGCTCGCGCGGGCGACGTTGCGTTCAGCCATCGGTCGGGGTCTCCTCGGGGGTCTCGGCGGTGGCCCGTCGGCCGCGCAGGAAGCGTCGGCCCAGGGCGAACAGGACGAACAGCCCCGCGGCGCCCATGAGCGCCCACAGGGCCACGCCCACCCGGCTCGACCGCACGTTGAAGGAGTCGGCACGTCCCACGGCCGTCCCGTCGGGCGAGATGAGCTGCGCCGTCAACGTCGACGACGTCTGGTCGCCCACGTCGACCTGCACCGTGACCGTGCGCCGCTCACCGGCCTCCACCTGCACCGGGGCGACGTCCGGGATGCGCAGCGCCGGGTTGCTGGCGCTGATCCGCACGCCCACGCGCACGGCAGTGTCGGTGTCGTTGCTGACCGTGAGCGGGAAGCTCCCCTCCGCGCTGGAGAGCGTGATGGCGGGCGGACCCTCGACGGCGAGCCGGCCCAGCTCCGAGCGCACCCGACCGAGCGCGCCCGTGGCCGCGCGCAGGCCCTCGGCGCGGTCGGAGCGCCACGCGGTCGACAGCAGGCCCGTGGACGTGCGGTCGGTGCGGGCGGCGAGGTCGTCGCCCTCGACCGCCAGGCCGGCGAGCACGCCGCCCTCGCGCGCCAGCTGCTCGACGGCCGTCACCTGTGCCTGCGACAGCGGTCGGGCGTCGGCCGTGCGCGCGACGTCGCCGGTGTACGCGGCGCGCCGCGTCGTCATGAGGTCCTCGAGGTCCTCCGGCGTGACGAAGTCGGGGTCGAAGGCACCGGCGAAGGCGTCGTCGGCGTCGCCGGGGTTCCAGCGCGGGTCGACAAGCACGAACGCGTCGGCCTTGGAGTCCGCGTCGGCGCTGCGCTCGAGCGAGGCCAGCGCGGCCTCGCTGAGCAGCCGCTGGCGCAGCGTCGCAACCGTCGCACCGCCGGGCACCCCGACGTCGAGTCCTGCGTCGACGAAGAGCGGCACGGGGCCGCTCTTCGTGCGGCGGGTGACGACGGAGCCGAGCCGCGGCTCCCAGTCGGGCACGGCGTCACGGGTGACGATGACCGGTCGGTCGCCGCTGCCGCGCACCTGCTGGAGCAGGTCCAGGGTCGTGCCCCCGGGTGTCGGCCACGTGACCCGGCGACCCGACACCTGGAACTGCGCCAGGGCCGACGACGTCGCGCGCTCGATCGTGCCGGTGAGACGGTCGTGGGCGTCGGAGCGGCTGAGCGCCAGCCAGTCGGGGCGGGCGTAGCCGAGCGTCCACGTGGCCACCCGCCGGGACAGGCTCGTGAGGTCCTCCACGAACGTGCGCGCGGCCGCCCGTTGCGTCTGGTCGAGGCGCACGTCGCGCGGCAGACGCCGACCCTCGGCGAGGTCGTCGACGGCCACGAGCAGGGCAGGGTCGAGCACGACCGACGTGCCGTCGGAGGGGGCGGCGAGCGCCTGGTCGAGCAGGTTGCGGAGCTGGCCGCCGGGCGCGACCCGCTCGGCCAGACCGGGGGCGTCCATCCACGTGCCGGACGGGCCGAGCCGGTCGGGCAGCACGAACGGCCACACGAGCCCTCCAGGCACGCGCGCGGAGTCGCGGTCGAGGCGGGGCAGGAACGTGGTGGCCCGTGCGATCGCGGCGTTGTCGCGGGTGCCGTCCTCGGCCGTCGCGAGCACCTGGACACCCACCGGGTAGACGCCCTCGGCGCCCGAGACGCGCAGCTGCGCGTACGGCACCCGCACGCGGAACGGTCGGGTGCTGCCGGGCGCCAGGGTGCCGACCTCGTCGATCGAGTCGAGCTCGACCACGCGCTCGCCCGTGTAGCTGGCCTGGCTCTCGACCGCGTCACTCACCTGCTGGCGCGTGGTGAACGGCGTCCGGGCGATCACGAGGTAGGCCTGCGCCTTCGTCCACCGCTCCTCGCCGCGGTTCGTGATCGTGCCGGTGAGCGTGACGGTGGCACCGTCGCGCAGCTCCGCGGGGCTCACGCCCGTGATCCGCACGGCCACGTCGGGGTCGACGGCGGCCTGCGTGGGCGCGGCGACGGCCACCGTCAGGGAGCCGCCGAGCAGCAGCGTCAGGGCGCACACGACCAGGCGCACCAGAGCTCCCGGGCCCGGACGCACACGTCGGGCCGGGTTCGTCACCCGCCCATCGTAGTGGTCGCTCCCCACGGGCCCGGCCACCTCGACCGGGCGCGCTGCGGTCGCCGCGGCGCGGCCCCCGGGCGCCCGGGCACGGCGCACTACACTCGGGGCCCGTGTCCGCCCCCGCCTCTCCCTACGACGTCTCCGCCGTGCGCGCCGCCGCCGACGCCGTGCTGCGCGAGCACCCCGTGCTCGCCGAGCTGGGCGGTCTGTTCGCGACAGCGGGCCACGAGCTGGCGCTCGTCGGCGGGCCGGTGCGCGACGCGCTCCTCGGTCGCCGGGTCAGCGACCTGGACCTGACGACGTCGGCCCGGCCCGACGACGTCGAGCGGCTCGTCGCCGACTGGGCGGACGCCGTGTGGGACGTGGGCCGGGAGTTCGGCACGCTCGGCCTGCGCAAGGGCGACGACCAGATCGAGATCACCACCTACCGCACCGACGCCTACGACCCGACATCGCGCAAGCCGCAGGTGGCCTTCGGCGACACGCTGCAGGGCGACCTGTCGCGCCGCGACTTCACCGTGAACGCCCTGGCGCTGCGGCTGCCGTCGGCCGAGTTCGTCGACGAGTTCGGCGGTCTCGACGACCTCGCGGCCGGGATCCTGCGCACGCCGGTGACGCCCGAGCAGTCCTTCAGCGACGACCCGCTGCGCATGATGCGGGCCGCCCGGTTCGTCGCGCAGCTCGGCTTCGCGGCCGACGCGGCCACGACGTCGGCCATGACGGCGATGGCCGACCGGATCGAGATCGTCTCGGCCGAGCGGGTGCGAGACGAGCTGGTCAAGCTCGTGTGCGGGCGCGAGCCCGTCGCCGGGCTGCGGCTGCTCGTCGACACCGGCCTCGCCGACCACGTGCTCCCCGAGCTCCCCGCGCTGCGGCTCACCGCCGACGAGCACCACCGGCACAAGGACGTCTACGAGCACTCGCTGACCGTGCTGGAGCAGGCCGTCGAGCTGGAGCACCGGCTCGAGCAGCGTCCCGACTTCGTCGTCCGCTTCGCCGCGCTCGTGCACGACATCGGCAAGCCGCGCACGCGACGCTTCCTCGACGACGGCACGGTGACCTTCCACCACCACGACGTGGTGGGCGCGAAGATGACGCGCAAGCGCATGAAGGCCCTGCGGTTCAGCAACGAGCAGATCGCGCAGGTGAGCCTGCTCGTCGAGCTGCACCTGCGCTTCCACGGCTACGGGTCGGGGGAGTGGACCGACGCCGCCGTGCGCCGCTACGTCCGCGACGCCGGCGACCAGCTGGAGCGGCTGCACATCCTCACCCGCGCCGACTGCACGACCCGCAACCGGCGCAAGGCCCAGCGGCTGCAGCGTACGTACGACGATCTGGAGCGTCGCATCGAGCAGCTGGCCGCGCAGGAGGAGCTCGACGCCATCCGGCCCGACCTCGACGGCAACCAGATCCAGCAGATCCTCGGCATCGGGCCCGGGCGCGAGGTCGGGGAGGCGTACCGGTTCCTGCTCGACCTGCGCCTCGACCGTGGGCCGCTGGGCGAGGACCTCGCCGCCGAGGCGCTGCGCGCCTGGTGGTCCGCGCGCGGCTGACCACGCCGGCTCGCGCTGCGCCTACCCTGGTCGGCATGACTGCAGCAGCGGGAGCCCTCTGATGGCCGGCGGACTCGTGGCCCTCCTCGACGACGTCGCCGCCCTCGCGCGCCTCGCGGCCGCGTCGGTCGACGACGTCGGTGCCGCGGCCGGCCGGGCGAGCGCGAAGGCCGCCGGTGTGGTCGTCGACGACGCCGCCGTCACGCCGCGCTACGTGCAGGGCCTGGACCCCCAGCGCGAGCTGTCGGTCATCGGCCGCATCGCGCGGGGGTCGCTGATCAACAAGCTCGTGATCATCCTCCCGGCGCTGCTGCTGCTCAGCGAGTTCCTGCCGTGGCTGCTCACGCCGCTGCTCATGCTCGGTGGCGCCTACCTGAGCTTCGAGGGCGCCGAGAAGCTCTGGGAGAAGGTGTCGGGGCACGCGAAGACCGAGAAGCCTCGTTCCGTCGGTGGTGCCGACCAGGAGAAGGCCGTCGTGAGCAGCGCCGTGCGCACCGACTTCATCCTCTCCGCGGAGATCATGGTCATCGCGCTCAAGGAGGTCACCGACGAGCCGTTCGTGTCGCGGGCGGTCATCCTCGCCGTCGTCGGCATCGGCATCACCGTGCTGGTGTACGGCGTGGTCGCCCTGATCGTGAAGATGGACGACGTGGGCCTCGCGCTCACCGAGCGGTCGTCGTCGGCGGCGCAGTCCGTCGGGCGGGGGCTCGTGAAGGCGATGCCGAAGGTGCTCGCCACGCTGGCCGCCGTCGGTGTCGTGGCGATGCTCTGGGTCGGCGGGCACATCCTGCTCGTCGGCACCGACGACCTCGGGTGGCACGCGCTCTACGACCTGGTCCACCACGCGGAGGAGGCCGTGCACGACGCGGTCGCCGGTGGCCTCGGCTCCGTGCTGGCGTGGCTGACGAACACGTTCTTCTCCGCACTCCTCGGGCTGGCGGTCGGTGCGGTGCTGGTCACCGTGCTGCACCTCGTGCCGCGCCGTCGTCACTGAACGGCACGGTCGTGCTGGTCTGACCACGTCGGTCGCGGGACGTCTCCCGAGCCCCGTCCGCACGTCGGGGCTGGCGGTCGTCGCCGCGTGGTGCCACGGTGGGGTCATGACGGACGAGCTGCTGTCGGGCGACCAGGTCGAGGCGATGGGCCTCGACGACTGGCGGAGCATGTACGGGGCGATCGAGGCGTGGTTCGCCACGGGCGACTTCGCCACCGGCCTGCGCCTCGTCGACGCGATCGGCGCAGCGGCCGAGGAGGTCGGTCACCACCCCGAGCTGACCCTCACGTACTCCGCCGTCCACGTCCTGCTCACGAGCCACGACGTCGGCGGCAAGACCCGGCGCGACGTCGACCTCGCCCGCCGGATCAGCGCCATCGCCGCCGACCTCGGCGTCCGGGCCACGCCGTCCACGGTCCAGCGGCTCGAGCTCGCTCTCGACACGTGGGACGTCCCGGCGATGCGACGGTTCTGGTCGGCCGTGCTCGGGGTCGACCCGGGCGACGTCGACGACGAGGTGCGCGACCCGACGGGCGTGAACCCGACGATCTGGTTCCAGGAGACCGACGAGCACCCCGAGCCGCGGCAGCGGTTCCACCTCGACCTGCGCATCCCTCCGGAGGAGGTCGAGCCCCGTCTGGCCGCGGCGCTCGAGGCTGGCGGCACCCTCGTCTCCGACGCGGAGGCGCCCCGCTTCTGGGTGGTCGCCGACCCCCAGGGCAACAAGATCTGCCTCTGCACGCACCGCACGCGCCGGCAGTGAGCAGCGGGGCCACCGGCCACCCGGACGGCAGCGGTGGGCCGGATAGGCTGACGAGGTGATCGACGCCAGGCTGTTGCGAGACGACCCCGAGTCCCTCCGAGAGGCGCAGCGGCGCCGCGGGGAGGACCCCTCGATCGTCGACGCGCTCGTCGCCGCCGACGAGCGACGTCGCTCGACCATCGCCGCGTTCGAGGCGCTGCGCAGCGAGCAGAAGTCCATGGGCAAGCAGGTCGCGCAGGCGCAGGGCGAGGAGAAGCAGACGCTCCTCGCGCGCACCAAGGAGCTGAGCGCGCAGGTCAAGGCCGCCGACGCCGAGCAGACCGCGGCCGGCGAGGAGTTCACGACGCTCCTCAAGGCGCTGCCCAACCCGGCGCCCGACGCCCCGCCCGGCGGCGAGGACGACTTCGTGGTCCTCGAGGAGGTCGGCACCCCGCGCGACTTCGCCGCGGAGGGCTTCACGCCGAGGGACCACCTCGAGCTCGGCCAGCTGCTCGGCGCGATCGACGTCGAGCGCGGCGCCAAGGTCAGCGGCTCCCGCTTCTACTTCCTCACCGGCGTCGGCGCCCAGCTCGAGCTCGCGCTGACCCAGCTGGCCATGTCCAAGGCCGCCGAGTGGGGCTTCACCCCCATCATCCCGCCCGCGCTCGTCAAGCCCCAGGCGATGGAGGGCACCGGCTTCCTCGGCCAGGCGGCCGACGACGTCTACCACCTGGAGAAGGACGACCTGTACCTCGTCGGCACGTCCGAGGTGCCGCTCGCGGCCTACCACTCCGACGAGATCCTCGACGGTCCGCGCCACTACGCCGCGTTCAGCCCCTGCTTCCGCCGCGAGGCCGGCTCGCACGGCCGTGACACCCGGGGCATCGTGCGCGTGCACTGGTTCGACAAGATCGAGATGTTCGTCTACACGTCCCTCGAGGACTCCTACGCCCAGCACGAGCGCATCCTCGGCTTCGAGAAGCAGTGGCTCGACCTGCTCGAGCTGCCCTACCGGGTCATCGACGTCGCCGCCGGCGACCTCGGCCTGTCCGCGGTCCGCAAGTTCGACTGCGAGGCGTGGATCCCCACGCAGGGCAAGTACCGCGAGGTCAGCTCCGCCTCGAACTGCACCCAGTTCCAGGCCCGCCGGCTCGACATCCGCAACCGGCTCGACGACGGCGGCACGGAGCCGTCCGCCACCCTGAACGGCACGCTCTGCGCCATGCCGCGGATCATCGTCGCGCTGCTCGAGAACGGGCAGCAGGCCGACGGGTCCGTGCGTCTGCCCGCGGCGCTGCACCCGTTCCTCGGCGAGGTGCTGCAGCCGGTCGGGGCGCGCGCATGACGGGCTGGCGCCCGAGGATCGTCGCGCTCGACGTCGACGGCACCATGGTCGACTGGGAGAACCGGATGACCGACACCGTGCGCGACACCGTGCACGCCATCAAGGACTCCGGGGTGCACGTCGTCATCTCCACGGGCCGCGCCATCCCCGGCGTGCTCGACGCCGCCCGCAACCTGCGCCTCGACGGCGGCATCGCCGTGGCCAGCAACGGAGCCGTGGTGCACACGTACTCGCCCGTCGAGGTCGTGCACACCGTCACCTTCGACGCGAGCGAGGCGGTGCGACGCGTGCTCGAGCACATCCCGGACGCGCTCGTCGCCGTCGAGGAGGTGGGTACCGGCTACCGGATCAGCGCGCCGTTCCCCGAGTGGGAGATCGACGGCACGGTCACCATCCAGACCGTCGACGAGCTGGTCGCCGAGCCCGTCACCCGCGTCATCATCCGCGCTCCCGAGCACGACGTCGAGGAGTTCGGCCGGCTCGTGCACGGGCTCGGCCTGAACGAGGTGAACTACAACATCGGGTACACCGCGTGGCTCGACATCGCCCCCGACGGCGTCTCCAAGGCGTCGGGCCTGGAGGTCGTGTGCGAGCGGCTCGGCGTCGACCGGGCCGACGTGCTCGCGGTCGGCGACGGCATGAACGACTACGAGATGCTCCGCTGGGCCGGTCGCGGCGTCGCGATGGGCCAGGGCTCGGACGAGCTGAAGGCCGTCGCCGACGACGTCACCGGCACGGTGCTCGAGGACGGTCTGGCCACCGAGCTGCGCCGCTGGCTGTAACGCAGAGGGTCTGGACGCTTCCTGCGTCTCGCTCCGCCGCGGCTACGCCCTCCGTTCGGCGGCTTCACGGCGAGGCGCCCCCGGCGCGAACTACTCGGCGTTCGCTCGCCGCTCCCTCCCCCGCAAGCGGGCGGTGCCCCCAGCTGCGCTCGCTCGGACTCGCTCAGGCGAGTCGGGCGGCGTCGAGCGTGTCGAACGCGTCGAGCACGTCGTCGACGGTCGGCACGCGGCGGGGGCTGGGCGCGACCTGCACCTCGGCCTCGGCGGCCTCGGCGCGGGCCCGACGCAGGTGACGCTTGATGGTCGACGTGGAGCAGCCCAGACGCTCGGCCAGCTGCTGGCAGGTGTCCTTGGGGTGGGCGGTGCGCGCCGTGAGCACGGCCTCGTGGCTCACCGGCCCCGCGCCGCTGCGGGCGGGACCGTAGGAGCCGGTGGGTGCCGCGTCGACGACGATGCCGAGGCTGTCGCGGATCGCGGCGCGGTCGGCCTCGGTGGTGCAGGCGACGAAGCCGGAGACGTCGACCTCGACGACGGCGCGGTACAGGCAGTCGACGAGCAGGGGGCAGCCGGCGCAGCGTCGGTGCGCCAGCGCCAGCACCTCGCCCATCCCGGCGCGGCTGGCCGCGTCGAGCTCGTGGGCGCCGAGGTACAGCCGCTCGTCACGGAAGACGGCCTCCCGTGTGCACGGAGGCGCGTCGATGTCGGTCACGATGGTCATGGGTCCCTCTCCCGTTCGCATCCTTTCGCGACACCTTAGAGGTACATGCCTCCCGTGGGAGCCGATTGCGACGAATCGGTACTTTGGTCACCCTCGGTGCCGTTTGACTGCGGAAGCGCCAGCCTCATGTTCTGGAACTGCGCCTGAGCCTGTACCTGCTGTGCGTACAGCGCGGCCTGGATGCCGTGGAACAGCCCCTCCAGCCAGCCGACCAGCTGGGCCTGGGCGATCCGCAGCTCGGCGTCCGACGGCGCCTCGTCCTCGAACGGGAGGCTGAGCCGCTGCAGCTCGGCCACCAGCTCGGGGGCCAGGCCGTCCTCCAGCTCCTTGACCGACTGGCGGTGGATCTCGCGCAGGCGCACCCGGCTGGCGTCGTCGAGCGGGGCGGCCTTCACCTCCTCGAGCAGCTGACGGATCATGCCGCCGATCCGCATCACCTTCGCCGGCTGCTCCACCAGGTCGCCCAGCGCGGTGCCACGCTGCTGCGGCTCGACGTCGCCACCCGGCGCGGCCGAGCCGTGCACGGGGGAACCGTCGGGGCCGATCACCTGGGGCGGGATCGCGGACTCACGGGGAGCATCACTCATGCCTCCACCCTAGGAGAGCACGCCGACACGCACCCCTCGGCCACGCGCCCTCAGAGCGTCAGCAGCACCTTGCCGGTGTGCGAGGAGTCCTCGAGCAGCTGGTGGGCGTCGCGCACCTGCTCCAGCGGCAGCCGGGCGTGGATGATCGGACGCACGGTCCCCTCGGCGACGAGGGGCCAGACCTGGGCCACCATCGCCGACACGATCGCGGCCTTCTCCTGCGTGGGTCGGGCACGCAGCGACGTCGCCATCACCGCGGCCCGCTTCATGAGGAGCCGGTTGAGGTTCAGCTCGCCCTTCACGCCGCCCTGCAGCCCGATGACGACGAGGCGTCCGGCGGTGTTCAGCGCCCGGACGTTCTGGTCGAGGTACTTGGCGCCGATGATGTCGAGGATGACGTCGGCCTTGAGCCCCGCCTCGTCGAGCGCGTCGACGAACTCGGTCTCGCGGTAGTTGACGACCAGGTCGGCACCCAGGTCGCGGCAGAACGCCGCCTTCTCCTCGCTGCCGACGGTGACGACGACCCGCGCGCCGAACGCCTTCGCCAGCTGGATCGCCATCGTGCCGATGCCGCTCGCCCCTCCGTGCACCAGCAGCGTCTCGCCGTGCTGCAGCTTGGCCATCATGAACACGTTCGACCACACGGTGGCGGCCACCTCCATGAGGCCGGCCGCGTCGACGAGGTCGATGTCGCGGGGCGCCATCGCCACCTGGCCGACCGGCACCGCCACGTACTCCGCGTAGCCGCCACCGGACAGCAGCGCCACGACGTGCTCGCCGACGGTGTACTCGCTGACCCCCTCGCCCAGCGCGACCACGTCGCCCGAGCACTCCAGGCCGAGCACCGGCGTCGCACCCTCCGGCGGGTCGTAGAACCCCTGACGCTGCATCAGGTCGGCCCGGTTGACGCCAGCCGCGGTGACCCGCACCAGCACCTCACCGGGCCCCGGCGCAGGCGTCTCCATGTCGACGACCTGCAGGGCCTCGACCCCTCCCGGCTCCGGAACCACGACAGCACGCATGCGTCCGAGGCTAACGGCGCGCCCCGACCTCCGCCTCGGCGGTCACGGGTCGGACGGGGGGTGGGGTGGGGTTCTCGACCTGCGGATGCGTCGGTGCGGCTTCGAGGTCGGGTGGGGCTGCGTCGGCGCGGGTTGTCTCTCGGGTGGGGCTGCGTGGGTGCGGCTTCCCGTTCGGGTGGGGCTGCGCTGGCGCGGCTTGACGCGCGGGTGGGGCTGCGCTGGCCCGGCTCTGACTCGTCCTGCGCTCCGAAAGGGCCTCGACCGGGCGGCTGGGCGGGGGTCGGCTTCGGGTCTCGGGCTGTGGCCCGCGCTGTGGGTGGACGCAAGATGCTGCGTTCGTGCGCTGGGACTCGAAGGCTTCTGCGTTCGTGTCGGGATCCCGTCGTGAACGCAGAAGCGTTCCGATCCCAGCACGCGAAGGCAGAGTCTTGGGTGCCGTTTGCGTTGGGGGGACGAACGATTCTTCCTTCTCGTGGAACGGTCCACGAGAAGGAAGAATCGTTCACACCCCTAGACCAGTCAGCGGTGGATCTGCCACCGGTAGAGCGCTCAGAAGGTGGCAGATCCACCGCCGGGCCGCGCAAACGCAGAATCTTGCGTCCAACG
>JAPLCA010000028.1 GCA_026392465.1 Propionibacteriales bacterium
AAACGCAGCATCTTGGGCCAATCGCGCACAAAGGAAGAATCTTGGGTGCAACGCGGGCCACAGCCCGAGAACCCAGCCCACCGGCCCGCCAGCCGCCCGGTCGAGGCCCTTTCGGAGACCACACCCACGACAAGCCGCGCCAGCGCAGCCCCACCCGACCACGAGACCGCACCAGCGCAGCCCCACCCGACCACGAGACCGCAGCAGCGCAGCCCCACCCGACCGAGAAGCCGCGCCGACGCAGCCCCCCTCACCGCAGAACCCCCCGACTCTGTCCGACCCGACGCCTACGGTCGCCTCCGTGACCAGCCAGCCTTCCCGACCCGTGCACCACCAGGCCAGCTTCGAGGAGCTGGGGCGGCCGTTGAGCGACGTCACGTTCTGCGTGGTCGACCTGGAGACGACGGGCGGGTCGCCGAAGGCGGGGGCGAGGATCACGGAGATCGGTGCGGTCAAGGTGCGCGGCGGCGAGGTGCTGGGCGAGCTGCAGACGCTCGTGAACCCGGAGGAGAGCATCCCGGCGTTCATCACCGTCCTCACGGGCATCACCGACGCGATGGTGGTGCAGGCCCCGCGGATCGCGGAGGCGCTGCCGAGCTTCCTCGAGCTCGCCGCGGGCAGCGTGCTGGTGGCCCACAACGCGCCCTTCGACGTCGGCTTCCTCAAGCACAACGCACGCGAGCTCGGCATCCCGTGGCCGCGCTTCGAGGTGCTCGACACCGCCGTCCTCGCCCGCCGGGCGCTGCTGCGCGAGGAGGTGCGCAACGTGAAGCTGTCCACGCTCGCAGCGCACTTCGGCGCCGGCACCACCCCCGACCACCGGGCCCTGCACGACGCCCGCGCCACCGTCGACGTGCTGCACGGGCTGTTCGAGCGGCTCGGCTCGCTCGGCGTGCACACCCTCGAGGACGCGGTCACCTTCACGTCCAAGGTGACGCCGGAGCAGCGCCGCAAGCGTCACCTCGCGCAGCACCTGCCCCACGAGCCGGGCGTCTACCTCTTCCGCGACGCGCGCGACGACGTGCTGTACGTCGGCACGTCACGCGACCTGCGCAAGCGGGTCGGCAGCTACTTCACCGCGGCCGAGACACGCACCCGCATGGGCGAGATGGTCAAGCTCGCCGAGCGCGTCGACGCCGTCGTCTGCGCCACCGCGCTCGAGGCGCGGGTGCGCGAGCTGCGGCTCATCGCCGCGCACCGCCCGCCCTACAACCGACGCTCTCGTTTCCCCGAGCGCCAGTCGTGGATCAAGCTGACCCGCGAGCCGTGGCCCCGTCTGTCGGTGGTGCGTCGGGTGCTCGACGACGACGCCGTCTACGTGGGCCCCTTCGGCCACCGCAGCCAGGGCGAGCTGGCCCTGGCCGCGCTGCACGAGACGTTCCGCGTGCGTCAGTGCACCACCCGCATGGGACGCCGACCGCGCGGCAGCACGTGCGCACTCGCCGACCTCGGCCGCTGCCTCGCGCCCTGCACCGGCGACCTCGACCCCGACGTCTACGCGACCGAGGTCGCCCGCCTCGACGCCGCGCTCACGGGCGACCCTGCCGAGGTCGTCGACCGGTTGCGCGCACGCATGGGCGAGCTCGGGGCGCAGCAGCGCTACGAGGAGGCGGCCCAGGTGCGCGACCGGCTGGCCGCGTCGCTGCGGGCCGTCGACCGCACGCAACGGCTGCGGCAGCTCACCGACGTCGCCGAGCTCGTGGCGGCCGCGCCCGCCGAGAGGGGCTGGGAGGTGCACGTCGTCCGCCACGGCCGGCTCGCCGCGGCCGGGCTGCTCCCCCGGCACGTCCACCCGACCGCCTGGGTCGACACCCTCCTCGCCACCGCCGAAGACGTCCCCACGCCCGGCAACGGCACCCACCCGGCGCCGGCGGCGTCGGTCGAGGAGACCGAGACGCTGCTGCGCTGGCTGGAGTCCCCGGGCGTCCGCATGGTGCGGGGGTCCTGGCAGGTCCCGACCGCGGGCGCCGCGCGGCACGTCGCCGCCCTGCCGTCGGAGTCCGACGACCAGCGCGCCACGCGGTCTAGGCTGTCGGCGTGATCACCGCCATCGTCTTCATCCAGGCCGAGGTGTCCCGGCTGTCCGAGACCGCCGCGCAGATCGCCGATCTCGACGGGGTGAGCGAGGTGTACTCCGTCACGGGCGACCTCGACCTCGTCGCGATGGTCCGGGTGCCGCGCATCGACGACGTCTCCGCGGTCGTCGCCGACCGGCTCAACAAGGTCGACGGCGTCCTGTCGACGCAGACGCAGATCGCGTTCCAGACCTTCAGCCGGCACGACCTCGAGGACGCGTTCAGCATCGGGCTGTGAACCGACGGCTCAGTCGGCTGGTGCCAGCTCCTGCGTGACGGCGGCCCACCGGGCGAGCACGTCGCGCGCGGCGCCGGAGTCGATCGACGCCCGCGCACGCTCGATGCCCGCGGCGAGCCGCTCCAGCAGCGGACCGCTGACGCCTTCATGCGCTGCCAGGGCGGCACCCGCGTTCAGCAGCACGGCGTCGCGCACCGGCGAGACCTCGCCGTCGAGGATGCGTCGGAACACGTCGGCGTTGTGCACGGGGTCGCCGCCGCGCAGGGCCTCGGGCGACGACAGCGTGAACCCGAGGTCGCGGGGGTCGAGCACCTCCTCGACGACGTCGGCCCCCACGACCGTCCACACGCGGGTGGTGGTCGTCGTGGTGATCTCGTCGAGACCGTCGTCACCGCGGAAGACGAACGCGTCGTCGCCGCGGTCGGCGAAGACCTGCGCCATGAGCGGTGCCGTGCGCAGGTCGGAGCAGCCGACGGCCGACGCCTGCGGCCGCGCCGGGTTGACGAGCGGCCCGAGCACGTTGAACGGGGTGGCGATGCCGATCTCGCGGCGCGGGGGGCCGGTGAAGCGCAGCCCGGGGTGGAACAGCGGGGCGAAGCAGAAGGTGATGCCAGCACGCTCGAGCACCGCGGGCACCGACGCGGCGGGCACGTCGAGCCGCACGCCCAGCACCTGGAACACGTCGGCCGTGCCGCTCTGGCTCGACGCGGCCCGGTTGCCGTGCTTGACGACGGGGACGCCCGCCCCGGCCGCCGTGACGGCCGACATGGACGAGATGTTGACCGTCTTGGCCCGGTCGCCACCGGTGCCGACGATGTCGACCGCACGCCCGGGGACCTCCACGAGCACCGCGTGCGACAGCAGCGCGTCGACCAGGCCCTGCAGCTCGGCCTGGGAGATGCCCTTCGCGCGCAGCGCCACCGCGAACGCGGCGATCTGCGCCGGGGTGCTCTCGCCCTCGAGGATCGCCGCCATCGCCCAGGCGGTCGACGCGGCGTCCAGGTCGCGGCCGCCGACGAGCTCGTCGAGCACGTCGGGCCAGGTGCGCGCGCTCACCCGGGCTGGAGCACGGACCGCGCGAGGTCGACGAACACCTCGGCGAGACGCAGCGGGTCGATCGGGTGGGACACGGCGGCGTCGGCACGCGACCACGTCGCCAGCCAGGCGTCCTGGGGGCGACCGGTGAGCACGAGCACCGGCGGAGCCTGGAACACCTCGTCCTTCATCTGCCGCGCCACGCCGAGCCCGCCGACCGGGGTCGACTCGCCGTCGAGGACGACGAGGTCCGGGCGACGGCGCGTGTCGTCGAGGTGCTGCCAGACGACCGGCTCCGTCGCGCACTCGACGAACTCGAGCTCGGGAAGGTCCGGGTGCGGGCGCGTGCCCAGCGCTGCCATGACGGCGTTCCGCACGTCTCGGTCGTCGCTGTAGACCAGGACTCGGAACCTGCTGCGCTCGGTCACGTGGGAATCGTACATAATGAGCGCGTGGCCACTACTTCCGTGATCCCCGCGTCCCGACTCCACGGCACCGAGGGACGTCCCTCCATGGTGACGGTGGGCACGATCGTCTGGCTCTCCAGCGAGCTGATGTTCTTCGCCGGTCTCTTCGCCGCGTACTTCACGGTCAAGAACGTCACGCCGGAGCTGTGGGACCAGGAGACGCAGCTGCTGAACGTGCCGTTCGCGGCCGTCAACACGTCGATCCTCGTGCTGTCGTCGCTGACCTGCCAGTTCGGCGTGTTCGCCGCGGAGCGCGGTCGCCCCGGACGTACGGGCACCCTGCTGCAGTTCCGCAGGTGGGGCATGCGCGAGTGGTTCATCCTCACCTACGTCATGGGCGCGATCTTCATCGGCGGCCAGGCGTTCGAGTACGCCGAGCTGGTCCACGAGGGCGTGACGATCCCGTCCTCGGCCTACGGCTCCCTCTTCTACCTCGCCACGGGTTTCCACGGCATCCACGTCGTCGGCGGTCTGCTGGCCTTCCTGCTCGTGATCGGCCGCACCTTCGTCGCCCGCCGCTTCACCCACGAGCAGGCCATCTCCGCGATCGTCGTGTCGTACTACTGGCACTTCGTCGACATCGTCTGGGTCGCCCTGTTCGCGACCATCTACCTGATCCGCTGACGCCTGCCGCACAGCACGGCGTTAGGCCAACCTAAGCCAGCGGACCTGGCAGAACGCTAGGTACGCTGGTTACCCCTGACAGGAATGAGGTTCTCGGTGCGCACTCTGTCGACCCGCCGCCGTCACCCCCTCGCCGGACTCGTCGTCCTGCTGCTCGGTCTCGTGGCCGCTGCCGGACTCTGGTCCGCGCTCGCCCCGAAGCCCGCGCAGGCGGAGCAGTACACGGCACGCGACGTCGAGGCAGGGCGCGAGCTCTTCCTCATCGGCTGCGCGAGCTGCCACGGGCAGAACGCCGAGGGCATCACGACGAAGGACGGCGGCAACTACGGTCCGTCGCTGATCGGCGTCGGCGCCGCCGCCGTCGACTTCCAGGTCGGCACCGGCCGCATGCCGATGGCGCAGAGCGCGCCGCAGGCACCGCGCAAGGCACCCGAGTACGACGCCGAGGAGACCCGCCAGCTGTCCGCGTACATCGCGTCGCTGGCCCCCGGACCGGCCATCCCGGCCGAGGAGTACCTCAACTACCAGAACGTCGACGACGAGGCGCTGCGCGAGGGCGGCGAGTTCTTCCGCACCAACTGCACCGCGTGCCACAACTCGGTCGGCGCCGGCGGTGCGCTCCCGAACGGCCGCTACGCCCCGACACTCAAGGGCGTCAGCGCCAAGCACATCTACGAGGCGATGGTCACCGGACCGCAGCAGATGCCGGTCTTCAACGACGACCTCATCACCCCCGAGGACAAGCGCAACGTCATCGCCTACATCAAGCGCGTCCAGGACCAGCCGAACTACGGCGGTCTCGGCGGCGGTGGCCTCGGCCCGGTCGTCGACGGCGTGTTCGTCTGGGTCCTCGGCATCGGCGGTCTGATCGGCTTCGCGATCTGGATCGGTGCCCACGGAGCGCGATCGAAGAAGAAGAAGGCCTGAACGAGATGAGCGACGAGATCCAGTCCCACGACAGCAGCACCCCGGTCCGCACCGAGCCGGTGCAGGACCCGGGCCTGCAGCCGCACCAGTGGCGTCCCACCGACGTCGACCCGGCGCAGGAGCGCCGCGCCGAGCGTCAGATCTCCGGCATGTTCGCGGTCGCGGCGCTGCTGTTCGTCCTCTTCGCCGTCTCCTACTTCGCGATCGACTCCGACCAGACGTTCCTGAACTGGTCGGCGTCGAACTTCGCCCTCGGCGCGACGCTCGGCGGCGGTCTGCTGCTGATCGGCGTCGGGATCATCCAGTGGGCCAAGAAGCTCATGGGCGACCACGAGATGGTCGAGATGCGCCACCCGGCCCGCTCCTCCGCCGAGGACCGCGAGGCCGTCATGGCCGACATCAACGCGGGTCTGCAGGAGTCGGGCGTCGGTCGCCGGCCGCTCATCCGCAACAGCCTCTTCCTCTCCGTGGGCGCGCTCGCCGTGCCGTCGGTCGTGCTGCTGCGCGACCTCGGCCCGCTCCCCCACAGCCAGGACGAGACGGTCTGGAAGAAGGGCATGCGCGTCGTCAACGACGTCTCGGGCCTGCCCATCCGCCCCGAGGAGATCGAGGTCGGTCAGCTCATCAACGCCGAGCCGGCCGTCTTCTTCCCCGCCGAGGGCGAGGAGGAGGCCGAGGTCCACGGCCACGAGCTCCTCGCGGCGAAGTCGAAGGCCGCCATCATCGTCGTGCGCATGCGCCCGGAGGACATCACGCCCTCCGAGGGTCGCGAGAACTGGGGCATCGACGGCATCCTCTGCTACTCCAAGATCTGCACCCACGTGGGCTGCCCGATCTCGCTGTGGGAGCAGCAGACGCACCACCTGCTGTGCCCCTGCCACCAGTCGACGTTCGACCTCGCCGACAACGGCAAGGTCATCTTCGGCCCCGCCCACCGGCCGCTCCCGCAGCTGCCGCTCGGCGTGGACTCCGAGGGCTACATCATCGCGATGAGCGACTTCCCCGAGATCGTGGCGCCGAGCTATCCCGAGCTTGCGCGCGACCAGAAGAGACTGGATGGTGAGTCATGAGCACCGACACCTACACCCCGGTCGAGGACACGGGCTTCGGCAAGAAGGCCGCTGGTCCCGTCGGCTGGCTCGACGACCGTCTCGGACTCGCCGGCGTCGCGAAGAAGAACCTGCGCAAGGTCTTCCCGGAGCACTGGTCGTTCATGCTGGGCGAGATCGCCCTGTGGAGCTTCGTCGTGCTGCTGCTCACCGGCGTCTTCCTGACGTTCTGGTTCCAGCCGAGCATGGCCGAGGTCGTCTATGACGGCTCCTACGCCCCGTTCCGCGGGCTGGAGATGTCGCAGGCGTACGCCTCGACGCTGCACATCTCCTTCGACATCCGCGGTGGTCTGCTCATGCGGCAGATCCACCACTGGGCGGCCGCGCTGTTCGTCGGCGCGATGCTCGCCCACATGCTGCGCGTCTTCTTCACGGGTGCGTACCGCAAGCCGCGTGAGATCAACTGGCTCATCGGCGTCGGACTGCTCGCGCTGGGCATGGTCGAGGGCTTCGCCGGCTACTCGCTGCCCGACGACCTGCTCTCGGGCACGGGCCTGCGCTTCGTCGACGGCCTGATCCGTTCGATCCCGCTGGTCGGCTCGTACCTGGAGTTCTTCATCTTCGGTGGCGAGTTCCCGGGCGAGGAGATCATCCCCCGCCTGTACATGGCGCACATCCTGCTGATCCCGGCGCTGCTGCTCGGCCTGATCGCGGCGCACATGCTGCTGCTCGTCTACCACAAGCACACGCAGTGGCCGGGCGCCGGACGGACCAACGACAACGTCGTCGGCTACCCGATGCTCCCGGTGTACGCGGCCAAGGCCGGCGGCTTCTTCTTCGTCGTCTTCGGCTTCACCGCCCTCATGGGCGCGCTGGTGCAGATCAACCCGGTGTGGGCGTACGGTCCGTACAACCCGTCGGAGGTCACGGCCGGCTCGCAGCCCGACTGGTACATGGGCTTCTCCGAGGGCCTCGTGCGCATCATGCCGAACTGGGAGAGCACCTTCCTCGGTCACACGTGGAGCTGGAACGTCTTCATCCCGGGCGTCGGCGGACTGGGCCTGCTGTTCACGACCCTCGCGCTGTGGCCTTTCGTGGAGCGTTGGATCACCGGCGACCAGCGTGAGCACCACCTGCTGGAGCGTCCGCGCAACGCCCCGACCCGCACCGGTCTCGGCGTCGCCGGCATGACGTTCTACGGCGTCGGCTGGGCTGCGGGCGGCAACGACATCATCGCCACGCAGTTCCACCTGAGCATCAACGCGCTGACGCACATCTTCCGGGTCGGCATCTTCCTGTTCCCGGTGATCGCGTTCATCATCACGCGCCGGATCTGCATCGGTCTGCAGCGTGCCGACCAGAACAAGATCCTGCACGGCTACGAGACCGGCGTCATCGAGCGCTCGCCCGACGGCAGCTACGCGGAGCGTCACGCCCCGCTGCCGGTCACGGAGCAGTACCGCCTCACGGCCCACGACCGCCTCCCCGCCCTCGAGGCTCCGGCCGAGACGGACGAGAACGGCGTTGCGGTGCCGCACGGCCGGGTCGCGAAGCTGCGCCACCGGGTCCGCTCGTTCTACTACAAGGGTGCGATCGACAAGCCCACCCAGGCCGAGGTCGAGCACGCCGACGAGCACCTCGCCGAGATCGAGGGCCACCCGGTCCAGCTCGGTGAGGACTTCCAGGGCGTGTCGGAGACCGGCATCCCGAAGTCGCACTGACGACCGCGCGCACGACCTGAAGGGCCCCGGAGCATTGCTCCGGGGCCCATTCCTCGTCCCCTCCCCCACGCTCCTCTGTGCGGCGGGTACGGCTTCTCGTCGTCCTGCGGGTGTGGTGGTGCGGCTTACTGCTCGGGTGGGGCTGCGCTGGCGCGGCTTGTCGTGGGTGTGGTCTCCGAAAGGGCCTCGACCGGGTAGCTGGGCGGGGGGCCGGTTTCGGGTCTCGGGCTGTGGCTCCCGCTGTGGGACGCAAGATGCTGCGTTCGTGCGCTGGGACTCGAAGGGTTCTGCGTTTGCGACGGGATCCCGTCGCGAACGCAGAAGCGTTCGGTCTCGTTCGCGTGAATGCAGAATCTTGGGTGCCCTTTGCGTTGGGG
>JAPLCA010000014.1 GCA_026392465.1 Propionibacteriales bacterium
TGACGGGCGGTGTGTACAAGGCCCGGGAACGTATTCACCGCAGCGTTGCTGATCTGCGATTACTAGCGACTCCGACTTCATGGGGTCGAGTTGCAGACCCCAATCCGAACTGAGACCGGCTTTTTGGGATTCGCTCCACCTTGCGGTATCGCAGCCCTTTGTACCGGCCATTGTAGCATGCGTGAAGCCCTAGGCATAAGGGGCATGATGACTTGACGTCATCCCCACCTTCCTCCGAGTTGACCCCGGCAGTCTCTTATGAGTCCCCACCATTACGTGCTGGCAACATAAGACGAGGGTTGCGCTCGTTGCGGGACTTAACCCAACATCTCACGACACGAGCTGACGACAGCCATGCACCACCTGTATATGAGTGTCCAAAGAGACCTCTATCTCTAGAGGGTTCTCACATATGTCAAACCTAGGTAAGGTTCTTCGCGTTGCATCGAATTAATCCGCATGCTCCGCCGCTTGTGCGGGCCCCCGTCAATTCCTTTGAGTTTTAGCCTTGCGGCCGTACTCCCCAGGCGGGGCGCTTAATGCGTTAGCTGCGGCACGGAACTCGTGGAATGAGTCCCACACCTAGCGCCCAACGTTTACGGTGTGGACTACCAGGGTATCTAATCCTGTTCGCTCCCCACACTTTCGCTCCTCAGCGTCAGGTAATGCCCAGAGAACCGCCTTCGCCACCGGTGTTCCTCCTGATATCTGCGCATTTCACCGCTACACCAGGAATTCCGTTCTCCCCTGCATACCTCTAGTCTGCCCGTATCGGAAGCAGGCTCAGGGTTGAGCCCTGAGTTTTCACTCCCGACGTGACAAACCGCCTACGAGCCCTTTACGCCCAATAATTCCGGACAACGCTCGCACCCTACGTATTACCGCGGCTGCTGGCACGTAGTTGGCCGGTGCTTCTTCTGCGGGTACCGTCACTTTCGCTTCGTCCCCGCTGAAAGAGGTTTACAACCCGAAGGCAGTCATCCCTCACGCGGCGTTGCTGGATCAGGCTTTCGCCCATTGTCCAATATTCCCCACTGCTGCCTCCCGTAGGAGTCTGGGCCGTGTCTCAGTCCCAGTGTGGCCGGTCACCCTCTCAGGCCGGCTACCCGTCGTCGCCTTGGTGGGCCATTACCCACACCAACAAGCTGATAGGCCGCGAGCCCATCCTTCTCCGCCAGAGCTTTCCACCCCCCACCATGCGACAGGGGGTCATATTCGGCATTAGACGTCGTTTCCAACGCTTATTCCAAAGAGAAGGGCAGGTTGCTCACGTGTTACTCACCCGTTCGCCGCTCGTGTACCCCCGAAAGGGCCTTACCGCTCGACTTGCATGTGTTAAGCACGCCGCCAGCGTTCGTCCTGAGCCAGGATCAAACTCTCCGTTGAAAAACCCCAAACAGGGGCCAACATCAAAATGACCCGGCAAACTGACTGCTGACAGTCAAAATTGTCGGAATTGCCACCGCGACACACACCACACCCCAACCACAAAAGGAAGAGGCATCATGCCTGCCGACGGGGGTAAAACTGATTACTTCTCGTCGACTTTTAGCACACTGTTGAGTTCTCAAACATCAGACGCACACCCACCAGACAGACCCACATCAGGGCCCACCCACCAGGGGCTGGTCGTTCCTGGCGTTAACCGTTTCGGTTCGAGTGGCTGCTCGCTCCGAGTGCCCGACCTCGCGGCCTTGCGCTCCGTCGTGCGGTGCAACAAGAAGAACATTACTCAGACGACCGGAGCAGGGTCAAATCGGTGCGGTGTGACCCCCGCCATAGTCAGGACGGGACCCGTCGGACGCCTGCAACGGCGCGCTTTCCACGTCGCAGGACCAGCCACGAGCCGTGCAGGGCGTTCAGGGACGCGAGCGACGCGTCGGCGTCGTCCACCCGGGTGTTGTTCACGTACGCGCCACCCTCGGACACGGCCCGACGCGCGGCAGAGCGCGAGTCGACGAGGCCGGTCTCCAGGAGTGCGTCCGTGAGCGAGGCGTCGGCGCCCAGCTCCACGACGCCGGTCTCCCCGAGTGCGGCGGCGAGCGTGTCCTCGGGCAGCCCGGCCAGCTCGCCGCGACCGAAGAGGGCAGTCGAGGCGAGCTCTGCGGCGTCGACCTCGGCCTGTCCGTGCACGAGGGCCGTGACCTCGGCGGCGAGCCGGCGCTGCGCCAGACGTCGGCCCGGCGCTGCGGCGTGCTCCACCATCAGGGCGTCGATCTCGTCCACCGGCACGAAGGTGAACTGCTTGAGGTACTCCCCCACCTTCGTGTCCTCGGCGTGGATCCACGACTGGTAGAAGGCGTACGGGCTCATGAGCTCGCGGTCGAGCCAGACCGTCCCCGACTCCGTCTTGCCGAACTTCGTGCCGTCGGCCTTCGTGATGAGCGGGGTCGCGAGGGCGTGCACCCTGCGTCCCTCCGAGCGCCGGACGAGCTCGACACCGGCGGTGATGTTGCCCCACTGGTCGCTGCCGCCGGTCTGGAGCACGCAACCGTACCGGCGGAAGAGCTCCAGGTAGTCCATCGACTGCAGCAGGACGTAGCTGAACTCGGTGTAGCTGATGCCGCTCTCCAGCCGGCTGCTCACCACGTCGCGGGCCAGCATGCGGTTCACCGGGAAGTGCTTCCCGATGTCGCGCAGGAAGTCGATCGTGCTGAGGGACTCGGTCCAGTCGAGGTTGTTGACCATGGTCGCGCCGTTTTCGCCCTCCAGGTCGACGAACCGGACGACCTGGTCGCGGATCCGGTCGACCCAGGCCGCGACGGTCTCGCGGGTGTTCATGACCCGCTCGCCGGCCTCCTTCGGGTCGCCGATGAGGCCGGTGGAGCCACCGACGAGCAGGAGCGGTCGGTGCCCGGCGAGCTGGAGCCGTCGGGCGGTGAGGATCTGCAGCAGGTTGCCGACGTGCAGGCTGGGCGCGGTCGGGTCGAAGCCCACGTAGTAGACGATCGGGCCGGCGTCCATCTCGGCCCGCAGCGCCTCGAGGTCGGTCGAGTGCGCCACGAGTCCGCGGGCGGTCAGGTCGTCGAGGACGGATCCTCCGGCTGTGGTCACGTACGGCTCCTGCGTCGTCGGGACGGGTCGCGCCCATTCTCCCCGGCGCGCCGGGAACACCCGCGCGCGCCCCGCTGTTGAGCCCGGCATGACGGTGGACGTGCAGATCTGGTCGGACGTGGCGTGCCCCTGGTGCTACGTCGGGAAGCGGCGGTTCGAGGCGGCGGTGGAGCGGTTCCGCGCCGACGGTGGCGACGTGGCGGTGACGTGGCGCAGCTTCGAGCTGTCCCCCGACACCCCCGTGGACTTCGAGGGCGACGAGGTGGACTTCCTCGCCCGCCACAAGGGCATGCCACGCGACCAGGTCGTCGGCATGCTCGCGCAGACGACCGCGGTCGCCGCCGACGAGGGCCTCGCCTACGACTTCGAGGCGCTGCAGCACACCAACACGGTGCTCGCGCACCGCGCGCTGCACCTCGCGAAGGAGCACGGCCTCCAGGCCGAGCTCAAGGAGCGCCTGCTCTCGGCGTACTTCACCGAGGGTCGGCACGTGGGTCGCGTCGAGGACCTCGCCGACCTGGCCGCCGAGGTCGGACTGGACCGGGCCGAGGTCGTCGCGGCGCTCGAGTCCGACGCCCACCTCGCCGACGTCCGCGCCGACCAGGAGCAGGCGCTGGCGCTCGGGATCCGCGGGGTGCCGTTCTTCGTGCTGGACGGACGCCTCGGCGTCTCCGGCGCCCAGGACCCCGACACGTTCCTCTCCGCCCTGCGCCAGGCGGCGCAGGAGGAGCAGGAGGCACCCGCATGACCGGGCCGCTGCAGATGGTCGGCGACGACGACGCCGCGGTGTGCGTCGACGGCGTGTGCGCCCTTCCCTCCACGACGTCGGCCCCGCCCCAACCGGAGGCTGTGGACGGGGCCGACGCGGGCTGAGCGGGTCAGGCCGACGGCTTGACCGCGAGCACCGGGCAGGTCGCATCGAGCAGCACCCGCTGCGAGACGCTGCCCATCAGCGCCTTGCCGACCGGCGAACGATGGCGCACGCCGACGACGACGAGCTCGGCGTCACGCTCCTGCGCGACCCGGACCACCTCGGCACCGACGTCGGGGACGACCTCCTGGAGCACCTCGACCTCGCCCACCCGCTCGCGCAGGCGAGCGACGGTGTCGGCGTCGGCGAAGTGCGGGTCGACGTAGGCGTCGCCCCGGGTCGCGTTGACGACGACGAGAGGGATCGAGCGTCGGCTCGCCTCCTCGGCACCTGCGGCCAGGGCCGCCTCGCCGTACTCGTCCGGGCTGTAGGCCACGACCACTGCGGTCATGCGGACACCTCCTCCTTCTCGACGGACGACGCGCCGCGACGTGCGGCCCGTCCGCGGACGGCGGCGACCGCCATCGCGACCAGCGCGAGGACCAGCACCGCGTACACGACCTTCGCGACGGGCTCGCTCCACAGCGTGGAGACGTCGCCACCGGACAGCGCCAGGGCCTGCGTCAGCTGGTTCTCCAGCGACGGGCCGAGGATCACGCCGACGATCAGCGGCAGCACCGGCAGCCCGAACCGGCGCATCGCGACGCCGAGGAAGCCGAGCACCAGCAGCAGGGCGAGGTCGAACGGCTCGAAGCTGACGCTGTAGGCACCGAGGGACGCGAAGAACAGGATGCCCGCGTAGAGGTAGGGCCGCGGCACCCGCAGGAGCTTCGCCCAGATCGGCGCGAGCGGCAGGTTCAGCACGAGCAGCAGTGTGTTGGCGACGAACAGGCTGGCGAGCAGCGTCCAGACCAGCGCGGGCTCGTTGTCGAAGAGCTGGGGCCCGGGCTGGATGCCGTAGGACTGGATCGCGTTGAGCATGATCGCGGCCGTCGCCGTGGTGGGCAGGCCGATCGCGAGCAGCGGGACCATCGTGCCCGCGGCCGAGGCGTTGTTCGCGGCCTCGGGTCCCGCGACGCCCTCGATGGCGCCCTTGCCGAACTCCTCGGGGTGCTTCGTGAGCCTGCGCTCCGTGATGTAGGAGAGGAACGTCGGCACCTCGGCGCCACCGGCGGGGAGGGCACCGAAGGGGAAGCCGAACGCGGTGCCGCGCAGCCACGGCTTCCAGGAGCGGCCCCAGTCCTTGCGGTCCATCCACGGACGGCCGACCGGGATGACCTGCAGCGGCCGACGGCGCAGGTGCGCGGCGACCCAGAGGGCCTCGCCGATCGCGAAGATGGCGACGGCCACGACGACGACGTCGATGCCGTCGGCCAGCAGCGGGCTGCCGAAAGTGAGTCGGGCCTGACCGGTCGACGTGCCGACCAGCGCGATCGCGAGGCCCAGGAACAGCGCGATGAAGCCGCGCATCTTCGAGCTGCCGAGGACCGCCGAGACGGCGACCAGCGCGAGCAGCAGGATCGCGAAGTACGACGGTGCACCGAGCTGCACGACGGCCGAGGAGACCTTGGGGGCGAACAGCACCAGGAGCGCCGTCGCGATGGTGCCGGCGACGAAGGAGCCGATCGCGGCGGTCGCGAGGGCCTGCGCGGCCCTGCCCCGCTTCGCCATCTGGTTGCCCTCGATCGCGGTGACGACCGAGGAGGACTCCCCTGGCGTGTTGAGCAGGATCGACGTCGTCGACCCGCCGTACATGCCGCCGTAGTAGATCCCGGCGAACATGATGAGCGCGCTGTCGACCGGGACCGTGTAGGTGATCGGGAAGAGCAGGGCCAGCGTCATGGCCGGCCCGATGCCCGGCAGGACGCCGACGGCGGTGCCGAGCAGCACGCCGATGACGGCGTACAGCAGGTTCTCGGGCGTGAGGGCGTTCATCAGCCCGTCGAGGAAGAGGTCCATCAGAGCACTCCGTCCAGGATCCCCGCGGGGATCGGCAGGCCCAGGCCGACGTAGAAGCCGTACCAGGTGATGAGGGAGAGGGCGGCGCCGATGGCGACGTCCTTGAGCAGCGTGCGGCTGCCGAGCGCCCAGGCGCAGCCCGCGAAGAGCAGCGCGCCGGTGATGGCCCAGCCGAGCGTGTCGACGAGGAGCACGTTCGCGAGGAACACGCCGGCCAGCTTCGCGACGGTGAACCAGTCGCTGGGCTCGGTGAGGTCGACGTCCTCGCCGCCCTCCGGCTCCGCGACGTTGCCGCGCGCGGTGGCGACGGCGAGCGTCACGGCCAGCACCACGAGCGCGGTGCCGACGACGTAGGGCAGGAACGACGGCTGCACGGGCTGGTCGGCGAAGCCGGGCCGCAGGCCCGTCGCGTCGACCACGACGACGACGCCCACGACGGCCAGGAAGGCCGCGAGCCCGTACTGGGCGCGGTCGACGACGCGTGGTCCCTCGGGACCCGTCGTCGTCTCGGTGGTGGTGCTCATGACAGTCCCAGCTCCTTCAGCGTCGAGTCGACGCGCTCGTCCTGCTCGGTCAGGAAGGTCCCGAACTCCTCGCCGGTCGCGAAGGCGTCGATCCATCCGTTGCGCTTGAGCGCCTCGCGCCACTCGGGCGTGTCGTGCATCTCGGTGACCAGCTCGGTCAGGTAGTCCCGCGTCGCGTCGTCGATGCCAGGCGGGGCGAGCAGGCCACGCCAGTTGGTGAAGACGAGGTCGATGCCGGACTCGGTGAGCGTCGGGGCGTCGATCCCCTCGAGGCGCTCGTCGCCGGAGACGGCCAGCACGCGCAGCGAGCCGTCGTCGATCTGCCCCTGGAACTCCCCGAGGCCGGAGGTGCCGACCTGGATCTTCTCGCCGAGCAGGGCCGTGGTGAGCGGGCCGCCGCCGTCGTAGGCGATGTAGTTGACGTCCTTCGGGTCGATGCCCAGGGTCTGGGCGAGCTGCATGGGGAACAGGTGGTCGGGGCCACCGGGCGACGAGCCGCCGCCGACGGTGACCTTGCGGGGGTCCTTCTTCCAGGCGGTGACGAGGTCGTCCACGGTCTTGAACGGGGAGTCCGCCGGCACGAGCAGACCCTCCTGCTCCTCGACCAGGCGTGCGATGGGCGTCGCCTTCGAGACGCGGGCGGCCGAGTCGTTGGTGTAGGTCGCGCCGACGACGCCGAGGCCCATGAGCATGACGAGGTCGTCGGCGCCGCGCTCGTTCAGCAGCCGCTGCATGGCCACGGTGCCGCTGGCACCGATGACGTTCGTGATCTCGAAGCGACCGGTGAGGTCGTCCTCCTCCATCACCTGGGCCGCGGCGCGTCCGGTGAGGTCGTAGCCGCCGCCCGGGCTGTTCGGGATCATCATGCGCAGGCGCCGGTTGTCGGGGTCGTCGCCGCCGCGCGTGACACCGCACGCGCCGAGGGTCGCGGCGAGCGCGAGGACGAGCGCCACGACGGTCGCCGTCCTGGTCCTGCGGGGGCGACGTGCGGGTCGTCGCTGACCTGTGTCGGCCATCACACCTCCTGGTGGGTCGACCCGAGCATGACGCCGAACGTGGTCTGCGTCACGATTGGGTGCGCAAAGGAGGTTGTGTTCGTTGTGGTCGCCGCGACCGGGCCGACGTACGTTGGCCGGTCAGTTCCTGCTGCTCCAGCTCGCCGTCGTCGCACTCGTGCTGGTGATCGTCGGCGTGCTCTCGCTGCAGCAGGCCACCCGCGGCTTCGAGGACGACCGCGGGGCGCGGCTGCGCTCGACCGCGGAGTACCTCGCCAATGTCGCCGTCGTCCGCTCCCGGCTCGGCTCGACCGACGCGTCCCGCGTGCTCGCCCCGGCCATCGACCGGGCGCGGTCGCTGTCCGGCGCCGACGTCGTGTCGGTGACCGATCGCGAGGGCCGCGTGGTCGCCTCGTCACGACCGTCGCTGGTGGGCACCGAGGCGCCGCTCGGCGGCAGCCGCGTCCTGGAGGGTCGCGGCTGGACGGGCTCGGTGCCCACCGACCGCGGCCGCACGCTCGCCGGGCACGCTCCGGTCCTGGCCGACGACGGCACGTTCGCCGGCGCCGTGCTGGCGGAGCAGAAGTACCCGACCGCCTGGCAGCGGGCCACCAACGCGGCCCCCGACCTGGCGCTCTTCCTGGGGGTGGGCGCGGGGCTCGGCATCCTCGGCTCCTGGACCGTCTCGCGCATCGTCCGTCGGCGCACGCGCGGGCTCGCCGCCGGGGACTTCGCGCGGCTCGCCGACCACCGCGAGGCGCTCCTGCACGGCATCCGCGAGGGCGTCCTCGGCGTCGACCCCGACGGTCGGATCAGCATGGCCAACGACGCGGCGCTCGAGCTCCTCGGCCTCGAGGGACCGGTGCTGGGCCGACGGGTCGCCGACGTCGCCCCCGAGCCCGACGTGGCCGCGCTCCTGCAGGACCCGGGCGACGCGAGCGACGTCGTGCTGGTGACGCACGACCGCGTGCTGGTGCTGAACCGGCGACGCGCGGCGACACGCGGCGAGGGGGTCGGGACGGTGGTGACGATGCGTGACCGCACGGAGCTCGTCGAGGTGCAGCAGCAGCTCGGCTCGAACCTGACCATCACCGACGCGCTGCGCGCGCAGACGCACGAGTTCGCCAACCAGCTGCACACCATCGGCGGCCTGCTGGAGCTCGACGAGCCGGACGAGGCGCGCGCCCTCGTGACGCACATCGTCGGGTCGCGCGCGGCACGGCAGGACGACGTCGCGGACCACGTGGAGGACCCGGCCACGGCGGCGCTGCTGCTCGCGAAGTCGAGCCAGGCGGACGAGGCGGGCGTGCTGCTCAGCCTCGACCCGGACTGCGAGATCCCCCCGCTCGGCACCGGTCTCGCGGCCGACGTGACGACGATCCTCGGCAACCTCGTCGACAACGCCGTCGACGCGTGCCGCGGCACACCCGGCGCAGAGGTGCGGGTGACGGGGCGCGCCGACGACGACGCGCTCGTCCTGGAGGTCGAGGACAGCGGCGACGGCGTCCCCGCGGAGCTGCAGTCGGCGGTGTTCGTCCGCGGCTACTCCACCAAGCCCGACGTGCTGGGCGGCCGCGGCGTCGGCCTGGCACTGGTGCGCCTGCTGTGCGAGCGCCGTGGTGGGTCGGTGACGATCGACGCCGCGCGGCCTAGCCTGTTCCGCGTGGTGCTGCCCTGGGAGTCGACGTGACGTCGGTGCTGGTCGTCGACGACGACTTCATGGTCGCGCGGCTCAACGCGCGCTTCGTCGAGCGGACCGACGGCTTCGAGGTCGTGGGCGTCGCGTCGAACGGCGAGGAGGCGATCGCGCTGTGCGCGGCACTCGACCCCGACCTGGTGCTCCTCGACGTGCACCTGCCGGACCTCGGTGGGCTCCAGGTGCTCGCCCGGCTGCGGGAGGCGGGGAGCCGTGCGGGCGTGATCATGGTGACGGCCGAGCGCGACGCCGACACGGTGCGGGCCGCGGTGGCAGGCGGTGCGATGCAGTACGTCGTCAAGCCGTTCGAGCAGCACGACCTCGCGGAGCGTCTGCACCGCGTCCGCAACGCCCTCCTCGCCCTCGGCGAGGGCGACGCCGACCAGGCCACCATCGACCGCGCGTTCGGCGCGGCACGCAGCCCGTCGCGGGTCGCTCCCCTGCCGAAGGGCCTGAGCCGGGAGACGGCGCAGCTCGTGGAGGGCCTGCTGGAGCAGGACGAGGAGGTCTCGTCGTCCGACGCGGCCGAGCGGCTCGGCCTCTCGCGCGTGACCGCGCGTCGCTATCTCGAGCACTTCGTGAGCACCGGCGAGGCCCAGGTCCGGCTCCGCTACGGCGGCGCGGGACGCCCGGAACGTCGCTACCGTCGCCCGTGACCTGGGACCTTCGGCTGGTGGCCGCAGGTCCTTGGCCTTCCCCCTGACCGGGCCGTGTGGCACCCTTCTGCCATGCAGACCACGACCTCGCTCCCGACGTCGCTCGTCCGCCCGGCGCCGCGCCCGAGCCTGCTGTGGTCGGCGATCAGCGCGGTCCTCGTCGGCGGGCTCACCGTCCTCGACCGGCTGCTGGAGCGCGTCGGTCGCTGACGACGACGGCGCTCGACCCCGCGGCGACGCGTGGTCGGGATGACAGTGTGATGGCTCAGGACATGCGCAAGGCATGTCTCAAGACATAGGCAACACTTCCGGCCACGCTCGTGGGGGTGTCGAAAGCCAAGCTCGTCATCACCGCGATCACCGTCCAGGGTCTGACGCAGACTGAGGCAGCACGCACCTACGGACTGTCCCAGGCATGGGTCTCACGCCTCATGGCCCGCTACAGGCTCGAGGGTGAAGCCGCGTTCGAACCACGGTCCCGGCGCCCAAGAACCTCACCCAACGCCACCCCGACCGCGACCGTCGCTCTGATCGTGAAACTGCGGCACGAGCTCATGGCGGCCGGGTTAGACGCCGGGGCCGACACGATCGCCTGGCACCTCGAGCACCACCACCAGATCCCGCTGCCTCGCGCGACGATCCACCGGATCCTGACTCGACAGGGCCTGGTGACCCCCGAACCGAAGAAGAAGCCGAAGTCGGCGCTGCACCGTTTCGAAGCGTCCATGCCGAACGAGACCTGGCAATCCGACTTCACCCACTACCGCCTCGCCGATGGCACCGACACCGAGATCCTGACCTGGCTCGACGACTGCACTCGCTATGCCATCAACGTCACCGCCCATCAGGCAGTGACCGCCATCATCGTCCGCGACACCTTCCGCGAAGCCGTCAGGACCGCCGGAATCCCAGCCTCAACACTGACCGACAACGGCATGGTCTTCACCACCAGGTTCGCCAGCCGGCCCGGCCGGAACGCACTCGAGAACGAGCTCCGCCGACTCCACGTCATCCAGAAGAACGGCCGAGCAAACCACCCGACCACCCAGGGCAAGGTCGAACGCTTCCAGCAGACCCTCAAGAAGTGGCTCCGCGCCCAACCGCGACAACCAGCCACGATCGCCCAGCTACAGACGCTGCTCGACGACTTCGTCGATGAGTACAACCACCGTCGTCCTCACCGCTCGCTCCCACACCGAGCACCACCAGCCACCCTCTTCACCGCCATGCCCAAAGCCCTACCGGCGAACAGCCGCGACGCCCAGACCCACGCACGCATCCGACACGACCGCATCGACACCAGCGGCGTCGTCACCCTGCGCGTCCACGGCCGACTCCACCACATCGGCATCGGCCGGACCCACGCCCGAACCCACGTCATCCTGCTCGTCCACGACCTCCACGTCCGCATCGTCAACGCCGCCACCGGAGAACTCCTCCGCGACCTCGAAATCGACCCAGAACGCGACTACCAGCCCCAGAAACCACAAGCCCCGAACCCACCTCCGTAGGTTCGGGGCTTGCCGATGTCCTGAGACATCACATGGTCGGGATGACAGGATTTGAACCTGCGACCCTCCGCTCCCAAAGCGGATGCGCTACCAAGCTGCGCTACATCCCGGTGCCCCCGCGCACGGCGCGCTGGGACGAGGCACGAGTGTAGCGCCGACGGGACGGGGCTCAGGTCGCCGCGGGGCGTCCCTCGGGCTGCTCCTCCTCAGCGACGTGGCGCTGACGCGTGTTGAGGAAGTGCCGCTCGACGAGCAGGTAGAAGCCGTAGCAGATCACCATCACGACGGGGACCACCAGGAACGTCAGCACGAAGTACTGCGTGACGGTGCTGAGGCCGAGGGGCAGCAGCAGGAGGTTCGCCAGGCCGATGAGCGGGCTGTGACACAGGTAGAGCGTGTAGGAGAAGAGGCCCAGGCGCAGCAGCGGGGCGCTCGACAGGAGCCGCAGCACCGCGGGACGGTCGCCTCGCAGGTACACGTGTCCGGCCCACACGAGGAGGGCGGCCACGGCGAGCCCCAGGGCCATCTCCGGCCAGTAGGTCGTCTTGTACAGCCAGTCGCGGTGGTTGATCTTCGCGCTGCGGGCGACGAAGAGGGCCACCGGCGCGGCGACCAGGAGCGCCAGGCCCACCCAGCGGGCGACCTTGTCGGCACCGGGCCGCAGGGTCAGCTGCGCGGCCCACATGCCCGCGGCGAACAGGCAGATGTACCAGGGGTGCATGAACTCGTAGCTGCCGCCGATCGCCAGCCATCCGGTCCAGCCCGCCGTCACGAGCACCACGAGCGACGGAGGCACCAGCCGGAACAGCGGCAGCAGCACGAGCGCCATGATGAAGTAGATCTGGAACTCGGCCGCGACGCTCCAGAGCGGTCCGTTGATCTCGCCGAACCAGTCGCGGTCGAGGTTGTGCACCATCAGCAGGTGCGAGACGAGTCCCTCGGTCGTGACGGGGATCTTGGTGTCCCACTGCGTGTTGCGGGGCTCGCCCATGAGCGGGACGAACCAGATGAGCACGAGCGCCATGAGCAGCGAGAAGTAGTACGGCGGCAGGATGCGACGGCTGCGACGCTTCACGAAGTCCCACGTGCCACGACGGAAGCGCAGTCCTTCAGGGTTCGTCGCCACCGGCAGCATGAGCAGGTAGCCCGACAGCACGATGAAGATCGCCACCCCGACGTAGCCGGAGCTGATCGCCCACGACCACGTCGGCATGGCGCGGTACGCGTCGCCGCGCTCTCCCGTGTAGAGGAACGTGTGGTACAGCACCACCGAGAGCGCGGCCAGGCCACGCAGGCCGTCCAGGTACGGGAACTCGATGCGCTTGCTCACCGAGCCAGCCTAGGCACCCGCTGGTCCCCCCGGGTCAGGTGGCCTGTCGTGTCGCACTCACCCGAACCAGCTGATGTCGTCGGTGCCGTCGCCGTCGTAGTCCCCGACGACGGCCTGGTAGACGGCGCCGCCGTCGAACGAGCGCACGGACGTGACCTTGGGCGTGCCCGTGCGGCGCAGCGTCGACCACTGCACCTCGCTGACCGAGCGGGGCCCGTACCAGAGCACCTCCGCGCCCGGCGTCGAGCGGTCGAAGTCACCCGCGACCGGGACACGTCCCGAGGTGCGCGTCACCGAGTCGACGGCGAATGACGTGCGGGAGGCCGACGACCCCTTCCACCAGACCGTCGCCCTCGCCTGGCCCGGCACGTACCAGAGCAGGTCGTCGAACCCGTCGGCGTCGAAGTCGGCGACGGCCGGGGCCGTGGTGCCGGGGCCGGGGATGTCGCCCTGCCGGCGCGACATCGTGCCGGCCGCCGCGTCCCACGTCCACCGCTCGTCCGACGCCTTGCCGGGCACGTACCACCACAGCTCGTCGCCGGGGCGACCGTCGACGTTCGCGACGACGGGGACGGCGGTCCGGTCCTGCGCGAGCGGGATCTTCTTCCAGCCACCCGCCCGAGAGAGCCACAGCTCGTCGCGTCGCGCGTTCGGCTCGTAGTGCCGCTTGTTGCGCGGGTCGAGGAAGTCGTTGTGCGGGTCGGCGCCCGGCTGGTACCAGTAGACGTCGGTGTGACCGTCGCCGTCGAAGTCGCCCGAGACGGGCACGAACGCACCGGCCTGGCGCACCAGCGCCGCCGACCCCGGCCGCAGCGTCCGGGTCCCCTTCGCACCGAGGCGTGCGGCGTCCGCGCGACCCCAGCCGCCGTAGTAGCCGACGTCGTCGACGCCGTCGTGGTCCAGGTCGGCGACGAACGGGACGAACGCGCCGCTCGCGTCCTGCTTCACCCGGGTGAAGGCGCCGTCGCCGCCGAACCAGGTGCCGCCCTCACGCCCGGGCGCGGCAGCGACGGCGCGCTGCCGGATCGAGACGCGCTTCGTGCGCGGGTCGACCGTGAACTCGGCCGTGCGCAGGGTCCGGCCGCCGGTGCCCGTGCTGCCGTTGGCCGTCGGGTAGGCGTGGTACGCGAGGAGGTGGCGACCACGGGCGTCGGTCAGGGCGTCGGCGCCGCCCGGACCGTACGAGCCGCGCGCCGAGGTGAGCAGCCGGTTGGACCCGGGACGGGTGCAGGGCGCGGACGGACCGCGTGTGCACACCGCGTAGCCGGTCGCGTAGCGGGTGCTCGTGTACTCGTTGCCGGAGTAGAAGAGCACGTAGACGCCGTTCACCTTCGCCATGGACGGGTTCTCGACGACGCGACCCTCCCAGGAGCCCCGTGGGGTGGTGAGCAGCCGTACGGGCTTGGACCCCTTCAGGAACCGCGTGCCGCTGGAGTCCAGCCGGCGCGACCAGAGGGTCGGCAGGTTCCCCTGGAGGTTGCCCTCCGTCTTGTACAGCAGGTAGGAGCGGTTGTTCGCCGGGTCGGTGAACACCTCGGGGTCGATGACGCCGGCAGGGTCGCGGCGCGTGTCGGTGCGCACGATCGGCGAGGAGGAGACGGACGAGTACAGGCCGGTCGCGACCGACGACGCCGCCCGGTAGATGGCGAACCGGCCGTAGGAGGAGTAGCGGTCGGACACCTTCACGGCGCTGAACAGCACCCAGCGGCCGCCGACGAAGTCGAAGCCGGGCGCCCACATCTCGCGGGGGTCGCAGCCGGAGCGGGTGCGCGGCGTCTCCGTGCACGACGCGTACGAGCCCCAGCGCGGGGCGTCGATCCCGTCGTTGAAGAAGCCGCGACCCTCGCCGTCACGGGTCCGGTTGCCGTCCGCGTACTGCGTGCGGGCGGTCCAGAGGCTGAGGTCGCCGGACCAGACGAAGGGCAGGTCGCTGCCGCCGTGGTTCGTCGACGTCGCAAGCACGTAGGGGCCGAGCGCGACCGCGCTCGGGTCCGGGTGCTGCTGCCCCTGCAGGGGCACGCCCGGCTTCAGCCAGTCGTTCGGCTTCTTCGGCGACGCGCCCGTGGCGGGGACCGCCGCGAGCACGAGGGCGGTCGCCACGGCGACCACGATCCGTCCAGTCCTCATGGGCTGACAGTAGGTCGCGTCCCGCCGCCGCGGGGGCGAACCTCTCGATCCGCCGGCCCGGTGCGAGCCGGTGAGTCGGCCCACACGGCTCCGGGTTCGACGTGCGGAGGCACCGATTCGGTTGAACAGTGAAGGAGATGGGCGGAGCCGACCGCTGCCGCCCGCACCCGATCCCCAGGAGAGAGATGACCACCGTCTTCGACCCGATCACCGTCGGCGCCTGGACGCTGCCGCAGCGCTTCGTCATGGCGCCGCTCACGCGCAACCGCGCAGAGGCCGGCGGCGTCCCTGGCGACCTCGCCGCCACGTACTACGGGCAGCGCGCCGGTGCCGGCCTGATCGTCACCGAGGGCACGCAGCCCTCGGCCGTCGGCCAGGGCTACCTCGACACACCGGGTCTGCACTCCCCCGAGCAGGTCGCGGGCTGGCGCAAGGTCGCCGAGGCGGTGCACGCGGACGGCGGACGCATCGTCGCGCAGCTCATGCACGTGGGCCGGATCGCGCACCCCGACAACAAGGGCGGCCTCGAGACCGTCGCCCCGAGCGCCCTGACCGCACCCGGGGAGATGGTGACGGCCGACGGGCAGAAGCCCCACGTCGAGCCGCGCGCCCTCGAGACGTCGGAGGTGCCGGGCCTCGTCGAGGAGTTCG
Source organism: Propionibacteriales bacterium (assembly GCA_026392465.1). Taxonomy (GTDB): domain Bacteria; phylum Actinomycetota; class Actinomycetes; order Propionibacteriales; family Nocardioidaceae; genus Aeromicrobium. The sequence goes on from JAPLCA010000014.1 coordinate 15,315, forward strand.
TGCAGGCCTCGCGCAACGCGATCGAGGCGGGACTCGACGGCGTGGAGGTGCACGGCGCCAACGGCTACGTCCTGCACCAGTTCCTGGCGCCGTCCACCAACGAGCGCACGGACGAGTACGGCGGCAGCCCCGAGAACCGGGCGCGCCTGACGATCGAGGTCGTGCGGGCCGTCGCCGAGGCCATCGGGCCCGACAAGGTGGGTCTGCGCATCTCCCCCGCGCACAACATCCAGGGCGTCCTCGAGACCGACCCCGACGACACGCGCGCCACCTACGAGGCGCTGGTCGATGGCATCGCCGACCTCGGCATCGCCTACCTCAGCATCCTCGGCGACCCCGACGGCGAGCTGTTCCAGGACCTGCGCACGCGCTTCGGCGGCACGGTCGTCGCGAACACGGGCTTCACCCAGGTGACCGACCTCGACGAGGTGAAGCACGTCGTCGACGGCGGCCTGGCCGACCTGGTGGCCGTCGGACGCCCGTTCCTCGCCAACCCCGACCTGGTCGAGCGCTGGCGCGACGGGGTGGAGCTGAACGAGCCGAACCCGGACACCTTCTACGGCGGCGGCGCCGAGGGGTACACCGACTACCCGACCCGCGACGCGTCCTGACCGTGGCGCAGGTCGTGGTGGTCGGGGCCGGGCTGTCCGGTGTCGTGTGCGCACGCGAGCTCGTCGCCCACGGGCACGAGGTCGTCGTCCGCGACACCGGGCGGCGTCCGGGCGGGCGGATGGCGCTGCGTCGGCACGCTGGGCGCGTGGTCGACGTCGGCGCCAGCTACGTCACCGTCCGTGACGACGCGTTCGCCGCCGTCGTCGACGACTGGGAGCTGCGCGGGCTGGCTCGCCCCTGGACCGACCGGTTCACGGCCTGGACGCCGGCCGGTCGCGAGGTCAAGCCCGGTCCCGTGCGGTGGGCAGCGCCGGACGGCCTGCGCAGCCTGGTGGAGGACCTCGCCGGACGGCTCGACGTGCGCAGCGCCGACCCGGTGGCCCGCGTCGAGGTCGGCCCGGACGGCCCGACCGTGGACGGCGAGCGAGCCGACGCGGTGGTGCTCGCCATGCCCGACCCCCAGGCGCGACGTCTGCTCGAGCCGGGCAGCCCGGCCCACGAGGTGCTCGACGACCCCTACGAGCCGGCCCTCGCGCTGACCGCCGGGTGGGACGAGCGGACGTGGCCCGACGAGGACGGCATCTTCGTGGGCGACCACCCGGACCTCGCCTGGGTGGCTGACGACGGGCTGCGGCGCGGTGATCGCGCGCCGGTCCTCGTGGCGCACAGCACCGCGGGTCGGGCGGAGCAGCACGTCGACGACCCGGCGTCGGCCGCCGGACCGATGCTCGCCGCGCTGCGCGAGGTGGTCGACGTCCCGGACGCCGAGCCGAGCCTAGTGCACCTGCAGCGCTGGACCTTCTCGCGGCCCGCGCGCGGGCACGACGCTCCGTTCCACCTCGGCGACGACGGCGTCGGCGCGTGCGGCGACGCGTGGGGTCCGATGTCGTCAGTCGAGACGGCGTACGTGTCAGGCCGGGCGCTCGGGCTCGCCCTGGTCGAGCGCCTGGCCTGACACGGTCGCTGCCGGACTACCGGACCCGCACCCTCAGCACCGGCGACCCGCTGGGGGCCACCAGGTCGCTGCCCAGGTAGCGCACGTCGTAGCGGTACGTGCCCGTGGCGGTGGTCTTGAGCCGCACCGACGCACGGCCCTTGACGAGCGGGACCGTCGCGACGACGCGGCCGGCGCGCCGCACCTGCACGCGGCCAGCCGGCACGACGCCTGAGGCGACGACCCGCGTCGAGAGGACGACCGTCTGACCGCGCCGCACCGACGTGGACGACGCCGACACGCGGGTGCTGGACGACGCGCGCTTGACGTCGACGGTGACGGGCTGGCTGGCGCTGGCGCCGGCGAGCGCGGACCCCGCGAAGCGCGCGGTCAGCGTGCGTCGTCCGGGCTTCAGGCCCGACAGGTCGACCGTGGCCGAGCCGGACCGCAGCGTGGCCGTCGCGACGACCTTCGCGCCGTCGAGCACCTCGACCTGGCCCGACGCGCTGGCGCCGGACACCGTCACCTGCGCCGTCGTCCGTGTGCCGAACGCCCAGCCGCGCGCGACGTCGATCGTCGTGGCCGTGGCGAGCGCGTCCGCGAACGCGTCGGTGGCGCGGCCCAGACGGAGGAAGACGGTCTCCCCCGTCGCGTCCTTGAGACCGTCGTTGTCGGTGACGCCGTAGAGCGAGCCGTCGGCAGCGATCGTGAAGCCCTCGAGCTTCTCCTGGACCCAGCCGTTCGGTGCCTTGAGCGCCGGGAGCACGTCGATCGCGAGCTTCTTGCCGAGCACCGGCAGGTCGCCCTCGACGCCGGACAGGCCCTGCGCGTCGGTGGGCACGTCGACCGTGTAGACGCGCTTGACCCGGGCGGCCGGGCCGTTGAGCTTGTCGCGCTCCACGACGGCCAGCGTGTCGCCGTCGACCGCCGTGATCTCCGAGAGGCCCATCCAGTCATCGGCGCCCTGGCGGGGCGCGTTCAGCCGGTAGCCGAACCAGTGCCAGGTCTTGTCGGCGACGTCGTACCGGCCGATCCGCGTGATGTCGGCGCCGTCGTACGGGTCGAGGTCGGACGCCGACGGGTCCTTCCACAGCGGACGCTGCAGGACCGTCCAGACGTGCTCGCCGGTGGCGTCGTTCGTGGCCGTGACGCCCTCGAAGCCCCACTTGCCGACGTGCGCGGCGACGTCCTGCGGCAGCGCCGCCTTCTCCTGCACGACGCCTGCCGCGTCGGTCCGGACCAGCTGGTTCCCGGGTCCCGTGGGCCCCTCGGAGGCCAGCCAGAAGCCGCCCTGCGGGCGGGCGAACAGGCCCTCGACGTCCAGCGTCAGCGGGCTGCCACCCTCGGTCACGACGGTCTCGTCGGTGATGACCGCCGGCGTCCGCGACACGTCGACGCCGAAGATCCGACCCTTCGTGAGCACGCTGTCCGACGCCGCGTAGACCCGCTTCGCGTCCGTCGGGTCGCCGCTCAGCGCCCCGAGAGCGGACCAGCCGATCGGCGCGCCACCGGGCCCGTCGGCCGACTCGATCGACGGGAAGGCGGGGGCGGTGTCGCCCAGGCGGTACAGGGCGACCGAGGACCGGACGCCCGTGCTCGGGCTGTCCACCTCGCTGGAGACCGCGAGCAGACCGCGGGACGGGATCGGCAGGATGCCCTCGGGCCCGTTCGTCGTCGGCAGCGCCTGGAGGTACCGCGGCGTGGTCGGGTCGCTGACGTCGTAGACCGCCACGAAGTTCGAGCGCTCCGACCCGACGAACGCGTACCGCCGTCCGTCGATCGTCGCGAGGGAGAGACCCTCGAGCTCGATGCCCTTCTTCGCGGCACGGTCCTCGTTGTGCAGGCCGAGACGCACCGCCTCGCGCTCGAGCGTGTTCCCGGAGTCCCAGGTGACAGCGCCGGTACGGGCGTCGAAGACGGTCCAGCCGCGCGTCCCGCCCTTCCAGTCGCCCTCGTTGGCCGTGGCCACGTGCTGGTCGTCCACCCATCCGATCGCGTCGGGCTCGCGGGGCACGTCGGTGATCGAGCCCGTCTGGTCGATCAGCCCGTCCTTCGCGGTGTCGATGCCGGTCACCGTCGCGCGGCCGGCGCTGAACACCTTCGTGACGGCGGCGGTCGCGAGGTCGACCAGCACGACGGCGTTGTTCTCCTGCAGCGTCACGGCCGCCTGGCCGGCGCCGTTGATGCTGACGTACTCCGGCTCCGGGTCGGTCGGCGCGACCACGCCCGCCTCGGTGAACGACGGCAGCGCGGACCCGTCGGCCTGCGTCAGCGGGACCTTCGTGGCGGACCAGTCGGCCACCGGACCGGAGAGGTCGAGCACCTGCACGAACCCGGCGGGCAGCTGGGGGAGGTCGCCCTTGCTGCCACCGCTCGGCTTGAACTCCTCGTCACGCTCGTTCTCGATCGCGACGATCCCGCGGTTCCCGGAGACGTCGATCGAGTCGGGCTGGCCCCCGAGGTCGATGCTGCGCACCCGCTTGGCGTCGGCGAGCCGCACGACGTCGAGCCGCCCGCTCGGCTGCGTGAACGACTCACTCGTGTTGACGACGACGAGCACGTAGGCGCCGTGCACCGCGACCGACGTCGGCTCGTCCTCCGCGTCACCGAGCTGGGCGAGCGACAGCGAGCCCGCCCCCCGCGGGTCGCCGGCGTCGCTGATGTCGAGGAAGCCGATGCGCTTGCCGACGGCGTCGGTGTAGACGAGCGTGTCGCCGTCGTCGGAGACGTCGGAGATCTCCGCGACCGTCTCGGAGGACGAGGGCAGGTCAGCGGGCAGGTTCTTGTAGACGGGGTAGGTCGCCGTGCGCGTGAACGCACGGTCCGGCTCGGCGGCGGACGAGGGTGACGTGGCCGCGGGGACGGCCAGGGCCACGGCGGACGCCGCGAGGGCGGTGACCACGGTGACGGGACGGCGAAGGTTCACGGGTGCTCCTGATCGGGGGGAGGAGGATCGAGCGAAGACTGTCGACGCCCGCGGAACGGACCTCGTCACCGCGGTGAACGGCGCACGAACCTAGGCTGGCGGGATGGAGGCGCTGCTGGAGCTGGTGCGGACCCGCCAGCCGGCGTGCGGGCGCGTGCGGGTGGTCGCCGTCGACGGGCCGAGCGGCGCGGGCAAGTCGTCGCTCGCGGACGACCTCGCCGAACACACCGGGGCCGTGGTGCTGCGCACCGACGAGTTCGTGCCGGGGTGGACGGGGCTGGCGCAGATGCCGCCTGCGCTCGCCGACGGTCTGCTGACGCCGCTCGCGCGCGACGAGACCGCCCGGCCGCCGCGCTGGAGCTGGGTGCGGGACACCTGGGTCGGCGCGCGGCCCGTCGAGCCCGTGCCCCTGCTGGTGCTCGACGGGTGCGGCAGCGGCTCGCGGGTGCTGCGCCCGTTCCTCAGCGTGCTCGTCTGGGTCGAGGCGGACGTCGCGACGCGCCAGCGGCGGGCGATGGCGCGCGACGGCGACGCCTACGCCCCGTGGTGGGACGTCTGGGCCGACCAGGAGCGCAGGCTCTTCGCCGCGGAGGGGACCCGCGCCGCCGCCGACCTCGTGGTCCGCACCGACGACCCGCTGGCGACGTCGCTCAGCTGAACCAGCCGCCCACGGTGGCCAGGGGACGTCGAGTGCTCGTCGAGCGACCGGGTCGCCAGGGCGAGGGCCGCGAGGCCGAGGGTCAGCGCCAACGCGTACAGCGTGTAGAGGAGCACGGCGTCCATCGGGGCGAGCCCGTCCTCGACGGCGGTGAGGACGACGGTGACGAAGAACGCCCCACCGACCAGGATCGCCGCGCACAGGAGGAGGTCCGACTTCTTGTCGCGCAGCGTCCAGCGCCGCCCCCGTGGCTCGAGCATGGACCGATCCTCGGCCGTCTCATCGGGGTCGGTACTGGATGTGGTCCGGCCTGGTGTGGTGGATCTCGACGAGCTGGAGGGTGCGGGGTCGCTGGGTCCAGGCGCGGGTGAACGCGGTGTCGGCGGGGATGGTGCGGCTGGGTAGGTGCCAACGGGCGTTGCCGTGCTCGTCGTGGCTGACGGTCAGGGCTCCTCGGGTCTTGAGTCCGTGGTGGGGTGGGCAGCGGTGGTGCAAGTTCGCCGCTTCGGTGGGTCCGCGTTGCTGCCCGGGTGGTTGTCCTGGTGGTGGGTCGGGGTCGTAGGGGATCTGGTGGTCGAGGTCGCAGGCGATGGCGGGGCGGGTGCAGCCGGGCACGTCACACGTGCCGTCGATCAGGTTGAGTGCCCGGCGTAGGGGCTGGGTGGGGAAGCGGCCGAGCTCGGTGACGTCGAGGATCCCGCCGTTCTCGTCGGTCAACAGCCGCGAGAACAGGGTCCCCTCTTGGGTGGCGAGGTCGGCGAGCAGGGCAGGGTCGAGGACGTGCTGCCCATCGGCCGA
>JAPLCA010000019.1 GCA_026392465.1 Propionibacteriales bacterium
CGCCAGGTCTTCACCACCAACGACGAACGAGCAGCCGCCCTTGCGCCCTGGCTCGAGCACTACAACACTCAACGCCGACACACCTCACTCGGCGGACAACCCCCGATCAGCCGACTGCAACCAACGTGTTGACCGATTACAGCTAGGCGCGACGTCGGGCGCGGTCGACGGTACCGATTCCGTGACGTTCCGGTGACATCGCGACGTTTTCCTCGCCACCGGCGGCTCGTGACGGGCATGATCGACAGGTGAGCCATCCGCTTGACCCGCTGACGTCCGACGAGTTCCGCGCCACCACCGCCCTGCTCTCCGCCGAGCACGGCGTCGGGGAGGGCTGGCGCTACTGCTCGATCGAGGGGCTGCAGCCGTCGAAGCAGGCGCTCGACGTCTTCGCGGCCGACGGCACGGTGCCGCCGCGCGTCGTCGAGGCGATCTGCCTGGAGCGTGCCACCAACCGCACCTTCCGTGCCCGCGTCGACCTCTCCGCCGACGCCGTCGTCCGCTTCGAGCACGTTCCCGACGTGCAGCCGAACGTCACGGTCGACGAGTGGGAGGAGGCCGACGCCGTGCTGCGGGCGCACCCCGAGGTCGTCGCCGCGCTGGCCGAGCGGGGGATCACCGACCTGTCGCTCGTGTTCATGGACACCTGGACCTACGGCGACGCGGTGATGCCGCAGGAGTGGAGGGACCGCCGGATCGGCTGGTCCGACACCTGGGTGCGCGCGGCCGAGGGCGCCAACCCCTATGCCGGTCCGGTCAACGGCCTGCACTGCGTCATCGACCTCAACAGCATGGAGCTGCTGCGCGTCGAGGACACCCACGCCGTGGCGCGCCCCGAGGTCATGGGCGAGTACGTGCCGCGGCACGTCCCCGACCGGCTGAAGGGTCATCGTCCGCCGCGGAAGCCCCTCGAGATCACCCAGCCGGAGGGCATCGGCTTCGAGGTCGACGGCCACGAGCTCCGATGGCAGAACTGGACCATGCGGGTGGGCTTCAACCACCGCGAGGGGATGACGCTGCATGCCGTCACCTATGACGACGCCGGCCGCACGCGCAAGGTCGCGCACCAGCTGAGCTTCGCCGAGATGGTGGTGCCCTATCGCGACCCGAGCGTCGACCACTACCGGCGCACCGCCTTCGACATCGGCGAGTGGGGCCTGGGCTTCATGACGCAGTCGCTCGAGCTCGGCTGCGACTGCCTGGGGGAGATCCGCTACCTCGACGCCGTCCTGCACGACAGCGCCGGTGAGCCGTACACCATCGCGAACGCGATCTGCCTGCACGAGGAGGACAGCGCCGTCGGCTGGAAGCACGTCGACCACGGGGCGCACGGGCCCACCGCGGAGGTGCGGCGGCAGCGTCGGTTCGTCGTGTCGTTCCACGTCACGGTCGCGAACTACGAGTACATCACCTACTGGCGCTTCTACGAGGACGGCAACATCGAGTGCGAGGTGCGGGCCACGGGCATCATGGTCGTCACCCACGTCGAGGAGGGCCAGCCGCACCCGCACGGGACGCTGGTCGACGAGCGCACCTACGCCCCGTACCACCAGCACTTCGTGGTGGCGCGGCTCGACCTCGAGCCCGACGGCCGGACGAACACGGTCGTGCGCAGCGAGACGGTCGTCGACCCCATCGGGCCGGAGAACCCGCTCGGTCTCGGGATCCGGCAGGTCAGCACGCCGATCGCGGTGGAGGGCCACGACGACTTCCGCTGGGAGAGCCAGCGCGCCTGGAAGGTGGTCAACGAGCGGTCGCTCAACGGGCTCGGCACGCCGGTCTCCTACAAGCTCGTGCCCGGCGGGGCGATCCCGTCGTTCTTCGACCCCGCCTCCCCGGTGCTGCAGCGCGCGCAGGTGATCGGCCACACCGTCTGGGTGACCCCCCACGACGCCGAGGAGCGCTGGCCCGCGGGGGAGTTCGTCAACCAGAGCAGGGTCGACCACGGCCTGCCGGAGTGGGTGCACCAGGGCCGCTCGACCACCGACACCGACGTCGTGCTCTGGTACACGTTCGGCATCCACCACATCACGCGCCCCGAGGACTGGCCGGTGATGCCCGCCGACATCGTGTCGTTCTGGCTCAAGCCGGTCGGGTTCTTCGACCGCAACCCGTCGCTCGACGTCGAGCCCCAGCCGTCGTCGGCCTGCCACACCGGGCCGGGCGCCTGCCACTGATGCCGGCGCCCGGCGCGGTCGTCAGTCGGAGGAGGTCTCGGAGACCTCGTCGTCCATGTCCGTCGCGAACACCCGGAACTCGTCGCGGCCGGTGTGCATCGACCACAGCGTCTCGGCGAGGACCTTCGGGTCCTTCCGCGGGTGCCCCGCCTCGATCGACCCGGGGATGACGAGCTGGGCGACGTGGATGTCCTCGTCGGCGAGCGTGTCGTGGAGCATCCGCGCGTACGCCGACTGCGCGGCGAACGAGAGCGAGGTGCCGGCGAACCTCGGCGCGGGGCGCACCGCGGTGCCGCCGTTGACGAACAGGACCGTGCCCTGCCCGACGAAGCGCATGTTCTGCAGCACGGCGTGGACCGCGGCGATCGGACCGTAGACGGAGAACTCGATGGCACCTCTCGTGTCGTCGACGGTGGTCTCCAGCAGCGGTCGCAGGAACGACTTCTGGGGGAGCGGGCTGTACTGCAGGACCTCGATCGGGCCCTGCGTCTCGTTGGCCTGCTCGAGCGTCCGCGCGAGGGACTGGGGGTCGCGGACGTCCGTGGTCCACCCCCGGGCGTCGATGCCCTCGGCCTGCAGGTCCGCGGCCAGCGCGTCGACGCGCTCCTGGTTGCGGGCCAGCAACGCGACGGCGAAGCCCTCCTTGCCGAAGCGGCGGGCGACCGCTGCTCCAAGTCCTCGGCCGGCTCCGACGATGGCGATGGTGGTCACGGGGGTCCTCCTGGGATCGGGTGGGATGCCCTCTCGACGCTAGCCGCGGTCAGCGGGACCGGCAGCGCGAACGGACGACCCTGCCGACGCGGCGACGTCCGCGAACCCCTCGCGGTAGGTGGGGTAGCGGGGCGCCCAGCCGGTCGAGCGCAGGAGCGCGTTGGAGATCCGCTTGCCGTGGCCCTGTGCCGGGTCCGCAGGCGGCAGCGACGGCAGGCCGAGCCGCTCGGCCAGGAACGCGGCGACGTCGCCCCGCAGGGCCGGCTCGTCGTCGGTGCCGAGGTAGACGGGTGCCGGGGCCTCGACCTGGGTCAGGAGGTGCACCGCGGCCCGCGCCGCGTCGTCGCGGTGGATCCGGTTCGTCCACCGGTGCGGATCGCTCACCTCGCCCGCCCGCACCTCCTCCGCCAGGCGCGGCGTGCCCTCGTAAAGACCCGACAGGCGCAGCACGCTGCCGGTGGGCACACGGTCCAGGAACGCCTCCTCGGCCTCCAGCAGCACGGCGGCGGGAGCGTCGGCGGGCGCCGGAGGCGTCCGCTCGGTGATCATCTCGTCACCGTCGCCGTTCACGGCTGTCGAGGACACCAGCACGGCGCGACGGGGGCGCGCCCCCTGCCGCTCGAGGGCGTCGAGTGCACGGAGCATGCCGTCGACGTACGTGGCGCGGTAGGACTCCTCGCTGCGCGGTCGGGCCGTCAGCACGACGGCGAGCAGGTCGAGGTCGAGGTCCGGCAGCGTCGGCTCCTCGCGTGACAGGTCGGCGGAGAGCGCGACGAGCGGGGCCGGCACCTGGTCGGCCTGCCTACGGATGCCGACGACCCGGTGGCCGAGGGCCGCGAGCCGCAGGCCGACGTCGGCCCCGAGCCGACCGCAACCGACGAGCAGGGTGTCCGGGGACGTCATGGTTCCTCCTAGAACGGTGGCCACGGCACGGCCGGCATGGGTCCGTGCGGCGCGGGGAAGGTACCGGCGGACAGCAGGGCGTCGCAGCGGTCGCCGAAGGCCTGCACCTCCGCCGCCGTGACCAGGTCGGGCAGCACGCCGCCGAGACCGGCGTCGTCGTCGAGCGAGGCGCGCAGCCGTCGCACGCCGTCGAGCTCGTCGTCAGTGAGCGGCTGGCCGAGCCAGCCCCACAGCACCGTCCGCAGCTTGTGCTCCGCATGGAACGTGAGGCCGTGGTCGACCCCGTAGCGGTGGCCGTCGGGCATCTCCAGCACGTGGCCGCCCTTGCGGTCGGCGTTGTTCAGCACGACGTCCAGCACCGCCATCCGCCGCAGCGCGGGGGTGTCCTCGTGCACCAGCGAGACCGGTCGGTCCCGCTCGTCGACGCCGTCGAACACGTGCAGCATGCCCTCCGGGACGCGGCGCGCGCGGACGATCGTCACCGCCTCCTGGTCCGGGTCGCTCGTCTGCCAGCGCTGCACCATGCCCGGACCGTGCGGCCCGTCGCGCAGCCACGTGGGCGGCACGACGTCCCATCCCGTCGCCTGCGACGCCCGGTACGCGGCGAGCTCGCGGTGCGCGAGGAGCCCGTCGGGGAAGTCCCACAACGGCTGCTCGCCGGCCACCGGCTTGTAGACCACCTGGACGTCGCCGACGGTCGCCACGAACGTCGCGTTCGAGGCCGAGACCACGCGGCCCGTCAGCACCAGCTCGTCGTGCAGCAGCGCCGGCTCGACGTCGGCGGACACCGGGACCTCGTTCACCGGAACTCGTCGGGCAGCTCGCAGACGTGGTCGTCGGGAGAGTCCATGGGGACCTCGCAGATCGGGCACGCCGGACGTCCCGCCGAGACCACCTCGCGGGTGCGCTGGGCGAACGCGCGGGCGCTGCCCACCGGGATGCGCACCACGAGCGCCTCCGGCGGATCGACCTCGACCACGCCGTCGGCGTCCGCCTCGGCCTCCACGTCGAGCACCGGGAACGCCTCGATGACGATCTGCGCGGTCGACGGGTCCCAGCCCAGACCCATCGCCCCGACGCGGAACTGCTCCTCCACCGGCTGCTCGAGCGGCTCGTGGTCGGCCAGGCCGTCCGGGGCGCTCGCCGGGATGCTGAACGGGTTGCCGTCCTCGGCCATCAGCTCGTCGAGCACCTCGTCGAGCCGGTCGGCGAGCACCGCCGACTGCTCCTTCTCGACCGCCACGCTCACGAGCTCGCGACCGGCCTTCGCCTGCAGGTAGAAGGTGCGCGCGCCAGGTGAGCCGACCGTGCCGACGACGAAGCGGTCGGGCCAGTCGAATCCGTGGACGATGGTGGCCATGGCTCCACTCTAGGGTCCGCTGCCACGTGCCGCCGTGCGGCGACGTCAGGAACGGCCGGGTCCCGCCAGCTCCGCCGGACCGTCGTCCAGCTCGTCCCGCGTCGCGGCCCCGCCCTCGGATCCTGCCGGCGGACCGGCGGGCCCGGCACCCCCGCCGGGACCATCTGCCGCGCTCTGCCGGTCACCGGGCCCGGCACCCCCGCCGGGCACCGCGTCGGTGGTGGCCGCGGCGTCGGCGGCCGGGCGCAGCCAGCCGAGGTCGCCGGCATGGGTGTTCTGCGCGAGGACGTAGGGACGGGCCTCGGTGTAGCGGACGATCGAGATCGACGCGGGGTCGACCTGGATGCGCTGGAACAGGTCGAGGTGCATGCCGAGCGCGTCGGCCAGCACCGCCTTGATGATGTCGCCGTGGCTCACCGCCACCCAGACCGCGGAGGCGCCGTGCTCGGCCTCCACCTCGGCGTCGATCCGACGGACGGCCTCGACCGCGCGCGACTGCATCGTCGTCATCGACTCACCGCCGGGGAACACCGCGGCGGACGGCTGCGACTGCACGACCTTCCACAACGGCTCCTTCCGGAGCTCCTCCAGCGGTCGTCCCTGCCAGGACCCGTAGTCGCACTCGCTGATGGCGTCCTCCACCCGCAGCGCGATCGAGGCGCCCTGGTGCGCCAGCACGGCCGCGCTCGTCTCGCGGCAGCGCTCCATCGGGCTCGAGTAGACCGCCGCGAGCGGCACGTCGGTCAACCGCTCGCCCGCCCGCGACACCTGGTCGCGCCCGTGGTCATCGAGCAGCACCCCGGGCCGTCGACCAGCGAGCACACCGGACGCGTTGGCAGTCGTGCGGCCGTGCCGCAGCAGGACGAGAGTGGCCATGTCCACGAGCCTAGAGGCGCCCCCCGCATCCCACCGGACGTGGTGCGTCGGGCCCGTCCTCGGCACCGCCGCGGTTAATCACTTGGCGACCACGCGTCGCGCCCCCTACGGTGGTCCCCGGTGCGCCAGCCGGCCACCCGCCACCCCCGCAGCAGGAGACCCACCCGTGACCACGTATCGCAGCAGCCTCGAAGCGATCGGCCTCTCGGCCGAGCGCGCGATGCACGCTGCCTCGGTGGTCCCGCAGGACGTCTCCCCCCAGGGGAACCAGGACCCGCGAGGCGAGAAGCTGCCCGCGACGGAGCGACCCGTGACCTAGGTGCACCATGCACCGGCCCGGGGCCGCTCCAGCGAGTCGCACGACTCGAGGGGGCGGCCCCTTCGCATGTCCGGACGTCGCAGACCCCGTCCGAACCCCTCCACCCCATACGCACAGCCATGACCCAGCACGAACCGACGACCCACCCGGGAGGTGACCACCGATGGAGACGCAGAACGGCAGGACCCGCGCCAGGACCGTGGCGCGCACCGAGAGCACGGTCGCGTCGGTCCTGACAACGCACGGCGTGGTCGCGGCCTTCGCCCACCCGACGCCGCGCGTCCTCGCGGACGACTGGGCGTGCGCGGGCCAGGACCCCGAGCTGTTCTTCCCGAGCGACGACGGCCAGCTGCTCGCCGCGCAGGCGGTCTGCGGGACGTGCACCTTCCGGGAGACCTGCCTGGCGCTCGCGACCGCGAGGTCCGAGAGCGGTGTCTGGGGTGGGGTGCTGCTCGCCGACGGCGCCCCGTTGGCCTCCGTCCCCACCAGGGGGAGGCCGCGGGGCAGCCGCTCGCGGACCACGCCCCAGACCGCTGCCTGACGGCGTCCGCACCACGCCGTCGGGCGGCCCTCTCTCCGTAGCTCAGCTGGACAGAGCCCCCGGTCGCGAGCCGGGAGGTCGGAGGTTCGAGCCCTCCCGGGGAGACCCAGCACGCACGCCCACCACGACATCCACACCGACCGCCCGAGGAGGCGACCCACCATGACCACCACGACCATCCCGCCCGACGCCACGGCATTCCCGACCCGCCTGCCCGGCGCCGTCGCGGACACGCTGATGTGGGCCGACCCGGCCGACGTCGAGGACGCCGCCCTCGCGCAGCTGCGCACCCTCTCGCGCCTGCCGTGGGTCCACGGCCTGCGCGTCATGCCCGACGTGCACCTCGGCAAGGGTGCCACCGTCGGCTCCGTCGTCGCCATGCGCGACGCGGTGTCGCCGGCGGCCGTCGGCGTCGACATCGGCTGCGGCATGACCGCGGTCCGCACCGACCTGACCACCGACGACCTGCCCGAGGACCTGCGGACGCTGCGCCACGCGATCGAGCGGGCTGTCCCCGTCGGCTTCCACGCGCACGACGCCGCACCCGACGTCGAGCGGCTCGGCCTCGGCGGGGCCGGGGCCGGCTGGGACGCGTTCTGGGCCGGGTTCCGTGGGCTGCACGAGAAGGTGCAGGACCGCGAGTCGAAGGCCATGAAGCAGATGGGCTCCCTCGGCGGCGGCAACCACTTCATCGAGGTGACGTCGGACGACGGCGGACGGCTGTGGCTCATGCTGCACTCGGGGTCGCGCAACATCGGCAAGGAGCTGGCGGAGCGGCACATCGCGGCCGCGAAGGGCCTGGACCACAACCTGGACCTGCCCGACCGCGACCTTGCCGTCTTCCTCGCCGGCACCCCGCAGATGGAGGCCTACCTGCGCGACCTGTACTGGGCGCAGGACTACGCGGCACGCAACCGTGCCGTCATGATGGCGCTCGTCCGCGAGGTCGTCACGACGTTCTTCGCCGCCCGGGGCCGCGACGTGGCGTACGACCGCGCGATCTCCTGCCACCACAACTACGTGGCGCAGGAGCGGTACGACGACGTCGACCTGGTGGTCACCCGCAAGGGTGCGATCCGCGCCGGCACCGGTGACTACGGCCTGATCCCGGGCTCGATGGGCACCGGGTCGTACGTGGTGCGCGGGCTCGGCAACGAGCGGTCCTACTGCTCGGCGTCGCACGGTGCGGGACGCAGGATGTCGCGCACCCGGGCCCGCAAGACGTTCACGGCGGACGACCTCGTCGCCCAGACCGCGGGTGTCGAGTGCCGCAAGGACGTCGGCGTGGTCGACGAGATCCCGGCGGCGTACAAGGACCTCGAGTCCGTCATCGCGGCGCAGACCGACCTCGTGTCGGTCGAGGCGCGGCTCACCACCCTGCTCTGCGTCAAGGGCTGACGGCGGTGGGCTGACGGACAGGGGAGAGGTGGGGCCGGTCGGCGCAGGACCGACCGGCCCCGGTGTCGGGGCTGTGCTGGTCTGCCGCCCACGGCCCGGCACCCCCGCCGGGCCCTGCTCACCAGGTGTCGACGGTGCGACCTGACCCGACGAGCCGACCGTCGCGGTCGGCGGCCGCCACCAGTCGGGCGAGCAGCCCGCGCGTCTCGGCCGGGTCGATCACGTCGTCGATCTCGCCGTGCCGGGCGACGTTCAGGGCCGACGCGTTGGCCTGTGCCAGGGCGGTCAGCTCGCGCACCGTGCGCTCGCGCTCCTCCTCGTCGGCGATCGCCTCGAGCTCCTTGCGCATCGACAGCCGCACCGCGCCCTCCAGGCCCATCGCGCCGAGGTGCGCACCGGGCCATGCCACCGTCATCAGCGGCTCGTGCAGGCTGCCACCGAGCATCGCCTGCGCACCTAATCCGTAGGCCCGCCGCAGCACGACGCCGACCATCGGTACCTGCAGGGCCGCGCCCGCCACGAGCAGCCGCGCGCAGTGCCGCACCATCGCGGTGCGCTCGGCGTCCGGGCCGACCATCATGCCGGGGGTGTCCACGAACGAGACCACGGGGAACCCGTGTGCGTCGCAGAGCTGCAGGAAGCGGGCCGCCTTGTCGCCCGCGTCGGCGGTGATCGCACCGGCCACGTGCCGTGAGTCGTTCGCCAGCACGCCGATCGTCCGGCCCTCGAGCCGGGCCAGCGCCGTCACGAGCTCCGGCGCGAACGTGGGGCGCAGGGGCAGCACGGTCCCCTCGTCGAACACCGTCTCCAGCACCGGCAGCGGGTCGTAGGCGCGGCGCTCGCCGGCCGGGACCAGGTCGCGCAGCACCGTCTGGTCGGCGGCGGACCAGTCGTCGTGTCGACCGAGGAAGTAGCCGATCAGCTCCCGTGCCACCTGCGGTGCCTCGTCGTCCTCGGCCACGACGTCGACGACGCCGTTGGCGGTCATCACGTCGATCGGACCGACGGCGGCCGCGTCGACGTCGCCCAGGCCACCGCCCGCGATCATCGCCGGACCGCCCATGCCGAGCGACGCCCGCGAGGTCGCGACCACCAGGTCGGCCGTCCCGGCCACCACCGCGTTGCCCGCGAAGCAGTTGTCGTCCACGACCGCCACGCGCGGGACCCGCCCCGACAACCGCGCCCACGCCGCGAACGTCGGCACGTCCAGCGCTGACGCGAGCGGGATGTCGGTGTCGCCCGGGCGACCTCCGCCGCCCGCGGCGAAGAACACGGTCGGCAGACCCAGCCGGGCCACGACGTCCAGCAGCCGGTCGGTCTTGGCGTGCCCGCGCATGCCCTGGGTCCCCGCCATCACCAGGTAGTCGTACGACAGGACGGCACACGCGTGGCCGTCGATCGTCGCGAGACCACCGACGATCCCGTCGGCCACCGTGCGGTCGAGCAGGTCGTCGTCGTCGCGGCGGTCGGTCTGCGCCGCGGTCACGAACCGGCCGTACTCGACGAGGCTGCCAGGGTCCACCAGGGCCGCGACGTTCTCGCGCGCCGTGCGGCCCCCGCGTCGGTGCAGGCGTGCCACGGCGTCGGGCCGGGCGGCGTCCTCGGTGAGGGCGCGACGGGCGAGGAGCTCGAGCAGCTCGGGTCGGATGTCCACCCGGCGATCCTGCCGCACGGCGGGTCAGGTGGGGTGGGTCAGGCGCAGTGGGTCAGACGCGGGGGGTGGGTCGGGACGGTTCAGTGAGGGCCCGAGCCGGTCGCGCCGTGCCGGGAGAGATGGTCGTGCAGCCCGCGCAGCACCGCGGCGTCCTCCGCGCTGGTGCGGACGGGGTCGGCGACCCAGTCGACGAGCGGGGCTCCGCTGCGGGCGGCGCCCGAGCGGACGTCGGCGGCCGCGGCGGCCAGGAGCCGCCCGACCGGCGCCGTCGGTGGCGCCGTCACGCGCTCGGCGACGAGGGTCTCGGCGCTATCGAGCGCGGCGTCGGGCACGTGCGGCCGCCGACGCGCGGCGAGCGCGGCCACCGCGTGCGGCAGCGCTCCGCTCGGCAGGCCGGTCGACGTCAGCTCCTCGGCCATGGCGTCGAGGTGCAGCTCCATCAGCCAGGTCGGCATCCCCCGGGTCGCGAGCATGTCGGCCAGCCAGAACACCTGCTGCACCGCGACGGCCTCGGGTGCGGCGACGAGGTGCACGATCCAGCTGGAGTCCGACACCGAGAAGCGCGCCCCGCGGTCGCCGTAGCGGTCGCGGTAGTACGGCAGACCCTCGTACGACGTCCGTGCCGCGCGGATCGCCGCGCGCAGCAGGGACAGGTCCGTAGCGATCGCGTGCCCGCCGGTCTCGGGGTTGAGCACCGTCGCGTCGGCCGGCCACGCGCCCGTGCGACGGGGGAGCGCGAGACCGATGGTGCGCACCAGGTCGAGCACGACGCGGGCCACCTCGCCGGGTGAGGCGTCGACGTCGTGCTCGAGGCCCTCCAGCACGGCCAGGCGCAGCGTGTCGGCGTCGGTGCTGCCGATGATGCCGGCCACGCGTTCGACGCCCACGACGGCGGCGACCACGGTCGCGTCCGTCTCGCGGCCCTGCGCCTGGCGGTCGCAGTGCTGCAGCACGAGCGCGGTTGCCTCCTCCAGAGCCGCTCCGGCCGGCGGTGCGTGACCTCGGATGCCCTCGAGGTCCCCTGGTCTCATGGGGTCGATCGTGCCAAACGAGGGGTCAGGCCGGGCCCGCGGGCGGCTGCGGGGTGCGCAGCGGGGCTGCGGCGAGGCTGGTCATGACGCGGCGGGCGAGCGTCGGACCGTCCTCCTCGCCGCGCCGTTCGTTGACCTGCTTCAGCACGAAGACGGCCATCCACGCCGTGGCGGCGACGCCCACGTCGTCGGCCGCGACCCCACGCCGCGCGGCCAGCGCGATGCACAGCTGCTCGTACGCCTCCGAGAGCCACTCCAGGAGGCGACCGTGCAGCCGCGCGTTGGCGTCGGCGAGCTCGCGGAAGCGGTCGGCGTATGGGTTGGCCTCCCGGGTGTGCTCGAGCAGGGCCACCAGCGCGTGCCCCAGGGCCGTCCCCGTGTCCTCCTCGGAGGGCCGCCCGGCGAGCTCGTCGGCCATGAGGCCGGGGTCGCCGAGGAACGCGGTCCCGAGCTGCTCCTTCGTGGGGAAGTAGCGGTAGAGGGTCGAGATGCCGACACCGGCCCGTTGCGCGATGTCCTCGAGCGTCGTCGCCTCGTACCCCCGCTCGACGAACATCTGCATCGCGGTCGTGGCGAGCAGCTGACGGGTGCGCCTCGCGTTGACCTCCCGCAGTCCCATGGCGTCACCGTAAGGGACCTCAGGGTGCCTACACAGATCAACATCGCGTCCGACGTGGCCGGTGGGAGCATCGTGCAGGTCGGTCCGGGCGGTCGGTTCGGGCGGCCCCGGCCTTCGGCCGGACGCTGCGCGTCAGGCCAGTCGGCGCAGGGCCGCGCCCATCTCCTCGACGAGCGCGGTGAGGCCCTGGAGCGGTCGGACCATGACGGTGAACTCGACGAGCCGGTCGTCCGCGCCCCAGCGCAGCATGTCGACGCCGTGCACCTGCTTGCCGCCCACCTCCGTCGTGAACTCCAGCACCGCGGACTCGTCGTCCCAGAGCTGTCGGTGGTACGTCAGGTGCGGCCGGAGGACCTCGAGCGCGGCGCGGAGGTAGAGCGTCGTCGTCGCCCTCCCCTCCTGCGGGGTGTGGACGGCGGGGGAGCGGAAGACGACCGCGTCGGCGAGCAGGGCGTGGAGCTGCTCGAGGTCGCCCGTGCGCACGACCTCGTGCCAGGCGTCGACGGCGGCGGGACGGACGGGGGACGGGCTCATCGTGCTCCTCAACTGCCTCGGATGTGGGCTGCGTCACGCGAGGGTGCCGCAGAGTGCAGCCCCCGCTAGGGTGGTCTCACTGTATGCAATCAGTTGCATAGTTCGCTAGCGGGGCGGGTCGTCGTGCCCACCCGCCGAGTCCCGAGGAGACCCCCGTGGCCCTGCCCGAGATCCTGCGCCGTCCGCTCAGCCTGCCCGTCGTCGCGTCGCCGATGTTCATCGTCTCCGGGCCCGAGATGGTGGTGGCCCAGTGCACGTCCGGCATCGTCGGCTCGTTCCCCGCCCTCAACGCTCGCCCGGCGTCGCTGCTGACCGACTGGCTCAGCCAGATCACCGAGCAGAACGCGTCGTTCGCCGCCGCGAACCCCGACCGCCCCGTGGCCCCGTTCGCCGTGAACCAGATCGTCCACCGGTCCAACGACCGGCTCGAGCACGACCTCCAGCTCTGCGTCGACCACCAGGTGCCGATCGTCATCACCTCGCTCGGCGCGCGGGAGGACGTCAACGAGGCCGTCCACTCCTACGGGGGCATCGTCCTGCACGACGTCATCAACGACCGCTTCGCGCACAAGGCGATCGAGAAGGGTGCTGACGGGCTCATCGCAGTGGCCGCGGGAGCCGGAGGCCACGCCGGCACGCAGTCGCCGTTCGCCCTGGTGCGGGAGATCCGTCGCTGGTTCGACGGTCCCGTGCTGCTCTCGGGGGCCATCGCGCACGGTCGTTCGGTCCTGGCCGCCCAGGTCGCCGGCGCCGACCTCGCCTACGTCGGCAGCGCCTTCCTCTCGACGCACGAGGCGAACGCCGCCGAGGAGTACAAGGACATGATCGTCTCGTCGTCGGCCGCCGACATCGTCTACAGCAACCTCTTCACGGGCGTGCACGGCAACTACCTGCGCGGCAGCATCGTCGCGGCCGGTCTCGACCCCGACGCGCTGCCGGAGTCCGACCCCACGGCGATGGACTTCGGCACCGGTGGCGACGACGCCCAGCCGAAGGCGAAGGCCTGGCGCGACATCTGGGGCTCTGGCCAGGGTGTCGGCGCCATCGACCAGCGTCGTTCGGTCGCCGAGCTGGTCGCGCAGCTGCGCGCCGAGTACGACGAGGCCCTCGCTGCGCCGATCTGGGACGGGCAGCGCGAGCTCAGCCTGGCGCCCGCACACGCCTGACTGGGCCGCCTGACTGGGCCGTCTGACTGGGCCCGCGCCAGACAGCAACGCCGCCACGGCCGTCGGGTCCGTGGCGGCGCTGCTGCGTGCAGGGCTCTCGTGTCGCTCGGGTCAGCCTGCGACGCGGTCCTGCTGCGCCAGGGCGCCGCGCTGGCGCTCCGGCTGAGCGTGGTCGAGGCGTCGTGAGCGGGGGTCGATGAGCCGGACGATGCCACTGCCGCGGAACGCGTCGCCCACGTTGTCGGCCTCGATGGCCACGACGTCGCCGTGACCCGTGCTGGTGCCCAGCGCGCGCAGCCCGGGGCGTCCGAGGGCGCCGATCGCCTCCACGACGGCGCGCACGGTGGCGGCGTCGCGCACGGCGTGGAACGTGACGGTGGGCGTGGGGAAGGTCGACATGTCCGGCTCCTGTCGCGCAGGGGAAGTGGGGGCGACTCCCAATCTAGGGCACAAGTTGTTCAGCCGCATGTCGAGCTGAACAACTTCGATGCGAACTGCTTCACTCCGTCCGTGCGACGACCCTCGGACGGCCTCCCGCGCCACGACCGGGAGAATGGGGCCGTGGACGAGGCGGAGCGGGACTGGGCGCCCCACGCCCGCGTCGAGGTGCCGTGGCGCCAGCAGGTCGAGCGCGGACCCCGTGCGGACCGGCTCCTGCGCAGCATCGAGGTCCGGGTGCCCCCGCGCATCGCGGAGGCACACCACCTCGCCGACCGTCCGCTCGCCGCGTCGATGGCGAACGCGCTGGCCGGGCTGCGCCAGCTCGACGGCAGTCACGGACGTCGTCTGCGCTCGCTCAACCAGCTCCTGCTGCGCACCGAGTCCGTCGCCTCCTCGAAGATCGAGGACGTCGAGGCGAGTCTCGTCGACTACGGTCGCGCCGTGCTGGGTGCCCGCTCCAGCGCGTCGGCGGTCTCGATGGCGGCCGCCACCGACGCCCTCGCCGACGTCGTGACCCAGGCCGACGTCAGCGGCGTCATCGGGCTGACGTCCCTGCGCGACGCCCACGCGGTGCTGTTCCGTCGCAACGCCGACCAGCAGCACCACGCCGGACGGTTCCGCACGGTCCAGAACTGGATCGGGGGATCGGACTACACGCCGCGCAACGCGCTGTACGTCCCTCCGCCGCCCGACCTGGTGCCGGGCCTGCTCGAAGACCTCGTGGCCTTCGCCAACCGCGACGACGTGCCCGTGCTGGTCCAGGCCGCCGTCGTGCACGCCCAGTTCGAGTCGATCCACCCCTTCGTCGACGGGAACGGCCGGATCGGACGCACGCTCGTGCACGCGGTGCTGCGTCGCCGACGCGTCACCCGTCACCTCACGGTGCCGCTCGCCTCGGCCCTCGTCGCCCACCGCGAGAGCTACTTCGACGCACTCGGCGACTACCGGGAGGGCCTGGCCCGCCCGATCGTGGCCATGCTCACCGCCGCCGTCATCGTCGCGACGCACGAGAGCCGCCGCACGGCCACGCACCTGCACGAGATCCGCACCGACTGGGACGCCCGGCTGGGTCCCGTCCGACGTGGCTCGCCGGTGCACCGCGTGCTGATCGCGCTGCCGGAGCACCCGACGGTGACGGTCTCGGGTCTGGCGGACTCCCTGGGCCTCGAGCGCGACGAGGTCGGTGCCGCCGTGGATGCCCTGCACGCCGTGCAGATCCTCGAGCCGGCCCCCCGTGGTCTCGGCGACCGTCGACGTGCACGGTGGGAGGACCGGGTGTGGGCGGCCCGCGACATCCTCGACGAGCTGGCGGACCTCGACCAGCGCATCGTCGCTGTCAGTCGGCTGCGCGACGGCTGACCTCCGCGGTCGCGCCGGGCAGCGTGCGGGGCCAGGATGGTCAGGAGGCCCACCCGACGCGACGGAGGACAGCATGAGCGAGCAGCCCCACCAGCCCGGCCAGGAGGTCGACGCCGCCGACCCGGGCGTCCCGAACGACCCGCCGGGGCCCGACGTGCCGGAGGACGCGGGGCCGAGCCTCTCGCCCGACGTCCCGGCACCGCCGCTGGCGGAGCAGCCCGAGGGCACGGCCGAGGTCGACGGTGCCGACCCCCACCGCGGCGAGACCGAGCCCGGTGGGTCGGACGACGAGACGCAGACGGCGCCCGGCGCGGGTGGCGACGAGCAGGGCGACCACGACCGACCGGACTGACGGTCCGATCAGCCGGCGTCGCCCGGACCAGGGCGTCGCCGCGTCCGCTTGACGTCGCCGCGACGCTTCTTCGCGTCGACCCGACGGCGCTGGGAGGCGCGGGTGGGGCGGGTGGCCCGCCGAGGTCGCGGTGGGACCACGGCGACGGCGACGAGCTGCTCGAGCCGCACGCGGACGGCCTCGCGGTTGCGGTGCTGCGAGCGGTACTGCGAGGAGGCGAGGGTGAGGGTCCCGTCGACCAGACGGGTCCGCAGCCGCTCCTCGGCGAGCGCGCGCTGCGCGTCCGAGAGCACCTGCGAGCGACGCAGGTCCCACGTCACCTCGACACGGGTGTCGCTGGTGTTGACGTGCTGACCGCCGGGGCCCGACGACCGGCTGAACCTCCAGGTCAGCTCGTCGTCGGGGATGCGGAGCCGGTCGTCAGCCACGGCGGTCGCGCCCGGGCCGATCAGGTCGCATCGGAACCACCGCGGGAGCGTGAGAAGTCGATCCGGCTCACCGTCCCGCCCGACGACGACCGGCCCGCGGTGGGACCGTCGGTCGGGTCTTCGGCGTCGTCATCGTCGTGAGCGCCGTCGTCACCGTCGTCCGCGCCGTCGTCGGGGAAGTGCCCGAGGTAGGCCATCGCCGCGTCGTGCAGGCGACCGTTCGTGGCGACGGCGTTCGCGCCCCACGGCCCGTCGGTGCCGTCGAGGGCCGTGAACCGACCGCCCGCCTCGCGGACGATGACGTCGAGGGCGGCCATGTCCCAGAGCTTCAGCTCGGGCTCCGCGGCGATGTCGACGGCCCCCTCGGCGACGAGCATGTAGGACCAGAAGTCGCCGTACGCGCGCGTGCGCCAGCAGCGGCGGGCGAGCGCCCAGAAGGCGTCGGCCTTGTCGATCTGCTCCCAGGAGGGCGCCGAGCTGAACGACAGCGACGCGGCGGAGAGGTCGGAGACCTGCGAGCAGCGGATCGGCCGGGCGTGCATGAACGACTTGCCGGTGTAGGCGCCCGCGCCCTTCGAGGCCCACCAGCGCCGGCCGAGCGCGGGGGCGGAGACGAGTCCGGCGACGATCTCCCCGTCCTCCTCCAGCGCCACGAGCGTGGCCCAGACCGGCACCCCGCGCACGAAGTTGGACGTGCCGTCGATCGGGTCGATGATCCACCGGCGCTCGTGTGACCCGGTGGAGCCGAGCTCCTCGCCCTGCTCCTCGCCGAGGACGACGTCACGGGTGCGCGCCGACTTCAGCACACGACGGATGGCCGCCTCGACCGCCTGGTCGGACTCGGTCACGTAGCTCATGTCGGGCTTCGTGGACACCTCGAGGTCGATCGCGCCGAACCGGTCCATCGACAGGTTGTCGGCGGTGTCGGCCAGCACGTGGGCGAGCCGCACGTCGTCGTTCCAGGAGTGCGTCATGCTCGCAGGGTAACGGCGACGCCCGACGTGCCCGACGCGGCCACGCGTGCCGGCGGCCGGGTGGCACTGCCGTGGCGACGGTGGAGCGGACGACCGCCCGCGGGGCGCACCTGCTCCTCCTGGCCCGCGTGGTCGTGTCGACGGGCCCGTCGCCGCTCGCCCTCGCCGAGTGAGGCAGGCCGGACGCCGTCTACCAGCTGGTGGTGTCCTTCGCCGCGACGATGCGGCGGAACGACTCCACCCGCGCCACGGGCACCTCGCCCTCGGCGGCCGCCGTGTCGAGCGCGCACTCCGGCTCCGTGGCGGCGTGGGTGCAGCCCCGGGGGCAGTCACGGCTCGCGTCGGCGAGGTCCGGGAACGCCCGCAGCACGTCGTCGACCTCCACGTGCGCGAGCCCGAACGAGCGGAAGCCCGGTGTGTCGATGATCCATCCACCCCGCCCGCCGGTCGAGGCGTCGTCGAGCTCGATCGCGAGCGCCGACGTCGACGTGTGCCGGCCGCGGCCGGTCACCTCGTTCACGTGGCTCACCGCGCGGCCCGTGCCGGGCACCAGCGCGTTGACCAGCGTCGACTTGCCGACGCCGCTGTGCCCGATGAAGACGCTGACCCGGCCGGCGATCGCGTCGCGCAGCTCGTCGAGGTTCTCGAGCCCGTCCTCGCCGCGGCGGGTGACGACCGCGCGGACGTCGAGCGGCCGGAGCAGGTCGAGGATGCCGTCGGCGGGTCCGAGGTCGGACTTCGTGAGGCACACGAGCGGCTCCATGCCGGCCTCGAACGCGGCGACGAGACAGCGGTCGATGAGCCCGGGACGCGGCGGCGGGTCGGCCAGCGCCGTCACCACGACCAGCTGGTCGGCGTTGGCGACGACGACGCGCTCGATCGGGTCGTCGTCGTCGGCGGTGCGGCGCAGCACGGTGCGGCGGGGGAGCACCTCGACGATCCGGGCCAGCGTGCCGGTGTCGCCGCTGACGTCGCCCACGACCCGCACCTCGTCGCCGACCACGACCCCCTGACGACCCAGCGGCCGCGACTTCATCGCGGTGACGAGCGGGTCCTCGGGGGTGGTGTCGAGGAGGCGCAGCGTGTACCGGCCGCGGTCGATCGTGACGACGCGTGCCACGGGGGCGTCGTCGTACGACGGGCGGTCCTTCGTGCGAGGACGCGTGCGACGACGCGGTCGGTCGAACGCGGCGTGCTCGTCGTCCTGCCTCACGCGACCAGCCGCTCCCAGACCGGCGCGAAGTTCGGGTAGGTCTTGACCGTGGTCGAGACGTTCTCCACGAACAGCTCCGGCACGCGCAGGGCGAGCACCACGGCGGCGTGCGCCATGCGGTGGTCGTCGTAGGTCTCGAAGATCGCACCGTGCAGGGGACGCGGGCGGATCTCGAGGCCGTCCTCGGTCTCGGTGACGTCGCCGCCCAGCCGGTTCAGCTCGGTCGCGAGGGCGGCCAGCCGGTCGGTCTCGTGACCGCGCAGGTGCGCGACCCCACGCAGCCGCGACGGGCCGTCGGCGAGGGCTGCGAGCGCCGCCACCACGGGCGTCAGCTCGCCGACGTCGTGCAGGTCGAGGTCGACCCCCTGGATGCTGGAGCCACCCTGGAAGACGAGGTCGGCGCCGTCGCGCTCGACGCCACCGCCGAACGCCTCCACGAGCCAGCGCCACGCATCGCCGGCCTGCTGGGTCCGCTCGGGCCAGCCACGGACCCGCATGCGCCCGCCGGTGGCGACGGCGGCGGCCACGAAGACACCCGCGTTGGAGAGGTCGGGCTCGATGTCGACGTCGAGGGCGCGGACCGGCCCGGGTGACACCACCCACCGGTCCGGCGTGGTGTCGTCGACCGCGACGCCGCGACGGCGCAGCTCATGCACGGTCATCTCGACGTGCGGAAGGGACGGGAGGGCCGCGCCGACGTGGCGCAGGTCGAGCCCGCGCGCGAAGGCGGGCGCGGTGAGCAGGAGCGCCGACACGAACTGGCTGGACGCCGACGCGTCGACCTCCAACGGGCCGCCCTCGACCACGCCGGTGCCGCGCACGACGAACGGCAGCGCGCCCCGGCCCTCGTCGTCCACGTCGACGCCGAGCGCGCGGAGGGTGGCGATCGTCTGCCCCATCGGACGACGCCGCGCGTGCGGGTCGCCGTCGAAGGTCACGGGCGCGGAGCCCAGCGCGGCGAGCGGCGGCACGAAGCGCATGACGGTGCCGGCCAGTCCGCAGTCGACCGCGGCGGGGGCGGTGCTGGTGCGGTCGACCGGTGTGACGCGCCAGGTCATGCCGTCCTTCTCGACCCGGGCGCCGAGCGACGTCAGGGCTGCTGCCATCAGCTGCGTGTCGCGGGAGCCGAGCGGGCGCGACACCGTCGACGGGCCGTCGGCGAGCGCCGCCAGCACGAGGGCGCGGTTGGTCAGCGACTTGGAGCCGGGCACGAGGACCTGCGCGTCGACGGGCGTGTCACGGGTGGGGGCGAGCCAGGGCAGCGGGGCGTTCATCACGCGCCACTCTAGTGGTGCCGACGCGTGCCGCCGCAGCGCGCGGCGGCGGCGTCGGGCGCACTCACGGACGCAGGTCGTCGATCCGCTCCGCGACGGCGTCGGCCGCGTCGACGACCTTGTTCTTGGCGCGGGTGCCGATGAACTTCTTGTGCGGGTCGGGGTCGAGCGTGCTCATGAGCAGACCGCCGATGAGCGAGACGTTCTTGAGGAAGTGGATGGTCTGGTTCTGGCGCGACGCCGGGTCGGACTCGTTCCAGAACGGGTGGCCCACCGCGGTGGTCGGGACGAGGGTGCCGGCGAGCACGGCCGCGGAGAGCCGGGGGAAGTGCCCGGTCGCGAGTGCCGCGCCCGCGACGACGTGCACGGCGCCGTTCACGCGGACGAGGTTCGTCGGCGACGTCTGGAGCTGGGGCGCGGTGCGTCCGAGCGCGTCGGCGACGGGCTCCGCCTTGGGCCCCATGGCCGACGCGTGGCGCAGGGCGTTCACACCCCCGTAGACGAACATCGACGCGAGCAGGGGACGGGCGAGGGTGCGCAGGACGGTCATGGACCCATCATGCCAACGTCGCCAGGTTCCACAACGCCAGCGCGGAGGTGCACGGTGACCCAGCGTGACTCAGCGCGGGAGCGACGGGTCAGAGGGGGAGGATCCAGCTGCCCGAGCTGAAGCGGACCGTGTCGTTGTCCGACCGCGGGTCCTCGGGGGCGCTGATGCGGATCGTGCCGGCCGGGGCGGCGCCGGCCACCTTGAAGGGGAAGCTGCCCCCCTGGCCGGCGGGCATGAGCCGGCTGCAGCTGAGTGCGGTGATCCGGTCGTTGCGCGACGCGTCGCACGTCCAGCCGCCCCCCGGCACACCCCGGAAGGTCGCGGAGCGGTCGAAGGCGATGGAGATCGTGACGGTGCGCGCCACGGGGTTGCTGCCGCCGTCGGCGGTGATCGGCACGATGATCCGCCGTTGCAGGTAGGTGCTGTCGTTCGTCACCGAAGGCGTCCCGAGGCCGAAGTCGGTGGGCGTGACCGGCGGCGGTTTGGGTGTCGGCTCGGCGCTGGGGGTCGGCGACGGCTCGGGCCCCGCCGTCCCGCCGGGGGCCGGGGTGGCACCGGCCGTCGACTCGGGGTCGGGCGTCGGCTCGGCCCCCTCGGTCCCGGTGGTCGGTGCCGGAGTGGGTGCGGTGGTCGGCTCCTCGGCGGGAGCGGGGTCCGACGGTGCCGTGTCCTGCGACGGCTCCGGCGTCGGGGCGGCGACCACGGGCGGGGCGGTGCCCGGCTCGGGCGAGGGCGTCGGGGTGGGTGAGGCCGACGCCACGACCGAGGGCTGGTCGGGCCGCACGAGCTCGGCGCCGCCGACCACGACCCCGGTGGTGAGTGCTCCGGTGACCACCGTCGTGGCGACGACCGCGGGCGTGCCGACGGTGGCGGCGGTCGCCGCGGCGGCCTGGGCGGGGACCAGGGCCACGCGCGCGACCTGGGCGACGACCGCCGACGTCAGCATGGACGCGCCCGCGTAGCCGCCGGCGGCCACGAACCCGCCGCCCGCTGCCACGCTGCTGGCCGCCGTGCCGCTCGCCGCGGCCGACCCCGCCGAGGCCATCGCGCTGCCCGCTGCCAGGCTCCCGGCGCCCGCGATCGCGGTGGCCGCGACGCCGGTCGCCCCCAGGTAGCCGGCGGCAGCCGGACCCAGGACGGCGGGGGCGAGGAGCCCGCGCAGGTTCTGGTTGACCTCGACGAGCTCGAGGTGGACCCCGGTGCACCGTCGGCAGCCGTCGAGGTGCTCGTCGACCTTCGCCGTGTCGCGCGGCGACAGCGTCTGCCGGACGTACCCGCCGAGCAGGGGGGTGACCCGACGGCAGGCGTCGTCGGTCGTCGTGGCCGCGTGGCTCTCCAGGTAGGCGGCGCGCAGGCCCTCGCGGGCGCGGTAGGCCAGGGCGGAGACGGCGTTGGGACTCATGCCGAGCAGCGGGGCGACGGCAGCGGGCTTCTGGCCCTCGACCTCGACGTGCCAGAGGACGAGCTGCCACCGCTCGGGCAGGGACGCGAACGCGCGGGCCGCCGCGTCGTTCTCGAACGCGATGCTCACCGCGTCCTCGAACGGCACCCCGCGGTCGAGGACGGCGTCGTCGTCGGTCGGACGGGTGCGGGTGGTCGCACGGATCCGGTCGACGTGCAGGCGCCGCACGGAGGTGAGCAGGTACGCGCGGAACGCCTCGTCGGGGCCGCGGCCGTCCTGGAGCACCGCCAGGACCTTGAGGAAGGCCTCGGAGACGAGGTCGTCGGCCTCGCCGGTCGTGAGGAGCTGGCGGGCGAGGCGGGTCGCCGCCTGCACGTGGCGCTGGAAGAGGATGGCGTAGGCGCTCGTGTCACCGGCGCGCACGGCGCGGATGAGCTCCGCGTCGCTGCTGTCCAGCGTCGTGGCCTGCGCGTCCCGCACGATCGTCTCCCTCGTCCAAGCTCCCGGCTGGTCCAACGAGCGAACGGCCCCGACGTCACGACGGTCCGAGCGCCGCGAGAAAAAAAGTCGTCGGTACCGCGTCATGGAACGTCTCCTCACCCGTTCCTCCTGCGACCGACACGAGAGGGGGACCGTCATGGAGGACACGCGACGCGCGGCAGCGCTGCTCGCCGACGCCGTCCGGGACGGTCGGACCGACGTCGAGGGCGTTGCACACGTGGTGGGAGCGAGTGCAGCGCTCGACGGGTCCCCCCTCGACGAGGTGATCGACCTCGTCGAGGAGGCCTTCGACGGCGCCCCGCGGCACCTGGCCGTGCGGGCGGCGTGCCTCGGGTGGGCCGAACGTGCCGTGGCACGGGTGCACGAGGCGGGCTGCGAGGATCCGTTGACGTCGTTGTCGACGGTCCCGCACCTGCACAGCAGGTTGGGCGACGTGTACCGCGCCGCCGCTGTCGAGGAGCAGCGGCCGGGCGACGGGCACGTGCTCGTGGTGGTCGACGTCGGCGTCGGACGGGCGAGGTCGTCGCTCGAGACGTCGGTGCGGGCCATCGAGGTGGGCCAGGTGCTCAGGTCGGTGTACCCGGGTGGCGAGACCGTCGCCCGGGTGGGACCTGGGCGCTTCGCGGTGGTGTCGGCGAGGGAGCGCGCCGATGCCACGACGCTCGCGCTCGTCGGTGTGCTTCTCGGGCGCACGCCGACGGGCGGGACGGCGCCTCGGCTGTGGGTGGAGGAGCTTCCGCCCACGGCCGAGGACCTGCCGGGGCTGCTGCACGCGCTCTCGTCCTGAGCGGCGGGCGCCGAGGCGTCGTGCTCGTGCGGCCCTGTCGGTGCGCTGTGGGAGGCTCGTGCCATGTGCGGCAGGTACGCGACCACGCGGACGTCCGCCGAGCTCGACGACGCCTTCGCGGCCGCGCTCGGCGACGGTGTCGAGCTGCCTGCGGCCGACTGGAACGTGGCGCCCACCAAGCAGGCGCCCGTGGTCGTGGGGCGGCGGCGCGACGACGCCGAGGAGGCGGCCCCGCCCCGGCGCGAGCTGCACGCCGCCACCTGGGGACTCGTGCCCAGCTGGGCCAAGGACCGCTCGATCGGCAGCCGGATGATCAACGCGCGGTCCGAGACGGTCGCCGAGAAGCCGGCGTTCCGTTCGGCGTTCGCCCGTCGGCGGGCGATCGTGCCCGCCGACGGCTACTACGAGTGGTACGCGGGGGAGGGGCCGAAGGCGCCGAAGCAGCCGTTCTACATCACGGCCGCCGGCGACGACGGCGCCCGTGAGGTGCTGGGTCTGGCAGGCCTCTACGAGTTCTGGCGTCCGTCGCGCGACGAGCCGTGGCTGCTGACGTTCACCATCCTCACGACGAGCGCGGAGGGCGCCGACGGCGTGCTGCACGACCGTGCGCCGCTGCTCGTGCGGCCCGAGGTCCGCGACGCCTGGCTGGCGCCCGTCGCCCGGCCGACCGAGGAGCTGCTCGACCTGCTGGTCCCGGCCACCCCAGGACGTCTCGACGCCTGGCCCGTCAGCACCCAGGTCAACAACGTGCGCCACAACGGGCCGGAGCTCGTGGAGCCGCTGCCCGCCGAGTGAGGCGGGCGGGCTGTGCGAGCCCTCGGAATAGGGCGACGGCGGGCACCGTTGTGACCGGTGTAAGGAGGCCGACATGCTTGCGTGCCCTGAGCGCACCACCACCAGTCCTACGCCACTGTCCGTCGACGTCGTCGCCCGAGGCGACCGTCGGACCCCGGGAGTAGGCTGGAGCACGATGACCGACACCCCAGAACGTTCCGACAGGACCGCGGAGGGCAGCCCCTCGGCGGGCACCGCGTCCGACCCGTCCGTCGACCTGCTCACCGACGTGGTCGACTACAGCGACGTCGACGTCGCGACCGAGACGCCGGAGCAGCGCCAGGCCCGGTTCGAGGCCGAGGCGCTCCCGTTCCTGAACCAGCTCTACTCGGCCGGTCTGCGCATGACGCGCAGCCCGCAGGACGCCGAGGACCTCGTGCAGGAGACGTACGCGAAGGCCTTCAGCGCCTACCACCAGTACAAGCCGGGCACGAACCTCAAGGCGTGGTTGTACCGGATCCTCACGAACACCTACATCAACTCCTACCGCAAGAAGCAGCGCCAGCCGCAGCAGGTCACCGACGAGATCGAGGACTGGCAGATCGCGGCGGCCGAGGCGCATTCCTCGTCGGGCCTGAAGTCCGCGGAGATGGAGGCGCTCGAACGACTGCCCGACAGCGACGTCAAGGACGCGCTGCAGGCGCTGCCGGAGGACTTCCGCTACGCGGTGTACCTCGCTGACGTCGAGGGCTTCCCGTACAAGGAGATCGCGGAGATCATGGGCACGCCCATCGGCACCGTGATGTCCCGCCTGCACCGTGGTCGACGCCAGCTGCGCGAGCTGCTCGCCGACTACGCGCGTGACCGCGGCATGGCCGTGGCGAGCGGGGTGAGCGACCAGTGAGCGCCGAGCCCACCTCCGCCGGAGGGTGCGAGGGCCCGGACTGCTCCAAGGCCCTCGAGAACCTCTACCTGTTCCTCGACTCGGAGATCGACAGCGCCAGCTGCGACGAGATCCAGGCCCACATCGACGACTGCAGCGAGTGCCTGACCGAGTACGACCTCGAGCGTCTCGTCAAGGCGCTGGTGCACCGCTCCTGCAGCGAGGTCGCGCCCGAGCCGCTGCGCGACAAGGTGCTCCTCTCGATCCGCGCCGTCCAGGTCCAGATCACCGAGTACCGCTCCTCCTGACCACACTCCACCGCCCCTCCCCGCCGTCGGGGAGGGGCGGTGGTGCGTCCGGGGGCTTGTGGGTTCGCGGGGGTGGCTGTGCCTCGAGGCGGGGTGCGCTTGTTGTGGCTTCTTCTCTCGGGTGGGGCTGCGTGGGTGCGGCTTCTTCTCTCGGGTGGGGCTGCGTCGGCGTGGCTTCTCGTCGACCTGCGCTCCGAAAGGGCCTCGACCGGGCGGCTGGGCGGGGGCCGGCTTCGGATCTCGGGCTGTGGCTCCCGCGGTGGACGCAAGTATCTGCGTTCGTGCGCTGGGGCTCGAAGGCTTCTGCGTTTGCTACGGGATCCCGTCGTGAACGCAGAAGCGTTCGACCTCAATCGCGTGAATGCAGAATCTTGGGTGCCCTTTGCGTTGGGGGGACGAAGGATTCTTCCTTCTCGTGGACCGTTCCACGAGAAGGAAGAATCCTTCGCGCCCCTTGCCCCCTGAGCGGTGGATGCGTCACCTGAAGAACGCTCAGAAGGTGGCAGATCCACCGCCGGCACGCGCAAACGCAGCATCTTGGGCCAATCGCGCACAAAGGAAGAATCTTGGGTGCAACGCGGGCCACAGCCCGAGAACCCAGCCCCGCACCGTTGCCAGCCGCCCGGTCGAGGCCCTTTCGGAGACCACCTCCACGAGAAGCCGCGCCAGCGCAGCCCCACCCGACCGACAACCCGCACCGACGCACCCCCCCCACCCGAACGAGAAGCCACACCACCGCACCCCCGGCAGAACGAGAAGCCGCAGCAGCGCAGCCCCAGCCGACCACGCGTCCCCGGACGCGACGAAGCCCCCGCCGGCGTGGGCCGGTGGGGGCTTCGATCGTCTGCGCTCGCGGGGAGCGTCAGGTCACGCGTTGGGGCGCTTGCCGTGGTTGGCGCCCTTCTTGCGACGCGCGCGGCGCTTGCGGCCGGTCTTACCCATGATGGTCCTCCTCAGACGTCCAGCGTCCATGGTCCCACACGGGGCCGTCGGGGCGGCACACGCCCTGGGAGCATGCGGTCACGGGGTGGGCAGGCGCGACAGGAAGCGTTCCCGGTCGACGACGACGCGCCGCACCTCCCCGTGGGCGACGATCGTGCCGTGGGCGTCGTGCGCGGCGACCCGGAACCGCAGGAGCCGGCCGTCCTCGTAGGTGACGTCGGCCGTCGCGGTCACCGTCGCCCCGACCGGGCTCGCCGCCACGTGCTCGACCTCGACGCGGGTGCCGACGCTCGTGCGGTGCTCCTCCAGGTCGAGCGCGGCGCACGTCGCCTCCTCGAGCCAGGCGAGCAGGCGAGGGGTGGCGAGCACGGCGAGGTCGCCACTGCCCAGGGCGGCTGCGGTGTCGGCGTCGCCCACCACGTGGGTGACGGTCGCGGTGCGGGGCATGGGTCCTCCTGGGTCGTCGGGCGGGTCGGCTCAAGCCTGCCCGACGGGCTGCTCTCCCGTGTCGGACCACGCCGCCCACAGCTGCGCGTACCGGCCGCCGGCGCGCAGGAGCGCCTCGTGCCGCCCCTCCTCGACCACGGCACCGTCCTCCATAACGAGCACCCGGTCGGCGGTACGGGCCTGGGTGAGCCGGTGCGCGATGACGAGCGCCGCGCGCCCCCGCGTGACGGCCGAGGCTGCCTGCTCCAGCTCGCGGGCACCGGACGACCCGGCCTCCGCCGTCGCCTCGTCGAGCACCACCACCTGCGGGTCGAGCAGGGCGACGCGGCTGAGCGCGAGCTGCTGCGTCTGCGCCGGCGTCAGAGGGTGCCCGAGGTCGCCGACGACGGTGTCGAGGCCCTGGGGGAGCGTACGGGCCCAGCCTGCGGCGTCGGTGGTCTCGAGCGCCCGCCACAGGGCCTCGTCGTCCGCGTCGGCCCGGGCGAGCAGCAGGTTGTCGCGCAGGCTGCCCGCGAAGACGTGCACCTCCTGCGACACGAGCGCCACGTGACGACGCACGACGGGCTCGGGCGCCGTGGTCACGTCGAGGGCGCCGAGCCGGACGCGGCCCCCGGTCGGGCGCAGCGTTCCGGCCGCGATGCCTCCGAGGGTCGACTTGCCGGCGCCCGTGGCCCCGACGACGGCCACGTGCTCGCCGGGGCGGATCGTCAGGTCGATCCGAGCCAGCACGGGGCGGCCGGTCTCGTACGCGTGGTGCACCCCCTGCAGCGTCAGCACCGGCTCGGGCCCGGCGTCGACGGGCGCGACGTCGCGCGGCGGGATGAGTGCCACCCCGGCCAGGCGCGCGAGGGCGGCACCGCTGGCCTGGGCGGCGTCGAAGACGTACAGCACCGCGCCGATCGGGTTGAACAGGCGGTGGAAGAAGAGGGCAGCGGCCGTCGCGTCGCCGACGCTGGCCGAGCCGGTGCTGACGAGGGCGTACCCGGTCGCCAGCACGACGACGAGCCCCACGCACTCCGACGCGTTCATGCGTGCCCCGAGCCGCGTGTACAGGCGGAACACGTCGAGCGTGATCGCCACGGCGTCGCCGGAGCGTCGCTCGACCCGCTCGAGGGCGACGTCCTCGACGCCGAACGCCCGCAGCGTGGGTGCGTCGCGCACACCCGTCACGAGCACCTCGGCCCGCGCCCCCTCGGCCGTGCGCTCGGCGCGGTAGAACGGGATCGAGCGCGGCAGGTACCAGCGCATGCCGAGCACGTAGCCAGGGGCGGCAGCCAGGCCCGCGAGGCCCAGCCGCCAGTCGAGCGTGAAGAGACCGCCGACGGTGAAGGCGATCGCCGACACCGACGTGAGGAGCATCGGGATCGCCTCGTCGAGGGACTCGGTGACGCGCCGGACGTCGTCGCCGACGCGGCCGAGGACGTCGCCGACGCCGGCGGCCTCGAGCTGCTGGGAGTCGAGGTGGAGGGCACGGTCGAGCACCTCCTCGCGCAGCTCGGCCAGGGCGGGCGCGACCGTCCTCGCGAGCGCGGCCGTCGACACGGTGGTCGACACCGCGGCGACGACCGCGGCGGCCAGCATGACGCCGACCGGCACGAGCACGTCGGTGAAGCTGCCGTCGTCGCGCACGACGTCGACGACGCGGCCGATCATGAGCACCGGCACGATGCCGGCGAACCCGGTCACGAGGAAGGCCGTCACGGTGAGCGCCAGGCTGCCCCGCCGGGCACGCAGCAGACGCCAGGCGACGCGCGTGGTGCTGCGACCGTCGGCGACGGGCAGCAGCTGGTCGGCCTGCGGGGTCGGGCTCATCGGTCGACCGCCTCGCGGTAGTCGGCGTCGCGCAGCAGGTCTGCGTGCGTGCCCTGGGCGACCACGCGTCCCTCGCGGACGACGAGCACGCGGTCGGCGGCGCGCAGCAGGGCGGGGCTGGAGGTCAGGACGAGCGTGGTCCGGCCGGTCCGGAGGCGTCGCACGCCCTCGGCGACGGCCTGCTCGGTCACGGCGTCGACGGCACTCGTCGGGTCCTGCAGCACGATGACGGGCCGGTCGGTCGCCAGGGCACGCGCCAGGGCGAGCCGCTGACGCTGGCCACCGGAGAGGCTGCTGCCGCCGGCACGGACCGGTCGGTCCAGGCCGTCGGGGTGGAGGCGGACCACGTCGTCGGCTGCCGACGCGGCGAGGGCCGGGGCGAGCGCGCCGTCGTCGTGCTGGCCGCCAGGGTCGACGGTCGTGCGCAGCGTGCCCTCCGTGATGCCGCCGTGGTGCGAGACGACGAGCAGGTGACGGCGACGTCCGGCCACGGACAGCTCCGCGAGCTCGACGTCGCCGAGACGTGCGCGGCCCGAGACGAGGTCGAGGTCGCCGGAGAGCAGCGCCACCAGGGCGTCGGAGACGGCCGGGTCGTCGACGGCGACGGCGACCAGCTCGTCGTTCCGCAGGTGCAGGCTGAGCCCGGCCAGCGGACCCGCCGTCACGTCCTCGAGCACGAGCTCGGGCCGGTCCTCGCTGGGGGTCCGCCCGCCCGGCGCGAGGATGCGCGGCGTGGCGAGGAAGTCGACGATCCGCGCGGCCGACGCCCGCGACGCCGCGAACTGCGCGCTGACGTCGCCGAGGCCGCGCAGCGGCTCGGCCAGGAACTGCGTGAGACCCACGAGCGCGATGAGCTCGCCGAGGCTGATGTCGCCGTCGAGCGCGCGACGTCCGGCGAGCAGCGCGACCGCTGCGAGCAGCAGCCCGCTGAGGGCGGTCGTGAAGCCGTCGAGGTAGCCCCACGACCGGGCGACGGCGACCGTGTCGTCGCTCGCCCGGGTGCTGGCGACGCGGTAGCGGCGCAGCGCGACGTCCTCCCCGCCGATCCCCTTGAGCGGACGCAGACCCTCGAGCAGGTCGGCGGCCAGGCCGGAGGCGGCAGCCGTGCTCTCCTGCTGCCGGGCGGTGCGGCGCGCCACCAGCGGCGCGAGGGCCTGGATCGCGACGAGCACGGCCGGGACCCCGAGCAGGATGAGCAGACCCAGCACGACGTCGACGCGGAGCACGTAGGCGGCCGTCACGAGCACGGCCACGAGGGACGCGATCGCGTAGCCGAGCTGGTGCAGGGCCATCGGCACGAGGTCGGCGTCGGACGTGGCGATGGAGAGCGTCTCGCCCGCGAGCCGGTCGGTGCGCGCCCCGCGGGGATGCAGCACGTGCCCGGCGACCTCGACGCGCAGCGCGTGCGCCTCCCGCTCGATGCCCTGCTTGATGAAGCGTGCGCCGTACCGGTAGCCGTTGCTGAGCACGACGAAGAGCGCGACGAGCACACCGAGCGTCCACGCGAGGTCGCCGAGACCGCCGCCGTCGACGGCCTGGTCGACGACGAGCCCGATGACGACGGGCACGAGCGTCTCGCTGAGCTGCCACAGGGTCAGCAGGGGATAGCCACGGCCGAGGTCGCGTCCGTTGCGGCGTAGCGCGCGGCGCAGCAGGGCGCCCGCGGTGGCCGGGGCGCTGGTCGGTGCGTCGGGCGACTCCGTGCTCGTGTCGCGTCCGCCTCGTCCCATGCGAGTGAGGTTAGCCTAACCCGTCGTCGCACCGACCGCCGGTCGCGACGACGGCGGGCGCTGGCTCACACCCCGTGCGTGGTGCGCGGGTACTCCGCGGACACGTCGGTCATGACGTTCACGAGGTATGGCACGCCCGACGCGAACGCCCGGTCGAGCGCCGGGCCGATCTGGGCGGGGTCGGTGACCATCTCGCCCCCGCCGCCGAGGGCGGTGACGACCTGGTCGTAGCGCGTGTTCGGTGCGAGGTCGGCGGCGACGTCGTAGCCGTAGAGCATCTGCATGGGACTCTTCTCCAGGCCCCAGGCGGAGTTGTTGCCGACGACCATGACGACGGGCAGCCGGTGGCGCACGAGCGTGTCGACGTCCATGAGCGACATGCCGGCCGCGCCGTCGCCGAACAGCACGACGACCTGGCTGGAGGGTCGCGTGATGCGGGCCGCCATGGCGGCGCCCATGCCGGCGCCGAGGCAGCCGTAGGGGCCGGGGTCGAGCCAGCCGCCGGGCCGCTGGGGCTCGACGAACTTGCCGGCGAAGGAGACGAAGTCGCCGCCGTCGCCGATGACGACGGCGTCGTCGGCGAGGCGGGGGAGCAGCTCGCCGTAGATCCGCGCCGGGTGGATGGGGTCGCTGGACGACGCGAGGAGGTCGACGTCGCGGGCGGCCGCGGCGGAGACGAGGTCCTGCAGCTCGCCGAGCCAGGACGACCAGTCCGGGCGGGAGCCCGACGCGGACTGGAGCGCGGCGAGGACGCCGTCGAGCACGAGCGTCAGGTCGCCTGCGGCCGACGCGGCGAGGTCGGCGTGGGTCGAGAGCTGGCCGGGGGAGTCGGCGAGGTGGACGACCTGCGCGGGCGTCGCGCCGTCCTTGCCGCCGAACACGCCGTAGCCGAGGCGGAAGTCGAGCGGGGTGCCGGCGACGACGACCAGGTCGGCGCCGGAGAAGGCCGCCGAGCGGGCCTTGGTGACGAGCTGTGGGTGGCCACCGGGCAGGAGGCCGCGACCCATGCCGTTGGCGATGACGGGGATGCCGGTCTCGGCGGCGAACCGCGACGCGGCGTCCTCGGCGCGGTCGGCCCACACGTCGGTGCCGAGGACGAGCACGGGGCGGCGAGCGTCCTGCAGGAGCCGAGCGACGCGGGTCAGGTCGTCCTCGTCCGGCTGCAGGGGGGACCGGTCGGGACCGGTGGCGGTGCCGAGGGGCCCGGAGTTGAAGAACTCGTCCATCGGGACGTCGACGAACGTGGGTCCGCGGTGCGAGGAGCCGGCGCGGGTGAAGGCCTCGTGGACGGTGGGGGCGATGTCGGCGAGCGTGTGCGCGGTGGCCGCCCAGGTGGAGACGGTCTCGAAGATCGGGGGGTGGTCGAGCTCCTGGAGGGTCCCCATGCCCCAGCGGGCGGCCGGGGCGCGACCGCCGACGACGACGAGCGGCGAGCCGGCGAAGTGCGCCTGGGCGACCGGGCTGACGCCGTTGGTGACGCCGGGGCCGGCCGTGAGGACGGCGAGGCCGGGGGTGCGGGTGAGCTTGCCGACGGCCTCGGCGGCGAAGACGGCGGTCGGCTCGTGCCGGACGTCGATGATGGGCATCGGGTTGGCGGCGGTGACGGCGGCGTCGTACATCGGGAAGACGTGGGCACCGGAGAGCGTGAACATGGCCTGTACGCCGTGGGCGCGGGCCACCTCGAGCGCGTGGACGCCCCCGTGCGCGGAGCGCACATGGTCTGCACCGTGCGCGGAGCGCACATCGTCTGCACCGTGCGCGGTGGCTGCGGAGCTCCCGCCGTCGGTGTCGGGGGTGGTCGCGGACTCGTCGGTCTGTGACATGGCTCGCACGCTACTGCACGGCGGTGTCGTTGTCCGGGGGGCCGTCCGGGGCGTCCAGGGGACGGGCGCGGGTGGTCTGCCGGTACAGCCAGGGGCTCTCGCCACGGATCTGGTCGAGGACGGCGAGGAGGAGGTCGGCGCGGTGGGCGGGCTGCTCGGCGAAGAGCTCGGCGTCGCCGCGCAGGTCGGCGCGACCCTGGACGCCGAGCGCGAGCTGCAGGTGCAGGGCGCGCAGGAACGACGACGTGTTCTTGGCGGTGGGCGAGGGCCACTCGTCGTCCAGGTGCCCGCGGGTGCGAGGGGCGCGCACCCCGGCACCGAGTCGGGCGAGCCATGGCTCGACGATGCTCGGGTCGAGGGCGTTGCGGTGCAGCGCGGTCATGACCGCGTAGGCGAGGCGGTCGTCCTCGCCGTGGCGCCAGACGTAGGAGGTGGGGGTGAGCACGCGGTCGGCGATCACGTCGAGCAGCACGGTCAGCTCGAGCCGGTCGAAGTGTCGCGAGCGGGCGAGGGCGGCGAGGAGGTCGGCGCCGTGGGCGATGGCGTGCGCCCAGCCCTGCTCGGGGACCCAGCCGCGGTGGTCGAGCTCGCGGACGTACCAGCTGGTGGCGCGGTCGCCCCAGGCGAGCACGGTGGAGGAGGGCAGCACGTGCAGGGTGTTGTCGCGGCCGACGATGTCGGCGAGCAGGAGGGCGCTGTAGGAGCGTCGGACGACGGAGACGTCGCCGTCGTGGCCGAGCCCGTACCGCAGTCCGGGCGCGACACCGTCGCCCAGCCCGCCGAGGAGGTCGTCGTACACGCCGGTGGAGATCCAGGTGGTCAGCAGCGGGTAGGCGAGGTCCTCACGCAGTCGGGGGTTGGGGTGGCCGAGCATCTCGACGAGCTCGGCCGTGGACTCGTCGAGGGAGCGGTCGAGCGGAACCTGTCGACCGGTCCGCACCACGGCCTGCCAGTACGCCTCGGACATCTCGCCCATCGTGCCAGAGGGGTCCTGGTCCGCGGTAGCGCGGCTAGGGTGGGCGCGTGCCGACGCCCGACGACATCATCCGGTCGCAGACGGCTCTCGCGCCTGCCGACGTCGGCTGGGTGCACGCCCTCGTCGCGGACTGGCAGATCCTGGCCGACCTGTCGTTCGGCGACCTGGTGCTGTGGGTGCCCGACGCGGAGTCGAAGGGCCTGTGGGCGGTGGCGCAGATCCGTCCGACGACGGGCGCGACGACGCTGCTGGAGGACGTGACGGGCACGTTCGTGCCGGCGGAGCGCTCGCCGGCGGCCGGCCGGGTGCTGGCTGGCGAGGGCGCGCAGGACGACGACGACCCGGCGGTCGGCGACGGGCTGCGCGTGCGGCTGGTGCCGGTGCGCCGCGGTCCGGACACGATCGCGGTGCTGGCCGTGCGCAGCGGTCGCGACGCACGTGCCACGAGCCATCTCGAGGTGACGTACCGGGCCTGTGCGGAGGCCCTGGTCGCGATGGTGGCGCGAGGGGAGTTCCCGACGCCGGGCACCCGGTCGGACCTGGCCGACTCTCTGCGGGTGGGCGACGGCTTCATCCGGACCCGCGCCGACGGCACGGTCGAGTACGCGAGCCCCAACGCGCTGTCGGCGTACCGCCGTCTGGGTCTGCACGGCGACCTGCAGGACGTCGACCTGGCCGAGGTCACGGCAGCCTGCGTCGGTCGCACGCCGACGGACCTGAGCACGGCTGCGGCGCTCGGCGGGATGGCGCCGGCGGAGGCCGAGGTGGTCGGGGCGGAGGCGACCCTGCTGCTGCGCGTGATCCCGGTGACGCGTGAGGGCGCGCGTGGCCGCGGGGAGCGCGACGGTGCCGTGGTGCTGCTGCGCGACGTGACCGACCTGCGGCTGCGGGAGAAGCAGCTCCTGTCGAAGGAGGCGACGATCCGGGAGATCCACCACCGGGTCAAGAACAACCTGCAGACGGTCGCCGCGCTGCTGCGGCTGCAGGCGCGGCGCATGGACGTGCCGGAGGCGCGGGCGGCGCTGGAGGAGGCGGTGCGACGTGTGGGGTCGATCGCGCTGGTGCACGAGACGCTGAGCCAGGGGTTCGACGAGAGCGTCGCGTTCGACGACATCGCCGACCGGCTCCTGCGCACGGTGCTCGACGTCGGGGGTCCGCAGGTGCGGGCGGAGCGCATCGGCGCGTTCGGCCTGTTGCCGGCGGAGGTCGCGACACCGCTGGCGATGGTGCTGACGGAGCTCGTGCAGAACGCGGCCGAGCACGCGTTCCCCGACGGTGCCGGTCGGGTGACGGTGGCGGTGAACCGGATCCGCGACCGGCTGCGCATGCGGGTGAGCGACGACGGCGTCGGTCTGCCGGCCGACTTCGACCCGACCCGCAGCCTGGGGCTGTCGATCGTCTCCACCCTCGTGGAGAGCGAGCTGGGCGGGTCGCTCGGCTTCGAGTCGCGCCCCGGGCGCGGCGCGACCGTCGCCATCATGCTGACGCTCTGAGCCGGCGGACCTGCGCGCCGGTGCGGGCCCCGGACGTCGAGAACCCCGTACCCGGGCTCGGGTACGGGGTTCGGACGCGTGCGGCGTGGAACGTCTCAGGCGGTGCGAATACGCGCCCGGGCGTTGCGACGCTTGAGGGCACGACGCTCGTCCTCGCTCATGCCTCCCCAGACGCCATGGTCCTGACCGGACTCGAGTGCCCACTGTAGGCACTGCTCACGGACGTCGCAGCGGCGACACACGACCTTCGCCTCCTCGATCTGCATGATCGCGGGGCCGGTGTTGCCGATGGGGAAGAAGAGCTCGGGGTCTTCATCGAGACATGCGCTGTGGTGGCGCCAGTCCATGACGACAGCTCCTTCCCTTGTGTGTGCAGGCGCGCAGGGATGTCCGCCCAGGGGAAGACCAACGCGCCGCGTTCATCGTTTCAACAAAAGGCGCGTCGCACAAGGGATAGCCCGGTGGGTCGATGTCTGTTGAGTCACACAGGTCATACCAAAGGAGACGCCGTGCTCCGGGGGCGGGTGCCGACCGGGGCGTGGTCCTAGGCTGGTCCGGTGAGCGAGACCAGCGACCCGACCCCGTCCGACCAGCCGGACGCGAGCCCCGTGGCGCCGCGGGGGCGGGCCAGGGCGCTGCTGCTGGTGGCCGGTGCCGTCGTGGCCCTGCAGGCTGCGGGGCTGCTGGCGATCACGGCGCTCGAGCTGGCCTCGGTGGAGGCCGACCGGGTGGGTCTGGGCGTCAGTACCGCGGTCTTCCTGGGTGCGCTCGGCGTGCTGCTGCTGGTGGCGGTCGTCCAGGTGCTGCGCGGCCGCACCTGGCCTCGCGGCTTCCTCGTCTTCTCCCAGCTCCTGTGCCTGGCGCTCTCGTTCAACTTCCGTGGTGACGCCCCGTGGATCACGCCGACGCTGGCGGGGGGCGCCGCCGTCGCGCTGGTGTGCCTCCTGTCACCTCCGGTCACCCAGGCGCTCGGGCGCCACGATCCCGTGTGAGAATGGGCGACGGCATCACCTGCCGCGCTCCCGTGTCCGCGGGCCCGCCGTGCACCTACCGGTCGCGGGCCGCGTCGACGCCGTCCTGCTCCGGGTCCGCCCCGTGAGCCCCCGCCTTCAGCGAGAGAGAAGCTGCCAGCCCATGGTCGCCACCGACTCCACCACCTCGACGTTCGACGCGTTCGACCCCACCGACCCCGTGTTCGCGCTGCACCGCGGCGGGAAGATGCAGGTCGCCGCGACGGTACCGCTGCGGGACGCCGACGACCTGTCGATGTCGTACACGCCGGGCGTCGCGCGGGTGTGCGAGGCGATCGCGGCCGACCCCGACCTCTCGCACGACTACACCTGGGTGTCCAACACGGTGGCGGTCATCACCGACGGCACCGCGGTGCTCGGCCTCGGCGACATCGGCCCGGCCGCCTCGATGCCGGTGATGGAGGGCAAGGCCGTGCTGTTCAAGCAGTTCGGCGGGGTCGACGCGATCCCGGTGGCGCTGGCGACCACCGACGTCGACGAGATCGTCGAGACGATCGTGCGCATGGCGCCGACGTTCGGCGGCGTGAACCTCGAGGACATCTCGAGCCCACGGTGCTTCGAGATCGAGCAGCGGCTCATCGAGCGGCTCGACATCCCCGTCTTCCACGACGACCAGCACGGCACGGCCGTCGTCACCCTGGCGGCGCTCATCAACGCCGTCCGGCTCACCG
The DNA here is from genome assembly GCA_026392465.1 of Propionibacteriales bacterium. Lineage (GTDB taxonomy): Bacteria > Actinomycetota > Actinomycetes > Propionibacteriales > Nocardioidaceae > Aeromicrobium. Next base: position 35,461 of record JAPLCA010000019.1, read on the forward strand.
ACCGCGACATGCAGGACCTCAAGGTCGTCATCTCCGGTGCGGGTGCGGCTGGTGTGGCGATCGCGAAGATCCTGCAGTCCGCGGGCGTGCACCGCATCAGCGTCGTCGACCGCCAGGGCGTCATCCACCCCGGGCGCGACGACCTCAACAGCGTCAAGCAGTGGCTGGCGGACCAGACGGCCGACTGGGCGCGTCCCGGCACGGTCGGTGACGCGCTGGAGAAGGCCGACGTGTTCATCGGGGTCTCCGGCGGCACCATCCCCGAGGAGGACGTCGCGCGCATGGCGCCCGACGCGATCATCTTCGCGATGGCCAACCCGAACCCCGAGGTGCACCCCGACGTCGCGCACCGGTACGCCCGCGTGGTGGCCACGGGCCGCTCGGACTTCCCGAACCAGATCAACAACGTGCTCGTGTTCCCCGGCATCTTCCGGGGCGCGCTCGCGGTGCGTGCGACGGCGATCTCCGAGGGCATGAAGCTGGCGGCCGCGCACGCGATCGCCGAGCTCGTGGGCGACGAGCTGAGCGAGTCCTACGTCATCCCCTCACCGTTCGACCCGCGCGTGGCCGACGTCGTGAGCCGGGCCGTCACGGAGACGGCTCGCCGCGAGGGCCTCGCGCGCCGTCCGTACTGATCCGCTCGATACTGGACGCGGTACCTCGTCCGAGGCCGGGCTCAGCCCGGCCGACGCCCTGCTCGAAGGAGTCGCATGTTCGCCGTCTACGCCGGTCAGATCCACCCCGAGAACCCGCTCGAGGGGCTGGTGGTCGGGGAGCGTCCCGACCCCGAGGTGCCGGACGGGTGGACCACGGTGACGGTCAAGGCGGCGTCGATCAACCACCACGACGTGTGGAGCCTGCGCGGCGTCGGCCTGCGCGAGGAGTCGCTGCCGATGATCCTCGGCTGCGACGCGGCGGGCTACGACGAGGACGGCAACGAGGTGCTGGTGCACGCCGTGGTCAGCGACCCGTCGTGGCGCGGTGACGAGACGCTCGACCCGAAGCGGTCGCTGCTGTCGGAGCGCCACCAGGGCACGTTCGCCGAGAAGGTCGCGGTGCCGACCCGCAACGTCGTGCCGAAGCCGGCGGGTCTGTCCTTCAGCGAGGCGGCCTGCCTGCCCACGGCCTGGCTGACCGCCTACCGGATGCTGTTCACACAGTCGGGGCTCAAGCAGGGCGACACCGTGCTGGTGCAGGGCGCCGGCGGCGGCGTCGCGACCGCGCTCATCACGCTGGCGCGCGCCGCCGGCTTCCGGGTGTTCGCCACCAGCCGCGACGAGGACAAGCGTGCGAAGGCGCTCGAGATCGGTGCGCACGAGGTGTTCGAGTCCGGCGCACGCCTGCCCGCCAAGGTCGACGCGGTCATGGAGACGGTCGGCGCCGCCACCTGGTCGCACTCGGTCAAGTCGATGCGCCCGGGCGGCACGATCGTCATCTCCGGCGCGACGTCCGGCGACGCGCCGAAGGCGGCCGAGCTGACCCGCATCTTCTTCCAGCAGATGCGCGTGCACGGGTCCACCATGGGCACGCGCGACGAGCTGCACGCGCTCGCGCAGTTCATGGACGTCACCGGCACGCGCCCGCTCATCGACAGCGAGATCCCGATGGCCGACGCCGCCCAGGGCCTGCAGCGCGTCGTCGACGGCGACGTCTTCGGCAAGATCGTCCTGACCCTCTGACCTGCGGCCCGGTCGCCGGCGTCAGAGGACGCCGGCGGCCAGCAGCGCGCTCGTCGCGCCCAGCAGCACGGCGAGGAACAGCACGTTCACCACGGTGAACAGGCGGAGGAACGCTCCAGTGCCGCCGGGGCGCAGCAGCTGGTAGCGGCGCAGGGTGATGAGGCTCGCCAGCGACGCCACGACGGTGCCCACCCCGCCGACGTTGACGCCCAGGAGCAGGGCCCGCCAGTCGTCGGTGAACGGCGCGTAGATCAGCGCGGTGGGCACGTTGGAGATCAGCTGGCTGCCTGCCACGCTCCACAGGAGGACGTGCTCCTGCAGCAGGTCCTGCAGGAAGCCGCTGGCCTGCGGGACGCGCTCGAGGTTGCCGGCGAACACGAAGAACAGCACGAACGTGGCGAGCAGGCCGTAGTCGACCGACCGGAGCGCCTGCCGGTCGACGACGGCCACCACGGCGACCACCGCGAGGCCCGCCCACACCGGGAGCGCGCGCACGACGAGCGCGACCGCCACGGCGAACAGGACGAGGTGGACGGCCGCAGGTCGCCACCGCACCGGCGTGCGCGAGGTGACGGGTCGGATCGCTCCCCGCGGCACGCGCAGGCACGCCAGTACCAGCAGGGCGATCGACAGCGCGAACGGGATCGCGAGGACGGCGACGAGCTGACCGACGGACAGGTGGAAGTACTGGTAGAGGAACAGGTTCTGCGGGCTGCCGAACGGCGTGATCATGCCCCCGAGGTTCGCCGCGACGGTCTGCAGCACGAAGACGTAGGCGAGGTGCTCCTCGTCGCCCGTCGCGCGCAGGGCGAGCGCGGACAGCGGCAGGAACGTCAGCAGCGCCATGTCGTTGGTGATGAGCATCGACCCGAGGGCGGTCAGCAGGACGAGGCCCACGACGAGCGTCCGGCGCCCGCGCAGCACCCCCACGACCCCCTGCGCCGCGGCGGTGACGAGGTGGGTCCGGTCGAGCGCGCTGATGACGGTCAGGAAGCACCACAGCCCCACGAGCGTGCGGTACTCGGGATAGTGCAGGTACTCCGCGCTCGGCGGCACCAGCACGCACGTCAGGGCGGCGGCGACGGCCGTCGCGGTGAGGAAGGGGTTGGCGGTCAGCAGGTGCCGGGCGCGCGTCGCGAGGCCGTGCTCAGCCATCGTCGTCCTGCCCGTCGTCGGCGAGCACGTGCCGCAGGTAGCGTCCCGGGGCCTCGAGGTAGGCGCGCCAGTGGCTCACGAGGTCGAGCGACTCCCAGCTCGTCTCCCGCAGCCCCCACGGACCGACCTCCAGGATGCGGGCACCGGGCAGCGACGCGACGACGGGGGAGTGGGTCGCGCACAGCACCTGGCCGCCGCCGGCGGAGATGTCGTGGAGGGTCCGCAGCAGCGCCAGGCTGGAGGAGAACGACAGGGCGGCCTCCGGCTCGTCGAGGCAGTAGAAGCCCGGGGAGTCGAAGCGGCGGCGCAGCACCTCCAGGAACGACTCGCCGTGGCTCATCGCGTGCAGGTCGGGCCCGCCCACACCCTCCTGGTACGTGTACCAGCCGTGCATCGTCTCGGCGCGCAGGAAGAACCCCCACCGGCCCGCTCCCACGCCCCGCTGCAGCGTCAGGGCGGTGTGCAACGTCGACTCGCTCGGTCGGGAGCTGTGCTGCCCGTGCGTGCTGCCACCCTCGGGCGACAGGCCGTACGCGATCGCGACCGCCTCGACGATCGTCGACTTCCCCGCCCCGTTCTCACCGACGAGGAACGTGACGCCCGGCGGGAGGTCCAGCCCCTCCCGCAGCACCTGCTGGACGGCGGGGACGTCGTCGAGCCAGGGGTCGAGACCGCCCGAGCGCTCCGGGATCACCCGGACCACCGGCGGCTGCTCGAACCTCACCGGGACAGTGTGGCAGTGGGGGCCGATCGAGACGTGCTCAGCCATGTCCTCCGCTGGTCGAGTAGCGCCGGCGGCGACACCGCTGGTCGAGTAGTGCGGAGCCGCGAGGGACGAGCGTGGTTCGCGCGTATCGAGACCACTCTGCAGCGGTTCGGCGGCAACACCTCGCGCCTGGCGGGGTCTGGACGTTTGCCAGGTCTCGATACTGCTGGACCGGCTTCGCCGGTGCACTACTCGACCTGCCGATCTCGTTCGCGCCCCCGCGAGCGGGAGGTGCCCCCAGCAGAGCTCGCTCAGAGATCGTCATCATCGAGGCGGGCTAGCCAGGTGGCCAGCCGCTCGACCGGGACCTCGAAGTCGGGGTGCAGGTCGACGAACTCGACGAGCCGGTCGGCCAGCCACGCGAAGGAGACCTCCTCCTCGCCGCGACGGGCCGCCAGCTCCTCGATGCCTCGGTCGGTGAAGTACACGGGTCAGGCGAACGCCGCGTCCATCAGCTCACGCTGCTCCGCGTCGTGCCGCGACTTCGAGCCCACCGCCGTCGTCGACGACGCCGGGCGCGACACGAGCGTCAGCGCACCGGACGCCACGGCGTCGGGGTAGTGGAGCGCGGCGTCGGGCCACGGACCCTGGTTCGCGGGCTCGTCCTGCACCCAGCGGACGTTCTTCACACCGCTGAAGCGGGCGAGCTCGGTCTTGATCTGCTCGACCGGACGCGGGTACAGCTGCTCGAGCCGGACGATCGCCGTCGTCGGGTCGTCGCCCTGACGCTTGGCGCGCTCGTCGAACAGGTCGTGCGCGATCCGGCCCGAGCACAGCAGCACCGTGTCGACCTTCTCCGCGTCGACGGAGTCGTCGCCGATGACCGGGCGCCACTGCCCGGAGGTGAACTCCTCCGGCTGCGACGCCGCGCTCTTGCGACGCAGCAGCTGCTTGGGCGTGAACACGATGAGCGGGCGGTGCTGGCCCTCCAGCGTGTGCCGCCGCAGCAGGTGGAAGTACGACGCCGACGTCGACGGCTGCGCGATCGTCATCTCGTCGTTCGCGGCGAGCTGCAGGAAGCGCTCGATGCGTGCCGACGAGTGGTCCGGTCCCTGGCCCTCGTAGCCGTGGGGGAGCAGCAGGACGACGCCCGACTTCTGGCCCCACTTGGTCTCGCCCGAGGAGATGTACTCGTCGATGACCGACTGGGCGCCGTTGACGAAGTCGCCGAACTGCGCCTCCCACAGGGTGAGCGCCTCGGGACGCGCCACGGAGTAGCCGTACTCGAAGCCGAGGGCGGCGTACTCGCTGAGCAGCGAGTCGTAGATGTAGAACGTCGCCTGCTCGTCCCCGACGTGCGAGAGCGGGGTCCACTCGCTGCCGTTGTTGCGGTCGATGATCGTGGCGAAGCGCGAGGAGAACGTGCCGCGACGCGAGTCCTGGCCGGCGAGGCGCACCGGGCGACCCTCCAGCAGCAGCGACCCGAACGCGATGATCTCGCCCGTGCCCCAGTCGATCGGGCCCGTCTCGATGGACTGGGCACGACGCTGCAGCTGCGGGAGCACCTTCGGGTGGACGGTGAAGCCCTCCGGCACGGACGTGTAGGCCGACGACACGGCCTTCATGACCTCGGGGGACACGGCCGTCTCGAGCGCGCCCTCCTGCTCCGGCTTCTCCGGGTAGTCCGGGGTGCGCGTGTAGTCGGTGTCGGAGGAGGTGGCCTCCTTGACGTCGGCGAAGTTGCGCTCGAGCTGCGACTGGTAGTCCGCGAGGGCGGCCTCGGCCTCCTCGATGGTGATGTCGCCACGACCCACGAGCGCCTCGGTGTAGAGCTTGCGCACCGACTTCTTCGCGTTGATCGTGTCGTACATCAGCGGCTGCGTGAACGACGGGTCGTCGCCCTCGTTGTGGCCGCGGCGGCGGTAACAGACCAGGTCGATGACGACGTCCTTGTTGAACGTCTTGCGGTACTCGTAGGCGAGGTCGGCGACGCGGATGCACGCCTCCGGGTCGTCGCCGTTCACGTGCAGGATCGGCGCCTGGACCATGCGGGCCACGTCGGTGCAGTACGTCGAGGAGCGCGACGAGGACGGGCTTGTCGTGAAGCCGACCTGGTTGTTGACGATCACGTGGATCGTGCCACCCGTGCGGTACCCGCGCAGCTGCGAGAGGTTGAGCGTCTCGGCGACGACACCCTGTCCGGCGAACGCGGCGTCGCCGTGGACGAGCACCGGCAGCACGGGGAACTCGGCACCGCGGTTCAGGCGGTCCTGCTTCGCCCGGGTGATGCCCTCGAGGACCGGGTCGACGACCTCGAGGTGCGACGGGTTGGCGGCCACGGACACCTTGATCGTGTCGCCGTGCTCGGAGCGGAACTCGCCCTCGACACCGAGGTGGTACTTGACGTCGCCGGAGCCCTGCACCGTGCGGGGGTCGATGTTGCCCTCGAACTCACGGAACACCGTGCCGGCGCTCTTGCCCGCGATGTTGACGAGCACGTTGAGGCGACCGCGGTGGGCCATGCCGATGCAGACCTCCTCGAGGCCGTCGGCGGCTGCCTCCTCGCAGATCTCGTCGAGCAGCGGGATGGTGGTCTCGCCACCCTCGAGGCTGAACCGCTTCTGGCCGACGAACTTCGTCTGCAGGAACGTCTCGAAGGCCTCGGCCTGGTTGAGCTTCAGCAGGATGCGCAGCTGCTCCTCGCGCGGGGGCTTGGTGTGGCCCACCTCGATGCGGTCCTGCAGCCACTGGCGCTCGCCGGGGTCCTGGATGTGCATGTACTCCAGGCCGATGGAGCGGCAGTAGGAGTCACGCAGGACCCCGAGGATCTCGCGCAGCTTCATGAAGCGCTTGCCGGTGCCGCTCGCGAACGAACCGGTGGCGAACTCGCGGTCGAGGTCCCAGAGGGTCAGGCCGTGCGACGCCGTGTCGAGGTCGGGGTGGCTCCGCTGGCGGTACTCCAGCGGGTTCGTGTCGGCCATGAGGTGGCCGCGCACGCGGAACGCGTGGATCAGCTCGAGCACGCGCGCCTGGCGGTGCACCTCGTCGTCGTGGCTGACGGCGATGTCCTGGGCCCAGCGGATGGGCTCGTAGGGGATCCGCAGCGCCTGGAAGATCTCGTCGTAGAACCCGTCCTCGCCCAGCAGCATCTGGTGGATGCGGCGCAGGAACTCGCCGGACTGCGCACCCTGGATGACGCGGTGGTCGTAGGTCGACGTCAGCGTCATCATCTTGCTGACGGCGAGGTTGGCGATGGTGTGCTCGGAGGCGCCCTGGAACTCCGGCGGGTACTCCATCGAGCCGACGCCGACGATGACGCCCTGGCCCTTCATGAGACGCGGCACGGAGTGGTTGGTGCCGATGCCGCCGGGGTTGGTGAGGCTGACCGTGGTGCCGAGGAAGTCGGACACCTCGAGCTTGCCGTCGCGCGCCTTCTTGACCATGGCCTCGTAGGCCTGCCAGAACTGCGCGAAGGTCATGGTCTCGGCGGCCTTGATCGACGGCACGAGGAGCTGGCGCTCGCCCTTGGCGTTCTTCGTGTCGATGGCGAGACCGAAGTTGACGTGCTCGGGCTTCAGCTGGACCGGCTTGCCCTTCTCGTCGGTGTCGTAGCCGGTGTTCATCTCGGGCATCGCGGCGATCGCCTTGACCACGGCGTAGCCGATGAGGTGGGTGAACGACACCTTGCCGCCACGCGCGCGGGCGAGGTGGTTGTTGATGACGATGCGGTTGTCGAAGAGCAGCTTGACCGGCACCGAGCGCACGCTCGTGGCCGTGGGGACCTCGAGGCTGGCGTCCATGTTCGCGGCGGTACGGGCCGGGGCGCCCTTCAGCGGGATGCGCTGGACCTCGCCCGGACCCACCGGCTGCGGCGCGGCCGACGTGGCCTTCGGGTCGGCGGAGCGTGCGGAGGGGCGAGCCGCCTGCGGCTTCTTCTCCGGTGCCTTGCTCTCAGCAGGCTTGGCGGGAGCGGGCTCGGCCTTCTTCGGCGCGGGCGTGGACGGCGCCTGCGCAGCGGGCTCGGGCTTCTTCTCCGGAGCCTTGGCCGGCTCGGGCTTCTTGTCGGCGACCTTCGCGGCTGCCGGTGCAGAACCGTTCGTGGACGTGCCGTTCGTGGACGACCCGTTGCGGGCGGCCCCGTTCGTGGACGGGGTGCTGCCGTTGCTGCGCAGGAGCGCCGCGCCGTCACCCTCCTCGAAGAACGTCACCCAGGTCGGGTCGAGGGAGGCGGGGTCCGCCTTGTACTGGTCGTACATCTCCTCGACGAGCCACTGGTTCGTCCCGAAGTCGGGGGTTGACGGGTCATGTGAGGACTCGGCCACGGCCTCGATCGCCTCTTCCGGTTGGTTCCCTGCGCACTTGGACACGGTGCGACTCAAGACTAGCGCGACGCCGGTCGGGACCGACGGCCTGGTTCGCGTGCCCCGAGCCGTGTCGACACCCTCCCACGACCGGCCGTCGCGCGCACCGCGTCAGGGCGGTGTCCGAGGGACCACGACGTCCTTCAGCGCACCTCGAGGAGCACGTCGTCGAGCCCGTGGAACCGGGCGAGGGAGAGCGCCTCCTCCCGGAGCGCCGCGCGGGCGGCTCGCGGGACCGCGCCACCGACCGTGACCTCGACCTCGAGCCGGCCGCCGCGCACCTGGCGGCGCCAGCCGCCGGCCAGCCGGCCGTCGAGGACGACGAGCCCCTGCGACGTCATCGCGACGTCGTACGCGGGACCGGCCTCGGCGCGGACCTCGGCGTCGCGCACGTGGGAGATCAGCTCGTCGAACTGCGACAGGAGCAGCGCGGGTGGCACGGGGCCGTCGGTCTCGGCGTCGACGTCGGTCCAGAGCGCGCGGCCGTCGCGCTCGCCCTCCACGAGGCCGGCGTCGGCGAGGGCGCGCCGCGCCTGGCGGAGCGTCAGGCTCGACCACCACGCGAGGTCGGCCGCCGATGCGGGTCCGTGGCCGCGTACGTAGGTGGCGGCCAGGCGCGCGCGGGCGGCGTCGACGTCGTCGGCGGGCGGCGTCGGGGCGAGGGGACGGTAGCGGTGCGGCCCGCCGGGGTCGCGTCGACCGGCCACCTCGGCGCGCAGCTCGGCGACCATCACGGCGTGGGCGAGCAGGTCGCCCCGCAACGACAGGCCTGCGTCGTCCAACCGACGGGCGACGTCGTCGCGGGTGCAGCCGGGCGCCTCGCGCACGGCCAGCACCACCACGTCGGAGGCGGCCAGCAGCGTGGTCTCGTCGAGCCCCTGGCGACGGACGTGCGGCAGCACCTGCGCCATCACGCGGTCGCCCGTGGCCGCCGCGACCCATGGCAGGTCGTCGACGTGGAGGAGGTGCCAGGTCGTGCGGAGCACGTGGGTGCGCACCACTCCGCCGCGGTCGAGCGCGTCGACCACGTCGTCGACCGACGCGGCGGCGCACCGTCGTCCGACGCTCCACGGGACGGTGGTGTGCTCCTGGGCCTGCACGGCGCCGAGGTGGCGCACGACCGCGACCGGGTCCGGCAGCGGCTCGCCGACGAGCCGCTGCGCCAGGAGCCGCGCGGGGGCGAGGGACTGGTGCACCCCCACAGCGTGGCAGGTGCCAGGGACAGGACCGGCCGGTCCCGTGGCAGCATCGGCGCATGCGGACCCCCATCCCGGACTACCTCGCCCAGGTGCTCGAGGAGTGTGGCGGTGACGACGGTGCGGTGGCGGACTACATTCCCGAGCTCGCGCAGGCCGACCCCGACCGGCTGGCGATCGCGGTCGCGACGCTCGACGGCGTGGTGGCCACGGCCGGCGACGCCGACGTCGCCTTCTCGATCCAGTCGATCTCCAAGCCGTTCACCTACGCGCTCGCGATCGCCGACCAGGGCCTGGAGGCCGTCGTCGAGAAGATCGACGTCGAGCCGTCGGGCGACGCGTTCAACGAGATCTCGCTGGAGCCCGGCTCCGGGCGTCCCCGCAATCCGATGATCAACGCCGGCGCGATCGCCGCGCACGCCCTGGTCGAAGGATCCGGTGCCGACGAGCGCTTCGAGCGCGTGCGCTCCTTCTACTCCCGACTGGCGGGGCGCGAGCTGGGCGTCGACGAGGCGGTGTTCGACTCCGAGCTGGGCACCGCCGACCGCAACATGGCGATCGCCTACATGCTGCGCACCGTCGGGACCCTCGAGGGCGACCCGCCGGACGTCGTGCGCGGCTACACGCGTCAGTGCGCCGTGTCGGTGACGGTCCGCGACCTCGCCCGCATGGCCGCGGTGCTCGCGGGGCAGGGCCGCGCGCCCGACGGGGAGCAGCTGCTCGAGCCGCAGGTGGCCCGCCAGGTGCTGAGCGTCATGGCCACCTGCGGCATGTACGACGCCGCCGGCGATTGGCTCACGACGGTCGGCATCCCGGCCAAGAGCGGCGTGGCCGGCGGCCTGATCGGCGTCCTGCCGGGCCAGGTGGGCATCGCCGTCTTCTCCCCGCGCCTCGACCGGCACGGCAACAGCGCCCGGGGCGTGCGCGTCTTCGAGCGGCTGTCGCGCGACATGGGCCTGCACCTGATGGAGGTCTCCGACGTCGCGCGCTCGGTGGTGCGGCGGGTCGAGCGAGGTGCCTCGAACGTGGCGGTGCACGAGGTCGCGGGCGACCTGCGCTTCGTCGAGGCCGAGCGCGTGCTGCGCAGCCTGGAGGAGGAGCCGGAGGGCGAGGCTCTCGTCGTGCTCGACCTCGAGCGGGTGCACCGGGTCAACGACGTCGCGCGGCGCATGCTCCTGGAGGGGGTGCGCCGGCTGCACCTCGACGGTCACGACGTCCGGCTCGTCGACCCGTCCGGTGTGCTCGGGGGCGGCGACGGGCAGGGTCCCGACGCAGGCGACGGCTACGTCCCCGAGGTGTTCGAGGACGCAGCCGCCGCCGTGGGGGAGTGAGCGGGCTCAGCTCTCCAGCGTCGCGTCGAGGGTGATCTCGTCGACCGACGCGAGCGCCTTGCTGAGCGGGCAGCCGGTCTTCGCGGCCTCGGCGGCCTCCTGGAAGGTGGCGTCGTCGACGCCCTCGACCTCGCCCCGCACGGTGAGCGCGATCTTCGTGATCTTGAAGCCGCCGTCGGCGTCGTCCTTGCCGAGGGACACGTCGGCCTTGGTCTCGATGGAGTGGACCGTGCCGCCCTTCTGGCCGAGCACCGCCGTCAGCTGCATCGTGTAGCAGGCCGAGTGCGCCGCGCCGAGCAGCTCCTCGGGGTTGGTCGCGCCGCCCCCGTCCTCGGAGGAACGCTTCGGGAAGGACATCTCGAACGTGCCGAGGCCGGAGCTGGTCAGCTCGACCTGACCGGTTCCGTCCTCGAAGCCGCCGTCCCAGGCGGTGCGAGCAGTGCGAGTAGGCATGGTGTCTCCTGCCGGTGGGTGGGATGTGTACCACCGACGCTACGAGCGTGGAGACGTCCCGCAACCTGATCCGGGCGACGACAGCCCGTCAGGCGAGCGTCAGGTCCTTGAACCAGGAGTCGGTGACGTAGTCGGTCTCCCACCCCATCGACAGGTACAGCTGGTCGGCCGAGGTGGGGGAGTCGGCGTCGACCTCCAGACCCACCCGGTCCCGTCCACGTCGGGCCGCGTCGCTGATGACCGTGGCGAGCAGCGACTTCGCGACACCGCGTCCGCGGGCGTGCCGGTTGACGCCGATGTACTCCACGTAGGTGCCCTCCGGGCCGCCGTGCTTGCCGGGGAGCACGGAGCAGACGACGGTGCCGGCGGGCACCTGCTCGCCCCCTCCTTCGGCGCTGTCGTCGGTGACGTACGCCAGCCACCACTGGTCCCAGCGGTGGCCGGGCTCCTCCCGCATGCGCTGCACGAACTCGGGGAAGGACTCGCGGTAGTTGTTGAAGTGGTCCTCGAAGGACGTCTCGAGCATGTGGTGGACGGTCTGCAGGTCCGACGCGACGGGGAACCCGTTCTCGTGCTTCTCGACGGTGCGCACGAGGACGCCCTCACGGGGCTCGAGGTCGGCGTCGCCGTCGCGCACGGGCCGCTCCATGTGCAGCCACGTGCGCCGCTTGGCGTAGCCGGCCTGCTCGAGCCAGCCGGCCTGGCGGGAGTCGTCGGCGAACGGGCTCTCGTCGAGGCGCGTCGCGTCGATGCCGCGGATGCGCGCCATGAGGATCGCGACCTCCTCCGCCCACGCGTAGAGGACGCGCGCGATCTCGTCGACCTCCGCGACGTCGCGGTCGAAGTAGCCCCACACCAGGGCGCGTCCCGCGGCGCGGTCGTGGACGGTGATCCAGGCGACCGGCACGTCGTCGGTCCCGACGGCGACGAGCTGGCGGCGCGTCCAGGACGCCTGGCCGGCGACCTCGTTCTCGATACCGGCCGGGTCCACGTGCGCCTCGCCCGTCCCCTGCAGCTCGTCGAGGTGCCGCAGACGCACGAGGGCGTCGACGTCACCGTAGGTGGGGACGCGCGCGGACCAGGGGCCGGGCAGGTCGGGGACGTCGATCTCGGTCGGGGCGGTCTCGTCTGCTGGGCTCATCGGGTCACGAGTCTCCCACCTCCGCCGTCTCGCGCGCGTCGGCCCTGGGGGGAGGTGGGGCTCGGGGCTGGCTGCGGTCGTCCTGCTGGTGCGCTGTCTGCTCGGGTCTGGGGTTGGTGGTGCGCCGCCTGCGCTCGTCGTGACCTTGCTGGTGCGCTGCCTGCGGTCGTCGTGACCTTGCTGGTGCGCTGCCTCGGCTTTCGCTGGGGCTGGTCTCCGAAAGGGCCTCGACCGGGCGGCTGGGCGCGAGGTGGTCTGGGTTCTCGGGCTGTGGCCCGCGTGGGACCCAAGATTCTGCATTTGTGCGTGGCTGGCCCAAGATGCTGCGTTTGCGCGTGCCGTCGGTGGATCGGCCACCTTCTGGGCGCTGTTCAGGTGGCAGATCCACCGACGAGGGGGCCAGACGTGTGAAGGATTCTTCCTTCTCGTGGACCGTTCCACGAGAAGGAAGAATCCTTCGTCCCCCCAACCCAAAGGGCACCCAAGACTCTGCCTTCGCGCGAGTCAGATCGAACGCTTCTGCGTTCACGACGGTATCCCGTAGCAAACGCAGCATCCTTCGCGAGTCCGCACGGGAACGCCGCATCTTGCGACCCACAGCGCGGGCCACACCCCGAGACCCGGAACCGACCCCCGCCCAGCTGCCCGGTCGAGGCCCTTTCGGAGGCCACCCCCAGCGAAGGCCGAGGCAGCGCACCAACAAGCACAGCCCAACTACGGCAGCGCACCAGCAACCACAGACCCGCGCAGGCT
>JAPLCA010000004.1 GCA_026392465.1 Propionibacteriales bacterium
CGTCCGTGAAACGTGGTGCGGGCATTAGCGTGGGACACGAGAACCTCCGGGTTGGAGTGGGCCTTCGACAAGCCACATCCCACTCGGAGGTTCTCGTTCGATCAAGCAGCCCCGCCGTTACCAACGTCCTGGCCGAATACACCTAGGGTTCGCCGTGCCCCGGCCGTGACCTTCGACCCTGCCGGACGGTTGGAGAGGTGACGTCGCCCTTCGTCGGGTCCGTCCGGGCCCCGTCCCGGGGGAGGCCCGGACGGACCGGTCCCGCCGGACGAGGCGGCACCGACCGCGGGGAAGGGATCGGTGGCAGCCGGTGTTGACCCGGGTATGCGCCTGTCCGTCCTCGACCTCGTCCCCGTCCGCACCGACCAGTCGACCGCCGACGCCGTCGCGGCCGCGGTCTCCCTCGCCCAGACCGCCGACCGGCTGGGCTTCGAGCGCTACTGGGTCGCGGAGCACCACAACATGCCGGCCGTCGCGGCGTCCAGCCCGCCGGTCCTGATCGGTGTGCTGGCGAGCGCGACCGAGCGGATCCGTCTCGGCTCGGGCGGCGTCATGCTCCCGAACCACGCCCCGCTCGCCGTCGCCGAGCAGTTCGCCCTCCTGGAGGCCGCGTTCCCCGGACGGATCGACCTCGGCATCGGTCGCGCGCCCGGCTCCGACCCGGTCACGTCCTGGGCGTTGCGCGGCGCCGCGGGGCGCGACGACACCGACGTCGAGAACTTCCCGCAGTACCTGGACGACGTGGTGGCCCTCATGGACGGGCGCGGTGTGCGGGTGCCGATCCCGCAGCAGCAGTACGTGCTCAAGGCGACGCCCGCCGCGACGTCGGCGGCCAGGCTCTGGCTGCTGGGCTCGTCGATGTACTCCGCCCAGCTGGCCGCGGCCAAGGGTCTGCCGTACGTGTTCGCCCACCACTTCTCGGGGCAGGGCACCGAGGAGGCGCTGGCCCACTACCGCTCCCACTTCCGCCCGTCGGACCTGCTGGACCGCCCGACGACGTTCCTCACGGTGAACGCCTCGGTCGCCGCGACGACGGAGGAGGCGCTGGCCATGGCGCTGCCGAACCTGCAGAACATGGCGCGGCTGCGCACCGGCCAGCCGCTCACGGCGATCGACCTCGTCGAGGACGCCCAGGAGGCCGTGCTCGCACCGCAGCAGCAGGCGATGGTCGACGCCGGCACCACGCGGCCGGTGCTCGGCGACCCGGAGACCGCCGCCCGCCAGGTGCGCGAGCTCGCGGAGCAGTTCGAGGTCGACGAGGTGATGCTCCACCCGGTGGGTTCGGCCCGTCGCGGAGCGGACCCCCGTCGCTCCCCGGCGCGCGAGGAGACGCTCGAGCTGCTGGCCAAGGAGCTGCTCTAGCCCGCTGGCCCGGCGCCGGTCACCTGACGTTCACGTCGGCGACCGGTGCCGTTGCGCTGGCGGGGTCACGCTGGCGCCATGAAGCACACGCTCACCCGTCGCGACCTGCTCGCCTCGATCCCGGTGATCGCCCTGGGGGCGCTGCTGTTCGTGCTGCCCCCGGCCCCGGACCAGCCCACGCAGACGCCCACGGCGTCCGCCGTCAGCGCTCCCTGACCTCGACCTGCGCGGCGCGCAGCTCCTCGCGCAGCGCAGGCAGTCCGGAGGGGTCGACCGCGGCGGTCATCCCCTCGATCACCCGCACCGCGAAGCCCTCGCGGGCGCCGTCGAGCGCGGTGGCCCGCACGCAGTGGTCGGTGGCGATGCCGACGACGTCGAGCGTCGTGACGCCCCGCTCGTGCAGCCACGCCGCCATCGGGACGCCGTCGACGGTCGCACCCTCGAAGCCCGAGTACGCCGCCTCGTACTCGCCCTTGAGGAAGACCGCGTCGAACTGGTCGTCCCGCAGCGGCTCGTGCAGCTCCGCTCCCGGGGTGCCGACCACGCAGTGCGGTGGCCAGGAGTCGACGTAGTCGGGCGTGCTCGAGAAGTGCGGCCCCGGGTCGACGTGGTGGTCGCGGGTGGCCACGACGGTCGCGTAGTCCCCGGACTCGAGCAGCGCCGCCACCCGGTGGGCGAGGTCGGCACCGCCGGCGACGGCGAGTGAGCCGCCCTCGCAGAAGTCGTTCTGCACGTCGACGACGACGAGTGCCGTCGACGGGTCGTGGGTCGTGGTCATGGATCCTCCCGACAGGTGGGGGTGGGGTCGGTTCAGCGCTCGAAGATCGTCTCGAGCACCGGCTCGCCGGCGGAGAGCTTGTGCGCCGCGGCGGGCAGCTCGGCGATCGCGGCCGCGTGGCGGGCGCGCGCGTCGTCGAGCGTGTCGTGGTGCACCCGCGAGCCGGCCTCGACGAACGGCACGAGCAGCGAGCGGTCGTCGCCGTCGTCGTGCGGCGGCGCGCCGATGCCGACGACCTCGGCCTCGGCCGTGCCCGCGGCGGAGAGCCGTCGCAGGGCCCACTTGCGGCCCCCGACGCTGGCCTTGTCGGCGCTCCTCTTGGCGACCGGGACCAGGGCGTCACCCTCGTCGGCGCGGGCGACCAGCTTGTAGACGAAGCCGGACGTCGGGGCGCCGGACCCGGTGACGAGCGACGTGCCGACGCCGTACCCGTCGACCGGAGCGGCCGCGAGGCCGGCGATGGCGTGCTCGTCGAGGTCGCTCGTGACGACGATGCGCGTCGACGTGGCGCCGAGTGCGTCGAGCTGCTCGCGCACCCGCCGGGCCAACGAGGGCAGGTCGCCGGAGTCGATCCGGACGGCGCCGAGGTCCGGTCCGGCGACGTCGATCCCGGTGCGGACCGCCTCCTCGATGTCGTAGGTGTCGACGAGCAGCGTGGTGCCGACCCCGAGCGACGCCACCTGCGCCGTGAAGGCGTCGCGCTCGGTGTCGTGCAGCAGCGTGAACGAGTGCGCGCTGGTGCCCGCGGTCGGGATGCCGTGCGTGCGTCCGGCCTCGAGGTTCGACGTCGTCGCGAACCCGGCGACGTAGGCGGCGCGGGCGGCAGCCACGGCGGCGCGCTCGTGGGTGCGTCGCGAGCCCATCTCGATGCAGGGACGCCCGTCGGCGGCGCCGACCATGCGGGCGGCCGCGGACGCGATGGCGGAATCGTGGTTGAGCACCGACAGGAACAGCGTCTCCAGGACGACCGCCTCGGCGAAGGTCCCCTCGACGACGAGCACGGGGGACGCGGGGAAGTAGAGCTCGCCCTCGGGGTAGCCCCACACGTCGCCCGTGAAGCGGTAGTCGGCCAGCCAGTCGCAGGTCGCGTCGTCGACGACGCCCCGCTCGCGCAGCCACCCGACGGTGTCGGTGTCGAACCGGAACTCCTCGAGGGCGTCGAGCAGCCGTCCCGTGCCCGCGACCACGCCGTAGCGCCGACCGGTCGGCAGTCGACGGGCGAAGAGCTCGAACACGGCGTGCCGGTGCGCGGTGCCGTCGGCGAGGGCCGCCTGCAGCATCGTGAGCTCGTAGTGGTCGGTGAGGAGTGCCGTGGTCACGTCGCCAGCGTAGGGCCGCCGTCGGACGCGGCACCCCCACGCGGGCGCGTTTCGGTCCGCGGCGGCCCTGGGACACAATGGGACGCGTGACCACCCCGGCCCCGGTTGAGCTCGACGAACCCGCGTCCGAGCTCGGCCTCGCGCTGCAGGACCCGTGGGTCACGATCGTCTGGAACGACCCCGTCAACCTGATGTCGTACGTGGCGTACGTGTTCCGCACGTACTTCGGCTACACCGAGGAGAAGGCGACCGAGCTGATGCTGGCGGTGCACCACGAGGGCCGGGCGGTCGTGTCCAGCGGGAGCCGCGAGCAGATGGAGCGCCACGTGCAGGCCATGCACGAGTACGGCCTGTGGGCGACCCTGCAGAAGTCGGACTCCGTCTGATGCGACCCTTCAAGCGCCGCCGTCGTGGCGGGGTCGTGGCCGTGTTCGAGCCCGACGAGGCGCACGTGCTGGCGAACCTGGCCGGGCAGGTGGTCGAGCTGCTGCGCGACCGCAACGGGGCGAGCGAGTCCGACCCCGACCCGCTCGCCGTGCAGCTCGGCATGGGCGGTCCGTCGCTGCCGCCGGAGGACCCGGTGCTGCGTCGGCTGCTGCCCGACGCGTACGGCGACGACGAGGAGGAGTCGGCGGAGTTCCGCCGCTTCACGGAGCGCTCGCTCACGAGCGCCAAGGTCGAGAACGCCGAGCGCCTCATCGCCTCGCTGGAGGCCGGCGGCCTCGACGACGAGGCGGAGACGGACACGGTCGTGGAGGTCGAGCTCGACCCCGGCGACGTGCAGGCGTGGCTGCGCAGCCTGACCGACATCCGCCTGTCCATCGCCGTCCGGCTCGGCATCGAGTCCGAGGCCGACCAGCTCGCGCTCGCCGAGAGCGACGACCCCGCCGTGAGCACCATGGTCGACGTCTACGACTGGCTGGGCTACGTGCAGGAGACCCTGGTCGGCGCGCTGGACTGAGCACGTCCCCGAGGGGTCAGGCGCGACGGAGCACCGCTGCCATCGCGGCGAGCCCGCGGGCCTCGGCGAGCTCGAGCGCGGTCCGGCCCTGCCGGTCGCGGATCGTCGGGTCGGCGCCGGCGTCGAGCAGGGCCTGGACGACGGCCCGGTGCCGGGCGCCGCCGTCGCCGAGCACGACGGCCTCGAGGAGCGCCGTCCAGCCCAGGTCGTTGACGTGGTCGAGGTCGACGTCGGTCGTGCTCACCCAGCGGACGTACGCGACGTGCCCGCGCTCGCTCGCGGGGATCGGCGAGAGGCCGCCGAAGCGGTTGCGCAGGGTCAGGTCCGCTCCGGCGTCGAGCAGCAGCCGGCCCATCGCGACGCTCCCGGTGACGCCCGTGACGAGCCAGGGCGTGTCGGACCGGTCGTCCACCGCGTCGGGGTCGGCACCGACGTGCACGAGCAGCGCTGCCACCTCGACGTGGTCCGCCGCGGCGGCGAGCAGCAGCGGGCTGCGGCGTCGTGCGTCGCGTGCTTCGACGTCGGCGCCGTCACGGAGGGCGCGGGCAGCACTCTGCGCGTCGCCGTCGGCCGCCGCGGCGAGCAGGCGACGGTCCACCCGCTGCTGCGCGGCAGCGTCGAGGCTCGGGCGCGGCGACGCGGACGGGGACGCAGCGGTGCGGGCGGCGGTGGCCTCCTGGGGGTCGGCCGGGCGTTCGACGGCGGGCTCGGAGGTCGGACCGCCGGGTCCGGAGCACGCGGCGACGACGAGGACGGCCAGCAGGGCGACAGCCCCGCGAGCCCTCACGGCAGCTCCGCGAGCGCGGCGCGGCTGGTGCGGACGTGCTGTGCCAGGACGGCGTCGACGCGGTCGAGGTCGCCCTGCTCCAGCGCGTCGACGAGCGCGACGTGCTCGGCGTGCAGGGGCGCCGGGTCGGGGTGCTGCTGCAGGGCCCACCCGAGGACGCGACGCAGCGGCCGGGCGGTGCGGCGCACGGTCGGCGCGGGCGCGAGGTCGAGGAGCCGCAGATGGAACTCGCCGTTGAGCCGGACGGCGTCGGCCTCGCGTCCGCCGTCGATCGCCGACCCCGCGCGCACGAGCAGCGCGCGCAGCGGCGACAGGTCCGTGCCCGCGGCGAGCAGGCGGTGCGCGGCCACGCCGTCGAGGGCGTGCGCGACCTCCAGCAGCTCGGCGACCTGGTCGGGGGAGGGGTCGCTCACCGCGACGCCCCCGGTGGCCCGCTCGGTCGCGAAGCCCTCGACCACGAGCTGCTGCAGCGCCTGACGGACGGGGACGCGCGAGACGCCGATCCAGTCGGCGAGACGTCGCTCGACGAGACGCTGTCCTGGCAGGAGGTCCCCGGCCACGATGAGGTCACGGAGCACGTCGGCGGCGCGGTCGGCGTCGAGCGCACCCGCGCGGCGAGTCTTTGGCATACCAAAAGCGTAGTGGCCCCGTGGTCACCGCGTCCGTCTCGCGACCCAGACGTCACCCGGCGCCGCCGTCCCACCTCGCTAGACTCGCGGCCGTGCTGACCATCGACCGCGCGACCCGCGACGCGATCATCGCCCACGCACGCCGCGACCACCCGGACGAGGCGTGCGGCGTGGTCGCCGGGCCGATCGGCTCCGACCGTCCCGAACGGCACGTGCCCATGGTCAACGCGGCGATGTCGCCCACCTTCTACGAGTTCGACTCCGGCGACCTGCTGCGGCTCTACCGCGACATGGACGACCGCGACGAGGAGCCCGTCGTCATCTACCACTCCCACACCGCCACCGAGGCCTACCCGTCGCGCACCGACGTCAACCTCGCGTCGGAGCCGAACGCCCACTACGTGCTCGTCTCGACCCGCGACGGCGGCGAGGTCGAGGGCACCGACGTCGACTTCCGGTCCTACCGGATCGTCGACGGCGAGGTGACCGAGGAAGAAGTCACCGTCGTCGAGCGTTACGACACCTGAGCACCCACCCCCCGAACCCGGAAGAGAGCGACGACACCGATGGCCATCGAGGTCCGAATCCCGACCATCCTGCGCACCTACACCGACGGCGAGCGCGCCGTGCAGAGCGAGGGCGCCACGGTCGCCGAGCTCGTCGAGAACCTCGAGGCGGCGCACACCGGCATCAAGGAGCGCCTGGTCGAGGACGGCAGTGTCCGCCGCTTCGTGAACGTCTACGTCAATGACGAGGACATCCGCTTCACCGGCGGTCTCGAGACCGCCGTCTCCGACGGCGACACCGTCGTGATCCTGCCCGCCGTCGCCGGTGGGGCACCCGGCGGGGGTGCCGGGCCCTGGGCGGCAGATCGAGCACAGTGACCCGCTTCGACTCGCTCGTCGACTCCGTCGGCGGCACGCCCCTCGTCGGGCTGCCGTCGTTGTCACCGTCGCCGGAGGTCCGGCTGTGGGCGAAGCTGGAGGACCAGAACCCGACCGGCTCCATCAAGGACCGCGCCGCGCTGGCCATGATCGAGGCCGCCGAGGCCGACGGTCGTCTGACGCCCGGCTGCACCATCCTGGAGCCGACCAGCGGCAACACCGGCATCTCCATGGCGATGGTCGCCAAGCTGCGCGGCTACCGGATGATCTGCGTGATGCCGGAGAACACCTCCGAGGAGCGTCGTCAGCTGCTGCGCATGTGGGGCGCCGAGATCATCCCCTCGCCCGCCGCAGGCGGCTCCAACGAGGCGGTCCGGGTCGCGAAGGGGCTCGCCGAGGAGCACCCCGACTGGGTGATGCTCTACCAGTACGGCAACCCCGCCAACGCCGAGGCGCACTACCGCGGCACCGGCCCGGAGATCCTCGCCGACCTGCCCGAGGTCACGCACTTCGTCGCCGGGCTCGGCACCACCGGCACGCTCATGGGCACGGGACGCTTCTTCCGCGAGGCCAAGCCCGAGGTACGCATCGTCGCCGCCGAGCCGCGCTACGGCGAGCTCGTCTACGGCCTGCGCAACCTCGACGAGGGCTTCGTGCCCGAGCTCTACGACGCCGACCTCATCGACGCGCGGTTCAGCGTCGGCCCGCGCGACGCGGTGCGCCGGGTGCGTGAGCTGATCGAGCACGAGGGCATCTTCGCCGGGATCTCGACCGGCGCCATCCTGCACGCGGCGCTCGCCCAGGCGGCGAAGAGCCAGAAGGCGGGCGAGCAGGCCGAGATCGTGTTCATCGTCTGCGACGGCGGCTGGAAGTACCTGTCCACCGGCGCGTACGAGGGCACCCTCGACGACGCCGAGGACGCGCTCGACGGCCAGCTGTGGGCCTGACCTCACGGTTCGCGGTTCCGGGGCGGCGCCACCTCCGCTAGCCTCACCGTGTGCGCGACATCGTGGTCTTCTCCGGAAGCGCCCACCGAGCCCTGGCCGAGGCCATCTGCAGCGAGCTCGGCACGAGCCTCTCGCCGTCGGAGACCGTGCGGTTCAGCAACGACTGCCTGCAGTCGCAGCTGCTCGCCAACTGCCGCCAGCGTGACGTCTACATCGTGCAGCCCCTGGTGCCGCCCACCCAGGACCACCTCATGGAGCTGCTGCTCATGGTCGACGCCGCGCGCGGTGCGTCGGCCGCGTCGATCACCGTCGTCGTGCCGCACTACGCGTACGCGCGCTCGGACAAGAAGGACGCGTCGCGCATCTCCATCGGCGGCAAGCTCGTCGCCGACATGATGGCCACCGCCGGCGTGAACCGCGTCGTCACCATGACTCTGCACGCACCGCAGGTGCACGGCTTCTTCTCGATGCCGCTCGACCACCTGACCGCCATCGGCGAGCTCGCCGACCACTACCGCGACTCCGACCTGTCGAACGCCGTGGTCGTCTCGCCCGACTTCGGCAACGCGAAGACCGCGTCGCAGTTCGCCCGGCTCCTCGGCCTGCCGGTCGCGGCCGGCAGCAAGCAGCGCAAGGCCGACGACAAGGTCGTCATCGACGCGATCGTCGGTGACGTCGCCGGCAAGCGCGCGATCGTGCTCGACGACGAGATCGCCACGGGCGGCTCCATCGTCGAGCTGGTGTCGATGCTGGAGCGCCAGGGGGTCACCGAGATCTCCGTGGCGTGCACTCACGGGCTGTTCACCGGCAAGGCCGTCGAGCGGCTGCGCGACCACCCGGGCATCGCCGAGGTCGTCACCACCGACACCGTCCCGCCGCCCGCCGACTGGCCCGCTCTCCGGGTGCGGTCCGTCGCGCCGCTGTTCGCGCGCGCCATCGCCCGCATCCACGCGGGGGAGTCGGTCAGCAGCCTCTTCGACGGCGTCGACCCCACCCACGCTCCGCCGCAGCCCAAGCTCCCCCTCTGACCCTGCCCGTCCCACCCCTCGAGCGGTGACTTCTCCACCGAGTGCCGCGGTCCGCGTCTCGCCGGTGGGTCCTCCACCGTCCCGGCGCTGAGAAGGTGGAGGACGCACCGCCGACACCGTTCGGTGGAGAGGTCACCGCCCGGGGAGTGGTGTCCGCGCAGCGGGACGGAGGTGCCGACCCCGACGTGCCGGACTAGGGTCGAGCGACGACGAAGGGGGTCCGGCGTGAGCCGACGTGTGCTGGGGCTGCTGGCTGGCCTCGTGCTGGCCGTGCTGTCACCGCTGCTCCTGGTGGGGCCGGCGCAGGCGGCCGACGGTGACGGTGCAGGTCGCGAGGTGGTCGTCGGCACCGAGGGCACCTACCCGCCCTTCTCGTTCAACGAGGACGGGAAGCTCACCGGCTACGACGTCGACGTCATGAAGGCCGTGGCGAAGGAGGCCGGCTGGCGGCTGCGGTTCGTGCAGTCCCAGTTCGACGCCCTGTTCGGGTCGCTCGACGCCGGCCGCATCGACGTGATCGCCAACCAGATCACCGTCAACCCCGAGCGCGAGGCTCGCTACGCGTTCAGTGAGCCCTACGCGTACTCGCGTGGCGTGATCGTCGCCCGGAAGGGGTCGGACATCCGCACCCTGGCCGACCTGAAGGGCCTCACCACGGCGCAGTCGGCCACCAGCAACTGGTCGCAGGTCGCGAAGGACGCCGGTGCGAAGGTCGAGAACGTCGAGCAGTTCTCCCAGGCCGCCGACCTGGTCGCCCGCGGCCGGGTCGACGCGATCGTCAACGACAACATCGCCGTGCTCGACTACCTCGCCACCTCGGGCAACGACCAGGTCGAGATCGTCGGCGACGCGGGCGACGAGGTCAGTCGCCAGTCGCTCGCGTTCCGCCAGGACGACGCCGACCTGGTGCGCGAGGCCGACCGCGCGCTCGACGCCCTGCGCGCCGACGGCACCCTGAAGCGGATCAGCGAGGACTACTTCGGCGCCGACGTCTCCGTCGAGGACGGGGGAGAGGCGCAGGTCGGCGGGCGCGACGAGGCGTCGTGGCTGACGAGCGTCCGCGAGGCCGCGTGGCCGGCGTTCGTCGCCCTGGTGAAGATCACCATCCCGCTGACCGCGATCAGCTTCGCGATCGGCCTCGCGGCGGCGGTGCTCATCGCGCTGGCCCGGGCGTCGTCCTCCCGGTGGCTCGCCTGGCCGGCCCGTTTCTTCATCTCCGCGGTCCGCGGCACGCCGCTGCTGCTCCAGCTGTTCGTCGTCTTCTACGGACTCCCGCAGGTCGGACTCGACCTCCCGTCCTTCCCGGCCGCGGTGCTGGCCCTCAGCGTGAACGTGGCGGGCTACGGCGCCGAGACGGTCCGGGGCGCCCTGCTGGCCGTGCCGCGCGGACAGCACGAGGCCGCCGCGACCATCGGCATGTCGGGCCGCCTCGCCCTGCGCAGGGTCGTCCTGCCGCAGGCTGCGCGCATCGCCGTGCCGCCGCTGTCGAACACGCTCATCTCGCTGGTCAAGGACACCTCGCTCGTGTCGGTCGTGCTCCTCACCGACGTCACGCGCGTCCTCAACCAGCAGGCGTCCGCGTCGTTCGACTACCTGCCGCTGTACCTGCTGGGCGGCCTGTACTACTGGATCGTCTGCACCGTGCTCTCGGTGGCGCAGGGACGCCTCGAGACCCGACTGAACAGGTACGTGACGCCATGACCACGCCGTCGCTCCTGCAGGCCAGCGGCCTGCGCAAGACCTTCGGCGACAGCGTCGTGCTCGACGGTGTCGACCTCGACGTCCCCGAGGGCACCACCACCGCGATCATCGGCCCCTCGGGCTCGGGCAAGACCACGCTGCTGCGCTCGCTCAACGCGCTCACCGTGCCCGACGCCGGCACGGTGGCCATCGGCGACGTGTCGGTCGACTTCGGCTCGCTGCCGCGCGGCAAGGAGGGACGTCGGGCCTGCGAGCGGCTGCGCGCGCAGAGCGGGATGGTGTTCCAGTCCCATGAGCTGTTCCCGCACCGCACCGTGCTCGGCAACCTCGTGGAGGGGCCGGTGCAGGTGCAGGGGGAGGACCCCGAGGAGGCCGCCACCCGCGCCCGCGCGCTGCTCGAGCAGGTGGGCCTCGCCGGACGTGAGGACGCCTACCCCTCGCAGCTCTCGGGCGGCCAGCAGCAGCGCGTCGGCATCGCCCGCGCGCTGGCGCTGCGACCCCGCGTCGTACTGCTCGACGAGCCGACGTCGGCGCTCGACCCCGAGCTCGTCGGCGAGGTGCTCGCCGTCGTCCGTGACCTCGCCTCGCAGGGGTGGACGATGGTCGTCGTCACCCACGAGATCCGCTTCGCCGCCGACGTCGCCGACACGGTCGTCTTCATCGACGGCGGCCACGTCGTGGAGCGTGGTCCCGCACGCGACGTCGTCGACGCACCCCAGCACGAGCGCACGCAGCGCTTCCTCGAGCGCATCCTGCACCCGGGGTGATGATCATGACGGTCCCGGGACTGGCCGTGTCGCCGGACGGTCCGTAGGCTTGCGCCTCGTGGCGGACGCACCGATCGGGATCTTCGACTCAGGCTTCGGCGGCCTGACGGTCGCTCGAGCGGTGATCGACCAGCTGCCGCACGAGGCCGTGCTGTACCTCGGCGACACCGCCCGTCAGCCGTACGGTCCGCAGCCCATCCCGGCGGTCCGCGAGTTCGCCCTCGAGTGCCTCGACCACCTCGTCGCGCACGGCGTGAAGATGCTGGTCATCGCCTGTAACTCCGCCAGCGCGGCCGTGCTGCGCGACGCCCGTGAGCGTTACGACGTGCCCGTCGTGGAGGTGATCGTGCCCGCCACCCGACGAGCCGCACGCGCCACCCGCAACGGCCGGGTCGGCGTCATCTGCACCCGGGCGACGGCCGCGTCCCGCGCGTACGACGACGCCTTCGCCGCGAACCCCGGCATCGAGCTCTTCACGCAGGCGTGCCCCGACTTCGTCGACCTCGTGGAGCGCGGTGTGACGAGCGGGCCCGAGGTCGCCGCCGCCGCGGAGGAGTACCTCGCGCCGCTGCGCGACGCGGGTGTCGACACGCTCGTGCTCGGCTGCACGCACTACCCTCTCCTGACCGGGGCGATCGCCCTGGCGATGGGCGAGGAGGTCACCTTGGTCTCGAGTGCGGAGGAGACGGCGAAGGACGTGTACGCCCGTCTGGTCCAGGACGACCTGCTCCGCGACCCCGCGGCGGGTGCACCCGAGCACCGCTTCCTCACCACCGGACGACCCGACGAGTTCGGCGTGCTCGGCCGACGGTTCCTCGGTCCCGAGGTCGGCTCGGTCGGCCAGTTCGCGCAGGTGGTCGCGTGAGGCTCACCATCGTCGGCTGCGCGGGGTCCTACCCCGGGCCCGACTCCGCGTCCAGCTGCTACCTCGTCGAGCACGACGGCTTCCGGCTCCTGCTCGACCTCGGCAGCGGCGCCCTGGGGCCGCTGCAGCGCCACCTCGACCTGCGCGACGTCGACGCGGTGCTGCTGTCGCACCTGCACGCCGACCACTGCTTCGACCTGTCGGGCTTCTACGTGGTGAGCAAGTACCACCCGCAGGGCACCCTGCCGACGATCCCCGTGTACGCGCCCGAGGGCGCCGGTCCGTTCCTCGCGAGCAGCTACGGACGCACCGAGGGCCTGCAGATGGCCGACCAGTTCGACTTCCGCACGTGGGTGGACGGCGAGACCGTGCAGCTCGGGCCGTTCACGGTCACGCCGCGCCTGATGGACCACCCGGTCGAGGCGTACGGGATGCGGCTCGAGGCCGGGGGCAGGGTGCTCGCGTACTCGGGCGATACCGCGCCCACGGAGGCGCTCGACGACGTCGCGCTCGGTGCCGACCTCTTCCTGTGCGAGGCATCGTTCGTCGAGTCGGGGACGAACCCGCCGAACCTGCACCTGACCGGCGCCGAGGCGGGCGACTACGCCACCCGTGCCGGCGTCGGACGGCTGCTCGTCACCCACGTGCCCGCCTGGACCGACCGCGACGAGGTCGCCGCCGACACGCGCTCGACGTTCGCCGGCGAGTTCGTGCTCGTGGAAGCCGGGCAGGTCTACGACGTCTGACGGACGTCGGTAGGGTCGCGAGCATGACCACCCGCGAGGACGGCCGCGCCGTCGACGAGCTGCGTCCGATCACGATCACCCGTCACTGGCTCGACCACGCCCAGGGCTCCTGCCTGGTCGAGTTCGGCCGGACGAAGGTGCTGTGCGCCGCGTCGGCCACCGAGGGCGTGCCGCGCTGGCGCAAGGGCTCCGGGCTCGGGTGGGTGACGGCCGAGTACGCGATGCTGCCGCAGGCCACGCACGACCGCTCCCAGCGGGAGTCGGTGAAGGGTCGCGTCGGCGGGCGCACGCACGAGATCTCCCGTCTCGTCGGGCGGTCGCTGCGCGCGGCGGTCGACTACACGGCCCTGGGCGAGAACACGATCACCATCGACTGCGACGTGCTGCAGGCCGACGGCGGCACGCGCACGGCGGCCATCACGGGCGCCTACGTGGCCCTCGCCGACGCGGTCGCCCACCTGCGGGAGAAGGGTGCGCTCGCGGGGGAGCCGCTCGTGCAGTCGGTCGCCGCGGTCAGCGTCGGCATCATCGACGGCACCCCGATGCTCGACCTTCCCTACGTCGAGGACGTCCGCGCCGAGACGGACATGAACGTCGTCATGACGGGGGAGGGCTCGTTCATCGAGATCCAGGGCACCGCCGAGGGTGCGCCTTTCGTCCGTTCCGAGCTCGACGCGCTGCTCGCGCTGGCCGAGAAGGGCTGCGCGGATCTCACGCGGCTGCAGCAGGAAGCCCTGCAGGCGTGACCCGCACCGTCGTGCTGGCGTCGAATAACGCCAAGAAGCTGGCTGAGCTGCAGCGCATCCTCGCGCCGCTCGTGCCGGACGTGCAGGTGCTCGGGCTGTCCGACGTCGCCGACTACCCCGAACCGGCCGAGACGGAGCCGACGTTCGAGGGCAACGCGCTGATCAAGGCGCGGGCGTGCCTGGAGGCCACCGGTCTGCCGTCGCTGGCCGACGACTCGGGGCTGTGCGTCGACGCGCTGAACGGGATGCCCGGGGTGCTGTCGGCGCGCTGGTCGGGGGTGCCGCGCAGCGAGGGCGGCGACGAGGCTAACAACCGGTTGCTGCTCAGCCAGCTCTCGGAGGTGCCGCCGGAGCGTCGCACCGCCACGTTCGTCGCCGTGGTCGCGTTCTGCACGCCCGACGGGCAGGAGCACGTCGTCCGTGGGGAGATGCCCGGCCGCATCCTCCCGGCCGAGCAGGGGGAGTGCGGCTTCGGCTACGACCCGCTGTTCGCGGCCGACGGGTACGACGTGTCGACGGCGGAGCTCGCGCCGTCGGAGAAGGACGCCATCAGCCACCGGGGCCGTGCCTTGACGCAGGTCGCTCCGCTGGTGGCCCGGGCCCTGCACGGCTAGGGCCCTGGACGGCTAGAGACCCGGACGGCTAGGGCACGGGGTCCGTCGCCGGTCGGGCCGTCGACTGCCGCTCGACCGGAGCGAGACCGGACGACCCGTGAGCGGGCTCGTCGAGCGCGCCGACCACGACGTCGGCGAGCGCGAGGCTGCCGGACAGCGTGGGGTGGACGCCGTCGATCGTGCGTCCGTGCCGGTCGAGCGCGCCACGCGTGGGCACGTACTCGACATCCTCACGGAGCGCGGCGGCGTGCACGATCGACGTCACGCGACGCTGCTGCCACGGGTCGCTCGGGCCCCACGGCGGGCCCAGGACCAGGATTCGCGTGCTCTCGGGCAGTCGTCGCTTGACGAGCCGGAGGTAGCGGGTGACGGCCTGCTGCACGGCCGCGTCGGTGGAGGGGACCAGGCGCCCCTCCGCGCACGACGCCCAGTCGTTGCGGCCGCCCTCGACGATGAACACCGACGGCGCAGGACCGCGGAACGCGGCCCGACGCTGGATGAAGGTGTCGCCGGTGCAGCCCATGCCCGGCCGCAGGTATCCGGACCCGGACTGCGCGTACGTCCGCACGGGCGTGTCGTAGTGCCGGGCCACGAAGCTCCACCAGCCCTGGTGCCGGCTGCCGGGCTCGTCGTCGTAGCGCGCGGTGATCGAGTCGCCGACGACGACGATGCCGCGGGGGAACGGGTTCCGTGCGGCGACGGGCTCGCTCAGGACCGGCTGCCGGTCGGCGAGCTCGGTCTCGCTGCCGACGGCGCCCTGGTGGCCCAGCGTCACCGCGAGGCTGGCGAGCAGGCCGAGCACGAGGGCGCTGATGAGGACGTGTCGGTGAAGGGTGCGTCGTGCCATCGTCTCGCCGTGTCCTCCCGTCGTGCGCTCCGTCCACCAGCCTACGTCGCCCGTGGCGGGACGGGGCACGGAGTGACGGACGGCTCAGTGGCCGCCGGCGAAGTCGTGCTGGCGCCAGGCCTCGTAGACCACGATCGCGGCGCAGTTCGCGAGGTTCATCGACCGTCGCGCGGGCAGCATCGGCAGCCGCAGCCGGTCGGTGACGCGTGGGTGCTGCTGCACGGCGTCCGGCAGGCCGGACGGCTCGGCGCCGAAGAGCAGGACGTCGCCCGGCTCGTAGGCGACGTCGGTGTAGGCCCGGGTGGCGCCGGTGGTGAAGGCGAAGACCCGGGCGTCGCCGAGTGCGGTCAGCGCGGCCTCGAGGTCGGCGTGCACGTGCAGCGTGGCGAGGTCGTGGTAGTCGAGCCCGGCACGTCGCAGCTTCGGCTCCGAGAGGTCGAAGCCGAGGGGCTCGACGAGGTGCAGCTCCGCCCCGGTGGCGGCGGCGAGCCGGATCGTGTTCCCGGTGTTGCCCGGGATGCGCGGCTCGTGGAACAGGACACGGAACATGACGCCGTCACTCTAGGATGTCGGGCATGCCCGGACCGCACCCCCTCGGCCAGCCCAGGGTCCACGTGACCCACACCTTCCGCTCCGCCCCCGCCGACGTGTTCGCCGCGCTCGGCGAGCACGAGAACCTCGGTCGGCTCTTCGGGGCGAGCATCACGCGCCTGCGCGACGGCGAGACGTCGCGCAACGGCGTCGGGTCGGCGCGGACGCTCAAGATCGGGCCGCTGCCCGCGTTCGTCGAGACCGTGGTCGTCTCCGAGCCCGACGAGCGGATCGAGTACGAGATCACCCAGGGCAGCCCGCTCCGCGGCCACCGCGGCATCCAGGTGCTCACGCCCACGGCGGACGGCGGCACGCACCTCGACTACACCATCCACTTCGACGCGCCGGTGCCCGGCGTGGCCGGCGTGGTCGCGAAGGTGCTGACCCAGAGGATCTCCGCGGGGCTGCCGCGGCTGCTGCCCTGACGGCGTCGGGGCGGACGGGCTCAGAGCTCGTGCTCCCACGGCGGCTGCGCGCCCGCCCGGGCGACCACGAACGCCGAGCACCGTGACGCGAGGTGGGTGACCTCGCGCCACAGCGACAGGTCGGCGGCGTGCAGGCGCGTGCTGCCCACCACCCCGTCGAGGCCGTCGTCCTTCAGCGCTGCGATGAGGCCTGACATGAACGCGTCGCCCGCCCCGACGGTGTCGACGACGTGCTCGGCCATCGCCCGGGAGGCGATCGAGCCGCGGTGCGTGTAGGTGCGCGCGCCCCGCGGGCCCATGGTCATCACGACGGCGGCGGGTCCGGCGGCGAGCCAGCTGCGGGCGGTGTCGGCGGGGTCGCTGTGCGGCTCGAGCCAGGCGAGGTCCTCGTCGCTGACCTTCACGACGTCGCACAGCGGCAGCAGCGACTCGACGCGGTCGAGCGCCTCCGCCCGGCTGGGCAGCAGGCTCGGCCGCACGTTGGGGTCGAACGTCACCGTGCACATCGGCGCGAGACGGCGCAGCGCGTCCTCCACCTCGTCGGCGCCCGGGTCGAGGAACGCGGCGATCGACCCCGTGTGGATGATGTCGGGCACCTCCTCGGCCCAGATGCGACCCGGGTCCCAGACGATGTCGAACTCGTAGGTGGCGCTGCCGTCGTCGGCGAGCGTGGCCACGGCCGTGGAGGTGCGCTCCAGCTGCTTGAGCCCCGGCATGAGTCGCACGCCGGACTCCGCGAGGTGCATCCGCACCAGCGCGCCGAGGTCGTCGGTGGCCAGGCTCGTGGCCAGCACCGGCGTCACGCCCAGCCGGCCCAGCCCGACCGCGACGTTGGCGGGGCTGCCGCCCGGGTGCTCGGAGCGGGTGCCGTCGGACCGTTCGACGATGTCGACGAGGGACTCACCGATGACCAGGACCATGCGCACAGTGTGCCGGTCGCTCGGCTCGCCGCACGAGGTACGGCGGCCGCGCGCGTCGCCCAGGTGTGTCGCCCAGTGCCGGTGACAGGACTCGAACCTGCACGCCCAGAGGCACAGGAACCTAAATCCTGCGTGTCTACCAGTTCCACCACACCGGCGGGTGCGGCCCGAGTCTAGTGGGCGGCGCGGCCGTCGCGTCCTTCACTCACCAGGGGGAACCGTGGTGAGCTGCTGGTTCCCCTGAACTGATGGGAACCAGCAGCTCGACGGCGGGGCAGGTCGACGCGGGGCGCGGGGTCAGGCGGCGTCGAGACCCAGGTCGCGGCGCAGCTTCGCCACGTGGCCGGTGGCCTTCACGTTGTACTGCGCCAGCTCGACCCTGCCGTCCTCGCCGACGACGATGGTCGAGCGGATCACGCCCTCGACGACCTTGCCGTACAGCTTCTTCTCGCCGAACGCGCCCCAGGCCGTCATGACCGCCTTGTCGGCGTCGGAGAGCAGCGTGATGGTCAGGCCGTCGCGCTCGCGGAACTTCTGCAGCTTCTCCGGCTTGTCCGGGCTGATGCCGAGCACCGTGTAGCCCTCGGCCTGCAGCCGGTCGATCGAGTCGGAGAAGTCGCACGCCTGCTTCGTGCAGCCGGGCGTCATGGCCGCGGGGTAGAAGTACACGATCACCTTCTGGCCGCGCAGGTCCGAGAGCGTCACCTCCGCGCCGGTGTCGTCGGGGAGGGTGAAGTCGGGTGCGGTGTCACCGGGCTGCAGTCGCGTCGTCATGGGTCCTATCCTTGCAAGGTCAGTCCGACCCGACGAGAGGCACCTTGTGACGTCACAGAGCGACGAGCTGGTCGACGAGATCGAGCAGATCCGCGAGCGCCTGGCCGACACCGTCGACGCCCTGGTCGACCGGACGAACCCGAAGAACGTCGCCCGGCGGACGCTGGCGGACGTCAAGGGCCGCTTCGTCGCCCCCGACGGCAGCCTGCGCTACGAGAACGTCGTGCCGGTCGTCCTCGGCGTGGTCGGCACGGTGGCCGCTGTCGTCGTCCTGCGCAAGGTGCTGGGCTGAGCATGGTCGAGCGCGGCAAGCTCGCGATCCGGATGCTGCACGACCGGTTGCTCGTCTCGCTCGACGACGAGGCGGGGGAGCGGCGCTCCGGCGGCGGCATCCTGATCCCGGCCACGGCCGCCATGGGCAAGCGCCTCTCATGGGCCAAGGTCGAGGCCACGGGCGCCCACGTGCGCGCGGTCGAGGTCGGCGACCGGGTCCTCTTCGACCCGGAGGAGCGTGCCGAGGTCGAGGTGCGCGGCGAGAGCTTCGTGCTGCTGCGCGAGCGCGACCTGCACGCCGTCGCCTCAGAGCGCATCGAGGAGGGCCAGACCGGCCTGTACCTGTGACGGCGCGGACGACGGTGGCGGCCCCGGGCCGCAGCCAGGGAGCGGAGGACGGATGAGCGGTGGCGGACGTGACGTCCCGCTGCGCCGCATCCGCCTGCTGCGCAGCGAGGAGACCTTCGTCGACAGGGTGCGGCTCCTGCGCCGACGCTGGCGGCTCATGCTCCGGCTCGGGGCCGCCTCCTCGCTCGCGTTCCTGGTGGCCACGCAGGTGTTCGGCCACCAGCAGGCGTTCTTCGCGCCCATCGCCGCAGTCGTCGTCATCACCGCCGGCGGCGGCCTGCGAGGACGCACCCTGTTCGAGGTGGTCGTCGGCGTCGCGCTGGGCGTGCTGGTGGGTGAGCTGATCATCCTCACCATCGGTCGCGGTCCGGCCCAGATGGCTCTCGTCGTGCTTCTGACCGTCGCCGCCGCCACGCTCACCGGCATCCGCGGGCTGGCGCTCACGCAGGCGGCCAGCTCGGCCGTCCTGCTCGCCGCCGTCGTGCCCGTGCCGGGTGCGGGCAACCCCGCCCTCACGCGGTTCCTCGACGCCCTCGTCGGCGGCCTGTGCGGCATGCTCATGGTGCTGCTCATCCCGCGCAACCCCGTGCGCGACATCGACGCGGAGGTGCAGCGGCTCCTGCGCCAGCTGGCGTCCG
Organism: Propionibacteriales bacterium; assembly: GCA_026392465.1. Classification (GTDB taxonomy): domain Bacteria; phylum Actinomycetota; class Actinomycetes; order Propionibacteriales; family Nocardioidaceae; genus Aeromicrobium. The sequence continues at coordinate 18,951 of JAPLCA010000004.1, forward strand.
TCCTCCGGGGCACCGGGCGGGCGCTGCGCGAGTCGGACGCGGCGGTGGCCGACGAGGCGCTCACCCGGGCCCGAGGCCTGCAGAGCAGCATCGAGTCGCTCGACGCGACCGCGGCCAACGTCAGCGAGATCGCGCGCATGTCCCCGCTGCGGTGGCGCCAGCGCGACCACCTCGCCCTCTACGTCGGCGCGGTCCGCGACTTCGACAACGCCATCCGCGACGCCCGCGTCCTCGCGCGGCGGGCGAGCGCCATGCTGCGGCACGGCGAGACGGGGCCCGACGCGCTCTGGCTGTCGGTCGAGGAGCTCGCCGAGGCGGTCGACCTCGTCGCCGACGACCTGTCCACGCTCGACGACTTCGCCGGCGCGCGCGAGCGGCTCGTCGCCGCGGTCCGGATCGCCGTCGAGGCGCTGCCGGAGACGATGACCCTGAACACGGCCGCCATCACCGCCCAGGTCCGCTCCATCGCCGCCGACCTGTTGTACGTCTGCGGTGCCACCCGCGACGAGATCGACGAGGCGCTCGACGTCGGTCCCTGAGCAGGTCGTCCGTGCCGATCTCAGCGACGCGCCGACGCAAGGGGTGGCGCCCCGAGGTCGGGGTGCGCTACGTTGCTCTCACCCGACCGCCCGAGGAGGTGAGCCGCATGACCCCGACCACGACCACGATCGTCCTTGATCGCGCGTACGCCGTCGCGTCCTTCGGCACCCACGTCCTCGGAGCAGTCCCTCGTTAGCCGGCACCAGCTGCCCGGCCCCCGAGCCGCTCCGGACCCCGTGTCCTGAGCGGCTCTTCTCATGTCCGCCCACGACGTCCGTCCCTTCGATCCCACCTACCCGACTCACAGAGAGGAGGCGCGCAATGAACCAGCACGACGACATCGACACCTTGCCCGCAGACACCCCGACGACCACCCAGATCGCCACGACCCCGACCCGGGGCGACCGAGACGGACACGACGTCACCACGACATCCCGAGAGGGGGTGAACGCGATGGCCAGGAAGCCCGAACGCTCCCGTGCCCGCCGCAAGCGCGCCTGGGACGAGATGTCCGACACCGACCGTCAGGTCCTGCTGGAGGCCGTCCGACAGCGCCGTGAGATGCAGGCGCTGCAGGACGCGCACCGTCTGCAGATGCTGACCCAGAGGTAGACGCCACGCGTCGCGAGGGGCCCCGTCCACCCGGACGGGGCCCCTCGTCGTCCCCGGGACGCGCCACCCCCGCGTTCTGTGGAGATGGCGACGGTTTTCCGCGCAGAGACCGTCACGACGTCCACAGAACGCGGGGGAGGGCGGCAACCGAGGGCGCGGGGGAGGGCGTGGTGGCGCTCTGCGACGATGAGCGCGATGAGCGGCGTCCTGGAGGGGTTCACCACCATCGGCGCCCTGATCGCGCTCGGTGCCCTGCTGGCGCACCTGCGGGTCTTCGACCTCAGCGCCCAGGTCGTGCTGTCGCGGCTCGCCTTCTACGTCGCGAGCCCGGCCCTGATGATCACCGTGCTGCAGGACGCCGACGTCTCCGCGGTGCTGTCGCGCAACCTGGTGGCCACCGGGTGCGCCGTGGTCACCGTGGTCGTGCTGTACGTCGGGGTGGCGCGGCTCGTGCTGCGTCAGGGACTCGCCGACACGGTCGTCGGCGCGCTCTGCTCGGCCTACGTCAACGCCGGGAACCTCGGCCTGCCCATCGCGGCCTACGTGCTCGGCGACGCGGCACTCGTCGCGCCGACCCTGCTCCTGCAGATGCTCGTGCTGCAGCCGCTCGCCCTCGCCGTGCTCGACGTCGCCGTCGCGGAGCAGCGGGTGCCCTGGCACCGGTTCGTCACCCGGCCGCTGCGCACGCCGCTGACCGTCGGGTCGTTGCTGGGGCTCACGCTCTCGCTCACCGACGTGCGGCTGCCCCGACTCGTGGACGAGCCCCTCGGCCTCGTCGGTGCCATGGCGGTGCCCGCGATGCTCATCGCCTACGGCGTCTCCCTGCGCCTCGGACCCCGGCCGGGCAGCGGTGGCAGCGCGCCGGTGCTCGCGCTGATCGTGACGCTCAAGCTCGTGGTGCAGCCCGTCGTGGCCTACACGGTCGGCCGCTTCGCGCTCGGCATGGAGGGGGCGCCACTGCTCGCGGTCACCGTGCTCGCGGCGCTGCCCGCCGCGCAGAACATCTTCGTCATCGCCGTGCGCTACGACCGCTCCACCGTGCTGGCGCGCGACGCCGTCTTCGCCACCACCGTGCTGTCGGTGCCGGCCGTCGCCGTCGCCGCAGCGGTCGTCGGCTGACCCGACGCACGCAGGGCCCCGTCCGACCGGTCGGGGCCCTGCGTGGTGCGACGTGAGGAGGAGCGGTCAGCGACCCTGCAGCGCCTCGTGGAAGGCGAGAATGCGACGCGCGTCGCGCACGTGCAGCTCCTCCACCATCTTGCCGTTGAAGGTCACGACACCCTGGCCGGCGGCCTTGGCCTCCTCGAAGGTGTCGATGAGGCCCTGCGCGCGCTCGACGTCGTCGGCCGACGGCGCGAACGCCGTGTTCGCCGGCTCCACCTGCGAGGGGTGGATCAACGTCTTGCCGTCGAAGCCCATCTCACGACCCTGACGCGCCTCGGCCTCGAACCCCTCGGGATCCTTGACCGCGTTGTAGACGCCGTCGATGACGACCTTGCCGGCCGCGCGGACCGCCAGCAGCGTCCACGCGAGCGACGTCAGCACCGTCGCGTTGCGGCCCGGGACGTGCAGCCCGTAGGTCTCGTTGACGATGTCGTTCGTGCCCATGACGACCACCGTCAGCCGCTCGTGGGCCGCGGCGATCTCCTCCGCGTGCAGCAGCGCGCGGGGCGTCTCGATCATGGCCCAGAGCTGCGTATGCTCCGGCGCACCGTGCCGCTCCAGGGCGTCGACCAGGGCCAGCACCTGCTCCGCGGACTCGACCTTCGGGACGAGGATCGCGTCGGGACCGGCCTGGCTGGCGGCCTGGACGTCGGCGTCGTGCCACTCCGTGCCGATCGAGTTCACGCGGATGGCCAGCTCGCGGTGGCCGTACTCGCCGGAGCGCACCGCCGCGACGACGTTCTCGCGACCCTGGACCTTGGCGTCCGGGGCCACCGAGTCCTCGAGGTCGAGGATCAGCGCGTCGGCGTCGATGGTCTTCGCCTTCTCCAACGCGCGCTCGTTCGCGCCCGGCATGTACAGCACCGAGCGGCGGGGACGGATGGGGGCGGGAGTGGTGCTCACAGGTCGTACAGCTCCTTCAGCTCGGGGTCGCGCTCGGCCAGCTCACGGGCCAGGTCGAGCATCACCAGGCACTGCTTGCAGGACGCGTCGTCCTCCATCTTGCCGTTGATCATCACCGCGCCGGAGCCGTCGCCCATCGCCTCGACGACCTCCTTCGCGTGCGCCACGTCCTCGGCGCTCGGCGAGAAGACCTTCTTCGCGATGTCGATCTGCACCGGGTGCAGGCTCCACGCGCCGACGCAGCCCAGCAGGAACGCGTTGCGGAACTGGTCCTCGCACGCCACGACGTCCTTGATGTCGCCGAACGGGCCGTAGAACGGGAGGATGTCGTTCGCGGCGCAGGCGTCGACCATGCGCGCGATCGTGTAGTGCCACAGGTCCTGCTGGTAGGTCGTGCGACCCTCCGTGAGGTCCTCGCCCGTCGGGTCCTGACGCACCAGGTAGCCCGGGTGGCCGCCACCGACGCGCGTCGTCTTCATGCGACGGCTCGCCGCCAGGTCGGCCGGCCCCAGGCTGATGCCCTGCATGCGCGGGCTCGCGGCCGCGATCTCCTCGACGTTCGTCATCCCCAGCGCGGTCTCGAGGATCGCGTGCACCAGCAGCGGCTTCCGCACGTTCCCCTTCGCCTCCAGCTGCGCCAGCAGCCGGTCGACGTAGTGGATGTCCTGCGCACCCTCCACCTTCGGCACCATGATCACGTCGAGCTTGTCGCCGATCTCGGTCACCAACGTCGTCAGGTCGTCCAGCACCCACGGCGAGTCGAGGCTGTTCACGCGCACCCACAGCTGCGTGTCGCCGAAGTCGGTCGCCTTCGCGATGTCGACGAGACCCTGGCGAGCGGCCTCCTTCTTCTCGGTCTTGATCGCGTCCTCGAGGTTGCCGAGGATGATGTCGACCTTCGCGGCGATGGACGGCACCTTCGCCGCCATCTTCTCGTTGCTCGGGTCGAAGAAGTGGATCATCCGGGACGGGCGGAACGGCACCTCGGACAGCGGAGCGGGAGCTCCGACCGCGAGGGGACGGAGGAATGCACGGGGGTTGCGCACGTGGCTTCTCTTCCTGCAGACGGCGGGACTGCCCGTCAGTATGGCCGGGCTTCGTGACTCGTGAGTAGGGCGGGTGTCACTGTTTCCTCTGCCGCCCACAGCCCGGCACCCCCGCCGGGTCCTTCGCCGCCCACGGCCGGGCACCCCCGCCGGGTGTCGAGCCGCCCACGGCCCGGCACCCCCGCCGCGTCCATGGCCGCCCACGGCCCGGCACCCCCGCCGGGGGTCAGCGCAGGGAGGCGACGACGCGGTCGGGGCGGGCGCCGGCGTCGCGCACCCAGCCGTCGGGGGAGTCCTCGGCGCTCCAGCGGCGACCGTCGAAGGAGACGGCGGCGACCTTCAGGTGCTCCGCGTTGGCCACCAGGTAGTGCGCCAGCGCCCAGCCCCGTGCCCTCACGTCCGCGCGGGTACCCGCGAACCGGAACGTCAGCTCGTCCTGTGCCTCGTCGCTCGTGTGGTCGATCTCGCCGAAGGCCGCGTCGACGTCGGCCGCGACGGTGCGGACGTTGCCCCCGCCCACCGGGTTCAGCTGGCACGTGAACGCCGCCGGGCTGTAGCCGCGCAGCGCCGACGACAGCGCACGTGCGTAGTCCTCGTGCTGTGCGTAGGCACCGGGGAACGCCGAGCGCTGCACCTCCTGGGCGGCGACGGTGATCTGCTTGCGCGTGTACCCGTCGACCTTCTCCAGCCCGTCGTAGAACCTCCCGATCGCGTACGCCGGGTCCATGATCTGGTCGACCGTGCCCCAGCCCTGCGACGGGCGCTGCTGGAAGAGCCCCACCGAGTCGCGGTCCCCGTAGTCGATGTTGCGGATCTTCGACTCCTGGAACGCCGTCGCGATCGCGATCGTCGTCGCGCGCGGCGGCAGGCCGCGGTTCTGGGCCAGCGCCGCCATCAGCGACGACCAGCGCGCCTGCTCGACGTCGACCTGCGCCACCGTGTCGCCCACGCGCGCCACGCAGTACTCGCTGCGGCGGGGCTCGCGGTCCGTGAACACCGTGACGACCAGCCCACCGGCCACCAGCACGGTGACGAGGAGGACCCAGCGCAGCTTCACGGCGCCACCCTAGGCAGACGGACCCACCGTCGGCCGACGACGCGACGACCGGCCTCGTGCGACGTCGCTCAGTTGGCGTGCAGGTCGGAGTTCAGCTCGATGCCGCGACGCTCGCCACGCGGTCGAGCCTCGACCTGGCCCGTCTCGCTGTTGGTGAGGAACAGCAGGTTGTCCTGCCCGCTGAGCTCGGCCGCCTTGACGAACGAGCCGTCCGGGGTGCGCACCTTCGTGCCGGCCGTGACGTAGCAGCCCGCCGCGACGACGCAGTCGTCGCCGAGGGAGATGCCGATGCCGGAGTTGGCGCCGAGCAGGCTCCCGCTGCCGATCGAGATCACCTGCGTGCCGCCACCGGAGAGCGTGCCCATGATGCTGGCGCCACCGCCGATGTCGGTGCCCTCGCCGACGACGACGCCCGCGGAGATCCGGCCCTCGACCATGGCGTGGCCGAGGGTGCCCGCGTTGAAGTTCACGAAGCCCTCGTGCATCACCGTGGTGCCCTCGGCGAGGTGCGCGCCGAGCCGCACCCGGTCGGCGTCGCCGATGCGCACGCCGGAGGGGATCACGTAGTCGGTCATGCGGGGGAACTTGTCGATGCTCGTGACGTTGACCGTCAGTCCGGCGGCGCGGGCGCGGGCCCGGGTGTGCTCGAAGCCGGCGACGGCGCAGGGGCCGATCGTGGTCCACACGACGTTCGTCAGCAGACCGAACTGCCCGTCGAGGTTGAGGCCGTGCGGCTTCACCAGACGGTGCGACAGGAGGTGCAGGCGCAGCCACACGTCGTAGGCGTCGGCCGGGGCGACGGCGAGGTCGTCGACGACGACGTGCACGACCGCCTTGCGCACCCGGCGGACCGGGTCGTCGCCCGTCAGGGCCGTGAGCTCCTCGGGCTCCGGGTCGTGCGCCGGGACGCCGAGGCGGGGCTCGGGGAACCAGACGTCGAGGACGTCGCCGTCCTCGGTGAGGGTGGCCAGACCGTACCCGTGCGCGCTGTTCTCGCTCATGGGAGCCAATCTATCGAGCCGTGGCTCGCCGCTGTCGGTGAGCGGGTCTAGCGTGAGACTCATGCCTCTCGTCAGCTGGAAGGACCTGTGCATCGACGTCCTCGACCCGGCCACGTCGGGGCCTTTCTGGGCCTCCGTCCTGGGCCTGCGGGTGGTGCCCGACGGCGCCGGCACCGACGACGTGCACCTGGAGGGCGACACCCCGGGCCACACGGTGTGGCTGTGCCGGGTGCCCGAGCCGAAGACCGTCAAGGACCGCGTGCACCTCGACGTGCACGCCGCCGAGGAGGTCCCGCCGGGGACGACGAGGATCAGTCCCGAGGGTGCGTTCCGCTGGACCGTGGTGGCCGGTCCGGAGGGCGACGAGCTCTGCACGTTCGTGCGCGAGGAGGTGCCCGAGTACCGGCTCTACGAGGTCGCCGTCGACGGCGCCGACCACCGAGCCGCGGCCGCGTGGTGGCAGGTGTTGTGGGGAGGTCGGGTCGGCACCGACGCCGAGGGTGGCTTCAGCTGGGTCGAGGACGTGCCCGGCCTCCCCTGCGAGGCGGTGGTGTTCTGCTCCGTGCCCGAGCCCAAGACGGTCAAGAACCGCATCCACTGGGACGTCACGCTCGAGGAGGGTGTCGAGGTCGACCACCTCGTCGAGCTCGGTGCCACGGTGCTGCGTCGCCCCGACGACGAGATCGTCTGGACGGTCATGGCCGACCCGGACGGCAACGAGTTCTGCGTGTTCGAGCGAGCCGACGCGTGAGCGTCCTGCGGGTGCTCGACCCGGCCGACGCGGAGGTGCTGAGCCGGCTCTGGACCGACCATCGTGCGCACCTCGACCCGTGGAGCCCGGCCCGCCCCGACCGCTTCTACACGGTGGAGGGGCAGCTCGAGGTGGTCGAGGCGCGGCTGCTGGCGATGGCCGAGGGGCGGGGCGCCTACTTCGTGGTGGTCGAGGAGGACGGCGAGGTCGTCGGCGAGCTCAACCTCAACGATGTCGTGCGCGGTGCCTTCGAGAACGCCCACCTGGGCTACTGGCTCGCCGGCGACGTGCAGGGTCGCGGGCTCATGACCCGCGCCGTCGAGGAGGCGGCCGTGCACGCCTTCGAGGTGCTCGGCCTGCACCGCCTGCAGGCGGGCACCCTGGTGCACAACCACCGGTCGCAGGCGGTGCTCGAGCGGTGCGGCTTCGAGCGGTTCGGCGTCGCCCCGCAGTACCTGCGCATCCAGGGGCGCTGGCAGGACCACGTGCTGTTCCAGCGCCTTGCCCCCGGGGCCGGAGGACCGTCCCCGCGAGGAGGTCGGGCGGAGGTCGACGGCTAGCTAGAGCGTCGGCGCCCCGCGACCCCGGCGACGAACGCCGCCTGGCCGAGGTGCTGCAGCGTGTCGCCGAGGACGCTGACGAGTCGGACCCCGGCCGTGACCGGCGGGTCCCAGCCCTCGTCGACGACGCGGGCCAGCTCGGCACCGTCGACGCGGTCGAGGTAGGCGAGGGTCAGCGCGTGCACGTCGGCGTGGTAGCGCGCCACCAGGTCGGGGTCGCTGCGCACGGCCGCGACCTCGTCGCTGTCGTGGCCGTAGCCGATGTCGCCGGCCTCGAACGGGAGGGCGAACTCGTCGCGCCACCGGTCCCACGCCTGGGCGGTGCCGGCCAGCCCGGCCACGTGGTCGTCCTGCACACGGGACAGGTGCCAGAGCAGCCAGATCGGGGTGTTGGCGTCGGGGTCGACGCGGTAGGTCGCGGTGCGCTCGTCGAGGTCCGCGCACTGCTGCTCGACGAGCTCGCGGACGCGCCCGAACGCGTCGCGCAGGACGTCGGCGGTGGTGACGTCCTCGCTCATCGGATCATCCCTCCCGCGCGTCGCACCCCGACGACGAGGTCGCGCGTGTCCGTGATCTCCATGCGACCGACGCTACGCGTGGTGGTGGGCGGCGCAAGGTGGCCACGAGTCCGTCGGGCCGGGGGCGCGGCTTCTCGTCGTCGTGGACGCTGCGGTGGTGCGGCTTCTCGTGGAGGAAGTGCTGCGCTGCTGCGGGTTCTCGTGGGTATGGTCTCCGAAAGGGCCTCGACCGGGGGGGTGGGCGGTGGTCGGGTTCGGGTCTCGGGCCGTGGCTCGTGCTGTGGGACGCAAGATGCTGCGTTCGTGTGCGGAATCGCGAAGGATGCTGCGTTTGCTACGGGATCCCGTCGTGAACGCAGAAGCGTTCGACCTGACGCGCGCGAAGGCAGAATCTTGGGTGCCCTTTGGGGTGGGGGGACGAAGGATTCTTCCTTCTCGTGGACCGTTCCACGAGAAGGAAGCATCGTTCACACGTCTGGCCCCCTCGTCGGTGGATGCGCCACCTGAAGAGCGCTCA
>JAPLCA010000006.1 GCA_026392465.1 Propionibacteriales bacterium
CGTCCGTGAAACGTGGTGCGGGCATTAGCGTGGGACACGAGAACCTCCGGGTTGGAGTGGGCCTTCGACAAGCCACATCCCACTCGGAGGTTCTCGTTCGATCAAGCAGCCCCGCCGTTACCAACGTCCTGGCCGAATACAACTAGACGACGGCCCCCTGCGTCCGCAGGGGGCCGTCGTGTGAGGAAGTCGCGCGTGACGTCGCGCAGCGCCGCTCGTGCCCACTTCCCGCTGGTCGAGTAGTCGAGGTCGCGAGGCACGAGCTGGCCTCGACGTATCGAGACCACTCTGGTGGGTCAGGGTCGGCTGCCCACCTCGTGGCGGGGTCTGGACCGCTCAGAGGTCTCGATACAGTCCGACGCCTTCGGCGTGCACCACTCGACCTCTCGCCACCGTCGCTCGCAGGGCTCGCGAGGTGGCTCGATCGCACTGCTCCCGAGGTGGCTCGATCAGTGGAAGCTGTCGCCGCAGGCGCAGGAGCCCGTCGCCATCGGGTTGTCGATGGTGAAGCCCTGCTTCTCGATCGTGTCGACGAAGTCGATCGACGCGCCGTGCAGGTACGGCAGGCTCATCCGGTCGACGACCACGTTCACGCCGTCGAAGTCGCGGACCTCGTCGCCGTCGAGCGTCCGCTCGTCGAAGAACAGCTGGTAGCGCAGGCCCGAGCAGCCGCCCGGCTGCACCGCGATGCGCAGGGCGAGGTCGTCGCGACCCTCCTGGGCGAGCAGGCTCCGCACCTTCTCCGCGGCGTTCGCGGACAGGTTCACACCGTCGGCCGGGGCGGCGGTCTCGGTGGTCTCGGGGGTGGTGCTGCTGTCGACGCTCATGTCATCTCCGTCGGTCTCGGGTGCTCTCCTGGTGGACAACCAGGAGGAAGCCGGTTCCATTCCATCGTACGCGCCGATCCTCAGGAGATCCCTCGCCGGGCGCGGACTCGCGGGGCGCCGATCAGCGCGACCATGTGCGCGCCACACGCTCCGCGACGTCGGCGAGGGAGCCCGACGGGTCGGCGAACGAGCGCTCCTCCCCCACCAGGTCGAGCATGGCGTAGGCGGACTCCACCCCCATGGCCCGCATCTCGCGCGACCCGACGCTCACCCGTCCGGCGATCGCCACGCAGGGCCGCGCGTGCCGCGCCGCCACCTGCGCGACCCCGTGCACGACCTTGCCGCTGCGCGACGTGTGGTCGTAGGAGCCCTCGCCGGAGACCACCAGGTCGGCGTCCCCGCAGGCGGCGTCCAGCCCGACCGCGTCCGCCACGACCGCGACGCCGGCCCGACGGTCCGCACCGAGGAGCAGCAGTCCCAGGCCGAGGCCGCCTGCAGCCCCGGCACCTGGCGCGTCCGCCACCCGTCGCTCGGCAGGGGTGGGACCGCACACGGCGTCGACCCAGGCGTCCAGCAGTCCGTCGACCTCCAGCAGCGCGGCGTCGTCCAGGCCCTTCTGCGGACCGAACGTCTTGGTGGCGCCGAACAGGCCCAGCAGGGGCACGTCCACGTCGCTCGCGGCGACGAGCTCGACTCCCTCGACGGCCCTCCGGGCCGCGGCGAGGTCGACGGACGTGATGCCGCGCAGACCGTCCGGACCGGCGTCGAGCGGCCGGTCGGCGGTCGCGCCGAGGGCGCCCAGGAGGCCCGCTCCCCCGTCGTTCGTCGCGCTGCCGCCCAGCCCCACGACGACCGACGACACCCCGAGCTCGACGGCGGCGCGCACCGCCTCGCCCACGCCCCAGGTGGAGGCGGTGCGGGCGGACGGCGGACCGAGCTGCAGCCCGCAGGCCTGCGCCGACTCGAGGTAGGCGACGTCGTCGACGACGAGCAGCGTCACGGGGACCTCGGCCCCCGTCGACCCGCGCACGGGAACCACGTGCAGCCGTCCGCCGAGCGCGTCGTGCAGCGCGTCGACGAAACCGGGGCCACCGTCGGCCATGGGCAGCCGCACGACCTCGTCGTCCGGCGACGTCCGTGCCCAGCCTCGGGCGATGGCCCGGGCCGCCTCGGGCGCGCTCAGCGTGCCGGCGAACTTGTCCGGCGCCACGAGCACGCGCACGGGCTCAGGCCAGCCGCTGCTCGGTGGCCGCGAGCAGCACGCACGTGGCCAGGCCCTCCATCGCGGTGCGCAGCTCCTCGATCGGCGGGAACGACGGCGCGATGCGGATGTTGCGGTCGCGCGGGTCCTTGCCGTACGGGAACGACGCGCCCGCCGGGGTGAGCGCGATGCCCGCCTCCTTCGCCAGCTGCACGACCCGGGTGGCGCAGCCGTCGGGGACGTCGAGGCTGACGAAGTAGCCGCCCCGCGGCTCGGTCCACGTGGCCACGTCCAGGCCGCCGAGGCGCGCCGAGAGCACCTCCTGCACGACCGCGAACTTCGGCGCGAGGATCTCGCGGTGCTGGTCCATGAGCGCGTGCACGCCGTCGACGTCGCCGAGCAGCCGGACGTGGCGCAGCTGGTTGAGCTTGTCGGGGCCGATGGTCCGCTTGCCGACGAGCCCGGTGTACCAGGCGATGTTGTCGGGCGAGGAGGCGAAGAAGCTCACGCCGGCGCCCGCGAAGGTGATCTTCGACGTCGACGCGAGCACGAAGGGACGGTCCGGGTGGCCGGACGCCGCGCACAGCCCCACGATGTCGGCGGTCTTCGTGCGCTCCTCGGTGAGGTGGTGCACCGCGTAGGCGTTGTCCCAGAAGATGCGGAAGTCGGGCGCAGCGGTCTCGAGGGCGGCCAGCTCGGCAGCGACGGCCTCGCTGACGACGGCGCCCGTGGGGTTGGCGTAGGTCGGGACGATCCAGATGCCCTTGACGGCGGGGTCGGTGACCGCCTCGCGCACGGCGACCATGTCGGGGCCGTCGTCGAGCATGTCGATCGTGCGCATGGTGATCCCGTACTGCTGGCAGATCGCGAAGTGCCGGTCGTAGCCGGGCGACGGGCAGAGGAACACGATCTCCTCCTCCTGCGCCCACGGCCGCTGGGACCCGACCGTGCCCTTGAGCATCGCGAAGACGATGAGGTCGTGCATGATCGCGAGGCTGGCGTTGTCGCCCGTCACGAGCTGGTCCACCGGGACGTGCAGGAGCTCGGCGAAGATCTCGCGCAACTGCACGTTGCCGACGACGCCGCCGTAGTTGCGGGTGTCGGTGCCGGCCGCGTCCTTGTAGTCCTGGCCGGGGAGGTCGAGGAGGGCGTTGGAGAGGTCGAGCTGCGCCGCCGACGGCTTGCCGCGCGTGATGTCGAGCGCGAGACCAGCCTGCTTCAGCTGCTCGTAGGCGGTCTGCTGCTCGGCGTGGAGGGCGCGGATCTCGTCGGGAGAGAGGGTGTCGAGGCTCACGGGCCCAACCTACCGAAGGCGGTGGGACCCGACGTGGTCAGACGGACAGTCCGGGCGCGTCCCACAGCGCAAGCCAGCGCTCCAGCGCCTTCTCCACGGGCACGTCGCCCTCGACGAGGGCCCGCACCTGCAGCTCGACCGCGTTGTCGCGACGTCGACCGGCCTGCGGCGCGAACGGGTAGAAGGTGCCCTGCTTGAACAGGTAGACCAGCCCGAGCGGACCGCCCGACGGCGTCGTGAACAGGACCGTGGAGCACAGGAGCTGCGGTCCGAAGCCGGCGTCGGCCATCGAGGAGTTGGCGGCGTGCAGGTCGCTCACCAGACCCTGCAGGTCGCCCGGCGCCCGCGTGACCTGCAGCCAGCGGAACCCCTGGCCGTCGTCGGAGACGGTGACCGTGGCGGTGGTGTCGGTGCCGATGACCTGCTGCACCTCGGCCATGACGCGGTCGTCGCTGACGCCGTCGACGTCGCGGAAGCACACCGCGCCCGCACCGGTGGCCGCGAACCCCGCGGCCTCGAGCGTCAGCGCCGCCTGGGGCACGCCGAACAGGACGTCGAGGTCGGCCTCCGGCGGCTTGGACCGACCGAGGATGCCGTCGAGCCAGCCCATCAGATCGGCCCCATCAGATCGGGTCCGACAGCTCGGCGCCGACCTTGGCCAGCTGCGCGAGACGCTGCTCCAGGGGCGGGTGGGTGGCCATGACGGCGTTCACCGACGCGCGGTTGATGGCGGGCGCGAAGAAGAAGGCGCTGAGCGCCTGGGCGCCGCGCAGGTCCTCGTTGGGGATGCGGCTCATGTCGCCGGAGATCTTGACCAGCGCCGACGCCAGCTTCGAGGGCCGGCCCGTCAGGTAGGCGCCGCTGCGGTCGGCGCTCAGCTCGCGGTAGCGCGACAGCGCGCGGGTGAGCAGGAAGCTGACGAAGTAGACGACCATGCTCACGAGGAAGACGACGATGAACGGCACGCCGTTGCCGTTGCGGTTGTCGCGGTTGTTCCCTCCGCCGCCGAGGTAGAGGCCCCAGCGGGTGATGAACCCGGCCAGCAGGCCGAGCGACGAGGCCACGGTCATGACGGAGACGTCGCGGTTGGCCACGTGGGACAGCTCGTGCGCGAGCACGCCCTCGAGCTCGTCGGCGTCGAGGCGCTGCATGATGCCCGTGGTCACGCAGACGGCGGAGTGGCGTGGCGTGCGGCCGGTCGCGAACGCGTTGGGCAGGTCGGTGACGGCCACCGCGACGGTCGGCTTCGGCATGTCGGCCATGACGCACAGCCGGTCGATCATGGCGTGCAGCTCGGGCGCCTGCTCGGGGCTCACGACCCGCGCACCCATCGACTTCAGCGCGAGCGTGTCGGAGAAGTACCACTGCCCCCACGCCAGCGCGACGGTGATGACCAGGCCGACCACCGCGCTGCCGGAGAAGGAGATGAGGACGGCACCGAACGCGACGTAGAGCGCGCCCAGCCCGAGGCTCACCCCGCCCATGCGGAGCGTGAGCCCCCGGTCAGCCCTGAACCTGCTGCGGGCCACGGCCCTCTCCCTCCACCTCGGTGCCATGCGGGACGTCGAGACCCAGCTCGCGGTCGAAGCGCCGCGCCTCGAGGTCGTCGCTGCTCTCCCCCGGTCGCGCCACGATGCCGTCGGCGACGAGCTCGTCGACCGCGTCGGCACGGGCCTCCAGCTCGCGGGTGTGCCGCTCGGCGGCCTCCATCTGCTGGTTGACGCTGCTCAACGACGACGCGATGCCGGTGTCGGCGCTGGTCAGCTGGGAGCGGGCCTCGGCCGCTGACGCGCGGGCGGTCAGCGTGTCCTTGCGGAGCCGGAAGTCCTCGATGCTGTCCTCGAGCCGGGTGGCGGCGTCGGTGATGGTCGCCTCCTCCTGCTGCAGCGCGGCGTGCCGCTCGCGCAGGTCGGCGAGGGAGTCCTCGAGCCCGACCTTGCGGCCGAGCGCCGTGCGGGCGGCGGTGTCGTCGCCGCGCTCCACGGCCTCGCGAGCCTGCGCGTCGAACGTCGCGGCCTGCTGCTCGAGCTGGCGCAGCCGCACCTCGACGCGCTTGCGGCTGGTGGTGACGTCGGCGACGCCACGGCGCACCTTCTGCAGGTGCGCGAGCTGCGCGCGGTAGGTGTCGTCGAGGGAGCTGCGCAGCGCGTCGCCGTCGAGCTCACGGTGCGAGCGCGACCGCCAGATGTCGCGGATCCTGCGTCCGATGCCCATGCGGTCAGCCTACGGGGCTGCGGCACGTGGACGTCCGGACCACGTGGGCGCGCTGTGTAGGGTGACGCCGTGACGCAGGAGAACGCCGCCCCCGACGACCGCACCCAGGCCGCCAAGAAGGGCCGTGCGACGCCGAGCCGCAAGGAGGCCGAGGCGGCGCGCAAGAAGGCGATGAAGACGCCGATGACGCGCAAGGAGCAGATGCAGCGCGACCGTCAGGCGCGCGCCGACCTGCGCCGTCGCCAGCAGGAGGCCCTGCGGGCCGGCAAGGGTGACGCCCTCCCGCCGCGCGACCGCGGCCCGGTGCGCGCGTTCGTGCGCGACTACGTCGACCGTCGTCGCAACGTCGCCGAGTACCTGCTGCCCCTGCTCGTCGTGGTGTTCATCTGCAGCGTCGTCCCGACGCTGGCGACGCAGACCATCGCCGTCATCGCGTGGCCGGCCATGATCCTGCTGACGATCCTCGACGAGGTCCTGCTGGTCAGCGGCCTGCGCAAGCAGCTGAAGCTGCGGTTCCCGGGCGAGTCGACGCGCGGCGCGACCGGCTACGCCGTCCTGCGCAGCACGCAGCTGCGCCGCTTCCGCCTGCCGAAGCCGGCGATCGCGCGCGGCGAGGAGCCTCGCGAGCGCGTCTGACCCCGGCTCCTGGCGGGCGACGCGCCCGGCGGCGCTACTCGCCGTGCAGCGACATCGGTCCGTAGACCTCGGTGTCGCCGTCCAGCAGCCGAGCCTGGTCGACGCCCTGGTCGAGCAGCTCGGCGAAGGTCTCCCCGATCCACGTCTCGGCGTCGCCGCGGCTGTCGAAGGCGTCGGAACGACCCTTCTCCTGCCCGTCGGCGGTCTCCAGCAGCCAGGTCCAGCTCATCGGCGTCCTCCTGATCGGTCGTGCGTGGTCGGTGGTGCCATCCTCGCCCCGACGTGACGGTGCGGCAGGCCGGGACGAGGTCCGGGATCAGGTCGAGGCGGCGACGAACGGTGGCTTGGTCACCCTGAACGGCTCCGCGCGACGTCGCACCTCGACGAGCACGTCGTCGCCGTCGCCGACCGCTCGGTCGAGCAGCGCCAGGCCGATCCCCTGCCGGAGGGTGGGCGAGAAGGTCCCGGACGTCACCTCGCCGACGACGTCGCCGGGCTCGCCGTCGGGTCCGACGGCCCGCACCACCATGCCCGGCCGCGGGATGCCGCGGCCGGTGGAGACGATGCCCCGCACCAGGGGGACGCTCTTCTCCTCGCGCTGACGCACGAGGGCGTCCTTGCCGGTGAAGGCCGGCTTGTCCCAGCCGACGGCCCAGCCGGCCCGGGCCATGACCGGGGAGATCTCGGCGGACAGCTCGTGGCCGTGCAGCGGGTAGCCCATCTCGGTGCGCAGCGTGTCGCGCGCGCCGAGACCGCAGGGCCGCAGCCCGTGCGGCTCGCCGGCGGCCAGCAGCGCCTCCCAGACGGCGGCGGCGTCGTCGGCCCGGACGACGAGCTCGTAGCCCTTCTCCCCCGTGTAGCCGGTGCGGCACACGATCGCCTCGGCGCCGCCGACGGGCGCCTCGACGAACGACATGTAGCCGTGGTCGGTGGGCACGCCCACCCCGGCGAGCACCGCGTCGGCCGCGGGGCCCTGCACGGCGAGGACGGCCAGCTCGCGGTGGCGGTCGACGACCTCGACACCGGCCGGCGCGTCGGCGCGCAGCCGCTCCACGACCGCGGCCGTGTTGGCGGCGTTGGGCACGAGGAAGACGTCGAAGTCGCTGCGCACGTAGGCGATGAGGTCGTCGACGGTGCCGCCGTCCTCGTCGCAGCAGAGCGTGTACTGGGCCTGGCCGGGACGGATGCGGCGCAGGTCGTTCGTGAGGTGCGCGTTCACGTGGTCGACGGCGCCCGCGCCGCGGACGCTGGCCTTGCCCAGGTGGCTCACGTCGAACAGGCCCGCCGCCTCGCGCACGGCAGCGTGCTCGGCGAGCACGCCGCCACCGGACTCCGACGGGTACTCCAGGGGCATCGACCAGCCCCCGAACTCGGCCATCTTGGCGCCGAGGGCCACGTGGTGGTCGTGCAGCGGCGAACGGAGCAGGTCCATGTCGGCCAACGTAGCGGGCTGCGTGATTACATGGGCGACATGGCCCCTTCGACGCCCGTCCGCTCGTCCGCCTCCTCCCTGCCTGACGTCTCCGTCAGCACCGCCAAGCCCTCGACGGTCAAGACCGACGTCCTCGTGCTGGGTGTGCGGACCGACGACGACGCGGCCGACCTCGCCCCGACGCTGGCACTGCTCGGCTTCACCGGGGAGAAGGGCCAGGTCGTCGTGGCGCCCGGCGGCGAGGCCACCAAGGCGAACGCCGTCGTCGCGGTCGGCCTCAGCGAAGAGCCCGACGCCGAGGAGCTGCGCCGCGCCGCCGCCTCGGGCGTGCGCGCCGCCGTCAAGCTCAAGGCCTCCACCGCCGCGCTGGCGCTGCAGCCGGCCGGCGCGGACGACGTCGTCGCCGTCGCGGAGGGCGCACTGCTCGGCGCCTACCGGTACGAGGCGTACAAGACGAAGGCCTCCGACGACGACGCGCGGCTGGGCGCGGTCACGGTCCTGTCCGCCTTCGGGCGCCAGAGCACGGTCGTCGACGCCGTCGAGCACGCCGCCGTCGTCGCCCGCGCCACCGCCCTCGCCCGCGACTGGGTCAACACCCCGCCCGGGGACCTGCGACCGCCGGCCTTCGCCGACCAGATCGCCGAGGTCGCCGGACGCCAGCCGGTCAAGGTCTCGGTCTGGGACGAGAAGCGGCTCGAGAAGGAGGGCTGTGGCGGCATCCTCGGCGTCGGCGCCGGCTCGGAGGCCCCGCCGCGCCTCGTCCGCCTCTCCTACGAGCCGCGCAAGGCCGTGACCCACCTCGCCCTCGTCGGCAAGGGCATCACGTTCGACTCCGGCGGCCTGTCGATCAAGAGCGGCTCCGGCATGCAGACCATGAAGATCGACATGGCGGGCGCCGCGGCGGTGGTCGCCGCCACGCTCGCGATCGCCGAGCTCGGCCTGCCGGTCAAGGTGACCGCCTTCGCCTGCCTCGCCGAGAACATGCCCAGCGGCTCGGCCACGCGCCCGGGCGACGTCCTGACCATGCGGTCGGGCTCCACGGTCGAGGTGCACAACACCGACGCCGAGGGTCGCCTCGTCCTCGCCGACGGCCTCTCCCTCGCGGTCGAGGCCGGTGCCGACCGCATCGTCGACGTCGCCACGCTCACGGGCGCCTGCGTCGTCGCGCTCGGCGAGCGCACCACCGGCGTGCTGGGCAACGACGACGCCCTCAGCGACGCGATCCTCGACGCCGCACGGACGACGGGCGAGTCGATGTGGCCGCTGCCGATCGTCGAGGAGATGAAGTCGGCGGTCACGTCGTCGAAGATCGCCGACATCCGCCAGCACAACCCCAAGCCGTACGGCGGGACCCTGTTCGCCGCGGCGTTCCTGCGCGAGTTCGTCGGGGAGACGCCCTGGGCGCACCTCGACATCGCCGGCCCGTCGTTCAACGACGGCGGGGAGCACGGCTACACGCCGTCCGGCGGCACCGGCGTCTCGGTCCGCACCCTCGTGCGCCTCGCGTCGGACCTCGCGTCCGGTGACTGAGCCGGCCGGCGGGCTGCAGGAGCGCACGCGGGCTCTCCTCTCGGCCCGGGTGGCCGAGGAGCAGCGCACGCGGCGCGTCCCGTCGGTCGCGGCTGCCGTCGTCCGCGACGGCCAGGTCGTGTGGAGCGACGCGGCCGGTCACCTCGACGGCACCGACGCCTCCGCGCCGGCGACGCCGCGCACCGCGTACCGGATCGGGTCGATCACCAAGACGTTCGTCGCGACCCAGGTGCTGCAGCTGCGTGACGAGGGACGCCTCGACCTCAACGACCGCATCGGCGAGCACCTGGCCGAGCTCGAGCTCCCCGTCACCGTCGCCCAGCTGCTCAGCCACACGTCCGGGCTGCAGGCCGAGACGAACGGCCCGTGGTGGGAGCGCACGCCCGGTGACCCGTGGGACGCCCTCGTGGCGTCACGACCACGCCTGCTGTTCACGCCCGGCACCCGCTTCCACTACTCGAACACCGGCTTCGGCGTGCTCGGTGAGCTGGTCGCGCGGCTGCGCGGCACCTCGTGGCACGAGGCCGTGCACGCCGACCTGCTGCGCCCGCTCGGGATGACGGCCACGCGGCACCGACCCGACGACGCCGCCGCACCCGGCCTCGCCGTGCACCCCTTCGCGGACCTCGCCCACGTCGAGCCCGAGCACGACGCGGTGGCGCTCGCCCCCGCCGGCCAGCTCTGGTCGAGCGCCGAGGACCTCGCCCGCTGGGCGGCGTTCGCGGCCGGGCACACCGGCGGCCTGCTCGCTCCCGAGACGCTGCGCGAGATGCACCGGCCCGTCGCCGTCGTCGACCGCCCCGGTCAGCCCTGGACCGGGGCGCACGCCCTCGGCTGGCAGGTGTGGAACGAGCAGGGCCGACGGTTCGTGGGCCACGGGGGCTCGATGCCCGGGTTCCTGGCGTCGCTGCACGTGGACGTCGACTCCGGCGACGGCGTGGTGGTGCTCGCCAACGTCACGTCCGGTCTCGGCACGCTCGACACCGACCTGCTCGAGCTCGTGCGCAGCCACGAGCCGCGGACCCCGACACCGTGGGTCCGCCGACCCGGGCAGCGCGACCACCTCGACCTCGTGGGCGACTGGTTCTGGGGCACCAGCCGCTCCACGGCACGGCTCGACGGCGACCACCTCGTGCTCGGCACGCCCGGCGTCGGCCGCGGGGCCCGGTTCCGTCCCGACGGTGACGGCTGGGTCGGCCTCGGCGGCTACTACGAGAACGAGCGGCTCACGGTCCGCCGCGACGCCGACGGGCGGCCGGTCCAGCTCGACCTCGCCACCTTCGCGTTCACGCGCACGCCCTACGACTCGTCGCCCGACGTCGAGGTGCCCGGCGGTCTCGACGAGGCCGGATGGTCGTGACCGACGACCTCTGGGCCGACTACGTCGCCGCCCGTCCCGAGGCGGCCGACGTCGAGCCCGCGGTGGAGCCGTTCGGCGACTCCCCCGCGATGGCCGACGAGCTCCTGGCCCTGGTGCTGGCCGGCGGCAAACGGGCGACAGCCGGCCCGGTGTGCCCCGACGACCACCCCGTCAGGGTCGGCGACCACTGGGTCGTGCTCGACGGCTCCGGGCGGTCGCGGGTCGTGCTGCGGACCGTCGACGTGCGCGTCGGACGCCTCGACTCCGTCGACGACGCGTTCGCCCGTGACGAGGGCGAGGGCGACCTCACTCGCGACTGGTGGTTGCAGGCGCACCGCGACTTCGCCCGTCGCGTCCTGGGGCTCGCGGACGACGTCGACGTCGACGCCATGGAGACCAGGTTCG
Source organism: Propionibacteriales bacterium (assembly GCA_026392465.1). GTDB lineage: Bacteria > Actinomycetota > Actinomycetes > Propionibacteriales > Nocardioidaceae > Aeromicrobium. The sequence continues at coordinate 10,900 of JAPLCA010000006.1, forward strand.
AGCGCTTCGCCGTGGTCTGGCCCCCGGAGCACGCCGACCCCCGCCCCTGACATCCCCTGACATCCCCTGACGTCCCCACGATTCGGTATGTCATCGCCCGTTCCGGAGCCGGACGTGGGCGATGACGTACCGAATCGTGGGGACTACGACGTCCTGGGGATTGGGGTCAGGAGAGGTTGAGGGTCTGGGCGGCCTGCTCGACCTCGTCCCACTCCGTGCGGTCGCCACCGCGACGGTCGGGGTGCGAACGGGCCCGCGCCTGCTTCCACCAGCGGCGGAGCACCTCGTCGTCGGGGCGGACGGTGACGTCACCGCCGGCGACGTCGGCCGAGACCTGGAGGGTCGCGATCGCGTCGCGCTCGCTCGGCGACAGCGGTCGCGGACCGGCCGCAGGACGCGTCGGTCCGCCGCCAGGGGTGGAGCGACGCGGGTCGCGGCTGGTGGCCGACGCGGTGTGCCCGGTCGAGCGACCCTGCTGGCGCACCGCGTAGTCGCGCATCCGCTGCGGGTAGCCCACGCGGTTCGCGTCGTAGACCGGGATCCCGAGCTTGCGTGCCAGCTCGGCGGCCGCCTTGTAGGACTCCACCCGACGGCGGATCGACTCGCCGTCGGACGCGACCAGCACGACCGTCGGCTCGTTGAAGGAGGTGCGGGGCTCCACGTACGCCTCGACGCCGTGCCGGATGGTCGCCCAGTCGCGCAGCGCCGCCATGTCGTCACGCACGGTGCGCCGGTCGGAGCTGCCGCGTCGGCGGCCGAACAGTGCCATGGCGACATTCTGCCCGACCACTGGTGGCGCCGGGCCCGGTCCGAACCGAGAGCTCCCCCGGAGGATCCCCTCGACGAGCCCCAGCACGAGCCTCAGCACGAGCCCCGGGACGGGCCCTGCGACGGGCCCCGCGAACCAGGCCCACCGACGAGTCCGGAGAACCTACTCACCGGTCGCTCCCCCCGTGGTGCGGCGTGGGCCGAGGGTGACAAGATGGCTGGCGAACGACCATTCCACGCGGGAGGACACTGTGGCGGACAGCCCGGGCGACCAGAGCACGAACACCTTCGACATCGTCATCCTGGGCGGCGGCAGCGGCGGTTACGCCTGTGCCCTCCGTGCGGTGCAGCTCGGCCTCAGCGTCGCGCTCGTCGAGAAGGGCAAGCTCGGCGGCACCTGCCTGCACAACGGCTGCATCCCGACCAAGGCGCTGCTGCACGCCGCCGAGGTCGCCGACGAGACCCGCCACAGCGAGACCTACGGCGTCAAGGCGACGTTCGAGGGCATCGACATGGCGCAGGTCAACAGCTACAAGGCCGGCGTCATCGACCGTCTCTACAAGGGCCTGCAGGGCCTCATCAAGTCCGGCGGCATCACGGTCGTCGAGGGTGAGGGTCGCCTCGTCTCCACCGACGCCGACGGCGGCGGCACGGTCGAGGTCGACGGCCAGCAGTACACCGGCCGCAACGTCGTGCTCGCGACCGGCTCCTACGCCCGCAGCCTGCCCGGCCTCGAGATCGGCGGCCGCGTGGTGACGAGCGAGGAGGCCCTCACGATGAGCGAGGTCCCCGAGAAGGTCGTCATCATCGGCGGCAGCGTCATCGGCGTGGAGTTCGCGTCCGTCTGGCGCTCGTTCGGCGCCGAGGTCACCATCATCGAGGCGCTCCCGTCGCTGGTCCCCCTGGAGGACCCGACGCTGTCGAAGAACCTCGAGCGCGCGTTCCGCAAGCGCAAGATCGCCTTCAAGACCGGCACCAAGTTCTCCGGCGTCGAGCAGACCGACAGCGGCGTCACGGTGTCGCTCGAGGACGGCTCGACCATCGAGACCGACCTCGTCCTCGTCGCGGTGGGTCGCGGCCCGAACGGCAACGGCAACGGCTTCGAGGAGGCCGGCGTCACGGTCGACCGCGGCTGGGTCCCCACCGACGAGCGCCTGCGCACGAACCAGCCGGGCGTCTTCGCCGTCGGCGACCTCGTGCCCGGCCTGCAGCTCGCGCACCGCGGCTTCGCCCACGGCATCTTCGTGGCCGAGGAGATCGCGGGCCTCTCGCCGCAGCCCGTCCTCGACCCGGGCATCCCGCGCGTCACCTACTGCGACCCCGAGCTCGCGTCGGTCGGCATCACCGAGCCGCAGGCCAAGGAGAAGTACGGCGACGACAACGTCGAGACGGTCGAGTACAACCTCGGCGGCAACGGCAAGAGCCAGATCCTGGGCACGGCCGGCGTCATCAAGCTCGTCCGCGAGAAGGACGGTCCGATCGTCGGCGTCCACATGATCGGCGCCCGCTACGGCGAGCAGGTCGGCGAGGCCTCCCTCATCGTCAACTGGGAGGCCTACCCCGAGGACGTCGCGCAGCTGATCCACGCGCACCCCACCCAGAACGAGGCTCTCGGCGAGGCTGCCCTCGCCCTGGCCGGCAAGCCCCTCCACTCGCACGCCTGACCCGAACGAGGACGACATCATGGCAACGACCGTCACCCTTCCCGAGCTCGGCGAGAGCGTCACCGAGGGCACCGTCACCACCTGGCTCAAGAACGTCGGCGACACCGTCGAGGTCGACGAGCCGCTGCTCGAGATCTCCACCGACAAGGTCGACACCGAGATCCCCTCCCCCGTCGCGGGCACCAGGAGCCGGCGCGCGAGGACGACGGCACGCCCGTCAACCAGCACGGCGAGGAGCCGCACCTGGAGACGAAGTCCACCGGCGAGGGCACCGAGGTCACGCTGCCTGAGCTCGGCGAGAGCGTCACCGAGGGCACCGTCACCACCTGGCTCAAGAACGTCGGCGACACCGTCGAGGTCGACGAGCCGCTGCTCGAGATCTCCACCGACAAGGTCGACACCGAGATCCCCTCCCCCGTCGCGGGCACCTCGGCGCCGTGCTGGCCGTCGTCGGCGACGCGTCCGCCGCCGGCTCCTCCTCGGGCGGCTCGTCCGACGAGGCCCCGTCGCTCGACAGCGACCCCGCCGAGGAGCCGGCGCAGGCCGAGGAGCTCGAGGAGGCCGCCGAGGCCGAGAAGAGCCAGCCGGAGAAGGCCGAGGAGGTCTCGAAGAGCGAGTCCGCTCCCGCCCCGACGGCGCAGCCGGAGAAGCAGGCTCACCCGGAGAACGAGGCGCGCCCCGAGCCGAAGCAGGAGGCCCCGCAGACGTCGGGCGCCTCGACGCAGAGCGGCGGCGACACCTACGTGACGCCGATCGTGCGCAAGCTCGCCAAGGAGCACGGCGTCGACCTCGCCACCATCACGGGCAGCGGCGTCGGCGGTCGCATCCGCAAGCAGGACGTCCTCGACGCGGCCAAGAAGGCCGAGCAGGCCGCGGCCCCCGCCCCGGCTGCGTCGGCCCCGTCCGCGCCCGCCCCGGCCGCCTCCTCGGAGCCGTCGCCGCTGCGCGGCAAGACCGAGAAGCTCAGCCGGCTGCGCAAGGTGGTCGCCTCGCGGCTCACCGAGTCGCTGCAGATCTCGGCCCAGCTCACGCAGGTGCACGAGGTCGACGTCACCGAGATCGCCCGACTGCGCGCCAAGCACAAGGACGCGTTCCTGGAGCGCGAGGGCGTCAAGCTGACGTACCTGCCGTTCTTCGCGAAGGCGGCGGTCGAGGCGCTCAAGCAGTACCCGACGCTCAACGCGGCGCTCGACCTCGAGGCCGGCACGGTCACGTACCCGGCCGGTGAGCACCTCGGCATCGCGGTGGACACCGAGCGCGGTCTGCTCGTGCCGACGATCAAGGACGCCGGCGACCTCTCGATCGCCGGGCTGGCGCGCAAGATCGCCGACGCGGCCGAGCGCACCCGCACGAACAAGATCAAGCCGGACGAACTGTCCGGTGGCACGTTCTCGATCACCAACCTCGGCAGCAACGGCGCGCTCTTCGACACGCCGATCATCAACCAGCCGCAGGTCGCGATCCTGGGTGTCGGTGCCGTCGTCAAGCGTCCGGTCGTCATCACCGACGCGCACGGCAGCGACAGCATCGCGGTGCGCAGCATGGCGTACCTGGCGCTGACCTACGACCACCGCCTCATCGACGGTGCCGACGCCGGTCGGTTCCTGACGGCGGTCAAGGAGCGACTGCAGAGCGGCTCCTTCGAGGGCGAGCTCTGACCCGCTGATGCACGTCGTCGTCGGCGGCGCGTCCGGCTTCCTGGGCTCGGCCCTGGTCTCGCACCTGCGGGACCAGGGCCACCAGGTGACGCGGCTGGTGCGTTCCGGCACCCCCGGTCCTGACGCCTCCCTGTGGGACCCCTCCGCCGGCCGGATCGACCAGGTGCTCATCGACCGCGCCGACGCCGTCGTCAACCTGTCGGGCGCGACCATCGCCCGGTGGCCGCGGACGAAGGCCTACAAGAAGCAGCTCTGGTCGTCGCGAGTCGACTCGACCACCACCATCGCCCGTGCGGTGGCGGCGTCGAGCTCCCCGACAGTGCTGCTGTCGGGCTCGGCGATGGGCATCTACGGCGCCGACCGCGGCCAGGACCGGCTCACGGAGTCGGCCGGACGCGGCGACGGCTTCCTCGCCGACCTGTGCGTCGCGTGGGAGGGCGCCACGGTCGAGGCCGAGCAGGCCGGCCAGCGCGTGGTGCACCTGCGCACGGGCCTCCCCCTCGACGACGAGGGCGGTCTGCTGCGACCCATGCTGCTGCCGTTCAAGCTCGGCCTGGGTCCTCGGCTGGGCAACGGTCGTCAGCGCATGTCGGTCATGTCGCGCCGCGACTGGGTGCGCGCCGTGACGTTCCTGCTGGAGCGCGACAGCATCACCGGCCCGGTGAACCTGTCGCTGCCCGAGGCACCCACGAACGCCGAGTTCACGAAGGCGCTCGGCGACGTGCTGGGGCGGCCGACCGTGCTCGTCGCCCCGGCCCCCGTGCTGCGCGTGGCGCTGGGCGCGCTCTCGGACGACCTGCTCGGCTCGCTGCGCATGGTGCCGCAGGTCCTGCTCGACAACGGCTTCGTCTTCGAGGACGGCGACCTGCCGTCGGCCCTCCGCTCGGCCCTGGCCTGACGATCACCGGACGGCGCCGACGCGCCAGCCGTCCGCCGTCCACGTGAGCACGACCGTGCGTCGCGTCGGCTGGTCGCTGGGCAGCCGGTGCACCCGTTGGTCGCCCACGGCTCGGGTGGGTCCGAGCCGGTCGACGACGTCGAGCACGACCTCGCGGCTCGACCGCTCCACCACGCGGCACGAGGTGCGCTGCTGCGCCATGCCCTCGAGCCGGAGCCCCCGATCGGTCCAGCTGCGCAGCACCTGCGCGTCGGCCTCGCGCAGCGTCCGCGACGCGTAGACGTCGTGCAGCCCGGCCGGGTCGGCGCTCGCGAACGCCTCCGCCCGCAGGGCGTCGAGGCGGCCGAGATCCAGGCAGGCGGGGTCGGCGTCGCCGGTGCCGAGCAGCGTGCTGCACCACGTCACGAGCGCCGCGAGCCAGCTGGTCATGACGTCAGCCTCGACGGCCCACCCGCTCGCGTCGAACCGTCGTCCACACCGGGGCTACGGTAGGAGCGTGAGCCTGCAGATCATCGACGACTGGTACGGCGACCGCGCCCTCGACTACGAGACGGCCTGGGAGCTGCAGCGCGAGCTGCACGCGCAGCGGGTGGCCGACGAGCTCGCCGACACCGCGCTCCTGCTCGAGCACCCGCCCGTCTACACGGCCGGCAAGCGCACCGAGCCGCACGAGCGCCCGTTCGACGGCACGCCCGTCGTCGACGTCGACCGCGGCGGCAAGATCACGTTCCACGGTCCGGGCCAGCTGGTCGGGTACCCGATCACGCGGCTGCCGTCGCACGTCCTCGTCGTCGACTACGTCCGCCGCGTCGAGGAGGCGCTGATCCGCGCCGTCGCCGACCTCGGGGTCGCGACGGGTCGGGTGCCGGGACGCTCCGGCGTCTGGGTCGCGGCCGACGACCGCGGTCCGGAGCGCAAGGTCGCGGCGATCGGCATCCGCGTCACCCGTGGCGTGACGATGCACGGCTTCTCGCTGAACGCCGACGTGGACCTCTCCTGGTACGACCGGTTTGTGCCGTGCGGCATCGCCGACGCCGGCGTGACGACCCTGACCGCCGAGCTGGGACGCCGGGTCAGCGTGCCCGAGGCGGCCGACGCCGTGCGTCCGCACCTCGTCGACCTGCTGGGCTGGGAGCCGTACACGTCGTCGCCCGACCTGGTCCACGACGACGCGCACCCCCAGGTGCCCGTGCTGGGGCTCCCGGGGGCGGCGCGCGCCTGACGCGGACCTACTCGGCCAGGGAGAGCGCCTCGCGGTAGCCGATCTTGTCGCCGGTGCGCAGCAGGGTCCGCTCGAACACGCGGGCTCCGACCCGCACCAGCAGCACCGCCGCGAGCAGCGTGCCGCCGAGTGCGACCGCGACCTGCCAGGCGGGCACGGATCCCTCGACGAGGCGCGCCGGCATCATCATCGACGAGACGACCGGGATCATCGACACGACCGTCTTGATGCCCTCCCCGCCGAGGACGGCGAGGAAGTACGGTACGAGCAGGAGCATCTGCGCGGGCATGGTCGTCGACTGCAGGTCCTGCGTGCGCGACGCCAGCGACCCGGCGACCGACCACAGGCTGGCGAGGGCGACGAACCCGACCAGGAAGAACAGGACGTACCAGAGCATCGGCGGGCCGACCACGTCGAGCGCGCCGGCCTGGTCGGTGACCAGCAGACCGACGACCCCAGCGGCCGCGTAGGCGACGATCTGCACGACGGCGAGCACCGTGTTGCCGACGACCTTGCCCCACAGCAGCTGTCGGATCGGCACGGCGGCGGCGAGGATCTCCACGACCCGGCTCTCCTTCTCCTGCGTCACGCTGCCCGCGATGCCCATGCCCAGCCCGAGCGCCGTCAGGAAGAAGAGCAGCACGAAGACGAACGATGTCGCCTGGCGAAGGCCGGCGTTCTCGGCGGCCGGGTCGAGCAGACGCTCCGAGGTGACGGTGCCGGCGTCGAGCGCAGACAGGTCGACGTCCTGGGCGGCGGCGTTGTCCTGCAGGGCCGTCGCGCGCACCGCCGCGGTGACGGACTGCCGCACGGTCGCGTCGACGTCGCGCTCCCCCACCAGCTCGTAGCCGTCGTCGGTGGCGAGCAGGGCGGCGTCGGCGTCGCCGTCCTTCACGGCCCGCTCGGCAGCGGCGGTGTCGGCGACGTCCTTCGAGCGGATGGTGAGGGTGTCGTCGCCGGCGAGCTGGTCGGCAGCCTTGACGACTGCGGCGGCCGCGGGCTCGACGACGGCGACCGTCTGCGTCGTGTCGCGGTTCTGGAACCAGTGGACGCCGACGATCGTGGCGACGATGCCGATCACCGTCACGAGCAGACCGATGCGGAACGACTTGCTCCGCACCTGCACGTCGATCTCGCGTCGCGCGACGACCTTCCACGCATCACGCGGCGCGGGCGTGCCGCTGCTCTGGTCGGGGTGCGGGCTGTGGGTGCTCATCGGACGGACTCCCGGAAGATGTCGGACAGGGGCTGGTGCACGCGGGCGACCTCGACGACCGGGCCGCGCTCGAAGGCGGCACGCGTCAGCTCGGCGGGCTTGAGTCCGTCGAGCTCGACGAGCGCCTCGTCGCCGTCGACGTCGAGGGTGCGCACCCCGCGCAGGTCGCGCAGCCAGGCGGCGTCGGTGCCGTCCATGACGACGCGGTAGCGGACGGCACCGCTGTCGCGCAGCTCGTCGACGGGGCCGGCGGCCACGACGCGACCGCCGGACAGGATGACGAGGTCGTCGCAGAGCCGCTCGACGAGGTCGAGCTGATGGCTGGAGAACAGCAGCGGCAGGTCGGCGGCCTCCTGCTGGAGCAGGTCGACCATCGAATCGACGGCGAGCGGGTCGAGGCCGGAGAACGGCTCGTCGAGGACGAGGGCGCTCGGGCGGTGCACGAGCGACGCGGCGATCTGGACGCGCTGCTGGTTGCCGAGCGACAGGGTGTCGAGCAGGTCGCCGCCGCGGTCGGCGAGGTCGAAGTGCTCGAGGAGCTCGTCGACGCGGGAGCGCGCGTCGCGGGCGTCGAGCCCGTGCAGCCGCGCGAAGTAGACGAGCTGGTCGACGAGGTTCATCCGCGGGTAGAGCCCGCGCTCCTCGGGCATGTAGCCGAAGGACCGACGCACGTCGGCGGTGATGGGCTCCCCGTTCCAGCGCACCTCTCCCGAGCTGGCCCCGAGCACCCCCATGATCATCCGCATGGTGGTGGTCTTGCCCGCACCGTTCGCACCCACGAAGCCCGTGGTGCGTCCCGGCCGGACCTCGAAGGACACGTCGTCGACGACCGTGACGTCCCCGTAGCGTCTGCTGAGCTTCTCGACGGTGATCATGCGTCCACGCTAGGGATCCGTCCAGGTTCACCACATCGGCCGCGCGGCCACCGTCGCCTCCCCCCTTCGGCTAGGTCGAGCCCACCCCACCCCCCACCGCAGGTCGAGTAGCGGACCCGGCGAGCGCCAGCGAGCTCGAGGCCGCGTATCGAGACCACTCGGAGCGGATCAGCGCAGAGCCGCCACCCCCACCGCTGGTCGAGTAGCGGACGCGGCGAGCGCCAGCGAGCTCGAGGCCGCGTATCGAGACCACTCGGGGCGGATCAGCGTCGAGCGGGCACCCACCCGAGCCTGACCGCTGCCGAGGTCTCGATACAGCGAGACGCCTTCGGCGTGCACCACTCGACCTGCCCTCACCGCTCCTTCGCTGCGCTCAGTCGGGTTCGGGCATCGGGTTCAGTCATCCATCAGGCCGGACTCGAACGCGACGATCACCGCCTGCACGCGGTCGCGGGCACCGAGCTTCGTGAGGATGCGCGAGACGTGCGACTTCACCGTCGCGCTGCTGACGTACATCTCGGCCGCGATCTCGGCGTTGCTGAGCCCGCGGGCGAGCGCACGGAGCACGTCGCGCTCGCGGTCGGTGAGGTCGTCGAGGACGGTCGCGTCGCCGCGGGCGCGGCCGGTGGAGCGGGCGATGACGCGACGCGTGACCTCGGGCGCGAGCAGCCCGTGACCCTGGGCGGCGAGGCCGATGGCGCTCACGAGGTCCTCGGGCGGGCAGTTCTTCAGCAGGAACCCGCTCGCGCCGGCCTGCAGGGCCGCGAACAGGTACTCGTCGTCGTCGAAGGTCGTCAGGATGAGCACCCGGGTGTCGGGGTGCTCCGCGACGATGCGCTCGGTGGCGGTGATGCCGTCCGTGCCGGGCATCTGCACGTCCATGAGCACGACGTCGGGCGTGAGCGTGGCGACCTGGCGCTGCGCCTCGTCGCCGTCGCGGGCCTCCCCCACGACCTCGATGTGGTCCTCGATCTCCAGGATCATCGAGAACCCGGCGCGGATGAGCTCCTGGTCGTCGACGAGCAGCACGCGGATGGGGGCCTGGTCGCTCATCCGTCCTCCCGGTCGACGGGGATGCGCACCCGCACGCGGAAGCCGCCCGTGGGTCGGGGGCCGATGTCGGCGAGGCCGCCGTGCATGGCGACGCGCTCACGGATGCCGTCGAGCCCGAACCCGCCGCCGTCCTCGCGGGGCGTGGACCGGGTGGGGCCGTCGTCGAGCACCTCGACCTCGACCGCGGCGCGCTCCCCCGGCTCGCTGAGGTGGCGCAGGGTCACCCGCGCTGACGTCGCCGCGGAGTGACGTCGCACGTTGCTGAGCGCCTCCTGCGCGACGCGGTAGAGCGACAGCCCGACCGTGTCGGGCACGGGGAACGTCTCCCCGACGCAGTGCACCTCGACGGTCGGGCGGTCGGTCGTCACGGCGAGCTGGCGGACGTCCTCGAGACCCGGCTGGGGGCCGCGGTCCGACGGGGTCCCCTCGTCGTCCGAGCGCAGCAGACCGACGATCTGGTGCATCTGCGCGACGGCCTGGCGCGACGACGTCTCGATCGCCCCGAGCGCCTCGCGGGCTCGTTCGGGCCGGGCCTCGAGGAGCCGGCTGGCACCCGCCGCCTGCACGCCGATGCCGCTGACGTGGTGCGCGACGACGTCGTGCAGGTCGCGGGCGATGCGCACCCGCTCGGCCTGCACGGCCTGCTGCTGCTCGACGTCCTGCACGGCCCGTTCGCGTTCGCGCTGGTCCTCGACGAGCGCGCTGCGGCGGGCGCTCAGGTAGGCGGCCTGCCCCCAGGCGATGGCGCCGAAGAAGTACATGACGTTCAGCGCGACGCTGTAGACGATGAGCGCGATCTTGGGCGGCAGCAGCCCGGTCTGCTCCCCCAGCGGCGGCATGAGGTCGCGGCCGAACGACCACAGCAGCCAGCCGAACATGCCGACGAGCACCACGACGGTGACGACCATCAGCGATCTCGGACGCCGCGACCACGCCCACGCGGCGTAGAGCGCGGCGAAGAGCACCATCTGGATCGTGAACACGGCGCCCAGCTCGAGCAGCCGCTCGCCGACGACGACGAAGACGGCGGAGACCAGCACGAGGACGGTCAGCGGGTACCGACGGCGCCAGCACAGGGCGAGCCCGCCGAGTGCGAACCACAGGTACGCCTCGACGCCCCTCCAGCCCGTCGAGACGCCCGAGGCGCTGGCATAGACCTGCACGGACGCGACGCTCACGAGGGCGGCGACGACCCCCAGGACGACGTCGGTCGCCAGCTGGGCGCGCGTGGGCCGAGGTCGGGTCCAGGAGCGGTCGAGGATGCTCACGCCTCGACCCTAGCGAGGCTACGCCCGGGTAGGCGTGCGCCCGTGGCGACGCTGGGACGGCGGCGTACGCTGGACGGCGTGACGATCGCACCGGACGGCCGCAAGATGCTTCGACTCGAGGTCCGCAACAGCCAGACCCCGATCGAGAAGAAGCCCGAGTGGATCAAGACCCGCGCGAAGATGGGTCCTGAGTACAACGAGCTGATGAAGCTCGTGAAGGGCGAGGGTCTGCACACGGTCTGCCAGGAGGCCGGCTGCCCCAACATCTTCGAGTGCTGGGAGGACCGCGAGGCCACCTTCCTCATCGGCGGCGAGCAGTGCACCCGTCGCTGCGACTTCTGCCAGATCGACACCGGCAAGCCGGCCCCGCTCGACCGCGACGAGCCGCGCCGCGTGGCCGAGAGCGTGCAGAAGATGGAGCTGCGCTACTCGACGATCACCGGCGTCGCCCGCGACGACCTGCCCGACGGTGGCGCATGGCTGTACGCCGAGACGGTCCGCAAGATCCACGAGCTCAACCCGGGCACCGGCGTCGAGAACCTCATCCCCGACTTCAACGGCAAGCCCGACCTGCTCGAGGAGGTCTTCAGCTCCCGGCCGGAGGTCCTCGCGCACAACGTTGAGACCGTGCCGCGCATCTTCAAGCGCATCCGTCCGGCGTTCACGTACGAGCGCTCGCTCGACGTCATCACGCAGGCGCGCGACTACGGACTGGTCACCAAGAGCAACCTCATCCTCGGCATGGGCGAGACCCGCGAGGAGGTCTCGCAGGCGCTGCGCGACCTGCACGAGGCGGGCTGCGACCTCATCACCATCACGCAGTACCTGCGCCCCTCCCCGCGCCACCACCCCGTCGAGCGCTGGGTGAAGCCCGAGGAGTTCGTCGAGCTCAAGGACGAGGCCGACGAGATCGGCTTCGCGGGCGTCATGTCGGGCCCGCTCGTGCGTTCGTCGTACCGCGCCGGACGCCTCTACCAGCAGGCCGTCGAGAAGCGTGAGTCCACGGGCGAGGTCGTGCTCCGCCACACGGACGGCGCCGCCTGAGGCACCCGTAGGATGGACGGCATGTCCACCCCTGCCGCCCCGCCCGAGGGACGTCTGCGCCAGCTGCGCCAGGCGTACAAGATCACCAAGCAGTCCGACCGCAACGTCGGACTGTTCATGCTGCTGGCCTTCGTGCTGGGTGCCGGCATCCCGGCCGTCCTGCTGCTGACGTTCGTCGGCACGGGCGTGCTCGCGATCGTCCTCACGGTCATCATCTCGGTGCTGTTCGGCATCCTCGGTGCGCTGTTCGTGCTGGGACGGCGCGCGGAGAAGGCGGCCTACTCGCAGGTCGAGGGCCAGACGGGCGCCGCCGCGGGCGCGCTGCAGATGCTGCGTCGTGGATACCACGTCAAGCAGGCGGCCGCGTTCAACAAGAACCAGGACGTCGTGCACCGCGTCGTCGGGCGTCCGGGCATCATCCTCGTCGGCGAGGGCAACTCCACGCGCGTGCGCAGCCTGATCGCCTCCGAGCGCAAGAAGCATGCACGCATCGTCGGCGACGAGGTGCCGGTGCTCGAGGTCGTCGTCGGTCGCGGCGAGGGCGAGGTGCCGCTGCCGAAGCTGATCAAGCACGTGCGCAAGCTGCCGAACGCGATCAAGCCGGCGGAGCAGACCGCCATCCTCAACAAGCTGAAGGCGCTCGACGCGATGCGTCCGGCGGCGCCCATGCCGCGCGGCCCCGTGCCGACGAGCATGAAGGGCGCCCGGCGCCAGATGCGGGGCTGATGTCCCGCACGTGGACGAGCTTGGCGCTCGCGGCGGCCCTGGGGACCGGCGCGTGCCAGGCGGCGACGCCGGGCGAGATGACGGGCCAGACGTACCGCTCGCTCGACGCGCGCGGCGACGCGCTCACGACCGACGACGTCCGCGAGGCCGGTGGAACGGACGACCCCGACCTGGCGCGCACGTTCGTCCGGGAGGGCGGTTCGGCGGAGCCGTCGGGCGCGTCGTGCCTGTACGCGCGGACGACGTACCGCGACTCCTACCGCGGCGTCGCGCGCTTCTGCTTCGACGGCGCGACGGTCGTGTCGGTGGAGCGCAACCGCGCCGACCTCGACCGCTGAGCGGCGTCAGATCCCGAGGCGGGCGACACGCGACCCGGACAGGATGTCGTGCAGCCCGCGGTGGTCCTCGTTCTGGATGACGGCGGGGATCACGAGGCACAGCAGCGCCGTGCGCAACGCCGCGCGCGGGAGACCGATCGGCTGTCCCTCGGGCGAGACGACCTGTAGGCCCAGCACGCGCTTGCCGATCGAGTAGCCGAGCACGCCGGTCAGGAGCGTGACCTCGACGAAGAACACGCCGAGGGTGACGAAGGAGCTGACGGCCCCCTCCCCCGCCAGCGGCGTCCGGGTGACCGCGACGACGCTGAGCATCGCCACCGCCCAGTCGATGAAGAGGGCCAGCAGGCGGCGACCGAGCGAGACGTCGTACACGTCGTGAGCCTAGCGGGCGGCTCACCGCCGACACGTGGCGTTCATCCTCGGGCGCGACTTGTAACATGCCCGAAACAATGGAGTGACGGTAGGGAAACTGCCTCTGCCTAGCGTCGGTGACGCGGCCGCCGAGGCGTCCGCTCCCGCCACATCGACGACCAGGCCACCATCGCGTGGCTGAGGAGGCCCCATGTTCGGCAATGCCGACGAGTTCTTCAAGTACGTCAAGGACGAGGGCGTCGAGTACCTCGACGTCCGCTTCACCGACCTGCCCGGCATCCAGCAGCAGGTGACGCTGCCGGCGTGGACGTTCGACGCCGACGCCGCCGAGAACGGTGTGGCCTTCGACGGCTCGTCGATCCGCGGCTTCCAGAGCATCGACCAGTCCGACATGGTGCTCTACCCCGACTTCGGCACGGCCTACGTCGACCCGTTCAAGCGTCGCAAGACGATCGCGATGGACTTCTTCGTCCACGACCCGATCACCGGCGAGGCGTACTCGCGCGACCCCCGCAACATCGCCCGCAAGGCCGAGGCGTACCTCGCCACCACTGGCATCGGCGACACCGCGTTCTTCGCCCCCGAGGCCGAGTTCTACATCTTCGACCGCGTCAACTACGGCACGAGCGCCAACAAGTCGTTCTACGAGATCACGTCGCTGGAGTCGGCGTGGTCGACGGGTGACGACCTGACCGACAACCGTGGCTACAAGGTCCGCTACAAGGGCGGCTACTTCCCCGTCGCGCCGACCGACCAGACGGCCGACCTGCGCAACGACATGATGACGAACCTCGCGAACGCGGGCCTCGTCCTCGAGCGTGGTCACCACGAGGTCGGCACGGCCGGCCAGGCGGAGATCAACTACAAGTTCGACACGCTGCTCAAGGCGGCGGACGACATCATGAAGTTCAAGTACATCGTCCGGAACACGGCGTGGGCCGCGGACAAGACGGTGACCTTCATGCCGAAGCCGATCTTCGGCGACAACGGCTCGGGCATGCACGTGCACCAGTCGGTCTGGAAGGACGGCTCGCCGCTGTTCTACGACGAGGCCGGCTACGGCGGACTGTCCGACACCGCCCGTCACTACATCGGCGGCATCTTGAAGCACGCGCCGTCGCTGCTGGCGTTCACGAACCCCTCCGTGAACTCCTACCACCGTCTGGTCCCGGGCTTCGAGGCCCCGATCGCGCTGGTCTACTCCGCCCGCAACCGTTCGGCCTGCGTCCGCATCCCGATCACGGGCTCGAACCCGAAGGCCAAGCGCATCGAGTTCCGCTGCCCCGACCCGTCGAGCAACCCCTACCTGGCCTTCTCGGCCCTGCTGCTCGCCGGCATCGACGGCATCAAGAACAAGATCGAGCCGCCGGCCCCGATCGACAAGAACATCTACGAGCTCCCGCCGGAGGAGTACGCCGAGATCGACATGGTCCCGACGTCGCTGAACGCGGTCCTCGACAACCTCGAGGCTGACCACGAGTTCCTCACCCAGGGCGACGTGTTCACCCCCGACCTCATCGAGACGTGGATCGACTACAAGCGCACCGAGGAGATCCTCCCGGTCCAGCTCCGTCCGCACCCGCACGAGTTCGAGCTGTACTACGACATCTAACCGGGCCGCCGGCTGCGGTCGTTCAGGAACGCTGAACAACCGCAACAAACAGCCGCTGACCTGCAGAAACGCCGCTGAGCGACCCTTTGGTCGCTCGGCGGCGTTTGCTGTTGCTAGCCGCTCGCCTGTTACAAATCCAGTACAAATCTCGGGAGCGCCACCTTCCGCCAGGCTCGTCTCTTGGCGCTCCCCGGGCGGTCCACCCTGGGGGTCTCGGCGTAACTCGGTCGCCCGAATCGTCGCCGTCGCATCGCATGAGCTGACAACCGTCGTAGCGGATGCTCGGCGAGCGCGTTGCCAGATCATTTCACCTGCGTGATCGCTCCCGCGCGGTTGTCGGACATAGGTGCCCGTAGACCAAACGTTCGTCAACGCCGCGAGGAGGGGCTTGATGATGGCAACAAACTCGAACGTGCCGACTGCGGAACCGGGAGTCTTCGGTCCGCGGCGTCGCGGAAACGCCAGCAGCCGGTCACCCAGGCTGGTCGATGCGCAGGAACTGTGGGACATCGACGATGTCGCGTCTTACCTCGGCGTCACCAAGCAGACCATCTACTCGTGGCGGACGACAGGCTACGGTCCCGCCGGCTTCCGTGTCGGCAAGCACCTGCGCTGGCGAGCAGCAACCGTCATCAATTGGACGGTTCGACTCGAGGAGAATCAGTGATCCCGACGGGTCCTCGGCCAGACCCGGGACCGGCGATAGCGACGGGACATCCGGCAGCACGACTTGTCCCTCGATCGGATTGTGCCGAGGACAGCCATGGCCAGCGTTAGCTCTGGCAGGCCAGCCGACGACGGCAGCCCTCGTTACGTCGTCAACTACCGAGATCCCGAGGGGCGGCAACGCCGCAAGACCTTCCGACGCAAAGCCGAGGCGGTCGCGTTTCGCAACACAGTCGAGGCGGACAAACTCCGTGGAACCTATCTTGATGTCGACGCGGGCAGGATCTCGTTTCGGACGTATGCCGAGGAGTGGCTGGCAAGCCGGACGTTCAGTCCGCTGACCTACGAGGCGACCGAGCTGCGACTCAGGCTCCACGTGTTCCCGACCCTCGGACACCTCGAACTTCGCCAGATCAAGCCGTCGACGATCCAGAAACTTCTCCGGTCGATGGAGATGGCCGAAACCTATCGACGCGTCATTTTCTCAAACGTGTCCGCCATCTTCTCTGCTGCAGTCGATGACGACATGATCGCCAAGAATCCCTGCAAGGCGAGTTCAGTGACACGGCCCGCCACGTCGCGACGAAAGGTTGTGCCGTGGCCGTCAGAGTGGGTTTCCTCCATGCACGACGCGCTGCCACCGCAGTACAGGATCGCGGTGACGTTGGGTTCGGGACTTGGACTGCGTCAAGGCGAGGTTTTCGGCCTGGCAGTCGAGGATGTCGATTTCCTTCGTGGAGTTGTCGAGGTGAGGCGTCAGGTCAAGGTCTTCGGTGGCAACCGCCTGGTCTTCGGTCTGCCGAAGGGCGACAAGACCCGGACCGTCCCACTGCCCGAAAGTGTCGGGACGGAACTCAGCAGCCACCTCGCCGCCTACCCGCGGCGCAGTGTCACGCTGCCGTGGGGCGCGCCCGAGGTTGAGAGGAAGTCGAGCGCGGGGCTCATACTGACGACACGCGAACGCTCGGCCCTCAACCGCAACTACTTCAACACGCGCCTCTGGAAGCCCGCGCAGGCGCGCGTGGGCATCGAGCAGGTGCGGGATAACGGCATGCACGCCCTCCGCCATTGGTACGCATCCGTCTTGCTGGACGCCGGCGAGTCGATCCGCGCGGTTTCTGAATACCTAGGACACAGCGATCCAGGCTTCACCTTGCGGACGTACACGCACCTCATGCCCAGCAGCTCCGAGCGTACGAGGGCCGCCATCGATCAGGCATTCGCGGAAGTGCAGGATGAGAAGCCCACGGCAGTGAATGGCGATGGCATCACCGAACTCGGCGCACCCTGAGAAGATCGACACCCGCAAGCAGCGAGTAACCCTGCACAAGGTTGGTCTTCTACAGAGAAGGTCGATGACCCAACAGGTAAGACGACAATGGGACCCAGGGCCAAGAAGTTCAGCGCCAGCTAGGTCGCATCCGATCCATCGGCTGTGTCAGCCTCAGCAGCATTCGTCGCCTGACTCGCCGTCGACCTCTTGGCCGGGGTCTTCTTCGCGGCCATCGCGCCCGCGGAGGCCTTCGCTGCGCCAGCTACGGAGACCTCCGCAACCGACTCCCCCAGCAGGTAGGCGCGAGCTTGTACCCGAAACTCCGGGTCGATGCCGGTCGCGGTCACCAGGAACCCGCAGACGTCCGCGACCAACTTGGCGGCGATCTCATCGAACTCGTCACCGAACGCGTTCGAGAGCGTCATCCGCTGCCGCGCCGCGGCGAACGCGGACGCAGCCTCGGCCTGCCGGAGCGCGTTCTGCATGTGGTCAGGGCGCCGCATCAGCCGGGTGACGAGCTCCCGGAGCGTCGGGTAGTACTCAGGCAGGTGGTCGCGCTCCTTCGCGCCGTCAGGGCGTAGTGACTGCAGGAGCTGAGCGACCTGCTTCTTCTCCTTCAGCCCGGTCGCGCCGCCGTACAGATACTCCTGGAGCCCGCGGTCGGGGTCAGAAAGGAAAGCACCTCGCACGTGCTCGGTGACCTTGATGAGGGTCACCAGGTACAGCCACGCCAGGTCGAAGAACAGCGACAGGTGGTCGGGGTCCTTCGGCTTGAGGAACTTCACCGCGTCAGAGAGGTGCGCGACGAGCTGGAATGGGTTGCGGTGGTCGTCGTAAATCCAGTAGTCGAAGTCGCGGTAATCGATGAGCGGCTTCAACCGCTTGTCCAGGTTCGTGTACGCCTTCAGGTGCGCTTCTGCTGCGGCCTTGTCGAACAAGATGGCCAGCGGGCTGCCTTCGGGCACCGGCGGACCGTGCAGGGTCTGCATGTGGGCCAGGTCCGCTGAGGGGAGCACCGTGATGCGGAGCTTGTCCGACAGCTGCCTGGTCGAGTCGAGGACCTCGTGCTCGCGCACCAGCATGGCGTCGTCGGCGCCGAACAGGTCAGCGACACCGCGGACCCAGAACATCCGGGCGGTCGGCTTGTCCGACTTGCCAGACTTGCAATCAGCGATGGTCGTCGACAGCCGGTACCCCGGCGTGACGGAGACCCCGAGAACGTCTAGGTCGGTGAACGTCTCTGCCGGCCCTCCGTCAGCACGCTCGTGACCACGCAGCACCACGTCGAGTCGGGTCGAGAAACCCATCGACCACAGGAGCGACCGGACGCCTACCTTCAGGCCCAGATCGAGCTCGCTCACAGAGACCTCGTTCCCATCGCCGCCTCGAAGATCTTGTCGAACTGCTTCGCCGAAGGCTGCGCACTTTTCCGGAGCCGATGCACGGTCTGCATCGGCGCCACGTACGACCGGTCCGACGCCAGCGTTTCCCGCGCCAGCGCGTCATCGACCCGGTGCTCGACCAGCTCACCGTGCGTCAGCAGCTCCCGCGCAAGCTTCAGCGCCTCCCGGTTGTCGGCGGTGTCGATGAACCGAGGAGTCACCCACCGACCGCCAGGCAATGTGTCCGGAGCGAACTCGATGAGGCGGGCGTTCCGCATCAATTCATACTGCCGCTTGTGACCGCTGTGCGGCGCCAAGAACCCCCGGTTCGGGTCCAGCAACTTGTCGATGACGTTGATGAGCCCGGCTGCATCCAGACTCGAATACCCACCGAACGACTCCGCGCACCGCAGACACGCGATGACCGCGAGCGCCTTGTCCAGAACGGGCTTGCGGGCGGTCAGGAGCTTCCTATCCGCGATGTATGGCAGCGCAGCGAACGGCTGCGCACCCCCACCAGGAACGGTCACGGCCGGCGCCATGATGAGGCCCTTCGCAACCGCGTCGGTCAGCAGCGGGTGCGTGGTCGGAGAGATGGCCAGCCCCTGCTTCGCCCGGACCGCGGCGAACTCCTCCGCGAGCTGATCACCACCGTGACTGTTCACGAGCTCTCCGAGCAGGGCCGGGTTCTCGAACCCGAAGAATGGCGAGTACACGATGTCGCCGTCGATGGCCTGCACTTTTTGCATCAGCCCGGAGTCCATGGCCAACTGCACGATCAGCGGGACATCGGCGTGGTCCAGCGCGAAGGTCGACTCGAGCTCCTCCAGCGGCACCGGGGCCTCGGACAGCCCGTCGACAACCATCAGGAGCTGCTTCTCTAGTTCGGTCGGGTTGCGGTCCTGCCACACCTCCCCGAGCCGCGTGTACAGATCGTCGTAGTAGGGGACGTTCTCGGTGAAGGTCTGGATCTTGCCGCCCGAGCGCTGGATACCGCTTACGAACCCGGCGTCGCCCAGGAGCGTGACCACTTCGTTGAACGCCAGCATGTCAACATCAAGCTGGCTGGCCGCGATCGACATCAGCGCCTGCGCGTCCTTGATGACGTCGTTGCCGCGGATGAGGCCCGCGACGGTCGCCGCCATCCCGACGATCCGGGTGTCAACCAGCGGCTGCAGCACCGGCGAGTTCGGGTCGACGTTCCGCACGCCGGAGTGCACGTCCTGGCAACGCAAACCCTCGTCGAAGTGGTCCATCGTCCTGTCCCCGTAGTTCTTCATGTTCGCGCGCGGCAACGGCAACCACACGGACCACATGCGCTTCCTTCGGCGATTCTTCCAGCGCCCACGTTCGATCGCCTAAGAGATTCGGAGTGCCATTCGACCTTTCTGGCGGCGAAACGCCTGGCGAATGCCGCTGCTCGAGTGGCTGATGTCGAGCCTCGCCGATATGCAGACCGACCGTGGCTGGGGAGCATGGCGCGACGCGTACGACGATCTACCTCAGCTGGCGACTATCCCGCCCGAGGTCGCGAACACCCGGACGTCACCGCGACCGAAGTGGAGGAGATGGCTTCTGGCCGGCGACCCGCAGGGTCAGACACAGACGACTCGGCAACACCCACGAGCAGTCCGGAGCCGATCTGCCCGGCACAAATGCTACGCTTTCATTCCCAGAGCATTCCGAGCAGAGGATCGAGATGACTGCATCGAGCGAGGCGAACGAGTTCCCGGTCACCGCGCCGGCGAGCCACGAGGCGGTCGCGCAGGCAGTGGGGAGGCACCTTCCACTCTTCGGTCAGGTCCTCATCGAAGCGTGGGGCGGGTTCGCGACCACCCGCCGCTTGGCGGCGCCGCAGATGGCCTTTGCCGGCGCCTCCTCGCGCGGGATGCTGGTCTCGGACTTCACTCGTGAGCCGGCCCACCGCATCTTCAACCGGGTGCCTGAGGCCACCGTGGAGGACGACCAGTTCGGCCGGCCGTGGGTGAGCCTGGCCGGCGGCGGTCTCAGGGTCCGGTTCCGCAAGCTCACCTCCGAGCTCGGCCTGTGCCGCAGCGACTCCGACCGGGCGCTCAGCCTGGCCTACCACCTCGGCGACCCGTGCCTGCCGGGCATGGAGACGTTCACCGTCCTGACCGCTGGCTACGTCCTGGACACCGCCGAGGAGAACATCTCGCGCCTCGAGTTGGTCTGCCATCTCGGCTTCACCGACGTCTTCTACTCTCTTCCGATCCCACTCACCAGCATGACCAGCACGACCCCTGTTGTTGGCTCGGTCGCCGGCCCGGTGCAGATGCCGCTCGCGCCGCTGTCGCCACCGATCATCCGCTCGGCGCAGACGGCCGCTGCCAAGCGCCTCGCAGCCGGCTCTCGCCCCGGAGGAGGTCGTGGTGTCTGACCAGGCACGGCCGCGGATGGTGACCCTCGTGCGGGAGTCGCTCGGCCTGACTCAGCTCGACCTGGGCGAGGCCGCCGGTCTGAGCCAGGGCTACATCTCCAAGGTCGAGTCGAGCCTGCTGCCCCTGACCGGTGAGAACCTCCTCAAGGTGGCGGACGCGTTGAAGTGCCCGGTCGAGCTGCTGGTCGACGACACCCCCGTGCAGGGGCTGGAGGTCACCTGCATGCACCACCGGCGCCGGCACTCCAAGATCAACGCCTCCACCAAGCGGCGCATCGAGGCCCTCACTCACCTGACCCGGGTCTCTGTCGAGGGCCTGCTGCGCGGCATCGAGCTCGTACCCGACACCGAGCTGCACCGTCTCGACCTCGACCTGTTCGACGGCGACCCCGCGGCCGCGGCACGCGCCGTACGCGCCTCCTGGCGAGTCCCGACCGGCCCGATCCACAACGTCGTCGAGGTGCTCGAGGCCGTTGGCATCATCGTGGTGGCACGGTCGCTGGTCACCAACGCCCAAGACGCGGTGTCCACCTGGCCACGTGACGGTGGGCGCCCGCCGATCATGGTCGTCAACCTCGGTCTGCCGGCCGACCGGCAGAGGTTCACCACCTGCCACGAGCTCGCTCACCTGCTCCTCCACACCATCCCCGAGGACGACCAGGAGAAGCAGGCCGACATCTTCGCTGCGGAGTTCCTCGCCCCGGCCGAGGAGATCGCACCGCAGCTGGCCGGCCTGACCACCCGCGACTTCCCACGGCTCATCCAGCTCAAGGCCCAGTGGGGCATGTCGATCGCGGCACTGATCCGGCGCGCCTACGACCTCGACGAGATCTCCGATCGGCAGTATCGCCAGTTCCAGATCCGGCTCAACCAGCTGGGCTGGAAGCAGCTCGAGCCCGGTGCCCTGCCGGCCGAAACTCCCAGCACCCTGACCAGGGTGATGGAGGTGCACCTGAGCCAGCACGGCTACACCATCGACGAGCTCGCCAAGACCGCCGGGATGCTCCCAGCCCCGTTCAAGGCCCACTACCGACCGCCCCGCGAGACACCTCCCGCGACCCCGCTACGGCTGGTGCAGCCATGAACGGCCAGGCACACAACCCGGCCGCTGACGCCGACGGCGCAGTCGTCCACAGGAACGATCAGACAGCGACTCATGCACAACCGCCGCTGAACACCGTCGAGCCGTCGGCCTCGCGGCCTAGGCTGTCCACACCCAGCCAGGTGGAAGGAGCAAGACCCCGGATGCAGATCCGCAGCAGCATCCACCGCGGAGCCCGCGACGACAGCCACGCCCACCCGGCCGCAGGGCGCGGTGTAGTGATCGGCCGCGAGGTCGACGTCCTGTCCGGGCAGATCGGAGAGGTCGGGGCCAGGTCCGCCGCAGGCCGCTTTCCGAGCCCGAACCCGCTGTTCGCAGGCTGCCCGTCCCTTTTCTTGCAGACCGCGTGCGCGACACGTCACCTCAGCGCCGCGGCTGCCCTGGTCGCGGTTGAGGAGACCGGCCTCCTGCTCACCTTGAACCCGCGGATGAAGGACCGCATCAAGGAACTGCGGCGCGTGGTCAGTGAGTGCCGAGTCACGATCGCCGCAGCCGCTCCTGCCGATGCATCCGCCCAACCGGTGCGCGCGGAGATTGTCGTGCTAGCCGACGCAAACAGGTATGCCGGGAAGAACCGAGCTGTCGCCACGGCTACGGGCTCAAACCTCGACCCGGCATGGGTCGCCGTGCAGCGCGAGCTCGGCCTTTCCGCGGCCCTCACTGATTCCCCCTACGTGCCGGCGGAGAAGCAGACGGCTCTTGCCGCGGTTCTCGACGAGGCACGCGCTCTCGGGCCTGACGTGGTCGCCGTGCTCCCACTCCATCTCGACTGGCTCAAGAAGGACGTCGCCAGCCTGATCGCCGAGATCAACAAAGCCGCAGTCCCGGTCGCGCTGGTGCTCGAGCACGACAACGACCCACTCGGCGTCCAGGACGCCGTCGCCGGACTGGTCCGACTGCTCGCCGAGGCCGAGGTCAAGATCGCGTTGCTGCGCTGCGACATCTTCGTGATCGGCGCAGTCGCCTTCGGTGCGAGCCTCGGCGCCGTCGGGACGACCACGGCGCTGCGACACCTCTACCCGACCAAGGAGAAGGGCGGCGGGTTCAACGGCGGAGCGCGGATCGGGATCTACGTGCCCCGTTCGATGGCCTACCGGGCCCTGGACACTCTCAACACCGCGATCGCGCTCGACCAGGAGCACCAGGAACGATGGATCTGCGGGTGCCATCGTTGTTTCAACCGGCCCCTGAGCCACATCCACGACGAGGTCGCGGCATACCAGCACTCACTGACAGCCATCGCAGAGCTCGGCCAGAACATCCTCGACGCCTCGAGCCCGTTGCACCGTCAGCACGCCTGGGTCGGCCAGTGCAACCACGCGCAGGTCACCAACATGGAGATCGCCGCAGAGACCGGCCTTAACTGGGATCCGCCCAAGTTCCAGGGCGCGTGGCACAAGCTCGCGCCGAGTCTGCCGCCACTGTCCTAGCCTCCGGCTCAGCCGCAGCGCTCGTTCAGCAGGCTGGCGTGACGCCCGTTCGGAGAGCCACGTCGAACAGTTGCTCCTCCATCAGGCGACGTTGGTGCGCAACCCCGCCCTCGGAGTGCTTGGCGCGTCCGAGGCCCTCGACGACCACTCGAGCGCCGACCGGGTTGACCTCGGCCACGGTGAACCCGTAGTAGTCGCACTCGAAGACATCCCAGCCATCTGCCCCTGGGGGCGAGGGGACGGCCGCGACCGCCGATGCGTAGGCCGAGGCAGCAGCTAGTGCACCCCGCGCCGCCGACAGCGGCCACAGGGTTATGAAGGCCTCCATGCGCAGGACGGCAGGCTCGATGTGGTCGCGCCCGTGCTCGAGCCGGTCGGCCAGGATGGAGCGGTACAGCACCGGACCCCGCCCAGTCGCGACCCGCCCCTCAAGAGCCTCGACGTCCCACGACACCACCGGCACCAGCAGGCCGTCGCAGAACCACACCGCCGGCAGGCACACCCCTGCACCGACCACGTCACGGCGTACGAACTCGGCGGCCTCGGCCGGCTGCAGATCGTGCCAATGCGCCAAACCGCGTGGCGTGGGCTTGGCGATGCCGAGCCGCTCCCGGGTCAGCATCTGCACCACCCCCAACGATCCTCTCCACCCACGTCACTGCGGTGCGCCTGAGCCGCGCCCCGGGCGACATCATCCGTCAGCGCGACCGCGGGGGTAACCCCCCACCCCCGCAACGAGACGCCGCCGCCAGCTGCTAGTCGGCGGGCCGAATGGCCCAACGCCCGGAGTATCACGACACACCTGCTGGAGTGACTACGCCGCGGCCCGCGAACCTACCCGCCCGCGCAGTGGGCAGCTCACGCAACATGACCTTCGCTTGAGGGACCACTCGCATCCCTCGGTCCTGGCCGAGCGAGCTGACGAACACCCAGTCATCAGGCTTCATCCCAACCCGCTCCATCAACAGCTTCGGCAACGTCACCTGCATCACCTCCGTCACCATCCGCGGTCGAACAGGGTCACGCCGCGCCGCGGCGCCGGGATCGTCCGGAGCCGGCACCGGCGTGAGCACAAGAGCCCACCGCCGGTCATCAGCAAGGCCCACCGTGACCCATACCCTCGGCCTGATCCCCGACAGCACCGCCAGCTCCATCGGAAGTCCAACACGACGTTTCTCGTTGACGCGCCGGGACACCTCCATAGTGTTCATACTAACACTACGCGAGCCTGATGCTGAGGAGACACACTTCGGACAGGGATGGCTTTCACCTCTCACGATTCACCTCCGGTCGGCGCAGCTGCTCACGCCTCGCCTCCCCACAGCAGGTCGAGGTCCGGATCGTGGATGACGTCGAGGCGCTTGTCGGGGGCGTAGGCCGTGGGCTCAGGCACCACCAGGCGGCGCAGCTGGCGCTCTGTCGCGCTTAGCTGGGTGGCGTCTATCTGGTCGATCGGGTCTGTGTCGTCGTAGTTCATCGCGGTCTCCTCAGCGGCCCGGGGCCCGGCGGTCGGTGGTGGGCTGGGTGCGCGGCAGATCCCGCTGCTTCTCGGGAGGCTTGGGCACGAAGGACTCGTCGAGCTCGCCGGCGAGGTCCCGCATCTGGGTCTGATACCGCTCCCACTCGCGAGGGTGGATCCCGTTCTGCAGGGCGGAGGCGACGACGGCGGCCATGGAGTAGGGCCGGTCGGCGGGCACCTGGTCGAGTGCGCACCAGGCCTTGGCGCCGTCGCCGTGCAGCCAGCTGGCGAAGCCGAGCATGGAGGCCGGCGCCGCGCGGACCTCGTCAGGGGCGCGGCGGGTGAGGTCGTTCCAGATCGCCATGTGGGAGGTGTGGTTCTCCTTGGTCATGCCCTCCCACAGCGCGTCGCGGGTGCCGATCTTCTCCAGCGCGAGGAGCATCCGTGCGCCGTCGACGTCGGAGAGCCGGTTGCCGTCGGTGTGGAACTGCTCGAGACGGTCCAGGGCCCAGTCCCGCTCCGCGGCCGGCGAGCTGGCCGCGGCTTCTGCTCGAGCTGCGGGGATCAGCTGGGCGATCGGCTCGCGGTCGCCGACCATGGAGGCGGCCAGCGAGGACCGGCTGGAGGCCGGTTGGGCGGCGCCGGACAGCACGGTCGTGGCCGCGATCCGCTCGGCGGTCGCCTGGGTCTGCAGCCCGGTGGTGCCGGTGTTGAACTCCCGCCACCGCTCCCCGTCGGAACACAGCCGGATCTGGGTGGTGATGCCAACGGTCTCGAGTCGGTTGGACAGGTGCTGGCTGGCCAGCTCGGCGCTGCGGCGGTCCCCGGTGAAGCAGAGGATGCCCAGCCGAGCTCCGGGGCGGGCGTGGCGGCCGTAGGGGCCGCTGATGGCGTCCCAGACCTCCTCGCGGGCGGTCGCGCTGGTCGGGAGGTCGACGCGGGTGATCGGGAGCCCGGGCCCGAACGGGACCAGGACGATCGACTCCTCGGGCTTGAAGCCGAGGACATGCGGGACGGCGGCGAGCAGCTCGTCCGGGGACTGAACGACGAGATCCATCGGAACCCTCCCCGCGGTCAGCTGGCCTGGGCCGGGCGGGCGGCGCGATCGATGCGCGCGGAGACGTACTTGAGCGAGACGCCGACCTCGCCGAAGCGGCTGTCGACGACCACGACGTCCTTGGTGCGCTTCTCGCCGGTCTCCTTGTCCGGCCAGCTCTCGGTGCGCTCGAGGCCGTGGACGAAGATCGGGTCGCCGGATCCGCAGCTGTCGTGCACGTGGGTGGCGGCCGAGCCGAAGATATTGAAGTTGTGGGCAGTGGGCCCGTCGTTGACCCACTCCCCCTCGTCGTTCTGCACGCGCCGGTTGACCAGGACCCGGCAGCTGACGAACGGCTTGTTCTCGCGGGTGTAGAGCAGCTCGGGAGCCTCGGCCAGGTTGCCGGCGAAGGTGACGGTGGTGGACATGAGTTCCTCCTAGGTGACTGCGAGACGTCGGAATCGGTCCCGCAGTCACCTAGGTCCCGTCGGGCTCCCGCAGCGATCACCTGGGCCGAACTTGTTCGTTTCCGCTCGTGCTCGCGAAGGAGCTGCTCCTCAGGGCGCAGTGAGGGCGCAAAGAAGCGCCCCGACCGGCTCTCGGGTACCGGATCGGGGCGCTGAGAAGGACGCGAGAGGCAGGGATCGACACAACTGTGCCGGCCACCAGCTGGGCCTACCGTGCCGGCCGCCGCCGCGGCGGTCGGTTGCTGAGCTTCTGCGGTGGCGGAGGCAGGTCGTGGCCGAGCCGCCGGCGGGATTCCTCGCCCGCGGCGATCACCGCTTCCTGGGCGAACGCGGAGCGGGCGAGCATCCGGCCGAGCTCCTGGCGGTCGGCCACGAGCGCGTCTTCGACGGCCTCGATGGTGGAGGCCGGCAGGTCGTGCTTCTTGTTGAAGCTCTTGCGGGTCACGCTGACCAGGGCGGGATGCTTCTCGCTGGCGGCCGCGAGCTCGGCGCGCTGCTGGGGCGAGCGCCGGGCGTGCAGCTCGAGCGCCTGGGCGAGCCAGCCGACGAACGATCCGGGCGAGTCGGGGTCGGTGTCCAGGTCGGCGACGTAGGCCGATCGGGCGAGGTCCCACACGCCGGGCTTCCAGTAGATGCCGACCGGGGTCGTGGTCTGGCTCCTCATGCCGCCACTCCCCTGGCCCAGCGCCAGCTGCAGCACCTGGCGCTAACACCAACGCCGCTGCATTCCCGGGCGGGGCCGTGTGCAGCCGTTCCCACTCTCGCTCGATTCCTTCCGTCCAGACAGCTACGAGGGTGCAGCTGCGCCGCGTCGCCGCAGCGGAGTCCGCCTCCGTAGGAGCGGGGTGTTCCCCACCCTCCGGACGTGCCCACCTTTCCACAGGTTCGCGCTGTGAGCCGGTAGGCGTCGGCCCCGTTGGGAGACTTGGTCCTGTCAGTTCTTTCTATTCTACTCACGGAGGACAGCCGCATGACCGACACCATCCAGACCGACGCCGTCACCACCACTGAGGGCACCGACGCCGCCCCGGCTGAGGAGTTCCTGCACCTGGACCCCGCCGACATCATCATCGGCACCAACGTCCGCACCGACCTGCGACCCGACCACAAGGAGTTCCGCAAGTCGATCAAGGAGCGCGGCGTCATCGAGGCCGTCACGGTCTACCGCAACGATAACGGCCAGTACGTCCTGCTGCGCGGCCAGCGCCGCACCGTGACCGCCGCCGACGTCGGCACCCCGACCGGCCTCATCCCGGCGCGGGTCGTCCCCCAGCCCGCCGAGACCGACCGGATCGGTGACCAGATGGTCGAGAACATCCACCGAGCCGGGATGCGCGAGACCGAGATCGTCGCGGGCGTGGAGCAGCTGGCCCTGCTCGGCGTGAGCGCAGCGCAGATCGCCAAGCGCACCAGCATCGACCGCCCGACCGTGAACGCCGCCCTGGCGGTCACCAAGGCCGACCAGACCCGCAACCGGCTCGACTCCGGCGATCTGACCTTGGAGGAGGCCGCGATCTTCGCCGAGTTCGAGCACGACCCCGAGGCCGTGGAGCGCCTGGAGTACGCCAAGCGCTTCCGCCGCTCCCTGACGCACGAGGCACAACAGCTGCGTGACGAGGTCGCCGAGCGCGAGGCCGACG
Source organism: Propionibacteriales bacterium (assembly GCA_026392465.1). Lineage (GTDB taxonomy): Bacteria > Actinomycetota > Actinomycetes > Propionibacteriales > Nocardioidaceae > Aeromicrobium. Next base: position 38,467 of record JAPLCA010000006.1, read on the forward strand.
CCGCCGAGGTCGAGCGGCTGCGCGGCGAGGGCCTGCCGGTACTGACCGCCGAAGAGGTCGCGGCGGCTGACGAGGTGCTGCGCATCGAGCGTCTGCTCAACGCCGAGGGCGAGCCGGTGCCGGAGGAGGAGTGGCCCAGCGTCCCGGGCGCTCGCGTCCACGTCGTCAAGGAGTGGGTCTACCCCGAGGACGAGTACGACGAGAGCGAGGACGACACCGACGACGAGGCCGACGACGAGGCCGACGACTACGAGCCCGCCGAGCCCTACCAGCAGTACGTGCCGGTGTGGGTCGTTACCGACCTCGACGCCTCCGGCCTGCGGCGTCGTGGCGGCGTCAGTGGCGGCGCGAGCAGCGGCAGCACCGCCGACGAGGACGCGGGCGAGAGCGAGGAGGAGGCCGAGGCCCGCCGCGAGGAGCGCCGCCGTGTGATCGCCTACAACAAGGCGTGGGCCAGTGCGGAGACGGTGCGCCGCGAGTGGCTGGCCGGGTTCGTCGCTCGCAAGACGGCCCCGGAAGGAGCCGAAGCCCTGATCTGCGAGGCGGTCGTCACCGGCCACCACTCGCTGAGCAAGGCCATGGACCACCGGCACCCGATGCTGTTCACGCTGCTCGGCATCCCGGCCCCGACCGGCTACTACGGCGCAGGCCAGGACGAGTGCCGCAAGATCACCACCAAGGCGACCACTCCGAAGGCCGCGACCATGACCACGCTCGCCGCCGTCGTCGCCGCATGGGAGGCGACCACCGGCAAGCACTCCTGGCGCAACCCGAGCGCGTGGGACGCCCGCGTGCTCGGCGCGCTCGTGGAGTGGGGTTACCAGCCCAGCGAGGTCGAGTGCATCCTGCTCGGCGAGGAGCCCGAGCCGGACGCCGACACGGAGGGCGAGGCCAACGCCGACGAGGCCAGCGACAGCGCCGCCTGACGCGTCGCCCCTCCCCCACCCGAGGCCGGTTCTCCCTGTGGAGAACCGCCCTCAGTGGAATAGAAACCATAGAATGAACTCAGTTCGTTTGATCCGCTACCCGGGAGGACCCCGCATGTCACACGAGATCGAGACCCACGGCACGCACGCTGCCGCCGTCTTCGCCCGCAAGGACGCCTGGCACCGGCTGGGCACAACCGTCCGCGACCGCGCATTCTCCGCCGAGGAGGCCATGACGCTCGGCCACCTGGGCGGCTGGGAGGTGCGCAAGTTGCCGCTCACCACCGCCGAGGTCAGCGAGGGCGGCGTCACGCCGATCGAGGTCCCCGGGTTCGCCACGGTGCGCACTACCCCGTTCACCGGCCAGCCCGAGGCGCTCGGCGTCGTTGGCGGCGGCTACACCCCACTGCAGAACGAGGACCACGCCGAGTTCCTGAACCTGCTGGCCGACGAGTCCGGCGCGATCTTCGACACAGCCGGGTCGCTACGCGGCGGGCGGCAGGTGTTCATCACCATGCAGCTGCCGAACTCACTCACGGTCGGCGGCACCGACCGCGTCGACCTCAACATCGCCGCGCTCAACAGCCACGACGGCACCAGCGCGTTCCGCATCCTCGTCACCCCGGTCCGCGTCGTCTGCGCGAACACCCAGAGCGCGGCCCTGAGCAACCACGAGTCGTCGTTCTCGATCCGCCACACGCGCAACGCCAAGGCCGCCGTCCAGGCCGCCCGCGACGCGCTCGGGCTGACCGTCACCTACGTCGACGCGTTCCAGGTCGAGGCCGAGCGGCTGATCCAGCAGACCATGACCGACGCCACGTTCGACGCCCTGATCGACGCCACGTTCGGCAAGGCCGAGGGCAACGCCACCAACCGGGTCCGCGAGACCGAGCGCCGCCGCCGCTCCCGGCTGCACTGGCTGTTCGCCGACGCCGACACCCAGGCCGGCATCCGCGACACCGCGTGGGCCGGCTACCAGGCCTTCGCGGAGTACGTCGACCACTACGCCCCCGTCCGAGCTAAGGGCGACGAGGCCACCGCCCGCGCCACGCGAGTGCTCACCAGCGACGACCCCGACCGGATCAAGCGCCGCGCCTGGACCGCGCTCGCCCCGGCCTGACCATCCGCGCCAGTTCTTCCGGTGGCGGGCTGAGACCCCGAGTCCGGCCCGCCACCGGCCCAACCGAAGGAGGAGCCATGACCGAAACCACCGCCCTCGATACCGAGCAAGTCCGCGCATGGGAACTCCGGCCCACCGACACCCTGGTCGACCCCACAACCGGCGTCGCGTTCCCCATCACCACCGTCTCCGTGGATGAGCCCGGCCGCGCGGGACGCAGGGTCCACATCACCGCCCTGGTCCTCGGCGCCCGCATCCTGCCGCTCAACCAGTTCGTCACCATCGCGAAGCGGGACAACACCCCGACTTCCCCTGCCGCCGACGTCGAGGCCAGCGCCGCCAAGGACCGGCACACCCTCAGCGAGACGGCCTGCGACCTGATCGTCATCGAGCACCGGCTGCGCGACGTGCGCCGCTGGACCCCCGAGACCGCCAGCGCCCACCTGGACGCGGCCCTGTCCAGCGTCGCCACGGCGCTGGACGCCCTGCACGCCGAGTACGCCCACCGCACCACCACCGAACAGGAGCAGTGATGTCCAAGCAGACCCAGCCGGAGCCGACCGGCACCGTGATCAGCGAGCGCGACCAGCGCCGCATCCTCGCCGCCATGACGCGGATGCCGTACGCGGCCAGCAGCCGCGTCCCGAAGCCGTGGACGGCGCTGCGCGAGACCGTCACCGCCGATGCCGTCTTGGCGTTCCTCGACGGCCTCGCCGAGGTCCTGACCGAGGTCGCCGCAGAGAGCGACACGCACCGCCGCCGCCTGTTCTCCCTCGAGGCCGACATCGAGGCGTTCCGCCGCCTCATCGGCACCGCGCCCGCCGAGGTGACCCCGTGAGCGCGCACATCGAGTGGCTGGCCGCCCGCGAGACCAGCGTCCAGGTGTTCACACCCGGCGACGACTGGATCGGCGCCGGGGAGCACCGCCAGCCCGTCCTGACCCTCGCCGGTGACGAAGTGGTCGCGATCCAGGGCACGCCCGCCGAGTTGCGCGCACTGGCCGCCCGGATCACCGCCGTGGCCACCGCCGCGTCCGGTCGGCTCGACCTGGCCGCCGCACGAGAGGACCAGCCCGCATGAGCGACGACGCCAGCCTCCGCGCCCTGGAGGAGCGCGCGACCCCCGGCCCCTGGACTCCGGACGGCGACAAGATCCGTGCCACCGCCGCCGACGCCCTGATCCCGGACAACATCCTCGCGGCCTACTACACCGGCCACCGTCACCGGCTCGGCCTCGAGACCACCGGCCACGCCGCCGACGTGGAGTTCATGGCCGCTGCCCGCACCGCGCTGCCTGACCGGCTCGACCGGCTCGACCGCATTCGCGCTCTTCACGCCAAGTGGGGCGAGCAGTCGCCCGAGGACGCGGACGGCTACCTCGACCTGTGGGAGACGCTCGGTCGGCTCCTAGACGGCGAGCCCGGCTGACCAACAACCGCAAGGCCGCCCGTGCCATCGGTGCGGGGCGGCCCTCTGCGTCCGGCTGGTCACCACAGGGTCAGTTGCTCGCCCAGCAGCTCCTGGAGCCGCGTGAGGTCGTCGGCTACGAGCTGCGGGTCCTCACGCGCCAGGTCACGCAGTTCCCGAGCCCGCCGACGCGGCCCGCGCGGGTCGGCCAGCGGGCTGTACGGCAGTCGCCGTTGGACGGCCCACTCCTGCCGGTTCTTGCGCGCCGTCGAGACCACGACGTGTTCCGGCGCGATCCGCTGGCACAGCGGGTTGTGACAGCGGTGCCCGAGCAGCCGCGCCTCCGCGAGCGCGTCCACACCGTGCATCACCGCGTACGCGAACCGGTGGGCGATGATCACCCGACCCGGCGCGTACCAGAACCGGCCATGGCCACCGCCGTCGGTGCGCTCCCGCTCGGACCGACCCGAGACCGCCCCGGTCCACCACAGGCACTCACTGCCCGGCACCGTGGCCACCTTCGCCCGGTAGCGCGTGAGCACCGCCGGGTCTGTGAGCGCCGCCGCGACCGCCGCGAGGCCGGCGTCATCGAGCCGCCGAGCCGGCACCCGCTCCCCCGCTCTCGGCCGCCGCGTCGGGCTCCCCCTCGGCGGCCGGGCCGCCCTCGGTCTCCGCGCTGCCGGCCGGTGCGGCCAGCCGCCGCAGCCGCGTCGCCTCCCGCACGGTGATCGTCTCGCCGCACCACTCGACCGCCTCGCCCAGGGACAGCCCCTCGACCTCGGTCAACTCCCGCAGCGCATCCCCAGCGCGCTTCTCGGTCTCGGCCACCGCCGCGTCCCGCTGGCCGATCGCCACCATGACCTGTTCGGCCAGGTCGACCACCCGGCGCTCGCGCTCCTCACGCTCGCGCCGCCTCTTGTCGGCCATCTCCCGCGCCGTACGCCGCGCCTGCTGCTTGATCGTCTGCTGACTCATCGGTCCTCACTCCGTGTCGACATGGACTCTGACAGTCACCTACGACAAATCCCGGTCCCCGTGCGATCACCTCCGGCCAAGAAGCCTTCCGAACCCACCAACCTCGACCCCAGCCAGCCCGTTCAACTCCCGATGCTCAGGTCCGCCACGTCGACTTTGCAGGTCACGGTGGCGGTGACCTGGGCGGTGGTTCCCAGCGGGGCGTTGAAGGCCGCAGCGTTGATCGTGATGTTGGTGGTCGTGCATTGCAGGCCCTGGTCGTTCAAGCTGCTGGTGGCCGCGGACTTGCCGGAGGTGATGGCTTCGCTCTGAGTGCGCTCGATGGAGGCCGCTCGAGCTGCCTCGTAGGCGGCTGCGTCCACGGACTGCTTGGCGATCTCCACGCGGCCGCCGAGGATGATCATCGCCACGAACAGGCCGAAGGCCGGGACGCCGATCGCGGCCTCGATGGCCACCGACCCGCGCTCGTCCCGGCGCCGGCTGCGTGTGCTGGTCCGCCTCGTCTGCCTGGTCATTCGATGAGCCTCTCGACCGGGACGCTGGCGCTCTGGGTGACGGTCACGTGCCAGCCGGGGATAACGCTCATGGACTTGCCCGTGACGGTGATCGTGGCGGTGGTCGTGGTCCGTGATCCGGAGACGCTGGTGGAGGTCATCACGTCGGAGCCTCCGGCGTCGTGGAGGAAGGTGTTCGCCGTGGCCACACCGGCGTCGCGGGTGCCGGTCTCGCTGCCTGCCTCACGGGCGCCCTCCTGCGCGGCCGCGAGCGCTACCTGCTTCGCGTGGTAGTACAGGGCGCCTTGGAGGCCGAGGAACATCAGCAGGAACAGCGCGGGCATCAGGAAGACCATCTGGATGGTCACTGAGCCGCGCTCGTCCCGGCTGCGGCGGTGGAGGCTGGCGAACATGGCGGCCTACTTGATCTTGGCGGACTCGCTGGTCACGAAGAACTTGATGGCCGCGACGACGATGCCGACGATGACGATCACTGCGCCGGCCCACAGGACCTGCTCGATCGTGACGGAGCCGCGCTCGTCGCGCTGCCTGGTGACGCGGTCCTCGAGGGAGGCGAGCGTGGTCAGCGCCGCTATCTGGAGGGCGATGAAGAGCTTCAACATCGGGGTTCTTCCTTCCTGGTTGTTCGGTTTGCGGTCTGGGTGGACCCGGGTTCTTGGGGTCGGTGTTAGGTCGGTCAGGTGGTGAAGCGGAGCAGGGAGGGGGTGACGAGGATCGCCATGAAGACGATGCCGAGCAGGCTGGCTGGGATGTACATGCGCTCGGAGGTGGCGTTGGCCTTGCCGACCTCGGCGCTGAGCATCGCCGAGCGGAGTGCGGCGGCGCGGGCCCGGAGGTTGTTGTAGATCTGGGCTCCGTCCTGGCCGGACTGCTGCATGATGTCGGCGAGGTCATCGAGCTCGGGGACGGCGAGCTCGTCGGCGAGACCGTGCAGGGAGTCCCAGGGTGCGCGGGTCATGTAGCGGGCGCGGCGCAGCTCGCTCTCGATCCGCTTGAAGACCCACTTGTCGCCGACCTCGGCTGCCGAGCGCAGCGCCTGCTGGCCGCTGGATCCGTCGCGGACGCCGGTGGCCACCATGTCGATGTAGGCGCCCAGGGCGCGGCTGAACTCGATGCGGGCCTTCTTGGCGTCGTCGGCGGCGTTGTAGTTGGGCATGAACCAGAACAGGGCTGCCAGGGCCAGCGAGCCGAGCGTCGGGATGGCGAACGGCAGCGGAAGGCCGATGAGAGTGAAGAAGGCGGCCAGCAGCGGCGGCATGATCAGGCCGAGCAGTGCCCAGACGACCTTCTCGCCGTAGAACCGGGTCTCGCTGATCTGCAGAATGGCCAGGTCCTTGCGGGGCGTGTGCGCCGAGGCGCCGCCGGGCAGGTTCTTCATCGCCCACAAGCCGATCCGATCGACCGCCGAACTGGTGCCGGTGTCGGCGTCGGGGCCGGGAGTGTTGCGGCGGGGTACGACGTGGTCAGGTGAGAGACGGTCCAGCGCGTCGACTAGGTCGGGGTCGGAGGGCGCAAGGCGCCATACGAGCAGGGCGAGGGCCAGCCCGAGGAGGGTGCCGCTGGCGAGCGCGATCTGCAGGCCGGTCATGCGAGCGCTCCTTCCTTCTCGCCCGGCGCCGTGCGCTGGGCGGCGCGGTGCGCGTTGCGGGCCTGGAGGTCGAGGAACCGCGGGAGTGGCTTGGCGACGGCCATCCGGCGCATCCACAGCAGGGTGGCCACGTAGGCCGAGAGCAGGACGGCGAGGATGACCTGGCCCAGCGGGGACCCGTAGGGCTCGATGTAGTCGCCGGTGAAGGCGAGCATGCCGAGCACACCGAGGGTGATCACTGTGACGGTGCGGGCGGTGGTGCGGGGCTTGGCTTGGTCGGCGGCGATTTGGCGGCGGGCGCGCACGTCGGAGGCGACGGTCTCGGCGAGGGCGTCCAACGCCTTCGACAGTCCAGCCTGGCCGCGGCCACTGGCTGCCAGGATCAGCTGGCTGGCCACGACGTCGCCGGTAGAGTCGTTGAGGTCCTCGGCGAAGGCGCGCAGCACGTCCTCGGTATTGGCGGTGTTGTTCCACAACCGGGAGACCATCAGCCCGACCTCACGCTCGATCGGCGCCGGCGCGGACTGCAGGGACTTGATGAGCGCCGAGCGCAGGGACTGGCCGGCGGTCAGCTTGCCCGACAGCGACCGAGTCCACTCCTCGAGCGCCTCGAGCTTCTCGATGCTCGCGGCCGCCGGCGGGGGCGTCAGCAACAGCGGGATACCGACGATCCCGGCCGGGACGAGCACGATCGCGATCACCCAGCCGGTCACCAGCGCGACCAGGAGGCCGGCCACGGCTCCGCCGACCATCAGCATCCGGGTGCGCCGGTCGAGCCGGACGAACCAGTTCCCCAGCCGCCCGAACGGTGTGACGGTCCGGGCGGGCCGCGGCAGCTTGGGCGGCGCGGGGATCAGCGCGTAGACCATCCCGATCAGGCCGATGACGATGAGCGCGCCGAAGACAGCGGGCAGGAACGCGGTACTCATGACGTGGCCACCCCCGGGTTGGCCTGGGACTCGGCCTTGTACGCCTCGAGGTCGAACCCGTGCCGCGCCAGCTCCTGGGCGAGGAAGCTGTCGAGCTTCCCGGTGGCGACGGCCTGGCCGAGCTGGTTGGGCGCGAAGATCGGGGTGGTGGCGTATCCCCTGGCGGCGTCGATGCTCGGCTGGACGACCAGGACCTCCTCGACCCAGCGCTGCTTGCGGAAGGTGCCGTCGGGATTGGGGACGACCTCCGAGCGCAGGTACATCACGATGTCGATCGCGGCAGCAAGCTTGCTGATCGCCAGCTCACGGGTGACCTGCGGGCCCTTCTCCATGGCGCAGGAGACGAGCTTCTCGATGGTGTGCTCGGCGCTGCGTGCGTGGGTGGTGCTGATCGAGCCCGGGCCGGACTCCATGGCCTTGAGCATGTTCCAGACCTCGGGGCCGCGGACCTCGCCGACGATCTGGCGGGCGAGGTTGAACCGGAAGGAGTGGTGGATGGCCTCCTCGAGGCTGAACTCACCGGCCTGGCGGCCGTCGATGCCGACCTCGCCGGATCCGGGGCGGTGCTCCCATGCGTGAACAATCTTGTGGCGGTCGACGAGCTCATGCAGGTGCAGCTCGAACTCGGTCTCGAAGGTGCCGATCATCTCCCAGGGCGGGATACACGAGCACAGTGCTCGGACCCAGGTGGTCTTGCCGCTGCCTTGGACCCCGGAGACGACGATGCTCTTGCCGGCGCGCACGCAGGCTGCGACGAAGTCGGCCAGGACCGGACTGCACGCCTTGCGGCCGTAGACCATCTCGTCCATCGACACCTCGCGCAAACCGTGGCGACGGATCACGACCGAGGTGTAGGCCATCACCCAGGAGCCGGCCGCGAGCCGCGCTCCGCCGGGCAGCCGGAGGTCCATGTGCGGCCGCGCCTCGGTGAAGGGCCGGTTCTGCCGGGCGCCGAGGTCGGAGACGAACTCACGCAGCTCGTCCTCGGAGTCGGCGATCGGGGCGGCCTCGACCAGCCTGCCGTCGACCAGCTCCAGCCAGACCGAGCAGACCGGGCCGCGGGCGATGACGATGATGTTCTCGACGTCCTCGCGCTCGACCAGGGGCTGCAGGCGGCCGAGTCCGAACAGGGCGGCGTGGAGGGCGGACTTGAGGGCCTTCTCCTGGCCCTTCGTCCACGGCGGCCGGCCGGTGGAGACCAGCGTCTCGGCCTCGGACTTGATGAGCTCCTCGATGACGTCGAGGCCCATCTGCTCGCGGTCTTCTTCGGTGACCCGGCCACCTTCCTTGTCGAGCCGGGCGGTCAGTCGCGACGAGATCTCGGCGCGATACTGCGCGATCAGCTCCCAGTCCAACTGGACCTCGCCGTCCGCACCGTGGATGTGATGGTGCTCCTCCGGTGTGGGCGCCATCAGCGGGCGCAAGCTGAACTCCGAGCGGGCGCGGCCGGGCAGCTGGCCCTCGCCTTCGCTGGTCCAGGCGCCGGCGAAGATCGGCAGTGAGGTCGGGTCGTGGGCCTCGACGCCCGGCGGCGGAGGCGGCGGAGTGCCGTTGGTGCCGCGGCCGCGGGCGAAGGGCGAGGTTTGCTCGCGGTTCGCGGCGTGGCGGGCATCGAGCCACTCGTCGGCGCGCAGCGGGTGACGATCGTTGGTCTCCTGGTGGTGTCCGTTGGTGCTCATGCGTGGCCTCCGTTCGTGGAAGCGAGGGCGGCCTGGTTGGCGCCGAGGATGGACTGGATTGCGGCGGTGCTGCCCCGGTAGCCGCGCCGCAGCCCAGAGGACTCGAACTTGCGTGGCTTGCGGGCGCCGTGGGAGTAGACCTCGGCCACCTCGGGCTCCCAGTCCACGGAGGCGACCACGGGAATCTGGAGCGCCTTGGCGATGTGGCGTGCGGTGTACGGCCGGACTCGGGCGCCGGTGGGCACCGTAGGCCAACGTCGCTCCTCGTCGACGAGCAGGACCCCGAGGCGAGACAGGCCACCGACCGCGGCGAACTGTGCACGCAGGGTCTTGGCCCAGCTGGTGGCGCCGGCCAGCGCCGGCAGCGAGCTGCGGGTGACGAGCAGGGTCAGGTCGGATGCAGCGATGAGCGGCTGGGGCCAGCCGACGAGGCCGAGTCGGCCGGCGTCGACGATGACGTCCTGACCGTTGCGCTCGAGGGCGCGCAGCTGCTCGGTGAGCGGCTCCCACAAGGGCAGCAGGCTGGGGGCCTGCTCGTGGGCCCGGATGCCGGGCAGGAACCAGGCCGAGCGCTCGGCCGACGCCTCGGGGTCCAGCAGCAGCGTCTCGCGGGGCAGTGCGTCGGCCAGCGTCCCCTCGCGCAGGGAGAGGGCGAGGTTGATCAGCCCGCCGGTCGGCTCCTGGGTACCGTGGAAGTAGCCGGCGAAGACCGAGGAGGATCCGGTCGGGTCGGCGTCGACCAGGAGCACGGGTCGGTGCCAGTTGAGGGTGAGCCCGAGCGCCGAGGTGGAGACGCCGGGCGAACCGCTGGCGGAGGCCAGGACTATCAGCGCCATGCCTCAGCGCTCCCGGGCGTCCAGGACGAGTGCGACCCTTCCGGTAGCGGCCCGGGCAGCCAGGTCGGCGGCCTCGGCTTCGGGGACCGAGACGTCGACGACGGTCTCCCCCGTCTCCTCCGCCCGGCTAACACCAACGACGGTGGCCTCGATCGTGACCGGCTCCTTGTCGGTGATCTCGCCCTGGTCGCCGGGTGTGGTGACGATCCGGACGACGTCGCCGCCGTAGAGCGGCTCCGAGGGCATCTGCGCGGGAGTGAGACTGATGCCCACCAGGGACTCCCCCTCCCCCGGCACCAGGTTGTCGGTGACTGCCTGCGCGGTGAGCAGAGTGCCGGCCCACAGGTCGACGGCAGCGCGGCTGCCCTCGAGCTCCGCCTTCTGGCTGCCGGGGACCGGCGTCAACGCCGGGTCGACACTGACCCGCACGACGGCGAGGTCGCCGGCCTCGATGATCTCGCCGCGCTTGATGTCGCTGCTGACGACCAAGACCTCTCGGGTGTCATTAACAGACGTGTACGCGTAGCCGGTACCTAGCGCACCAGCAGCGACCAAGCCTGCGCAGAGTGCAAACACCCACCGCCTGGGGCGTTGTCTGAAGGGCCGGTAGTGGGTGACGTGGGGCGTGGCCGCGACATCGGAGGGTGCTTCGCCCGACCGGTCCTGAGTGATGTTCATCGACATGGATCCCGAGTCCTCTCGTGTCTCGATCACCTACGTGTCAAGCCGGGTTCGGAGCGATCATCGCCAACCCAACTCGACAAGACGACACTAGTGCATTTCTATCGAGCGAGTGGATATCCACAGGTGACCAACTCCGAGATGTCATCGCCCGGGCCCTGACTGGAAGCTGTTGCGCGGCCCAGTCCCCCCGATGGGACCGATCAATTTCGCGCACCGAATGTCCGGATCTATGGGACCACAAAATCATCCGGTTCTCCCGGGGAGAACCTGTTCCTTGTGGATAACCGTCAACCCGGGGCGTTTGCGCGTTGTCTGCCCGGAGCTAGATCTCCTCGCGCTGCAGGCGTTGACGTTGTGCCTCGTAGAAGGCGGCGACGACGACATCAATAGGGTGCCCCGAGGCACCGGCGAGTTTGTCGAGTTGCCTGGCCGCAGGGAGCCGAGCCCAGCGGCCTTGCTCCCATGCGTAGTAGGTAGGCACAGCAACATTCACGGCCGCCGCCAGCTTGGGGACTGTCAGTCCGGCCTGCAGACGCAGAGCCCTGAGGTCGGGGATCTCACCGTCAATGTGAATGAGACGAAGGGTCGGGATGTCCAGTGCCCTTGCGAGCTTGACCAGGAAATCCGGCCGGGGAACGGACGTGCCGAGCTCCCAGCGCGAGATGCGCTCCCCGCCAGCAGCACCGACGAGACGCGCCAGCTCGTGCTGGGTCAGGCCCGCCTTCTCGCGTGCTGCCCGCAACTCCGAGGGGTCGACTCCGGTAACCATCAGCGACGAACACTAGCGACAGGGAGAACGATCACAGTTCCGCGACCGCGCCGAGGTGCTCGAACTCCTGGGCACAGTCCAGCCGCCAGCCGCCCCGGAGGCTGCAGCCGCCCCGGTGGACTGCTTCACCCCCGAACGCCTCTTGCTGATCGCTCGGACGCTCCTCAATCACAAAGGTGACCCGCACCTGGATGGCAGAATCCCCGTGATGACTACACCAGACCGCTACTCCCCTGCGGCCGGCTGATCGGGTGGGCTGCACGATCCTGGCGCGACCGGCGCATCGACGACCTCCTGGCGGCCGTCTCCGACCTCGGCATGACGATGTCCCGGTCCGCTGCCGGCGAGTTGCTCGACGAACGGGTCAAGTTCGTCGCTGAGCAGATGCGTGTCACAGAGACCACCGCCCGCCGGTACCTCACCGACGATGCCCTCGCCGGCATGGCCAGGGAGATCGTCTTCGGCTTCGTCGACGAGACACCGGGTGCGGACCTGATGAGCGCACCGCGGACCGCCGCGGTTCCCGTGAGGTTCGCCGGCCGGGTCTTCGCGGGGTTGGGCGAGGTCGTCCGCATCCTCCTCGTCGAGCGCGACGATCTCGAGCACACCCGCGATCGGGTGGCTCAGATCGCGCACGCGCAGAGCTATCTCGGACTGCTGGTCCATGACCAGGTGGCCACCACAGGCTTCTACGACGAGCCGTCGGTCCAGATGCCCCCGGCGCTTCTCCTGCGCGTGGCGCGCATCCTGGAGACCGCCGCAGACCTGGTGGAGGATGGCCTGATCGGCTACCAGGGGGATCCGGAGCAGAGCGCTGGGCTCCCATCAGCCTTCCGCCGGGACGTTCGCCTGATGCGCACCATGGCCGGGCAGGAGTCGAGCACGTGACGGAGACCGCAGCTCGAGTCCTCGCCCTGTACGCCCCGGGTGCAGGAGATCCCGCCCGACCACCGCGGCGGCTACACCCTCGGCCGAGACGAGTTGACCGTCCAGGACTCCGACTACGACCAGGCGCTCGCGGCCGCCCGACTCCGCGTTCCTGACGGGTGGCGAATCATCGCCCTGCGAGTCGTGCGCAGCTAGCAGCGGATCCGACGCTGCCGTGCCCGCCGCCGGTGCACTACGCGTGCCGGCCCAGGCCGGTGAGCTGGCGAAAGTACCTCGCGCAGCTGATCGCTCCCAAGGTCCGGGATCACCTAGGTGACCAAGCAGAGGAGGACCCAGATGAGCACTTCACCCGCAGAGCAGCCGGGCCCCGGCTTCGTCACCTTCACCCAGCAGGGCGACCGCGCCCTCGATCGCCTCGCCGCCGACCTGGTCGACCACTGCGACGGCTCCGCCGGCAGCATCGCCGACATTCTCGAGCAGGTGCTGTCCGCCGACATCGCCGAGCTTGCCGACAAGCTCGGCGAATCCCTCGTCTGCGGCGAGGCCGGCCCAGCCCCCGAGAGTCCCGACCAGGCAGCCCGTAGACCCCTCGGCGCCGACCGGTCCACTGCCGGCGGCGCTCCTCCCCCGCCACGCCGGATCGGCCGTTGACACGCCGGTCCCACGCGCGAGAGCTCGCCCGCCGAGTGACCACCTAGACTGACCTAGAAAACCCCCTAAATCTAGGTGAGTCTAGGAAGGTGGCGCTGGTGGATCAGAGCCCGTACACGCCCGGTGCTGGGCACAACCCGCCCGTCCTGGCAGGACGCGACGGCCTTCTCCGTGACTGGCACTTGGTGCTCAACGACATTGTCGCTGGCGGCCGCGTCCGTGCCCAGGACATGATCCTTGCCGGCCCGCGCGGCGTGGGGAAGACCGTCACGGTGAGCGCGTTCGCGGACCTTGGCAAGGAGCAAGGCTTCGAGGTGGTCAACCTCCAGGCTGTGTCGGGCCACGCTGGTCTTGTAGAGGCGCTGCTCCAGCGCGCTCGCACCCGTATGGCGGAGGAGGCCGGCCCCTGGCAGCGCGCCCGCAAGGCCTTCGAGCGGATCGGTGGGGTCAACCTCAGCATCGCGGGCATCGGTGCCGGGATCTCTACCCACCAATCCGACGCCGCAGCACCGGGCCTGGACGCGGGAACGCTCGCTGACGCCCTGGCCACGCTGGCGGCCGAGGTCCGCAAGGACGCCCACAGCGGCGGCCTGCTGATCACCGTCGATGAACTCCAGGTCGCCTCTGGGCCCGACCTCGCCCTGCTCGCGGCGACGCTGCACCGACTCAACGTCGACCACCCCTCCGCACCGGTCCTCTTCGCCGGCACCGGACTGCCCTTCACCCCCGATGCACTCCGCAAGGCCGGCGTGACCCACCCAGACCGCCTCTTCGTGCTGGAGCCCATCCCGCTGACGCTCGAACCCGATGACGCCCGATACGCCGTGGTGGAGCCAGCACGCCGGGCCGGTGTCGCGTGGACTCCCGAGGCGGCTGCAGCCGTGGTCGAGGCCAGCAACGGCTACCCGGCCCACCTGCAGCTGTTCGCCCACGCCATCTGGACATCCGCGCCTGGGCCCGACCAGATCACCCTCGGCGACGTCGAAGCCGCACTCCCCCAGGTCGCCGACATGCTCGAACGCCGCACGCTTGGTCCCCGCTGGGACCGCATCAGCGATCGCCAGATGGAGTTCCTTGCCGCCCTCGCTCTGCACGGCGGGCGCGCCTCGACAGCGGCGATCGCCAAGACTCTCGGTCGCTCCCAGCAAGAGCTGTCCTGGCTCCGCGAGGAGCTCATCGAGGAGGGCGACGTCTACGCACCCAAACGCGGCCAGCTGGCGATGGCGGTTCCGCTCTTTAACCGCTTCGTTCTGAGCCACTACGAACGCACGCGGCCCGAGGCAGCGACCGAACTGCTGAGCCTGCAGAAGATGATCGCGAACGCCGGGCTGGATCCGTCAGCAGCCCACGCGGATCGGGACATGCTGCGCCGAAGCAAGCAGAACGAGACCCGCCAGGTGCCACCGCCCAGCGGCGAATCTGTGCGGCCGCGCTCCTGAGTGGCCGCGCGCACCGCTACCGAACGCGCGGACATACGTTCCGTTACACAACGCAGCCGTGTAACAGGCTGGGAGCGGGCCGGCACGGACCGCGACAGTCCGCGCGGCGCTAGAGCTGGCGGCGGGCCCGCCGCAGCATGAGGCCCTGTCACGTCGGGCAGCAGCGCGGCAAGGGACTGCGGCGGCGCGACGTCGGCCAGCTCGTCGAGCAACTCGGAGTCGTCTGCCGTCAGTGACTCCATCGTCGGGCGCAGTAGGCGTTCCACTCACTGGCCGCCGCGGCGAGCCGGCGATAGGCCTCAACATCCTGGGGGCGTTGAACCACGCGGCGGCGGACATCGCGACGCGCCGCGCGATCAGGGCCGCTTTGTCGTCCATGGCTCAGTCTCCCTCCCCACACACCTGGAGGGAGTCCCTTTCCCGTTGTTAACAGCCTCACCGCCAGCGGCGCGCGCCGGCCGGCGAGATCCGCGAGACTCAAGCCCAACCTCTCGGAGGGAAGGGCACCCGGTGGACGACAACGACCAGCTCGAAGCAGGCGGGCACGCGTCGGCGGCCCGCGAGCACGTCTACGGCTTCAACCGCGCCACGATGTGGGAGCAGGACCAGATCCCGGCTGAGACCTCCGCCCAGCTGGCGGAGTTCGCCGAGATCGCGGCCGCACTCCCCCAGGCATCATCGCAGCTTTCCAGCACGCTCGAGCAGGCTCTGGCTCACCAGGTGCTCAGCATGGATGCGATGACCGACGAGTCGGACCCGGCGATGGCGATCGGCGTCGCTCGCCTCCATCTAGAGGAGGCCCGCGGTCTCGCGGTCGACCTGCACAAGCACCTCAACGCCGCGCGCAACGCCACCGCGCACGTCATCAGCCAGGGCGCCGACGACGGCCAGGAGTCGATGCCCTGAGACCAGCCCTGACCCGGCCCCGCTGACGCATCAGCGAAGATTTCTTCGCGTCGGGTGATCGCCCCGACGGGTCGACCTTCCTTTGGTGACTGAGAGATGACCCCGGTCCACCAAGGAGCTGCCCGTGAGCACGCCCACCGATTCCCCGTCCGCGGCCGACCGTGACCCGGTCCAGGACGTCCGCGCACACCTCGAGCAGGCCCTGGCTGCGCTCGATCAACTCCGCGAGGTCCTGCCCCCTCCCACCGCTCCGCCCGCCCGAAACCGGAGGCGGTGAGTCGGCATGACCACCGACACCACAATGAGCGCCGCCGGCGCCGTGTTCGAGGCCGAGCAGGCCGTGGGCAGGGCCCGATGGGTGGTGGAGGAGCTGAAGGAGACGATCGGCTCCGCGCTCCGCGTGCTCAACGACGCCGAACTCGACTCGGCCAAGGCCAAGCTGTCCGGGCGCGGTTCCTTCTACCTCGAGGCCGCCGGCGAGCACCTGGGACGGCTGCGCACGAGGTGCAACGAGATGCCTGACCTGACGCACGACCTGTTCGTACACCTCAATCGCGCGTCGCAGTCGGTCACCGACGCCCGTGCCCTCCTCGACCCGGCCGACACCTCCGATCCCGTCATCGCCAGCGAGGTCGCCCAACTCAAGCCGCACCTCGCGGTCGTCGGAGAGATGGTCACCCTGGCCAAGCCCGTCGCCCAGCTGGCTGCCCAGCACGTCGAGACGGCACACCAGGCCAGCCAGGACGTGACTGCCATGGGGCTGCTGGAGCCGGTCAGCCTGGAGCGGAGCATCGCGACCGCCGGCAAGGAGCTCGGCCGCGCCGACGAGGACGTGCGCCTGCTCGGCAACGTCGTCGACCACGCCGCGGCCAGCGCCCGTGAGTCGGCCGGGATCGCCAGCGAGATCACCGACAACGCTCGCCGGCGGATGTCCGAGCAGGCCCGTGACCCGATCCCGAGCCCCACCCTGCCGGGTCCCAGGACCCCGGGTCGGTAGAGCGAGCCATGGATCTCGACCCGGGCGGCCGCCAGCTGGCGGGCCTCATCCTCGACGCGGCTGGCCGAGGCGAACATGACCAGGTCGCCAGCCTGATTGCACCGCTCGATGCAGAGCGGCTGTGCTCGCTGGTGACGGTGCTGGCCGTCCAGGTCGACCAGAGCGCGCCGGCCTCCTCGGCAACCGGCCCGGCCGCGGTGTGCGAGCTGGCCATCAACGCCGCGGCGCCGATGTTCGGCACGACGCCGGAGGCGATTCTTAGCGCCGAACGCCGCCGACCAGTCAGCGATGCGCGGGCGGTGGCCATGACGGCCGCCCGCGAGACCGGCCTGTCCCTGCCGGCGATCGCCGAGCACTTCAACAAGGACCACGGCTCGGTGATCCATGCGGTCCGCCGCACCGCCGAGCGGCCCCGACTGGCCGACGCCGCGGCGCGGGTGAGCGAGCACGTCAACAGCCGCTACACCGCCCGTCTCCCCCGCACCGAGGAGAGCGTGGTCGACCTTCACCAGCGGCCTCTGGCCTCGACGTTCGAGCCCGATGGCCCGGTCGAGCACGCCGTGGTGGCGGCCGCGGATGCCTTCAACACCACACCGGAGGTCCTCCTGGGTGCCGACCGGAGCCGGGCGGCCGCCGATGCCCGGGCGGTGGCCATGACCGCCGCCCGGATCCACGGGCACAGCCTGCCCACGATCGCCCGGCACTTCGAGCGCGACCACACCACGGTGCTGCAGGCGACTCGGCGCATCGAGAAGACCCCGCCGCTGCGGGACCTGGCCGCCAAGATCGCCGCGGATCTCCCCGAGCAGCCGGCCAGCGCCAGCGCCGGCAGGCTGGAAGTCGACGAGCACGTGCCCGAGAGAGGCCCCCGCTCCCTCGGGTTGCGCGAGCAGCAGCGGGCGATCCCCGTTGCCGCCGAGCGGGCGCAGCTGAGGGTCGCCCGGTGAAGGCACTGATCGGGCTGGCCGCGGCCGCGATCCTCGGGCTCACCGCCGGCGGGATCAAGGCCGCCCTGCCCGAAGTCCAGACAGGACCCGAGCCCGCCGAGGGCAAGACCAGCCAGGTGCGCGCAGGCGCTCGCCCGCGAGGAGTCGTACGCCGCGGCCACCGACGATGCCCAAGGCGCTGAGCGCGGCCTGTGAGGCAACTGCTGAGAGCCAAGGGGCAGGTCAATGGACGAGCAGCTGACGCTGGCCGCGAAGACGCTGGCCCGGTGGTGCTACGCCCGCGGCATCGACGAACGCCTCCTCGGCTGCGGTGAGCAGCTGTGCAGAGTCGCCGTCGACCAGGCCCTCGGCCGCCCCGCCCCGGCGCACCTCGAGCAGGCACTGTGGCAACAGACCGCCACGCTGCTAGGCCAGCGCCGCGACTGGGACCGCGAACACCAGGTGAGCCCACCGACGCCGGCCGCCTGCCTGCCCTGCGCCGTGGCGGCCGACCAAGTGCCCCACCCACGCCGGCCGGCGCTGTCGTGCCTGCGGTGGCCAACTGCACCGCATCGTCGTCGACGAGGGCTTCGGCACCCATCCGTGCTGCGACCGTCCCGGTGAGAACGGATCCTTGGGCGTCCTCAAGCACACCGCGCAGCAGCTGGGAGCCACGCTGCTGGCGCAGTCGGCGTGATCGGGCCCGGGTCGCCAAGACGGATGCGCCGAGGGTGATCGCTCCCACCCCCGATCCGCACTTAGGAGACCAAGGAGGACTGGCGCAGCCTGTGCCGGTCCACGGGATCCATGGGAGTTCACATGAGTGACGCCGCTCGCGAGGAAGCCGCGCTCGAGGAAGAGGCTCGTCAGCGCGCCGAGGAGATCAGGGCCACCCAGGAGGCCGCCGCCCAGGCCGCGGCCGCCGACACCGGCCCCTCCCCCGACGCCGAGATCGCGCAGGTCCACCGGTCCGGGCGCCAGCACGACCACACCGACACGGCCGCCTACCAGCGGCCCCAGCTCGGCCGCCGCCGCGGCCCGCGGCGCTAGGGGGTCGCGATGGCAACCGCGCTCGCATCAACGGACGCCAGCCGCATCCCCGGCCGCACAACGGTCCGCTGGGTCGACTGCTCCCACAAGCTGGGTTCGCTGCCGTGCATGAACCACAAGCCGCACGAGGGCAACGGCCACGGCTGCGTGCACCACTCCACCTCCGGCTTCCAGGACGACGAGTAGCTCGCCGACCTGCAGCGCCAGAGAGCGTGCCTAGCCGTGGACCAGGTGCAGCCGCCGCCGCGCCGGCTGCTCGACGGCCGTCTCCAGGCGCTGCAGCCGCTCGAGCGTCATCGGATGGCCATGACGCCGGAGCAGGCCAGCCAGCACGGAGCCCAGCCCAAGGGAGACCACCAGCTGGTCGGCCGCGGCCTCCGCGCCGGCCTCGATCCGCCGGCTGGCTGCCGGCACCAGGTAGGTCAGGGCGATCACCGCGCCGCCCAAGATCCCCGGAGCGGCCCGGCCCTCAACGACCGACTGCACGATGCAGATCACCCCGACGACACCTCGCAGCGTCCACGCCAGCCGCATGAACGGAAGCCAGGCGAACGCCCGGGCCACGCCGCGGAACGACGCGCCCACCAGCCGCCACGGCGTCGTCGCCGCAAGCACAGCGAGCTCGAGCCGCGGCCGGATCGCACGCCGCCGGCCGACGGCATGAGCAATCGCGGCGGCCGCCTCCGCAGCGGTCACTCCTCCCCGGTAGGTGGCGTTGAACAGTCCGGGGCTGACCATGACAGCGCCATCCGCGATCGCCGCAGCCACCAGGGTGCCCGGACTCTGACGCCGGCGTACGAACAGGGTGCCGACGTCGACGCCGCGGACACCCAGCTCGGCGAGCACAGGCCCCATCACCTGGAGCTCAGCCGCAGTCGCAGGCCGCGACCGGGTCAGCGCCGCGGTCGCCGGCACCTCGAACTGGCCGAGCGCCAGTGCAACGAGCACGCCCGCTGCAGCCAGGAATGCGATCAGGCCGAGCGCCGGCGGGAGCAGGGCGCACACCACCACGGTGAGGACGAAGCTCACCAGCAGCGCCGGCGCCAGCGTCACCACTCTCAGCACGGTCATCGGGAACCTCATCATCACGACCCTCCTCCATCTGTCAGCACTAGTGCGAATCTCTTGACTTTATCCGCGATGCTCGTCCGGCGACCGCCATACGACATAGGCGAACGAGACCAGTTTGTGCCCAGCCGCCGACACGACCCCGAGTTATCCACAGCCCGCCGCGCAGCGGAGCGAGGACCGACCCGGACGTGGGTTCATGGGCCAGACCGACCTCCGACCGAAAGGAACCCCCGTGGACACCCTCAACGCTGACGGCACTTGGGACCGCCTCGGCTCGATCGCCCTCCTGCTGCACCAAGCCGCCACCCAGGTATGGAGCGACGCCGACCGGGCGGCCGCCGACTCGCCGCTGCACGACCTCGGCCTCGGTGTCTACCTCGCGCACTCCCAGGCCAGCGCCCTGCTGCCCGAGGACTACGAGCTGCCCGACGTCGAGGTGGACGAGCTCGAGGAGCCCACCCCGCTGCAGCTGCTCACCGAGGCCGAGGAGCTGACCCGGCCCCTGCCGCTGCACCGACCCGACCTGCACGGCTCCCAGCTGGTCGTCGACCTGTGCGACCTCATCCGGGAAGCCCGCGGCCTTGGCTACTGACCTGCGGCTGGCGTACGCCGACATCGACCAGGAGCTCTTCGACGTCGACCAGATCCCGATTACCGCGCGCGACGTGCGCAGCGTCGGCGAGATGCTCTTCGACGTCGACTACCTGGCGCGCCAGCTCCTCATGGACGTCGACGGAGACGCCGCCGGTACCCTGCTGCGCAGCTGGCCGACGATGGTCGCGGCCGCCGAGGACCTGTGGGCATCCCTGCCCGGTCGCCGCCCCGGCGTCGACGAGCGCGACCGGCCCATCACCACCCTCTCCGCCCAAGCCGCCACCATCGAGACCAGCCTCTCCGGCCGCACCGCCTGGCCAGGGCAAGGCCCAACCAGCCACCGCATCGACCAGATGACCCAGACCTTCCTCAACGCCGCCGCCCTGGTCCGCCGCTACGGCGCCGAGATCCCCCACGAGCAGCCCGACGCCCACCGCGACCTCGAGGCAGCACGCACCCGGATCATGCACGGGCTCTACCTCACCGCCCACGCCGTCAACGTCGCGCTCCAGCAGCACGGCCGCGACCGCGTCAACGACGCCCGCAGCGCCGGGCACCGGATCCACCTGGCGCAGCACCACTCCCCCTACGCGATCGCCCCCACCGGTGCCTGGATCGACCGGATCTCCGCAAGCGAGAACACCGCCCGCAGCTACCTGAGCGACCGGTTCGCCCAAGCCCTCGCCGGCGAGGCGATGCGCCCCGTCGACGACCCCGGCCGGCTCGCGCAAGCGCTGGCCAACTGGGACATCCAGACCCACCGCGCGCTGGCCCGGGAACTCGAAACGTCCAACATCCTGCTGATCACCCGCACCCAGGGCCTGATCGCCGGCGCCAGCATGGTCCTCGTCGACGCCGCCGCGACTGCCGGCGCGCTCGAGCGTTCCGACCGCCTGATCCCCGCCATCGCCGAGACAGGACGCTCCTGGAGCAACCTGGCCAGCCGCTGGGGCGACCTCGCTCCCCCAGGAGCCCGCCTCGAGGAGCCACTGGCACGCGCGGCCGCGGAGGTCCGCGCCGCGTACCGCCAGATCACCCACGACAAGACCACCTTGGCCAGCCCGGAGGTCATCGCCAGCCGCCCAGGACTGCCCCAGGCAATGCACGCCTCGCTGCGCGCGATCGAGGCCGGCTCCGAGCTCGCAGTCGTCGTCGCCGAGAAGGCCGACGCACCCGACCTCACCGGCCCGGCCCGAGCCCTGTCGCGCCGAGCTCACAACGACGTCGAGGCCGGCCTGGCTACCCCGCCTGCCGAGGGCGACGTCGTCTGGGTCTCCCCCGCCGACATCCTCGCCAAGCGCCTCGTGCCACTCCCCCCGCCCGTCGCGGAGACCCTGCGCGCGGCCAGCGACGCCACGATCGACGCCACAAGCTCGGCCTCCGCGGTGGTTACGGTGCACATGCCGAGCAATGAACGAGTCCCGGCGAGGGTGAACACGCACCAAAGCCCTACCGGGCGAAATGAAGTGGCACCACTCACCGCCGGTATCCCAGCCAAGAGCCGTGGCCGGTGACGACGCTTCGCGCCCATACAAGTCCGGTAGCACCGCAACTGAACCGCGCCTGCCACGAACTGTCGGAGGTGACTCGTACCCTCAAAGAGCCGGGCTCTCCAGGTTCCTCGGCAGAAGCGAGGTACCGGTGGGAGGCGGTAAGCAGGTCAAGTCGCAGCACGCACATCAGCGACGCTGGGATTGCCCTGATTCACCAGCGGGTCAGCGCCATGGATCACGTCTGGCATGAGCGCACAGTCGACGCCGGGATCGATGGCACGATCGAGTTGCGCGACCCCGCGACGGGCGAAGTTAGCAACTGCCACCTCCAGGTGCAAAGCAAGGCCCGCGACAACGACTTCCGCCGCCTCGGACAGCTGGTCCTCGACGGACTCCACCTCCCAGATGAGACCGTCGGGTTCCCGTGAGGTGCCGTACGCAGGGCAGCGCGGGTCGTCGCTTGTGCCAACATATGTAATCCGGTGCGTTGTGCGCTTGTTGACGTAGCCTTTTCCATCTCAAGTATGTCCCATCTCGGGCATACCGCCGACCACCGGTCAAGTCACGGAGTTCACCTTGGTTCCACGGTCTGAGGTTCGACACGACCTGTTCGGCGATCCCACACGAGAGGCAGTGGGAGACGTTGACGGGGCGCACTCAACCGACGCTTGGTCGCGTACGCTGGAGGTCCTCTCGCGAGCAGCAGACCATCCCCTGATGCGTGCATTCGACCTCGATGCCATTTTCACTTTTGACCGCAGCCTGCGCTACCTGTCAGTCAACGGCAGCGGCCTCGCCGCGCTGGGCCTCTCCCGAGAGGCCCTGGAGGGCAAGACCCTCTTTGATGTCTTCCCTGCAGAGACGGTCACCATGGCCGAGCCTTGGTTCCGAGACGCGCTCGCAGGTCGCTCGAACACCATCGACGTGCCCTTTGCGGGCCGAATCTTCTCTCAGCACCTGACTCCCATTCGAGACGAGTCCGGCCAGGTCGTAGCAGCAATGGGAGTCGTAGAGGACGTCACCGAGGCACGGGCAACGGCGCAAGCGCGCCGGGAATCCGAGGAACGTTTCCGGCTCAGTTTCGACCACGCCCCCATCGGCAAGGCGCTGGTCGAACTCGATGGGCGCCTGCGGCAAGTCAACAAAGCGTTCGCGAACCTTACGCGGTACTCCGAGCAGGAACTGCTGGCACGGTCGTTCCAGGACATCACCCACCCCGACGACTTCGACACACACGTGGATTACAGCAGTCGGCTGCTTGCCGGGGAGATCGACGCGTACGACCTGGAGAAGCGCTACATCACCGGGTCGGGTTCCACCGTTTGGGCGCAGCTGTCGGTCACATTGGTACGGGATCCTGACGGCGCGCCGCAGTACTTCATCGCTCAGATCCAGGACATCACAGATCGCAAGGTACGCGAGGCATCTCTTCGGGACATGGTTGCCATGCTGTCGCACGACCTGCGCGCTCCCATGTCGGTTGTCACGGGGTACGTCGAAATGCTTCTCGACTCCTGGGATTCACTGCGCGCCGACGAGCGCCGCAGCTTCCTGCAGAAGACGAAGGCAGCGGCGCATTCAGTGCAAGCGCTGCTCGAAAACACGTTGACGGTCTCGGAACTGGACGACAGCGGTCTCGTCGTTTATCCCGCGCCGGTGAGCGTGAGCGAGGTGGCTGGCGAAGTCCTAGACAATCTCGGTTTGACGTCGTCTATCACCCTTCGCGCAACGGGAGACACCACGGCGCTTGTTGACCGCGGACACCTGACGCAGATCGTTACGAATTTGGTGACCAATGCTCTGAAGTACGGCGCAGAACCAGTCGTCGTGAACATCCGCACGGACACCGATTCGGTTGCCGTCGAGGTGGCGGACGCGGGTCCAGGGGTGCCGCCGGAGTTCGAGCCACATCTGTTTGACTGCTTCACCCGATCTGAGGCGTCTCGATCGGGCCGGGAGCGGGGCAGCGGGCTCGGCCTTTACATCGTCCGGCGTCTTCTTCTGCTCAATGGCGGTGACGTCCGGTACACACCCCAGCCAGACGGGGGTGCGATGTTCGCCTTTCATCTCCCCCGGGCCGCACCACGCGCTCCCACGTCACGGCGCGGACAGTCTGTCCAGTGAAACAACTGACTGTGGATTGGGCGCGACTCATGGCTCGCGATCTTCGGGCGTGGTGGGGGTCGCAAGGCCGTTGAGGATCAATGCGCAGATCGCCGCTGCGAATCGTGCCGCATCCGCAGACGGATCCTCTGAGGGACCTTCGACTGCGGCGCTGAGGCCGGCGACGGTGATGGCACCGAAGACGCCCATGGCGACCGCACTCGGGTCGGCGACCCGGCGCAGTGACCCGTCGGCCAGCAGTTGCTCGATCGGCTCGTAGAACGCACTGCGCAATGCATCGGCGAGGTCGGGCAGCCGGGTGGCTCGCCCCAGGTCGCCCACCAGGGCCCGGCACAGGAACGGGTGCTCGACCATGACGGCCAGTTGCGCGGCAACGGCGGCCTCGAGGCGGCTCCGCGCGTCCTCCTGAGTTGAGACGGCGACACCGACCTCCCCTGCGATGAGGTCGAGCAGGTCACCCAGCAGGAATGCCAGCACCCCGTTCTTCCCGTCCAGGTGGTAGTAGATGGTGGCTTTGGGGATACCCGTGACCTCGGCGATGTCGTCGATCTTGGTGCCGTCCAGCCCCCGTTCCGCGATGAGCTCGGCCGCGCCGTACAGCTGGGTGGCCAGCTTTGCCGGAAGTTTCCTCATGACTCACCTCTGTTCTCTACCCGCCACGCCCGTGCAGGCTTTCGGGGTTGAATCGCCTCGGGTCTGATGGAGGCTCTCAATCCATGGAGGATGAGAGTCATGGCAGCACCCAGGAAGTACCCCGACGAGCTGCGTGAGCGGGCCACCCGGATGGCGGTGGAGCTCCGCCAGGACCCGGCGACAAAGCAGGGCGCGATCGCCCCGTGTCGCCGACCAGCTCGGCATGCACCCTGAGACCCTGCGCAACTGGGTCCGACAGGCCGAGATTGACGGTGGCGTCCGGCCCGGCACCACAACCAGTGATGCGCAGCGGCTGGCCGACCTCGAGCGCGAAGTCCGCGAGCTGCGGCGGGCGAACCACATCTTGAAGACCTCGGCGGCTTTCTTCGCGGCGGAGCTCGACCGCCCCACGAACAGGTAGTGGTCTACATCGACGCCCATCGCCACGACGTTGTCGACGGGCGTGAGGTCGGGGTCGAGCCGATCTGCGGCGTGCTGAGGAACGCCGGCGTGCAGATCGCCCCGAGCAGCTACTACGCGGCCAAGACCAGACCGCCCTCGGCACGCGCGATCCGTGACGCCGAGCTGGTCGAGGACATCAAGGTCGCCCACAAGGCGAACCTGGGTGTTTACGGCGCCCGGAAGATCCACGCCGAGCTCAACCGCGAAGGCGTCAAGGTCGCCCGGTGCACCGTGGAGCGGCTGATGCGCGCCGAGGGCTTGCGGGGGATCCCGCGGGAGAAGTTCCGCAAGACCACCATCGGCGACGGTGCTGAGACCGAGCGTCCCGAGGATCTGGTGAAGCGGAAGTTCGCAGCGACCGGCCCGAACCAGCTGTGGGTGGCCGACCTGACCTACGTGCGGACGCACGCCGGCTGGACCTACGTCGCGTTCGTCCTGGACGTCTTCAGCCGGATGATCGTGGGCTGGCATGTGTCCACCAGCCTGCGCACCGATCTGGCGCTCGACGCCCTCGACATGGGGATGTGGACCCGGCAGCGAGCCGGGCAGGACGTCACCGGCCTGGCGCACCACTCGGATCGTGGCGTTCAGGGCGAATTCAACCGGTCGTCGCAACACCTCATGATCACGGAGGTGTTTGATGGGTCGTCGTCAGCAGGCGTCAGATCGTGCGGTCCGGCCAGCGATGCGGTCCCCGGGTCGTCCTCAACCGCCCCGGCAGGTCGAGCAGGAGTTCTGGCGGCGGATCGCGGAGGGCATGAGCAGCGAGGACGCCGCCGCCGCTGTGGGCGTGTCAGGACCAGTCGGCTCCCGATGGTTCCGCCACGGTGGCGGCATGCCACCCCTGAGTCTTGC
This sequence comes from Propionibacteriales bacterium, assembly GCA_026392465.1. GTDB lineage: Bacteria > Actinomycetota > Actinomycetes > Propionibacteriales > Nocardioidaceae > Aeromicrobium. The sequence goes on from JAPLCA010000006.1 coordinate 63,983, forward strand.
CCCGCCGTCGGGCCGGTACCTGTCGTTTCCTGAAAGGGAAGAGATCGCGATCTTGAAGGCGCAGGGCCTTGGGGTCCGTGAGACCGCCAGGCGCCTCGGTCGACATCCTTCGACGATCTCGCGCGAGCTGCGCCGCAACGCCGCCACTCGCAGCGGGAAGCTGGAGTATCGCGCATCGGTGGCGCAGTGGAAGGCCCAGATGGCCGCCCGGCGTCCCAAGGTTGCGAAGCTGTTGGCTGACCTGCGACTGCAGGGCTACGTCCAGGACAAGCTCGCCGGCGTGCTCCGCGGACCCGACGGCGCGGAGATCCTCGGGCCCGATGTCGCACCGTGGAAGGGGCGCAGAAAGCCGCACCGTCAGGACCGCCGCTGGAGCAAGGCCTGGAGCCCGGAGCAGATCTCGAACCGACTTCCTATCGACTTCCCCGATGATGAGTCCATGCGCTGTAGCCACGAGACGATCTACCAGGCGCTCTTCATCGAGAGCCGTGGCGCCCTCAAGCGCGAACTCGTTGCATGTCTGCGCACCGGTCGGGCATTGCGTGAGCCCAGGGCACGTACCCGCAACAGACCCGGCGGCCATGTCACCGCCGATGTCGTGATCAGTCAGCGACCTGCCGAGGTCGAGGACCGTGCAGTCCCGGGGCACTGGGAGGGAGATCTGATCATCGGGTTGAACCGCTCCGCGATCGGGACCCTGGTCGAGCGGAGCACGAGGTACACGATGCTGGTCCACCTTCCTCGCGCTGAGGGTTACGGGATGGTGGCGCCAACGAAGAACGGGCCACCGTTGGGTGGTTACGGCGCGGTGGCCATGAAGGAGGCCCTCGTCGAGACCATGACGACCTTGCCCGAGCAACTGCGACGCACGCTGACCTGGGACCGCGGCAAGGAGCTCTCCCAGCACGCGCAGTTCAAGATCGAGACCGGGATCGCGGTCTACTTCGCCGACCCGCAGAGCCCTTGGCAGCGCGGCACCAACGAGAACCACAACGGTCTGCTGCGCCAGTACTTCCCCAAGGGCACCGACATCTCGCGATGGAGCAACGAGGAGACACAAGCGGTCGAAGCTGCACTCAACAGCAGACCCAGGAAGAGCCTCGGATGGAAGACCCCAGCAGAGGCCCTCGACGAGCACCTACGATTGCTCCACCAAGCTGGTGTTGCTACCACCGGTTGAACCCAGTCAGTATCGAGCGATTCGATACACCGAGCGACTCGCCGAGGCCGAGGCCGTCGCGTCGGTCGGAAGCCGAGGAGATTCGTATGACAACGCGATGGCCGAGGCGCTCAACTCGCTGTTCAAGGCCGAGTGCATCCGCAACCCGGTCATGAGCCCTAAGGGCGGCTGGAAGTCCGTGAGCGACGTCGAGATCGCCGCCGCCGAGTACGTCGACTGGTTCAACCACAGGCGCCTTCACGGCGAGATCGGGCTCGTCCCGCCCGCCGAGTTCGAGGCCAACCACTGGGCCAGCATCCGGCCCGAGCACTACCGTGAAGCACCCGTCCCGACCGGGGCTGGTTCCAAGTAACCGAGCCTCCACGAAACCCGGGGCGATTCACTTTTCACGTAGAGCTCGAACTCGGAGGTGGACCAAGAGGCGCCGGGCTTGTGGGCCTGGTTCCCACGATCGGCGGCATGCGCGAGGATGTCCGCCCTCGGGACAATATGCACGCTGGTGCGGCCCCCGAACCGAGTGCATCCGTTGACTCCCGGGTCGGGGTCGTCTCCGGTGCGGGATACCTGGTGAGGATCTTGTCGCGTTTGCGGGGGCTCAGGTTGGCGCACGTGAGGTCACCGTTGAAGTGGGCGAGCACGCGGTGATCCATCACCCTTCGCCACACCGGGGGGAAGAGGGCGAGGACGATCATGCCAGGCGTAGCCGGTGGGCAGGACCGGCGACTCCTCGAAGTCGCGCAGTGTCTGGTAGCGCCGGGTCGGGTTGGCGTGATGGTCGGAGTGCCGCTGCAGGTGGTGCAGGGGCACATTGGTCGCGATGTTGTTGGAGTTCCAGCTGTGGCTGGGGTCGACACGCTCGTAGCGTTCCTTGCCGGGTGCGCCAACCTTCTAGCGCACCATCCCGTAGTGCTCCATGTGCTTGACCACCTCGAGGAGCGAGAATCCCACGACAGCCTGGATGACGAGGTACGGCGTGATGCCGACACCGAGCCACGCGATCATCGCGCCCCACAGCACCGCCGACATCAGCCACGCGTTGAGCACGTCGTTGCCGATCCGGAACGGGTGCTGCTTCTTGCGCGCGTAGCGCTTCTTCTCGATGTTCCAGGCACTCTTGAGGGAACCACCGACCGTACGCGGCCAGAACTGGTAGAAGTTCTCGCCGTACCTGCTGCTGGCGGGGTCCTCCGGTGTGGCGACGCGGACGTGATGGCCCCGGTTGTGCTCGATGTAGAAGTGGCCGTAGAAGCTCTGGCTTTTGGTCCTTGCGGTGGCGGCGGACCCGATCACCGGCTGGGAGTGTACGTCAGGTCGTGGCTTCGGACGTCGCCGCTTCGACGGAGAGCCCGAGGTACCTCAGTCCGACCTCGGTGATCTTCCGTGAAGTGTCCTTGCGGGACATGGTGGGCAGGGCTAGATGGCTCACGGTGAGCCTCACCAGAGCCTCCGCAGCGTCCGCCACATCGTCGGCCTGCACCCCGGGCACGTGAGCCATGAGCCACCGTGCCAACGAGTTCGAGGCCAGTTCCAGCAGCTGCGCGGAGGTCGTCATCAGGGGGAGAATGCCCGTCGCGGTCGGGGAGGAATCGCGGTTGGCGATCAGCACCGCCCTGAGTAGAGAGCTGTTCTCAGCTTCCTCGAGCACGAATTTCACCGAGGCCGCGAGGCCGCGAGCAGCATCGGCGTCGTGGTGCGCGAGCACTCCTTCGATGCCCTCGATGAAGCGCGCCGCCTCCCTCAGGACGACGGCCTCTCCCAATCCGGGCTTGTCGCCGAACTCTTTATAGAGCAGGGCGCGTGAAATCCCGACTGCCTCGGCGATCTCACCCATGCGGACTCGCTCCCAGCCTCGATCGGCGATCAGGTCGTGAGCAGCCTCCACCACAGCCGTGCGGACGTGCTCGCGGTACCGATCGCGCATGGAGGGGGATGACACGGTGGACACGATAGCGACCGTGGTGCCCAACGGACTCATGTCACATCGGACCTGGCCATGACAATGAGATGCTCGTGCCTTAGGTTGGAACAAATCATGCAAATTGTCTTTAGGAATGAGTTCCATGGCCAGCTCGAGCGACGCCGTCGCGGTTCCCTACCCGCACCGACGTGGCGGCCACTGCGGCTCGGGCGCGATGCGCGACCTCCTCGAATGGGCCGGGCTCGGCTGGGAAGGCCCGCCCGACGAGGGCCTCGTCTTCGCGCTAAGCGGGTCGCTGGACCTCTCCTACGTCCGGAATGCAGCGCTCATGCCACCGGTGTACCTCGTGGGTCGGGGCGGGGACCTGGAGACCGATCTCCCGACACGACTCGGCGCCGTGGTCACCGTGCACGCCACGGAGGACCCCCAGGTGGGCTGGACCTACGTGCGCGATGCCGTGCGCGCCGGTCGCCCAGCCCTTGTGTGGGCCGACATCGCAGAGCTGCCCTACCTGCGCGTGCGCCTTCAGATGAGTCGCCATGACATCGTTGTGATCGGCTACGACGACGTGCAGCAGCTCGCGCACGTCGTCGACAACGACCGCGACGAGGTGCAGCTGGTGCCTTACGAGGCTCTGGCTCGGGCTCGCTGCTCCCGAGGATTTCCGGTCCCGACGCGCCACACCTACTTCGACATCGCCTGGCCCGATTCGCTGCCCGACCTGGCCACCGTCGCCCGGGCGGCGTTCGCCCAGGCGGCTGTCGCGATGACCACCTCGACCGGTCCCTCGATTGTCACCGGGAGGGACACGGCGACCGGGGCCACGGGGCTGGCCGCCGTCGACCTGTTCGCCGAGGACCTCGCTCGATGGCCAGAGGTCTTCCCCGACGAGGTCTTGGACCTGGCGCTCCAGGGACTCAGCGCATTCGTGGAGAAGGCCGGCACCGGCGGTGGGCTGTTCCGGCGACTGCTCTCCAGCGGCGCCGCCGACATCGCGCGTCTGACCGGGGACGTTCGCGCGAGCGAAGTCGCCAACGCTGCGCACCTCTGCGCGGAGACATGGTCACTGGTCGCGTCGCTGGGCCGGCAGGAGGGCCCGGCCCGGGGCCGGGCGGAGCAAGCCGCCCTCGCAGCTGCCGCCCTCCCGTCGCTCGAGCGGGACCTCGTCACGGCCCTCGGGGCGGCCGGCGCACTCCAGAACGCCGAGGTCAGTGCCTGATGGGCGACGAGCTCGACCCCCGGCAGGCCCTTGCCCCGACCGGGTTCATCGACAGCGACCACCACGACGTGCGCGACTTCACCGAGTCCGTGGTGCGAGGTGTCCAGGATCCGCGTGAGCGGGTCGGGCTGCTCTTCGCGGAGGTCCGCGACCGACTCCGCTACGACCCCTACAGCGTCACCGCGGCCCCCCCGACCTACCGCGCCAGCGCGATCCTTGACGGTGGCCCCACCTGGTGCGTCCCGAAGGCGGTGCTGCTCACGGCGAGCCTGCGCGCTGCGGGGATCCCGGCCGTACTGGGGTTCTCCGATGTCCGCAACCACCTCAACAGCGAGGCGCTGCTGGAGCTGATGGGCACGGACCTGTTCGTGTTCCACGGGTGGAGCGCGGCGTACGTCGACGGCCGGTGGCGCAAGGGCTCGCCGGCCTTCAACTCCGAGCTGTGCCGCCGCTTCGGCGTACCTCCGTTGGAGTTCGACGGATCGCAGGACGCCCTGCTCCACGCAGCCGACGGCGCCGGCCGCCGCCACATGGAGTACGTCCGCGAGCGGGGGATGTTCGTGGACCTACCGTTCGATGAGCTGATGGCAACACTGCTGGACACCTACGGCCCCGCGATGGTGCGCGGCTCGGGATCCTCGCGCCCTGAGGATCCCGCCTTCGGCGCCTGAGCACGGATGGACCGCGCCGCCGCGGTGGCTCCACGCAGCTCGCACACCATCGTGATGAGGACGTCCTCGAGCCGTTGACGGCCCACTTCGACGGCACGTGCGGGCTCCAGGTCACGGAGGTCCTCGAGCGGGACGGGAGCGCCGACGAACACGCTCACCTGCCGTCGCCAACCCCATCGCAACCGCCCGCTGTATGCGGGCAGGATCTCCTGGGCACCCCACTGGGCCACCGGGAGGAGCGGGACCGACGCCTCGAGGGCGATGCGAACCGCCCCTGACTTCATCGTCATCGGCATACCGTCCTCCCGCTTGCTGATAGAACCCTCGGGATACACCAGAAGGAGCTGACCACAGCGTGCCGCCTTCACCGCGTCGTCGTACCCTGCGCGTCCGGCAGCCCGGTCGACCTTGACGTGGCCGGCCGCACGGAACCACCTGCCCACGATCGGACCGTGGAAGAGGCTGTCCTTCGCCAAGAACCGCGGCACCCGCCCCGAGGCCAGCACCAGCTCCGCGACTAGCAGAGGGTCGATGTGCGAGACGTGGTTGGCGGCCAGCACTGCCCCACCCGACCTCGGGATCCCTGAGACTCCGCGCCAGTCCGGCCGGCGCAGCACGATCAGGAACGGCTTGCAGCTCAGCACGGCCACCCACCAGGCAAGGCCACGTCGCTCGGCATCGGTTTGAGGACGGTGAGGTGTCCAGATGAGCCGCATAGCGACGAGTGTAGACAAATGTAGCCCCAACGTCTCACGTGAATACAAATATGCCATCATGTCTCGTGCGTTGGCGAACGGCGGGTCATTGACTTTCGGCTATAGGCCACTCTCGTCACGACGACGACTTGATCCTGTATGCGAGAGAGACAGATGCGACGTTGTGCCTCCGCGCCCGTCGGTCTTGAATCTGAGGAGCTTTCCATGCGCGAACCGATCCGAGGCGCCTCCGGCGCAGGCGAGCAAACCGCCCCGGCGAACGAGGTACGCTCCGAGGGGGGCGCCATGTCGGCATTGGAGGCGTGGATCCGCTCGATGTCGCGGCCCGAGCCGTCGGCGGAGGGACGCCTCCCCTCGCACTCCCCCACCTGCGCGGGATGCGGGACGGAGAATCCTGCTGGTCTTGCACTGAAGGTCGACGCCACCGAGGTCGGCGTTCGCGCCGTGCACCGCTTCGACCACCGTCAGGAAGGGGCGCCCGGGATCACCCACGGCGGCCTGGTCGCTGCAGCGTTCGACGACCTCTTCGGCTTCCTCCTCTACCGGGTCGGAGAGCTTGCCGTGACGAGGTCCCTGACCGTCGAATACCTCCGTCCGGTGCTGCTGAGGACCGACTACGAGTTCTCTGCCCACGTCCGGGACCGCTCGGGACGGCGGTTACACGTGGAAGCCGCGGCGTTGGATGCGGACGGCAACCCGGTCGCCACCGCACACGCGACATTCGTCGTCGTCGATGTTGAGCACTTTGAGCAGGGCAAGATTGCGGGCCGTTGATGACTCACCCGCCGATGAACGGCTCCAGCTCGACCGCTGGGTCGAGGTCGATTCCGTGGGCGGCCAAGGCATCGTGCAGCACTAGAGTGACGTGGCGCGAGAGGCGCCCCACCATGACCTCGAGGGTTTCGTCGCGCTGGTCGAGCCACCAGATGATTGTCGCGTCGACCATCCCCATCACGCCCACCAAGATGCCCTCGGGAAAGGTCTCCTCGGCCGAGTTGGTATAGCCGCGAGCCGCCGCAGCGATCTCGTCCAGCAATCGCGAGCGACCCATCCGAGCGCGGTGAAGGGTGCGACTCTGCCCCCGTGCGGCTAGGAAACGGAAGAGGTGAGGGTGGACGTCGGCCCAGGTGGCGCAGGCGTGGACCAGCCCCTCGACGACCTGTGAGGGCGTGCCGCGCCGAGTCAGGTGGGGCCGGACGCAGGCAATGAGGTCCTGCGCGGCGAGGCGTACCACATCGTCATCCAGGTCCTCACGGCTGGAGAAGTAGCGGTAGACGTGCGGCCTCGGGATGCCAGCCCGCTCGGCAATCAGGGCCGTGCCGGCACCCACTCCTGCCTCGTCGACGACCTGCAGAGCGGCGCTCGCCACCTGTTGTCGTCGCCGCGCCCGGACCTGATCATCGCGCGACGACCGGCGCCGCACCGTTGAATCCACCCATCGCCCGACCTCGACCACAAGAGGCAGCCTATGCGGGGTCGACGAAACCAACGACTCCCGGGTCCGCATGCATGGAACACCTTGTACCCAGGGCGACGGGTGTGGTCAGATTGGTACACCCTGTACCCGACCTGCCGGAGGCACCCCTTGCCCACTCGTCGCTCCCCCTGGATGGACAAAGACCTCGACGACGTGCGCGACCTGGCACGTACGTTCTGTGAGAAGGAGATCAAACCGCACATCGAGACCTTTATCGCCGACAAGCACGTCGACAGGGAACTGTGGAACCGCGCTGGTGATGTCGGTCTGCTCTGCCTGTCGATCCCCGAGGAGTACGGCGGCGGCGGCGGCACCTTCGCCCACGAGGCCATCTTGATCGAGGAGCAGGCACGGGTCGGCGACAGCTCCTGGGGGGCGTCCCTGCACAACGGCATCGTCGCCCACTACCTGTTCGCCTACGGCACGGAGGAGCAGAAGCAGCAGTGGCTTCCCAAGATGGCTTCCGGCGAGGTCGTCGGCGCGATCGCGATGACCGAGCCCGGGACCGGCTCGGACTTGCAGAACATCAAGACTAAGGCGGTGCGCGAGGGTGACGACTACCTTGTCAGCGGCTCCAAGACCTTCATCACCAACGGCTCGCAGGCCGACCTGGTGCTCACCGTGGTCAAGACCGATCCGGACGACCGCGCCGCCGGCATCTCGCTGATGCTGGTCCCCACCAGCACGGAGGGCTTCTCCCGCGGTCGGGTGCTCGACAAGATCGGGATGAAGGGGCAGGACACCTCGGAGCTCTTCTTCGACAACGTCCGCGTCCCGGTCACCAACCTGCTGGGCCTCACCGAAGGCCAGGGCTTCGTGCAGCTCATGCAGCAGCTCCCCCAGGAGCGGCTGTTGGTCGCAGTGTCGAACGTCGCAGCCATGGAGTTCTGCTTGGCCGAGACACTGGCCTACGTGCGCGACCGAAGCGCCTTCGGACGGCCGATCTGGGGGTTCCAGAACACCAAGTTCAAAATGGCAGAGGTCGCTACAGAAGCTCGCGTGGCACGGTCCTTCGTGGACGAGTGCATCCAGCTCCACGTCGGCGAGGGTCTGGACATCCCCACCGCCGCCATGGCGAAGCTGTGGTGCTCCGAACGAGCGCAGCGCGTCGCCGACACCTGCCTCCAGCTGCACGGCGGCTACGGGTACATGAACGAGTACCCCATCGCCCGCATCTGGGCCGACATGCGCGTCTCCCAGATCTACGCCGGCACCTCCGAGATCATGAAGGAGATCATCAGCCGGTCCCTGTGAGGACCGACCCGGCTCCGGCGGCACCGCTGGAGCCGGCGGGCCGGGCCTTGTGCGCCGAGCCCCGCGGGATCCTCCGCGTTGAGCAACGGCACATGACGCCCACTCCACCGAGGTGACACCCTCGACAGACATCGTCTGACAGGAGTGCCATGAGCTAGCGAGTCGCCCTCATCGACCGGGCATCGACCCGGACTCGGTACTCCTGGCCGACAAGTGGAGACCGCTCCACGCCATCCACAGCTGACCGCCCGCACGTACACCCGTCAGATCGGCGGCACTGCCGGTCCGCCGCCCCACTCGCGTCGAACACCTCACAGAAGGATCCACATCCCATGACCTCGGCCCACTACGACGTGCTGATCATCGGCTCCGGCTTCGGCGGCTCGGTGACCGCCATGCGCCTGGCGGAGAAGGGCTACCACGTCGGGGTGCTCGAAGCAGGCAAGCGCTACGACACCGACGACCTGCCCACCTCGTCCTGGGACACCCGTCGGTTCGTCTGGGCGCCACGGCTCGGCTGCTTCGGCATCCAGCGCATCCACCTGCTGCGCGACGTCGTCATCTTGGCGGGCGCCGGCGTCGGCGGCGGTTCGCTCAACTACGCCAACACCCTCTACCAACCTCCTGCCCCGTTCTTCAACGATCCACAGTGGGCGCACATCACCGATTGGCACGCCGAGCTGGACCCGCACTACCAGACGGCACGGCGGATGCTGGGTGTCACGCAGAACCCCCACGTGACGCCTTCGGACAAGGTGCTGCGCGAGGTCGCGCGCGACATGGGTGTGGAGCACACCTTCACACTGACCCCCGTCGGCGTCTTCTTCGGAGAGCCCGGCAAAGAGGTTCCCGACCCGTTCTTCGGCGGGGCGGGGCCGCGCCGCACCGGGTGCACCCAGTGCGGGTCGTGCATGACCGGGTGCCGGGTCGGGGCGAAGAACACCCTGGACAAGAACTACCTGTACTTCGCGGAGAAGCTCGGGGCCGAGGTACGTCCCCTGACCACCGTGGTCGACGTGCGCCCGCGCAAGGGAAGCGGGTACGTCGTCGACACCGTCCGCACCGGCAGGTCCGCGCGCCGTCGCCGCAACCGGCAGTCATTCACGGCCGACCACGTCGTCTTCGCAGCGGGCACCTACAACACCCAGAAGCTGCTCCACCGACTGAAGGCCACGGACTCCCTGCCGCACATCTCCGCCCGACTGGGCACCCTGACCCGTACCAACTCCGAGTCGATCCTGGGGGCGAAGTCCCGCGATCGATCCAGCGACTTCACGCGCGGCGTGGCCATCACATCCTCGATCCACCCCGACGAGTTCACCCACATCGAGCCGGTGCGCTACGGCAAGGGCAGCAACGCCATGTCCCTACTCCAGACCGCGCTCACCGACGGGGACGGCCATGGGCCCCGGTGGTGGCGCTGGCTGCGGACAATCGCGACCCAGCCCTCTCATCTGACGTGGTTCAGCCCGCGACGGTGGTCGGAGCGCACAGTCATCCTGCTGGTCATGCAGACGCTGGACAACTCCATCACGGTGCGGTCGAGGAAGACCCTCCTCGGTCGCCCCACGATCACCTCGGGACCTGGCCACGGGGCGCCCAACCCCACCTGGATCCCCGTCGGCAATGAAGTCACCCGTCGCGTCGCCGAGAAGATCAACGGCGTGGCCGGCGGGTCCACGGGGGAGATCGCCAACATCCCGATGACCGCTCACTTCATCGGCGGGTGTGCCATCGGTGACTCCCCGGAGACCGGGGTCATCGACCCCTACCACCGTCTCTACGGGCACGACGGGATCTTCGTCGTCGACGGCTCCAGTATCACGGCGAACCTGGGGGTTAACCCGTCGTTGACGATCACCGCGCAGGCCGAGCGGGCAGCCTCCCTGTGGCCCAACAAGGGCAATCGGGACGAGCGTCCCCCGTTGGGCGCCGGCTACCAGCGGATCTCCGCCATTGAGCCGGAGCGGCCGGCCTTCGCCCCCCGGACCTGATGCCCGTCGTCGAGGGCGGCCAGCACCCGGCCTAAGCCACGGGACAGGAGACGACCGCGAGCGCCACGCGACGCTCGCGGTCGTTTCGGATGATCCGTGGCGCGCGATCGCGCCCTGTGGCATCAGCTGCGACCGACCCGCTCCAAGTAGGCCTGACGCGCCGCGGAGTCCACGCGGTCGAGGAAGACCGTGTCGGTCCCGAGCATCGCCCCGAGCTGGGTCGCGATCCGCTCGGGAACGAACTTCATCGCCGCCACCATCGTGCCGGCGATACGCGTGACTCGCACGAAGGGCTGCGGGCGCTCGATGAGAGCCGCCGTGGCGCGCGCGATCTCCTGCGGCTCTGCGTTGCGCATGCCCTTGGCCCCGCTCGTCCCCGCGACCAGCTCGGTGTTGGTGAAGGTCGGACGCACAGTGGACAGGGTGACACCCGACCTGCGGTACTCCTGCCGGGCGGCCTCGGTGAACCCGATGACCGCGAACTTGGTCCCGCAATACGTCGCCAGCCCCGGGACCGGGAGCTCCCCGGCCAGTGAAGCCGTGTTGATGATGTGTCCCTGTCGCCGTGGCAGCATCCGCTGCAGGGCGATCTTGGTGCCGAAGATGACGCCCAGGATGTTGATCTCCACCTGCCGGCGGGTGACCTCGTCGGTCTCCTCGTGCACGTGCCCCGTCGGCATGACACCCGCGTTGTTGATGAGGACGTCGATCGGCCCCAGTGCTTCCTCGGTCACGTCGAGGAAGGACGCCACGGAGGCAGGGTCGGTGACATCTAGACGCACCGCGACGTCGAGGCCGAGCTCCTCGGCGGCCACCTTGAGCTGGATCTGGTCGATGTCCCCGATGGCGACCCGGTGACCGCGCCGGATGAGTTCCTCCGCGGTGTGGTATCCGATCCCCCGGGCGCCCCCGGTGATGGCGACCACCCGTCGCTTGTTCGTTGTCGTCATGGTTCCTGTTCCTTTCAGAGGCCGAGTCGCTGCCGCAGGCCGCGACCAGCGGCCAGGCGCAGCACTCGGCCGGCGATCGCCGTACGCCGGGCGGAGTACGGGTACCAGGTGAGCTCCTTGGTGGTCAGCGGGATCCGCGGCTCGGTGATTGCTTGGACGCGGCAGTACTTCCGCAGACCCTGCGCGCCGCCGAGGCGAGCCCCCAGGCCCGAGGACTTCCAGCCGCTGTGGGGTAGCCCCACGGCGAAGAGGTTGCTGAAGACGTCGTTGATGTTGACCGCACCGACCTCCAGTTGGTCGGCGATGCGCCGCCCTCGGGAGACGTCTCGTGTCCACACGGTGGCCGAGAGCCCGTACGCGGAATCGTTGGCCAGGGCCACCGCTTCGGCCTCGTCGGCCACCCGCATGACCGGCAGTGTTGGCCCGAACGTCTCCTCGGTCATGCAGGCCATGCTGTGGTCGACGTCCACCAGCAGCGTGGGGGCGAAGAAGTTGCCTTCGTCGGCCCGCGACCCGCCGACAAGCACGCGCGCACCGGACTCCTGAGCCTCCCGCACATGCCGCTCGACCGTGTCCACCTGCGCCCGGGTCACCATGGCGCCGACATCATCGCGGGCTCGAGAGCCCTGCTTCAGCGCTCCGAGGGCCGCCACCACCTTCTCCACGAACCGGTCGTAGACCGCGTCCACCACGTAGACCCGCTCGACCGAGATGCAGACCTGCCCCGAGTTGAAGATCCCGCCCCAGACGATCCCGTGCGCGGCCCGATCGAGGTCGGCATCCTCGAGCACGATGGCAGCGTCCTTACCGCCCAACTCCAGGCTGACCGGCTTGAGCAGCTGAGCACAGCGCGTGGCCACCCGACGGCCCGTCGCCGTCGAGCCCGTGAACTGAACGAAGTCAACAGCCTCGACCACCGCTCCTCCAGTGTCCCCGGCCCCCGCGACGTGCAGGAGGACCGGCGGGGCGCCGATCTCGTGCCATCCCTCGATGATGCGCGCGCACGTCAGCGGGGTCATCTCCGACGACTTTGTCAGCACCGCACATCCCGCTGCGAGCGCCGGCGCCGCATCCATCAGGAACAGGGTGATCGGGAAGTTCCACGGGATGATCAGTCCGACCAACGGGTAGGGCCGATAGCTGCGGGTCAGCCGCTTCGGAAGGCTGAGCAGCCCTCCTGCCCCCACTCGTTCGGGGGCGAGGAACTCCTTCGCATGGTCGGCGTAGAAGGAGATGAACTCGCACGAAGCGGTCGTCTCCACCAAGGCGTCAGGGCGGACCTTGCCGGTCTCTGCGACGAGCAGGTCAGTGAGCTCATCGGTGTGGTCGAGGATCCAGCCCCGCCACTTGCGCAGCCAGGTGGCTCGCGCAGCAGGACCCATGTCGCGCCACGCGACCTGCGCCGCGCGCAGGTCCTCAGCGGCGGCGCGCACGCGGTCGCCGTCGACGATCGGGACCGATCGGAGTACTTCGCCGTCGGCGGGACGTCGGATGTGCAGGGTGGGTGCGGACGGGGCGTTCATGACACTTCCTCGAGGTCGGTGACGGTGCCCGGGAGGGCCTGGCTTGCTGCGCCATCAGACGACGGTCGACGGGGGCCGCTGTGGGCTTGCAGCGGAGTGCGGGACAGCAGCAGTTGCGAAGTCGCTGGCGAAGGAGTACGCAGGCGTGGTGATCCCGTGCTCGCGGCACCATGCCCCGGGCTCGCGCTGGGAGCGGCGCGGGATGCCGTTGGACGGCTCCTGCTGGAACGAGATCGGCGGCAGCGGCGGCAACTCCCGGCCGGACTCGGCCGCGAGCTCGTCCACCAATCGCGCCTCGCGCCGTGATGCCTTCCCATGCAGTCAGAGATCGATGACAGCGAGGTCGCCGTCGGCGTGCCGGGCGCGGAGCAGCTTCTTGTCGAACTTGCCGACCGAGGTCTTGGGCACGTCGGGCACGAAGCACCACCGCTCGGGCAGCCACCACTTGGCGACCTTGCCCTCGAGAAAGTCCCGCAACTGGGAGGGAGTCACCTCGGACCCGTCCCGAACGACGATCACGGCCAGGGGCCGTTCCTGCCACTTCTCGTCCGGAACGCCGATGACGGTCGCTTCCAGCACATCCGGGTGACCTGCGAGCAGCAACTCGAGCTCCACTGACGAGATCCACTCGCCGCCCGATTTGATGACGTCCTTCGCCCGGTCGGTCAAGGTGACGAAACTACGCTCGTCGATCCGTCCCACGTCTCCGGTACGCAGCCATCCGTCGTCGAACTTTTCCGCGTCCTCGTCACCGATGTAGGACCCCGTGATCCATGGGCCGCGAACCTGGATCTCCCCGACTGACTTCCCGTCGTGCGGCACCTCGTTACCGTCGTCGTCGATCAGTCGCAGCTCGACCCCGGCGACGGGACGACCTTGGGAGGCCCGCAGTGCCCAGTGCTCCTCGCCCTCGACCGCTGCCGGCGGCCGAGCGATAGCGGCTAGGGGCGAGGTCTCGGTCATCCCCCACGCCTGCACGATCTGCACGCCGTACTTCTCCTGGAAGGCCTTCATTAGATGAAGCGGCACGGCCGATCCACCGCAGGCCACCAGCCCCAGCGACGAGATGTCGTGACCGGGGTTGGAGTCGAGGTGATTCAGGACGTCACTCCAGATCGTAGGCACAGCTCCGGCGATCGTGGGGCGCTCGCTGCTGATGAGTCGCACCAGTGGCTCGGCCTGGAGGAACCGTTCGGGCATGACCAGGTCGGCTCCTGCCATCAAAGCCGCGTAGACCAGTCCCCAGGCGTTGGCATGGAACATCGGCACGATCGCCAGGATGGCATCGTCACCGGTGACGCTCAGCCCGTCGGCGGCACACGCAGCCATCGAGTGGAGGTAGGTCGATCGGTGGCTGTAGGCCACGCCCTTGGGGTTGCCGGTAGTGCCCGAGGTGTAGCACATGGCCGCAGCGGAGAGCTCATCGAGTTCCGGCCACTCGAACGTCTCCAGGTGACCTCCGATGAAGTCGTCGTAACCGACAACGGTGAGGCCGTCACGTTCGAGCGGCGCGAGATCGACACCCCCCGTGACGACCACGGTGTGCACCTCGGCGAGCTGCGGTAGGACCGCCGCCAGGAGCGGGGCGAGCGTACCGTCGACGATCACCACCCGGTCGTCAGCGTGGTTGGCGATGTAGACCAGCTGCTCGGGGGTCAGTCGAGGGTTGAGGGTGTGCAGGACTGCCCCCATGGAGGGCACTGCACAGTAGGCCTCGACGTGCTCCTGGTTGTTCCACATCAAGGTGGCGACCCGCTCGTCCCCCACGACCCCGCAGGCCCGCAGCGCGTGGGCCAGCTGCGCCGAGCGGCGTCCCACCTCGGCGAACGTGCCGGTCCTGACCGAGCCGTCGGGCTGGAGCGTGCGCACGCGCGCGGTGGCGTGCACACGGGCACCGTGCCGCAGGATGGCTGCCGTCGTCAGCTGGACGTTCATCATGGTGCTCTGCACGAGTAGTCCTCCGGCGATGGGGTGTTGAGGGGGGCGGTGATGGGGTGCGGGGCTTCGCCGAGGCGCGCGCCCGGCACTGTGAATCAGGAGGCGGCGGGCCGTTGCAGTTCCGCCCGATCGACGTCGAGACCCTGGCCGAGCGTTCTCTTGGCCTTCATGAAGTCCCGGGGACGGTTCACACAGTCCGCGGCGAGCAACCGCCCACGTTGGAGGTAGTAGCAGGTGAAGTCGCGATCGCGCGCGGGGTCGCCGCTTAGCACGATCTCGTCGTAGCCCGTGTTCAGTCCCGCGATCTGCAGCTTCAGGTCGTACTGGTCGGACCAAAACCACGGCAGCGCCGAGATAGGCCGCTCCTTGCCGCACAGCGTGGCGGCAGCCGCCTTCGCCTGCTCACCCGCGCTGGGCACCGCTTCAAGTCGCACCCGCCGGCCGTAGCGAGAAATGTAATGGATGGCGCAGTCCCCCGCCGCGACGATCTTGGGATCGCTGGTCGAGGCGAAGTCGTCGATCACGACACCGTCCTCGACCTGCAGGCCCGCCTCAGAGGCGAGCTCGGTGTTCGGGACCAAGCCCACACCCACGATGACCAGGTCTGCGGGAATCCGCTCACCCCCGGCTAGCACCACCTCGCCGGCGCGGCCGTCGCCGGCCACGGCCTCGACGAGAGCGCCCGTCCGCACCACGACCCCGGCGTCGCGGTGGATGCGCTCGTAGAACATCGACACCTCAGCAGCCGTGACCCTCTCCAGGACACGTTCGGCGGCCTCCAGGACCGTTACCTCCAGCCCGAGGGCGCGCAACGACGCGGCGGTCTCCAGCCCGATGTAGCCCCCGCCGACGATCACGGCTCGGCGACCCGAGGCCGTGGCCTCACGGATCGCCTCGACGTCCGCGAACGTCCGCAGGTAGAAGACGCCCGGCAGATCGATGCCAGGAATAGCCAGCGGACGCGCCCGGCCCCCGGTGCACAACGCGAGGCCGTCGTAGGCGAGCGTCTCACCGTCGCTCAGCACGACCTCTCCGGCCGCACGATCAATCTCGGTGACCGTCGCCCGCAACAGGCGGATCTTCTGCTTGTCGTAGAACTCCGCCTTGCGGATGGCGAGCTCCTCCAAGCTGCTCTTGCCGGCAAGGTAGGCCTTGGACAGGGGAGGCCGCTGGTACGGAAGCGCGGCTTCGTCACCGATGACGACAACCTCACCTGCCCACCCCTCCTGGCGAAGGCTGGCGGCCAACTGGGCCCCGGCGTGGCTGGCCCCGACGATCAGCGCCCTCCCCGAGGTCACGCGTCGGTCTTCGGCGTCAACTGGACCATCAACCGGCTGATCCCGCGCACGAAGTTGGACTGGACATACTCCGGCTCACCCACGACCTCGATCTTCTCGAAGCGCGGGAGCAGCTCTTCCCACAGGATCCGCAGCTGCAGCTCGGCCAGACGGTTGCCCATGCACCGGTGGACGCCAAAGCCGAACGCGATGTGGTTGCGTGCGTTTTTGCGGTCGATGATGAGATCGTCCGGACGTTCGAACACTCGCTCGTCGCGGTTTCCCGAGGCGTACCACATGACCACCTTGTCGCCCTCACGGATGAACTGGCCGTTGAGGACCGTGTCCTTCTTCGCAACGCGACGCATGTAGGCCAGCGGCGTCTGCCAGCGGATGATCTCTGAGATCATGTTGGGGATGAGGTCCGGGTTGGCCTTGAGCTTCTCGAACTGGTCGGGGAACTGATTGAGGGCGAGAACACCCCCGCTCATAGAGTTGCGTGTGGTGTCGTTGCCGCCGACGATCAGGAGCACCAGGTTGCCCAGGAACTCCATCGGGCGGTCGATCAGGTCCTTGGTGTGCTCGTTGCTCTGGAGCATGGTGATCAGGTCGAACCCGGGTTCCTCACCTGCCGCGAGTCGCGCCTGCTTGTCCCGCCACAGCGCGCTCAGTCCCCGCGCCGCGTCGACGAAGCCCCGGAAGACCTCGTCGTTGTCGGATGGTCCGCCGTTGGCCTGCTCCATGGAGCTGGCCAGGTCCGACCACTCGACGAGCTTGCGGCGTTGGTCGTATGGGAAGTCGAGTAGGGTCGCGAGCATCCGCGCGGTGAGCTCGATCGAGACGCGGTCGACCCAGTTGAAGGGCTCACCTACCGGGAGCTCGTCCAGTACTTCCTGGACCCGCGTGCGGATCAAACTCTCCATCTCGCGCAGGTTCTTGGGGGCGACTACGCCTTGGACCGCGGCTCGCTGGCGGTCGTGTCGGGGCGGGTCCATGGCGATGAACATCGCGACATCCATGAACCGTGGGGGCTCGCCGATGATGATGAAGGGCTCAGCCGAGAAGGTCTCATGGTCTTTGTCGACCGCGATGATGTCGGCGTGCCGAGTGACGGACCAGAAAGGTCCGAACGGGCTGTCGGCCTGGTAGTGGACGGGTGCCTCGTTGCGCACGCGCTCGAAGTAGGACTGCCACTTGCCCTGACGGTAGAGGAACGGGTTGCTCAGGTCGATGTCGGCGAGGGCGACGTCCTCCACGGGGGGAATGGGCTCCTCGACGAAGATCTTCTTCCCGTTGGTCCGTGTCACGAAGCGACGGGTCTTGTCGTACAGGTGCGCCCCGCGGATCTGGATCTCCATCGGGATGATGGACTGGGCTCGCTCAGCCACGGCGTCGGTCACGGTAGTCAGGGTCGTCATGGTGCAGTCTTCCTCTCGACGGTCACATCTGGAACTCGGGGAGTCGGACGACGAGGCCGTCCCAGCTCTCGCTCACCCGCATCTGGCACGAGAGCCGCGAGGTCGGCTCGCGCTCGGGGTTCATGGCGAGCATCTCCTCCTCGACCGGACCCGAACGGCCGACTTCGGCGATCCACTGGTCCTCGACGATCACATGGCACGTGCCACACGCGGCCTCCCCGCCACAATCGCCGTCGATCCCGGGCACCATGTTGTCTACGGCGATCTGCATGAGGGACGCACCCTCCTCGAGGGGTGCCTCGCGCTTCTCCCCGTCGTGGGAGATGAAGGTGACAACTGACATGGAACGACTCCTTGCTCGAACGTGAGTCAAGTGTTGGCACTCTGGACATGCTGTGGCTATGGTCACTCGAGTCAATATGTTGTGATTTCGGCTCAGGAGGTCACTGCCCATGAAGTCCCCCGAGCCCGGGGTGCCTCCGTTGGCGTTCGTCCAGCTCTTGAACAGCGATGCTCTCGGTCCTCAAGCCGTAGGTCGCTTCCGCGCGATCATCGACCGCGAGGGGACTTCCGAACTGGAGCTGGTCCAGCGCGACCGACAGGTGCCGATCCGGTGGTTCCGTGAGGTCTACCCCGGACTCGACCACGACGAAGCCACAAGCCTCGGGCTCTCCTTCGCCGAGCACGCGCAATTGACGTCGTTCGGCCCGCTCAGCCTGCCGCTAGTCAGCTCCGGCTCCGTGGCCGAGGTCTTCGAGCTGCTCGGGTATCTTCCGATCATCTCGAGCGCCTTGCGCCCCCACTTCCACAGCAGTCAGCGCAGCCTAACCGTGGGCCTCACCGGCCACACCGGCGATCGTGATCTCGACTGCCTAGTCATCACCTACGGCGGAGCGGCACTGCTGCGGCTCCTCGACATGCTGACGGGCCCGCTGCCAGGCGTCACGATGAACCTGGCTTGGAAGACACCCCAGTCCCCTCAGCGCATCGCCGGCGCGCTGGCCGGACGCTTGGTGTTCGGCGCACGCGCGTCGTTCATCGACGTTCCCGTCGACATCCTCCAAGCACCCTGTCGCTTCCCCGACCCGGTCGCCTATCGCATGGCCATCGGCGAACTGCGCCGAAGCCTCGACCGTCACACCGCTGCCACCAGCTTTACCGAGACCGTGAGGCGATTGCTCGAGGAGGACCCCGGACACATCAGCAGCCATGACATGGCTGAGCTCCTCGCAGTCTCCCCGAGCACCATGAAAAGGCGCCTCCACGAGGAGGGCACGACCTTCCGCGACGTACAGCAATCGCTGTTGCGCGAGAGGGCGATCGTCCGCCTGCTCGACCGATCGCTGACGGTCGGTCAGATCGCCATAGATCTCGGCTATAGCGACCTGGGCAACTTCTCGCATGCCTTTAAACGCTGGACCGGGCAGTCGCCAAGCGAATTCCGTCAGTTCGGTCGCCGCGAACCGGGCTAGGTAGGGCCCGGCTACCAACCTTCGCTCGCTTCGCGCCACTCAAGCAGCACGCTCGCGGCGTTGTTCACGCAGTCACGTCACCGTTGACGATCCAAGTGGGGGCGTCATCCCTCCCGACACGCACGCCGACAGCCATGTCAGCTCAGCGTGCGACTCGCACCCTTCCGTCGTCACACGGCAGAGGAACAGGCACCAGCCGGGAGTACCGACCGGGAGTACCGGTCGCGCCCGTGTCGAACCCGACCGCGCTGAGATCCCGCAGAGTCCCTCCGCCACGGTGCGCTTGCGACCGTGGCGCCCACGGGAACTTCGGGGATAAAGCGGCCCACCCACGTCTTAGTCATCGCGGCCTGCCCTGGTCGAAGTGGGTCACGTCCACCCTCAGGAAAAGGGCCGAAGCGAAGGCGACAGTTGGTCCTCCGGTCTCACTCATGTCGGCCTCCACGAAGAGCTTGCGCCCTTCTGTCCGGACGACCCTGGCCGCGAGCTCGTAGGTGGTGCCGAGGATGACGGGCGAGTCGTAGCGCACCTCGAGCTTCCGGGTCACCGCTGGACTGCCGGTGAGGTAGAGCAGGAACCCGAACAGGTCGTCGAGGACCGTTGCCACGGCGCCTCCGTGCGCGATCCCGGGAGCGCCGACGTGGCGCTCGTCGAAGACGTGAACCGCATGCACCTCGTCGCCGCGACGCTGGACGGTGAGGTGATGGCCGTGGGGGTTGTCGGGTCCGCAGGCGAGGCAGTGGTCGTGGTGCGGCGGAAGCCGGGCGCCGTCCTCGTACGCCCGGAACTTCTCGTTCCAGCTCGCGAGGAGCTCATCCAGGCTGGTCACGGCCGCTCACCCGATTCGTGGTCATCGCGAGTGCGAGGTGTCGCGAGACCGTCGAGGATCAGTTCGCAGATCGCCGCAGAGAAACGGGCCGCATCTGCGGACGGGCCAGTTGAAGACCCCTCGACCGCGGCGCTGAGACCGGCCACGGTGATGGCACCGAAGACGCTCATTGCAACGGCACCCGGATCGGCGACCTGGCGCAGCGAGCCGTCGGCGACGCCGTCGGCCAGAAGCTTCTCGATCGGCTGGTAGAACGCGCTCCGCAAAGCCTCGGCGAGGTCAGGCAGCCGGGTGGCACGGCCGAGGTCCCCCGCGAGTGCCCGGCACAGGAACGGATGCTCGACCATCACACTTAGTTGTGCTGCGACGGCGGCCTCGAGCCGGGTACGGGCATCCTCGACCGTTGAGACTGCGACACCGACCTCGCCAGCGATGAGGTCAAGCAGGTCTCCCAAAAGGAATGCGAGGACCCCGTTCTTGCCGTCCAGGTGGTAATAGATCGTGGCCTTCGGGATACCCGTGGCTTCGGCGATGTCGTCGATCTTGGTGCCGTCCAGACCGCGCTCGGCGATCAGCTCGGCCGCGCCGTAGAGCTGACTGGCCAGCTTCGCCGGAAGTTTCCTCACCGCTCTCACTCCTCCCCTTGTGCCCCACCGTGCCAACTGGCCTCGACGTCGACCACATCCTATGTTGTACTGCCAGTACAACATTTCAGTCCAGAGCATTGGTGCGGGTGAATGGGTCGCGGACCACGAGCCGGAAGCAGCGGACCGCTGAGGTCTGCCCTCAGGCTGGGGCACCGCTTCCCATCGATCGTGGTGCTCGGCTGGGTG
Organism: Propionibacteriales bacterium; assembly: GCA_026392465.1. Taxonomy (GTDB): domain Bacteria; phylum Actinomycetota; class Actinomycetes; order Propionibacteriales; family Nocardioidaceae; genus Aeromicrobium. The sequence goes on from JAPLCA010000006.1 coordinate 84,652, forward strand.
CTGGCCGCCGCCGCGCTCTCGCTGCTGGTCACCCCGCTGGGGACCGTGGTCGAACGCAGCAGCACTGCCTTCCTGCCCGAGGACTCACCGACCCTGCACGGGCTGCGGGTGATGGACACCGCGTTCGGGTCGGGCAACACCCACTCGTATGTGTTCGTGGTCATCACCGACGACGACGGCCTGGGCGTGGGGGACCGCCGCGTCTACGCCGACCTCGTGAGCACCCTCCAGAAGGAGCCGGAGCGGGTCTCGGAGGTCCAGGACTACCTCGGCAAGCCCGAGGCCCGGCGCTCGATGACCAGCAAGGACGGCGAGGCGACCTACCTAGTCGTCGGGCTGCGATCCGCGGTCGGCTCACCGGCATCCGACGAGGACGTGAAGTGGCTCCGCTCGGTCGTCGACGACCTCGATGCTCCACCCGGCACCGAAGTTCACGTGACCGGCGACCCGGCGATGATCGCCGACCTGACCACGGCGGTGAACGACGCCTCGTTGAAGATCACCGCGGTCTCCCTGTTCCTTCTGGTCGGAATCCTCTGGCTGGTCTACCGCCGGATCGCGACCGTCCTGGTGTCGCTGGTGACCATCGGTGTCGCCCTGCTGTGCACCCGCGGCGCCCTGGCCTGGGCAGGTGAGCACGGGCTGGCCCTGTCCACCTACACCGACGCGTTCGTCGTAGCCATCACCCTGGGCGCCGGGACCGACTACTGCGTCTTCCTCATCTCCCGCTTCCGCGAGGAATACGGCAACGGCCTCGAACCCCTCGATGCGGTAGCCGAGTCGGTCTCCCGGGTCGGGCCCGCCCTGCTGGCCTCGGCAGCCACCGTCATCCTCGGCGCCATCTGCCTCGGATTCACCGAACTCGCCATCTTCGCCACCACCGGCCCCCCGATGGCGATCTGTATCGCGGTCACCCTCGCGGTCAGCCTCACCTTCACCCCCGCCCTGATCCGCTGGTTCGGACCCCGCATCGGGCCAGCTCCGGCACCGCGGCCGGACTCGCGGTGGGCCCGCACCGGCCGCCTCGTCGGACGACACCCCGCCCGGATCCTGGTCGCGGGAGTGACGGTCCTGGTGCTGCTCGCGCTCGCGCTGCCCACGATGCAGCTCTCCTTCGACGAACGCGCCGCCCAACCGCCAGACACCCCCAGCAACCTGGGCCTCGCGGCGATGACCGAGCACTTCCCACCCAACCAGACCCTGCCCGACTACCTGCTCATCCGCTCCGACCACAACATGGCCAACACCCGCGACCTGGCTGTCATCAACTCCGTGAGCACCGCGGTCGCGAAGGTCGACGGCGTCAACCAGGTCCGCAGCATCACCCAACCGGCCGGAAGGCGACTGGAACCCGCCTCCATCGCCAACCAGCTCGGGAAACTCGCCCGAGGACTCCACCAGGCCGACCGCAAGCTCGAGTCCGGGGAACCCGGGCTGGAACGCCTCGCGTCCGGGGCCGGCGACCTCGGAGACGCCCTCGGCCAGGTCTCCGCAGGCGCCGGGAAGGCCCAAGACGGCGCCGGGAAGCTCAGCGACGGCAGCCGCCGCATCGCCCACGGCCTCGGGCAGGCAGCCGATCACACGAGCCAGGCCGCCAGCGGCGCCCGCCGGCTCCGCTTGGGCGCCGCCGCACTGGCCGCCGGGCTCCGCACCGCACACGACCAGGTCGCCCAGGCCGTCGAGGGCCTCGGCAGGATCGTCGAAGCCCTGGAGGACGATCCGATCTGCACCGCCGACCCGATCTGCAAACGCTCCCGTGAGGGCCTGCGCAAGATCTACACCGGCGAACGCGACCGGCTCCTGCCCGGCCTGGCCCAAGCGGCCGCCGGCGCCGAACGCCTCGCCGCCGGCGACGGACGCCTCGCGACCGGGCTCGACCAGCTCGCCGCCGGGCTCCGCCAAGCCCAGTCGGGCAGCAACCGGATCGCCGAGGGCCAAGCGCTGTTGAGCGAGAAGCTCGGCGAGCTCGAAGGCGGCACCGACCGGCTCGCCACCGGTGCCGCCGGCATCGCACCTGGCATCGAGCAGCTCCTCACCCAGACCGAGAAGCTCAGCAACGGGCTCGACGAATCCGGCGACTACCTCCAGGCCATCAACCAGCGCGCCGACACCCCAGAGGCCGGAGGCTTCTACCTACCCGCCTCCGCACTCGGAAAGCCCGACTTCGCCCTGGCCCGCACCCAGTTCCTCTCCGAGGACGGAAAACTGGCCCGCATCCAGGTCACCGGCGATACCGACCCCCTCACCCCCGCCGGACAGGAGCGCTACAACGAAGTCCAGGACACCGCCGACCAGGCCATGAACAACACCCGCCTCGACGACTCCACCATCCTCGCCACCGGCGCGGCCGGCCTCGGCGCCGACCTGGCCCACTACCTCGCCGACGACGCCGTCCTCGTGGTCGCCGCGGTCCTGCTCATGGTGCTCCTCATCCTCATCCTCACGCTGCGCGCCCTCACCGCACCGCTCTACCTCCTCGCCTCCGTCGTCCTGTCCTGTGCGGCCGCGCTGGGGCTCACCACCCTCGTGTTCCAGCAGCTGGTCGGACAAGACATCCACTTCACCGTCCCGGTCATCGTGTTCGTCCTGCTCGTCGCCGTGGGCGCGGACTACAACATCCTGCTCATGAGCCGGATGCGCGAGAGCGGCCTCGCCCTGGACCGCGACGAGGTCGCCCGCGCAGTCACCGCCACCGGACCCGTCATCACCGCCGCCGGCCTCATCTTCGCCTCCACCTTCGTGGCCCTGCTGTTCTCCCCCGTCGAAGCGCTCGCCCAGACCGGGTTCGCCGTCGCCGCCGGACTCCTGCTCGACACCTTCATCGTCCGCACCCTGGTCGTACCCGCCTGCGCGGCCCTTTTCGAGGACCGCAGCTGGTGGCCACACCGCAGGCCCACGCGCGCCCCGTCCGCACTGCAGCCAGCCACCACATCCGATGCACACGCGTGAACCGACAACCGAGAGAGATGCGATGAGCAACCAGCAGCTGACCTACAGCCCGTTCGACCCGGAAGTCATGGCGGACCCGTACCCCGTCTACCGCGAGCTGCGCGACCACGCTCCCGTGTACTGGTCCTCGCAGGCGAGCTGTTGGGTCCTCAGCCGCTACGACGACGTCTCCGCCGCCCTCGCCGATCCGGCGACGTACTCCTCGGCGTCCGGGATCTTCCCCACCCCGCCCGGGGTGGACATGACCGACCTGTTCCTGCCCATGCTCATCATGAGCGACCCACCCCGGCACACCCAACTGCGTCACCTCGTCAGCAAGGCCTTCACCCCCCGCCGCATCGCCGGGCTCGAGACACACATCCACACCATCGTCGACGACCTCCTCGACCAATCCCCCGAGACCGGCCCGTGGGACTTCGTCTCCGAATTCTCCGGACCTCTGCCCGCGATCGTGATCGCCGACATGCTCGGCGTGCCGCGTGAAGACCGCGACCGCTTTCGGACCTGGTCCACCACCCTGATCCAGTCCAACCCCGTGCGAGGCGAGTTCGGCGCCGGGCTGGACGCCGCTGCAGCCCTCTACGAGTACTTCTCCGCATTCCTGGCCGACCGACGCGCGCACCCCCAAGACGACCTCATGACAGCGCTCGTCCAAGCCGAAGTGGACGGCGAGCACCTCACCGAGGAAGAACTTCTCGGCTTCTGCCTGCTGCTGCTCGTCGCCGGGCACGAAACGACGACCAACCTCCTGTCCAACAGCGCTGTCATCCTCGCCCAGCACCCTGAGGACCGACGCGCTCTCGCCGACGACCCCGAACTCGTGCCAGCAGCCGTCGAAGAGCTGCTCCGCTACGACTCACCGGTCCAGGGCCTGGCACGCACCCTGACCCGACAGGTCGATCTGCACGGGCAGGCCATGGCAGCCGGCGACACCGTGCTGCTGCTCTTCGGCTCAGCCAACCGCGACGACCACGCGTTCCCCGACGCCGACCACTTCGACATCAACCGTCGCCCCGAACGACAGGTCGCGTTCGGGCGCGGCATCCACTTCTGCCTCGGCGCATCCCTAGCCCGCCTCGAAGCACGTATCGCTCTGCGAGCACTCCTCACCCGCCGCCGTGACTGGGATGTCGACATCGACTCCGCGGTCCGACTCCGCTCAGGCCCGATCCGCGGGTTCGCATCTCTACCCATTCAGTAGGTCAGCCACACACCATCCAGTCCCACGAAGGAGTACCCGTGAAGGACCGACCGAAGCCGAGCCGCGCAACAGTCCTCCACAATCTGATCGAGGAGATCCTCGCCCGAAACGACGGGCAAATCCCCACCAACATCGAAGGCACCGACACCTACTTCAACAACATCGAGGATCTCGCGAACGCGCTGCTGCTCCGCTGGCACACCCGCCTCGTGGCATCACTAGAACGCAGCCTCGTCGACGACCCTGAAGACCGCAGGGAGGCCGTCATCGAAGCCTGGCGGCACGCCACCCGGATCTACTCGGGCGTGCGGAAGGTCATCGACGACCTCGCGGACCACCCTCCCACCGAAGAAGTTGCTCATGCCGTCCGCGCGACCGCGCACAACGACTGGGCCGCCATGGCCGTCGCCGCCGGGCTGGCCAGTGCCTTCGATGAACCAGCAGTTCGAGTCGGCCACCGTCTCGAATTGGAAGCGCGACGACGCAACATCGTGGAGCAAAGCACCGCTCGCACGCCTCGGCCGCGAACCGTGCTCGGTAAGGTCAAAGCCATGATCACCGGTTGAGGCACCAGCGCCCAGAAGCAGAGCCTGCGGCGGGTGGTCGTCCAACCACAACGGCGTCTCTCAGCTTTGCTTCTAGCGCGGCCTCGTCCATCCACTTCGGTCGGGTCTTGGCGATGATGAGTTCGGGGTCTTCGCGCGGATGGCTTCCTCAGAAGGAGCGATGAGAACTCCCCAGAACCCGCCCATCCTGTAGTCGTTGGCGACCAAGTATTCGCCCTCCCCAAGGACGGCGGGCAGGTCGTCCCGATCGGCCATGCCGTGAGAATCTCGCGCCCGTCGGTCGCTCGCTCATGGCTGCCATGGGCGGGCGCATCGACTGCGTCCACTCCCCCGCCCGCCAGGAAGATCCGACACAGGGCACGGAGCTCGACGGCCCGGAGCGATGACCCCGACTCCCTAGCAGACCCGCATCCGTTACAAGCGTGGTACAAATTGTCGAAAGTCCTCGACGTTTGCGCAGGTCAGCATGGGTCAGTCAGTCAGTACTACGACATCTGATTCGCAGGTTTTCTGACCTGCCGATAGGGGCCCGAAACGGCGCCTGACCTGGAGAACGTCTTCCAGCGTCAGGCGCCGTTTCGTCGTTGTGCGTACGCAGTGCATTCCACGAGGAGCGCAACCTCGGGTTGCTACATCGAGAGCACTTCCTCCGGCCGTCGGTGCGTTACTGCCGTGCCGTACCCGTCGACACTGGATTCCAGGAGAGCGCCGAGATCGCCCCCATAGTTGGCCTGGGCCATCTGCCGGACTGCGCTCGCGAGCGTGCCACCTGAGATCAGCACGACCGGGTACTGGTCGTCGATGATCTCGATCTGGGCCTGTCGCGAGAAGGATCCTGTTGTGACGTACACACCGATCCAGCCCCGTCGCAGGCGCGCCACGACACGCGCTACCTGTTCCGGCGAGATCGACGAACTGGGCTGGATGCACTTCGCTTGGCCAAGTACGACGACAGGGGTGCTCGCCGTGAGCGAACCCATGTCAATACGTCCGACGAAGTCGACTCCCCCATCGCCCGACGACCGCGACAGCCAGCCCTCCCGGTATCGAGCCCCCGACTCACGGAGCACTTCTGCCGCCACCCTGGACGCGAGGAGCTCGAAAGCATGCTTTCGACCGTCGAAGAACGCGTACACCTGCTGCAAGACCCGGGCCTCCGCGCCGCCCGGCAGGGGCTGCTGCTCCTTGCCCGACTTCACAGCACTCGCGAGGACTCGTCGACGTACGCCAGGCACGGCAATCCGGCCTTGCTTCACCCAACGGGCCCACGCTTCGGGCGCATGGCGGAGCGCTTGCTCCGCAGTCAGGGACGGATCGCGTCGGTCGTCGATCCACCGGAGATCGATCCCGTCGATATCGCCACCGGAGACGACAGCGAGGTCGAGCACCAGGTTCGGGAAGCTGCGCCCTGACTCGGGATCGCGCTGAACTACATGCTCCAGGCGTTCGATGATGGCGGCACCGCAGAACTCGACTTGCCCCTTGACGACAGCACGTCCTCCCCGATACACCGTGACGCTTCGGAACAGAAGGAACGGCGGGGCGAGCAGCCGTTCCTGGCGGCTGGTTCCCGCATGGAGCTGAGCCGCTTCGAGCAGGAGCCGGTTTCCCTTGGTCGCCCCCGGCAGCCCGATCGTTCCGGGCTTGTGGTCGCCGAAGTATCTGACGTGCCCATGGTCGAGATCGAACTCGTCATGCCACGGGTTGGTCTCGTGGCCCGCCTTCCAAGGACTGGATCGGATGGCGATGAGAGAGCGTCGGATTCCGTCAGGACCAGCGACCTCGGCAGGCGAATTGATGCCCGCTTCGAGCATCACCATCGGGCGTCCAAGTTCCGCCGGGCTCATCAGCCAGTGATAGTTCAGAAGTCCATCGTGCTCGACGTCAATCTGGTTGGCTTTGCGGGGGTAGCGGAGTTGGTCATGCAAGAACACCTGGCGTGGGCTTGGCTCACCCGAACGGTGCGGCCATACGATGTCGACGCGCGACCGGTCCATTCGCAGTTCCTCTCCAGGCAGTCTCCAGGGATGCTTGTACAAGCTATCGAGCGTCGCCCCTTTGCGAACCGACAATGGCCACCAGCGGTCGAGTCTCTGCAAGTTGCGTGCATCAGACGCAGTGAAGCCACGCGACCACTATGTCGTCGGCGGCGTCAGAAGCGGTGGCCTTGGGACCGGACATACGAACAGCGCTCCCAGGACGCCGCGATACCGATCTTCCGGCCGTCAGGGCTCGACGATGGTTAGGCTCGGCCCATGGCCAGCGACGAGGTGCTCCGCTCATTGCGAGAGTTCGTGGCCGAACGCGACTGGGCACAGTTCCACACGCCCGCAAGCCTGGCGCGAAGCATCGTCATCGAGTCGGCGGAGCTGCTCGAGCACTTCCAGTGGGACGAGGAGCACGACCGCCAGACCGTGCTCGACGAGCTCGCAGACGTGGCGACCTACGCCCTGCTTCTCGCCGACGCGCTCGACGCGGATCTCGACGAGGTGGTCCTGGCGAAGCTCGAGCGGACGAAGGCGAAGTACCCGGTCGAGAAGGCGCGCGGACGGAGCACGAAGTATGACCAGCTCCAAGATTGAGAAAGCGTCCTTCGACGCGTCCGGCATCCACAGCTGGACGCGCGCGGACGGACGGCACGACAACTGGCCCGTCGTCTATGCGATCACCGGGTCCAGGCACGTGTACGTCGGCGAGTCGGTCAACGCGGCAACCAGGATGTTCCAGCACCTCAGGTCGCCGAAGGCGACGCTGCTCGACGAGTTTCGCGTGGTGCTCGACGACACGTTCAACAAGTCGGTCTGCCTCGACCTCGAGACGTACCTGATCCGCGCACTCAACGCCGATCAGACCTTCACCGTGCTCAACAAGCAGTCGAGCGCCAGGAACAGCAACTACTACGACCGGTCCCACTACCGCGAGAAGTTCGCGACCATCTTCGAGTCGCTCCGTGCCGAGGGGCTCTTCAGGAGCGACCTCGAGAAGATCGAGAACAGCAACCTCTTCAAGCTGTCGCCGTTCGTGTCACTGACGCCGACCCAGGCCTCGGCGGTCGAGGCGATCGTCGCGATCATCCGGCAGGCAGCAGGTGGTCGATCAGAGCCAGTGGTCGTCCAGGGAGATCCCGGCACGGGCAAGACGATCGTCGGCATCTTCCTCGCCAAGCTCCTGGCCGACCTGCGTCGGCCTCGGGACGCACACCTCGACGCGGACACCTTCGTCGAGGAGGAGCTCGGAGGCGACGAACCACTCGGCGACCTGAGCATCGGCTTCGTCGTGCCGCAACAGTCGCTGCGCGAGACGATCCGTAGCGTGTTCAGGGCGACGCCAGCGCTGAGCGACGTGCCTGTCCTGACGCCCTTCGACGTCGCTGAGTCCGACGACGACTTCGACGTGCTCATCGTCGACGAGGCGCACCGTCTCCAGCAGTTCTCCGGCAGCCTGCAGATGCTGAGCAGTCGCTACCGCGAGATCAACCGTCGCCTGTTCCCGGGCGACGAGGAGGGTATCGAGCACACACAGCTCGACTGGATCAAGGCTCGAAGCCGGGTCCCCGTGCTGCTGCTCGACGACAAGCAGACGGTGCGGCCGATGTCGGACCTGCCGGCCGTCACGGTGACGGCACTGGTCGAGACAGCCAAGCACGACGACCGGCACGTGCGCCTTTGGACCCAGATGCGGACCCTCGCTGGAGAGGCCTACACCGACTACGTCGCTGACGTGCTGCGAGGGGCAGCCGTGCACCGGATCGAGTTCCCCGACTACGACCTCCGTCTCTACGACGACCTTCGCGAGATGCGCGAGGACATCATGTCGCGCGACGCCGACCACGGACTCTCTCGCGTGCTCGCCGGCTTCGCCTGGCCCTGGGTCAGCAAGAAGGACAAGCGGCGACCCGACATCGAGATCGACGGCCTCCAGCTGTTCTGGAACCGCACCGACAAGGACTGGATCAACTCACGCACTGCGCTGGAGGAAGTGGGGTGCATCCACACGAGCCAGGGCTACGATCTCAACTACGCCGGGGTGATCATCGGCCACGAGCTGCGCTGGAACGTCGCCACCGATCGCCCGGAGTTCGTCAGGTCCAGCTACCACGACCGCAACGGACGTGCGAACAACACGACGCTGGGCCAGACCTACACCGACGACGACCTCCTGGAGTACGTCATCAACATCTACCGGGTCCTGCTCACCCGAGGCATCCGAGGCACCTACGTCTACGTGTGCGACCCCGCGCTGCGTGAGCAGCTCCGCACCTACTTCCCCCCGCCGCCCCGTCGCGCCTGAGCGACGCGCACATCGCTCGCCTCTGCCGCAGGCCTTTCCCGGCACTGCCCACGCGCGCCACCAGGCTCGACCTGCCAGGGTCAGTGGAGCCGCTCGGCCAGCTCGTCGAGGGAGGCCACCTCGACGTCGGGCGCCCGGAAGTGTGCGGGATAGCTGGCACCCGACCGGTTGAGCCAGGCGGTCCGCAGGCCGGCGCGGGAAGCGCCGTCGATGTCCCACGGGTGCACCGCGACGAGCATCGCCTCCTCCGGCGCGACCCCGCACTGGTCGAGCGCGTGCCGGTACGCCTGCTCGGCGGGCTTCCAGGCCCCGGCATCGTCCGCCGACAACAAGGCCTCGAGCAACCGCCGCACCCCGGCGCGCTCGAGCAGGGCCGCGGCGACCGACGTCGCCCCGTTCGACAGCGTCACGAGCCGGACGCCCAGCGCCTCGAGCGCCCGCAGGCCCCCCGGGACGTCGTCGTGGACGGACAGCTCCCCCATCCCCGAGAGGACGTGGTCGACGGCCTCCTCGACTCCGCGATCGAGGCTCGACCCGTACAGCGTCGTCCGCAAGATCTCTGCGGCCACGTCAGCGAACGCGGCCTCCGCCCCGCAGGCTGCGAGCGCGAACCCGTCCCGCAGCACCTGCGCGAACCAGAGCTGCGCCTGATGCGCCGGAGCGCCGATGTCCTCGAAACGCGCCGCCATCGGACTCATGTCCGAGAGGGTCTCGTTCACGTCGAAGACCAGGACCTCCGGTCGTGCCCCTGCCACTGTCCGCGCACTCTCCACCAGGTCGATCGTAGTTCTCAGACCGCCGGACGCATCTCGCGATCAGACGGTCGAGGTCGCGCAGCGACGGCGCGGCCGACCTCGCCGTCACCGACCTGCAACCCGCCGACCCTGGACGTCTGTGCGACCCCTGTGGTGGGGTGGGACGGTCGGTCTCAGCGCCACGTTCACGTGGCCGCCGACAGTTCCTAGGGGGGACAGCACGTGAACACAGGTATGTCTCGAGCCCGGCGCGGGCTCGCCGTCGGGGCCGCCGCCCTCACGCTCGGCGTCGTCGCGACCACGCTCACCAGCGCCGGCGCGGCGACCACGGAGAAGTCCACGCCCGTACCGGTCGCGACGCCCGAGGGGCAGGTGAGCGCCTACGTCGTCAACGCCAAGAAGGCGAACGCCAAGGGCACCGCCGACGCGCGCAAGGTCGTGCAGAAGGCCGGCGGCACGGTCGTGCAGGCGTGGCCGCAGATCGGTGTCGTGATCGCGCAGTCGACGCACGCCGACTTCCGCGCCGACGTCTACCGCCTCGGCCGCACCAGCGTCACCTCCGTCGGCACCACCCGCACCGTCGCCGTCAGCGAGCGCGCCGAGCAGGCGTCCACCCTGCGCCAGTCGGCGCGGAGCCGCTCCACCGAGCGTGCCGAGCTGAAGGGCGAGTTCGCGAACACGCCCCAGAAGTACGTCAAGCCCGACCCGCGCGAGGGCGAGCAGTGGGACATGGCGCACATCAAGGCCGACCATGCCCACGAGATCACCGACGGCTCCCGCAAGGTGCTCGTCGGCGTCCTCGACAGCGGCATCGACGCCGACCACCCCGACCTCGCGGCCAACATCGACGTCGACAACTCCGTCAACTGCACCGACGGCGGCGCCGTCGACCGCTCGCCCACCGGCTGGCAGCCGACCACCAGCGACCACGGCACCCACGTGGCCGGCACCATCGGCGCCGCCCGCAACGGCGTCGGCATCACCGGCGTCGCGCCGAACGTGCGCATGGCGTCGGTCAAGGTCGTCAACGACGACGGCTTCATCTACCCCGAGTACGCCATCTGTGGCTTCATGTGGTCCGGCCTGCGCGGCATGGACGTCACCAACAACAGCTACTACATCGACCCGTTCGAGTTCTGGTGCCAGGACCAGGCCAACCAGGCCGCCGTCGTCGAGGCCGTCGGCCGCGCGGTCACCTGGTCGACGAAGAAGGGCACCGTGCACGTCGCGGCGGCCGGCAATGCCGCCTACGACCTCGCCAACAAGACGACCAGCGCCAGCAGCCCGAACGACAGCACCCCGATCGAGCGCACCATCAACAACGGCTGCCTCGACATCCCCACCGAGCTGCCCGAGGTCGTCACCGTCTCCTCGTACGCGCAGATCGGCACGTCGAACGAGACGCAGCTGTCGTCGTTCTCCAACCGGGGCAAGAACGTCATCGACGTCGCCGCGCCCGGTTCGCGCATCCTCTCGACGATCGTCAAGGACAACGGCTACGGCCTCAAGAACGGCACGTCGATGGCGACGCCGCACGTGGCCGGCGTCGCCGCGCTGATGAAGTCCAAGCACCCCGGCTGGCGGCCGGCGCGCGTCGTCCAGCAGCTGAAGGCCCAGGCCGACGAGCGACCCTGCGCACCCCAGCAGACCAGCTCGTCCCCGGGCGCGCTCTGCACCGGGACGCCGTCGAACAACAGCTACGCGGGGCATGGCATGGTCGACGCGCTCGACGCCGTCCGTCGCTGACGCAGCACCACGACGCAGCGGCCCCCGAGCATCTCGCTCGGGGGCCGCTGTCGTGCGGCGGGCCCGTCGGAACGCGTTCCGCAGGACGAGGCCTGGTCCGCCCCAGCGGCTCTACGCTGCGCTCATGCGCCTCGCCCGCCTCGTCGCCGTCGCCCTCGGGTCCGTCGTGCTGGCCGGCTGCAGCGGCACGACCACGGCCCAGATCGAGGAGTCCATGGCCGACGACCTCCGCTACGGGACGGAGGGCGCGGCGTGGTTGATCTCCCGCTACGGCATGCACGCCGACGTCCGCGACGTCGACGTCACCTGCGAGGAGCTCGGCCTTCTCACCGACACAGGCGACTCGCTGCGCTGCGAGGCCCACGTCGAGTACACCGACGGCCGCACCCTCACGGCACCCTTCGACGCCGAGTTCCGCGTCGACGGCGTGTTCCCTCGCCTCCTGGAGGACCCGACGGCGACGGCAGGCTGAGCGACCTGCTGGACGTTCGTCAGCCGATCCGCTCGGTCAGGGAGACGATGATCCCCTCCGGACCGCGGACGTAGGCCATCAGCCACGTCCCCTCGTGCTCGCCGACGTCGCCCACGAGCGCGTAGCCCTCCTCGTCGAGGCGCGCGACGGTCGCGCGCAGGTCGCTGATCTCCAGGCACACCGCCCGCAGGCCCACCGCGTGCGGCGGCGCCGGCACCGTCAACACGTGTCCTGGACGGTCGTACCGCGACACCTCCAACGCTCCCCCGCCACCGGGCGGGCGAAGCCAGACGGTCTCGGTGCGGGCGTCGTGGAGACCGACGACGGTGTCGAGGAACTCGCCCTCGATCGTCATGCGTTCGGCGAGCTCGAGTCCGAGGCTGGTGAAGAAGGCGACCGTGCGGTTGAGGTCGGCCACGGTCAGGTTCACGTGGTCCAGGCGGGGCAGCGACGACATCCCTCATCCACGCCCCGCGGGACCTGTCGTGTCAAGCACCTAGGCTGGCCGACGAGCACCGGGCACCGAGGGAGCACCGAGGGAGCACCCATGGACGACGTCACGATCGAGGACCTCACCGAGGCCGAGCACCAGTGGCTCCAGGCCCTGCAGCGCGGGCTCGTGCAGAGGGGCGTGAAGGACGCCGCGACGCTCTGCGCCGTGTTCCTCGAGGCACGTGAGGCGTGGTGGGACCTGCCCGCCGCGGAACGTCCCGACCCGAACCCCACGATCAACGCGTTCGGCGCCGGCATCGGCCAGCTGTTCGTCGACGACCTCGGGCTGCGCTGGGCGCTCGTCACCGACCAGCACGGTAGCGAGCTCGGCGTCGTCGGCGAGCCGTCACTCGTGCTCTACCCGACCAACGCCGTGGCGAAGCGGTGGTCGGGCGAGAACCAGTCGACGCTGGAGGACTACCTCGTGCAGGTCAGCGAGGCCGTGCGCGACCTGCAGGCGCCCCGGCACGATCGCTGACCGGCGTCGTCAGGGCTTCTTGTCGTCGTTCGCCGGCTTCGCGCCGCCCGGACCCTTGTCGCTCTTCTTCTCGTTGCCGCGGTCCTGCTGCTGAGGCTGCTGGGGCTGCTGCGGGGTCGGCTGCGTCTGCTGGACCACGGGCGCGACCGCCACGGAGATGGTCACGGTCGAGCCGACCGTCACGCGACCCGTCGGATCCACGACGACGACCGTCCCGGCCGTCTGGGACGACTCGACGTCCGTCCGCTTCACCGTGAGGCCGAGGTCGCCGAGGGTGGCCGCGACCTCGTCGGCGGGCTGCCCCACCAGGTCTGCCGGCACCATCATGCGGCCGGACGCCACCTGCAGGGTCACCGGGCCCCTCGTCGGCACGGCGGCGCCCTCCTTCGGGCTCTGGCCGACGACCTCGCCCTCCTTCGCGTCCGGCTGGTCGACGGTCTCCGTCTTCACCGACCCGCCCACCGCCTCGACGTCCTTCGTCGCGCTGGCGACCGACTGGCCGACGACGTCGGGCACGGTCTTGTCGCTGTCGGCGAACAAGTCGTCCTTCATGCCGAACAACACCGCGAGGACCGCCAGCGCCGCGACGCCGGCGAACACCGCCATCCCGCGCCGACGCCGGTGCGGCTCCTCCGGCGGGACGTCCATAGCGGCGGTGGCGGCGACGGGCGCGAACGCCGACGTCGAGGCCGTCGCGCCGGTCGGACCCAGGGCTCCCGTCGGCGCGGTCGTCGCACCCGCGTAGGCGGGCAGCACCTCGGTGACGCCGTCGGTGCGACCCTGCACCGCGTCGCGTACCTGCGCCGCGGTCGGACGCCTCGCCGGGTCCTTCTCGGTCATGGTCGCGACCAGCCGGCGCAGCGGCTCCGGGACGCTGTCGGGAAGCGGTGGCAGCGGGTCGCCCACCTGGGCCAGCGCGGTCGCCACCGACGTCTCTCGACGGAACGGGGAGGTGCCGGTGAGGCACTGGTAGGCCACGAGGCCGAGCGAGTACACGTCGGAGGCGCCGGTGGCCGTCAGGCCGCGCGCCTGCTCGGGGCTGATGTAGTCGACCGTGCCCAGCACGTTGCCCGTCTGGGTCAGCGGCTCACGCGACGCGCCGATCGCAATGCCGAAGTCGACGAGCACCGGCCGCGACCCTGCCGCGAGCACGATGTTGGCGGGCTTGACGTCGCGGTGCACGATGTCGGCGGCGTGGGCGGCCGCGAGCGCGTCAGCGACACCGCCAAGCAGACGTTCCACGGCATCGGGCGCGAGCGTGCCGCGCTGCTTGAGCACCTCCGAGACGGCCGTCCCCTCGACCAGCTGCATGACGATGAACGGGTCGCCGTTCTCGCTCGACTCGTCCTCGCCGACGTCGTAGACGGTCGCGATGCCCGGGTGGTGCAGGCGCCCGGCGGTGCGGCCCTCCTCCTCGAAGCGGACGCGCGCGGCGGTGTCGTCGCCCACCTGGTCGCCCTTGAGGATCTTCACCGCGACGTCGCGGTGGAGGCGCAGGTCGCGGGCGCGGTGGACCCGTCCCATGCCACCGGCGCCCAGGAGCTCACCGAGCTCGTAGCGGTCGTTCAAGCGTTCGGCCATTCGACCAGGCTAGAGCCCATCGGCCGAGGGCGCGCGCGTCGTGGCCACCCCCACACGGGCGTCTCGGAGAACGGCAGGCGTCCTCGTCGGGCTTGAGCACGGGAATCTGACGGAAGCACGGAGAGCACTCCGTGCGAACGTCAGGAAGCCGGGCCCCGCTGGAGATTCCCAGGTCGACCTGGGAATCTCCGGTCAGGCGGGGGCGAGGCGGAGGAGGCGGCCGGAGCCGGCGTCCTCGAGCAGCCAGATGGAGCCGTCCGGCGCCTGCTCGACGGCTCGGACCCGCTGGCCCTCCACGATCGTCTCGTCCTCTCCAGCGGTCGTGCCGTCGAGGTCGACGCGGACGAGGGACTCGCCCGACAGCGCGCCGAGGAACGCGTCTCCCTTCCACTCCGGGAACAGGTCGCCGGTGTAGATCAGCAGGCTGCCCGGGGAGATCGACGGGGTCCAGCCGGTGCGTGGCGCGACGAACCCGTCGCCCTCGCGGTGGTCGGGGATCTCACCGCCGCCGTAGTCGCTGCCGTTGGACGCCTCGGGCCAGCCGTAGTTGCCGCCCTTCTCGATGATGTTGAGCTCGTCGCCGCCCTCGGGTCCCATCTCGCTCGACCACAGTGTGCCGTCGTCGGCGAACTCCAGGCCGAGCGGGTTGCGGTGGCCCCAGCTCCAGATCTGCGCCGACGCCCCGCCCTCGTCCGCCAGCGGGTTGCCGGGCGCCGGCTCGCCGTCGAGCGTGAGCCGCACGATGGTGCCGAGCGTGTTCGACGTGTCCTGCGCCGGCGTCTTCTGTTGACGGTCGCCGGAGCTGATGAAGAGGTGCTCGCCGTCCGGGTCGAAGGCGATCCGGTGCGAGAAGTGCCCGTTGCCGGACACCTTCGGCGTCTGTCGCCACACGACCTTGAGGTCCTCGAGCGCCGCCGACCCGTCGCCGGTCGCCAGCCGCGCGCGGCCGACCACGGCGCCTGTGCCGCCGTCGCCCGCCTCCGCCCAGCTCAGGTAGACCCGCTGGTCGTCCTCGAAGCTCGGCGCGACGACGACGTCGCCGAGCCCGCCCTGTCCGGCGGCGACGACATCGGGCACGCCCGACACCTCCGTCCGCTCACCCGTCTCGGCGTCGCGCAGGGTCAGCGTGCCGGTGCGCTCGGTGACGAGCAGGTCGCCCGTCCCGGGCACGAAGGCCATCGCCCAGGGCGTCTCGAAGCGGTCGACCTCCTCCACCTCGAACGGCGGGTTGCCGCTCGCCGACGTCGCCGGGGTCGAGGCCGGCGAGGCCTCGTCCTGACGGGGTTCGGGGTCCGTGGAGCAGCCCGCCAGGAGGACGGCCGCGAGTCCGAGTCCGAGAAGCCTCATGTGTCGAGTGTCACCGAGCGCCCCAAGCCCCGCAGGTCGAGAAGACGAGGGCCCGACCGGATGCCGCGACCGGCAACCAGTGCCACCGTGGGGTCATGAGCAGCGACCGACAGGACCGTCCCGCCACCCGCCACCGCCGACCCGACGGCGTCTCCGACGACACCGTCGAGGCACTCGGCAAGCTCAGCGAGGCCCTGGAGGCCGTCGAGGAGGCACGCGGTTCGCTCTATGCCTTCCACCGGCTGTCCGGGCACGCCGACCTGCAGGCTGGCGAGGCCGCCGACCTGCTGCGCGAGGCCGGCCACAGCGACCTCGCCGACCGGATCGAGACCGAGCTGGTCGGCCGCAACGTCATCGAGGGACGCTGGACGTTCCAGCTCGTCGAGGAGTACGACGAGGGCTACTACGCGACCTTCAAGGACCTCGAGCGCACCGCCCGCGACAGCCTGGTCGACGGCCGACCCCACCTGTTCGAGGCGGAGATGAAGGAGGACCGGCGCACCCACGGTCGCCGTCACCACGAGGCGACGCCGGGCTGAGCGAGACTGCTCAGGTGCGCGTGCCGACGTAGATCGTCGCGCTCGACGTGCCCCCGGTGAGCGGGTTGTCGAACGTCACCACGTGGGCCTCGGCCGTCGCGAAGGCCTGACGCATCACGTCGACGAACGCGTCGTCCGGCGGCTCGTCGGACCACAGCCCGAACACCCCGTCGTCGGTGAGCATCCGCGCTGCCGCACGCTGCCCCTCGACGGTGTAGAAGTCGCCGTGGTCGGTGCGCAGCAGCCAGTCGGGCGCGTGGTCGATGTCGACGAGCAGCACGTCGACCGGCTGTCCCAGACGACCCGTGCGCACGAGGTCGAAGAAGTCGTCGCGCACCAGGGTGGTGCGGGGGTCCGACGCCAGCCCACGCGTGTCGTCGAACAGCTCCTCGCGGTGCCAACGGATCACTGCGTCGAGCGCGTCGACGACGACGAGCTCGGTGACCCGGTCGTCGCGCAGCGCCTCGAAGGCGGTGTAGCCGAGACCGAGCCGACCGACCATCACCCGCAGCGACGAGCCCGCGGCCTCACGCAGCCCGAGCTCGGCGAGCGCCCGCTCGCTCACCGTGAACTGGCTCGACATCAGGTAGTCCTCGCCGAGCTTGACCTCGTGCACCTCACGCTGCGTCGCCAGGTCGAACCGGCGACGCAGCACCACCAGGCCCCACGGCGTGTCCGCCCAGTCGAGCTCCTCGAACCTCGCCATCGTCGCCCCTTCGCCTTGGCTCGCTCCCGGCCCGACGGTAGCCGCCGGTAAGGTCGGGTCGATGTCCTCCCCCACCGTGCTCGCCGAGGCCGCCCGCCGTCGCACCTTCGCCGTCATCTCCCACCCCGACGCCGGCAAGTCGACGCTCACCGAGGCGCTGGCCCTGCACGCACGCGTGATCTCCGAGGCCGGCGCCACGCACGGCAAGGCCGGCCGCCGCGCCACCGTCTCGGACTGGATGGAGATGGAGAAGGAGCGCGGCATCTCGATCTCGTCCACGGCGTTGCAGTTCGAGCACCGCGGCCACGTCGTCAACCTGGTCGACACCCCCGGCCACGCGGACTTCTCCGAGGACACGTACCGCGTGCTCAGCGCGGTCGACTTCGCCGTCATGCTGCTCGACGGCGCGAAGGGCCTGGAGCCGCAGACGCTCAAGCTGTTCGACGTCTGCCACCGCAGCGGCATCCCGGTGATCACCGTGGTCAACAAGTGGGACCGTCCCGGGCTCGACCCGCTCGAGCTGCTCGACCAGATCCAGCAGCGCATCGACATCCGTCCCACGCCGCTCACGTGGCCGATCGGCATCGCAGGCGACTTCCGCGGCGTCCTCGACCGTCGGCTCGGGCACGCGGTCGAGTACGAGCGCACGTCGGGCGGCGCCACCATCGCCGGCGAGACCGTGCACTCCCCCGACGACGCGGCGACCGTCTTCGGCGACGCCTGGGAGGAGGCGGTCGGCGGGCACGAGCTGCTCGCCGCCGACGGCGCCGACCACGACCCCGAGGAGTTCCTCGCGGGACGCACCACCCCCGTGCTCTTCGCGGCGGCGGCACTGAACTTCGGCGTCACGCAGCTGCTCGACACGATGCTCGAGCTGGCTCCCGCACCACGCCCCCGCCTCGACGCCCAGGGCGAGCCGCGCGCCGTCGACTCCCCCTTCAGCGCGTTCGTGTTCAAGATCCAGGCGGGCATGAACACCGCCCACCGCGACCACGTCGCCTTCGCCCGTATCTGCTCGGGCGTCTTCGAGCGCGGCGAGGTCGTGCAGCACACCCAGGGCGGGCGACCGTTCGCGACCAAGTACGCGCAGAACCTCTTCGGCCGCGACCGCGAGACCACCGACCTCGCCTACCCCGGCGACGTGATCGGCCTGGTCAACGCCTCCCAGCTCGGCATCGGCGACACCCTCTACCTCGGCCCGAAGGTCGAGTACCCGCCGATCCCGCAGTTCGCGCCCGAGCACTTCGCGACGATCAGCGCCCGCGACACGTCGCGGTTCAAGCAGTTCCGGCGAGGCATCGAGCAGCTCGACCGCGAAGGCGTCGTGCAGGTGCTGCGCTCGACACTGCGCGGCGACCAGTCGCCGGTGCTCGCCGCCGTCGGGCCGATGCAGTTCGAGGTGGTCACCGACCGGCTGCAGCGCGAGTTCAACGCCGAGACCCGTCTCGACTTCCTCCCCTACTCGCTGGCCCGACGCATCCAGCCGGCCGACCGCGAGGCGCTCGCCGGCATCAACGGCGTCGAGACGTTCGAGCGCAGCGACGGCACCGCGCTCGCGGTGTTCAGCGACCGCTGGCGCCTGCAGTTCGTCTCGCGCCAGCACCCCGACATCACGTTCGAGTCGCTGTCGGCCGACGTCGACGACCGCGCACCTCTGTCCTGAGGAGCACCCCCGGCGCGTCCGCTCAGGAGCGCAGTCGCCACGCCGGCCACCGGTGCGGCTCGTCAGGGAGCTCGGTGGGGAACGGTGCCTTGTGGTTCCACCAGCCGCCGTCGTGCCCGAGGGGGCCCTCGATCCGTTGGTGGATCGTCCAGGCGGCGCTCCCGTCGCGCGCCGGGACCTCGCGCCACTCGCTCAGACGCCCCTCGACGATCGACAGCACCGTGTGCTCCAGATGGTCGAGGAGGTCTGCCACGTCGTCGTCGCACGCGTCGCAGCCGCAGTCGGGCCAGCTGTCCTCGAAGCGGAAGCCCGCTGCGACCTTCGCGTCCGGCAGCGGTCCGCCACCGATCTGCGGCCGCAGCACGGCTCCCCCACCGGGCGGGGTGAGCACCGTCGTCGGTCGACCGTCGACCACGTCGTCGCGCCGCTCCACCTCGTAGGTGACCACCAGGTGCTCGAGCAGCGCGCGGGCCACCACGACGACCGGTACGAACCGCTCGGGGTGGGTGCAGCGGCTGTAGGCCTCCTCGGGCGGGTCGCCCCGCAGGGTGCCGTAGGGCACCGGACGCCCCTCGTCGTCGAGGAACGTCGCGATCTCGACGTCGGGCCTGCGGTACGCGCTCACGGTCGCCGATCCTGGCACGGCCCCCGTCCGACGAGCACCCGATTTTCATGCAGGCCCGGGCCCTCGGTCCCGCCTACACCGCCGGGTTCCGAGGACCTTGGTCCCTAGGGGGCGGGGCTCGTCGTCCGTAGCCTGGTCCACGACACGCGGCGGGTCGGGCGGTGTCTCGAAGCCAGGGGTCGAGACAGCGCGCGGTCGGCGCGGATCCGAGACCGCGCCGACCGTCGCCCCGCCCGGGCGTCGCCCAGGTCGGGCAGTCGCGTCAAGGACGCGACGCCGGGTTCAGGGTCGCTCGACCTCGCCGCGCCACGCACCCGTCGGCTCCCCGCCGCGGCGCTCGATGAACTCCTTGAAGCGCTCAAGGTCGCCGCGGGTGCGGCG
This sequence comes from Propionibacteriales bacterium, assembly GCA_026392465.1. Taxonomy (GTDB): domain Bacteria; phylum Actinomycetota; class Actinomycetes; order Propionibacteriales; family Nocardioidaceae; genus Aeromicrobium. The sequence goes on from JAPLCA010000006.1 coordinate 104,443, forward strand.
GTCGAGCAGGCCCGCCTTGTCGGCGATCTGCTCGACGAAGCCGTCGGGGTCGACGTCCATCTGCACCGTCACGCGCGTGGTCTGGTCCGACAGCCGGTGGAACGTGACGACGCCTGCGTGCTGGGGTCCGCTGTCGGACGTCCAGGCGACCCGCTCGTCGGGGTGCTGCTCGGTGACCGTCGCGTCGAACTCGCGCGTGACCGGGCCGACCTGGACCACCCAGTGCAGGTGCGTGTCGTCGATCTGGTCGATGCGCTCGACGCCCTCCATGAAGGCGGGAAAGTCCTCGAACTGGGTCCACTGGTCGTACGCGGTGCGCACGTCGACATCGACGTCGACGGACTCGGTGATCGTGCTCATGGGCTGTCCTCTCGCAGAAGGCTGTACCCCTCTGGACTACCCGTCCCGTGCGCCGTCGAAACGGCGCACGGGACGCGGATCAGCTCAGGATGCTGACGCCTCCAGGACCGACGAGCAGCGCGACGACGATCAGCACCGCGCCCCACAGGATGTCGCCGCGGATGATGCGCAGCACGCCGAAGATGCCGATGACGACCGCGGCGATCCACAGGATGGTGTCCCACATGATGGTGCTCCCTCCCGCCGGCCCCGGGTGGGCCGAACGTCCCGCCACCGTAGGACCGCGCCGCCCGACCCGCACCTGGAGCGCGGTCCGCTCCTCCGGTGACGGGTGGGAGGATGAGCGGATGCGCGCCATCGTCCTCGACGCCGTCCGCGCGGACCCCCAGGTCCGCGACGTCCCCGCCCCCTCGGCGCCGCCCGGTGGCGTCGTCGTGGAGGTCCGCGCGACCGGCCTGTGCCGGAGCGACTGGCACGCCTGGGCCGGGCACGAGGACCTCGCCTTCCCGCACGTCCCCGGGCACGAGCTGGCGGGCGTGGTCTCCGAGGTCGGCGCTGGCGTCACCCGGTGGGCCGTGGGCGACCGCGTGACCACACCCTTCGTGTGCGGCTGCGGTCGCTGCTCGTGGTGCCGCGGCGGAGACGCGCAGGTCTGCCCCGACCAGCAGCAGCCCGGGTTCACGCACTGGGGCTCGTTCGCGCAGCACGTCGCGCTCCACGCGGCCGACACCAACCTCGTGGCCGTCCCCGACGACGTCGAGCTGGCCACCGCGGCAGCGCTCGGCTGCCGGTTCGCGACCGCCTACCGGGCTCTGGTGGCGCGGGCGCGCGTCGTCGCCGACGAGTGGGTCGTGGTCGTCGGCGCGGGCGGTGTCGGGCTCAGCGCGGTGATGATCGCCCACGCGCTCGGTGCCCGGGTGGTCGCCGTCGACCGCACCACCGCGGCGCTCGACGTCGCACGTCGGCTCGGTGCCGACCACACGCTGCTCGCCGGCGACGACGTCGAGAGCGCCGTCTTCGAGCTCACCGGCGGAGGCGCCCACGTCTCGGTCGACGCCGTGGGAAGCGAGGCGACGAGTGCCACGGCCCTGCTGAGCCTGCGCCGACGTGGCCGTCTCGTGCAGGTGGGCCTGCTGCCCGGGGTGGAGGGACACCCCCGGGTGCCGATGGAACGCGCAATCGCCTGGGAGCTCGACCTGCTCGGGAGCCACGGCATGGCCGCCCGCGACTACCCCGAGATGATGGCGCTGGTCGCCGACGGGCGCCTACGTCCGGACCTGCTGCTCGAGCGCACCGTCGACCTCGACACCGCGGCCCGCCTCCTGCCGACCTTCGACACCGCCACCGTCGCGGGCCTGACGATCATCGACCCCTGGCGCTGAGTCAGGCGCCGTACCGTTCCCACAGCAGCTGGGAGCCGGCCTCGGCCCCGACGTCGTGGACGCGCTGCAGGTTCCGCCCACCACGCTCGAACGTGGCGTGCACGGCGGCCGGCACCTCCGGCCAGGGCACGGGGTCGTCCAGCCAGCGGCAGTCGCGGACGTGCTGCAGGTCCAGAGACGCTGCCTCGGACGACGCGTCGAAGCGCCACTCCCCTGTCACCCGACCGAGCCACAGCTCACCGGCGACGTCGCGGGTCCAGACGAACGCGCCCCGCTCGACCGCCGCGAAACGGCCCAGCCGTGCGGCCAGGCGGTCGCCGTGACGTCGAGCCACCTGTGCGACGGCGTCGTCGAGATCGTCCGGCGGTTCGGGCAATCGCCCACCAACCCCGACGAGACCACGCCGCAGCGCGTGCGCGACGGCTGCGGCGTGGTCGACGGCGTCGTCACGCGAGCGCAGCGGCGCGCGGAGGACGACGACCATCGTGCGTCGGGTCCGTCAGCCGAGCACCGACGACGCGTCGACGTCGCCGTCCGCCGACTCGATCGCGTCGGCCAACGCGGTCACGTGCTCGTCCTCGAGGCTCACGTCGGCCTCGTCGAGGCCCTTGCGCAGCTCGGTCTCGACGGTCCCCTCGGGAGCACCGTCCTGGTAGGCGCCGACGCGGTCGACGACGTTCTGGATCGCTTCCAGCTTCTCGGGAGTCAGATCAGTCATGACGGTGACGCTACGCAAGACCGGGCGATCCGCATCCCGATCAGCGGGCGCCTCCGACGTGACGCGTCCTCCCTAGCGGACGCTGCAGTCGACCGACCCGGCACGCTCCTGCGACGCCACGACCCTGCCGTCGCGGCGGATCTCGCAGGAGATGACGGTGGTGGGCGTCGACGATCGCGCGTTGACCCCGACCACCGTCGCCCTCGAGGTGAACCTGACGGAGTCTCCCGAGTCCCACCTGCCGCGGTCCTTCTCGGCGTCCTTCCTGATGATCACGTCGACGGGGTCGGGCGAGACGACCGTGACGGTGTAGGACGCGGACGTGCCGACGGCATCCGCGACGAGCACCACGGCGACGGTGGCGGCAGGGGCGACCATCGCCAGCGCGGAGAGCACGACGGCGGCGACACGGCGGGGACGGGCAGCTGCGGGTCCTGGGTCGCGGAGCGCGAGGGCGAGCGCCACCAGACCGAGCAGCGCCGACACGAGCAGCACGTCCAGGCGTGACCAGGACAGGAGCAGCCCCGCCACGAAGAAGACGAGAGCGGCGAGCGACAGCCCCACGCTCGCCATGCGGAGCCGCGACACGGTGGGCGGCGGACCATCGGACATCGGCTTCCCCCTTCGAGGCACGACGAGCATAGGGCAGTCGCCCGGCCCGCCCGCCGTCCCGCGCCAGCCCGCACGCTCGGGGAGCAGGCTCGTCCCACCCCGGTGGGCCCGGACCCTGGCGCAACCTGTTGGATGGGTCCACCCCTACCGACCGACGACCGGAAAGCACGTATGAGCCGCATCATCCGCAGGACCTTCGTCGCCGCCCCCGCCGACCTCGTGTGGGAGCTCCTCCAGGACTTCGCCCAGTGGCATCCGCGCCTGAGCATCTACTCCGGAGGGCCCGAGGCCGACGCCGACATCGTCGTCAGCGTGCAGAGCCAGGACGACGAGACCCGCACCCTCAGCTACACGATGCCCGAGCCGCCGTTCCCCATCACCAACGACCGCGCGAGCGTGCAGGTACAGGCGTTCTCCGACACCACCTGCCACGTCGAGTGGTCGGCGGAGTTCGACTCCGACCCCGGCATCATGCACCTGCTCGAGGACCAGCTGGGCGACGACGTCTTCAAGCTCGCCCTCGACCGGCTCGCGACGGCCGCCCACCAGCGCCAGGCGGAGAACGTCGCCGCCGCGTCGGCCTGACCGTCAGCTGACGTCGAGGTCGAGCAGGCCGCGGGCCGTCGACGTCAACGTGCCGCCCGCCTCGCCACGCTCGACGGCGGTGAGGTAGCCGCGCCGTCGGGCCTCCGCCACGCGGTTGGTCCACGTCCCGGGGCTGCCGCCGTGCCGTTCCGCCATGCGCTTGGCCGGCGCTCGCTCCCCCTGCTCGACGAGCCGCGTGTACTCCAGCGCCACGGCTGCCAGCGCGAGGTCGTCGCGGCCGAGCCGACCCGAGCGCTCCTCGAGCAGCCGACCGACGGTCGTCCGCGGCTCGCTGCCGGGGTCGACGCTGCGGGTCGCGAGCCGTCGCGCCTCGGAGACGACCGCCCCGAGCGGGAGGTCGCGCACCTCGGCCCCCTGGAACGACCGGTCCCCCGCACCCCGACGGACGACGAGCTCACGCATCGCCCACTGCCGGTGACTGCCCTCCCGGTGCAGCCGCACCCCCACCGACCACTCCTCCGCTACCCGCATCGCCACCAGACGCTCCCCGTCCTCCGTGACACCGACCGCATGGTCGCGCGTGACCTCGTCCAGCAACGCACCGAGCTCGTCCATCGGGACCCCCCGTCGATTCGCGTGGTAGTGCATCCACGCTAGCACTCGCGGCATGGTCGAGGACACGTCGATCGTGGGGCGAGGTTCTGGTGGTGCGCTGGAGTAGGGGGCTGTGGTTGCTGCTGCGCTGCCGTGAGGAGGGCTCGTCCCGCTGCTGCGCTGCCTGCGGGGGTCTCGTCGTGCTGGTGCGCTGCCTGCTGGGGTCTCGTCGTGCCGGTGCGTTGCCTCGGCTCACGCTGGGGGTGGTCTCCGAAAGGGCCTCGACCGGGCAGCTGGGCGGGAGGCGGCTTCGGGTCTCGGGCTGTGGCTCGCGCTGTGGGTGGACGCAAGATTCTGCGTTCGTGTGCGGAATGGCGAAGGATGCTGCGTTTGCTACGGGATCCCGTCGTGAACGCAGAAGTGTTCGGTCTGGTTCGCGTGAATGCAGAAGCTTGGGTGCCCTTTGCGTTGGGGAGACGAAGGATTCTTCCTTCTCGTGGACCGTTCCACGAGAAGGAAGAATCCTTCACGCGTCTGGCCCCTCGTTGGTGGATCTGCCACCT
>JAPLCA010000016.1 GCA_026392465.1 Propionibacteriales bacterium
CGTCAGCCCTTCACCACCAACGCCGCCCGCCAAGCAGCCCTTGCGCCCTGGATCGAGCGCTACAACACTGAACGACGCCACAGTGCACTCGGCGGACTCCCGCCCATCAGCCGCCTGTCACCAACGTGATGGCCGAATACACCTAGGCGGTCGGCGCGGTGACGTCGTCGGTCCGGCTGCCCGAGGGGAACGTGCCGAGCCGCTCGACCATGAACCCGCCCGGGTAGCTGCGGATGCGGTGCGAGCGTCGGGGGTCGTACGGACGTCGGCGCGGCGGCATGAGGCGGACGACCCGGCTGCGGGCACGGATCGCGCGACGCGCCGCCCGCTGCACCCAGCGTGGCGGCGCCGGGTAGTCGAACGCCCGGCGCAGGTGGTCGTCCAGCAGGGCGATGGCGAAGATGCGCATCGCCGGGCGCAGCGGTCGCGGGTAGAAGGTCGTGAAGAGGTCGAGCGTGGCGTCGGCGACCGCCCGCGCCCCGGGGTCGAACGCGAAGTGCGCCGCCTCGTAGCGGTCCATGTGACGCTCGAACCCGGCGTAGTCGTCGGGGATGCCGCGGATGCCCATGAGCCGTCCCAGCCGCCGGTAGTACTCGACCGCCGCCCGCCGCTCGGTCTCGGTCAGCCGGCGCCACCCGAGCTCGTCGATCCACCGCACCGGCGCCACCACGAAGGTGCACAGCACGTAGAGCATGTCGTCGTTGGGGATGTCGTAGCTGCCGTGCATCTGGTTCATGCGGCGGATCGCGGCGCGACCGTCCGGGTTCTCCATGCCGTCGTCGAGCACGGTCTCGAGCACGATCACGGTGTCGTCGTGCCGCTTCTGCGTGCTGCCCGTGAACTCGTCGGTCCGGTGCAGGAGGCTGCCGATCGACGGCACCGCGTAGGTGCGGAACAGCGCGAAGCTCAGGGCCTGCTGCAGGTCCCACGGGAACTCGTGGTGGCCGGTGATGCGCGAGATCTCCTCGTAGTCGACCGTCGGGTCGAGGGTCTCGACGTGCCGTACCCAGTGGTCGCGCGGGAGGAGTCCGGGGAGGCGCATCACGCCGTCACCCCCTGGGCCGCCTGCGCCCGCAGCTCGCGCTTGAGGATCTTGCCCGCGCCCGACATCGGCAGCGCGTCGACGAGGGTGAACGAGCGGGGCACCTTGTAGCCGGCGATGAGGCTCCGGGTGTGTGCCTGCAGCTCGTCGGGGTCCGGCTCCTCGCCCGGGGCGGCGACGATGTAGGCGTGGACCTTCTCGCCGTACCGCTCGTCGGGCAGGCCGATGACCGCCACCTGCGCGACCGACGGGTGCTTGCTCAGGGCGCTCTCGACCTCGGCCGAGTACACGTTCTCCCCGCCCGTGACGATCATGTCCTTGATCCGGTCGACGACGTAGACGAACCCGTCCTCGTCGACGTATCCGCCGTCGCCGGTGTGCATCCAGCCGCCACGCAGGGCCGCGCGAGTCTCCTCCGGCTTGTTCCAGTAGCCCTGCATGACGTGCGCCCCGCGGACGCAGATCTCCCCCACCGTGCCGGTCGGGACCGGTCGGTCGTCGCCGTCGACCACGCGCACCTCCGCGTGCAGCGCGGCACGCCCTCCGGACGAGAGCCGACGGCCCTCGTGCTCGTCGGGCAGCAGCAGCGTGGCGACGGGTGACAGCTCGGTCATCCCGTAGGCCTGCGTGAGCCGTACGCCGGGCAGGGTGGCGAGCGTGCGCTCGAGCACGCCGGTCGAGATGACGGAGCCCCCGTAGAGCAGGCGCTGCAGCGACGACAGGTCGTGGTCGCCGACCGCCGGATGGTCGACGAGCATCTGGATCATCGTCGGGACGAGGAGCATGTCGGTCACGCCGTGGCGCTCGACCGCGTCGAGCACGGCTGCCGGCTCGAAGAACGGCACCGTCACGTGGGTGCCGCCCTGCAGCACCTGCGAGGTCCACGCGGCGAGGTCGGCCAGGTGGAACATCGGTGCCGCGTGCAGCAGGACCGAGCCGCGCCGCACGAGCTCGCCCGAGGCCATGGCACCCATCGCCGACGTGACGAGGTTGGTGTGCGAGAGCATGACGCCCTTCGGGAACCCGGTCGTGCCGCCGGTGTAGAAGATGCCGGCGAGGTCGTCGCCTGCGCGACGCGCGTCGGCGACCGGCGCGTGCGCAGCCACGAGTTCCTCGTAGGAGAGCAGGCCCTCGGGGAGCACACCGTCGCCGCAGTGCACGACCGCGCCGAGGGACTCGACCTGCTCGGTGAGCGTCGGCACCAGCGGCGCGAAGGCGTCGTCCACCAGCAGCACGCTGGTGCCGGAGTCACGCAGGGAGTAGACGATCTCGGCGGGGCTCCAGCGGATGTTGACGGGGTTGACGACTGCTCCGGCCCACGGCACGGCCAGCAGGTACTCGGCGTAGCGGTCGCTGTTGAGCGACAGGATCGCCACGCGCTCGCCCTCCCGCACCCCGAGGCCCTGCAGCGCGGCGGCGAGCCGGGCGACGCGGTCGGCGTGCTCGCGGAAGCTTCGGCGTCGGTCGCCGCAGACGGTGGCGACGGCGTCGGGGGTGGTCTGGACGGCGCGGTGGAGGCCTTGGGTGAGCTGCACATCGACTCCTGGCTGCATGCGGTGAGTGCGCCACGTCACTCTTGTTGGCGCACCGCCAACAATGGCATCTCGCGCAGGTGCCGTCAACGGTCGTGCTGCGCGCCGGCGTGCGGGCGTGGCAGGCTTCGGCGGGTGACGACGAGCGCCGACGGCCCCCGCTTCCAGCGTCTCGACGCGGACCGCCGCCGCGCCGAGATCCTCGCGGCGGCCACGGCGGCGTTCGCGACCCGCCCCTACCCCGCCGTCTCGCTGACCGACGTCGCACAGGCGGCCGGCGTCGCGCGCGGCCTCATCAACCACTACTTCGGCACCAAGCGCGACCTCTACCTGGAGGTCGTCCGGGAGGCGTCGACCGTGCCGTCGGTGGCCGTCGAGGAACTTCCCGACGGGACGGTCGAGGAGCGGATCGACGCCGCCGTCGCCTGGTACCTCGACGCGCTGCAGGAGTCGGGCACGACGTGGATCGCCGCCGCCGACCCGATGGTGATGGGCCGCGACCCCGAGCTCGAGGCGATCCTGACGGAGGCCGAGAACATCACCGTCGACCGGGTGCTCGACGCCGTCCGCCTCGGCGACGACCCCGCCCGCCGCGACCTGCTGCGCGCCCTCGTGCGCACCTACGGCCACCTCGCCCGCTCCGCCGCCCGCGAGTGGCTCCTCCACGAGACCCTCACGCGCCCCCAGGTCCACGTCCTCCTCCGCCGCACCCTCCTCGCGATCGTCGACGACGTCGTGCCCGAGGTGCTGGGGGGCTGAGGTCGGTCTCCGCTGTGCGCGGGGGCGGCGGTGGGGCTGGTTCTCGCACGGGTTGGGGGTGCGCTGCCGCGGCTTGTCGTGGAGGTGGTCTGCGAAAGGGCCTCGACCGGGCGGCTGGCGGGCGCGCTGGTCGCGGTTCTCGGGCTGCGGCTCGCGGTGGACGCAAGATTCTGCATTCGTGCGTGCCGGCGGTGGATCCGCCACCTTCTGAGCGCTCTACAGGTGGCAGATCCACCGCTGAGGGGGCGAGGGGTGTGAAGGATTCTTCTTTCTCGTGGAACGTTCCACGAGAAAGAAGAATCGTTCGTCCCCCCAACGCAAAGGGCACCCAAGATTCTGCATTCGCGCGTTCGAGACCGAAGGCTTCTGCGTTCACGACGGGATCCCGTAGCAAACGCAGCATCCTTGACCCTCCCGCACACGAACGCAGATTCTTGCGTCCCACAGCGCGAGCCACAGCCCGAGACCCGAAACCGACCCCCACCCAGCCGCCCGGTCGAGGCCCTTTCGGAGCGCAGCACGAGTCAAAGCCGCAGCAACGCACCCCCACCCGAACGAGAAGCCGCGCCGACGCAGCCCCACCCGAGAGAGAAACCACACCCACGCACCCGCAGGCCCACAGCCCGCGAGACCCGACAGCTCGAGCCCAGGGCGCTCAGAGCACGTCGCGCAGGAACCTCGCCGTCGCGTCGACGGCCTGGGTGGCGGCGGGGCTGACGCCGGGGAGGCTGACGAAGCCGTGCAGGGCGCCGGGGAACTCCTGGAGGACGACATGGACGCCCTGCTCGCCGAGGGTCTCGGCGTAGCGGCGGCCGTTGTCGGAGAGCGGGTCGTGGCCGGCGACGAGGACGAGGGTCGAGGGCAGGCCGGCGTGGGACTCGGCGCGGATCGGCGAGGCGCGCCAGTCGAGGGTGCCGTGCTGGTCGGCGAGGTACAGGCGGACGAAGGCGCGCATGTTGGCCGACGACAGCACGGGCGCGTCGGCGAACTCGTCCTCGCTCGGCCACCGGTCGTACATCTCGACGCCGGGGTAGATGAGCACCTCGGCCTTCAGGGCGGGACCGCCCGCGTCCCGCGCGAGCAGCGCGGTCGTCGCGGCCAGGCCACCGCCGGCGCTGTCGCCCATGACGGCCACGCGTGCCGGGTCGACGTCGAGCTCGTCCGCGTGCTCGACGACCCACTGCAGCGCCGCCCAGGCGTCGTCGACGGCTGCCGGGAAGGGGTCCTCGGGCGCGAGCCGGTAGTCGAAGGAGAGGACCACGGCGCCGGTCCGGGCCGCCACGCGGCTCGCGAACCAGGCCGACTGCTCCGGGTTGCCCTGCACCCATCCGCCGCCGTGCAGGTTCAGCACGACCGGCGGCGCCGAGCCGGGCCGGGCGGCACCGGTCGGTCGGTGCTGCAGGAAGCGTCGGGCCCGCCCCTCGACCTGCACGTGGTGCTCGGTGGTGCGCACCGACGGGTCCGCCGTGCCGAACAGCCAGCGCCCGACGGCGGTGCGCTGCAGCGCGAGCCGCTCGCGCCGCGCGCCATCGAGGTCGTCGACCTCCTCGATGGGGGTGGAGGCGAGGCGGACGAGCACGCCGAACACGCGGGTCCTGAGAGGCATCGACATGCCTCCACGCTAGTGGCGCTCAGCCCGACGCGCGCAGGGCCCATCGTCGGAGCAGGTCGATCCGGCGCTGCAGCTGCTCGACGGTGGCCTGCGCCGCTGCCGGTCCACCGGTCTCGGTGCGCAGCTGTGCGTGGGTGACGCCGTGCGGCTGCCCGGTCCGGTGGTGCCAGGCGCCGACCAGACCGTTGAGCTCACGCCGCAGCTCGCTGCGGCGCTCGTGCGCGACGTCCTCCGCGGTCCGGGTGGCGGCTCGCGGCGCGGCGGCCGACGCCTTCGACCGCTTGGCGCGCAGCAGCTCGGCCACCTGGTCGGCCTCGAGCAGGCCGGGGATGCCGAGGAAGTCGAGGTCGTCGTCGTCCAGGGAGTCGGAGATCTGTGCGGCGTACTCGCCACCGTCGAAGAGCACCCGGTCGAAGTCGGCCTCGCTGCCGAGCGCCTGGTAGGTCCCCTGCTCGAGCTCGGCCGACGCCGACTCCCCCGCCTGGGCCCGGGCCAGCATCTCGGCCTCGGCGGCGAACAGGTCGTCCTCGTCCTTCACGGGCCGCCCGACGACGTGGTCGCGCTCGACCTCGAGGTCGGCGGCCAGCGCGAGCAGGCCCGCGACGCTGGGCAGGAACACCGACGCGGTCTCGCCGCGACGTCGGGCGCGCACGAAACGGCCCACGGCCTGCGCGAAGAACAGCGGCGTCGCGATCGTGGTGGCGTACACGCCGACGGCGAGCCGGGGCACGTCGACGCCCTCGCTCACCATCCGCACGGCGACCATCCACGGCGACATCGACGCGGAGAACTCGGCGATGCGTCCGCTCGCGCCGGCCTCGTCGGAGAGCACGACGGTGGGCCGCTCCCCTGTCAGGTCGGTGAGCAGGCGGGCGTACGCGCGGGCGGAGTCCTGGTCGGAGGCGATGACGAGCCCGCCCGCGTCGGGGATGTCGCGCCGGACCTCCAGGAGCCGTCGGTGCGCGGCCCGCAGCACGGTGGGCATCCACGACCCCTCCGGGTCGAGGGCGGTGCGCAGGGCCTGGGCGGTGGCGTCCTTCGTGAGCGGCTCGCCGAGCCGGGCGGCCACCTCGTCGCCCGCGCGGGTGCGCCAGTGCATCTGGCCGGAGTAGGCCATGAACAGGACGGGGCGCACGACGCCGTCGCGCAGCGCCCGCCCGTAGTTGTAGGAGTAGTCGGCGACGCTCTGCTTCGTGCCGTCGCGCTGCGGCTCGTAGGTGACGAACGGGATGGGGCTGTCGTCGGAGCGGAACGGCGTGCCGGTGAGCGACAGCCGACGCACCGCGCCCTCGCACGCCTCCTGGACCGCGTCGCCCCACGACAGCGAGTCGCCGGCGTGGTGCACCTCGTCGAGGATGACGAGCGTCTTGCGGGCGTCGATCCGCACACGGTGGCCGTTGGGGTTCACCGAGAGGCCGGCGTAGGTGACGCAGTAGCCGTCGAAGCCCGGTGCCAGCGCCCCGGCGAGGGCCGGCTCGAGCCGGATCCCGAGGCCCGATGCGGCGAGCGCCCACTGCGTCTTCAGGTGGTCGGTCGGGGTGACGACGACGACGCGCTCGACCACACCGCGGTGCATCAGGTCGGCCGCGATCGTCAGGGCGAACGTGGTCTTGCCGGCGCCGGGCGTCGCGACGGTGAGGAAGTCGCGCGGCTCCCTGCGCGAGTACAGCTCGAACGCGTCGCGTTGCCAGGCCCGGAGGCGCTGGCTAGGCATCCGAGCCGGAGCCGCCCTCGTCGCCGGGCTGCATGCCCTCCCAGATCTCCTTGCACTCCGGGCACACCGGGAAGCGCTGCGGGTCGCGGCTGGGGGTCCAGACCTTGCCGCAGAGCGCGACGCAGGGGGTGCCCATGACCATGGCCTCGGTCAGCGTGTCCTTCGGGACGTAGTGGCTGAACCGCTCGTGGTCACCCTCCTCGAGCCGCTCGTCCCCGCGCAGGTCGGTGCGCTCGTCCTGGACCGTCTGGGTGCCGCTGCCGAAGAATCCCACGTGGCTCATCGTAACGGCTGCGGACGACCGGTCGAGCGCCCCGGGACGTCCGTCGTGGACGCAGGGCTCAGTTGAGGCCGGGATCCTCGGGATAGGTGGAGAGCAGGCGCACGTCGTCGTCCTGGCGCAGCAGCACGTCGCGCCACAGCCGCTCGGGCACGGGCGACAGCAGGTCGTCGTCGCGCGCCTCGACGACGAGCCACGCCCCCTCCTCCAGCTCGCCCTCGAGCTGCTCGGGACCCCACCCGGCGTACCCGGCGAACACGCGCAGGCCCCGCAGGGCACCGTCCTGCGGCGGCGGCCCGTCGAGGTCGACGAGGCCGAAGGAGCCGGTCATCGCCCGCCAGCCCGGCACCGGCACGGCCGACGGTCCGAGCACCCCCACCGCGAGCGCGGCGTCGGTGGCGACCGGGCCGCCCTGGAAGAGGCAGTCCGGTGCGTCGACGACCGCGGCCCACGCGGGCAGGACGTCCTCGACGTCGGCCTCGAGCGGATGGTTGAGGACCACGCCGAGAGCGCCGTCCTCGTCGTGGTCGAGCAGCAGGACGACGCTGCGCGCGAACGGGCCGGCAGCGATCTCCGGGGTGGCGACGAGGAGTCGGCCGGCAAGCGTCTCCATGCCCCCTATGATGCCCGCATGTCAGTGACGGAGGGGCCAGCCGGGCCGGACGACGCCGACCTGGACTCCGAGTTCACGGTCGACGAGCTCGCCGCGCGGGCGAACATGACCGTCCGGAACGTGCGGGCGTACGCCGCCCGGGGGCTGATCGACCCGCCACGTCTCGAGGGTCGCACCGGGTACTACCACCGCGGGCACCTGCAACGGCTGCAGCTCGTGCGCGACCTGCTCGACCGCGGCTACACGCTCGCGGCCGTCGAGAAGGCGGTGCTGTCGAGCCCGGCGTCGGCCACCGCGCCGGCGCTGGACCTGCTGCACCTGCTCGACGAGCCGTGGAACGACGTCGAGCCCGAGCTGATGAGCCGCGACGCGCTGGCCGCCCTGGCGAACGTCGGCCGCGATGACGGGCTGATCGAGGCCCTGGTCGAGTTCGGCCTGGCGGCGTGGGTGGAGGACGACCACGAGTCGGTGCTGCTGGTGCAGCCCGCGATCGTGCGCAACGGCGCCGCCGCCGTGGCCCTCGGCCTCCCCGCGAAGGACATCATCGAGCTGTTCCCGCTCCTGCAGCGCAACCTGCGCGAGATCGCGGACTCCTTCGTCGAGAACGCCGTCAAGGCGATCGCGCAGCCGTTCCTCAACCGCGGCCTGCCTCCCGAGGAGGCGCCGGAGGTCCTGGGAGCGGTCGAGAAGCTGCTCCCGGTCGCGAGCCAGGTCACGTACGCGATGTTCCGCAAGGAGCTCGCCGCGGCGATCGACGCCGAGATCGGTCAGCAGCTGGCCGAGGTGGGGCTGCGCGGCCGCAGCGCCCCTGCGGCGGCCGGCGACTGACCCGCGCACCCGGCAGGAAGGGGATCACCCCGCCCGCGCCGGGAGGGAGGGAGGGAGAAGGCGCGGACGGGGTGACGTCAGGGGGACCGCTCAGGCGGCGAGGGCGTTGCGCAGCCGGGTGATGAAGGCGCTGGCCCGACCCTCGCCGTCACGCGGGGGGAGCGTGTCGACGGGGGCGTGGACGGCGCGGTCGCGGGCCTCGGCCACGATCCGCTCGCCCTGCCCCAGGAGGTCGGGGTGCCAGCTGGAGACCCCGGCGGAGACGGCCAGCAGGGCCTGCTCCTTCGCGAAGGCCTTCGCGAGCTCGGGGCGGTCGCGGTGGGCGTCGAGCAGGGCCCGGGCCCCGGGCATGGCGGCGGCAGCAGCGACCCAGGCCTCGACGGCGACGGTCGCGGGAGCGTCGCCCTCGAGCACCGTGCGGTCGAGCTGGCCGCTCAGCCTCTGGTACCAGGCCATCTGGACGTCGAAGAGGAGGGAGAGCTCGTCGTCGAACGCCTCACGGGCGCCGGGGGTCGCGTCGAGCAGCTGGTCGGGGGTGTCCTCGCGGCGGCGGTCGGCCAGCTGCAGGACGCCGCGGAGGGCGGACTTGCGACGGTTGTAGGCATCCCAGGTCATGGAGGTGCTCCTTTCGGGGGACCGTCGTTCGAGGGGACATACCCTCGGTACGTACTTCGAGTATGTTGTGTCTGCGCAGGTCAGGCAACCTGGCGCGCTGTGAGGCTCACCACCACGCCTGCGTAGGATGGGCGCCATGACCAGTCCCGCGAAGGTGCAGAAGAAGGTGCTCCGCGCCGCCCGCAGCACGACCCGCCGGACCGGGTACTCCTCGAGCACCAAGCGGGCGCTCCTGGAGAACGCGACGCAGCTGTTCGCCGCGCACGGCTACGCAGGCACCTCGCTCGACGAGGTCGTCGCGGCCGCGCGAGTCACGAAGGGCGCGCTCTACCACCACTTCCCGAGCAAGCTCGCGCTCTTCGAGAGCGTCTTCGACCGGCTCCAGGAGAAGGCGACGCGCGAGATCGAGAAGCGGATCGACACCGCCGACGACCCGTGGGAGCGGGCGCAGATCGGCCTCGAGGGCTTCCTCGAGGTGTGCCGGGAGCCGCAGTTCCGTCGCATCTGCCTGCAGGAGGGCCCGGTCGCCCTCGGGCACGAGCGCTGGGCCGTCGCCGAGCGCGCCGCGTCGTACGGGATCGTCAAGCGCACGGTCGACGCGCTGCTCGACGACCTCGGCGGCGCGAACGAGCTGAGCGAGGCCTACGCCGCCATCTTCTTCGGCGCCATCCGCTCCAGCTCGGAGTACGTGGCGGACGCTGACGACGCGGAGCAGGCCTCGGCGGAGGTGCTCGCCTCGATCAGCGGCATCCTGGCGGGCATGCGGCTCCTGCCGTCGCTCACCGACCCGCACGCCGACGCCTGACCCCTCGGTCAGCCTCTCTCGGCCAGCTACCCCCGCTCAGCGCAGCGACACCGCGCCGGCGCCCTTCGGGACGAGCTCGATCCACGTCTTGCCGGGGTCGATCGTGAGGGGCTTGCCGTCCTTCGTCGTGAACGACAGGGTCGAGCGGTTCACCTTCTTGCGCCAGGTGGTCTCGACCGCACCGTCGGCGGTCAGCACCACGGCGCGGCCCGAGCCCTTCATCCGCGTCTCCGGCACGGGGTTGCCCGCCGGGTCGGTGTAGCCGGCGTCGCCGACGTCGGCGAACATCACGACGAGGGTGTCGGCGCGGAACTCGCGGGAGGCGTGGCCGTTGGTGCGCACCCAGTGGCCCCTCGAGAGCTTCCACTGCGTCGTCGAGCTGCCCGAGAAGCGCACGGAGGCGCGTGTGACCCGGCGGGGCTTCGCCTGCGCGGACGGGGAGGCCGACGCCGACGGTGACGCCTCGGTGCCGCGCGCGGGGGTCCAGTCGAGGTACGGGCCCGGGATCGTGCTGGGCTTCGCCCGCTTGAGCCGCTGGAGGTCCACGAGCCGGTTGTAGGGGCGCACCTTGGCCGAGTCGCTGCTGAACCCGGGGGCGCCCTCGTCCTCGGAGAACACCTTCAGACCGGCCTTCTTGACCAGGCCGTACGTGCCGGACGCCCCGCCCGAGGCGACGATCTGTCCGCCGACCGGGGAGGCGATGCCGATGTCGGTCGCGCGCATGGAGCGCACGTGGCCCACCGTGCGCGGCAGCGTCGAGTAGTAGAGCGCCGCGAGGCGGGTCAGGCCGCCCTCGACGAGCTCCTCGACGACGAGGTCGGCCTGGTCGAGCCCGACCTGCGGCGCGCCCGCGTCGGTGTTCTCGATCTTGACGAGGAACACCGGGTTCTTCGGCCGCCCGTCGCGCAGGACCTCACCGGTGAGCGGCGACGTCTCGACGATCGTGCCGGCGGTGCCCTTCGACGGCTCGGGGGTGGCCTTGGTCTCCTGGTCCGAGGAGCACGCGGACAGCAGGAGCCCGAGAGCCACGAGCGGGGCGACGACGGGGGCCAAGGCGGCGAGGCGATGCTTCGTCATGACGTCCACCATGCCTGACGAGCGGCTCCCGGCGTCGGACCCTGCGCTGGACGACGGGCAGGTGTCGGCACCGGCTGACACGATGGGGCCGTGCCCGATGCCTCACCCTCCGACGACCGCGCCGACGCGCCGTCGAGCCGGCTGGTCGACGACCCGTTGAGCACGGTCGCGCCGGCCACGCGGGAGTGGTTCGAGGGCGCCTTCAGCGCACCCACCCCGGCGCAGGCCGAGGCGTGGGCGGCGATCGCCGAGCGACGTCATGTGCTCGTGGTGGCGCCCACGGGCTCCGGCAAGACCCTCGCCGCGTTCCTGTCCGCCATCGACCGGTTGCTGCACGAGCCGACCCCGGAGAAGGAGCGTCGCACCCGCGTCCTCTACATCTCCCCGCTCAAGGCGCTCGCGGTCGACGTCGAGCGGAACCTGCGCTCGCCACTGGTCGGCATCACCCAGGTGGCGGCCCGCCGCGGCGACACGTTCTCCGACGTGCGGGTCGGCGTGCGCTCGGGCGACACGTCGGCGCGCGACCGTCGCGCGCTCGTCACCAGCCCGCCCGACATCCTCATCACCACGCCCGAGTCGTTGTTCCTCATGCTCACCTCGGCGGCTCGCGACACGCTGCGTGGCGTCGACACGGTGATCGTCGACGAGATCCACGCGGTCGCGGGTACCAAGCGCGGCGCGCACCTGGCGCTCTCGATGGAGCGCCTCGACGACCTGCTCGACGCGCCCGCACGTCGGGTCGGGCTGAGCGCCACGGTCAGCCCGCACGACGAGGTGGCCCGCTTCCTCGGCGGTCGCGCGCCGGTGCACGTCGTCGCGCCGCCGTCGCCGTCGCGCCTCGAGCTCGACGTCGTCGTCCCGCTGGACGACATGACCGAGCTCTCCCGGCCGCCCTCGGCACGCGGCGCGCAGGAGGCCGAGGTCGTGCGCGACGAGGGGTCGGCCGCGCGCTCGATCAGCGACCCGCTCGCCGACGACAACGGCGGCAGCATCTGGCCCTTCATCGAGCACGACGTCGTCGAGCGGATCCTCCAGGTGCGCTCCACGATCGTCTTCTGCAACTCCCGCGGCCAGGCGGAACGGCTCACCGCGCACCTGAACGAGCAGTGGGCCGACCGCGAGGCCCGCGCGGAGCCGGAGGCGACGAGCACCCTGCCGCCGAGCCGGGTGTCGGGCGTGAGCGGCACGGCGTCGGGCCGCGGCGACGCGCAGGAGGTCGGTGCGCTCGCGCGTGCCCACCACGGGTCGGTCAGCAAGGAGCAGCGCGCGCTCATCGAGGACGACCTCAAGTCGGGCCGGTTGCGCTGCGTCGTCGCCACGTCGAGCCTCGAGCTCGGCATCGACATGGGCGCCGTCGACCTCGTCGTGCAGATGTCCACGCCCCCGTCGGTCGCGAGCGGTCTGCAGCGCGTCGGTCGCGCCGGCCACCAGGTCGGCGAGGTCTCGCGCGGACTGGTGTACCCGACCACCCGCCACGACCTCGTGGGAGCGGCGGTCACGGCCGAGCGGATGCGCGCCGGCGCCATCGAGCGGCTCGCGGTGCCCGCGAACCCGCTCGACGTGCTGGCCCAGCAGACCGTCGCAGCCTGCGCGCTGGAGCCGGTCGAGGTCGAGGCGTGGTTCGACGTCGTCCGTCGGTCGGCGCCGTTCGCCGCGCTCCCCCGCTCCGCCTACGAGGCCACGCTCGACCTCCTGGCCGGCCGGTACCCGTCGGACCGGTTCGCCGAGCTGCGACCACGTCTCGTGTGGGACCGCGACGCGGGCACCATCGTGGGGCGACCCGGCGCGCAGCGGCTGGCCGTCACGAGCGGCGGCACCATCCCAGACCGCGGGCTGTTCGCCGTGGTGCTGGCCGACGGTGTCGACGAGGGACCGTCCAAGCGGGTCGGCGAGCTCGACGAGGAGATGGTCTACGAGTCCCGCGTCGGCGACGTGTTCGCCCTCGGGGCCACCAGCTGGCGCATCCAGGAGATCACGCACGACCGGGTCGTCGTGACCCCGGCGTTCGGCGAGCCCGCCCGGCTGCCGTTCTGGCGGGGCGACGCCGCGGGCCGTCCGGCCGAGCTGGGCGAGGCGATCGGCGCGTTCCTGCGTCGGGTCACCGAGGGCCACGTCCCCGAGCACCTCGACGAGCGAGCCCGGTTCAACCTCATGGCCTTCCTCGACGAGCAGCGCGAGGCCATGAGCACGCTGCCGACCGACCGGACGCTGGTCGTCGAGCGCTTCCACGACGAGCTCGGCGACTGGCGGGTCGTGCTGCACTCCCCCTACGGACGGCGCGTGCACGCGCCGTGGGCGCTGGTCGTCGCGGCGCGCGTGCTGGAGCGGTACGGCGTCGACGGCTCGGTGGTGGCCACCGACGACGGCATCGTCGCGCGCATCCCCGACACCTCCTCCCCGTGGGCGCCCGATGACGCGGCCGACCAGGACAGCGCTGCCGGCGTGCCGGGGGCCGACCTGTTCACCCTCGACGTCGACGACCTCGAGCGCGTCGTCACGGCGGAGGTCGGCGGGTCGGCGCTGTTCGCGTCGCGGTTCCGCGAGTGCGCGGCCCGTGCGCTCCTGCTCCCCCGCCGCAACCCCGGGGCCCGGGCCCCGTTGTGGCAGCAGCGTCAGCGCGCGGCGCAGCTGCTCGACGTCGCACGCGAGCACGCCGACTTCCCGATCCTGCTCGAGACGGCGCGCGAGTGCCTGCAGGACGTGTACGACCTTCCTGCCCTCACGACCCTGGCCGAGCGGGTGGCGCAGCAGGACGTGCGCATCGTCGAGGTCGAGACGTCCACGGCGTCGCCGTTCGCCCGCACGCTGCTGTTCGGCTACGTGGCCACGTTCCTCTACGAGGGCGACACACCGCTGGCCGAGCGCCGTGCGGCCGCGCTGTCGCTCGACCCGACGCTGCTGTCGGAGCTGCTGGGCCGTGCCGAGCTGCGCGAGCTGCTCGACCCGGAGGTGCTGGAGCGCACGGAGGCCGAGCTGCAGCGGCTGGCCGAGGACCGTCGGCTGCGCGGGGTCGAGGGCGCCGCCGACCTGCTGCGGCTGCTGGGCCCGCTCACCACCGACGAGGTCGACGCGCGCCTCGTCGACGACGCCGTCCCGGCGCTCAAGGAGCTGCAGGACGCCCGTCGCGTCGTGGAGCTGCCGGTCGCCGGTGAGCCGCGCTGGGTGGTCGTCGAGGACGCGGGCCGGCTGCGCGACGCGCTCGGGGTCGTGGTGCCGCTCGGCATCCCGGACGCCCTCCTGCAGCCGGTGGCCGATCCCCTCGGTGACCTCCTCTCCCGCTACGCCCGCACCCACGGCCCGTTCACGGCCGACGAGGCGGCGGCCCGGTTCGGTCTCGGCCGCGCCGTCGTGCTCGACGTGCTGCGCCGGCTCACCCGCGACGACCGGCTCGTCGAGGGCGAGTTCCGGCCGGGCGCCGCGGGCACCGAGCACGTCGACACCGACGTCCTGCGGCGGCTGCGCAGCCGCTCCCTCGCCGCCGCGCGGCAGCAGATCGAGCCGGTCGAGCCACGCACCTTCGCCCGCTTCCTGCCGTCGTGGCAGGAGGTCGGCGGGTCGCTGCGCGGCCTCGACGGCGTGCTCACGGTCGTCGACCAGCTGGCCGGGGTCCCGCTGCCGGCGTCGGCCTGGGAGTCCCTGGTGCTGCCCTCCCGGGTCCGCGACTACTCCCCCGCGCAGCTCGACGAGCTGCTCGGCGCGGGCGAGGTCGTGTGGACCGGGGCGGGCACGCTCGCCGGCAGCGACGGCTGGGTGCAGCTGCACCCGGCCGACCTCGTGCTGCCCGCCCGCCGCGACCCGGTCGAGCCGGACGAGCTCGGCCTGCGCCTGCTGTCGCTCCTCGAGGACGGTGGGGCGTACCTCTTCCGCCAGCTCACCCAGGGGCTGGCCACGGACGGCGGCAAGCCCGTCTCCGACGACGCCGCGGTGGAGGCGCTGTGGCAGCTCGTCTGGTCGGGGCGGGTGGCCGGCGACTCCTACGCCCCGGTCCGCGCCCGGCTGGGCGGCCGCGGTGCGCACCGGTCACGCGGGGGCTCCACACCGCGAGCGCGGCTGCACGCCCGGCGCGGCATGGCCGCCTCGCCTCGCGCCGCACGTCTCGGGCCCCCGGTCGCGTCGGGCCGCTGGTTCGTGGTCGAGCGTCCGGGCGACGACCCCGCCGAGCAGGCCGCCCTCCAGGTGGCACGCACCGAGGCGCTCGTCGCGCGGCACGGCGTGGTCACCCGAGGTGCGGTGGTGGCCGAGCAGACTCCCGGCGGGTTCGCCGGCGCCTACCGCGTGCTGCGCGAGCTGGAGCAGAACGGCTCGGTGCTGCGCGGGTACTACGTCGACTCCCTCGGAGCGGCCCAGTTCGCGTCGTCGGCGACAGTCGACCGGATGCGCTCGTTCGAACGCCCCGACGACGAGCCGGCCGACGTCGACGCGGTCGTGCTCGCCGCCACCGACCCGGCCCAGCCGTTCGGCGCCGCGCTCCCCTGGCCCGCAGTCGTCGACCCGGCCGACGACCTCAAGCACCGTCCGGCCCGCAAGGCGGGTGCGCTGGTGGCCGTGCACGACGGTCGCGCGGTGCTCTACCTCGAGCGCGGCGGTCGCTCGTGCCTGGCGTTCACCGACGACGTCGACGTCCTCACCCGCGCGGCGCAGGCCGTCGCGGGCCTCGGTCGGTCGGGGCGCATCCCTCGGCTCACGGTCGAGTCGGTGAACGGCCGCCCGGCCGGCACCACACCCACCGGTGAGGCGCTGCTCGCAGCCGGGTTCGACCGACACCCCAAGGGCCTGCGGCTCGACCTGCGCCGCGGCAGCGACACCGCCTCGCGGTCCGGCACCAGCCGCTCCGGGCCAGGCCGGCCCCCGGCAGGACGGTCGACCCATGCCTGAAGGTGACACCGTCTGGCGGACGGCGCACCACCTGCGCGAGGTGCTGGAAGGCCGCGAGCTGGTCCGGTCCGACGTGCGGGTGCCGCAGTGGGCGACGCTCGACCTCTCCGGCCGCACCGTCGACGAGGTGCTGAGCCGCGGCAAGCACCTGCTGATCCGGGTGGGTGACGCGTCGATCCACTCGCACCTGAAGATGGAGGGGGCGTGGCACGTGCTGCGCCGGGGCAGCCGGTGGCGTCGTCCGGCGCACACGGCGCGG
This sequence comes from Propionibacteriales bacterium, assembly GCA_026392465.1. Lineage (GTDB taxonomy): Bacteria > Actinomycetota > Actinomycetes > Propionibacteriales > Nocardioidaceae > Aeromicrobium. Next base: position 16,012 of record JAPLCA010000016.1, read on the forward strand.
ATCGTGCTCGAGACCGAGCAGCACCAGGCGATCGGGTTCCAGCTGGGACTGCTCGAGATCCTCAGGCGCGAGAACGACGACGACGCGCTCGCCTACCTGGGTCCCGACCTCCTGGGCCCCGACTGGGACCTCGCCGAGGCGACCCGGCGGGTCGAGTCCGACCCGGACCGGCCGATCTTCGTGGCGCTGCTCGACCAGCGGAACCTGGCCGGGCTGGGCAACGAGTACGTCAACGAGCTGCTGTTCCTGTCGGGGCTGCTGCCGACGCGTCGGGTGGGCGACGTGCCCGACGTCGCGCGGGTGGTCGAGCGCGGGCACCGGCTGCTCGACGTCAACAAGGCGCGGGTGGAGCGGACGTTCACCGGCAGCACGCGGCAGGGTGAGGAACGCTGGGTCTACCGCCGCGAGCACGCGCGGTGTCGGCGCTGCGGCACCCCGTTGCGCGAGGGCGAGCTCGGCGACCAGCCGGGCCGGGAGCGGATCACCTTCTGGTGTCCGCACTGCCAGACGTGAGGCCGCCCGCGGTGCGCAGCAGCAGGGCCGCGAGCCAGCCCCAGGCCACGACGAACGCGATGCGCTGCCAGAGACCGGGTGCGGGCAGCGTGTGCTGGTCGGCGAGCGAGTAGGCCAGCGACGCCCACAGGGACACCACGGCGGCCACGAAGGCGCCCTTCGCCCGCGGCGCGGTCGTCTCGGCGCGCCGCCAGCGCGCAGCCTGGACGATCATGGCTGCGGGAAGCACCGTCGACGCCACGAGCAGCGCGAGCTCGCCGACCGCTGCCGAGGCAGGGGTCACGACGTTGATGGCCCGCTCGCCGAGCGCCGTCGAGTAGGTCGGGGTCGTGAAGGCGAACACGACGAGGGCGGCGCCGTGCACGCCGAGCAGCACAGCCACGGCTCGACGCCGATGCTCGGGGTCCAGCGCGTGCCCGAGGGGACGCGCCGCCAGCACGAGGAGCAGCCCCGTCGCAGCGAAGACGCACCGCACGACCGGCCCGAGGCCGCCGAGCAGCATGTAGTGGATCGGCTCCTCGAAGAACCGCGTGAGGTCCACGAGGAGCAGCACGAGCGAGAGGAGCAGCAGCGCGCCCCCGGCGGCCCGCAGGGTCAGCTGGTCGATGCGCACCGGCCCACCCTAGTCGTCCCCGGTCCCACCGCCCCCACCCCGCTGAGCGTGACGTTTGCGGGCCAGGACACGACGATCCGGCCCGGAAACGTCACGCTCAGGGGTGGGAGGGAGGGTCAGGAGGCCTTCGTCCAGATCATCTGCTCGTCGAGGTCGGTGCGGCGGTTGTCCCAGGCGTCGAGGAACCAGTTCTGACGCACCGTCCACGGACGCTCCTTGCCCTGCTGGGGCAGGACGCCGACGGCACGCTGCACGTAGCCGGACTGCAGGTCGAGCGCGGGCGCACCCTGCCCGCCGACGGCGTCGGGATCGGGCATGCCGGCGACGTAGCCGTGACGACGCATGTGCTCGAGCAGCCGGGCGACGTACTGCCACGACAGGTCGGCTCGCAGCGTCCAGGACGCGTTCGTGTAGCCGATGCACCAGGCGAGGTTCGGGACCCCGCTGAGCATGAGGCCCTTGTAGACGAACCGGTCGTGCGGGTCGACCTTCTCGCCGTCGACGTCGATCGCGACCTTGCCCAGCGCGGCCAGCTTCAGACCGGTGGCGGTGACGACGACGTCGGCGTCGAGGTGCTCCCCCGAGACGAGCCGGATGCCGGTCTCGTCGAAGGAGTCGATCCGGTCAGTCACGATCGACGCCTGTCCGCGGCGCAGCGTCCGCCACAGGTCGCCGTTCGGGACGACGCACAGCCGCTGGTCCCACGGGTCGTAGCGCGGCGTGAGGTGCCGCGGGTCGAAGCCCTCCGGGACAGCGCCCTGGGCGCGGCTCAGCAGGATCTTGCGGGCCGCCGACGGGAAGCGACGGCAGAACTCGTAGAAGCCGATCGCGGTGGCGGCGTTCTTCAGCCGCGTCAGGCGGTGGGCCGGCCCGGCGGGCAGCACCTTGCGCAGGCCCGCGGAGATCGCGTCCTCCTGCGGCAGCGACGTGATGTAGGTGGGCGAGCGCTGGAGCATGGTCACGTGACCGGCACGCTCGGCCATCGACGGCACCAGGGTGATCGCGGTGGCCCCGGAGCCGATGACGACGACCTGCTTGCCCGCGTAGTCGAGGTCCTCGGGCCAGAACTGCGGGTGCACGACGGTGCCGGCGAAGTCCTCCAGCCCCGGGAAGTCGGGGGTGTAGCCCTCGTCGTAGTCGTAGTAGCCGCTGCACATGAACAGGAAGGAGCAGGTCTGCTCGACGAGCTCGCCGTCGACCTCGCTCGTGACCGTCCAACGTGCCTCGTCGGACGACCAGCTCGCGCCGACGACGCGGTGGCCGTAGCGGATGCGCTCGGCGATGCCGTGCTCGTCGGCGGTGCTGCGGATGTACTCGCGGATGTCCGCGCCGTCGGCGATGGCCTTGCGGTGGGTCCAGGGCCGGAACGGGTAGCTGAGCGTGTACATGTCGGAGTCCGAGCGGATGCCCGGGTAGCGGAAGAGGTCCCACGTGCCGCCCATCGCGTCGCGGGCCTCGAGCACGGCGTAGCTCGACCCTGGACTCATGGTGCTCAGCCGGTAGGCGGCCCCGATGCCGGACAGCCCGGCCCCGACGATGACGACGTCGACGTGCTCCATACGTGAACCTCTTTCAGATACCGACGGTATCCGAAACCGTACGCGCGGTACGGGGGCACGTCAAGACGCCCTGTCCCGGCGACCAGGACTCCACTACGATCGGCGGCGTGAGCGACGTGCTGCAGGACGACCGTGACCGGACCCCCGACACGAGGGAGGCCGGCGACGCCGACGTCCGCGACCCGAGGTGGCTGATGCTGGTCGCCGGCGTCATCGGACTCGCCGCCGCGATCGTCCTCACCATCGACAAGGTCAAGCTCCTCACCGCCGAGGCCGCCGGCACCGACAAGACGCTGAACTGCGACCTCAACGCGTTCGTCAGCTGCGGCGGCGTCATCAACACGCCCCAGGCGTCCGCGTTCGGCTTCCCGAACCCGATCATCGGCATCGTCGGCTTCACCGTCGTGGTCACCCTCGCCGTGCTGCTGGTGACCGGGGTCCGGCTGCCCGCGTTCGTGTGGGCCGGACTGCAGGTGGGCGTGCTGTTCGGCATCGGCTTCGTGACCTGGCTGCAGTACCAGAGCATCTACGACATCGGGAAGCTCTGCCCGTGGTGCATGGTCGTGTGGACGTTCATGATCCCGCTGTTCGTGGTGGTCACCGCCCGCAACCTGCGCGCCTTCGCTCCCCGGTCCGCGGTCACGCGGTTCCTCAGCAACTGGACGCTGCTCGTGATCGTGCTCTGGTACGTGGCCGTGCTGTCGGCCATCTGGTTCCGCTTCGGCGAGAACCTCTGGGCCTGAGGGTCAGGACGAGCCGGCCACCGCGCCGGCGAGCTCGTCGAGCACCTCGGCCAGTCGCACGTCACGTCCGCTGACGCCGTTCACGTCGTGGCTGACGAGCCGCACGTCGACCCGGTCGTAGACGTTGGTCCACTCGGGGTGGTGGTCCATCTCGTCGATCCGCGGTGCTGCCGCGGCCATGAAGCCGATGGCGTCGGCGAAGCTCTCGAAGTGGTACGTGCGGGTGAGGCCCGACGCGTCGCCCTCCCACCCGGGGAGGTGCTCGAGCGCCTGGGTGACGCGGGCCGGGTCGAAGGGCTCGTCCATCCCCCGACCGTACGCGTCAGGCAGCGGCCGCGCGAGCCCGTCGCGTGATGGCGTCGACCAGCACCTGCGGGGCGTGGTCGGGGATCCAGTGGCTGACGCCCTCCAGCACGACGAGCTCGTACGGGGCGTCCACGTGACGCGGCGTCAGGTCGACCCCGGCGCGTCCGAGCGCGACGTCGCCGGTGCTCCACACGAGGGTCGTCGGCACGCGCACCGTGCCCTGGAGGCCCTTGGCCGAGAACGGCAGCGCGCGGTAGAAGCCGAGGCCACCCGTCAACGCGCCGCCGTCGATCATCTCGGTCTGGAAGCGGGCGAGGAGCTCGTGGTCCATCCCGGCGTGCCGCAGCACCCGCTCGCGCACGCCGCGCGCCCGGGTGAGCACGAGCTCGGGCACCACCGGCAGCTGGAAGAACCCCATGTACCAGGACTTCAGCAGCTGCGTGCTGCGGGTCATCGAGGCCACGAAGGCCGCGGGGTGCGGCACCGACACGGCGGTCCAGGAGAGCAGCCGGTCCGGGTGGCGCGCCGCGACCACCCAGCCGATCGCCGAGCCCCAGTCGTGCCCGACGAGGTGCACCGGCTCCCCCACGACCGCCAGGAGCGCGGCGACGTCCTCGGCGAGCAGCTCGGTCGCGTACGCACGCCGACCCGCCGGTCGGGCACCCGGCGAGTAGCCGCGCAGGTCGGGCGCGATCGTGCGGTAGCCGTCGGCGTGGAGCAGCTCGCTGACCTTGTCCCACGACGTCGAGGTCTGCGGGAAGCCGTGCAGCAGCACGACCGGCGGTCCGTCGAGCGGTCCGGTGTCGCGCACGTCGAACGTGAGCCCGTCGTGGGAGAACGTGTGGATCCGACGTCGCCTGGCCATGCCCGCGACCATACCGGCGGTACGGGCGCGCCCGCACCTCGCACGGCCGCGCCCCTGCCGGCTCCGCGCCGACCCCTCCGGCGGAGGGGGACGCCCAGCGGCCCCTGACGTCGCGCACAGGTCCGGCACAGGAACGCTCGTCATCGTCGACGAGGACACACCTCAACGGAAGAGAGTCACCTGATGAACACCTCCACCGCAGCCCGCCTCGGCATCGCCGGCCTCGTGGCCGGGGCCGGCCTGGCCGTCGGCGGCGTGGCGCTCGCGTCCGCGGACACCGCCACGACCGGCAGCGGGGCCAGCACCAGCGCCCGCCCCGCCGGCCCGCACGGCGGACCCGGCGCACAGGCAGCCGTGATCGCGAAGCAGCTCGGGCTGGAGCAGTCGGTCGTCGAGAAGGCCCTCGCGGCCGTCCGCGACGACCTGCGTCCCGCCCAGCCGAAGGACGGGGAGAAGCCGACCCCGCCCACCGAGGCCGAGCGCGAGCAGCGCGAGGCGAAGCTGGCCACCGCCCTGGCGAAGGAGCTCGGCGTCTCGGAGTCGAAGGTCGAGTCCGCGCTCGCCGCCGCCGAGAAGCAGGCCGACTCCGACCGCGCGGAGCGTCGCACCGAGGAGCGCAGCGCGCTGTCGGAGCGGCTCGACGACGCCGTCAAGGAGGGCACGATCAGCTCCTCGGACAAGGCGTCGGTCCTGAAGGCCTTCGACGCCGACCTGCTCGGACCGGCCGGCGGCCCCGGCGGTCACGGCGGTCCCGGTCGCGGCGGACCCGCCGCACCCGACACCCAGGACGACTCCTCGTCCTGAGCACCTCCTCGACGCCCCCGTCCGCACCTGCGGGCGGGGGCGTCGTCGTGCCCGCACCACGGTCACGTGAGGACCACGTGGACGACACTCCCCGCCGCCGCGCGTCCCCCGTCGGGCCCGCTGCCTCACGCCATCGCACTTCTCCCCTGAACGTTTGACAACGATTCTCATTCTTGTCTAAGGTGCTCGCAGATCGGCCGCCACCACGCGGCCCCCGTCCCGCCCGGTCAGTGGCGGTTAGAGAGCACCGCGACCGCGCCCGCGGTCGTCCGACCCACCCACGTCCGGTCGGCAGCTGCCCCCGGACGGATCGAAGGAGCAGCATGTCCTCTGCACGTCTCATCACCGCCGTCCTCGCCGGTGGAGCAGCCTCCGTGGCATTCAGCCTCCCCGCCCACGCCGAGACGGCCATCCCGGCCGGCCACAACGACGTGGTCGAGCTCGAGTGCACCGACGCCGGCGGCACGGCGAGCTACGAGCTCGGCAGCCACCTCGGCGGCCAGCACGTGTCCCCCGCCGACATCGGCAACCACCGGGCGACGTTCCCGGCGTCCAGCGCCGGCGTCAGCTACACCGGCGGCGCCTGGGTCGTCGACGCCGACCTCGACTCCTCCCTGCCCGACCTCGGCTTCAGCTACGAGGTGGCCGCCGGGGCCGAGAGCGTCTGCGCCGACTCCGTCTCCATCACGCTCGACTCGGGCGTGACGTTCGGCGGCTCGTCGACCGTGACCCTCACGCAGGCTGCCGACCACGTGCACGGCGAGTGGCGTCTGCCCGCGGCCAGCGCCACCGCGACGAACTACGCGGTGAGCCTCGACGTCGAGACCGGTGACGGCGCCTTCGCCGAGACCCTCTCGCCGCTGAACATCACGGCCGGCTCCTGACACCCCGCCTCGGGGCGGCACACGCTGCCGCCCCGAGGCGCCCCTCCCCCCCTCCCTGCGAAGGTCTCCATGCGCTCGTCCCTCCGGCTCCCCGCGACCGCCCTCGTCACGGCCCTCACGGCCTGCCTGGTCGGGCTCACCCTGTCCGCCGTGCCGACCGTCGCCGCCGACGGCTCGGTCGCCACCGGCAAGCACGTGCTCCGCACCGTCAAGACCGCGGACGGTGGCATCGCGCTCGACTGGGTCACGCCGCCGACCGCACCGACGTTCCGGATCGGCGACGCGACGTCCTACGAGCTGCCCGACACCCCGGCGCACCGGACGCTCGGCACCCCTGGGGAGCGCGCCTGGATCAGCGGGTCCACGACCGACGACAGCGTGGCGCCCTCGGTCGCGCTCTCCTACACCGCGCGCGCGGCGGGCGACCCGACGCTGACCTACCGCATCGACGACGTCGTCGCCCCGGCGGGCGGCACGTACCAGACCTACCGCTACGACTACAGCCAGCCGTGGAGCGGGCTGGCCCGACCGCTCCTGACCCACGACGAGTTCGCGTTCCTGACGCCGATGGGCACGGGACGTGGCGCCGACGGCACCGAGCAGTCGCGCGAGGGCGAGCTGAAGACGGCGAGGAACACCACCGGTGGTCTCGTGGGCCACTGGGTGCACCGGTTCACCCGACCCGGCCTCTACTGCGTGTCGCTCTCGGTCGAGGGCACCTTGTCGACGATGACCGCCCGCGCCCGGAGCGCACGGGTGACGCTGCGCTTCGCCGTCGGCGACACCGTGCCCGACGACGCCGCGTGCGGGACGTCGGCCAGCGGCCCCACCCCTGAGCCGACGCCGGACCCGACCGACGAGCCCAGCCCGGAACCGACCCCCGGCCCGACGGTCGAGCCGACCCCCGAGCCGACTCCCGGACCGACGCCTGAGCCCACCCCTGAGCCCGAGGACCCGACGTACGTCATGCGCAGCGGTCACGCCGACGTGGTCGCGCCGCGGATCGTCGGCGACACCGACCGTCGCCTCGTGCTCGACGCCTCGGTCGACGGTCACGGGCGCGTGCCGTACCGCGACCTGGTCGTCGTCCACCCCGACCTGCTCCGCACCACGGTGCCGTCCGGCGACGACTGGGCCTTCCTCGGGACACCCGGACAGCCGCTGTGGAACAGCCCGCAGTCGTCGGGCTCCGTCGAGGGCGGGACGAAGGCGTTCCCGTGGATCGGCAGCAGCTCCGAGGACGACGCCCTCGTGGCCAACGGCCGCCGCACCGACATGGCGATCGAGCAGGTCACCGGTCCCGACGGCGGACGCCCGCCCGGCGACCTCTCGATCTGGACCGGCTCCTCCAGCCCGTACGTGCTGGTGAGCACGCGCGGCGGCGTCCTCCCGTCCGGTACTCCGGCCGTGCTCTCGGCGGCGAGCGTCCGCAACCACGCCCACTACAACTGGTCGTTCAGCGCACCTGGCGTGTACTGCCTCGCCGTGTCGGCGCAGACCGAGATCGGCGGCGACCTGCAGGTCCGTCGTGACTGGCTGACCATGGTCGTCGGCGACGCCGTCGACGCCGACCGGGTGGCTCCGTGCGCCCGCCGTCTGCCGCCGCCCACCGAGCCGGCCCCCGGGCCGACGGAGCTGACGTCGGGCACCGGCCCGCACGTCGTCACCGACGACGGCCACGTGTCGCTGCACCCGACGACGAACGCCGGCATCGCCGCGGCCTCGTGGAACACGGCGCGTCAGCGTCCGGTCGCCTACACCCGGCTCGACGACACCGTCGTGCACCTGCGCAACCCCACGGTGCGCAGCTACCTCGACTCCCTGCAGCTGCTGTCGACCCGGACCCTGCGGCTCGACACGCTCGGGGTCCCTGCGTCCGACGGCGGCGAGACGGTCGAGCTCGTGCGCATGCGCGGCCCGGGGCCCCTGCACCTCGACGACGCCCGCTCCGAGGACGCCGACCGGGCACCGCGCACGCTGCGCCCGCGTGAGGAGACGGTGCAGGGCGTGCGGGTGCAGGCGTCGCTGCCTGGGCGCTACTGCGTCGACCTGCGCTGGACGAACGGTCGCGGCGAGCGTCGCGACACGACCCTGACGCTGGTGATCGACGGACCCGTGCGGCCCTCGGACCCCGAGAGCCCGTGGTGGCGGGCGGCCGAGCACGGCGCGCTGGGCACGACGTGCGCCGCTGGCGCCGACCCGGAGGGGCCCTCCGACCCCGAGCCGGAGCCGGAGCCCACGCCCACGCCGTCCCCGACGAGCCCCACGCCGACGAGCAGCCCGACCCCGCCGGTCGACGACAAGGACCCGGTCTACGACGCGCCGAACGGCTGGCGCAACGACGCAGGCGCGACGATCATCGACGAGGGTCACGTCGACCTCGCCTCGCGTGTGCTCCGCGGCGCGCTGACCACCCACGTGAAGGACAGTGCGACCGGTCGCGACGTCACCTGGCGCTCGCCCGGCTCGACGGTGCTGCACGTCGGTCGGCAGGCGGCGCAGCGCATCCCCGCCGGCGCCAACCTCGCGTTCCTCGGCCGGGCCGGCGACCCCGTCTGGCTGGCGCCCGAGACCCAGGACGAGTCGATCGTGTGGCCGGGCTGGTCCACCGAGGCGATCCCGGACGGCACGCTGCGCGGCGGCGTGCGCTGGCGTCTGCTGCGCGCAAGCGGACCGGGCGAGATGGCCCTGTTCACGTCGGTGCCCAACGGCTTCGGCACCGTCGACGTCCGCTTCAACACGCGCGACGGCATCACCTCCGCCGACGCGTTCACCATCCCGCCGCGCACCCATGCGCACGGCACGTGGGCCTTCAGCGCGGAGGGCGTGTACTGCCTCGACTCCGAGCGGACCGCGACGTCGGCGTCAGGGCGCACGCTGCGCCACCGGTTCACGCTCGCCGTGGCCGTCGGTCGCACCGACCTGCGCACCGTGGACCCGAAGGCCTGCTTCCGCACCGACGGCCGGCCGGGGACGGCGGACACCCGGCCCGTGCCCGACGCGTCGCTGACCGACGCCACGACCGGTGGTGTGCGGCTGCTCAACGGACGCGACGGACTCGTCCGCGGCTCTCAGGCGCTGCTGTCCGTGCCCGGCGTCGACCCCGGCGAGTGGGTGTCGGTCTGGCTGCACAGCCGACCGCGCTGGCTCGGCTGGGCCCAGGTCGACGCGTCCGGCTCGCTGCGCGTCCGGATGCCCGCCGACGCCCGCACCGGCGACCACCGGCTGGTGGTCAAGCGTCGCTCCGGCGAGCTCGTCGGCTGGGACCACGTGACGCTCACGGCCGCACCCCGCGTGCCGACCGCACCCCGACCGGGTGGCTCGGGCGGGCCCGGCGACGGCGGGTCCGGGGCGGGCGGCCCGGGAGCGCGTGCCGCGCTCGCCGCAGGTCAGACCTGCGTGCCGCAGCGCGCGACGGTGATCTCGTCCGGGCACGTCGACTACGCCACGCGTCTCGTCGGTGGCCGCCTGCGGTCGCTCGTCGGGACCGACGGCTCCGGCGCGAAGGTCTACCGCGACCCGAAGGACGTCGTGCTGTGGGTGAAGCCCGGGAGCAAGGTCCGGCTCCCCGCCGGGCTGGGTGCCGTGGGCCGCGCGGGCAGCTCGATCTACCAGGTGCCCCAGACCCAGGTGCAGGACCTCGTCTGGCTCGGCTGGAACACCGAGAGCCTCGACACGAGCCAGGTCCGCGGATCCGTCCGGTGGCGGCTCGACTCGGTCCGGGGTCCGGGGAGCCTGCGCGTCTACACCGCGGGCACGTTCGGCGGCGTCGAGCGCATGGTCTTCGACGGCCCCGGCACGACGAGCATCCCGCTCGGCGTCCACGCGCACGCCAACTGGGCCTTCAGCAGGCCGGGCTTCTACCGCGTCGCCTTCACCCAGCAGGCGACCCGCGCCGACGGGAAGGTCGTGTCGGACCGCTCGACGCTCACCTTCGCGGTGGGCGACGTGAACCCGGCGGCGGCCGCGTCCGGCGGCGGCTGCGGAGCGCTCCCCCAGTCCGACGTCGCGAGCGAGGACCGCACGCTCGAGGAGTCCGCCGAGGCAGCCGCGCAGGACCGCGCCGAGGCGGCCGCGGTCGCCCGCGGGCTCGTGCCGGAGTCCGACGACGGGGCCGCCGACCGCGTGCTCGCCGCCCTCGAGAAGGGGCCGGTCAGGCTGCTGCTCGGGGTGCTCGGCGGGCTGCTGCTCGCGACGGCGGCCGGCGCACTCTGGTGGCGCCGACGCTTCCACGGGACGGCCACGTGAGACCGACCTCCCTCGCGACGCTCGCGCTGGCGGCGTCGTTGGCGGTCACCTCCTGCGCTCCCCCGCCGCGGTTGTCCGACCAGGACGGGCGGGTGCAGGTGGTGACCACCACGGGCCTGCTGCGCGACCTCGTGCAGCAGGTCGGCGGCGACCGGGTGAACGTCGTCTCGATCGTCCCCGACGGCGCCGACCCGCACTCGTTCGAGCCGACCCTGCGGTCGGCGCGCGACGCCGCCTACGCCGATGCCGCGTTCAGCAACTACGCGCTGCTGGAGGAGCACGCCGTCGTCAAGGTGCTCGACGCCAACATCGACGCCGACGCCCCCAACGTCGCCCTGGCGGAGGGGGCCACGAAGTACGCCGCCGAGGTCATCCCGCTCGTGGAGAACCTGCGCCTCGACACGCCGTGGCTGGGGCTGCGCTCGATCGGCGACGGCGCGGCCTTCGACGCCGACCGGGCGTCGCAGGTGCGCCTGTCGGCGACGGCCGCGACGGGACCGGGCGACGTCTGGGCCTACCTGACCGGCACGTTCGGCGACACGACGGTGACGTTCGGGTCCGCCGACGGGTTCGACGACGAGGACACCGCGGTGCTGCCGCTCGACGCCCACACCCACATGTCGTGGGCCTTCACCGAGCCGGGCATCTACCGGCTGCGCTTCGAGGCGGCCCTGCAGGTCGACGAGGACGGCCCCGAGGTCCCGCGCGGTACCGGGACGCTCACCTTCGCCGTCGGGGTCGACCCCGCGCGCGCCGGGGTCGACGACGCCGTCGTGGTCGACGGTGGTCACGCCGACCTCGCCGCCGACGTCGACACCGGCCGTCTCGTGGTCCGCCACGACCCGGACGGCGGGGGCGATCACAGCCAGCGCACCCTGCCGCTCGAGGACGTCGTCGTCGAGGTGCCGACCAAGGCGCTCTCCGAGGTGCCGGCCGAGCGCAGCCTGCGGTTCCTCGGCCGCCCCGGCACGGAGGTGTACCAGCTGCCGCAGGCGGTGCTCGGCAAGCACGTGCACGGGGAGATCGACCCCCACCTGTGGCACGACGTCCGCAACGTCATGGCCTACGTGCAGCTCGTCCGCGACACCCTCGTCGACGTCGACCCGGCCGGTGCCCCCGTGTACCGCGCCCGCACCCGGGACTACCTGCGCGAGCTGGACCGGCTCGACGCCACGATGCGCCGCGCGGTCGCCAGCATCCCGGCGTCGCGACGCCACCTCGTCACCTCGCACGACGCGTTCGGCTACCTCGCGAAGGCCTACGGCCTGAAGGTGTCGGGCTTCGTGACCCCGCACCCCGGCATCGAGCCGTCGCTCGCCGACCGCCGCCGGCTCGCGCGCACGATCGCCGACCTCGACGTGCCGGCCGTGTTCCTCGAGCCGAACCTGCGAGCCCGTTCCAGCACGCTCATCGACGTCGCGCGCGAGCAGCACGTGAAGGTCTGCCCCCTCTACGGCGACGCGTTCGACGCCACGGTGCGCAGCTACGCACAGCTCGTGCGCCACAACGCCCGCTCCCTCGTCCAGTGCCTCGCACCCCAGGAGAACCCGTGATGCCCTCCACCCGTCCCAGCGGTGGCCCGCGCCCGTCCCACCCCGCCTCCAGGAGGAGCCTGTGGCGGCTGGCCGCCCTGGCGGTCGTCCTGGTGGCGCTCGTCCCGTCGGGCGCGACCGCCACGGACGACCCCGACCTGCGCCAGACCGTGCGTGGCGACGACCCCGTCGTCACCGACGTGAAGGTGCTCGAGGGCGGCCACGTCGACCTCGGGCCCACCTACGTCGACGGCGCGTGGCGCTTCCTCGTCCACGACGACACCGCGAAGGCCGACCCGTCGAAGCAGAGCACCTGGCGCCTGCCGGACAAGACGGTGTTCGCCGTGCCGGACGCCGTCCGCCTTCCCGCCCCCGACGACCCGACGTACGCGTTCCTCGGCGCGAAGCCGGGCAGCACCGTGTGGGCGCTGCCGCAGACGCAGGCGGCCGACGCCCCCTGGGTCGGCTGGAACACCCAGGAGCCGCGGGTCATGGAGACGATCGACCGCGGCATGACGCTGCGGCTCGAGGGCGTCCAGGGTCCCGGCCGGATGGTCACCTACCTGCAGTCCGGCTCGTTCGAGGAGCCGGAGGTGCTGTGGACGTCGGCGAAGGACGCCCGCCAGGACTTCTTCGTCGACGTGAACACGCACACCCACGCGAACTGGGTGTTCACGGTGCCGGGCGTCTACCTCGTCCGCGTCAGCGCGATCGCCGACCTCGTCGGTGGCGGCACCGCCACCGACACCCAGGTGCTGCGGTTCGCGGTCGGCGACGACACGAGCCCGCAGGAGGCGCTCGCCGCCACGTGGCGCGGCAGCACGCAGGCACCTGGCTCCACCACCGACACGGCCGCCGCGCCGACGAGCGACGACGGTGTCCTCGTGACGGTGCTCGTCGTGGCCATCGCCGCGCTGGTCGTGCTGCTCGTCGTCGGAGCCGTCGTGGCCGTCGTCCGGCTGCGCGGACAGCGTCGCCGGGCGCTCGGCGGGACGGACGTCGCATGACCGCGGTGGGCACCTCGCCGGACGCCACGGCCCCCTCGACGCGCAGCCGGCCCGAGCCACCCGGCGAGCGGGGGCTGCGCGTCCACGGTCTCGCCGTCGACCTCGCCGGTCGTGCCGTGCTGCGCGACGTCGCGCTGAGGGTCGAGCCGGGGCAGGTCGTGGGGCTCGTCGGACCGAACGGCGCCGGCAAGACCACGCTCATGCGCGCGGTGCTCGGTGTCGTCCCTCGCCGCAGCGGCGAGGTCGTCGTCGACGGTCGCCCGGTGCGGCCGGGGCGCTCCGGCATCGGTCACGTGCCCCAGCGGGTCGACGTCGCCTGGGACTTCCCGGTGAGCGTCGCCGACATGGTCGCCTCGGGGCTCACCGGCACCCGCTGGACCGGGTGGCGGCCCGGAGCGGCGGGATGGCGCGCCGTGGCGGACGCCCTGGACCGCACGCACGTGCGCGACCTCGCCGACCGGCCCGTCGCCGAGCTGTCGGGAGGTCAGCGCCAGCGGGTGCTGCTCGCGCGCGCACTCGTGCTGCAGTCGTCCGTGCTGCTCCTCGACGAGCCGCTCACCGGGCTCGACGTCCCGGCACAGGACCTCATCACCTCCCTGGTCCGCGAGCTCGCCGACGACGGGCTCGCCGTGCTGATGTCGACGCACGACCTCGTCGGCGCCGTCGACCAGTGCGACCGGTTCGTGCTCGTGAACGGGACGGTGCGCGCCGACGGACCCACGCGCGAGGTCGCGGCCGACGTCCAGGCGTGGGTCGAGACCTTCCGCACCCGCCCCGACAGCGCGCTGGTGCGCGCCCTCCAGGCGGTGTGACATGGGATTCCTCGAGTTCCTGGCCGACCTGGTGAACCCCGACCTCGCGTTCCTGCCTCGGGCGCTGGCCGTCGCCGTCGCGTCGGCGCTCGTGTGCGGGGTCGTCGGCTGCCACGTCGTCCTGCGCGGCACCGCGTTCATCGGCGACGCGGTGGCGCACGCCGTGTTCCCGGGCCTCGCGGTCGCGTTCGTGCTGTCGGCGAACCTCGTCCTCGGCGGGGCGGTCGCCGGGGTGCTGACCGCCGTGCTCATCGCGGTCATGGCACAGAACCGCCGACTCCGGGAGGACTCGGTGATCGGCGTGCTGTTCGTGGCGGCGTTCGCGCTCGGTGTCGTCATCATCGCGCAGGCGCCCGGCTACGCGGGCTCGCTGCAGCAGTTCCTGTTCGGGTCGATCGCCGGGGTCGACGACGGCGACCTCGTGGCGGTCGGGGTCGTGACCGTCGTGGTCCTCGCCGTCTGCGCCTGGCTGCACCCCGAGCTGGTCAGCGTCGGGCTCGACCGCGAGGGCGCCCGCGCGCAGGGGGTGCGCGTGTTCTGGGTCGACCTCGCGCTCTACGTGCTCATCGCGCTGAGCGTGGTGGTCAGCGTGCAGACGATCGGCAACGTGCTCGTCCTGGCGCTGCTCGTGACCCCGGCGGCCACTGCCCGCCTGCTGACCTCCAGGCTGGTGGTCATGATGGTGCTGGCCCCGGTGATCGGAGCGGTGGGCGCGTTCGTCGGGCTGTACGTCTCGTGGACGTGGGACCTCCCGACCGGCGCCGTCGTCGTGCTGACGCTCACGGGCGTCTTCATGGTCACCTGGCTCGTCGCACCGCGGCACGGCATGCTCGCGGCCTGGACCGGCCGCCGACCGGCGGCGGCGCGGGGTGTCGCGTGAGGGAGCGGCTGCCGGTGCTGGGTGCCGGGCTCGCCGGGCTGCTCGGCGTCGCGCTGCTGGTCGTCGCGGTCGTCCTGCCCGACGGCAGCCGGTCGGAGGCACCGGCTGCCACGCGTTCGACGACGTCGGCCGCACCCCAGGCGGCAGCGTCGCGGACCGCCGTGCCGGACCCGGCGCAGGTCCCCGTCGCCCAGCTGCCCGACGGTGCCTGGATCGACGCCACGGCGGCGTCGACCGGTGTCGAGGCGCGGGTGCTGCGAGCCTACGCCGGCGCGGCACTGCGCTTGGAGCGCGAGCAGCCCCGCTGCCGCATCGGGTGGAACACGCTCGCCGCGGTCGGCGCCGTCGAGTCCGAGCACGGCACCATCGACGGGTCCGTCGTCACCGCCGACGGCGTGGCCGACCCGCCGATCATCGGCGTCGCGCTCGACGGTGCCGGGGTGCGCTCGATCAGGGACACCGACGACGGCACGATCGACGGCGACGACCGCTGGGACCGCGCGGTCGGCCCGATGCAGTTCCTGCCCTCGACGTGGGAGCGGTGGGGCGCCGACGGCGACGGCGACGGTCACGCCGACCCGCAGCACGTCGACGACTCCGCCCTCGCTGCCGCCCGCTACCTGTGCCACGGCGAGCGCGACCTCACCCGTGGCCCCGACTGGGTGGCCGCCGTCTCCTCCTACAACGAGGGCAGCGAGTACCACGCCCGCGTGCTCGAGCAGGCGCGATCCCTGGCGTCGCTGGCGGCGCGCTGACGCGTCTGCGAGGTCAGCTGCCGGCCCCGACCACCGACAGCAGCTGGAGTCGTTCGTAGCTGTCCGAGCCAGGCGCTGCCGTGTAGACGAGCAGCATGTGGTTCTGCTCGGGGTCGAGGAGCGTGTGGCAGTTCAGCTCCAGGAGTCCGACGGTCGGGTGCTGGTACCGCTTGACGCTCCGGGGTCGGATGCCCACCTGGTGCTCGCTCCACAGCGCACGGAACTCCGCGTTGGAGTCGACGAGCAGGTCGACCAGCTGCTGGGCACGCGAGCCAGGGCCGCGGAGGGTGGCGATCTCCCGCAGGCCCGAGACGTACATGCGGGAGTAGAAGTCGTGGTCCTCGGGCGGATGCAGGTCGCGCGCCGCGGGCTCCGTGAACCAGCGGTAGCCGATGCTGCGGGCAGGACCCACCCGGTGGCTCAGGTCGCCGACCAGCGCGACGCCGAGCGGCGTCTGCCGCAGCGACTCCCCCAGCTCCGTGACGATCTCGGCGGGCGTGTCGACGAGCCGGTCGAAGATGCGCAGCATCCCGGGGCCGACGTGCTGGCTCTCCGCACCTCTCAGCGGTGCCCGGTGGCCGGCGAGCTGGAAGAGGTGGTCGCGCTCCGCGAGGGTCAGGTGCAGTCCCTGCGCGATCGACGCCACCATCTGCTCGGACGGCTGCGGGCCCCGCTCCTGCTCCAGGCGCGCGTAGTAGTCGGTCGACATGTGGCACAGCACGGCGACCTCCTCGCGGCGCAGGCCCCTGGTGCGACGCCGCGGACCGTGGGGCAGGCCGACGTCCTCCGGCTGCAGCGACTCCCGCCGGAGCCTCAAGAACTCCGCGAGTCCCGACCGATCGATCATGCGTCCATCCTGACCGACCAGGCGCTCCCGATCCACGGACCGACAGTCCCTGGATGTCCGTCGGCGGATGCCGCACGGTGGGGACGTGCCCCGAAACCGGGGCCGCAGGACGCACCCAGGAGCGAGCCCATGCCGCGCAGGACCCCCGACATCACCCTTCCCGACCTGACCGGGCGTCGCGCCGTGGTCACCGGCGCGAGCGACGGGATCGGTCTCGGCATCGCCGGCCGGCTGGCCGCTGCCGGGGCCGAGCTGGTCCTTCCGGTCCGCAACCCGGACAAGGGCGAGCAGGCCGCCGAGCGGCTGCGGAACCAGCACCCCGGTGCGAAGGTGACGACCCACGTCATGGACCTGTCGTCGCTGGCCTCGGTCGCGGCCTTCGGCGAGCTGATGCGCGCCCAGGGTGCTCCGGTCCACCTGCTCGTCAACAACGCCGGCGTCATGACCCCGCCGGAGCGCCGGACGACCGCCGACGGCTTCGAGCTCCAGCTCGGCACCAACCACCTCGGCCACGTCGCGCTCACGGCGCACCTGCTGCCGCTGCTCGCCGCCGGCCGGGCCCGCGTGACCTCCCAGACGAGTGTCGTCGCCCGCTCCGGCGCCATCCGCTGGGACGACCTGGACGGTGAGCAGGCCTACGACGCCATGCAGCTGTACCGGCAGTCGAAGATCGCCGTCGGGTTGTTCGGGCTCGAGCTCGACCGGGTCAGCCGACGGGAGGGCTGGGGCATCAGCAGCACCATCGCCCACCCGGGCGTCGCCCCGACCAGCCTGCTCGCCGCTCGGCCCGAGATGGGCCGGACCACGGACACCCGCGAGGTGCGGGTCATCCGCTGGCTGTCCCGACGCGGGGTCCTGGTGGGCACCGTCGACAGCGCCGGACTCCCCTGCCTCATGGCCGCGACCTCCCCGACCTCCGACGGCGGACACTTCTACGGACCCCAGGGCCTCGGCGGCACCTCCGGCCGCCCGGGCCTGCAGAAGCTGTGGAAGCCGCTCGACGACCCCGAGGCCGCCCGACGCCTGTGGACCTGGTCGGAGGAGGCAGCGGGGGTGACGTTGGCTCCCTGATCGGGGGCGCCCTCGCACGAAGTTTTCAGGTGAGGCTGCCGGGATCCCTCCGACGCCCGCCCCGCGGCGCAGGAATCTCGACTACCTCGCTCCGGCGGACGCGCGTCATGGCAGCGTTCGAAGGCACTCGACGTTGACGCCGGGTCACTCATCGAGCATCTGCCTCGATCCACGTGGCGCTCAGTCGACGGACGACTGAGGTTCTTTTGCGCTACTCAACCGCGCGCTACCTCCACGAGCGTCGGATCAAGGCAAGAAGACCGAGAGCGATGAAGAGCACGAAGGCCGCGATCGCAAGACGGCCGACAAGGTCGACGAAGTCTGTGCGCTCGAGTCGACAGGCTCGGTTCGAACGGGACAGATCCGATCTGAGGTCGCTCGGCAGACGGAGCTGCCGGGATCCCTCGCTGGGCGGCTGAGCCGCGGAGGGGCCGACTCGATTGCTCTGCCCGATGCACGTCACGGCAGGACCCCCGACCAGAACGCACAGGACCCCCGACCTCGCGAGAGGTCGGGGGTCCTGCCGTGACGTGGACCTGATCACCAAGGTTTCGAAACATTCCCACGCCATCGATCGACTCCGTAGAGCCACCGATCAAGCCAGGAAACAGTGCCGTCCCGACTCATCATCAGCGGACACTCGCGCACACAAACTACGCACCCGACTTGGTGGAGATGCCCTCAAGCAGATCATCGACGAGTACCTCGCTGGCGACAGCGCCCGCACTCTTGCAACACGGCACGGCATCTCCAGAACAGCGGTGCTGCGCGCCATCCGCAACGCGGGACGTCAATCATGACCACGCGGGCCACACCCCAAGATCAGGACTTAGGGCGCAGAGTAATCAGGCAGAGGTGAGCCTGCTTCCAACATTGGCCTCGAACGATTGAAGGATTTCAATGATCTCGTTCGCACTTGCCTCGAATTCCTCTTTGGCGCGCGGTTCATCCTCCACTATCCACTCTAGAACGTTCTCAAGCAGATTCTTCTTGCCCCGTCTCTTCCCTTGCTTATCCGTCTCAGACAATGCCTCTTCAACTCGCTCGGCGAACACCTTGGGATAGTACCTCTCGAAGTCAGTCTGCTCGAAGTGCTTGAAAGACTCTCCATCCCAGCTCGGATAGCTTTCTCGCAATCTCACTACGGCGTCGATTCCACTCTCGTCGCCATCTACCAGAACTAACACTTTGCCGGCGTACCGAGATTCGAGATGGGAGAAGAGGACCAGCTTATTGAGAGCCTCGAACGTACTTGGAATGCCACCCGTTCCTCTAGAAGAGACAGTCTTCACGCGAGCGAGCCGTGGCGCGAACCATGGAATTAGGTATTCACGCACAATCTTTTCCGCCGATGATTCTTCGAAAATCATCCAACCGTCGTGCAGATCTAGATCCGAGAGCTCGTACCCGAGGTCTGTCAGTAAGCGAGTCCGGGCTTCGACGGTGTGCTCCACAAGTTCTACCGTCGAGGTTTGAAGTCTGTTGCCATCCTCGAGCCTAAGGGAGCTTTGAACGTCATAAATCTTCGTAGATTCGAGCGCACCCAAGTGCCTCAGTACGATGTTGTTGTGCGTTGAAATCACAAACTGGTTGGTCGAAGAACTAACCTCTATCGCGCGAAGTAGTGCCTTGAGCGCCTCCGGATGAATGTCGTTCTCAATCTCTTCAAGCAGGAACAGTCGATTCTCGGCAACACACAGTTGGACGATCAGGCCGAGCATCTGGGCGACACCTTCGCCCATACGGCTGATGTTGATCCACTCCGTTTTGTTGATTCGCATAGCGGCGCTCTTGCCGCCATCGGAGGCAACCGCGGAGATCGGAAGATTGATCAGATCCTTGACCAGCGCGACGTACCGATCATGATTCGGGTGCTCAACGTCGAGCAGATCATCCACTTTGGCCGGAAGATTCGACAGGTTTCCGGTGACTGCGCGAGCCGTTCCTTGATTGACCGCCTCACTAAAGCCAGCGACTTTTCGAGAGGAGAAGTACGGGTAAACAAAATTGTTTGGTTCCATCGCTTGCATTTCCGCGACGCCAATATTCCCGTAGTTACTCAACCGTAGGGCGGACGACTCTTTGCCGCCATCCTTGCGAACACGGATGACAAGAGTTCCATCCGTTCCTGGAAACTGTGCATTCCAGAAACGAGCATCTGCTTCCTCGATTTGCATCTCTATCGTGCCATGATCGAAGCCGAAGCGAACTGCACTCTGATCGAGTCCCGAGCCTTGCTGGAGTGCTCCCAATGCACGAAGCAAGGTAGATTTACCTGTGTTGTTCTTGCCGACTAGCAACGTGACGGGGCCGAGCTGAATCTCGCCCGAGTCAGGGAATGTACGAACGTTCTGGACTCGGAGGCTTGTGATCTTCATCAGGTTCATTATGACAGTCCACGAACCTCTTGTCGCCAAGATAATTTACAACACCATCGGTACATCCGACAGAGGTCGCGAACAGGCCGAAACCATGTGCCGACGGTGTACCTGAGGGAGCTTCGAAACCTGGCACAGAGGTGGAAAACCAAGCCCAGACACTCGATTCGCGGCGAGCCATGCACCGACCGGACATGAAACGATCCCCGCTTCAGGGGTCGTGAGTGACAATCATTCTCAAAATGATGAACCTCATCGCCAAGATTTCGAAACATCCCCACGCCATCGATCGGCTCCGTAGAGCCACCGATCAAGCTCAGGGCCAGCGCCGGGGACTGCTGCCCCGCCATGGCCGGACGCGTCGGTTGCTGGGCACGCAGAACCGACATCGTCACGATCGCCCGAGGCCGGCCCGCCCATCAGCATCCCGCCCGAGGACTGGCAGACGCGCCCCTGCTGCACCAACAAGACCATGGACTTCACCCCCGACCCGAAGAACCGGCACCACCAGCGCAAGCTCATGCAGCGCGAGTACGTCGGCACCCGCCGCTGGCGCCGCGCTTTCAACCTCCGCTCCAGCGTTGAGGGCGCGTTCGGGATCCTCAAGAACCCCAGCCGACAGCGCACGCGCCGCGGCCAGAACCGGGTACCCGGACTCGCCTTGGCCAACCTCATCAACGGCCTCAAGGCGTCGGTGTTCAACGAGGAGCAGCTACGCAGTTGGTACGAGGACACCGGCCTCGGCCCAGCCGACCACGCGCTCCTCCAGCCCGACCCGCACGACTGGGGCTTGACCGACCTCACCAAGGACCAGGCCAAGGAGATCGATGAACGCTACCTCCGCAGCGCAAGCAAGGAAAGGCTCGGAGGCGTCCGCGAGGCCGCCTGATCACCCGTGAACCATGAACCTTGAAAACTGAAGAGGGACGCGCCGGCGGCCCTCAGTCTGCCGTGGCCGCCGACGGACCAGCGGCGGCCTCGAGCGCGGCCGCGACCGCCTCGAACTCCGCCAGCGCTGCGGTGAGGTCGTCGACGATCTCGCGGGCGATGATCTCGGGGGCAGGCAGATTGTCCATGTCCTCGAGGGACTCATCGCGCAGCCAGGTGATGTCGAGGTTGACCTTATCGCGCGCAATCAGCTCGTCGTACCTGAACGACCGCCAGCGGCCGTCCTCGCCGGTCTCGACGCGCTCGTCACGATCTTTGCCCGGCAGGTAGCACTCGACGAACTCGTCGAGGTGGTGGCGACGCAGAGGCTTCTGCTTGAGCGTGAAGTGCTGGTTGGTCCGAAGGTCGTAGACCCACAGTTTGCGCGTCCACGGCTCCTCCGATGCGGGCTTCTTGTCGAAGAAGAGCACGTTCGCCTTCACGCCTTGGGCGTAGAAGATGCCCGTCGGGAGCCGCAGCAGTGTGTGGAGGTCGAAGTCCGCGAGGAGCTTGCGGCGCAAGGTCTCACCGGCTCCCCCCTCGAACAGCACATTGTCCGGGAGCACCACGGCCGCGCGGCCGGGGATGTCCAGGATGGTCATGATGTGCTGCAGGAAGTTGAGCTGCTTGTTGGACGTCGTGACGACGAAGTCCTGGCGCTCGATCTCGGTGTCCTCGCGCACCTCGCGGCCGTCGTCGCCGACCATGGTCAGAGACGACTTCCGGCCGAACGGTGGATTCGACAGCACCACTGACCAACGCTTCTCCTTGCCAGGATCTGCGATCAGGGCATCGCGGACGTCGATCAGCGAGTCGCCGTCGGCGGATCCGATGCCGTGCAGCAGCAGGTTCATCGCGGCGAGCCGGGCGGTACCGTCGACCAGCTCGTAACCGGTCGCAAACCTGTCGCGGAGGTGGTCTCGCTGGGTTGGTGTGAGGTTCTCCGCGCCCTCGGCGGCGTACTCGTGAGCCACCAGGAGGAAGCCGCCCGTGCCGCAGGCCGGGTCTACCACCGTGTCGTTGGGCGTTGGCTGGATGACGTCGACGATGGCGTGGATCAGGTCGCGGGGAGTGAAGTACTGACCTGCACCGGAGCCCTTGTCCGAGGCCCCCTTGGAGAGCAACTCCTCGTAGGCGTCGCCCTTGATGTCGGTGCCGGAGGCAGACCAATGCTCCTGATCGATGAGGTCGACGATGAGTCGCTTGAGCTTGGCGGGGTCCTGGATCCGGTTCTGCGCCTTGCGGAAGATCGTGCCAAGGGTGCCGGGCTGCTGCGCAAGCCCTTGCAGGATGCGGGTGTACTCGAACTCGAGCTGAGTGCCTTCGGCGTCGAGGAGCCGCTGCCAGGAGTACTTTTCCGGCACGACCTGCTGAGGCTTGAGCTTCCGGGTCGCGCGCTCGTGCGCCATCTTGAGGAAGAGCAGGTAGGTCAGCTGCTCGGTGTACTCGATGACACCGACACCGTCGTCCCGCAGGACATTGCAGTAGGACCACAGCTTGTCGACCAAGCGCCGCGAGTCAGACATTTCCGGTGCTCTCTCCATTCGTTTCTGCCTCAAGGGCGATCTTGTAGGCGCTTGCGACGTCAAAGCAGAACGCGAAGAGATCATCGACGCGGTCGGCAGCGAGCCATCCTGGCCCGGTGCGAGCTTGCTTCTCGGTCCCGTTGAAGCCGAAGAGACGATCGGCCTTGACCCGGAACTCGGAGCTGGTCAGAGCGGGGATAGGAATGCCACTGTTCGTGCCCGCATAGGCGCTGAACGGCACGAGCACTCGCCCGTCGTTGAAGATCGCAACCACGGTGCGAATGCCGCCGGCCGACGGCCCTGGGGCCTCGAGTACGACGTAATTAGGGCCGAGTCGGCGACGGTAGCCCGCGGCGACCCACCTTTCGACGACGGCCTCGGCCGCGGCCGCCATGTCGCTCGAGGCGAACTGAGTGAAGAGCTCGTCGAGAGAGGAGACCCTCTCGGCCTGCTTCGCCTGTTCGACCTTGGCGGTGAACTGGTTCGGCTCGACGACGGCGCTGAAGAGCGGTGCCCACGGACTGTCGCTGATCCGAACCGCCTTGGCCTCCACGAGCCACACGGAGATCCCGCGCTCGCGGTCCAGCTCTGCGAGATCGTTGGGGTACTGCGCCACTGCCCTGAACTCATCACGATGCTCCTCCGCGACGACGACAAGACCGCGGGCATGGCGGGCGACCGCGTAGGCAAGCCCCCGCGTGAGGTGGTCGTGGTCGGCGCGGCCGTCCTGGTTCTCCACGACGAACTCCGAGCCGTCCTCCCCTTGAGCGACGATGTCGATCCTTCGTCCGCCTGTCGTCGCGACCTCAGACTTGCCCACCGCGGTGAGATCGACGCCGATCGCCTCGCCGAGAGAGTCGAGTTGCTCTGCGAGAAGGGGGGTGAAGTCGGAGGCCTCGCCCTTCCACGCCTCGGTGAGCCGGCCGAAGACCAGCTTCGCCATCGTCATCGTCGGCCCCTACTGGCCCGCGGAGTCATCGACGACCAGCACGGGCGTGAGCGGAATCCGCAGACGCCACTTCTGGCTGAGGTCGGTGTAGTGGCGCAGCACCAAGTCGACCAGCTCCTCGCCGTTGATGAGGCGGAGCGTCGGACGCACCCGTTCGATGGCCTGAGCGTCCCGGCTGTACGCCCCGAGCGTGACGAACAGACTCAGTTCATTGTGGCCGAGAGTGCCGACGAGCTGCTGGACGTCGGGAGCACCGATCGTCCCGGTCAGATGCTTGCACTGCACCTTGATCAACGGCGGCTCCACACCCAGCGGATCGCGGTGAGCGATGATGTCGACGCCACCGTCCTGGGAGTACTGCGTGACGCGCGCTTGGTAGCCCATCGCCCGAAGAAGGTCCGCCGTGAAGTCCTCGAACTCGCGGTGGGACAGGTCGGACTTGAGCGCCTCAAGCACGAAGTCGCGAGTGTGCCGGTCGATCCGAGACGCGCGGGGCTCGTCCGCAGCCGCCGCCTCGCTGACGACCTCTGGGGTGGCGACCTGGCTGACGGCCTCCTCGAACTGGTCCTCACTCCCCGCGTGGAGCACCGCCAGGAACTCCTGAGGATGCTTGCGGATCCCAAAGACGGTAAGCAGTGAGCCGATCTCATACAGCGCAGGTTGGGTGAACACGGTTCGGGAGACCCCGAGCCTTTCCCACCTGACCTTTCGCCGGTGGCGGTGCGTCGGCTCGGCAGCGTGGAATTCGTACGGCCCCGTCACCACGCCTATGTTGATCGTGCTGTCGGGCCGGTACGGCGCCACGATTACATCGCCCTCGGCCATCTCAGCCCCGAAGCGCAACAAGACTCCTGCCCAGCCCGCGATCGCCCGAGGCTTCTCGTCAGGCATCGCAGCGGTGAGTGCAGACTTGAGCGCTTCGCGTTCGAAATCGACCTCACCCAAGCTTCGGTTCATCTCGTCGTAACCGACCGAGATGAACCCGTCATCGACCAGTTCGATGTTGAACCGATCGTTGTGGACGCCCCAGACGTTGGTCATACCGGCGTCATCTCCTCAGCCTCCGGCATGCCTACCGTCGATCCAGTCAGACGCCCTGCGAAGGCAGCGGCCAGCAGCGCACGTCGAAGTGCAGATGATCGAAGCTTTTGCCGTTGCACCTCGGCAGTCGCTGCGCTCGCCGACGCCTCGATCTCGGTGATGCGCGCCACCGCTTCTCGCTGCCGGGACAGACTCGGCACCGGGACAGTCGTCTCGGAGATCGACCTCTGGTCAATCTTCGGCATCGACCCCGCCAGCCCTTTGGCACGCGCTCGGAGTGTTCGGTGGACCTTCTCCGACCGGAGGGCTGCCACAAGGAACCTTCCATCTACTGCCGACTCGTCAGGACGCAACCTGACCAGAAGGTCCGGGAAGATCGCCCAGTCCCTGGGGCCGTCGTAGCGCGCCGCCGTGCCGACGAGTTCGGGCGTGTTTGCGCGTTGCACCAAGATGTCCCCGGGCTCAAGCCACAGTCCTTGAGCAGCTTCTGGGGGAGTCACGGTGAGCTTCGTGAACTCATCTGTGAACTGGTTCCTGGTCACCGCTGTCAGCGTGAGGGTTCTCGTGCCGACTTCAGCCGCCTTCACGGCTCGATCCGATCGGCCGTTCCGCATCGTCTCGCGGAGAAGCTCACTGACAGGACGCTCGGCAGAGTCACCGGTCCAAACTTCGCGCTGAGTCGCAGCTGATCGCCACGCCTCGACCCGTAACGCGCTCGATGCCAAATACGCCTCCGCGGCGTCGAGGCGAGAGAGATGGTCCTCGAGGATGCCGACAATTCGGCGCTGCTCATCAATCTCGGGAACCGGAACAGGGAGGGTCACAAAGCGACCATGGGTGAGATTGAGGCCACTGTCCGAGATGCCGGTCTTCATCTCGTCGATTAACTTCTGAGCGACAGGACTGAGGAGCCACAGTTCTAGGAACCGGGGATCTACGCGCCCGTCCGGGCGGAAGCGGTACATTTTGCCGGACATCATGAGTCGTCTCGGAGTCGAGCGGACCAGCGCCGGGATACCGCATCTCGATCGAGGACCCGCACAGGTCAGCAGCAGGTCACCCTCTCGGACCTCCATAGCAGGCTTGGGTTGGAGCGTGCTTGGCAGTTCCTTATTGTGCTCTGGCTCAAAGCGGCCCGTCTGAATCGCAGTCGTCTTGAGCACTCCCCAAGCACCCTCGGGCGCGGAACTACCGTGACACTTTGGACTCCACCCCTGTTGCAAAACCTTCCTGTTGGGCTGTTTGACCAGTATGTCCGCCATGGTCGACCACTCCCATGGACGAGTCATGCAGTGAGCTCCTTGTTGAGTTGGTCGAGGAGCTCACCGGCATTGTCGCCAAGGTCGCGCAGCGCACCGTCTACTCCACCGCGTTCGGTGAAGGGGGCCTCGTCGAGGTCATCGGCGGTGATGCCGGCGGAGGCGGCGATGACGGCGACCATCCGGTCGAGCCACCAC
This sequence comes from Propionibacteriales bacterium, assembly GCA_026392465.1. Classification (GTDB taxonomy): domain Bacteria; phylum Actinomycetota; class Actinomycetes; order Propionibacteriales; family Nocardioidaceae; genus Aeromicrobium. The sequence continues at coordinate 41,729 of JAPLCA010000016.1, forward strand.
CTCTCGGTCTCGTTGAACGTCACGCCGTTCTGGTCCTGCTGGGCGAGCCAGGCCGCGTACTTCTCCTGGACCCGATCAGCGTAAGGGACGAGCTCGTCGTCGACGCCGACGGTGTAGCGCATTAGCGAGACGAGGTCGGTGAGTGAGTGGCGGGTTCTAGTCCCGTCCCTCCCCCGGTAGTTCGCGCCGAGGGCGACGTAGGCATCCCAGATGAAGTCGGGGGTCCAGTTGTAGGGAGGTCGGGCGATGCGGTCAGCCAGCTCCTGGATCTCGGGGAAGGCGATTCGGCGCTCCTTCGCCTCCTCGATGAGCTGGATCGCAGTGATCTCGGCGCGGTGCTCGTCGAGGTACGCCTTCCAGGACTCGATGGTGGCCTTGGCGCGGTCGGTGTCCACGACGCCGTATGCGTCGATGAGCCTGTCGACGTTGACCTCGTCGATGACGCGGTCGTGGGCTCGACGGAGCTCGATGATGCGCGTGCGGAGTTCGGGGTTGGCTGCGATCGGCTGGATGGCATGGTCGAGCAGGTCCTGGATCGTGCCGCCCGCCTCGAGGTACTTGGCCTGCGTGTCCGGGTCGACCGCGTCTACGAGGGCGCGGACGATCCTGCGCAGGGGTTGGCCGGCGACGCCGTCGAGCTCGGTGCGCTCTTCCGGACCGAGTTGCGCCTCCAGTGCGGAGAGCCGCGAGGCGAGGGTCGCGGTCTCCGATTCGGTGAGGTTGAGGGTGGCCGCCCTGTCGAGGAGCTGTTTGAGGCTGATCGACTTCTCGCGATTGAGGGGTGGCTCGACGTACTCGTGCTCGGTGACCCCGACGGCGTCGACGAGGACGAAGCGGGTCTTGTTCTCCGCGTCCGGGGTGACGCCTTGGAAGGTGGCCTTATCGACGGTGCGGGCGCCGCGGCCCTTCATCTGCTCGAAGTACTGGGCCGAGCGGACGTCGCGCATGAAGAAGACGCACTCCAGCGGCTTCACGTCGGTGCCGGTGGCGATCATGTCGACCGTGACGGCGATGCGGAGCGTGGGGCTGGTGCGGAACGCCTGGAGCTGACCCTTAGGGTCGCGGGCGTTGTAGGTGATCTTCGCGGCAAAGTCGTTGCCCTTGCCGAAGACCTCGCGCACGGAGGTGACGATCTCCTCGGCGTGGGCGTCGTCCTTGGCGAAGATCAGCGTCTTTGGCACCGTGGAACGGCCGGGGAAGATCTCGGTGAACAGGCGGTCGCGGAATGTCTCCAGCACCAGCCGGATCTGGGACTTCGCGGTGACCGCTCGATCGAGCTGCTTGCCGGTGTACTCCAGGTCCTCGTCGAGCTCCTTGAGACGTTCCTCGCGGGTGCGGCGGTCGACCGTGGGGACGATGGTGCCGGCCTCGATCATCGAGCCCTGCTCGCTGATCTCGGTCTTGATTCGGTAGATGTCGAAGTCAACGTTGACGCCGTCGGCGACCGACTGGGGGTAGGTGTACTCCGAAACCAGGTTCTGCCGGAAGAATCCGAAGGTCTGCTTGCCCGGGGTCGCGGTGAGGCCGACGACGTGGGCGTCGAAGTACTCCAGCACCCGGCGCCATACGCCGTAGATGCTGCGGTGGGCCTCGTCGACGATCACCAGGTCGAACGCCTCGGGCGGCAGGTCAGGGTTGTAGGCGACCTCGACCGGCTCGTCCGGGACGAATCCGTCGATCCCCGGGTCGTCGTCCTCGGGCACTTCTTCGTTCTTGAGGACCTTGAACACGCGCTGAATGGTGGAGATGGCGACCTTGGTGGAGTCGGGCATGCCGCCGCGGTTGAGCTTGGCGACGTTGTAAAGCTCGGTGAACCGGCGCCCGTCGTCCGGGGTGCGGTAGTTCTGGAACTCTGCGAGCGTCTGCTCGGCGAGGTTGTTGCGGTCGACCAGGAACAGGAGGCGATCGAAGCCGCCCCACTTCAGCAGCCGGTAAGCCTCGGTGACCGCGGTGTAGGTCTTGCCGGCACCGGTGGCCATCTGGACGAGCGAGCGGTCGAACCGCTGCTCAGCCAGGCTCTTCTCGATGCCGGTGACCGCGGTGATCTGAGCGGGGCGTAGCGGCTTGGGGTCGAGGTCAGGGAGGCTTCGAACTTTCCCCCGCCACGTCGGTGCCTCGGGATCGTCCTGAGCGGCGCGGACGGTGCGAGCGAGCTTCTCCGGCTTGGGGAAGTTGAAGATCGACCGGGCACGCGGCTCCGGGTCGAAGCCGTTGGTGAAGTGCGTCTCGGTGCCTGACGCTTCAAACACGAAGGGCAGCCGGCCGTGAGTCGTCAGGGCCTTCAGCCGGACTTCAGCAGGGAGTCCCTCGGCGTACATCGCTGACTGCCACTCCACTCCCGACAGGGTGCCCTGCGGCTTGGCCTCGATGACACCCACGACGGCCTTGTCGACGTACAGCAGGTAGTCGACCCGCCCGTGTCCGGGCTTCATCACGACCTCGCGCACCGCGATGCCCTGGGCAGCGAAGAGGTTGAGCTCTCGCCGGTCCTGCACCACCCAGCCGGCCCGCGCCAACTGCTGGTCGATCAGGACGCGGGCACGCTGTTCGGCTGCCAGCCGCTGGGCGTTGGGATCGGCGCTCATAACGGCAGCAGGCTAACCCGCAGGCGGGGCGCCGTTGGCGTTTCCCCCGACGCGACGCGACGCGACGCAAGAACGTCCCGGCGGGTGCCCGCCGGGACGTTCTAATCCTGCGAAGAATCTTCGCTCATTCTGCGACGACCTCATTGTGGAACTGCCGGGATCCCTCCGACGTCCGCTCCGCGGCACAGGGTGGGGCCCACTCGATTCACGGTGCTTGATTCCACCGAGCCTCGAGGACCCCGCACGACGAACGAAGGCCCCGCACCGTCACGAGGACGGTGCGGGGCCTTCGAGGCTCGGTGGAGCTGCCGGGAATCGAACCCGGGTCCTCTGGCGCTGAGTCAGGACTTCTCCGGGTGCAGTGCGTCATGTCGCTTTTCTCAGCCCCGGTGCTCGGACGAACACGTCACCGACAGGCTCAGTCACGAAAAAGTCCCGACCGCGTCACGTGACGCTACGCGGTCAGCAAGTCCCCTAGATGAGACAGACGATCCGGGACGGGGACGCTCCCGGGTCTGCCCTTCACCAGTCGCTGTCAGGCAGCGAGGGCGAAGTCAGTGCGCTTGGAATCGGCACTTATGGGTTGCGACGAACGTTAAAGAGATGACGTCGCGTTCTCTACCCGCTTCTCCTGAGTCGAACGACCAAAGTCGAAACCGATCAGCCCCTCTTGAGTTGTCAACCACGCCCACCCTCGCGGGCACGGCGTCTCACCACTGTACAACCCGATGCCCCCGTCGAAGATTCCCGACGCCCGGCATCGGTGGCCAGGCACCCGCAGCAGCGCCGCTCCGGGTGCCCAGCCACCGACGTGCCCGTCCGACGGCGCTGAGGTTGCTCAGCCACCGATGAGGGGGCAGCAGATCAGCCGAAGACCGACTGCGCCCACTCCGGGTGGTCGATGAACGGGTTGCGGTTGCCCTGGTACTGGGAGTCGATGATGTCGTTGCGCCGCTGCTCCGCCGCCGACGGCGGGTCCTGCGCGTGCCACTGCAGCAGCACCGAGATCTTGCCGAGGTACGGCGTGCTGCCGTTCACCTGGTTGTTGGCCTCCAGGTCGGCGAAGCCGTCGCCGCCCTCGTACCGCACCGCCATGTACATGACCATCCGCGCGACATCGCCCTTCACGGCGTTCGGCGGCTCGAAGGAGTCGCCGTCGGTCAGGCACGACGAGCAGTTGCTGACCGTCGACCCGCCCGTGTCGAAGTCCTTGTTGCTGCGCGTGCCGTTGACCTGCACGTCCTCCGGTCGCAGGTGGTGCAGGTCGGTGCCCGGTCCGGCGGAGGTGCCGAAGTTGCCGTGCGACTGCGGCCACACGTGCTCGCGGTTCCACTGGCCGGTGTTCCCGCCGTTCGCGGACTTCGCGCGCGAGACCTGCGAGTAGAACAGCCGCACGTTGCTGCTGTTGTTCGGGTCCTGGTCGGTCACCTTGAGCGCCTCCCACACAGCGGAGTAGGAGATCGTCCGCTGCACCGAGATGATGTCGTGCAGCTCGCTCTTCAACGCCTCCCCGCTGAGGCCCTGGGCGCTGTCGTAGTAGCCGTCCCGCGGTGCGGCGTCCGCGGCACGCGGCACCAGCGTCAGGACGAGCGTGAGGATGATGGTCAGGCCGGCGTACCGGGACGTGCGCCGGCTCGTGGCCGCGCACCCCCGTCCGGCTCCCCCGAGTCGGTTCATGGGCACACCCCACACCATCGGCGACGCGACGCGCCAGAGGGCGCGCCGGAGTTCACCGGATGGTCACACAAGCCGTCACGGCATGGTCGGGGCCTGCTCCGGGTCGGCCGAACGCCCGTGCACGAGGGCGGCCGCGCACGCCGACGCGACGACCAGCAGCCCGACGCACATCAACGTCCCCGCCCGGAACCCCGGCCCGAACACGTCCGGCGACGCGAAGTCGGCGCCGGCGATGCCGGCCAGCGGAGGGATCGCCGCCACCGCGAGCAGGCCCGCCGTGCGGGAGACCGCGTTGTTGATGCCCGACGCGATCCCGGCCTGGTCGTCCGGCGCTGCCGCGAGGACCGCCGTCGTCAGCGGCGCCACCAGCAGCGTGATGCCCAGACCCAGCAGCGTCGCGCCCGGCAGCACGTCGACCCAGAAGCTCGCGTCGGCGCCGACCCGCAGGAGCAGCAGCAGGCCGCCCGCCGAGACCAGCGGGCCGACCGTCATCGGGATCCGTGGTCCGACCCGCTGCCCGAACGCCCCTGCCCGCGACGACAGCAGCAGCATGAGCACGGTGAGCGGCAGCGTCGCGAGACCCGCCTCGAGCGGCGTGTACCCGGCCACGTACTGGAGCTGCAGCACGAGCAGGAACATCGTGCCGCTCAACGCCGCGTAGATCGCGAACGTGCAGATGTTGGCGGCCGTGAACACGCGGTCCGCGAACAGCGACAGCGGGACGAGCGCGTGCGGCGAGCGCGCCTGGTGCACGACGAACGCCACGAGCAGCACCACGCCGACCAGCGCAGACCACCACGTCTGCTCGACCAGGCCGTAGGTGAGGAACGCCAGCGTGCCCACGGTCAGCGCGGCACCCTCGACGTCGAGCCGGGTCTGCGCTCCGCGCGACTCCGGCACGTGCCGCAGCGTCACCCACACGACCGCCACGGCGAGGGGCACGTTGATCCAGAACACCGAGCGCCAGCCGACGGCGTCGACGAGCGTGCCGCCGACGAGCGGACCCAGCGCGGTCGTGACGCCGGCGAGGCCCGACCACAGCCCGATCGCCCGACCGCGATCCTCCGGCCGGATCGACGCCGAGATGATCGCCAGGCTCCCCGGGGTGAGCAACGCTCCCCCGACCCCCTGCAGCCCGCGGGCCGCCACGAGCACCTCGATGGTGGGGGCCACCGCGCAGAGCACCGACGCCGCGCCGAACCAGACGACGCCGACCACGAACACCCGACGTCTGCCGTAGCGGTCACCCAGGGACCCGCCCACCAGGATGAGCGCGGCGAGCGCGAGCGTGTAGGCGTTGACGGTCCACTGCAGCCCGGCGACCCCGGCCTGGAGGTCGTCGTCGACCGCCGGCAGTGCCAGGGTGACGATCGAGCCGTCGAGGAACGCCATCCCCGTCCCCAGCACCATGGCCGCCACGAGCCACCGGCCCGCCGCGGAGTCGAGCCTCACGTCTCCCGCCCGAGCAGCGCGGCCCCGTTGTGCCACAGCACGCGACGCAGCCAGTCGTCGCCGAGCTCGAGCCGCTGCAGCACCTCCACCTGGTGCGCGTAGGCGTAGGGGATGTTCGGGTAGTCGGTGCCGAACAGCACCCGGTCGCCGAGGTCGGCCAGGCGGGGCCGCAGCGCTGCGGCGAGGTCGTCCGACGGACCCCAGAAGTCGACGAGCACCATCGTGGTGTCGAGCCGGACCTCCGGGAAGCGGTCGGCGAGGTCGAGGAAGGCCTCGTACTCGGGCATCCCGAGGTGCGCGACGACGATCCGCAGGCCCGGGAAGCGCTCGAGCACGCTCGCGACGCCGTCGGGACCGGTGTGGGCGCCGGGCGCCGGGCCCGACCCTGCGTGCAGGACCACGGGGGTGCCGCTCTCGGCGAGCGTGCTCCACACCGGGTCCAGCAGCGGGTCGTCGGCCGCGAAGTCGCCCACCTGCAGGTGCGCCTTGAACACCTCCACGCCCGACTCGACGAGCGCCGGCACGTAGGTCGCGGCCTCCGGCTCCGGGTAGAACGTCGCCGAGCGCAGCGCCTCGGGCACCCGTGCGGCGAAGTCGAGCGTCCAGTCGTTCATGAACGACGCGACGCCGGGGCGGTGCGCGTACGAGAGCGCCGAGAAGTGCCGGACGCCCATGGCCCGCAGGTGAGCGACCCGCTCGTCGTCGCTGCCGCGGTACGTGATCGGCCAGGGACGGCCCAGCAGCGGGCCGGCCGAGTCGAAGTAGGCCCAGACCTTCGCCAGCACCTTCGGGTGCATGAAGTGCACGTGGACGTCGAACAGCCCCGGCAGGTCGAGCGACGCCGCGAGCGCCGGCAGGTCGGCGTCGGCCAGCCCGGATCGGTCGGCGTCCGCCGAGGTCATCTAGCGGATGCCCTTGATCTTGCGACCGATCTCGCGCTGCGCGTCGGCCTTCGCCTGGCGCTCGGCGAGCGCGTGCCGCTTGTCGTACTGCTTCTTGCCGCGCGCGAGCGCGATCTCGACCTTCGCGCGACCGTCCTTGAAGTAGAGCGAGAGCGGCACGATGGTCAGGCCCTTGGCCTGGATGCGCTGCTCGATCTTGTCGATCTCCTGGCGGTTCAGCAGCATCTTGCGGCGTCGCCGGGTCTCGTGGTTGGTCCACGTGCCCTGGCTGTACTCGGGGATGTGCACCTGGATCAGCCAGGCCTCACCGTTCGCGATCTCGCCGAAGCCGTCGACCAGGGACGCCCGACCGGCACGCAACGACTTCACCTCGGTGCCCGTGAGGACCAGGCCGGCCTCGTAGGTGTCCTCGATGTGGTAGTCGTGGCGCGCCTTCTTGTTCTGCGCGATGAGCTTGCGCCCGGTCTCCTTGGCCACCGATCCATCCTAGTGCGTCGGGCCACACGGGCCCGGGTCGGACCGGCCCGTCAGAGCCAGCCCATGGGGTTCACGGTGACGCCGTTGGCGATGACCATGAAGTGCAGGTGGCAGCCGGTGGAGTAGCCCGTGCTGCCGACGTAGCCGATGACCTCGCCGCGGGAGACCCTGGCGCCGGCGCTGCGGGCGAACCCGGACAGGTGGTTGTACGTCGTCACGATGCTCTGGCCGCGCTTGATGCCGTTGGCGAGGATGACGCGGTTGCCGTAGCCGGCGTTGTAGTACTGCTGGATGATCGTGCCGCTCGCGGCGGCGTGGATCGGCGTGCCGCAGCCGACGCCGAAGTCGGTGCCGTCGTGCAGCTTGTACACGCCGGTGACCGGGTGCACGCGCATGCCGTAGGGCGACGTGATCGGACCGTTGACGGGGTAGGACAGCACACCGCTGTCGTCGCCGCCGGAGAGGCCGCCGTTGTTGCCGCTGCCCCCGCGTCCCTCGCGCTCGCGGGCGCGCTGACGCTCCAGCTCGCGACGGGCGAGCTCGGCCAGCTCGTTGTTCAGGCGGTTGCGCTCGGCCTCGTAGGCGGCGAGCAGACGCTCGTCCTCGACCTTCGCGGCGCGCGCCTTGCCGCTCGCGTCGGCGCGGGCGTCGACGAGCTTGCCGACCTCGGTGGCCTGCGCCTCGGCGGCGGCCTCGAGCTCGGTCATCTTCTGCAGGTTCGCGGCGGCGGCCTCACGAGCCACCGCGACCTGGTCGCGCAGCTTCTCGACCTTGTCGCGGTTGAGCCGCAGGATGACCTTGGCGGCCGCGAGCTTCTGCATGCGCGAGACCTGCGCGTCGCCGACGGAGGCGTTGAGGCTCATCCGGTCGGTGAAGGTGGAGGGGCTCTCGCCGCCGAGCAGCTCGCCGAAGGCGCGCATGCCGCGGTCGCCCTCCTGCACGGTCTGCACGGTGAACGCCTTCACCTCGTCCTCGGACGCCTTCAGGCGTCGCTCCCCCTTCTTCAGGTCGGCGACGGCCTTGTCGAGCGCGGCCTGGCTGCGGTCGAGCTCGGCCTGCATGCGGGCGTCCTCGGCCTGCGAGACGGCCAGCTGGCCGCGGGTCTTGCCGAGCGTCGCACGCGCCGACGTGAGCTTGGCCTGCGCGGCGTCGAGGGCCTTCGCAGCCTTCGCGTACGCGGCGCTGGAGGAGTCGAGCGACTTCTGCGCGCCGTCGATCTTGCCGTTGACGCCCTGCCGCTGACGCTGGAGGTCGTCCTTCTTGTCGGCCAGCACCGGGTTCGTCAGCCCGACCACGAGCGCGCAGGTCGCGAGCAGCGCAAGGGCACCCCGCCCCGCGTGGCGACGCGTGGCGGTTCGGCTGGGACGGGACGACGTGCGGTGGGACATGGGACCTCGGCCTTGGGGAAGGAGAACTGCGAGGTGACCCGCGCGAGGCGGGTGGTGCAGGTGTTACTGGTGTGACTCTAAGCCATCACGGTCACACGTCAAGGTACTTGCGGGTCATCACGAGTGTCGGGACGAGCGCCAGCAGCATCGCGAGCACGGTCGTGTAGCCCATGACGGCGGCCGCCTCCTGCCATCGGATCCACGTCGTGAGCTCCCCCAGCTGGGTGCGCAGGTAGCCGTAGACGACGAAGGACATGAACGCCGCCAGACCTCCCGCCGCCAGCGCGGCCGACACCAGCGCGGCGAGCAGCGACTCGAGCACGAACGGCAGCTGGATGTGCCAGCTCGAGGCACCGACCAGCCGCATGATGCCGATCTCGCGACGTCGGGCGTAGGCCGTCATGCGGATGGTGTTCGACACCTGCAGGATCGCCGCGACGATGAGCAACAGCGACGTGGCCAACGCGGCCCAGCGCATCTTGTCGAGGATCTCGAACAGCGGTCCGAGCAGCTTCTTCAGCGACTGCACGTTGCCGACGCCGTCCATGCCGGAGACCTGGCTGACCAGCCCGTCGAACTGCTGCGGGTCCTTCAGCGTGACGAAGTAGGACTCGGGGAAGTCCGACGGCTCCACCGTGTCGAGCTGGGCCTTGCCGGAGTCGGTCTGGCCGAGCAGCTCACGGGCCTTGTCGTAGTTCTCCTGCGGGCTGCGGACGTCGTAGGACTTGACCTCGGGGTTGGTCGACAGCGCCTCCCGCACGGCGGCGGTCTGGTCCTTCGTCGCCGCGCCGCCGACGCACGTGGGCGCCGTGGAGTTGTCGGTGCACAGGTTGACCTGCACCTGCAGCCGGTCGCCGTAGAACTGCTCGGTGCGGTCGGCCTGGCTCTGCAGCAGCAGGCCGAGCGCCGCCAGCAGCAGCGAGACGGTCATGGTGACGACCAGCGAGATCGTCATGGACGTGTTGCGGGACAGGCTCGCGCGGAGCTCGCTCAGGATGGTGCGCACAGGATCGCCTCAGGACTGGTAGCCGTAGATGCCGCGGGCCTCGTCGCGCACGACGCGCCCCTCGTCGAGCTCGATGACGCGCTTGCGCATCTGGTCGACGATCGAGGAGTCGTGGGTGGCCATGACGACGGTGGTGTCGGTGCGGTTGATGCGGTCGAGCAGCTTCATGATGCCGACGCTGGTGGTGGGGTCGAGGTTGCCGGTGGGCTCGTCGGCGATGAGGATCATCGGCCGGTTGACGAACGCCCGGGCGATGGCGACACGCTGCTGCTCACCGCCGGAGAGCTCGTCGGGCATGCGGTGGCCCTTGCCCTCCAGGCCCACCATCTCGAGCGTCTCGGGCACCAGCTGGTCGATCTCGGCGCGCGAGCGGCCGATGACCTGCAGCGCGAACGCGACGTTCTCGTGGACGGTCTTGTTGGGCAGGAGGCGGAAGTCCTGGAAGACCGTGCCCACCTGGCGGCGCAGCTTCGGCACCTTCCAGGACGAGAGCTTGTTGATCTCCTTGCCGGCCACGTGCACGCGCCCCGACGTCGGCCGCGCCTCGCGCAGGACGAGACGCAGGAACGTCGACTTGCCCGACCCCGAGGATCCGACGAGGAAGACGAACTCCCCCTTCTCGATCTCCAGGTCGACGGCGTCCAGCGCAGGACGCTTCTGTCCCGGGTAGGTCTTGGTGACCTTGTCGAAGCGAATCACCCGACGAGTCTAGGCACGCAGGTCCACGTCCCCGTGCAGACTCGCCCGCGCTCGGTAGCGTGACGGCATGCTCCCCCGCCTGCCCGACCCGCGTCGTCTGCCGGACCTGGTCGAGGCGGTCGCCTCGCTGCTGCCGAGGGCCGTGGGTCTGCTCGACTCGGCCGAGGACCTGGTGCGCCGGGCGCACCGCCTGGTCGACGACATCGACGCCACGCGCGCCGCGGCCGACGCCGTCGTCGTGCGCACGGCGGGCACGGTGGCGAGCGTCGAGCCCACGCTCACGCGGGCGCAGGGCATGGTCGACACGTTCGGGCCCATCCTCGACGAGCTGGCGCCCACGGTCGAGCGGCTGGCCCCGACGCTGCAGCGCATCTCCGAGACCACGTCGCCCGACGAGATCGAGGCGCTGGTGGGGCTCATCGACCACCTGCCGATGCTCGTGGAGAAGCTCGAGACCGACATCGTCCCGATCCTGGAGGACATGAAGAACGTCGGGCCCGACATCCACGCGCTCCTCGACACCGCCACCGACCTCGCGGGCATGCTCGAGAAGGTGCCCGGGCTGAACCGACGCCGCAGCAAGGCTCGACCGGACTGACACGCGGTGGCAGGGTCGGGGCATGCCCGCGCCCCACGACACCGAGCCCCAGCACGCCGCGCCCGAGAAGGAGCTCCTGCGCGACTACCTGCACACGGCGCGTGACGCGCTGCGCTGGAAGGTGGAGGGTCTGGGCGAGCTCGACGCGCGGCGCAGCCTCACGCCCACCGGCCTGAACCTGCTGGGGCTCGTGCACCACACCGCCGTCTGCGCGTGCGAGTACTTCGGCGTGGTCTTCGATCGGCCGTTCCCCGAGCCGACGCCCGACGTCGACGCGGACCCCCACGCCGACTTCGTGGTGCCGGCGGAGGTGAGCCTCGAGGAGGCACTTGGCTACGTGGACCGCGCGTGGGCGCACGCCGACGCGACGATCGACGCGCTCGACCTGGACGCGACCGGGGTCGTGCCGTGGTGGACCGCTCCCCGCGACGTGGTGACGCTGCGGCGGGTGCTGGTGCACATGGTCGCCGAGGCGCACCGCCACGCCGGGCACGCCGACGTGCTCCGCGAGCGACTGGACGGTCTGGCCGGGCTGCGGCCCGACGCCACGAACCTCCCCGACGACGTCACCTGGCAGGACCACGTGGCGCGGGTCGACGACGTCGCACGGGACGCGGCGGCCCGGCACGACGGCCCCTGACCGGGACCGCGACTGGTGCCGAGCGCTGGGGTCAGACGGTGGCGGTCAGGCGGTGGCGGCGGCCTCCTGGCCGCGACGCCAGCGGATGCCGGCCTCGATGAAGTCGTCGATCTCGCCGTCGAGCACGGCCTGGGTCTGGCCCGTCTCGTGCTCGGTGCGCAGGTCCTTGACCATCTGGTACGGGTTGAGCACGTAGTTGCGCATCTGGTCGCCCCACGTCGCCTGCACGTCGCCGCGCAGCGAGTCGAGGTGCGCGCGCTCCTCGGCCTTCTTCAGGGCGAGCAGCTTGGCCTTGAGGATCACCATGGCGCTGGCCTTGTTCTGCAGCTGGCTCTTCTCGTTCTGGCAGCTGACCACCACGCCCGTCGGGATGTGCGTGAGGCGCACCGCCGAGTCGGTGGTGTTGACGCTCTGGCCGCCGGGACCCGACGAGCGGTAGACGTCGACGCGGATCTCCTCGTCGGGGATGTCGATCTCGTCGGTCTGCTCCAGCACGGGCACGACCTCGATCGCCGCGAACGACGTCTGGCGCCGTCCCTGGTTGTCGAACGGCGAGATGCGCACGAGACGGTGCGTGCCGGACTCGACCGACAGCGTGCCGTAGGCGTACGGCGCCTTGACGGCGAACGTCGTCGACTTGATGCCGGCCTCCTCGGCGTAGGAGGTGTCGTAGACCTCCACCGGGTAGCCGTGCCGCTCCGCCCACCGCATGTACATGCGCTGCAGCATCATGGCGAAGTCGGCCGCGTCGACGCCGCCGGCGCCCGAGCGGATCGTCACGAGGGCCTCGCGCTCGTCGTACTCGCCCGACAGCAGGGTGCGGACCTCGAGCGACTCGACGGCCTGCTGCAGCTTGGTCAGCTCGGACTCCGCCTCGGCCAGGGAGTCGGCGTCGCCCTCCTCCTGCGCGAGCTCGACGAGGACCTCGAGGTCCTCGATCCGGCCGCGCAGCCCCTGCACGCGCTCCAGCTGCGCCTGCAGCGTCGAGAGACGACCGGTGACGCGCTGCGCGTTCGCCTGGTCGTCCCAGAGGTCCGGCGCGCCGACCTGCTCCTGGAGCTCGTCGATCTCGCGCTGCATCGCGTCGAGGTCGAGCACCTTCTCGATGGAGGTCAGCGTCGCGCCGAGCTCCTTGATCTGCTCGGGAAAGTCGGTGGCCACCTGTCGAGGCTACCGGCCCTGTGGTGGGATCGAGACCGTGGCGTGCCTGTTCTGCAAGATCGTCGCCGGTGACGAGCCGGCCGAGGTGGTGCTGGAGGACGAGCACGTGCTCGGCTTCCTCGACGTGCGCCCTGTCTTCAAGGGTCACACTCTGCTCGTGCCGCGCGAGCACGTGGACACGCTGCTCGAGTTGCCGGAACCGTTGACCGTGCCGCTGTTCGCGGCGGCCCGCCGGGCGGCGGCCGCGATGTCGAGCGAGCTGGGCGCGCAGGGCACGTTCGTCGCGATGAACAACGTCGTCTCCCAGAGCGTGCCCCACCTGCACGTGCACGTCGTGCCCCGCACGAAGGGCGACGGCCTGCGGGGCTTCTTCTGGCCGCGCACCCGCTACGCCGACGGCGAGGCGCGCGAGTACCGCGACCGCCTGCGTCACGCGCTCGTCGACTGATCGTCACCGTCGGGGGCTTGCGTCACGGCGTCCGATCGGGTTGGCATGGGACCCATGAACACATCGGGGAACCAGAAAGCACCTGTCCTGCGACGGCTCGTCGTCCTCCTGACCGGAGCCCTGCTCGGGCTCGGCAGCGTGGTCGGCGTCGCGTCGTCCGCGTCGGCCGTGACCCAGGCGCAGGCCGAGTCGGCCTTCCGCTCCGCCGGGATCACGTGGTCGTCCTCGGGGAACTGCACCACCCGCAGCAACCCGTCGTGCACGTCGTTCGAGGGACTGCGCCAGACCAGCGTCGACGGCGCACGCACGCTCAAGTCGGCCAGCGGCTGTGCGCTCAACATCACGGGCGGCACCGAGGTGGGGCACGCGTCGGGCACGTACAGCCACTACAACGGGTACAAGCTCGACTTCAGCCTCTCGAACTGCCTCACGTCGTACGTGACGAACACCTTCACGTACGTCGGCACCCGCAGCGACGGCGCGCAGCTGTACCGCTCCGCGTCGGGCAACGAGTACGCCAAGGAAGGCAGTCACTGGGACGTCACCTTCTACACCTGCGGCGGCTGCTGACGCCGTATCGACCCGTCCATCCCATGACGACGCCCACCCCGAGGTCGGGGTGGGCGTCGTCGCGTGTGGACGGGTCGGCAGGTCAGTCGTCGGAGACGCCGAACCCGGCGACGGCGACGCGCGTGGCGTCGGCGATGAGGTCGTCGTCGGCCTCCGCGTCCTGGTCGTCCTTGGACGACATGATCGCGATGACGATGGGGGCGCCCTCCGCGCGGCGCAGGACCGCGATGTCGTTGCGGGTGCCGTACTTCGCCGCCCCGGTCTTGTCGGCGACCTCCCACGTGTCCGGCACGCCCGCGCGGATGAGGTCGTCGCCGGTGGTGTTGCGCACCATGAGGTCGGTGAGGAAGGCGCGCGCGTAGCCGTCGTTGACGGCCTTCTCGCCGTCGGCGGGCGGGAGCGTGAGCCGGCGCAGGTCGGTGGCGAGCGCCTTGGGCGTCGTGGTGTCGCGGTCGTCGCCGGGCGTCGCCTCGTTGAGGTCGGGCTCGATGCGCGACACCTTCGTCGTGCGGTCGCCGATCTCGCGCAGCACGCCCTGCAGCTCCTCGGGGCCGCCGAGCAGGTCGAACAGCAGGTTGCCGGCGGTGTTGTCGCTGTAGCGGACGGCGGCGTCGGCGACCTCGCGCACGGTGAGCTCGGTCTGCCCGGCCTCGAGCGCCTTCTCGACCTGCGGGGAGAAGTCGACGAGGTCGTCCTCGCTGATCTGCACGGTCTGGTCGAGCACGGAGCGGGGCTTCTCGTGCATGAGCGCCCCGACCGCGATGGCCTTGATCGTCGACGCGTACGCGAACCGTTCGCCGGCTCGGTGCTCGACGACCTGGCCGGTCCCGGTGTCGATGGCGTAGACGCCGAGGCGGGCGTCGTACTCCTTCTCCAGGTCGGCGAAGTCGGCCGAGAAGGTGGGCGACGCGGCGGGTGTGGAGGTGGCGCCGGGGTCGGCGCTGCTCCCTCCTCCAGTGCACCCGGCGAGCAGCAGGGCGGTGGCGACCACGGGCAGCAGCAGGCGACGCATGGCTCCTATTCGACCATCCCGTTCCACACCGGCGCGTCGAGGCCACCGTTTCGGGTACGCACCCGGGGACCTCGCCGTGCGGCGGGGTCCGCTCACGAGAGGACTCCACCGTGCCCGAGGGTCAGCACCTCTCCAGTACCGGCCCCCGCGCCGACGAGGACCCCGTCGTCCTCGCCCGAGGAGCGTCGGTGCTCTTCGGCGCCCTCTTCCTCGTGGTCGGCGTCCTGGGCTTCGTCCCGGGCGTCACGACCGACCTCGACCAGCTGAGCGGCAGCGGCCACCACAGCGGCGCGGAGCTGTTCGGCGTCTTCCAGGTGTCGGTGCTGCACAATGTCGTGCACCTGCTCTTCGGCCTGCTCGGCCTCGCGGCGGCCGTGCGCCCGCGCCTCGCCCCCGCCTACCTGGTCGGAAGCGGCATCGTCTACGCCGCGCTGACGATCTACGGCCTCGTCGTCGACCACGCGTCTCACGCCAACGTCGTCCCCCTCGACACCGCCGACACCTGGCTGCACGCCGTCCTCGCCGCCGCCCTCCTGCTCATCGGCTTCGCCGTCGGCTCGGCGCTGCAGCGGAAGGGGCAGTACACGCGCTGACGGCGAGGCGTCGCGGCGCCCTGGCGGTGGACCACCGCCCGGATACGGCCTGGCGAGCGGCGTTGTCAAGCCGTCTTCAGAAGATCGTTCGAACGCTTCTGCCCGCGGCTCCTCCCATGGGTTGATCGACGCACACACCGTCGACGCTCCCAGGGGGGACACACCATGTTCAGTTCGCGACACCGCCGCAGGCATCGCTCCACCACCGGTCTCGGCCTCGCCGCTCTGTCAGCCGTCACGATCGCCGCGCTGCTCGCGGCGGCTCCGGCCTCCGCAGCGGACGAGCCGGCCACGCCCGAGGGTCGGGGCATCGCGTTGCCCAGCGGGTACGAGTCGCTCGGGGACCTGCCGTCGGTGCAGGCCGAGAAGCCGCTCAACGACGCCCTCGACGCACTGCACGCGCTCTACGCCGAGAAGTACCTCGCCGGTGGAGCCGCCACCGCGACCGCGCAGGCCGACGGCGGGCCGTCGCTCGACGAGCGGATCGCTGCGGCACGCGCGGAGGTCGAGCGTGTCGCTGGGCGGCCGTACTCGGAGATCGAGCCCGAGCCCGACTTCTCCACCGACGCGTCGACCACGTCCGACTCCGGTGCCGGCGTGATGGCAGCGGCGACGCAGAAGGCCCTGCCCGTGCGCCACTCCACCCAGCGCACCTCCTACTACTGCGGTCCCGCCTCCGTCGCGATGGCCATCCGCGCCTCGTGCAGCGCCTGCGAGCGGAGCCGCTACAACTCCTCCGACACCATCTCGCAGACGACGCTGGCCGCGTCCCGCTACCTCGCGACCACCTCGAACGGCACGAACATGACGCGTATCCCGCTCACGCTCAACCGGTGGGCCGGCTTCGCTTCTCGGCTCGTCTGGAGCCCGTCGGCGGCGTCGATCAAGAGCGGAGTGGTCAACTCCATCGGCGTCTACAACCGCGCCGTCGTGTACGGGACGCGGGAGCTGGCCGGGGCGGGCAACCCGCACTACAACTACCACTACACGACCTTTACGATCGACCACCTGATCATGGGCTACGGCTACTCCGGCTCAGGCTCGAGGCTCGCCTACGCGGACCCGGTCGCGGGCCGGTGGACGAACACGGGCCAGTCGAGCGCCCCGAGGAAGATCAACGCCATGAGGAACACGAGCATGCGCATCTTCACCCAGCCGTGGGGCGTCGTCCTGTGACGTCGGCGCGCAAGACCGCCGCGATCGCCTCGGTGATGACGGCGATCGTCCTCGGCACGACGTCCTGCACGACGACCAAGGAGCCGGAGCCGCAGCGTCAGTTCGCGCTCTCCCCCGCACCGCCGTCGTTCACGGAGGGCGACGACTACACCGTGGAGTCACGCATCCCCACGGTCCTGGACGGACAGCGTGTCGTCTACTTCGACCGCGTGGGGGGCCGGTTGATCATGTCCCTCTCGGGCACCTCCAAGTCAGGTCAGCCCTCCGAGGACGACCCACGGGGAGGTGCACTGATATCCGTCGACCCGAAGACCGACGACGTCACGGAGCTTGCCCGTCACGGGAAGCCGGGGTCCCCGCGCTACATCGTCGACGTCGCCGTCGCCGGCAAGACCGTGGTGTGGGTCGAGACCACGCAGCCGAACTACGACGCCATGCCATGGCGGATGTACGCGCTCGACCTCGGGACGGGAGAGGAGAAGGAGCTCGCCTCCTACCAAGAGCTCGGCATCGAGGACCCGCCCTGGCCGTCGCCGAACGCCATCAGGCCGCAGGTCGTGGGCGACGACGTCTACGTCGTCGCGGTCGATCGCGTGGACGACCAGCAGAACGTCGTCCAGACCTCCGCCTACCGCGTCCCTCTGACGGGCGGCAGGCTCGAGAGGGTCGTGCCCAAGGCGACCGGCGCCTGGGCAGCGGGCCGCGAGCTCGACGTCCTCGTCGACAGCGAGCTCGTACGCTGGGACCCGGACCGTGGATCTTCCGGAGAGGTCACCGACGCAGGGATGCCGGCGGACTGTGGCGCCTTCGCCGCACAAGGTGTCCGCGTGGCCTGCACGACGGCGGACGGTCGCCGCCGTCTCACGGTCGAGTCGACCGAGCACGGTCGCTTCACCGTCGCCCTCGGCAAGAACACGGTGGGCTACCTCAACGGCACCACCGACTGGGCCAGCTTCTCCACGGGCGACCGCGCCTACCTGCTCGACATGCGACGCGGGAGGCTCTTCTCCCTCCCCGGCAGCAACGACACGGGCTCGAACCGCCTCAGCGGCAGCAGCTTCATCTACGTCAAGCAGACGTCCAGCCCGGACGCCATGCGGCTGGTCACCCTCGCGAACGCAGACCGCTGAGTAGGCTCGATCTCCTCACGCGCCTCACACAAGAAGGCCGGCAACTCCGGGCAGACGAAGCCACGGAGGTCGTCATCCCTTGCAGGGACAATGTCGGGGTTCTCCCAGCTCAGTGCGGCGCGACACCATGTCGGAGGCATACGGCTGATCCGACCTTGCGATCACGATTCCCGTGAAAGGCATCGACCTGAGAACAGTCAGCGGCGGGAACCATCTTCAAGGTTCCCGCCGCTGACCGCTTCGAGCACCCTTCACTCGGGTGCAACAGCGGGGATCCCTTCCCAGATGTACTTCGTGCTCGACCGACCCGCGGAGTAAAGCCGCTTCTTGAACGTGGCCGAGACGACGACCTTCAACCTGGCGTTGCCGTACTTCTTGGGAATCGACCAGCGCCAGACGTTCTCCGTCGTGTTCTTGACCGTGATGGTTCGAGAGTAGATCTGGGAGTACTTGTTGGCCCCTGTTTGCGCGAGGACTCTCCCGGTGGCGGTGATCGTTCGCATCTGAGAGTTGGACTTCGCGGCGAAGGTGATGCTCTTCGCGTAGTTCGTGCACGTCGGCGCGACGTAGCATTTCTGGACTCGGGTGTGGCTCGACGTTGTCCAGGTCTTGGTGGCTGCCTCAGCGGGGACGGTCGTCCCTGCAGCAAGGAGGACCGAAACCAGCGCAATCACGCAGAACTTGAAGCCTTACTCATACTTTGACGTTAAGCACAGCTCGCGAGCCTGGGCAAGGGTCAGGTACGACTCTTCGGAGGCAGGAACAACATCGCGACAGCGCCCGTGGCGCACACTCCTGCTACGAGCGCCTCCCTCTGCGCCACAGCGACGACAGCGCCGACGATGCACATCCCCATGACGATACGTCGCACCCGCGTCGCGTCCCAGGTCTTCACGACCTCAACACTAGCTGAGTAGGCCTCGATCCTTTCGCTGCCGACGGAGCTTGACGGCACGCCCGTGCCGGCGTATCAGGAGCCGCAGGCTGGAACGCTTCTGTTCTTCACTCCACCGGCTCGCGCAGCTGCGACGACGCCTCCGCCGACACGCGCGTGCGGGCGGGCCAGCCGGGCGGGGTGAGGGGAAGGGCGACGACGCGCTCCACGCTCGCCGTGACGGTGACGTCGACCCCGGTGCAGAGCGCGTCCCTCGACTACATGCCACTCTGGACGACCCGGCTGGTCAAGCAGGACAGGAGGCCTACGAGACGCGGAGTTCTCGCCATCCCGCCCCCGTCAGGTAGCTGCGTCGCTCGTCCGCGTCGAGCACCTTTACCGACATCGGTCCGTCGGTTGCTGTCGACAACGACTCGACGCGCCAGCCGCTACTCGTACGAACGACGTCCACTCGGATCTTCAGCCAGGTCCGAAAGTCGAGCCCCGGGGCGACCCCGTTGCCTGCTATCTCTACCGCCACGCGTTCGGGAGCCTCATCCGGTCCGTCCGGCAGTGAACGAATCCACATCGGGACGGACGTGTCGAACTTCCTTCCGGTCCCGAGCTCCCTCTGGCCACGCTTCTCTTCGATGATGAATGTCTTGACCTTCGGATCGATCGTTCTCGCGCCGAACTCGTCCACGATGTCTTCGTCGTTCAGTTCGGGGCGAACATCGAGATAGAAGTTCGCGAACTGTAGAGCGAACTCCTCAGCGTCCGAGCGTGTCGGGCCCGCTTGCGAAGTTGCGGTCAGTTGCTTCTTCGAGGGCGCTCCGCTTAGCGGGGCTGGATCCCGCGATGCGGGCGTCCCGCGATCGAGTGGCTTCCATTCTGGGTTCTCGAAAGGTTCGCCTTCTGTTGGGCGAGCGGTCGAGTCCTTTTCCGCGCCACCTTCGCCGGACGTACACGCCGACACGACGAACAGGACCAGTACTGCGGAGAAGACGCCGACGGCGAGACTTCTACGCCTCTGCAAGGTCGAGGGCACCTTAACCAGCTTTCATCGTGATGTAGTCATCGAAGATCTGCGCGTACTTCAACTGACCACCATCGTTGGGGTGGAAGCTCTTGTTGTCGACCACGCCACCAACCTCGCCACCAAAATCGCCGTTGACTGCGTGGATCCAGGGGCTGCTGGAGCAGGCGTTGTGACCCGCGAAGTCGTCCCAAACATTCTGCCCGACCGACCACACGCCGGCATCCATAGCAGCGCTCGAGATTCGAGTGTTCAGTCTTCGAGCCATTTGAGACGCCATTACTCGCTCCGCTCCGGATAGGAGTCCACACCCTGCACCTGAGCCGCCGCCGTTCGGCTCGAGAACCCCAGGGTAGCCACCGACGACGATGTCTGCGTACGGCGCTGCCGACTTCACGTCCGCGTACAACGACGCCAGTTTAGGTTGGAGATCGTCGATCTTGTTGATGAGCGAATCCTCTTGGCTGGTGCAGTTACCGAAGAGACAACTCTTCACGACGTCAGAGAAACCGACATCGTTACCGCCGACGGTCAGGGTCACCAGTTCGGGGTGCCCGGCGCGCTCCTCAAAGTCAACCGTCAAGTAAGGAATTTGATTGGTCACTGAAAGACGCCCGCCGCGTCCCGAAGTCTCGGCGCCGGAGCATGCCTCCACCAGCGTTCGCGCGTTGAAGATCGGCTGCAGCTTCCGCGGCCAAGCGTTGGCGGACACGTAGCACCCATCGCTCGACTCTGAGCCTGAGGCACCGAGTCCTGCAGAGTACGAGTCACCGATCGCGACATATGTTCTATCGCCGGCGAGGCCGTCGGTCCGTACCACCGAGGACGCTCGTGCCGTCCCGTTGATGTAGCCGCGATTGGGCGTGACTCTCAATTGGTAACGGCGTCCAGTCAGCAAGGGCTCGAAGAGCCAGGTGCGATCGCTGATCGCGTACGGCAAGGTCTCCCATGTCAACGACCCTCGCGACATCACCCTGTAAGCCAGTTTGTAACCGGTCGCGTTGCTCGAAGCGTCCCAGTTCGAGCGGATCGCTTGCCCTCCATAGAGAGACTCATACCCAGGTATCGCGTTCACCGATGCGATAGCCCCGAGAGGTGGACCGCCGACCGTGACTCCAGACGCTGGGCCGGCGGTCCCTGTGCTCCACCCCTTTGAAGGTACGACGCGGTACTGATACGTCCCGCCAGCGACGAGCATCTCGGCAGTCCAGCCATTACCGGACACGGCGTACGGGAGTCGTGCCCATTCACTTCCATTGTTCGTCAGCCGCTGCTCGATGAACATGCCCGTAGAACCGGTCGAAGTCCGTGACCAGCCGAGCGACGCCTGCTCGGTGCCCGACGCGAGACTCACGGACGGTCCCGCGACCGACCAAGCAGTCGAGCTGATGATGTTCGGGGACGAAGCGCCGATTCCCAGGTTCGCGAGAGCCTCGGACACACGCTGAGCGATGACCTTCTCCCCTGTGGGATTGGGATGGGTCCCGTCCCAGGTGTGCTCCCGCGCATCCCAGCCGGTCCGTGTCGCAGCTACGACGACGCGCTGCGAAGAAGAGTTGAGCTCACTCGCGAGAGTTCGGATGCGCGACGCGTACTCACTCGTTTCTGATGTCAACCAGTAGTCCTGCGCCCAAGGGTCATATCGATTGACGACCTCGCCTACGACTACGTCGATGCCCGGCTTCGCAGCCCGCGCCTTCTGAATGTAGGTCCGCAGATTCGACACAGTCTGGGCTGGCGACGTCTGATACGCCAGGTCATTGCTCCCGAGCATGATGACTAGAACGTTGGCATTGGAGTTAGACACCTGACTACTGATGTTGTCCAGCTGCAGGCCAAACGTCGTCCCCCACTGCGCCGAGTGCGCTTTGGCACTGAATGAGGCGGCGTAGTGCTGCGATCCGGACGAGTCATTGACGTTGTCGTACAGATCCGTACGGGTCCCGACGAAGGTCACTTCACCAGGTGCAGTGCTGGCGAGCTTGTTCCATAGTCGATATCGCCACGTGTAGTCGCCTGACGATCCCTGCGTGATCGAGTCTCCGGTAATCAGGATTCTGTAGTTGCCGGCGGCAGTCGCCGGCGTCGCCGACGTTAGGGCTGGCGCCACGAGCAAGGTAGTAGCGAGCGCGATGACGCCGAGGCCCGCGAAGAGTCGCCTCACCTTCATCGCCCGCTGTCAAACAGCTGCCAGCCAAGTCCCTCAAGGGTCCTTGCACGGTCCGCAGCGTCCAACTCGCTGGCGCTGGCGGTCGCGCTCTCCGGCTGCTCGAGATCGCGCGGCTGGATGCTCGCAACGACCCAACCCTCGTCGGACCACCGGACCACTCCGCCGATCACCGCCCATCGGCTGCGCCCAGCCATCGTCAGCGGTGCAGCCACCTCCACCATGACCTGGTCTGGGGCGCCCTCATCGCCGGCGTGACCGAGTACTCGATAGACGCCCGCCTCCGCGTCGAAGCGATCCGATGGCGAACGCTGCATACCGGCGAGTAGCTGAGCGTCGGCGGGATTCATCTCGCCCTGACCGATCTGCTCGGGCACCAACTGTGGGTCCGTCTGCGCGGAGGAGGAGCCAACAATCCAGACGGCATAACTGCTGAAGGCTGCAACAGCACCCTTTTGTGAATGCACCTTCCCCAGGGCGATCTCCTGGGCTTCTTCGACCTGCCGGTCGACGTCGACATCGCCCGTTTCGAGCTCTCGTCCTTCGGCATGGATTGCAGGAGTCTCGCCCTCAGACGCTTGGGCCGCCTGCGATTGTGCTTGCCAAGGCAAAACCACGCTTCCGCCGACCACTAGACCAGCCACAACTCCAATGGCCAACGTCGCCGCCACGAGCGCGACCAGCTTCTTCGAATGCGTGATCATCCTGAGCTCCAGTCCTTCAGAAAGTTGAGAAGACCGTATACGTGAGCCGTCCCAAACTGATCAAGATTGCGCGAAGGAACGGACCAAACGGCACGTTCATCCCACGTTCAGTCGAGACCTCTCCGGCACCTCGGCAAGCTCGACGACCAAGTTCGCGCCGCGCCGGACCGGTCAGTCCCAGAGCGGCTCCACTCAGAGCAGGAGCGCCCGCGCGTTCTCCGCGCCGAGCGTCGCGTCCCAGGCCCCCAGTTCGAGTTCCGTTTCGAGTGCGAACCCGCAACGTTCGGCGAGGACGGGGTTTAGTCCAGCGGCCGGGTCGCCGTTCGGCGGACCGTGCTCCGATACCTAGAACTACAGCTAGTTGTGATGTCCACGCGGGTTGTTCTCGATCCTGCTGATGGGTGGGCGCGCTCCGATGGCTTAGTGGCGTCGGTGGTGATTGAAGAAGTGAATCCATACGGGCAGGGCGGCTCGGCGTTCGGTCTCTGAGCCGTAGAAGCGGGCATAGGCCCAGCCATCGGCGAGGGTGCGGTGGATGCGTTCGATCTTGCCGTTGGCCTGGACACGGTATGGCCGGGTCCGTTTGGGGGTGATCGCGAGGTCGGCGCAGGCGTGGGCCCACGCGTGGGAGCGATAGCAGTTGCCGTTGTCGGACAGGACGCGCTCGGCGAACCAGGCCACGGCCCGGCGCAGAACACCGATCGCGGTGACGGCCTTCTCATCGGCGCAGACCTCGACGTAGGCGACACGGGAGTGGTCATCGATCACGGTGTGCAGGAACGCCGTCCCGAGGAGCGGGTCGCGGGTCCTGCTGCGCATGGCCCCGGTGCGCTGCACGGTTGCTGCCCGGTTGCGGTCGCCCTGGGCTTTGCCGACGTAGCGCCAGCCTCCGCCGTCGGGGATGTTGCCGAACCTGGCGACGTCGACATGGATTTTCAATCCCGGATGCGGGTGTTCGTAACGCCTGATCGGCTCACCAGTGGCCCGGTCGACATGGCTGAGCCGGTTCATCCGACATCGCACCAGCACCGCGTGGACGGTCGAGGGAGCGACACCGAGCCGGCCGCCGATCTGCACCGGGCCGAGACGCTGACGCCACCGCAGAGCAACGATCCACCGCTTCACCTGCTCGGAAGTTCGATGCGGACACGAACGTGGCCTCCTGGACCGGTCGCTCATCCCGGCCGGTGCTTCGGTGCGGAACCGGTTCGCCCACTTGCGGGCCGTGATGGTCGAGACCATGAACATCTTCGCCGCCTCGGCGGGTCTCCAGCCGTCCTCGACGATCAACCGAGCCAGCCGAAGCCGAGCACGAGGGGTCAGAGCAGCGTTAGCGTGGACCACGAAGGCCTCCTGGGACGAGACGGAACCTAGACAGCTCCACTCTCACCCCGGAGGCCTTCACCTATCCAGAGAAACAACGTCCCTGGACATCACAGCTAGCCCGTGTTCTTCACCGCTCATGCTGCCCGTCCAACCGGTGCGGCCAGCGGGCTAGCTCCTACCGCCGAGCCCCCGTCCACTCGGCCGTATCGTGAGCCAAAGGCGCACGAGTCGGTGTCCTCGGCGCGGACGCCGCGCCGTTGCGGACCCATCTCATAGAGTCAGCTCGTGCGTAGAGGAAGGAGCGAACGGTGAGTGCGATCGAGCAGGTGTTCCTGGAGTGCGAGCGCGCTCGCGCCGAGGGCGACCTGATCCGGAAGGATTCTGACAGGGATAAGGAGTTCCACTTCCAGAACTGGGTCCAGGCACGTTTAGAAGCGTGCGGTCTCGACTACGATGAGCCTGGCCGCAACACATATCCAGACTTCAGACTCGTGCATCACCCCGAAGGTTATGAGGTCAAGGGCCTCGAGTGGCCGGGGCGCGAAGCGGACTACGACTCCAATTCGCAGGTGCCGACCGGGAGCCACAACGGGCGGTCTGTGTTCTACGTTTTTGGGCGGTACCCCAAGGCGGAGCGCGGTGTCATGGAGTACCCCGTGACAGACTTAGTCGTGTGCCACGGAAGTTTCCTCAACGCAGACGGTGATTACGTCCATAAGAACAAGTCCTTCAGGGGCTTCGGGTCCTACGGAGATATTCTTGTGCGCGACCGGAAGATGTACGTGGTCCCAACTCCATTCGCTCTTGCAGCGGGGACCACTGGCCTCTCCACCCTCATTGTTCCTGAAGACTTCGTGCCTCAATCGTCAGATCTCGTCAAAGTCGGCGATCTCCACCGCACCGAAGTCGACGAAGTCGTCATCTCGTACGAGTTCAACCTTCAGACAAACGACATGCTCACGCACTTGCAACCGAACCCAAGCGCCGGAACAATCCATAAGTTCAGAGCTTACCGCTCGAAGGGGCTCGGCGACGAGAAGCCCGTGACGCTAAAGGAGGGCAAGCGATGACCTCGATTGCTCCCGAGCGCTCCAGCCTTGAAACGTCTTTCCCCGCCGCACTATTGAGCGAGGTGGGTACAAAAGAATCCTGGCGCAAGGAGGTCCACCGACCTGCGACGAGCACGCACAAGTGGTGGGCGAAACGTCTCGGAACAGTGTTCCGAGGGATCATCGCGTCCGCCGTCACGAGTGACGGCTCGAATCCTTCCGCAGCATACGGCTCGGCTCTAGACCTCGGCGGAGCGGTCGTGCTCGATCCATTCGCCGGCTCCGGCGTAACTGGGGTCGAAGTGCTCAAACTTGGGGGCAGGCCCGTGTGCTTCGACATAAACCCAGTGGCGACGCTCGTCGAGCGTCAGGCTATGCAGCCGTGGGACATGGAGCGCCTGCACAGCGCCTACAACGAGGTCGAAGCCGCTTGCTGTGAGGAGGTGAACCGTCTCCACCGAACCGAAGATGGCAGGACCGCGCTCTACTACTTTTGGGTCGCAACGGTGCTCTGCCCAGACTGTTCCGATATCGTGCGACTTTTCGACTCATGCGTTTTCTCAAAGCATGCCTATACGAATCGCGTCCCGAGAGCACAGATCGTCTGCCCTGAGTGTCTCGACATCTTTGAGGGACGCTACGACTTCACCGAGGCGACCTGCGCAAACGGGCATCAGGTGACGCCTCGCGGCGCTGTGCGGGGGCATCACGCGACCTGCCGGCACGGCCACACGTTCAAGACGCTTTCGGCTCTCGATGGCAGGACGCCAGACTTCGAGATGTACGCAAAGATGGTCGCAAACTCTGACGGCTCGAAGTCATACGAGATCATCAACGACTTTGACAGAGCGCTCTACGCCGAGTGCGAAATGATTCTCGGCAAGCTTCCACCTGATGCCGTGCTCCCAGTTGGAGAACTTGCGAAAGGCAACAACACCGACCAGGCCGTGAGGTGGAACTATCGTCGCTGGCGCGACTTTTTCAACGCCCGGCAGCTGGTTTCTCTTTCAGCCATCGCCACGGCGATCCGCGACCTAGAACCGAGTCCCGAGCGCGAGGCGTTGTGTGCGTTGTTTTCCGGCACGCTAGAATTCAATAACCTGTTTACGTCATTCAAGGGTGAGGGCACCGGCGCGGTGCGGCACATGTTCAGTAATCACATTCTGAAGCCAGAGCGGACCCCGCTCGAGGCGCACCCTTGGGGCACCCCGCAGTCGTCTGGCTCGTTCTCTACGCTGTTTAAGAGCCGGCTGCAGCGGGCTAGCGCCTACAAGGCCGCCCCAGCAGACCTCGTGATGTCCGACGGGTCGGTGGAGCGGGTTACGGGCCTCTCCAAACCTCTTGCGGCCACGATCGTGGACTCTTGGGTGAGCTTCTTGGAGGCGAAGGGGCAGACCGCGTACATTGCGACCCGCAACGCCGCCCGGAGCGACTTGCCGAAGGGGTCAGTAGATCTCGTGATCACAGACCCTCCGTATATGGACAACGTCCATTACGCCGAGTTGGCCGACTTCTTCCATGCGTGGCTAGGGCAGATGAAACCTCATGACGGGTACCCGAAGCTAAGCACGACGCGCAGCGAGGGCGAAGTACAGCACTCCGACCCAGCAGAGTTCGGCAAGGCAATCGAGGCCGTTTGGACCGAGTGCGCTCGAGTGACAAAACCCGGGGGTTTGCTGGCCTTCACGTTTCATCAAGCTCGTATAAACGGTTGGGTACAGGTGATCACAGCTCTTGACCGAGCGGGCTGGGTCGTTACCGCGGTGCAGCCGGTAAAGGGCGAGATGTCGACAAGCAGTGCCAAAGCGGGCGCGCGCGAGCCGTCCAATCTTGACTCTGTAGTGGTGTGCCGTCGGCTAGTGGACGGCGCGAGCAATCCCAACAACTCGATCGAGGAAGCTCTCGCGACCGCCAACAAGGAGTTGAAGGGCCTTCTCGATGCTGGTCTCGAAGTCGGCGCGGGTGACGTGCGTTCGGTGGTTCGTGGCTCACTCCTCGCGTACATCGCGTCTACTGGCGCCGCGCTGGATGCCGAGGCGCAGGCGTGCACGGACGAGAGGGCGACCGAAACGATCCGTGTCCTTCTTGACGATCGCCGAAAGGTCGAGGCGTAAGCACGGGACCCGTGCCCACCTCGACGGCTCCGGTCGCATGCTCGCGTAAGACCCGGAAACAGTAAGCCATGTCCACGGAATGGTCGACGCGCAATTCGAGGCTATTGAGGTTGCCACGTGAGGAGAGATAGTCGGCCCATGTAGCTGGACCTGCGCGTTGACGGGCCCGCGAGCCACCCGTTCGGGGAACGACTCGGGCATCCACCGGGCGGTGCTTGACGACAGCTCGGCGTCCGTTGCAGTCTTCCCGAGGTGCCGGCGGGGAATACTCGCGACTGACGTTCCGCTGGCGGAGTGAGAAGGCCAGGTAGCCCGTGCCCTACTAACCCTGGCTCGAGGCCCCACCTGAAGCCGAAGTAAACGTCAGAACAGTTTATCCTCATCCAAGTCGAACGGGCCCGTGGCGTAAACGCGCTCATAGTTGCCCTCGGGAATCTTGTGATCGCGGACCGCCAGAACGTCGACGTTGGCGAGGATCGCAGTGGCCAGGTGGACTGTGTCCCAGGTCCTGAGGCCGAGTTCGGTCCTCAGGTCTCCTGCCTTGCGCGCGACCACCGCTGAGACGTCCACGAGAGAGGCGGCGAGCGACCTCACAAGATCTCTCACGCCATCCCTCGTCGCGGTCTTCATCTGGAAATGAGTAAGGGGACCGGTGGGGTCAGCGGCACTGTCCAAGTCAACGAGCAGCGGTACGACCCTATGCTCCCCATCGCCGACAACTTTGCTGAGCGCCCTGGCCGCGAAGATGAGCCATTGGGCCCTCTGATTATCGACGGTCACCACGACCACTCCGAACCGGGAGTCGGACAACTCACTCTCGACCTGCACGAGTCCCCGCTGCCAGCAGCGATGTCCATTTCCGACATCCAAGGACGCAAGCCAGCGAAGAAACAGCGGGAGCCAGGCAAGCAGAGCATCCGCGACCTCTTTCGCCAGGTCACCCGACCGACTGATGAAGACCTTGAGGTCACCCTGCTCCGCCGTGCGCGGGAGCCTACCCCGATCACGAACCCCACACCTGACCTTCACGCGCTCCAGATCCCGATGCAGAGTCCTTTGTGGTGTCGCGTGCGAAAGCAGAGTTCCACGTTGCCAGGGTCGGAAGCTCGTCGCTGGCCCCTCCTCGACGCCCTGCAATGCACTTCGGGACGGGCTGGTCAAGCGTGTGATCGGTCACGTACAGTGGGAATCGGACTGCGGAAATGATCCGTTCGGGCTAGAGCGCAAGCGCCTGCAGTTCGGGAGCATGTCCTCTGGGAGTGGGGAGAAGTGGAAGACATGGTGACGACCACCCGCGTGGTGCAGCCGTCGTTCGACGACGACGCCCTCGTACCTCACGCCTACCTGCGCAGCCTCCTCGGCGAGGCCGCCGCCCTCCCGCCGCGCGAGGGACTCGCCGATGTCCTCGTGCTCGTCGTCTCAGCCGTCGAGGAGTGCGCGCTCACGCCCGACGTCGCCTTCTCGCTCGGCCAGCAGCTGCGCCTCGTCATCGGCGCCCACCCCGCCGACGGCGACCTCGACGCCCACCTCCTGCTCCACGCCCTGCTCTCGGAGCTGATCGAGGTCACCAGCCTCGTCGACGGCGTGCACCTCGACGACCTCGAGCCGCTCGTGCAGCACCTCGTCTCCGTCGGCGACCTCGCCGAGGCGCAGCGCACCACGCGCCTCGCCGACGCCACACGCGCCCGTGTCCGCGTGCTCGAGAGCAGCATCGCCGCCGACCTCGGCGCCGCCTGACCCACACGCAGCCCGCTCACAGGAACCGCACAGGTTCCGCACGGACAGGCGACGGACAGGCCGTCCACACTGGACCCATGACCGCGCCCCTCACCCGCGCCGACGGCACGCCCCTGCGCGTCCTCGTCGTCGACGACGAGCCCAACATCGCCGAGCTGCTCATGATGGCGCTGCGCTACGAGGGCTGGGACGTGCGGACCGCCGCCACCGGACGCGACGCCGTGTCCACCGCCCGCGACCACGCCCCCGACGTGATCGTGCTCGACTGGATGCTGCCCGACGTCGACGGTCTCGAGGTCCTGCGCCGTGTGCGCCAGCACGACGACCGCGTGCCCGTGCTGTTCCTCACCGCGCGCGACGCCGTCGAGGACCGGGTCGCCGGGCTCACCGCCGGGGGCGACGACTACGTGACCAAGCCGTTCAGCCTCGAGGAGGTCGTCGCCCGCGTCCGCGCCCTCGTGCGCCGCACCGGTGTGCTCGAGCAGCGCTCCGACCACGTCGTCACCGTCGGCGACCTCACCCTCGACGAGGACAGCCGCGACGTCACCCGCGCGGGCACGTCCATCGAGCTGACCGCGACGGAGTTCGAGCTGCTGCGCTACCTCATGCGCAACCAGCGTCGCGTGCTCAGCAAGGCGCAGATCCTCGACCGGGTGTGGAACTACGACTTCGGCGGTCAGGCCAACGTCGTCGAGCTCTACATCTCCTACCTGCGCAAGAAGATCGACGCCGGCCGCGAGCCGATGATCCACACCAAGCGCGGAGCCGGCTACGTGCTCAAGACGGCCGAGACCGCATGAGCCTCACCCGCCGGCTCGTCCTGACCGTCGTCGTGCTCGTGGCCACGGCGAGCCTGCTGGTCGCCGCCGCCGCGACCCTGCTCATGCGCAGCTCGCTCACCGACCGGCTCGACGCGCAGCTCGCGCAGGCGATGGACCGCGCGAGCACCGAGGCACGCGGCAACCCGCTCGGCCCCGGGGGCAGACCCGGCGGGCCGGGCGGACGCGTCGACGTCGTGTGCGGGGAACGGCCCCGGCCACCGCTCGGGCAGGCCGCCGGCAGCCTCACCGCCGTGTACACCGCGGACTGCGGCAGCGGCGTGCAGATCACGGCCAGCGGGAGCCTGCGCGGCCTCTCCACCACCGCGCTGCAGAGCCTGGGCGAGGTCGAGGTCGACGAGAAGCCCCGCACCGTCGACCTCCCCGGCCTCGGGTCGGTGCGTGTCGCCGCCACCACCACCCCCGACGGCACCGTCGTCGTGCAGGGACTGCCCACCGACGACGTCGACCAGACCCTCACCCAGCTGCTCTGGTGGGAGGTGCTGCTCACCGTCGCCGGGGCTGCCGTCGCCGCTGGGGTCGGCGCTGCCCTCGTGCGTCGCCAGCTGCGCCCGCTGCGCGACGTCGCCGCCACCGCGCACGAGGTCTCGGCCCTCCCGCTCGACTCCGGCGAGGTCGGCCGCACGGCGCGCGTGCCCGACGCGCTCACCGACCCCGGCACGGAGGTCGGCCAGGTCGGTGAGGCGCTCAACCGGCTGCTCGGGCACGTCGAGGGTGCCCTGGACGCCCGCCACGAGAGCGAGCAGCAGGTGCGCCAGTTCCTCGCCGACGCGTCGCACGAGCTGCGCACCCCCCTCGCCACCATCCGCGGCTACGCCGAGCTCGGCCGCCGCACCGGCACCGACCAGCTCGCCAAGGTCGAGGAGGAGGCCGAGCGGATGTCGACCCTCGTCGACGACATGCTGCTGCTCGCCCGACTCGACGCCGGACGCCCGCTGGAGCGCGAGCCGGTCGACGTGAGCCGGCTCGTCGCCGAGGCCGTCGCCGACGCCCAGGTCGTCGACCGTGAGCGACGCTGGCGGCTCGCCCTGCCCGACGTCGCCGTGGAGGCGTCCGGCGACGCGATGCGGCTGCACCAGGCCGTCACGAACCTGCTGCGCAACGCCACCCGCCACACCCCGCCGGGCACCGAGGTGACCGCACGGGTCGAGACCGACGACGCCGAGGTGCGGGTCGAGGTGCACGACGACGGCCCCGGCCTCTCCCCCGACCTGCTGCCCGTGGTCTTCGAGCGGTTCACCCGCGGCGACTCCTCGCGCACCCGGGCGTCCGGCGGCGCCGGGCTCGGGACGTCGCTCGTCCGGGCGATCGCCGAGGCCCACGGCGGCCGGGTCGAGGTCGAGAGCCGTCCCGGCAGCACGACGTTCCGCATCACGCTGCCTCGCTCCTGAGTCGCGCCACCACTCACAGACGACCCACAGCGCGAGGAGACGAGCACCCCAGCGGCGCCGCCCAGCATCGACGTCATGCACCCGACGACGACGCTCCGCGCGACATCACGACCCGCCGAGCCACCCCACGCCCCGACCCAGCGCGACGCCGCCTCCCGACCCCTGGCCCGGCTCTGGCGCGGACGCCCCGAGGACCACCCCGCGGCGCGCCCCGCCCTGCTGCTCCTCCTGGCCGGCACCGCCGCCCTCTACCTGTGGGGGCTGGGCGCGTCCGGCTGGGCGAACTCGTTCTACTCCGCCGCCGCGCAGGCGGGCTCCGCGTCGTGGAAGGCGATGTTCTTCGCCTCCTCCGACGCGGCGAGCTCGATCACCGTCGACAAGACGCCGATGTCGCTGTGGGTGATGGCCCTGTCGGTGCGCCTCTTCGGCCTGTCGTCGTGGAGCATCCTCGTGCCGCAGGCGCTCATGGGCGTCGCGACGGTCTGGCTGCTGCACGGGACGGTGCGCCGGACCACCGGCAACGCCTGGGCCGGCCTCGCCGCCGGTCTCGTGCTCGCCCTGACGCCGGTGGCGACGCTGATGTTCAGGTTCAACAACCCCGACGCGCTGCTCGTGCTCCTCCTCGTGGGCGCGACGGCGGCGACGCTGCGCGCCCTGGAGGACCCCACGCGCGCGGTGCGCTGGCTCGCGCTCGCCGGCGTCCTCGTCGGGTTCGGCTTCCTCACGAAGATGCTGCAGGCCTTCCTCGTCCTCCCGGCGCTCGGCGGCGTCTACCTGCTCGCCGCCACCGTGCCGTTCTGGCGTCGGGTCGGGCACCTGCTGGTCGCGTTCGCCGCGATGGTCGTCGCCGGCGGCTGGTGGGTGCTGGCCGTCGAGCTGTGGCCGGCATCGAGCCGACCGTGGATCGGCGGCTCGCAGCACAACTCGATCCTCGAGCTGACGCTCAGCTACAACGGCCTCGGTCGGCTCAACGGCGACGAGGTCGGGTCGGTCGGCGGTGGTGGCGGTGGACGCGCCGGCGGCGGCATGTGGGGCCAGACCGGACTGACACGACTGTTCGACGCCGAGATCGGTGGCCAGGTCGCGTGGCTGCTCCCCGCAGCGCTGCTCCTGCTGGGGCTCGGCCTCTGGTTCGCCGTGCGCTCCGGCCGCGGCTGGCGGTCCGCGCCGCACACGGCGGGCCTCGTCGCCTGGGGCCTCTGGCTGCTGGTCACGGGGCTGACCTTCAGCCTCATGGCCGGCATCTTCCACGCCTACTACACGGTGGCGCTGGCTCCCGCGATCGGCGCGGTCATCGGCATCGGCGGTCATCTCCTCTGGCGCCACCGCACGGAGGCGGTCGCCCTCGTCGGGGCCGCGGCCGTGCTGCTCGCGACGACGGCCATGGCCGTGGTGCTGCTGCGACGCGCCGACGGGTTCCTGCCGTGGCTCGCGCCGACCGTCGCGGTCGCCGGCGTGCTCGTCACCGGCGCCGTCCTCGCGCTGCCGGTCGTCCGGCGTCGACTCCCCTACCGCGCCGCACGACGCCTCGGTCTCGGTCTGGCCGGGGCAGCCGTGGTGACGATGCTGGCCGGGCCGGCCGTCTACGCGGTCGACACCGCCGCCTCGCCGCACACCGGCTCGATCCCGACCGCCGGGCCCGACACCGGTCGCGGTGGACCGGGCGGCTTCGGCGGCGGACGTCCCCCAGGCGGCTTCCCGGGAGGTCGGCCCGGCGCCACCGGCCAGCAGGGTGCGCCGCAGGGCGCGCCTCAGGGTCAGGGCTTCCCCCAGGGTCAGGGCTTCCCGCAGGGCCAGACCGGGTCCGCGACCGGACAGGGCAGGCCGAGCGGCGGCGCCGGCGCCGGCGGGCTGCTCGAGGGCTCGACGTCGTCGGCCGAGGTCGACGCGCTGCTCACCCAGGACGCCGACTCCTACACCTGGGTCGCCGCCGCCGTGGGCTCCAACAGCGCCGCCGGCTTCCAGCTCTCCACCGAGGAGCCGGTCATGGCGATCGGCGGCTTCAACGGCTCCGACCCCTCCCCCACCCTCAGCGAGTTCAAGCAGCTCGTCGCCGACGACGAGGTCCACTGGTTCATCGCGGGTGGCGGACGCGGAGGCGGAGGCGGGCGTGCAGGACCGGGCGCGAGCGGCAGCACGAGCACCGAGATCCAGGAGTGGGTCGAGGCGACGTTCACCGCCACGACCGTCGACGGCACCACGCTGTACGACCTGTCGGGCGGCGTGCAGTGAGCGCCGTGATGGAGCCGGCCACGTCGCCGGCGCGGCGGCTCGGCACGCTCGACGTCGTGATCCCGGTGTTCAACGAGGAGCGCAGCCTGGTGGCGTCCGTCGAGGCGGTCGTCGCGCACCTCGCGGCGCTGCCCCTCGCGTCCACCGTGACGGTGGCCGACAACGCGAGCACCGACCGCACCGGTGCGCTCGCCGACCAGCTCGCCGCGAGCCACCCCGGCGTCCGGGTCGTGCACCTGAAGGAGAAGGGGCGGGGTCGCGCGCTCAAGGCAGCCTGGTCGAGCTCGGAGGCCGACGTCCTCGTCTACATGGACGTCGACCTCTCGACCGACCTGAACGCGCTCCTCCCGCTCGTGGCGCCCCTGCTCACCGGTCACTCCGACCTGGCCATCGGCAGCCGGCTCGCCCGGACGTCGCGCACGGTGCGCGGACCTCGGCGCGAGATCGTCTCCCGCGGGTACAACTACCTGCTGCGTGGTGCGATGCGCGCCCGGTTCAGCGACGCCCAGTGCGGCTTCAAGGCGATCCGCCGCGACGTCGCCGACCGGCTCCTGCCGTTGGTGCACGACGACGCGTGGTTCTTCGACACCGAGCTGCTCGTCGTGGCCGAGCGGTCGGGGCTGCGCATCCACGAGGTGCCCGTCGACTGGGTCGACGACCCCGACAGCAGCGTCGACGTGCTCCGCACCGCCCTCGACGACCTGCGCGGCATGGCGCGGCTCGGCTGGTCGCTCGTGCGTGGTCGGGTGCCGGTGGCGGAGGTCGCCGCGGAGCTCGGCCGCGTCTCGCGCCAGGGTGCGGCCGGCGGGCTCTCCGCCCAGCTGGCGGGCTTCGCCGTGGTCGGCGTGCTCTCGACCCTCGCCTTCGCCGCCCTCTACCTCGGGCTGCGCGGGCCCCTCGGCGCGCAGGGCGCGAACGTGGCGGCCCTGCTGCTCACGACGGTGGCGAACACCGCCGCCAACCGTCGGTTCACGTTCGGGGTGCGCGGCCCGGGCGGAGCTGCCGTGCACCAGCTCCAGGGACTCGTCGTGCTCGGTGCCGGCGTCGTCGTGACGAGCGGTGCCCTCGGGCTGCTGCACGAGGTGGCGGGCACCCAGCATCGAGGGCTCGAGGTCGTGGTGCTCACCGCGGCGAACCTGCTCGTCACGGTGGGCCGGTTCCTGCTCATGCGCGGGTGGATGTTCCCGCGGGGCGCGGCCAGGACCGGGTGAGCCGACCCGCGCCGGCGCGCGCGGTTGTCCCGCAACCAGCGATCCGCAAGGATCGACGTGTGATGCCGCGCTCCATCCGCCGTGCCCTGGTCGTGACGTCGGCCCTGCTCACCCTCGGGATCGTCGGGGTCGGGGCCGGGGTGGTCGGCGCCGGGCCGGCCGCGGCGGAGGAGCCCGTCGACGTCAGTGGACAGATCACCGACCGCGCCGACGCCCTCGGCAGCGACCGTCCGCAGGTCCAGGCGGCCCTCGACCGCTACTACCGCGACACCGGCCGTCAGCTGTTCGTCGTGTACGTGCGCACCTTCGACGGGCTCACCGGCGCCGAGTGGGCGACGCGCACCGCCGAGCGGTCCGGGCTGGGTCGCACCGACGTGCTGCTGGCGGTGGCGCTGGAGTCCCGGTCCTACGGGTACGACGCCGACAGCGACGAGCTCTCGGACGCCGACCTGGAGAAGGTCGACCGCGACTTCATCCTGCCCGCCCTGCGGGAGGACGACTGGGCCGGCGCGGCCACCGGGGCGGCGCGCGGACTCACCGAGGTCGACCGCGACACCGGCATCCCGTGGGGCTGGATCGTCGGCGGCACGGCCGTCGTGGCCGCCGGCGCCGCCTACGGCGTCCACCGCTCCCGCCGACGCTTCGACCACACGCATCCAGTGGTCGACGAGCACGGCCAGCCGGTCGATCCCGCGGCGATCCTCGACGACGAGGAGCTCGAGGCTGCCGTGGCCGAGGCCCTGGTGGAGGTCGACGACCTGCTGCAGACGGTGTCCCAGGAGGTCGGCTTCGCCGAGGCGCAGTTCGACGAGGCCGCCGCTGCCGACGTCCGGCGCACGGTCGACGAGGGCCGGGCCACGCTGCGCGAGGCGTTCACGCTGCGTCAACGTCTCGACGACGCCGAGCCCGAGACCGACGCAGAGCGTCGGGTCCTGCTGTCGCGTGTGCTGCACCTGTGCGACACCGTCGACGACGCGCTCGACACCCAGGTCGAGCGCCTCGACGCCCTGCGCGACCTGCAGACCCGCGCCCCCGAGGCGGCGGACACGCTGCAGCAGCGGCTCGACACGGTCGTCGCGCGCCTGGCGCCGACGTCGGACACCCTGCGCGCGCTGCAGGCCGAGCACGCGGGCAGCGCGCTGGCCGCCGTCTCCGGCAACGTCACCCGCGCGGAGTCGCTCACCCGCAACGCCACCGAACAGCTCAGCCAGGCCCGCGCCGCGCTCGGCGGCTCGGACCACGCCACCGCAGCCGTGCGGCTGCGCACCGCGGAGGAGGCCACCGGCCAGGCCGTCGCCCTCCTCGACGCCGTCGACACGGCGCGCGACGACCTCGCGCACGCCGCCGACACCGCCGACGACCTGCTGGCACAGGTGACCGCCACCGTCTCGGCCGTGTCCACCTACGTCGAGACGCACCGGGGCGCCGTCGGCAGCACCGCACGCACGCGACTGTCGGAGGCGGCCCGCCTGCTAGACGCCGGACGGCAGGCCGTGGACCGTGACCCGGACGAGGCCACCCGGACGCTGGAGCGCGCTGCCGGGCTCGTCAAGGAGGCGCAGACGAGCGCCGAGGCCGACGTGGCCGCCTGGCGTGCGTCGTCGGCACCGAGCGACGACCTCTCCCTCGGCGGCATCCTCGGCGGCCTGGCCGTGGGCTCGTCCGGCCGCACGCGGCGCGCCGGACGGACGACCCGCTCGAGCAGCCGCACCGCCAGCCGCCGTACCCGTAGCCCCCGTTCCAGCAGCAGACGGACCCGTCGCAGCGGCGGCGGCCGGTTCTGACCCGAGACCAGCACACCCGCACGTCCCACCGGAAGAGAGAGCACCATGGCCCAGAAGCAGTCGATCCTCGGTCGCATCGCCCAGCTGACCCGCGCGAACGTGAACGCGATGCTGGACAAGGCCGAGGACCCCGAGAAGATGCTGGACCAGCTGGTCCGCGACTACACCAACAGCATCGCCGAGGCCGAGGACGCCGTGGCCCAGACGATCGGCAACCTGCGGCTCGCCGAGGCCGACCACGCCGAGGACGTCGCCGCCGCCAAGGAGTGGGGCGCGAAGGCGATCGCCGCGTCGCAGAAGGCCGACGCCCTGCGCACCGCCGGTCAGCCGTCCGAGGCCGACCGCTTCGACCAGCTCGCCAAGGTCGCGCTCGGCAAGCAGATCGGCTTCGAGAACGAGGCCAAGTCGGCCGCCCCCGCGATCGCCCAGCAGAACGAGACGGTCGAGAAGCTCAAGACCGGGCTGGTGACCATGCGCAGCCGGCTCGACGACCTCAAGACCCGTCGCGACCAGCTCGTCGCGCGCCAGAAGACGGCCGCGGCGCAGGCCCAGGTCCAGCAGGCGGTCGGCTCCATCAACGTCCTCGACCCCACGAGCGAGCTCTCCCGCTTCGAGGAAAAGGTGCGGCGCGAGGAGGCCCGCGTGGCCGGGCACGCCGAGCTGCAGTCCTCGAGCCTCGACGCGCAGTTCGAGGAGCTGGAGGCCGACACGACGCAGCTCGAGATCGAGGCGCGCCTCGCGGAGCTGAAGGGCCAGCTCGGGACGTCGTCGGCGCCTCAGGTCGAGTCCGCGCCCGAACAGCCCGCCTCCTGAGTCCAGAACTGCAAGGATGACGCCATGAAGATCAACGAGACCCACTCCTACGGCGACGCCGACGTCGAGGCCGTGTTCGGCCTCATCTCCAGCGAGGCGTTCCGCACCGAGGCCGCCGAGGACGCCGGCGCGCGCGACATCGACGTCGACGTCACCGAGTCCGGCGGGGCCGTGACGATCACGATCGTGCGCGCCCAGCCGGCCGAGATGCCCGACTTCGTCAAGAAGCTCACCGGCGACACCGTGAAGGTCAAGCAGACCGAGAAGTGGAGCCCGCCGGCGTCCGACGGCAGCCGCAAGGCCGACGTCAAGGTCAGCATCATCGGCCAGCCCGCCGAGATGCTGGGCACGGCCGTCCTGGAGGCCAAGGGTGGTGGCACCTCGTTCACCGTCACCGGCGACGTGACCGTGAAGATCCCGTTCATCGGCAAGAAGATCGAGCCCGAGGTCGCCAAGGCCATCAAGGGATCGCTCAAGGGCGAGGTCGAGCTGGGCAAGAGCCGGCTCTGATCCCGCGGCCGCGACGCATCCGCGCTCGCTGCGCGAGGGCCCCCGACCGGCGCGGTCGGGGGCCCTGCTGCGTCCTGCGCGGCTCAGCCGAGCAGGCCGAGGACCGTCTCCAGCTCCTGCGGCGCGTACCAGGCGAGGTTCCCGCTGCCGTCGGCGTCGAGATGCAGCGCCTCCACGTCGGCGAGGGTCACGTCGGCGGTCGACCCGTCCGGGGTCTGCGCCACCTCGGCCACGACGACGACCGGGCCGTCCTCGGCCGCAGCCTCCAGCGCCTCGAGCTCGTGCTGCTCGTCGTCGGACTCCGCCGCGACGACCTCGCCGTCCAGCGGGCTGCCGTCGCGCAGGGCCCGCAGCCTCTCGGCGTCGACGCCCACCCACACCCGCACGCTCATGCCTTCCTCGGGTTCTGCCGACCACGCGGGGCCCGGCCCCGTCGCGGGCCCACCGTCTCGACGAGCTCCTCGAGAGCCTCCTCGATGCACTGGCCCAGCACGTCGACGTCGGGCACGGCCTCGCGGTCGGCGACGATCCCGAAGAACACGCCGCCGTGGTACGACGTGACCCCGATGGACAGCACCCGCTGGTCGATGAGCGGGATGGCCGGGTACACCTCGGCCACCTGCTCGCCCGCCATGTAGACGGGCTCCTGGGGGCCGGGCACGTTGGTGATGGTCAGGTGGTGCCCCCGCGACGTCTCGGCGGCGGCGACCCGGGCGCCCACCGCGTGGAACGTCGAGGTGGCGAAGCCGGGCAGGCTGGCGAGCTGGTTGGCGGCGACGGCTGACCCGGTCTCGCGGTGGTCCTTCAGCGCGTACGACACCTGGTGCAGGCGCACGACGGGGTTCGTCTCGCCGACCGGCAGCGACAGCAGGTGCCCGCGCACCTTGGAGCCGAGCGAGGTCGGGAGGCCGTCGTCGGCGGCGACCGACATCGGCACCATGGCGCGGAAGCTGGTCTTGGCCGTGACCGGCTCGGCGCGGGTCAGCATCCAGCCGCGGATGCCGCCGGTGATCACGGCGAGCACGACGTCGTTCACCGTGCCGCCGTGCTGGTCGCGCACCCGACGGTACTCGTCGAGGCAGGTGGAGACGGTCGTGAACCGGCGGTGGCGCGACAGCGTGCCGGACAGCACGCCACGCTGCGACGGGGCGCCCGCCCCCACCACGGGCAGGTGCCGCGCGACGCGTCCGACGTTCATCTCGGCGATCCGCAGGGCCTCGCCCGGGTGGCGCACGTTGCGCTCGAGCGTGGCGGCGACGACGCCCAGCGGCCCCGGCCGCGGCCGCGGGTTCCAGTCCTCGTGCGGGATGTCGCGGACCCGGTCGGTCTCCTCCAGGAGCACCTGCGCGAGGTCGATCGTCTCCGAGCCGTCGACGAGCGCCTGGTGCGCCTTGAACAGCAGCGCCACGCTGCCGTCCTCCAGGCCCTCGATGAGGTAGAGCTCCCACAGCGGTCGGTCGAGGTCGAGGCGACGGGCCACGAGACGTCCGACCAGCTCGTGGAGCGCGTCGCGCGTGCCCGGCCGGGGCAGGGCGGAGCGCCGCACGTGCAAGGAGATGTCGAAGTCCTCGTCGTCGGTCCACAGCGGCGTGCCCAGGGCGCCCGGCACCTTGCTCGGCACCTGGCGGTAGCGCGGGACGATGTCGAGGCGCTCGTTGATGACGCCGATGAGCCGGTCGTAGGTGAGGGAGCCACCGGGCTCCAGGATCGCCAGCGAGGCGATCTGGCGGGGCACGTCCGGGCTGTCCAGGTTCAGGAACATCGCGTCCAGAGGACTCAGGCGCTGCATCTCACTCCTCGCAGATCCCGACGAACCTACCACCGGTACCGACGTCCGGCGTGCGGCGTGGTTCACGTCGTGGATGCGGCGAGCGTCACGGGACGGACCCGCGTCACGAGCGTCGCCAGCGTCCGGACGGAGGCGACCAGCGCCGACCTCGGGTCGACCTCGGTGAGGGTCGCCCCGCGCAGCGCGGCGGTGTCGACCGTGGGCCCGTCCTGGGGCAGCGCGACGAGCGGGCGGACGCCGGCGAGGCGGTGGACCGTCGAGGCCAGCTGCTCCACGCTCCACCCGATCGAGTCGCGCACCTGGTTGAGCACGACGACCGGCTCGTCGGGCACCACGTCGCGCAGGTCGTGCAGACCCCGCACCAGACGGGTCAGTCCGACGGGGTCGGCCCGGCCCACCACGACCACCACGTCGGCCACCGTCAGCGCCGTGACGGTGGCCTGGTCGCGGCCTCCGCCCGGACCGTCGGGTGCCTCCAGGCAGGAGGCGACGTCGACGACGACGGTGTCGTGCGTGTCGGCCAGCTGCCGCAGCACCCGCTCGAGCGCAGCCGACCGCACGTGCACCCACATGTCCGGCCGGGGCAGCCCGGTGAGCACGCCGAGGCCCTCCCGAACGACCTGCAGGTGGTCCGGGACCTGCTCCTCGTGGCCCTGGTTCGCCACCCGGCAGGCCGCCATCAGGCCCGACACCTCGTCGAGCAGGCCGAGCTGCTGCGCCTGTGCGCCGCCGTAGGTGTCGGCGTCGACGAGCACGCAGCGCCGGCCGTCGCGGGCCATCGCGTCGGCCAGCGCGAGCGCGACGGTGCTGCGCCCCGGTGCACCCGACGGGCTCCAGACCGTCACGACGAGGCCGGCACGCGGCTCCTCCCCCTCGGCGCCCTCGACCAGCCCGTCGACCGGCCCGTCCGGGACGGGTCGGTCACCCCGGCTGACCTGGACGGTCCGCAGCGCCGACACGACGTCGTCGCCCGCCCCGACGGCGTCGGTGCCGAGAGCGGACGCGCGGTCGGCGGGGCCGAGACCCACCACGCGCACGCCTGCAGCACGCACGGCACGGACGGCCTCGACGTCGAGCCCGGGAGCCGACAGGTCGACCGCCGCCACCGCGACGTCGCCCGTCTGCGCGACGGCGATGAGCTCCGCGACGTCGACGCAGCGACGCACGAGCTGCAGGTCCGGCGCAGCCTCCAGGGCCCGCACGGCCGCCGCCTCCCAGCCCGCCCCGGCCGCGGCCAGGACGACCGACGTGTCGCGGAGGAGGTCACGAGCGCCGCACGATCGTCACGTGACCGGACGTCAACCGGGCCAGCGTGGCACCGTCGAGGTCGGGTCCGACGTCGACGAGCACGGTGCGTGCCCCGCCGGTGGCCCCGACCGCCCCGGCCCGGACGACCGCGACGCCCTCGAGCAGCAGTCGCGCTGGGCCGGCGTCCGTCGCGGCGGTGTCGCCGTCGGGCGACGGCCCGACCCAGACGTCGACCCGCTCCCCGGCGCGCAGGTCGTCGGGCGCCGCCCCGAGTGCGACGGACAACGGCAGCTCGACGGTGGCCGTCGTGCCGTCGGCGACCAGGTCGGCGCGGCCGACGAGGGCGCCCTCCGCCCCGGCCCGGGACCACTGCAGCGTCTCGAGCCGACCGGGGAGCTCCTGGTCGGTGCGCAGCAGCGCGTCGGCCGCGTCGCCGTCGACCCGGGCGCGGGTCTCGACGAGGTCGCCGCGTCGGACCGGCTCGCCGGCCTCGACGTCGCGCGCGAGCGCCCAGTAGGGCTCGGTGTCGTCGGCGGCCGCCACCACGGACGCTCCGAGCACCGTCGCGCCCAGCACGAGCAGCACTCCCAGGACGAGGCGCGGGTCGGTCCAGGGCTGCTGCCGCAGTCGCGCGGCCGGCCCTCCCGAGGCCCCGGCCGGTACCGCACCCGTCCTGCTGTCCTCGCCACCTGGCCGTGGCCCCCGCCCGATCACCATGGCCCGTTTCTACTGCGATGGCAGCGATGTCGTCCAGCAACGGGGTGTGGATCGGGACGTCCGTCCACAGGCTCGGGACCGTCACGGCCCGTGACACCAGGCCGTGGGAGCATGGGCCCATGTCCGACGCGACTCCTCGCTTCCTCACCCTCGCCGACGTGGCCGAGGTGCTGAACGTGACGGTGCGCCAGGTGTACGCGCTCGTGCGCTCGGGCGAGCTGAAGGGCATCCAGATCGGTGGACGCAACCAGTGGCGGGTCGAGAACGATCAGCTGGAGGACTACATCCGCCGTCAGTACGCGCGCGCCGAGCAGGCCGTCGCCGAGCTGTCGGACGCCGACCTCGCGGACCAGACCGACGACGTCACACGCTGACGCTGCCCGGCACTGCCCCGCCCAGCACAGCACTGCCCGGCACAGCACTGCCCAGCACAGCACTGCCGGCTGGTGATCACCGGCCGAGCGTGACGACCGCGAGAGCCCGCAGCGGCACGAGCAGGTCGCGCTCGGCGGTCCGCAGCACCACGGCTCCTTCGACGACCCGCGTCACGTGGGCGCGGAGCGTGGCACCGTCGGTCCTGACCACCCGGACCTCGTCGCCGTCGTCGCGCAGCCGGCGCAGCACGTGCGGCCAGCCCAGGCGCGCGTCGACCGGGGACGGAGCCGGGGCGCGCCCGTCGGCGCGCACCCCGGTCACCGCGTCGATCGCGACCACGTGCTCGACACCACCGGCGTCGAGGCGCACGAGCCGGTCGTTCGCGAAACCGACCTGACCGGCCAGCCGGCCCGCGCCCAGCAGCTCCAGCTCGACGTGCCCGCCGAGGAACGAGCGCCACGGCGTCCGGGACCACTCCTCGTCGCGCAGCTCGGCCACCAGGGCGTCGCGCTCGAGGAGCGCGTCGTCGTCGAGCGACGCCTCGAGCTCGGCGAAGAGACGCTCCCAGCGCATGGCAGCACCGTACCCCCGTCCCGTCCGGCGGCTCGCCTGTGCACCACGCCTTGACTCAGCGCGACTTCCGTTCTTCGATGTCGTCAAACGTCATCAAACGTCAGGAAACAGCATCATGCGTCTTCGGTGGTCCGGTCACCTGTGCTGGCTCGTCTCGATCGTCGTGCTCCTCGCACGAGGACCGCTCGTCGAGCGGACCGTCGCGGGGGTGGGCGCGAGGTCGTTCCCGACGGCCCTCACGTCCCTCCTCGAGCTCGCCCTGCTCTCGGTCGCGGCGTGGGCCGCGGTGGTGCTGGGTCTCGCACTCGTCGGCGGCCGGGCGACCGTCGTCGCGGCGCGGCTGCTGCCCCGCGCCATCCGGGGCGCGCTGGTCGCCGGGGTCGTCACGACGTTGTCGGTCGGCACCGCGCACGCCGCTCCCTCGTCCTCCCCCGACCCGACGCCCCCCGACCCGAAGGCCGCCGCCTCGACGCTCGACGGTCTCGTCCTGCCCGACCGCCCCACGTCGGGCGCCGACGCCGCTGCGTCGGCGGTACCGTCCGCGCGGCCGGCCCCCGACACGGTGGTGGTGGCTCCCGGCGACTCGCTGTGGAGCATCGCAACAGCGCGCTCGGGACCCCGCGCGACCGCCGCGGACATCGCCGCGTCGACCGAGCGGTGGTACCGGGAGAACCACGACGTGGTCGGTCCCGACCCGGACCTGCTGCAGCCCGGTCAGCGCCTCAGCGCACCGCGGGAGTCAGCATGAGGACGTCGACGGAGCTCCGCTCCCCCGCACGCTTCGTCACCGACGAGGACGCGCTGCCGGCGCAGCTCCCGCTGCCGCTGCCCGGCTCGCCCACCTCGGTCGTGCCGGTCCCGCGGACCCGCGACGGGGAGGAGCTGGCCCGACAGCTGCGGGCACCGCTCGCCCGGTTCATGCAAGGGGTGACCGAGGTGCTGTGCGGCGGGCGTCCGGCACGGCAGCTCTCGGCCTGGATGACACCCGACGCGCACCGCGCCCTCGTGACCGCGCTCGTGCGACAGGGCCGCGTCCCGACCCGTCCCGACCGGCGCCCCGCGGGCGGTCGGCTCGCGTCGGTGCACCTCTCGGTGGTGAGCGAGCGCGCCGTCGAGGTCACGGGCCGCATGGTCCACCGGGGACGCTCGCACGCGATCGCCGTCCGCCTGGAGCTCGTCACCTCTCCCCGCGGCCGCGCGGTCTGGACCTGCACCGCGCTCGAGTGGGCCTGACACTCGAGTGGGCCTGAGACTGGGGCGTACGGAGTAGCCGCACGACGAAGGGCCCGCACCGCCGTGGCGGTGCGGGCCCTTCGGCCGGGTCAGCGGTTGCGCTTGCGCGACTGGCGGGCGGCCTTGGACTTCTGCCGTGCCTTCGACTTCTGGTTGGCCTGGCGCTGCTTGTCGCCGACGGGCTCGTCGGCCTCGCTGTGCACCTCGACGTCGCCGTCCTCCGACGGGGCGGAGTAGGACAGCTTCTGCTCGCCCTTCGGCTCCAGGCCCTTGGCCTGCAGGTGCGGGTGCTCCTCGTCGTCGGCCGGGGTCTCCTCGACCTGGACGTCGAGGTTGAACAGGAAGCCGACGGACTCCTCGGCGATGCCGTCCATCATGGCGCTGAACAGCTCGTAGCCCTCGCGCTGGTACTCCACCAGCGGGTCGCGCTGGGAGTAGGCACGCAGGCCGATGCCCTCGCGCAGGTAGTCCATCTCGTAGAGGTGCTCGCGCCACTTGCGGTCGAGGACGCTGAGCACCACGCGACGCTCCAGCTCGCGCGTGACCGGCGCGCCGAGCTCCTCCTCGCGACGGTCGTACGCGGTCAGCGCGTCGGCCGTGATCGTCTCGACGAGCGACTCGCGCGACAGGGCCTCACGGCCGCCCGCCTCCTCCTCGACCTCCTCGATCGTCAGCGACACCGGGTAGAGCGTCCTCAGCGCGGTCCACAGCTGCTCGAGGTCCCACTGCTCGGGGAAGCCCTCGGTGGCGCCGGTCACGTAGCCCGTGACGGTGTCGGTGATCATCGTGCGCACCTGGTCCTCCAGGTCGGCGCCCTCGAGCACCTTGCGCCGCTCGCCGTAGATGACCTCGCGCTGACGGCTCATCACGTCGTCGTACTTGAGGATGTTCTTGCGGGTCTCGAAGTTCTGCGCCTCGACCTGCGTCTGGGCCGACGCGATCGCGTTCGTGACGCGCTTGTTCTCGATCGGCACGTCGTCCGGGATCTTCATCGTCTGCAGGACCCAGTTGACCCAGTCGGCCTTGAACAGGCGCATCAGGTCGTCCTCGAGCGACAGGTAGAAGCGGGTCTCGCCCGGGTCGCCCTGACGTCCGGACCGGCCGCGCAGCTGGTTGTCGATCCGTCGGGACTCGTGCCGCTCGGTGCCGATGACGGCGAGGCCGCCGGCGGCCTGCACGGCCTCCTTCTCCTCGGCGACCTGCGCCTCGATGCGCTCCAGC
The DNA here is from genome assembly GCA_026392465.1 of Propionibacteriales bacterium. Taxonomy (GTDB): domain Bacteria; phylum Actinomycetota; class Actinomycetes; order Propionibacteriales; family Nocardioidaceae; genus Aeromicrobium. Next base: position 86,186 of record JAPLCA010000016.1, read on the forward strand.
GTCGCCGGCCAGGCGGCCGAGTACTCCTCGGCGTTCTCGAGCGGGTCGAGACCCTGCTTGCGCAGCTCGGCGTCGGCCAGGAACTCGACGCTGCCGCCGAGCATGATGTCGGTGCCTCGACCGGCCATGTTGGTGGCGACGGTGACGGCGCCGCGGTGACCGGCGACGGCGACGATCGCGGCCTCGCGCTCGTGCTGCTTGGCGTTGAGGACCTCGTGCGGGATGCCGCGCTTCTTCAGCAGCTTGGACAGCCGCTCGCTCTTCTCGACGCTCGTGGTGCCGACCAGGATCGGCTGGCCCGTGGCGTGGCGCTCCTCGATGTCGGCGACGACGGCGTCGAACTTCGCCGCCTCGGTGCGGTACACGAGGTCGGGCTGGTCGATGCGCGCGACCGGCTTGTTGGTCGGGATCGGGACGACGCCGAGCTTGTAGGTCTTGTCGAACTCGCTCGCCTCGGTCATGGCCGTACCGGTCATGCCGCCGAGCTTGTCGTAGAGCCGGAAGTAGTTCTGCAGCGTGATGGTGGCGAGCGTCTGGTACTCCTCGCGGATCCGCACGCCCTCCTTCGCCTCGATGGCCTGGTGCAGGCCCTCGTTGTAGCGACGTCCGTCGAGGATGCGTCCGGTGTGCTCGTCGACGATGATCACGTTGCCGTCGATGACGACGTAGTCCTTGTCGCGCTTGAACAGCTCCTTGGCCTTGATGGCGTTGTTGAGGAAGCTGATCAGCGGCGTGTTGACCGCGTCGTAGAGGTTGTCGATGCCGAGCTGGTCCTCGACCTTGTCGATGCCCTCCTCGGTGACGGAGACGGTGCGCTTCTTCTCGTCGACCTCGTAGTGGGTGTCGATGCTCATCGCGCCGACGATCCGGGCGAACTCGCCGTACCACTTGACCTCGTCCTCGGTGGGGCCCGAGATGATGAGCGGCGTGCGCGCCTCGTCGATGAGGATGGAGTCGACCTCGTCGACGATGGCGAAGTTGTGGCCGCGCTGGACGCAGGCCGCGATGTCGTCGGCCATGTTGTCGCGCAGGTAGTCGAAGCCGAACTCGTTGTTCGTGCCGTAGGTGATGTCGCACGCGTAGGCGTCGCGACGCTCCGGGGGCGTCATGTTCGGCAGGATCATGCCGACGCTCAGGCCCAGGTAGGTGTAGACGCGACCCATCCACTCGGCGTGGTAGCGCGCCAGGTAGTCGTTGACCGTGATGACGTGGACGCCCTTGCCCGACAGCGCGTTGAGGTAGCTGGGCAGGGTCGCGACGAGGGTCTTGCCCTCACCGGTCTTCATCTCGGCGATGTTGCCGAGGTGCAGCGCGGCGCCGCCCTGCACCTGCACGTCGAAGTGACGCTGCCCGAGCACGCGGCTCGCGGCCTCGCGCACCGTCGCGAACGCCTCCGGCATGAGGTCGTCGAGGGTCTCCCCCTGGTCGAGCCGCTCCCGGAACTCCGCGGTCATGCCGCGGAGCTCGTCCTCGCTCATCGCGCGGAACTCGTCCTCGAGGGCGTTGACCTGCTTCGAGATCGCGGCGAGCTGACGAAGGATCTTGCCTTCGCCGGCGCGGAGGATCTTGTCGATGACCTTGGGCACGGTGGACGCACTCCTGAGTTGGTGAGACGGACCTCTCGCAGTGTATGCCGCGGGACCAGCACGGCGGGCACGGGTGGCGCGCCGAGGGCTACACGAACGTGCGGACGTCCGCCGCGAGGTCGCCGCGCTCGCCGACCTGGACGCTGCCGAGGCCCAGCCAGCGGGCCATCGTCCGCAGCTCCTCAGCCAGCTCCGCCGCGGTGTCCGCCGGGGCGGCGGGCTCCGACCACGCGCCGTGGACGACGAGCGTGCCGCGCGCACGGTCCGCCTTCAGGTCGACCCGCGCGACGATCGCGTCACCCAGCAGGAACGGCAGCACGTAGTAGCCGTACTCGCGCTGCGCCTCGGGCACGTAGATCTCGATGCGGTAGCGGAAGCCGAAGAGGCGCTCGGTGCGCTCACGCTCGAAGACGAGCGGGTCGAAGGGGCTCAGCAGCGTCCGGGCGCGCACGGCGCGGGGTCGCGCGGCCTCGTGGTGCAGCCACGCGGGCCGGTCCCACCCCTGCACGCGCACGGGCAGCAGCACGCCGGCGTCGGCGAGGTCCTCGACCGCGGCGCGGGTCGGCTCCGGTGCCGACCGGAAGTAGTCGCGCAGGCACGGGACGGTCGCGACGCCGTGAGCGCGGGCCGCGTGCTCGACCATCACGCGGTGCGCCTCGGCCTCGTCGAGGGCCGGCCGCGCGAGGACGTCGGCCGGGATGACCCGCTCCGGCAGGTCGTACTCGCGCTCGAACTGCGCCGTGCGACGCGCCGACGTCAGCTGTCCGCCGTGGAAGAGGAACTCGAGGGCGTTCTTGGTGGCCGTCCAGTTCCATCCCCAGTGCGAGCGGTCGCGCACGCGCTCCTCGCCGAGGGCGGCGTCGACCTGGCGCGCGGTGAGCGGCCCGTGCTCGGCCACGTGCGCCAGCACGGCGTCGACGAGCTCCGGCTGCTCGCGCGCGACGCGGTCGGGTCCGCCCCAGAGCCCGCGCCGCGACGCCATCCGGTGCTGCATGGCGGGCCACAGGTCGACGTCGACGAAGGTGGCGACGTGCGCCCAGTACTCGAACATGAGCCGCGGCGACCGGCCGGCCGCACGGTGGAACAGCTCGAGGTCGTAGGGCCCGCACCGGGAGTACAGCGGCAGGTGGTGAGCACGCTGGAGCACGTTGACGGAGTCGATCTGGAAGAACCCGAGCCGGCGCAGCGTGCTGCGCAGGTGGGGACGCCCGACGGCGGTCGGCCGTGCGCGGGTGAACCCCTGCGCGGCGAGCGCGACGCGGCGGGCCTGCAGCGTGGTGAGACGTTCGGTCACGTCGAGCATCCTGCCGGGCGGCACCGACACCGGGGCCGCGACCCCGCGTGTGGTGGGCTCAGACCGGGTCGTCGAGCAGGTTGCTGCGCACGGCGTACATAGCGGCCTCCATGCGCGACTTCATCTGCAGCTTCTCGAGCATGTTGCGGATGTGGTTCTTGACCGTGTTCTCGCTGATGAACAGCTCCTCGGCGATCTCACGGTTGCTCAGCCCCTTGGCGACGAGCCGCAGCACCTGCAGCTCGCGGGCGGTCAGCTGTGCGGTGGCCGGCGCCGGGCTGCGCGACATCTGCACGAACTCGTCGAGCAGCTTGGTCGCCATGCTGGGGCTGATGAGCGACTGGCCCGCCGCCACGAGCCGCACGGCCTCCGCGACCTGGTCGTAGGTCGAGCCGTCCTTGAGCAGGTAGCCCGAGGCGCCGCTGCGGATCGACTCGTAGAGGTCGGACTCCTCGTCGCTCGCGGTCAGCATGATGATGCCGGTCGACGGCGAGATCGACTTGATGGTCTTGCAGACCTCCACGCCGGACCGCCCCGGCATCCGCACGTCGAGGAGCACCACGTCGGCGGGTGTCTCCTCGACGGCCGCGATGGCCTGGTCGCCGTCACCGACCTCGACGAGCTCGAGATCGGCGTCGGCGCCCAGGACCATCGACACGCCGCGCCGGAAGAGCTCCTGGTCGTCGACGAGCAGCACGCGGATGCGGGGCGCCCGAGAAGTCACTCGTGCATCATGCCACGCACGAGCGGCATCCGTCAGGGGGCGACGTCGCCCGACAGGTCGCCGGACTCGTCGACGTCGAGGTGGATGACTCCGTAGTCGTAGCCCTTGCGGAGGTACACGACGCTGGGTCGCATCGAGTCCTTCTCGAGGAACAGGTAGAAGTCGTGGCCGACGAGCTCCATCTCGTAGAGCGCCTGCTCGAGGGTCATGGGGACGCCCCGGTGCGTCTTCTCGCGGACCACGAGCGGGCAGTCGCCCTGCACGTGCACACCGGCGACCGTGGTGGTCTCGACGTCGGCGTCCTCGCGGGACCCGTCGAGCAGGCCCGACGGCACCTCGGCGGGCATCTCCGCGATCGAGACGGGACGTCGCTTGCCGTGGCTGATGCGCTTGCGGTCGGCGGCACGCCGCAGCCGGGCCTCGAGCTTGTCGATGGCGGCGTCGAGCGCCGAGTGCTGGTCGGTCGAGCTGGCCTCGGCCCGGACCGCCGGACCCCGCGACCGGAGCGTCATCTCCACGCGCGCGGCCTGCTCGTGCTGCCGCGGGTTCTTCTCGTGGGTGACCTCGACCTCGACGCGGTTGATCTTCTGGCGCTGGTCGTACTTCTCGATCCGGTGCAGCTTCTCCTCGACGTGCTGGCGGAACCGGTCGGAGATCTCGCTGTTGCGGCCGTTGACGACGATTTCCATGGGGGCCTCCCTGCGCTCGGTCGTGCGATGTTTACATGCCATCGAACTTAGACCGACCGGCGCGCGGACACCAGAGGAACACGGAGTTCCTCGGCGACGTTCAGGAACGGGCGGTCGGCGGACCGGGTCGCGCGGCGACGACAGCGGCGCCCAGGACGGTGGTGCCGCCGGCCACGAGCACCCGCACCGCCTCGGCGAGCGTGGCACCGGTGGTGACGACGTCGTCGACGAGCACGACGTCGGCGGTGCCCGGCACCGCGCGCCGCGACCGCCGCAGCGCACCGTCGAGGTTGGCCCGACGCTCGTGCGCACCGAGACCCACCTGGTCGCGCGGCTCGCGCTCCATCGCGAGGGCCGGCACGACCTGGGCCCGTACACCGACCTCGCCCAGGGCCCGCGCGGCGTGGGCGGCCGCCTGGCCGACGAGGTCGCCGCCGCGGCGCCGACGGCTGCGCCGGGTGGTCGGCACGGGCACGAGGACCACCCGGTCGCCGGGGCCCAGCACGCACACCGACGCCGCCAGGAGCGTCCCGAGCACGGGGGTCAGCCTCGTGTGCCCGCGGCGCTTCCACGCGAGCACGACCTCGCGCAGCAGACCCTCGTGCTCACCGGCCGCCACGACGGGCACCGGCGAGACGGCGACCCGGCGCGGGTCGGGCCGCAGGGCCGCGCGGCACCGGGGACACAGGTCGAGCGCGACGCGTCCGCACCCGGCGCACGCCGCGCCGAGCGCGAGGTCGGCCGCGGCGAGCCAGGGGTCCATGGGGCCAGGGTGGGGCGCTCCGCGCACCGTCCGCCGAGCGGACCACGACCCTGTGGACGCTGCGGTCGCGCGACCGCGACGCTCAGGCGCCTGGGGACAACGACGCGACCCGGGTGATGCCGAGCCGGGTCCACGTCGAGTCCGGGCCGAGGTACCAGAGCCGGTCGCGCCGGTCGACCGCCCAGCGGCGCTCCCCCTCGACGACGAGCGTCCGTGGTGCGACGTCGGGCAGGATCGGCGCCCCGCCCGCGGCGCCGCCCTCGAGCGACGTGCCGTCGACGAGGCCCTCGAAGACCTGCCGGCCGAGCTCGGTGTCGCCGAAGAACGCGAGCCGCACGCCGTCGACGAACCCCACGGACGACGGCCGCCCGACCTGCCACGGAAGGGGACGACTGGGCCCGAGCCCGACCACGGCGTCGTCGCCCGAGCGGCGGACCGCTCCCACCCGCACCCGACCGTCGTCGCCGGCCGTGGTCACCGCGTACCGGGCGCCGTCGGGCGAGATCGCGAGGGAGGTGACGTCGAGCCCCGCGAGACCGCCGAGCGGGAGCATGCGCGTGGCCTGCGGCTCCACCACCCTGACCCGCAGGCCGCCGGGCCGGTCGACGACGACGAGGGTGTCGTCCGCGGTCCACTGCGCCGCGACGAGCCGGTCGACGGCGACCTCGACACGGTCGGCTCCCGACGTGCGACGCACCAGCAGGCGCTCGCGGTCGCGCGAGAGGGTCGCGAGCCGCTCCCGGCCGACCACCAGCTCGGCGGTGTCGTCGGGGTCGACGTCCCAGACCGCGGGCAGGTCACGGAGGCGGCGACCGTCGAGCTCGGCCGCCTCGCGGCGACGTCCGTCGACCACGACGTACGGCTCGCTCGGCTCGCGGGGTCCGTAGCGCGACCACGAGCCCATCGACTGCACGGCACCGCCGGTGGGCGTGAGGGTCGTCGCCCCGGCACCGACCCGCACGCCCTTGACGTCGGACACCTGGCGCAACGTCCACACCAGCTGCGCCGACAGACGCCCCTGGTCGATCGGCGAGAGGTCGGCGGCCGACGTGCCCAGGTCGACCTCGGCCACGCCGTCGCGGTCGACGGGCACCGCGGGGCGCAGGTCGCCCAGGCCGGGCAGGTACGTGCGCTGCTGGGCCCCGGGGTCGGAGGGGCCCCGGGCGAGCGACGCGACGAGGGCGGTCGCCAGCTGCTCCCCCGCCGGCAGGTGCACGGCGGAGGCCACGAGCCGCGCCCCGGTCGGGTCGAAGAAGTACACCTGGAACGGCCGGTAGTAGTCCGTGTAGAACTTGTCGGTCACCAGCAGGCCCGGCGGCGGCTCGGAGATCCGCCACTCACCGTCGACGCGCTGCAGGGCGACGTCCCACCGCGCCGCGCCGCCGCCCTCGGCGACCCGGCCGGACGGGCTCAGCCCGAGGACCCGTTGCGTGGACAGGCGGACCCGTGCCGACGTGCTCCCCGTCCGCAGCTCGGCGACCGACGGGGCCCGGTACACCTGGGTCCCGGCGGCGGGGTTCCAGCGCCGCGCCGCGTCGTCCGTCAGGTAGCGCTCCGCGACCCCGGTCGAGGGCGGGAAGGCCAGCATCGCGTCGAGGTAGCCCGCCACGACCTGCTGCGGCGTGGCCCCCGGGCTCGGCGGCGCGGGGGCGTAGAGCGCCGTGCTCTGCTCGAACCCCTCGTTCTCCCGTACCTGCCGCACCGGCCCGCCCGTGGGGATCGCCGAGCACGCGGCCACGACCGCGAGCAGCGCCACGGCCACGGTCGCGCGCACGGAGCGGGTCACGCGAACACCCGCTGGACGACCGGGGCGGGTGCGGTGCTGCGTCGGGCGGGGTCGACGACGCGCGGGAGCGTGAGCACGAACTCGCTGCCCTCGCCGGGGCGGCCCCACGCCTGCAGCGTGCCACCGTGCAGCACCGCGTCCTCGCGGGCGATCGCGAGCCCCAGGCCGGTGCCGCCCTGGGTGCGGGCCGGGTCGGCCCTCCAGAAGCGGTCGAAGACCCGCAGGTTCTCGTCGCCGCGCAGCCCGACGCCGAAGTCGCGCACGGCGATCGAGACCGCGAAGCCGTCCTGGGCCACCTCGATCTCCACCACGTCGGAGCCGCTGTACTTCACCGCGTTCGCCAGCAGGTTGCGCACGACCCGGTCGATGCGTCGGATGTCGGCCTGCACGACGGCCGGCCGGTCGGCCCCGACGGTACGACCGATGATCCCGGCGCGCTCCAGCAGCGGGTCGGCGGCGGCCGCCCGCGCGACGCGGGCCAGGTCGACGTCGGCGAGGTCGAGCCGCGCGGCACCGGCGTCGAAGCGGCTGAGGTCGAGCAGCTGGGTGAGCAGCTCCTCGAAGCGGTCGAGCTCGCGCTTGAGCAGCTCGGCCGACCGGGCGCTCTGCGGGTCGAACCGGTCGCGCGCGTCGAAGAGCAGCTCGCTCGCCATCTGCACGGTGGTGAGCGGCGTCCGGAGCTCGTGGGACACGTCGGAGACGAACCGCTGCTGCAGCCGCGAGAGGTCCTCCAGCCGCCGGATCTGGCTCTGCAGGCTCGCGGCCATCTGGTTGAACGACGTCGAGAGCCGCGCGATGTCGTCCTCGCCGCTGACGTGCATCCGCTGCTCGAGGCTCCCGGCGGCGTAGCGCTCCGCGATGCGACGGGCGAGCCGGACGGGGGTCAGCACCTGCCGCGAGACGATGAACGCGACGCCGCCGACCATGACCACCATCGCCAGGCCGCCGACCAGGAGGGCGTTGCGCACCAGCGTGAGGGTCTGCTGCTGCTCGGTGAGCGGGAACAGGTAGAAGAGCGCGTAGGTGTCGCCGGTGCCAGGAGCGCGGAGCCGGCTGCCGACCACCACGGCGGGACGCGACCGCGACCCGATGAGCGACAGCTCGGAGTAGCGCCAGAAGACGCCGGGCCGCTCGATCACCTGGCTGCGCAGGTCGGGCGGCAACGAGCCCGGTGCGAGTCGCCCGGACGCGCGCACCGGTGGGGCGCCGCTGCCGGAGCGGAGCGGTCCCTCGAGCACCAGCTCGTAGGACCGGCTGCCGCTGTCGGTCTCGGTGACCGCGTCGACGAGCTGCGTCAGCGTCGCCGCCTGCGCCTGGGGCTGCGTCTCGACCGCGACGTCGAGCTCGGCCTGCGCCTTCTCGAACCCGCTGCGCGCCTCGGCGACGGCGCTCGCCGTCCGGCTGCTGGTGAGCCCGTCGGCGATCTGCTGCAGCAGCGCCCAGCCGACGAGCCCGACCACGATGGCCACCAGGAGCACCGTGCTCGTGACCACCCGGGTCTGCAACGAACGTCGCCACAGCCCGGTCGCTCGCCGGATCACGCCGGCCGGCCGGTCATGGGGCCGGTTCGTCGACGACCGGCGTGGGCGCGATGGCCTGGTAGCCGACGCCGCGCACCGTCCGGATCACCTGGGGCGACTCGGCGTCGTCCTCGATCTTCGAGCGCAGCCGGGTCATGTGCACGTTGACGAGCTTCGTGTCGCCCGGGTGGTGGTAGCCCCACACCCGCTGCAGCAGCACCTCGCGCGTGAACACCTGGTCGGGGTTGGACAGCAGGCACGCGAGCAGGTCGAACTCCAGCGGCGTCAGGTCGAGCGCCCGCCCCGCACGGCTGACGGTGTGCGCACCGGGGTCGAGCTCGATGTCGCCGAAGACGAGCGGCTCGCCCACGGCGTCGTTGCGCCGCAGCCGTGCCCGCACCCGCGCGACGAGCTCGGTGTTCTTGAAGGGCTTGGTGATGTAGTCGTCGGCCCCGGCCTCGAGACCGCGCACGACGTCGAGGGTGTCCGACTTCGCGGTGAGCATGATGATCGGCACCCCCGACGTCGCCCGGATACGGCGGCACACCTTCATGCCGTCCTGCCCGGGCAGCATGAGGTCCAGCAGCACGACGTCGGGCTTGAAGGACGTGAACACGTCCATGACCTCGTCGCCCGTCCGGCAGACCGAGGTGGTGAGGCCCTCGGCCTGGAGCACGATGGTCAGCATCTCGGCGAGCGAGGCGTCGTCGTCGACGACGAGGACGCGGTCGCGCTTGCTGCGTCGGTAGCTCATCGCGACCCGCCCCTCACCTGGTGCCGGACCATCGTGCTCCGCTCGATCGTCCTCAGTAGCGGTAGTGGTCCGACTTGTACGGACCGGCGACGTCGACGCCGAGGTAGGCGGCCTGCTCCTTGCTGAGCTCGGTCAGCTCGACGCCGAGGGCGTCGAGGTGCAGGCGGGCGACCTCCTCGTCGAGGTGCTTCGGCAGCACGTGGACGCCGAGCTCGTACTGGTCGGCCTTCGTGAACAGCTCGACCTGCGCCAGCACCTGGTTGGTGAAGGAGTTGCTCATGACGAACGACGGGTGACCGGTGGCGTTGCCGAGGTTCATGAGGCGACCCTCCGACAGCACGATGATCTTCTTGCCGGGCTGGCCGTCCTCGCCCGGGAAGATCCACTGGTGGACCTGGGGCTTGATCTCGTCCTTCACGATGCCCGGGATCTTGGCCAGGCCGGCCATGTTGATCTCGTTGTCGAAGTGGCCGATGTTGGCCACGATCGCCTGGTTCTTCATCTTCTCGAAGTGCTCGACCCGGATGATGTCGAAGTTGCCCGTCGTGGTGATGAAGATGTCGGCGTAGTCGACGACGGTCTCGAGGCGCTTGACCTCGTAGCCGTCCATGGCGGCCTGCAGGGCGCAGATCGGGTCGATCTCGGTGATGATCACGCGAGCACCCTGGCCGCGCAGCGACTCCGCCGAGCCCTTGCCGACGTCGCCGTAGCCGCACACGACCGCGACCTTGCCGCCGATCATGACGTCGGTGGCGCGGTTCAGGCCGTCGACGAGGGAGTGGCGGCAGCCGTACTTGTTGTCGAACTTGCTCTTGGTGACGGAGTCGTTGACGTTGATCGCCGGGAACAGCAGCGTGTTCTCCTTGAAGCGCTCGTAGAGACGCAGCACGCCGGTGGTGGTCTCCTCCGAGACGCCCTTGATCATCGGGGCGCGGTTCGTCCAGCGCTGCGGGTCGGCCTCGAGCGAGCGGGCGAGCACGCGCAGCACCTCCTTGAACTCCTCGTTGTCGGTGGAGTCCTGCGGCGGCACGGCGCCGACCTTCTCGTACTCGACGCCCAGGTGCAGCAGCATGGTGATGTCGCCGCCGTCGTCGAGGAGCATGTTCGGGCCGCCTTCAGCGAAGTCGAAGACCTTCTCGGCCTCGTCCCAGTACTCGGCGAGCGTCTCGCCCTTCCAGGCGAACACCGGGACGCCCTGCGGGTCCTCGGGGGTGCCGTGCGGGCCCACGACGACGGCCGCGGCGGCGTGGTCCTGGGTGGAGAAGATGTTGCAGGTCGCCCAGCGGATGTCGGCACCGAGCGCCGCGAGCGTCTCGATCAGCACGGCGGTCTGCACCGTCATGTGCAGCGACCCGGCGATGCGGGCACCCTTGAGGGGCTGGTCGGCGCCGAAACGCTCGCGCATGGCCATGAGGCCGGGCATCTCGTGCTCGGCGAGCTCGATCTCCTTGCGCCCGAACTCGGCGAGCGACAGGTCAGCGACGTTGAAATCCATGGCCCCCATGCTACCCGGCCGGACTGGGCGTCGGGGACCGAGTCACGCCAACGTGCGCGCCTCCTCGACGAGCATCACCGGGATGTCGTCGCGCACCGGGTAGGCGAGCCCGCAGGCCTGGCACACCAGCTCGGACGCGTCGTGGTCGACGAACAGCGACGACCGGCACTGCGGGCAGACGAGGATCTCCAGGAGCGCGGGGTCGAGGAACATGCTGGGCAGTCTACGGCCGGTCAGGCTCGCACGACCGCGAGCACCTCGTCGCGCACGCGCTCCATGGTGGCGTCGTCGGCACCCTCGACGTTGAGCCTGAGGAGCGGCTCGGTGTTGGACGCCCGCACGTTGAACCACCAGTCGTCGGTGGTGACGGTCAGGCCGTCGAGCCGGTCCTGGTGGTGGTCGGCGTACTGGCGCGACAGCCGCTCCAGGACGGCGTCGGTGTCGTCGACGCGGCTGTTGATCTCGCCCGACGCGCTGTAGCGCGTGTACTCCTCCATCAGCGCGCTGACGGTGGTGTCGGTCTCCGCGAGCGCCGCGAGGACGTGCAGCGCCGCGAGCATGCCGGAGTCGGCGAGGTAGAACTCGCGGAAGTAGAAGTGCCCGGAGTGCTCGCCGCCGAAGACGGCACCGGTCCGGGCCATCTCGGCCTTGATGAGCGAGTGCCCGACGGGCGTGCGCACCGGCACGCCGCAGCGCTCGCTGACGATCTCGGGCACGGCGCGCGAGCAGATGACGTTGTGCAGGATCGTCGCGCCCGGCTCCTGCAGCAGGTGCCGGGCGGCCACCAGCGCGGTGATCGTCGACGGTGCGACGACGTCGCCGTGCTCGTCGACGACGAAGCAGCGGTCGGCGTCGCCGTCGAAGGCGAGCCCGAGGTCGGCACCGTGCTCGCGCACGGCGGCCTGCAGGTCGACGAGCGTGCTGTGGTCGAGCGGGTTCGCCTCGTGGTTCGGGAAGGTGCCGTCGAGCTCGAGGTAGAGGCCGATCACCTCGAGGTCGAGCCGGCCGAGCACGGCGGGGACGGTGTGGCCGGCCATGCCGTTGCCGGCGTCGACGACGACCTTCAGCCGACGCCCCTCGACCGGTGCGAGGCCGAGCAGCGTGTCGGCGTAGGTATGCAGGAACTCCAGCGACTCCAGGGCACCGGTGGGCTCCGGCACGTCGGCGGGGTCGCGGTCGAGCAGGGGGCTGGCCGCCTCGGCCATCGCGGCGAGCCCGGACGACAGGCCGATCGGGCGGGCGCCGGCCCGGCAGAGCTTGAGACCGTTGTCGGCGGCGGGGTTGTGGCTGGCCGTGACCATCACACCGGGCACGTCGAGCACGCCGGACGCGCAGTAGAGCATGTCGGTCGAGGCGAGGCCGATCTCGACGACGTCACCGCCGCGCGCGCGGATCCCGTCGGCGACCGCTCCGGCCACCTCCGGCGACGACGCCCGCATGTCGCGGCCGACGACGGCCCGCCCGCGGCCGTCCGAGATGCCGACCTCGTCGGCGAACGCCTCACCCAGCGCCCGCGCGATCGCTGGGTCGAGCTGGTCGGGCACCCGACCGCGGACGTCGTAGGCCTTGACGACAGGGCGCAGCCGTGCGTGCATTCAGTCTTCCTTCGGTGGAGGGACGAGCGTGAGTCCGGGAGGTCCTGTCGCGGGGCGAGGACGGCGACGGCCGACCTCGCGCACCGCGTCGGCGAGGGCGAGGAGGTCGTCGTGGCTCGGGCGCACCGTCGACGGGTCGGGCGCGAGCCGCAGCACGCTCCAGCCGTTCGGCGCGGACAGCCGGCGGCTGTGCTCCTCGCAGAGGTCGTAGGTGTGCGGCTCGGCCGCGGTGGCCAGCGGACCGAGGACGGCCGTCTGGTCGGCGTAGACGTACGTCAGCGTCGCCACGGCCGGCTGGGAGCACGCGGACCGCGTGCAGCGTCGAACAGCACCCACGGGCCGAGCGTAGCCCGCGGAGGGGTGCGGTGCGGTTAGGCTCACCGCGTGACCCGACGTCTGCAGCACCTCGACGGGACCGTGAGCGGGCCCCGGCCCGGACGGATGCGGACCCGTCGGCGTGGCGCGCGGGGCCCCTTGGCGCTGCCGGGACCCCTGTCACCGCGCAGCGTGCCGGCGCACCGGACGCCGCGCGAGGCCTTCGACCACCTGGTGGCGGGTGTGCTCGCGCCCCTCGCGAAGCACTTCGACGCCGAGCCCGACCAGGTCGAGGTCGTCGTCGAGGACGTGCCGCTGCTGCCGCCGGAGTGGTCCGAGGACGTGCCGCTCAGCAGCGTCGCCCGCCGCGGCGACGTCACGCTCGTGGTGCTCTACCGACGGCCGCTGACCGAGCGGTCCGCCGGACGCGTCGACCTCGAGGAGCAGGTGTGGGACGTGGTGCTGCACCGCCTCGCCGAGGTGTGGCAGGTCTCCCCCGACGACCTCGACCCGCGGTAGTCGCGCTCGGGCGTCCCGTCAGGGGGCGGGCCGGACGCGGGGCGTGAGCACGTCGACGGGCGCGGCCTGCAGCGCCAGGCTCGCCTGGCGTCCGTCCGCGGTGTAGTGCGCCGTGCCGACGACGCCGCCCTCGGACCGGACCAGCACGGACGAGACGCCGTCGAGGTCGAGCACCCGGGAGAGGTCGACCCGCACCGTCGAGCCCGCGGGCACCGACACCTCGGCGCGGTCGCGGCGCGCGAGGTCGGGGCCTCGGCCCTCCAGCACGACGGTGCGACCCGCGTCGCCCGGCGCGGTGAGCAGCAGGTCGGGCTCGCCGACCGCTCCGCCGACGGGGACGAGCGCCCCGCCGGTCCAGGCCCCGACGTCCTCGAGCACCGAGAGGTCGCCGTCGGACGCCACCGTCGCGGAGGCCACCACCGGCACGTCGGAGACGACGCGCAGGGCCGCGGGACCGGTGCCGACGCTGGCGGGAAGGTCGACCCGGGTGACGCTGCCGGGCCGGACCCTGACCTCGTCGAGACCCTCCGGCGCGAACGGACCGTCCGGCCCCAGCACCTCCACCCGCGCCCGTGCCGTCGTCTCCCCCGGGTTGAGCACCGTGAGCGTCCGCGTGCCGCGGCCGACGAGCCCGGCGAGCACCACGCGGCGCTCCGGCGAGGCCATGGGGCTGACCAGCTCCGAGCCCTGCGCCGTCCCGGTCGAGGTGTCGAGCGCGGCGACCGCGACCGCACCGCGACGTCGGGCCACGTGCACGCCGAGCACGTCCTCGCCGGCGGCGAGGTCGGAGAGCTGGAGGGTGCGGGTCGAGCCGGCCTCGACGACCAGGCCCTCGCCACCCACGGCGTCGACCTGACCCTCCGGCGACCAGAGGGTGACGTCGAGGACGGCGGGCGTCTCGGACAGGTTGGTGAGGACGAGGACGCCCAGGTGACGCTGCGCGGACCCGAGACCGGCGTACCAGGCGTCGTCGACCACGCCGGGACAACGACCAACGACGAGCCCGTCGCCGCGGGCCGCGCCGAGGACGCCGGTGACGAAGCCGACCCCGCCCGAGCCCTCCCCACGCTGCGTGACGAGGAGCGACCGGTCCCCGCGGCCGAGTGCACGGGCGAGGTCCGAGCGGACCCAGCGCCCGGGGTCGACGACGTCGGCGACCTCGTCACCGCCGGGTGAGACCTCGGCGGACGCGGACCGCCCGGCCGCGACCTGTCCGGTGACGAGGCCCGGGCCGCCCGCACAGGCGTACCGCGTCTCCTGCACGGGGACCGCGCGTGGCGCCGCTGCCTGCTCGTCGGAGGTCCCGACCAGCGCGGCGAGCAGCACGAGGAGCGCGGCGAGCGCAGGCAGGAGGGCGACGAGACCCGACCGTCGCACTGCCGGGCGCGGCCGGCGGCCGGTCTCCCCGACAGCGCTGGACCGGCGACCGGGCCCACGACGGGGCCCACGACTGAGCCCACGACTGGGCTGGCGCTCCACGCGCCGTCCCCCACTCACGAGCGGACCCCGTCGGTGCGGACGCGGCGCCCACCGCCGGGCGCGACGTCGAGGGGCGGTGCGTCGTCGGCGGACGGCCGTCGACGCACCGGTGCGGTCAGCACGACGGCGACGAGCCAGAGCAGCACCTGACCCGCGGCGAGGAACGGCCGCCAGGCGGGTGCCTCGGGACGGGCCGGCTGCGTCGGCTCGGCCAGCGTCCAGACCCGCGACGTCGGCGACTCGCTGCCCGACGGCTCGAGCCCCGGCGCGGCGTCGAGGGCGCGGGCGACCGCCGTGTCGACGTCGGGCGCGTAGACGGCGTCGACGCCGAGGTCGGACAGGCTGCTCACGGCCTGCGCGCCGGGAGCCGACACGAGCCGCTCCACGGCGTCGACCAGGGCACGACGCGACGACTCGGGCGGGCGCAGGCCCTCGGCACCGATGAGCGGCCCCTCCCCCCGCACGACCTCGACCTCGAGTCCGCGCGCGGTCGTGCCGGTGACGACGACGGTGTCGGCGCCCCGGTCGGTCAGGAACGCCGGCACGGTGTCCGGTCGGCCGCGCTCGAGCGGGTCGTCGACGCCGCGCACGACCCACCAGGCAGCCGTGCCGACCGGCAGCAGGAGGGCCACGAGCACCGTCGCCCCGACCCAGGCGCGACCTCGCCCCTCGACGAGCGGCGGCACCCCCACGAGCGCAGCCGTCCCGAGCGCGAGCGCCACCGCGCCCGCCGGGACGCCCACCCACGCCCGCACGTCGACGGACGTGCCCGGGACGCCGCCCGGCAGCACGACGCCGAGCACCGCCACGCCGAGGCCGAGGAGGGCGAGGGTCCAGCAGACGACCACGGCGGCGCGCGTGGCACGCGAGGCCAGGGCGGCCACGGCGAGCACCACGAGACCGACGCCGAGCCAGACCGGCGCCTGCTCGGGCGCACCCGCGCGACCGACGACGAGACCCAGAGCGGTCCGCCAGCCCGGCTCGCCACCCGCGAGCAGCGACCCGCTCTCCCACCACCAGAGCCCAGGGTGCAGGACGCGCCCGACGATCCACGGCCCGAGCAGCAGGAGGGCCACGCCGAGACCGAGCAGGAGCCGACGCACCAGGCGGGGGTCGAGCGCCGCGACGACCAGCGCACCGAGCAGGGCGAGCGGCAGGACGACGGGCGCGAAGGCGGCGCCGACGGCGACCCACACGCCCCACCGCACGGCGGTCCGCCAGGACGCGCGCTGCGAGAGCGGGTCGACGCCCGCGACCTGCAGCGTGGTCACGACGACGACGGGCAGCACGACGAGGGCGACGACGGTGCCGAGCCGTCCCTGGGCCACCGCACCGGAGGCGGCGACGGTGAGGCCGTACCCGACGGCCCAGACGATCCTCAGCCGGCGGTGGTCGGTGAGCCTGCGGCCGAGCCGGTGGGCCGTGAGCGCAGCGAGCGGCACCGCGAGCAGCAGCAGGACGGCCACGACCAGACCGGGCGACGGCCAGACCGGGGTCGACGCCACCGCCAGCAGCAGCACCGCCGGCGACACCAGGCCGGTGCCGCCGAGGCCGATCTCGTGCGACCGCTCGAACCACAGGCGCCACCAGTCGCCGGCGGAGCCCGGCGTCACACCCAGGGCACCGCCGGTCAGGATGCTGTCGCCCGCGCCGGCCAGCAGCGAGCGACCCGCGACGAGCGAGAGGGCGACGAGTGCCCCGACCGTGACCAGCCAGGGGCGCCGCACCCAGAGCGGCGGGCCGTCCTCCAGCGGTACGTCGTCCTCGCCACCGTCGTCGAGCGTCGAGCGGCGGCCCGTGGTCTCGACCGCCTCGGGCCGCACCAGGGCCGCGACGACGTCGCGCGCGGTGTCGAAGCCGTGCCGGTAGGGCAGCCAGAACGGCGCGAACAGGTGCCGGACGGCGCGGTCGTCGCGGCGGGCGGTGGCCGCCCGGCGGCGCCGCGCCGCCCGGAGCCGGCCCGGTCGTCCGTAGACGGAGGCGACCGCCTGCAGCTGGTCACCGGCCGCCTCCGGGTGGGCGGAGAGCACGAGACCGAGCGCCCGCAGCAGCGAGCCGACGAGCAGGCGCACGTACTGCCACCAGAAGCGCGGGCCGGACGTGTTCGCCAGCATGGTGTGCAGTGCGGCACGGCGCTGCTCGCCCGGCTCGACGTCGCCGGCCGCACGCCGACGGACCCCCCGACGCGACGCCTCGGCGTGGAAGATCACCGCGCGCGGGGCGATCCGCGTGCGGTAGCCGGCCCGCGCGACGCGCCAGCCGAGGTCGATGTCGTCGAAGTACAGCGGCAGGTCCGGGGACAGCCCGTCGAGCTCGTCCCACACGTCGCGTCGCACGAGCATGCCCGCGGTGTCGACCGCGAGCACGTCCTTCGCCCAGTCGTGCTGACCGGCGTCGGGCTCCCCCGTCTCGAGGCCGGTCTCGCGGACGCCGGTCGACGTGACGGTCAGCCCGACCTCGAGCAGACGACGCAACGACGGCCACTCGCGGATCTTGGGCCCGACCACGGCGACGTCGTCAGCGGCGGTGGCCTCGTCGAGCAGGGCGGCCAGAGCGCCAGGCTCCACGATCGCGTCGTCGTGCAGCAGCCACAGCCAGTCGGTGCGGGGCATCGCCTCGACCGCGAGCCGCACGGCGGCGCCGAACCCCGTGCCGGCCGGGGCGTAGGTCACGCGGTCGGGGCCGAAGGCCTCGCGCACGAGGTCGGGGCCGTCGTCGGTCGAGCTGACGTCGACCACGCGCCAGCTGGACGGTGCGTGCTCGAGCGCCGAGAACGACGCGAGCACCTGCGGCAGCCAGCGGCCGCCGTCGTGGGTCACGAGGACCGCGCCCACCGTGGGCGGCGCGGTGCGCCAGGCCGGGAGGGCGGCTGCGTCCTCGTCGGTCACGCGCTCGTCCATGCTCGCCAACCTAGCGGGGCGCGAAAGGTCCCGCCGTGCCGGCGGGGCGGCTCAGGCGCGCTTCTTCAGCTTGCGTCGCTCGCGCTCGGAGAGACCGCCCCAGATGCCGAACCGCTCGTCGTGCGCGAGCGCGTAGTCGAGACACTCGCCGCGCACGTCGCACGTGAGGCAGACCCGCTTCGCCTCGCGCGTGGAGCCGCCCTTCTCGGGGAAGAAGGCCTCCGGGTCGGTCTGGGCACAGAGCGCACGCTCCTGCCACATGAGCTCCTCTTCGGGGGACAGTGGCAGACCCAGATCGAATGACATGTCCGTAATTACACGCCTGGCGCTGCCATACGTCAAGCCGAATTGCACGATCCGCGTGGTCTCCGGCGTGTCGCGCGGTGCGACAGGGGTCCGGACGGGGCGGCCCGTCGGGCGGGGCCCCTGGGAGGATGGCGCCGTGACGACTCTCGCCGACCTGCTCCCCGCCGTGCGTGAGCCCGGCCGCCCGCTCCTCACCTGGGACGACCGCGGCACGGGCGAACGGGTGGAGCTCAGCGCCACCACGACCGCCAACTGGGTGGCGAAGACGTCGTCGCTGCTCGTCGACGAGCTCGACGTCGAGCCGGGCACGCGCGTGCGCGTGGGGCTGCCGACGCACTGGCTGCGCTTCGTCTGGCTGCTGTCGTGCTGGACGGTGGGCGCGGTCGTCGTGGAGGACGACGCCGCGGTCGGCGTGAGCGGACCGGAGCTCCAGGGCGACGAGCCGGTCCGGCTGGCGGCGTCGCTGCGGCCGCTCGGCGGACGGTTCGTCGAGCCGCCGACCGGCTTCGTCGACCTCGCCACGGTCGTGCCGGGCCAGCCCGACGTGTTCGTGCCGCTCGACCCGCCGACGCCCTCCTCCCCCGCGATCGACCTCGGGGCGACGGGCTCGCTCGACCACGCCGCGCTGCTCGCCGCCTGCCCGCCCGACCCGCGGCGTCTGGTGGTGCGGCCCGGGTCCCTCGACCGCGACGTGCGGCTGCTCGTGTCGGCTCTGCGCGCCGGAGGATCGGTCGTGGCCGTCGCGGGAGCCGACGACGACGTGCTGGCCCGCGTGGCGGAGCAGGAGCGCGCCGAGGTCGTCGCCTGAGCGGATCCTCTACACTTTCGACGGCCGCTCGCAGGTCCCCTCCCCGCTGCCAGACCACAGGAAGGCCCTCCGCCCGGATGAGCCGACAGCGCGTGAACACCAGCCCGCCCTCCGCCGTCCCCGGGCTCACCAAGGTCGGCGGACGTCCTCCCCTCGGCGCCTACCTCGCGGACGTGGTGCGCCACCGCGAGTTCATCCAGGCGCTGGCACGCTTCCGGATCGAGGCCGACAACGGGCGGAACCGGCTGGGCATGGCCTGGGTCGTCCTGCGACCGCTGCTCAACGCCGGCGTGTACGGGCTCGTGTTCGGGTTCGTGCTCCAGACCAGCCGCGGCGTGGACGACTTCGTCGCGTTCCTCGTCATCGGCGTGCTGATGTTCGAGTACTTCTCGACCTCCTTCTCCACCGGGGCGAAGTCGATCACCACGAACGCGGCCCTCGTGCAGAGCCTCGCCTTCCCGCGCATGGCGCTGCCCCTGGCGCTGGTGGCCGAGCGGTTCCTGCAGTTCGTGCCGATGGTGGGCGTGATGGCGGCCTTCGCGATCGGGTACGGCAACCTGCCCGACCTCGAGTGGCTGCTGCTGGTGCCCCTGGTGGCGCTCTTCACGGTCTTCAACACCGGTCTGGCGCTCATCACCGCGCGGCTCACCGTGCACTTCCGCGACCTGACCAACCTGCTGCCGTTCATCTCGCGGATGTTCTTCTACACCTCGGGCATCTTCTACAGCATCGACCAGCGCTTCGACCCCGGGACGACGTTCCGGACGGTGGCCGACGCGCAGCCGATCCACGAGTTCCTCTCCCTGGGCCGGGCGGTGCTGCTGGACGGCCCCGACTACGCGATGCCGTGGCACTTCTGGGGGTACGCGGCGGCGTGGTCCGTGGCCGTGCTCGTGCTCGGCACGATCTTCTTCTGGGCGGCGGAGGAGCGGTATGGCCGGACCGACTGAGTCCCCCCTCGGCGACCCCCGGGGCGCGGGCGACGCACGCCGTCCGGTGGTCGTCGTCGACGACGTGCACGTGGAGTACAAGGTGCTCTCCACCGGCAAGCGTGCCGGGCCCGCGGAGACCGGGCGCCGCCTGCTGCAGCGCTCCGGCGGCACCCGGACCGTCCACGCCCTGAAGGGTGTGTCGTTCACGGCCTACGAGAACGACAGCATCGGCGTCATCGGCTCGAACGGGTCGGGCAAGTCGACGCTCATGCGCGCGATCACCGGTCTCACGCCCACGTCCCGGGGCAGCATCCACGCGGCGTCACGGCCCAGCATGCTCGGTGTCGGTGCCGCCCTCATCAAGGACCTCTCGGGCGAGCGCAACGTCATCCTCGGCGGTCTCGCCCTCGGACTCAGCCGCGCGGAGATCGAGGCGAAGTACGAGGACATCGTCGACTTCTCCGGCATCCGCGACTTCATCGACCTGCCGATGCGGACCTACTCCTCCGGCATGACGGCGCGGCTGAAGTTCGCCATCGCCACGGCCCGTGACCACGAGATCCTCATCGTCGACGAGGCGCTCGCGGTCGGCGACCAGGCGTTCCGCCAGCGCAGCGAGGCGCGGATCCGCGAGATCCGCGACGGCGCCGGGACCGTGTTCCTCGTGAGCCACTCGATGCGCTCGATCCGCGACACCTGCAACCGGGTGCTGTGGATCGACCGCGGCGTGCTCGTCATGGACGGCGCCACGGACGAGGTCGTCGACGCCTACGAGCAGTCCCGCTCGACCCCGTAGTCCCCGAGCAGCTCAGCAGGCCGCCGCGAGGTCCTCGACGTTGTTCGCCTGCGCGCCGCTCTCGTCGGGCGTGGCGGTCGGGCTCGGCGTCGGGACCGACGGCGTCGTGGGCGTGGGCGTCGTCGGGCTCGCCGTCGGCGTCGGCGTGCCGGCGCCGGGCGAGGCACCGGAACCCGCGGGGCGCTCGCTGGCGCGGATGGCGTCCTTGATCAGCCGGTGGATCTGGACGTAGTCGGGGTCGACGACCGAGATCAGCGGCGGCACGAGCGAGACGGTGCGGATCTTGGTCGACCGCGCCTTGAGCGCGAGGTCGGCGAACTCGCCCAGCTCCTCCGACGGCATGTTCGTGGAGATGAGCTGCGCCCCCGACTTCGCGATGTCGGTGGCGTTGAGCAGCACCTTCTGCGGACTGAGCTGGTCGAGCATGGCGCTCATGAGGCACTTCTGGCGGCCCATGCGCGTGAAGTCGTCGGACTGGACCCGGCTGCGCGCGTACCAGAGCGCCTCGTTGCCGTCGAGGCGCTGTCGTCCCGGCTCGAGGTAGCGCTGCTGGTCGAGGTCGTCGTGGCCGAACATCGCCAGCCGCGTCCTGACGTCGATCTCGACCCCGCCGACCGCGTCGACGAGGGCGCTGAAACCGCGCAGGTTGATCATCACGTAGTAGTTGATGGGCAGGTCCGTGACGCCCTCGACCGCGTCGATCGTGGCCTCCAGGCCCGGGTCCTTGGCCCCCGGGTAGAGGTCGGTGCGGCCCTCGGCCTCGGTGTGCACCGCGTTGAGGAGGCACTCGGAGCCGCAGTTGTAGCCGTAGGGGTAGAGCTCGCGCATGGGCGAACCGGGCCGGAACGGCACGTCCTCGAGGTTGCGCGGCAGCGAGACGAGCACGGTGCTGCCGGTCGAGGCGTCGATGCTGACCACGGTCATCGAGTCGGGACGGATGCCGGTGCGGCCCTTGCCGGAGTCCGAGCCGATCAGCAGGATGTTGTACCGGCCCTGCAGCGGCGGGCTGGTCGACGTGGCGGTGAAGACCTCCTGCACGGCCTGTCGACCGGCGTTGCTGACCTGCGACGCGTACAGCGCGACGCCGAGCACACCGGCCACCAGGGCCGTGTTGAGCACGAGCACGACCGCCGCCCGCGCCCGGGTCAGCTGCAGGGGTCGCGCCAGGCGCCAGGCGTCGACGAACAGGGCCGTCCACGCGACCGCCGCCGCGGCGACACCGAAGCGGAACACCTGCAGGACGTCGGGGTCGGTGACGAGGCCGATCAGGCCGGCGCGGTCGTGGCGGTAGGACAGGGCCAGCCAGCCCAGGGCGACGAGCCCGAGCGCGTACACGCCGAGCGCGATCCGCCCGACCCAGCGGTGGCCGACGGCGAGCTGCGCGGACCCGGGTGCGACGGCGGACAGCAGGCAGAGGCGCAGCGCTCGACGGAACCGGGCCCTGGGGGGAAGCTCCTCGGTGCTCGGGCTGAGCACCTTGGCTCGACGACGG
Organism: Propionibacteriales bacterium; assembly: GCA_026392465.1. Lineage (GTDB taxonomy): Bacteria > Actinomycetota > Actinomycetes > Propionibacteriales > Nocardioidaceae > Aeromicrobium. Next base: position 107,939 of record JAPLCA010000016.1, read on the forward strand.
GTCATGGTTCCTCGCGGCTGGGGGTCCTGGCGAAGACCCATGATCCCCCACGGGCCCAAGAGGCACGGACGAGCACGTCGACTCAGCAGGTCGCGTCGACGTCGTTCGTCTGGTTCGCCCGCGTCGGGTCCTTGGCCGGGGCGCCCGTCCCGGTCCCGGCCGAGGCCGAGGCCGAGGCCGACGTGCCGGCCGGGGCCTGCGGCGTGAGGGTCGTGAGCGACGCGGCGAGGATGCCGTCGGTCGCCGGTCGTCCGCCGTGGCCCTCGGAGGTGGCGATGGCGCGGCTGACGAGCGTGCGGACCTTGTCGTAGTCGGGGTTGCCGGTGTAGATGACCGGCGGCACGAGCGAGACCGACGAGACGGGCTGCGACTTCGCCTTCAGCGCGAGCTCCATGAAGACGTTGAGGTCGCGCGCCGGGATGTCGGTGTCGAGGAGGGTCTTGCTGGAGTCGGCGATCTTCTCGACGTTCATGAGCACCTTGCGCGGGCTGAGCTCGCGCAGCATGGCGGTCATGACGCACTTCTGGCGTCCCATCCGCGAGAAGTCGTTGTTCAGCACGCGGCTGCGGGCGTACCAGAGCGCCTGCTCGCCGTTGAGCTTGCGCCGTCCCGCCTCCACGTACTGCTGCTTCCAGGCGTCGTCGTGGCCGAACATCGGCGTGCGCTCCTGGACGTCGACCGTGACGCCGCCGACGGCGTCGACGAGCTTGGCGAAGCCGGCCATGTTGACGAGGGCGTAGTAGTTGAGGCGCAGCCCGGTGATCTCCTCGACGGCGTCGATCGTCGCCTGGATGCCGGGCGTGCGCTCGCCGACCTTCTTGACGCCGAGCTCCTGCGCGTGGTCCTCGGCCCAGGTGTTGACGGCGTTGAGGTAGCACCCCTCGCAGTCGAAGGTCTTCGGGAACTCCTTCTTCATGAACGAGTCCGACGGGAACGGGACGTCCTCGAGGTTGCGGGGCAGGCCGATGATCACGGTCCGGCCGGTCTTGGCGTCGATGCTGGCGACGTTGAGCGAGTCCGGACGCATGCCGGTGCGGTCGGCGCCGGAGTCCGAGCCCATGAGCAGCACGTTGTAGCGACCGTCGGCCGGCTTGGACGTGGTGGTGGCCGCGAAGACGGTGTCGATCACGCCGGTGCTGACGCTGACGAGGTGCGCCGCGAACACGAGCGCCCCGGCGGTGACCAGGCACAGCGCGCCGTTGAGGCCCGCGACCCACGGGCGGTGGCGACGCGCGAGCCGCAGCGGCTGGCCGAGCCGCCAGGCGTCGACGATGAGCAGCGCCCAGAAGACGGCGCCGGCGAGCAGCAGGAAGCGCAGCAGGGTCAGCAGGCGGGCGTCGGTCATGAGCCCCATGAGGCTGGTGCGCGCGAAGAGCGCGAGGAAGAGCAGCACCGCGCCGGCGACGAGGCAGGCGATCCACACGCGCAGCGCCACCCGGCCGAGTCGCTTGTTCCCGGCCGCCACCTGGGCCGAGCCGGGCACGACGAGGGTCATCAGCGTGAGCGTCAGCGCCCGGCGCAGCTGGATGCGCTCGGAGGCGGTCCGGGTCGTCGAGGTGCGGGATGAGGTCGGGCGGTCGTCGTGCATGTCGTCCTCGGGGTCGCTGCCAGGGGGAAGAGCAGGGCGAGCAGGTCCCGACGATGGTCACACAAAGTCTCGACCTCGAGTCGAGGGCGCGCCGAGCGATCCGTGTTTCCCGACCCGGACCTGCTTTTCCGCTGAGGATCGGCGTGAACACGTCGTGCGCGGTCCCCGCTCGGCTAGGTTCTGTGCCATGGCACAGGAGCGTCCGGAGGACCGTTACGACTGGCTCTACGGTTCCGACGGCGGACGTGGGGAGCCCGCACCCACGCGACAGCAGCCCGCCACGTCGAGACGACGGGGTGACGACCTGCCGCCGCCGAACCTGCCGCCGCCGGGCGGCGGGCGCACCGAGCGCGGTCGTGAGCGCTCCGGGGGCGGCCGACGTCGCGGCAAGGCCCGATGGGTCCTGCTGCTCCTGGTGGCGTGGCTCGCCTTCCTGGTGGGGACGCCGCTGTACGCCTACTCGACGTCCACGAAGGTGCCGTTCGAGCCCGAGGGCGACCGACCGGGCGAGCAGCCCGGCACGACCTTCCTGCTGGTGGGCTCCGACAGCCGCGCCGGCCTGAGCGCGCAGGAGCAGCGTGAGCTGGCGACGGGTGGCGACGGCGGCGGACGAGGCCGCACCGACACGATCATGCTGCTGCACACGGGCGCCGGTCCCTCGACGCTCGTCTCGATCCCGCGCGACTCGATGGTGCAGGTGCCGGGATACGGCACCACGAAGATCAACGCCGCCTACGCCTACGGCGGTCCGGCCCTGCTGACGCAGACGGTCGAGCAGAACACCGGCATCCGGGTCGACGACTACGTCGAGATCGGCTTCGGCGGCCTGGTCAAGGTCGTCGACGCGCTCGGCGGCGTGGAGATCTGCCCGAAGGAGGCGATCAAGGACCGCGACTCCGGGCTGGACGTGAAGGCGGGCTGCCAGGAGGCCGACGGCCGGACCGCCCTCGCGTACTCCCGCAACCGGCACAGCTACGCGACGCAGGACATCCAGCGCGTGCAGAGCCAGCGCGAGGTCATCGCGGGCATCGCGCGCAAGGCTGCGTCGCCGTGGACGATCATCAACCCGGTCCGCTACTGGGGCGTGAACACCGGCGCCGCGTCGGCCGTGCAGATCGGCGAGGGCACCGGCCCGTACGCGCTGCTGAAGTTCGCCCTCGGGCTGCGCTCGGCGATGGGCGACGGCGGCCAGAGCTGCACGGTGCCGCTCGCGGACTTCTCGGTGCGCTGGGACCCCGAGCGCAGCAAGCAGCTCTTCGACCTGATCGCCGCCGACCGCACGGGCAGCATCGGAAAGCTCTGCACACCCGACGGGCTGCCCCCGAAGAGCTGACGGAGCGGTCTGGGCGAGCGGCGTCTCAGACCTGTCGGCCCACCGTGCGATAGGTGCGGTCGTGGTAGACGAGCGGCTCGCCGACGGGCCCGAGCCGTACGTCGCGCACCTCGGCGACGACGACCACGGCCTCCCCCACGGGGACGGTCGTGATCGGGACGCAGCGCAGCGACGCGACGGCACCCGGCAGCGTCGTCCCCTGCTCGTCGACCACCCAGCCCTGCTCCGGGGTGAAGCGCTCCCCTGCCGACCTGCCGTAGGCGTCGGCGACGTCGACCAGGTCGGCGGGCAGCAGGTGCACGTCGAGCGCGTCGGCCGCGACGACCACCTGGGCGGTCCGGCTGCTGGTGAGCACCGAGAACGAGAGGGCCGGTGGGTGGGCGGACACCGAGGCCACGCTCGAGGCCGTGAGCCCGACCGGGCCGTCCGGTCCGAGCGCCGTGACGACGGCGACACCCGTCGCGTGCCGTCGGAACGCGGCCTTCAACAGCTCGGCACGACCGTCGCCGTCGGCGCCTCCCGAGCCTGGACGGTCGTCGGCGGCGTCCGGGCGTCGTGCTGCGTCTCGTGTGTCCACGCCCTCGACCATAGGACCTCGAGCGCACTCGAGGTCAACCCACGACGAGCCGCCGCGTCCCGGCCGTCGGTCAGAGGGTCGACTGCACGCCCGCGAGGAGCTGGCGGGCCATGACGATGCGCTGGACCTGGTTCGTGCCCTCGTAGATCTGGGTGATCTTCGCGTCGCGCATCATCCGCTCGACGGGGTAGTCGCGGGTGTACCCGTAGCCGCCGAGCAGTTGGACGGCGTCGAGCGTCACCTGCATGGCGGTGTCGGACGCGAACGCCTTGGCAGCCGCACCGAAGAACGTCAGGTCGTCGTCGCCGCGCTCGGAGCGGCCCGCGGCGGCGTACGTGAGCTGACGGGCGGCCTCGACCTTCATGCCCATGTCGGCGAGCATGAACTGCACGCCCTGGAAGTCGCTGATCGGCTTGCCGAACTGCTGGCGCTCCTGCACGTAGCCGAGCGCGTAGTCGAGGGCGCCCTGCGCGACGCCGACCGCCTGCGCGGCGATCGTGACGCGGGTGTGGTCGAGCGTCTGCATCGCGAGCGCGAAGCCCTGCCCGACGTCGCCGATGATGCGGTCCTCGGGGATGCGCACGGAGTCGAGGTAGACCTCGCGGGTGGGCGAGCCCTTGATGCCGAGCTTCCTCTCGGGCGCACCGAAGGAGACGCCCTCGTCGGTCGCCTCGACGACGAACGCGGTGATGCCCTTGCTGCGCCTCGCCGGGTCGACCTGCGCGAGGACCGTGTAGAAGGCCGACTCGCCGGCGTTGCTGATCCAGCGCTTGGTGCCGTCGAGCACCCAGTGGTCGCCGTCGCGGACGGCCCGGGTCTTCTGGTTGGCGGCGTCGGAGCCCGCGTCGGGCTCGGACAGGCAGTAGCTGAAGCCCTCCCCCGCGGCGAGCCGCGACAGGTAGTTCTTCTTGAGGGTCTCGTCGCCGCCGAGGATGACCGGCAGCGAGCCGAGCTTGTTCACGGCGGGGATCAGCGAGCTCGACACGCAGACCCGCGCGACCTCCTCGATGACGAGGACCGTGGCGAGGGCGTCGGCGCCGGCTCCCCCGTACTCCTCGGGCACGTGGGGGGCGTGGAAGTCCGCGGCGACGAGCGCCTCGTGGGCCTCGCGCGGGTAGCGGGCCTCCTCGTCGACCTGCGCGGCGTACGGCGCGACCTTCGCCTCGGCGACGGCGCGGACGGCCTCGCGGATGGCCTGGTGCTCCTCTGACAGCACGAACATGTCGGTCACGGCTACGGCTCCGAATCCCTGGGTGAGACAACGCTCATGTTTAGTTGGACGACCTAGTAATCGTACGTCGCGACGCCACGACTCGGGCTGCCGGGTCCCGTGGGGTCGCCCACACTGGTGCCGTGACGACCCAGCGCTTCGACGGACACATCACCGGCCTCGGCACCGCGAGCGGCACACGCGTCGTGGTTGGCATCTGGGACCGCAGCCCGTACGGCGCCTTCGCCGACGCGATGGTGGAGCGGCCCGACGGCCACCGCGTCCTGCTCGCGCCGGACGAGCGGATCGCCGGCCTCGTCTCGGCGACCTACACGTTCGACGACGTCCGGGTCGTGCCCGTCGCGGTCGACGGCTGGGGCGTCCTGGCCGGTCCGCTGGAGGCGCACTGGGTCCCCGGCGCGCGCGCCCCGATCGGCTGGCTCCTGCAGGCCGTGCCCGGGCCGCTCGGACGGCTCGAGGCGTGGGCCCGGTTCTGCGACCCGATCGCGCGGCGGGTCATGCCGGGCGTGCGCACCCACGGCACCGCGGGCCACGGCCGGACGGAGTGGTACGCCGCGGCGGACGCGTGGCGCGTCGCGGCCGCGACCATCAGCTGGGACGGCGAGGACCTCGGCCCGCTCGCCCCCGTCGACCCGCCCGTCCGCTTCGGCTTCGGCTCGGCACCCCGCACGCCCACCCTCACCCGCGTCACGTCCTTCATCCGCGACCACTGAGTCGCGTCGACCGCCTCCCCGCGGGCCGCACGGCGTCCTAGGGTGACCGACATGGGACGCATCCACGACCTCGACGAGCTGCGCGCCGTCCTCGGCGCACCGATGCCGCGCGCGGCGTCGAAGGACCGCGACCGCCTGCACCCTGAGCACGTCGCCTGGCTCGACGCGTCGCCGTTCTGCCTGCTCGCGACCTCGGGCGCCGACGGCACGTGCGACGTCTCGCCGAAGGGCGACCCCGCCGGGTCCCTGGTGCACGTCGTCGACGAGCACACGCTGGCGATCGCGGAACGGCCCGGGAACCGCCGGGCCGACGGGTACGCGAACGTGCTCACGAACCCGCACGTCGGGCTGCTGTCGGTCGTGCCCGGACGCGGCGACACGCTGCGCGTCAACGGCACCGCCCGACTGCTGCGCACCGACGACGACCCGCCGGCGTACGTCGACGCCCTCGTCGTGCGCGGGCACCGGCCGGTGCTGGTGTGCGAGGTCAGCGTCGAGCAGGTGTTCTTCCACTGCTCCAAGGCGTTCCTGCGCTCCCACCTCTGGGAGCCCGACACCTGGCACCCCGACGCCGTCCCCTCGCGATCGGAGATCGCGCACGCGCTCGAGCGCTCGGACCAGACGCTCGAGGAGGTCCGCGCCTACTACGAGGGCCCCGGCTACCAGGCGCAGCTCTACTGATGTCCGCGCCGCACCACCCGACACGGCCGGCGCGACGAAGATCACACCCGATCCCGACCATGTCACACCATTTCGACTCGCCCCGTACCCCCGGTACGAGAGACCCTGGAAGGCGCAGCAGACGTCGACCACGTCGGTGCCCCGGTGACCCCAGGAGACCTTGCGTTGAACTCGCCCACCCCCGCCACCCGCCCGTCCGCCACCCCTGAGCGCATCACGACCGACGTGCTCCTCGTGGGCGCCGGGATCATGAGCGCCACGCTCGGCTCGCTGCTGAAGTCGCTGCAGCCCGACTGGTCGATGACGCTGCTGGAGCGGCTGGACCAGCCCGGCCTGGAGAGCTCCGGCCCGTGGAACAACGCCGGCACCGGCCACTCCGCGCTCTGCGAGCTCAACTACACGCCGCAGACCGCCGACGGCGGCGTCGACGTCTCGAAGGCCGTCACGGTCAACGAGCAGTTTCAGCTCTCGCGCCAGTTCTGGGCGCACGGGGTCGACAACGGACTGCTGAAGGACCCGTCGTCGTTCATCAACCCCGTCCCGCACGTCAGCTTCGTGCGCGGCACGGAGAACGTCGACTACCTGCGCAAGCGCTACGACGCGCTCGCCGGCCACCCGCTCTTCGCGGGCCTGGAGTGGGTGCACGACCACGACGAGTTCGCCCGCCGCCTCCCGCTCATGGCCGAGGGTCGCGACCCGTCCGAGGACGTCGCGGTCAGCTGGACCGACCACGGGACCGACGTCGACTTCGGCTCGCTCACCGCGCAGCTGCTCGGCAACCTGACGAGCCAGGGCGCGGACATCCGGTACCGCCACCAGGTCAAGGGCCTCAAGCGCGACACCGACGGCACCTGGCGCGTCAAGGTCAAGGACCTCGACGACGGCCGCACGATCTGGATCTCGGCGAAGTTCGTCTTCGTCGGCGCGGGCGGTGGCGCGATCCAGCTCCTGCAGAAGGCGGGCATCGAGGAGATCAAGGGCTTCGCCGGCTTCCCGGTGAGCGGGGAGTTCATCCGCTGCCTCGACGAGACGGTCACCGCGAAGCACGAGGCGAAGGTCTACGGCATGGCCGCAGTCGGCGCGCCGCCGATGTCGGTGCCGCACCTCGACACGCGCGTCATCGGCGGGCAGCGCTCGCTGCTGTTCGGCCCCTACGCCGGCTGGACGCCGAAGTTCCTCAAGGAGGGCTCGTTCACCGACCTGCCGCTGTCGGTGCGCCCGCACAACCTCATGCCCATGGCCGCCGTCGGCGTGACGTCGTGGGGCCTCATCAAGTACCTGGTGCTCGAGCTGGCGAAGTCGCGTGGCCGCAAGGTCCAGGACCTGCAGGTCTTCGCCCCCCTCGCCGAGGAGGGCGACTGGGAGCTGATCACGGCCGGCCAGCGCGTCCAGGTGGTGCGCAAGAAGGGTCGCTTCGGCGGCTCGCTCGAGTTCGGCACCACCGTCGTCAACGCCTCCGACGGCACCATCGCGGGCCTGCTGGGCGCCTCCCCCGGCGCGTCGACCGCCGTCGCAGCCATGCTCGACGTCCTGGAGCGCTGCTTCCCCGGGCAGATCGACGCCTGGCGGCCGCAGCTCAAGGAGATCGTGCCGTCCTACGGGGTCTCGCTCGGCGACAACCCGACGCTGTACTCGGACCTGAAGACCTGGACCGACCGCTCGCTGGGCCTCACCCCCGCCTGACCGCGCCTCGCAGTCCCCACGTTTCGGTACGTCATCGCCCGTTCCGCCGCACGGAACGGGCGATGACGTACCGAAACGTGGGGACGACGACTAGCGGTCGCGGATGGCGGCGCCCTTGGCGCGGGCCGCCTCGGCGAGCGCGTCCTGGAAGTCGAGCACGCGCTGCGTGAGCTCGGGGTCGCCGACCGCGAGGATGCGTGCGGCGAGCAGGCCGGCGTTGCGGGCGTTGCCGATGGACACGGTCGCCACGGGCACGCCGGCGGGCATCTGGACGATCGACAGCAGCGAGTCCATGCCGTCGAGGTACTTCAGGGGGACGGGCACGCCGATGACGGGCAGCGGCGTGACGGCGGCCAGCATGCCGGGCAGGTGCGCGGCGCCGCCGGCACCGGCCACGATCACCTCGAGACCGCGGGTGTGGGCGTCGCGCCCGTAGGCCAGCATCTCGTCGGGCATGCGGTGCGCCGAGACGACGTCGGCCTCGTAGGCGATCCCCATCTCCTGACAGGCGAGGGCCGCGGCCTCCATGACCGGCCAGTCCGAGTCCGACCCCATGACGATGCCCACGCGGGGCTGAGCGCTCATGCCGCCGACCCTACCGCCGGGCCTCCTCCCTCCGGGATCGTGCCGTGCTGCTGCGCTGCCCCGGCCTGCGCTGGGGTGGCCTCCGAAGACGCGAACGCAGCATCGTGCATGCCTGTGGGGGTGGGGAGACGGATCCTTCTGCGTTCGTGTCGTCAGGGCAACGCGAACGCCGAGACATCTGCACCGACAGCGCGCTATCGGTGGATCTGCAAACGCAGAACCTTGCCCTCAGAACACGCGAAGGAAGAATCGTGCGTCGAGGGCGGGCTCGGGCCAGACCCCGAGACCCCGGAAGATGGAGACGTCACCGCCCGAAGGCGGGGAGCTCAGCCGTCCTGGAGGAGGTCGCCGGCGCGGCGGGCGTCGGCAAGGACGGTGTCGAGGTCGTCGCCGGTGACGGTGACGTGCCCGACCTTGCGTCCGGGCTTCACGCCCTTGCCGTAGAGGTGCACCTTGGCGTGCGGGACGGCGGCGAGCACGACGGCCTGCTGGGCCTCGAGGTCCTGCACGGCGCCGCCGAGCACGTTGACCATGACGGTCCAGGCGTGGTGCGGCGTCGTGGGGCCGAGGGGCAGGTCGAGCACGGCGCGCAGGTGGTTCTCGAACTGGCTCGTGGCGGCGCCGTCGATGCTCCAGTGGCCGGTGTTGTGCGGACGCATCGCCAGCTCGTTGACGAGCACGCGTCCGTCGGCGGTCTCGAACAGCTCGACGGCGAGCATGCCGGTGACGCCGAGCTCGGTGGCGACCCGGACGGCGACGTCGGTGGCCTCCTGCGCGAGCGCGGGGTCGAGGTCGGGCGCGGGCGCGACGACCTCCTTGCAGATCCCGTCGACCTGGGTCGACTGCACGACCGGGTAGGCGACGACCTCGCCCGAGGGGGTGCGGGCGACCTGGGCGCTGAGCTCGCGGCGGAAGTCGACGAGCTCCTCGGCGATGATCTCGCGCCCCTCGGCGAGGGCGGTGGCCAGGACCTCGGACGCCTCGTCGGCGCTGCGCACCACCCACACGCCCTTGCCGTCGTAGCCGCCGCGGGTGGTCTTGAGCACGGCCGGGTAGCCGAAGTCCTCGAGCTCCTCGAGCGCCTCCTCGACGTCGCGGGGCAGGAGCAGGAAGAGCGGGCAGGGCAGCCCGAGGACGCTGAGCCGCACCCGCATCTCACCCTTGTCCTGGGCGTAGAGCAGGGCGTCGGGCCCGGGCCGCGGCGCGTGGCCCTCGGCCTCGAGCGCCCGCAGGTGCTCCGGCGGGACGTGCTCGTGGTCGAAGGTGACGACCGGGCTGCCGGCGCAGACGGCGCGCAGGTCGTCGAGGTCGGTGTGGTCGCCGACGAGGTGGTCGGGGACGACCTGGGCTGCGGAGACGTCGGGGCCCTCGGCCAGCAGCCGGATCCGCAGGCCCAGCGCGACGGCCGGGACCTGCATCATGCGGGCGAGCTGGCCGCCCCCGACGACGGCGAGGTGCGGTGTCAGCGGCATGCTCGCAGGATATCGACCGCCACGGGCGGTGCTACCAGCGCCTGACGGTGCGCGGGCGGAACGCGCGACGCCTGCTGACCGTGATCGGCGAGACGTTCCCGAACCCGCGCAGCGGTCGCGGCGGCAGCGTCCGCATCTCGAACTCCTCGTCGGTCAGGTCGGCGGCCGTGGCGTCGTCGACGAGGACCCGGTTGCTGCGGGCGACGTGCGAGAGCCGGGCGGCGAGGTTGACGGGCGGGCCGAACACGTCGCCCAGGCGGCTGATCACCGAGCCGGTGGCCAGGCCGACGCGCACGTCGGGGAGGTCGTCTCGGGAGCCGATGTTCGCCACCAGCTCCAGGGCCGTGAGCGTGGCCTCGCGCGGGTCGGGGTTGACGAAGAGGACGGCGTCGCCGAGCGCCTTGATGACGCGACCGTCCCGCGACGTGACGACGTCGGTGCACCGGGTCTCGAAGTTCTCGACCAGCTCGCCGAGGCGCACGTCGCTGAGCGTGTTGGTCATGGCCGTGAACCGGGAGAGGTCGGCGAAGCCGATGCTCATGGTGGTCGAGAGCAGCTCGGCGTCGACCGCACCGAGCGCCTCGAGCCGGCCCGCGGCCGCCGCGAGGTGGCGGCGCCAGGCGTAGAGCAGGAGCCGGTCGAACCCGGGGGCGACGTGCTCGGCGATCGCGACCGCGCTCTCGAGCCGGCTGCTCGCCCGTCCGGCCTCGACGTCGGCCTCGACCTGGTCGACGATCGTCTGCACCTCCCAGTCCGCGAGCCGGGCGAGCGTCTGGCCGAGCGCGCGCGTCATGCGGAAGATGGTGCGCTCCTCCAGCAGCCCCTCCTCGAACGCAGCGGCGGCCAGGCGCGCCGCGGCGACGTCGTGCTCGCCGTACGCGGGCACGTCGCCGCTGTCGGCGAAGCCGAGCGAGCGCCAGAGCCGCTCGGCGCGCTCGAGGTCGAGCCCGGCCAGCTCGGCGACCTGCTCGCCGGTGAGCTCCATCCCCTCGTGGAGGATCAGCCGGGCGAGCTCGTCGCGCAGGTCAGACCGACTCATCGCTCCCCCGGTGCGCCGCGAACACCAGGTCGCTGACCTGGCGGTGGAAGGACTCGACGTGCGGGATGTCGCGCAGCTCGAGCCCGGCCTCCTCGCTGGCGTTGTGGATGATGAGCGTGCCGCAGCCGAGGATCCGGTCGTTGAGGTTCTTCTCGTAGGACACGTCGTTGATCCGGCTGAGTGGGATGACCCGACCCTCGCGGGTCAGGATGCCCTTCTGCTCGACGAGCCGCTGCGTGGTGAGGCTGTACGTCCAGGACAGCCAGCGCAGGAACGGCACGACGCTGCCCCACAGGACGACGACGACCGCGACCGCGACGACCGCCCACCGGACGTAGCCGTCGCCGGAGCTGCCCGCCCTGGCGGCGAGGAAGCTGCCCGCGAACGCGACGGCGAGCAGGATGACCAGCGGGACGAACAGGACCTTGACGTGGGTGCGCGTCGTGGCGACGACCTGTTCGCCGTCCATCATGAACTTGCGGGAGAGCGCCATGCGGGAATCCTCCCACGGCGCGCCCGGGGACCGGGAGGGATCGTGACGGCGGGGCGGCGGCAGGTCGGCGGTGCCGTCGTCTCAGCGGGCGGGACGCACGTGCGTGACGTCGCCGGCGCTGATCGCGCGTCCGGCGACCACCAGGCGGCCCAGGGGGTCGACGTCGTCGGCTCGGCCGTGCAGCACCGACCCGTCGGGCAGGTCCACCTGGACGGTCGAGCCGAGCGTGACGCAACGCTCGAGGTAGTCGGCACGCAGCAGGGTCGGGTCGCCGGCACCGGCGACCCAGCGACGGTAGAGACGTTCGAGGTGGCCGAGCAGGATCTGCAGCACCACGCCGCGGTCGGTGGTGGCCGCGCCCGCGAGCGCGAAGGACGTCGCCGTGGGCACGGGCAGCTCCTCCTGCGTGAGGGTCAGGTTGATGCCGATGCCGAGCACGGCGGCCGCGCCGGCGGACCCCTCCGCCCGCTCGACGAGGATCCCGGAGAGCTTGCGGCCGTCGACGAGCACGTCGTTCGGCCACTTCAGCCCCGACGCGACGCCGCAGTCGCGGGCCGTGAGGTCGACGGCGATGCCGGCCAGCAGCGGCAGCCACGTCCACTGCGGCAGCGCCACGGTGTCGGGGCGCAGCAGGACGGAGACCACCAGACCCGACCGCGGCGGCGCCTCCCAGCGTCGGTCCAGCCGCCCTCGCCCTGCCGTCTGGTGCTCCGTGGAGACGACCAGGCCCTCGGGCGCGCCCTGGGCGACCGCCGCGACGACGTCGGCGTTGGTGCTCGCGGTGCTGGTCGACACCTCGACCGCGGTCCACAGCCCCCCGTCGACGAGCAGCGCACGCCGCAGCTCCTCGACGTCGAGGAGGGGCCGGTCGGGGGTCGGCGCGGCAGGTGTCGGGGCCGGGGTCGGTGCTTCCATGCGGCAAGCCTCACACAACGCAGAAGGCCGTCCCTCGCTACTCTGACCCTCGTGAGCGAAGCAGAGATCGAAGAGCGTCCGGAGCTGCACACGACCGCGGGCAAGCTGGAGGACTTCCGGCGACGCCGTCACGAGGCCACCGTCGAGGTCGCCGAGCGTGCCGCGGAGAAGCAGCACGCCAAGGGCCGCCAGAGCGCCCGCGAGCGGATCGAGCAGCTCTTCGACGAGGGCTCGTTCGTCGAGCTCGACGCCCTCGCCCGCCACCGCTCCACCAAGTTCGGCCTGGAGAAGAACCGTCCGCTCGGTGACGGCGTCATCACCGGCTACGGCACGATCGACGGCCGCCAGGTGTGCGTCTTCAGCCAGGACTTCTCGGTCTTCGGCGGCAGCCTCGGCGAGGTGTACGGCGAGAAGATCACCAAGGTCATGGACCTGGCGATCAAGACGGGCTGCCCGATCATCGGCATCAACGAGGGTGCCGGCGCCCGTATCCAGGAGGGCGTCGTCTCGCTCGGCCTCTACGGCGAGATCTTCACGCGCAACGTGCACGCGTCGGGCGTCATCCCCCAGATCTCGATGATCATGGGCACGTGCGCCGGCGGCCACGTGTACTCCCCCGCCGTCACCGACTTCACGATCATGGTCGACGAGAAGTCGAACATGTTCATCACCGGTCCGGACATCATCAAGACGGTCACCGGCGAGGACGTCACGATGGAGGAGCTCGGCGGCGCCCGCACGCACAACACGCGCAGCGGCAACGCCCACTACCTCGCCTCCGACGAGGAGGACGCGATCGAGTACGTGAAGGCGCTGATCTCCTTCCTCCCGCAGAACAACATGGAGGAGGCGCCCGTCTACGACGAGGTCGCGGACCTCGAGCCGACGGAGACCGACCTCGCGCTCGACACGCTCATCCCCGACTCGGCCAACCAGCCGTACGACATCCGCACCGTCATGGAGGCCGTCCTCGACGACGGCGACTTCCTCGAGGTCCAGCCGCTGTTCGCGCCGAACCTCGTCATCGGCTACGGCCGGGTCGAGGGCCGCGCGGTCGGCGTCGTGGGCAACCAGCCCATGCAGCTCGCCGGCTGCCTCGACATCGACGCCTCCGAGAAGGCCGCGCGCTTCGTGCGCACCTGCGACGCCTTCAACATCCCCGTGCTGACGTTCGTCGACGTGCCCGGCTTCCTGCCCGGCACGGAGCAGGAGTGGAACGGCATCATCCGCCGCGGCGCCAAGCTGATCTACGCGTACGCCGAGGCCACCGTCCCGCTCGTCACGATCATCACGCGCAAGGCCTATGGCGGCGCGTACGACGTCATGGGCTCCAAGCACCTCGGCGCCGACGTCAACCTGTCGTGGCCCACGGGCCAGATCGCCGTGGTCGGCGCGTCGGGCGCGGTCAACATCCTCTACCGCCGCGAGGTGGCGGCGGCCGACGACCCCGAGGCCAAGCGCGCCGAGCTGATGACCGAGTACGAGGACACGCTCTGCAACCCGTACGTGGCGGCCGAGCGCGGCTACATCGACGGCGTCATCGAGCCGTCGCAGACCCGCGCGGAGGTCGTGAAGGCCCTGCGCCTGCTGCGCACCAAGCGCGAGACGCTGCCGCCGAAGAAGCACGGGAACATCCCGCTGTGATGGCCGGCGGGACGACCCCCCAGGACGAGGGGACCGAGACCACCGCGGCACCGGTGAAGCCGGTGCTGCGGGTGGTCCGCGGTGACCTGACGTCCGAGGAGCTCGCCGCCCTGGTGGCGGTCGTGGCGGCGCGCAACGCCGCCGCGGCGCACGCGGCGGCGAACGCCGCGGGCCCGAAGCCGCGCAGCGAGTGGGGCCACCCCTCCCGCGCGGCCCGCACGCCGCTGCGCGTCGGCCCCGACGCCTGGCGTCGCTCCGCCTGGGCCTGACGGCCGACGCATGCCCCTGCGCCACGAGCCCGACGTGTCCGTGGCGGACTGGGTCGTGCGTGCCGACGCGTCCTGGCCGGTGCTGGTCACACAGGGTCCGCCGGGCCTCGACGCGTACGCCACGGTCCGCTTCGACGGCGAGGACGCCGACCCCTACCGGCCCGACCCGGACGTCGTGGCGCTCGTGACGCGGCTGGCCGCGGCCCACACGTCCACGCCGGAGCGGTGCTGGTTCGCCCTCTGGGAGGGCTGGGGCGAGCTGGAGGGCGGCGGACGGGTCTACGCCGAGATGGACCCGCACCGCCTGTTCGGGCGGTTGTTCCGCCAGCCGCCTCCCCCGGAGGTCGCGCCGGCCTTCGACCGCGACGTGCTCGACGCGCCGCGTGCCGACCTGGCCGGCGAGCGCTCCTACCTGCTGTTCACCGGCGCGGTCGCCGACGTCGGCGACTGGGGCGCCCGCCCGCCGCGTCCGGGGTGGCCCGCCGACCTGCCGCAGGCGTCGTTCACCTGGCCGGAGGACCATGCGTGGTGCATCGCCTCCGACGTCGACCCCGACTGGTTCACGGTGGGGGGTCCGCGCAGCCTCGTCGACGCCGTGCTCGCCCACCCGGACCTGCGCGCCGAGCGCGTGACGCACGGCTCCCCTCCCCCCGTCTGACCCGCGCCCCGTCCCCACTCCCACCCCCACCATCGGTGGACCAGCAACCGCAAGACGGCCGCAGACGTTCTCCAGCCACCGATGCCGCCCCGTGCCGGCGCTGATGTTGCACATCCACCGATGGGGGGCGGGCGTCGGGCCTGCCACGATGGGCGCATGGTGCGCATGGTCCTGGCCTCCCAGTCCCCCGCCCGGCTCGCGACGCTGCGGGCGGCGGGCATCGAGCCGGAGGTGGTGGTCTCCGGGGTCGACGAGTCGCAGGTGACGACCCACGACGCCGCCAACCTGGCGGCCGCCCTCGCGCAGCTGAAGTGCCGCGCCGTCGCGTCCGGCGTCGACGACCCCGACGCGCTCGTCGTGGGCTGCGACTCCGTGCTCGCGTTCGAGGGCGAGATCCTGGGCAAGCCGGGCGACGCCGACACCGCGCGCGCCCGCTGGCGGCGCCTGCGCGGACGGTCCGGGGTGCTGCACACCGGCCACTGCGTGCGCCGGGGCGGGCGCGAGGTCGTCGACAGCGCGTCGACCGTCGTGCACTTCGCCGACGTCAGCGACATCGAGATCGACGCCTACGTGGCCACCGGCGAGCCGCTGCACGTGGCAGGCGCCTTCACGATCGACGGCCTCGGCGGCGCCTTCGTGCGCGGCATCGAGGGCGACCACCACTGCGTGGTCGGGATCAGCCTCCCGCTGCTGCGCGACCTCGTCGCCGACCTCGACGTCGTCTGGACCGACCTCTGGAACCGACCCCTCGACTGACCAGGTCACGCGATCCGGTCCTCGACGGGCCCGGCACGTGGGACCATGGGTGATGCCCACCTCGCGCCGCCACCACGCGTCCAGCCCGTTCCAGCGTCCGGCCGAGGTGCCGGACGAGGTCTACGAGGTCGACGCGCGCGTCAGCCACGACACCTGGGGCCTCGGACGCATCGTCAGCCTCCAGGGCACCCGCTCGGCCCAGGTCGACTTCGGCGACCAGGTGCGGCACGTGCCGCTGCCCTGCCGCGCCCTGGTCACCCTCTGACGCTGCCGCGCCACGGCCGTCACTCGACGGGCAGGCCCAGGCCGCGGGCGATCAGCATGCGCTGCACCTCGCTCGTGCCCTCGCCGATCTCGAGGATCTTCGCGTCGCGGTAGAAGCGCGCCACCGGGTACTCCTCCATGAAGCCGTACCCGCCGAAGACCTGGGTGGCGATCCGGGTGCCGGTGACCGCCGCCTCCGTCGAGTACAGCTTCGCCACCGACGCGGCCTGCTTGACGACGGCGTACGGCGCGCCGGCGTCCTTGAGGCCAGCCGCCCGGTAGGTGAGGGCGCGCGCCCCCTCCAGCAGCACGGCGAGGTCGGCCACCTGGAACGCGACGCCCTGCTTCGCCCCGATCGGGACGCCGAACGTCTGCCGCTCGCCCGCGTACTGCACGCAGAGATCCAGGCAGGCCTGCAGGCAGCCCACCGACAGCGCGGAGATCGCGATGCGTCCGTCGTCGAGGGTGGCCAGGAACTGCGCGTAGCCCCGTCCGCGCTCCCCCAGCAGGTGGTCGGCGGGTACCCGCGCGCCCGTGAACGTCAGCGGGTGGGTGTCGGAGATGTGCCAGCCGAGCTTGTCGTAGGCCGGTTCGGCGACGAATCCCGGCGTCCCGGCCGGGAGCATGATCGCCGAGATCTCGGGGCGCCCGTCGGCGCGCTCGCCCGTGCGTGCGGTGACCGTGACGACGGACGTCAGCTGGTTGCCGGAGTTGGTGATGAACTGCTTCGCGCCGTCGACCACCCAGGTGTCGCCGTCGAGCACGGCCCGCGTTCGGGTGGCGCCGGCGTCGGACCCCGCGCCGGGCTCGGTGAGCCCGAAGCCGGCGAGCGTGCGCCCGGCCACCAGGTCGGGCAGCCAGCGCTCCTGCTGCTCCGGCGTGCCGTAGGCGACGATCGGGTTGATGCCGAGGCCCACGCCGGCCTGCAGCGTGATGCCCATGGACTGGTCGACCCGGCCCAGCTCCTCGATGGCGACGCACAGGCTCGTGAAGTCGCCGTCCGCCCCGCCGACCGCCTCGGGCGCCGTGAGGCCGAACAGCCCCAGGTCGCCCATGGCGCGCACGACGTCGACCGGGAAGTGGTGGTCGCGGTCCCACTGCGCCACGTGCGGTGCGATCTCGGCCTCCGCGAACTCCCGCACGGTGCGTCGGAAGTCCTCGTGCTCGCGGGAGAGACCTGTCATCGATGCGGCGACCATGGCGCGAGCCTAGCACCGTCGGTTAACGGTCGTTAACCTGTGCGGAGGGGACACCACGCCCCCGGCGTGACGTACCTCATCCGGCCGCGACCGCGCGCTCCCCCTAGACTCAGCACGCGGTGCGGCCCCCCGCCCAGCCTGTCCATCCCGAGGAGAGTGTTCGTGAGCAAGCCCCTGCAGAAGGTCCTGATCGCCAACCGTGGCGAGATCGCGGTCCGCGTCATCCGAGCCTGCAAGGACGCCGGCATCGGCAGCGTCGCCGTCTACGCCGAGCCCGACCGCGACGCGATCTTCGTGCGCATGGCCGACGAGGCCTACTCGCTCGACGGCGCGACCCCGGGCGACTCCTACCTCTCCATCGAGAAGATCATCGCCGTCGCGAAGCGCTCCGGCGCCGACAGCGTGCACCCCGGCTACGGCTTCCTCGCCGAGAACGCCGACTTCGCCCAGGCGGTCATCGACGCCGACCTCGTCTGGATCGGCCCGCCGCCCTCGGCCATCGACGCCCTCGGCGACAAGGCCAAGGCCAAGCAGATCGCCGAGCGCGCCAACGCGCCGCTCGCGCCCGGCACCAAGGAGCCCGCGAAGGACGCCGACGAGATCGTCGCCTTCGCCGAGGAGCACGGCCTGCCCGTCGCGATCAAGGCCGTCTTCGGCGGCGGCGGACGCGGCCTGAAGGTCGCCCGCACGATCGAGGAGATCCCCGAGCTCTTCGAGTCGGCCACGCGCGAGGCGGTCGCCGCCTTCGGCCGCGGCGAGTGTCTCGTCGAGAAGTTCCTCGACAAGCCCCGCCACGTCGAGACCCAGTGCATCGCCGACCAGCACGGCAACGTCGTCGTCGTCTCCACGCGCGACTGCTCGCTCCAGCGCCGCCACCAGAAGCTCGTCGAGGAGGCGCCCGCGCCGTTCCTGACCGACGACCAGCTCAAGCGTCTGTACGACTCCTCCAAGGCCATCCTCAAGGAGGCCGGCTACTACGGCGCCGGCACCTGCGAGTTCCTCGTCGCCCGCGACGGCACCATCAGCTTCCTCGAGGTCAACACCCGCCTCCAGGTCGAGCACTGCGTCTCCGAGGAGGTCACCGGCATCGACCTCGTGCGCGAGATGTTCCGCATCGCCGCCGGCGAGGAGCTCGGCTACGGCGACCCCGAGATCATCGGCCACTCCATCGAGTTCCGCATCAACGCCGAGGACGGCGGCCGCGGCTTCCTGCCCGCCCCCGGCACGCTCACGAAGTGGGCGCCCCCGTCGGGCCCCGGCGTCCGCCTCGACGGCGGCTACGAGGAGGGCCAGACCGTCCCCGGAGCCTTCGACTCCCTCGTCGCCAAGCTGATCGTCACCGGCCGCACCCGCGAGCAGGCCATCGAGCGCTCGCGCCGCGCGCTCGACGAGTTCGTCGTCGAGGGCATGCCGACCGTCATCCCGTTCCACCGTGACGTGCTCGACAACCCCGCCTACAACGCCTTCCCGACCGCGGACGGCGAGGGCTCGTTCGACGTCTACACGACGTGGATCGAGACCGACTACGACAACCAGCTCGAGCCCTACAGCGGCCCGACGGAGACCGACGAGCCCGGCGAGCGCGAGCGCGTCGTCGTCGAGGTCGCCGGCAAGCGGGTCGAGGTCGTCCTGCCCGGCGGCCTGGGCGCCGTCGCCGCCTCCGGTGCCGCGGGCGGCGCCAAGAAGCCGAAGCGCAAGGGCGGCAAGGCCGCCGGCGCCGCTGCCTCCGGCGACTCGCTCACCTCGCCCATGCAGGGCACCGTCGTCAAGGTCTCCGTCGAGGAGGGCCAGGAGGTCGCCGCGGGCGACACCGTCCTCGTCATCGAGGCCATGAAGATGGAGCAGCCCATCACCGCGCACAAGGCCGGCACCGTCACCGGCCTGTCCGCCGAGATCGGCGCCACCATCGGCGCCGGCGAGGTCGTCGCGACCATCGCCGACGCACCCGCCGCCGAGTAGCACCGCCGCCGAGCAGTCCTGCACCACCACCGACGCCGGTGGTCCACCCCTCGGGGCGGGCCACCGGCGTCGTGCTGTGCTGTGCTGGTCTGCCGCCCAGAGCCCGGCACCCCCGCCGGGCCGATCCGCCGCCCGGTGCCCGGCACCCCCGCCGGGGCCGGTATCTGGAGTCAGGAGGCGACGGGCGGCACCTCGGCGGGCGCCTGGGTGTCCACCTCGCCGTACGCCACGCCGGCGGCCCACACGAGCAGCACCGTCACGACCCAGGCCACCGGACCGTGCAGGTCGAAGCCGTCACCGGGCACCAGGGCGTCGGTGAGGACCAGGGCCACCGCCGTGAGCACGAGGCCGCCGAGCACGGCCGACGGACGCGCGAGCCGCGGCGCGAGCGTGGCGGTCGCGCGACGCAGCGCCACGGCCAGGACCGTGAAGACGAGGACCGCCACGAGCAGCCCGCCGAGCCGGACGGAGAACCCGTCGAGGACGGCGGCGGCGAGCCCGAGGGACGCGACGTTCGCCAGGGCCGCGAAGCCGAGGGACCGGAGGATCGACAGCATGTCGAGCAGTATCGCCGACTCCCTCGGACGTCCCGGAACCGGTGCCCCGCCGTCGCCGCCCACAGGCGACGACGGCAGGAGCGCCGGGCTCAGCCGAGGCGGAAGTAGTGCGACTTCAGGCCGAGCGCGAAGCGCAGGTCGGGTCCGGAGACCGTCTGCGTGCCCTTCGAGCCCGTCAGGCGGATCGAGACGACCCGCCCCTTCCAGTCGCCCGTGCCGTCACGCTGCGTGACGGTCAGGCTGCGCAGCGTGCCGACCTTCGGGAACGCCCGCTCGATGCTCGCGGCCTTCACCACGACGCGCCACGACCGGTTGGCGTTGCCCGACCAGCCGTCCCACGGGTCGAGGTGCGCCTTGAGGTACGGCGCGCTGCCGGGTGCCGACGCCCCGCCCGAGGACGACGAGTACTGCGTCAGGGCCGGCTTGCCCTGGTAGGTGAGGATCGAGCCGCGCGTCGCAGCGACGGCCTTGTCGGTGTTGGCGGTCTCCCCGCTCAGTCCCTTGAACACCTGGCACGAGGTCGTGTCGCACACGTCGTAGTAGCGCGACGGCATCAGCGTGCGCACCGCGTACGTCCGCGCCGCCACGGCCTGCGCCTTGAGCGCCTCCTGCTGCCAGCTCGACGGCATCTCCGAGGCGACGACGCCGCGCGTGTAGTCGTCCAGCGACAGCACGTTGACCGTCTTGCGGTCCTTCGCACCCGACGCGGGCAGCGCCGACCGGATCGCCGTGCGGTACTCGCGCACCGAGCCGTTCGGCAGGACGAGCCCGAGCGACGGCGCCTGGAACTGGGCGGAGCCGCGCCAGATCCGGTCGCGGAAGACTCGCCAGCGCGACCCTGCCCGGTACTCCAGCACCGACTTCGTCGCGTCGGCCGTGCTGACGCGGATGCGCCAGTTGGTGATCGGCGTGCCCGACGACGACGTCGGCAGCGTGGTGCCGCTGCTGGAGGCCAGCGTGCGGAAGACCAGGCCCGACCGCGCCCGGACCGTCACCGTCGACGACGTGGCGTCACCCACCAGCACGCGGATCGAGCCGCTGCGCTGCGCGAGCGAGGTGCCCGGGTAGTAGGACGCGAGGATCTGCTTGAACGTCTTGCCGCTGCGCGCCGCGCCCTGCGCGCCGTACTGGCTCATGCCGATCCCGTGGCCGAAGCCGCGACCGTTGATGACGACCGAGCGGTCCTTCGGCACGGTCAGCTGGTCCGGGCTCGAGCCGTTCTTGTACCAGGTGCTGACGGTGCGCGAGCCCTCCGAGTACTCCATGTAGCCCTTCGCGAACGTCACCCGCTGGTAGCCGGTGCGGTCGCGACGCACGGTCGAGGTCGGCGCGCCGAGCGGGCCCGAGGTGCCCTTCACGGTCTTGTAGGACTCGAAGATCGGACCGTAGATGGCGTACGCCTTCGTCGCCGAGCCGGTGCCGACGATGTACACGCTGCCCTTCTGGAACCGCTGGTACTTGACGTTGGCGTCACCGGTGCTGCTGCGGCTGCTGGTCGGGAAGCCGAGGCGACCGCCCTGCTCGCCCGTGCGGTGCCACTCGCGGCGCACGACGCTGGTCACCGAGAACGCCCCGGCGGCCTTCGTCCAGAGCAGGTCCATGTTCTGGTAGATCGCCCGACGCTGGACGGAGTTGCCCCACTCCTTCTTGAGGAGCTTGCCGAGCTTCTCGCTGCCGATCGCGGCGGCGAGGGACTTGATGTCCTTGCCCGAGGTCGGCGTGGTGGTCGGCGGCTTCGGCGTCGACGACCCGGCGAGACGTCGGGCCACCTCCTGCCGCAGACCGCTGGAGCCGGACGACGTCACCCACGCGTAGGCGACGGCGCCGGGGCACTCGGTGGACAGGACGTCGCGGTGGCCGACGATGCGGTTCAGCCGCAGGCCGCCCAGCGAGTAGGTGCCCGTGGCCTTCAGCTTGGCCAGCGAGAAGCGCCACGCGACGAGGTCGGCGACGGCCTTCTTGGTGGCGGCCGTCGGCGCGACCTTGGAGTAGGTGCCCATCATCGAGATGCCCACGGTGCGCTCGTTGACCGGACCGTTGCCGGAGTGGGCCGCGCGGACCTGCTTGGCGATGCCGCCGCGACGTCCCTCGAAGATCTGGCCGTACTTGTCGACCAGGAAGTTGTAGCCGATGTCGCACCAGCCGCGAGCGCCCGTGTGGTACGCCTGCGTCGCCCGGACGATGCCGGCCGACTGGGCCTTCGTGTAGTCGTTCGAGCCCGCGGTGTGGTGGATGACCGCACCCAGCGTCGACGCGCCGTACACCGGCGCGGAGCACTCGTTGCCCTTCGTCGGGCCCTTCGCGCCCCACGAGGAGCGCGAGATGATCTTCGGCTGCCCGACGGTCGCGGCGGCCGGGGCGACGTCGCTGCCGCGGCCCGGGTCGATGGTGGCGACCTTCAGGTCCGCCGGACGCTGGCCGCTGGGCGACGTGACGCGCACGGCGACGCCGTCGGCGGAACCGACCCACAGCGGGTCCGTCCCGGCGCGGCCCACCTCGGGGCCGGCGTCGGCCTCGGCGTCGCGGTCGGTGTCGAGCGTCTGGAACGTGCTCCACCGCCCGTCCTTGCGCAGCGCGACCTTGACGTCGAAGTCCTCGCCGCCGCGCGCCCAGGTGACGCCGACCATCGAGAACGGGCGCACGGTCGTGCGCGGCAAGGTGGCGACCTCGTCGGTCCCTGTCTTCTCGGGCGCAGTCTTCTCGGGTGCGGTCGTCGCCGGCGGGACGGCCTGCTGGCGGACCTCGCTGCGCTCCTGCGCCGAGGGGCTGGGCGACGGCGTCGCCGCGGGGGCTGCGGAGGCCGCGGGGACGTCGGGGGCCGGCGTCGCCGGGATGTCGAGCTCGTGCAGCGTGGCCGGTCGCGGAGCCGCCGCCTGCGACGTCTGGGTCGGGGCGGTGTCGGGCGTGGCGACGAGGGCGGCCACCGCGACGGCGGTGACGACGGCGAACGGGAAGGCTCGCCGGACCAGGGTCCAGAAGCGCATGTGGGGAAGTCCGATCCTGTGACTCATGGGGCGGATGTGACGATGGTGCTGGGCTACTGCATCACACATCCGGCGCGATATCCACCGGAGTCGACGAACTACACGAATGTCATTTCCGCAGGTCAGCGGGGGTGCAGGCTCCGCGCGGCCTCGGCCACGGACCCCGACATCGACGGGTAGACCGTGAACGCGTCGGCGACCTGGTCGACGGTCAACGAGGCGGACACGGCGAGGGAGACGGCGTGGATGAGCTCGCTCGCCCTCGGCCCGACGACGACGCCGCCCACGACCACGCCCATCCCCCGACGCGAGAACAGCTTCACGAAGCCGTGCTTGACACCCTGCATCTTGGCGCGGGCGTTCGTCGCGAGCGGGAGCATGACGACGTCGACGTGCAGCCCGGCCTCGTCGATCGCCCGCTGCGAGAGGCCCACCGTGGCGATCTCCGGCGAGGTGAAGATGTTGCTCGAGACCTTCTGCAGGTCGAGCGGGTGCACGGCGTCGCCGAGCAGGTGGGCCACGGCGATCCGGCCCTGCTGGGCCGCGACCGAGGCCAGCATGAGCACGCCGGTGCAGTCGCCGGCGGCGTAGACACCCGGGACGCTGGTGCGCGAGACGCGGTCGACGCGCACGAAGCCGGCGTCGTCGAGCGCGACGCCGACGTCCTCCAGGCCGAGGTCGGCGGTGTTCGGGATGGAGCCGAGCGCGAGCAGGCAGTGCGAGCCGACGACCTCGCGGCCGTCGGTCAGCGTGACGAGCACCTGGTCGCCCTCGCGACGCACCGAGGCCATGCGCGACTGGCCCATGACCGTCATGCCGCGCTCGCGGAAGACGTCCTCGATGAGCTCGGCGGCGTCCTCGTCCTCGCCCGGGAGGACGCGGTCGCGGCTGGACACGAGCGTGACGTGCGCGTCGAGGCCGTTGTAGGCGCTCGCGAACTCGGCGCCCGTGACGCCGGAGCCGACGACGATCATGTGCTCGGGAATCTCGCGGAGGGCGTAGACCTGCTCCCAGGTGAGGATGCGCTCGCCGTCGGGCCGCGCGTCGGGGCTGACCCGCGGGTGGGCGCCCGTCGCGAGGATGACCGCGTCGGCCTCGACGACCCGGCTGGGGCCCGTCGTGTCCTGGTCCGAGGCACCCGCCTCGACGACCTCGACCTCACGGGCCGAGCGCAGTCGGGCCGTGCCGCGGACGACCTCGATGCCCTCGCGGTCGAGCCGTCCGGCGATGTCCGCCGACTGGGCCAGCGCGAGCCGCAGCACCCGGTCGTTCACCGCGGCGAGGTCGGCCCGGACGTCGCGAGGCACCTCCACGCCGAGCTCCGCGGACGACTCGACCTCGGTGAGGAGGTCGGACGTCGCGATGAGGGTCTTGCTGGGGACGCAGTCGCTGAGGACGGTCGAGCCGCCGAGGCCGTCACGCTCCACCACGGTGACCTGCGCCCCGAGTCGCGCGGCGACGAGAGCCGCCTCGTAGCCGCCAGGTCCGCCACCGATGATCACCACGTGCGTCACCTCGCCATCCTCTCACCGCGGAGGCTCCGCACGGCAGCCGGGCGCGGCTCGCCAGGGAGGTGCCCGACCCCTCTGGCGTAACTGAGGTGAGCCTTACTATGCTGAGGCAACCCTGAGTAAGCCAAGCCTTCCCTTCCGCGTCGTCGCGAGGTGGGCGCGATCGAGAGGTGTGCCCCCGGTGCCCCTGCCCCCACCGATCGCGGAGTCGGCCGCGACCCCGCTGACGTCCCCGCTGCGCAGGGCGCGGGGTCGCCTCGTCCTGCTCGCCGTCGCCGCGCTGCTGCTGTCCTCGTGCGGGCTCCGACCGGGCGGGCACACGGAGGCGGGCGGCGACGTCGCGACGCCGCCGCTCAGCGAGGCGAAGGTGCTCGACGACCCGCGCTCGTGGGAGGGCGCGGTGCACGCGGGGCTGCCCGACGAGCCCGTCGACCCCGTGGCCGACTCCCCCACCCAGACCCTGCCGGTCACGCTGACCGACTCCCAGGGCACCCGCGTGACGGTCACCGACACGAGCCGCGTGCTCGCCCTCGACATCTACGGCACGCTCTCGCGCACGGTCTACGAGCTCGGACTCGGTGACTCGCTCGTCGGACGCGACATCTCGACCCAGTTCGACGAGGCCAAGGGCCTGCCGCTCGTCACCAGCAACGGCCACGACCTCAACGCCGAGGCGATCCTGGAGCTCGACCCCACGCTGATCATCACCGACACCTCGCTCGGCCCGTGGGACGTCGTGCTGCAGATGCGCGACGCGGGCATCCCCGTGGTCGTGGTCGACAGCACCCGCAGCGTCGACAACGTCGGCAGCCTCACGCAGGAGGTGGCCCGGGCGCTCGGCGTCCCCGCCGAGGGGCGCCGGCTCGCCGACCGCCTGGAGAAGCAGACCCGCTCGACCCTGGCCGAGATCGCCGCCGTGGCCCCCCGGCGGGTCCAGGACAAGCCCCGCATGGTCTTCCTGTACGTCCGCGGACAGGCCGGCGTCTACTACATGTTCGGTGAGGGCTCCGGCGCCGACACCCTGATCACGGCGCTGGGCGGGTACGACGTGGCCGGCGAGATCGGGTGGAACGGCATGAAACCCGTGACCGACGAGGGCATCATCGACGCCCAGCCCGACATCGTCCTCATGATGACCAAGGGCCTGGAGTCGGTCGATGGCGTCGACGGCCTGCTGGAGCGACTGCCGGCGCTGGCGCAGACGCCCGCCGGCCAGAAGCGCCGGATCGTCGACATGTCCGACGCGCAGATCCTCGGCTACGGCCCCCGGACCGCCGCCGTGCTGGAGGCGCTGGCGGTCGCCGTCTACGCGCCGGGCTCCGCCGCCCCCTCCGCCGGGGAGCGTCGATGACGGCCGTCGCCGGTCGGCACCGTCTCCCGGAGGCGGTGCCGACCGGTGACGTCCCCCCGCCGGCCCTGCCTCCGGTGCGCCGGGGTCGTGCCGGGCTGCTGCTCGCCGCGCTCGGCGTGGGCGTGGTGGTGTCGACGCTGGTCTCGGCCGGGCAGGGCCAGCTCGACGTGCCGGCGGACCAGGTGCTCGGGTCGGTGCTGCACCGGCTGGGCGTCGACGTCCTCCCGCTGCCGACGCATCCGCAGGGCGACAACACCCTCTGGCAGGTCCGCTTCCCGCGGGTCGCGCTCGCGGTGCTCGTCGGAGCGGCGCTGGCGACCGCGGGGGCCCTGATGCAGGGCTTGTTCGGCAACCCGCTCGCGGAGCCCGGGGTGGTCGGGGTGTCGGTGGGCGCCGCCCTCGCCGCCGCCTTCGTGATCGTCTTCCAGGTGACCCTCCTCGGCGCGTGGACCGTGCCGGCGTTCGCGTTCGCGGGCGGTCTCGTCACCACGCTCGCGGTCTACGCCCTGTCGCGGGCCGACGGACGCACCGAGGTGGTCACCCTCGTGCTCACGGGCATCGCCGTGAACGCGGTGTGCAGCGCCGGCCTGGCCCTCATGCTCTTCCTCGGCGACACGGCAGCGCGCGAGGAGATCGTGTTCTGGCAGCTCGGCAGCCTCAACGGCACCCGCTGGGCCCACGTCGCCGTGGTGGCCCCCTGCGTGGGGATCGGTCTGGCCGGCGCGCTGGCCCTCTCCCGCCGGCTCGACGTGCTGGCCCTCGGCGATCGCGCGGCCCGCCACGTCGGCGTGGACGTCGAGCGCGTGCGCGTGGCGGCGATCGTGCTCGTCGCGCTGCTCACGGCGGCAGCCGTCTCCTTCGCCGGCATCATCGCCTTCGTCGGCCTGGTCGTGCCCCACCTGGTCCGGATGGTCGTCGGACCGGGCCACCGGGTGCTCGTGCCCGCCAGCGCGCTCGGAGGCGCGCTGCTGCTGCTGTGGGCCGACCTGTTCGCCCGCACCGCCGTCGCCTACGCCGACCTGCCGATCGGCATGCTGACCTCTCTGGTCGGGGGCCCCTTCTTCTTCTGGCTGCTGCGCCGCACGCGCCGGACCGCCGGGGGCTGGGCGTGAACGCCCCCCTGGTCGCCTCCGGGGTCGGCGTGGAGCTGGGCGGTGCGCCGGTGCTCCACGACGTCGACCTCGAGGTGCGCCTCGGCGAGCTGCTCGTGCTCGTCGGCCCGAACGGCGCCGGCAAGTCCACGCTCCTGGGCGTCCTGTCCGGCGACCAGGTGCCGCAGCGCGGCACGGTGACGCTCGACGGCCGCCGGGTCGCCTCGCTGCGTGCCGGCGAGCTGGCACGCCGACGTGCCGTGCTGCCGCAGGAGAACCGGCTCGCGTTCGGCTTCCGGGTCGTCGACGTCGTCCGCATGGGCCGGGCGGCGTGGGCCGGGCGACCCGAGGAGGACCGCGACGACCTCGTCGTCGCCGAGGCGCTGCGTCGCAGCGACGTCACGCACCTCGCCGAGCGCGTCTACCCCACGCTGTCCGGCGGGGAGCGGGCCCGCACGTCCCTGGCCCGCGTCCTCGCCCAGGAGACCGCCCTCGTCCTGCTCGACGAGCCCACCGCGGCACTCGACGTCCGGCACGTCGAGCTGGTCATGGCCCAGGCCCGCGAGCTGGCCGCCGCGGGACACGCGGTCGTGGCCGTGCTGCACGACCTGACCCTCGCCGCCGCGCACGCCGACCGGGTGTGCGTGCTCGCCGACGGTCGCGTCCGGGCCGTCGGGGCGCCGCGCGCCGTCCTCACCGCCGACCTGCTGTCCACCGTGTACGAGCACCCGCTCGAGGTCGTCGACCTCGACGGCCGGCTGCTCGTCCTGCCCCACCGACACCCCCAGGAGGCCCTGTGCTGACCGGACCGTCCCCCGCACCCGACGCGCTCCCCCGGCGCGCGGCCGCCGCCCTCGTCACCCTCGCGCTCGCACTGGCCGGGCTCGCCGCCGTGACCACCGCCCCGCCCGCCGCGGCCGAGTCCCGCGTCGCCGTCAGCAACGCGCAGGGAACGGCCGTGGTCGACCCGACCTACGCCACCACGCTGACGCTGCGCGGGCAGGGCTTCCAGTCGATCAAGAACGGTCACGGCGGCATCTACGTCTTCTTCGGCACGGTCTCCGGCACCTGGCGGCCGTCGCAGGGCGGCCAGACCGGACGCAACCTCCTGTACGTGCCGGACAGCGAGACCAAGGACAACCAGGGCTTCCAGAAGTTCGTCGCCTTCCCCGGCAGCGACACCGCCTCCGCCGCGAACGGCGGGACCCTGGCGGCCGACGGCTCGTGGTCGACCAGGATCGTCGTCCCGGGCGCGGTGTTCAAGGCGCGCGACCGCAGCAACAAGGTCACGACGGTCGACTGCCGCCGGACCCGGTGCGGCATCATCACGATCGGGGCACACGGCGTGAAGAACGCCCGCAACGAGACCTTCACCCCGGTGTCGGTGGCCGACCTGACCGCCGCGGCGCGCGGAGGGGCCGCGGCGTCGTCGCGCTCGTCGTCCGACGGTGGCGCCGCCGCGACGACTGGCGGCGACACCCCGTCCGGCGAGGCCCAGGAGGCCGAGGGCGCCACGGACAGGGCCACCGTGCGGCAGACGAAGCCGGTGCTCGCCGTCGACCGGGAGACGGCCGTGGCCGGCCGCGTGCTCTCCTTCAGCGCCACGGGCCTGCGCCCCGGCGAGCAGGTGACGGCCACCCTCGACGACGGCGTGGCCGCCGTCGGTCCGCTGACCGCGGGCACCGGCGGCCAGCTGGCCGGTGCCCTGCAGCTGCCCGCCGACGTCGGCGTCGGCACCCACGAGCTGCGGCTCAGCGGCGGCAGCGCGACCCCGAGCGTCTCCTTCCCCGTCGCCGCCCCGCCCCCAGCGGCCGGCGCCACCGAGTCCTCAGGCGGTGGCGTGCCGTCCTGGCTGCCCGTGGCCGCCGCGGGCCTGGCCCTCCTCCTGCTGCTCGGTGCCGTGCTGTTCGCCGTCCGACGGCTGGTCACCTCCCGCCGGAAGGAGGCCCGTCGTGCTGCGGCCCTGGCGTGACCTGCTCTGCTCGTGCCTCGCCCTCGGGCTGGCGCTCCTCCCGGGGGCGGCGCTCGCCGACCAGGTCGGCACGGGCGACCCCGACCCGACGGCCCAGGAGGCCACCGGACCGCGCGACGTCGACGACGCCGTCCTGCGCTGGGGCCTGAACGACGAGTCCAACAACCGCGCCTTCGCACCCGGCACGATCAACTTCCTGTCGGCCGGCAAGGTGCCGGACCCCGGCCGGGGCGGGACGATCATGCCCGCCTCGGGCTGGTCGGCACGCACGGGTGACGTCGCCGTCGAGAAGTGGGACGGGTCGGCCTACCGACCCGCCACGTGGGCGGGCCTGCGGACCGACGCGACCGGCGCGGCCATCGGCGGGGGCCGGTTCTCCGGGCACCAGCTCGTCTTCTCGGGAGGACGGGGCACCATCGACCCCGCCGCCGGGGACGCGACGATCACCTGGGACGGCGACGCGAGCGTCGTCTACTACTCCGGCATGGCGTTCTTCTACCTCAGCGACCCCGAGCTCGTGGTCGAGGACGGCGTCGGCCGGGTCACGGCCGAGCTGGGCGGCTTCGCCTCGTCCATGGAGGACCTCACGGCGTGGGGACCGGTCGCGCCCGAGCGCGTCGTCGTCGCCGACCTCGGCACCGTCGACCTCGGGTCGGCACAGGAGGAGGCGGGCGGGTTCACCGCCACCCCCGCCTACGACGGCGTGCAGGTCACCGGCGTGCCGCAGGTGCGACCGTACGGGTCCTTCCCGCAGTCCTTCGTCGACTTCCAGCGCAAGACCGGCACCGCCGCCTACTGGTACAGCAGCGGCGGCTCGGCCGACCCCTACAAGAAGGCGTCGCCGATGACGATCTCCTGGGCCGGGGCCGACGTGACGCCGCCACCGGCGCCCGGTCCGGCTCCGCTCGACCCGGTCGAGAACGAGGTCGTCCTGCCGCCACCGGCCCCGTCGCCCTCCCCCGCGGCGTCGTCCCCCGGGCAGCAGGCACGGCAGTCGGCCGCCGGCGCGCCGGCCGCCGACGTCGCCCCGCCGCCCGCCGCGGTCCCGAGGTCGGCGGGCGGCGAGCTGGTCCAGACCCGGCCCGTCTCCACCCTGCTGCCCCTGCCCCCTGCCGCGACCGAGAGCGCGAGGGACGCGCTCTGGTGGTGGCTCACCGCCGCGCTGCTGGGTCTCGCCGCGCTCGTCGTCGCCGGCAGCGTCGTGGCCACCCGCACGTCCCGCCCCTCCCCCGAAGCAGCCCCCACGCGGGGCTGACCACCTCCGAAAGGAACACCATGTCCAGCACCCCCACCCGCCGCAGGACGCGACTCGTGTCGCTCCTCGGCGCCGGCGCCCTGGCGGCGGCGACCCTCGCGGTCGTCACGCCGTCGGCAGGAGCGGCGCCGACCGCGTCCGCCGCGTCGGACACCGTCAGCGAGGCCACCTTCACGTGGGGCCTCAGCGGCTACGCGCAGGACGGCATCTTCGGCCCCTGGACGTTCAAGGACCCGACCGGCGACGCGCGCTACCTCGCCGGTGACGTCAGCACCGTGCCGAACACCTCGCCGCAGCAGGTCTACCGCGTCGACCCCGTCCCGACCACGTCGTTCCCGACGTCGAAGGCGGGCAAGGCCCCGAACGTCGTGCAGTTCACCGGCGGCGACGGCACGGTCGACCGCAGCACGGGCGCCGCGGAGCTGAGCTGGAGCGGCAGCTACACCGTCAACGCCTACCCCGCGCAGTACGGCGCGCCCGACGAGATCTACGCCGACCCGCAGCTCGACGTGGAGCCCGACGGATCCGGCTCGCTGACCATGCGGTTCACCATCGGGGCGGGGCAGTCCATGACCGGGGAGCCCTTCCCCGCGAAGGACTTCGGCCGACTCACCGTCGCGACGTTCGACGCCGGCTCCCTGAGCGCCCAGTCGTCCACCGGGTACCGGGTGACGCCCGACTACCAGGGCGTCACGTGGGACGCCCCGTCCGGCGCGACCGCCCAGACGCGCACGTGCTCGGCGCAGGACGGCGCCACCGGCTGGTGGGGAGCGT
This sequence comes from Propionibacteriales bacterium, assembly GCA_026392465.1. Classification (GTDB taxonomy): domain Bacteria; phylum Actinomycetota; class Actinomycetes; order Propionibacteriales; family Nocardioidaceae; genus Aeromicrobium. The sequence goes on from JAPLCA010000016.1 coordinate 138,493, forward strand.
GGCCGACGGACTTCCTCGACGCCCTCGCGACCCACGAGGCGGGCGCGTCCGTCCTCGCCCACTTCTACTCCACCGGCTGCGCCGGCAAGCAGGACAACAAGCCGCAGCTCCCCTTCGACGTGACGTTCGCGCAGACCCCGACGGTCACCGTCTCGGACACCGAGGTCACCCGGGGCGCCACGACGTCCGTGACCGTCGAGGGCCGCGGCTTCGACCCGTCCCTCGCCACGGGCACCCGTCCTCCGTTCGCCGGCCAGAAGTCCGGCGTGTACGTCGCCTTCGGTCGCTACGCCGACGTCTGGCGTCCCTCGCAGGGCGCGCCGTCGTCGTCGCGCGCCAACGCCGACAGCGGCGACACGTCCGCCCCGGCGGTCAAGTGGGCCGTCCCGCAGGCGTCCTTCGCGGCCAGCAGCCCGGCGCAGGACCCGAGCGCACCGAACTACACCGAGCTGCGCGCCGACGGCAGCTTCACCGCGACCATCCCCGTCAACGAGGACTGGTTGAAGGACCGCACCGGCACCTACGGCATCTACACCCACGCCGGTGGCGGCGCGACCGTCGCGTCGTACGAGACCGCCACGCCGCTCACGTTCGTCGACCCCGCGCCGGAGCCGCTCACCCCCACGCTCTCGCGTGGGTCGGAGGTCAAGCCGACCCGCACGACGACGGGCTCCGCCCGCGTCACGGTGGCGAGCCCCGACGACTCGGTGCCGACCGGGACGGTGCACACGACCCTGGTCAACGGCAGCACCACGCTCACCGGGCCGCGTGCGACGCTGAAGGACGGCAAGGCGACGGTGACCGTGCCGAAGGCGACGCGCCTGGGGCGCTGGACGTCCACCGTCCACTACTCCGGCGACACGACGCACGCCGCCGCCACGGGTGCGACGAAGACCATCGAGGTCACCCGGTACGCGGCCACGGTGCGCCGTCCGTCGACCACGCGTCCGACGAAGCGCAAGACCGGTCGCGCGACGGTGGTCGTCACCTCGGCCAGCCCCGCCCAGGCGACCGGCACGGTGCGCGCGGTCCTGAAGAAGGGCCGCACGGTGCGCTACAGCCGACCGGTCACGCTGAAGAACGGCCGCGCGGTCGTCGGCATCCCGGCGGCGGGCTCGACCGGCACGTGGACGTACTTCATCCGCTACTCCGGCGACGCCAACCACCCGGCGAAGGACGGCACGCGCACGGCGCTGCGCATCACGCGCTGACGCCACGGCGACGGACGGCCCGGCACCTCCAGGTGCCGGGCCGTCCGTCGTCCATGACTCAGGCCGTGAGCGTCTCGACGACCGTGGCCACCCACTGCAGCAGCTCGCGACCGCGCAGCGGACGCCCGCCGACCGGCGCCGTCCTGGGGGCGGGCACCAGCGCGACGTGCGTCGCCGGCTTGTACAGGCTCTTCGGGTAGACCCGTCGCAGCCGCATCTGCGCCGACTCCGGCAGGTCGACGCCGCCGAAGCGGATCTGGGACCCGGCCGACGTCACCTCCGTCAGCCCCGCGGCGCGGACCGCGACGCGCAGGCGCGCGACGTCGAGCAGGACCTCGGTGACCTCCGGCGGCTCGCCGTACCGGTCGACCAGCTCGGCGCGCAGCTCCTCCACGTCGGCGTCGGAGCGGACGTCGGCGAGCCGCTTGTACATCTCCAGGCGCAGCCGCTCGCTCGGCACGTAGTCGTGCGGCAGGTGCGCCTCCACGGGAAGCTCGAGCTTGACCTCGCGCCCGCCCGGCTGCCCGTCCTCTCCCCCGTCGCCGCGGAACTCCGCGACGGCCTCGCCGACGAGCCGCACGTACAGGTCGAAGCCGACGTCGGCGATGTGGCCCGACTGCTCGCCGCCCAGCAGGTTGCCCGCGCCACGGATCTCGAGGTCCTTCATCGCCACCTGCATGCCGCCGCCCAGCTCCGAGTGCTGCGCGATGGTCGCAAGCCGGTCGTGGGCGGTCTCGGTGAGCGGCTTGTCGGGCGGGTACAGGAAGTACGCGTAGGCCCGCTCGCGACCTCGCCCGACCCGGCCGCGCAGCTGGTGCAGCTGCGAGAGGCCGAGCGTGTCGGCCCGCTCGATGATCATCGTGTTCGCGTTCGACACGTCCAGGCCCGACTCGACGATCGTCGTGCAGACGAGGACGTCGTAGCGCTTCTCCCAGAAGTCGACCATGACCTTCTCCAGCGCCTGCTCGCCCATCTGGCCGTGCGCGGCGGCCACACGCGCCTCCGGGACGAGCTCGCCCAGCCGCTTGACCACCTTGTCGATCGACTGGACGCGGTTGTGGATGAAGAACGCCTGCCCCTCGCGCAGCAGCTCACGGCGGATCGCCGCCGCCACCTGCTTGTCGTCGTAGGCGCCGATGAAGGACAGCACGGGGTGCCGCTCCTCCGGCGGCGTGGCGATCGTCGACATCTCGCGGATGCCGGTGACCGCCATCTCGAGGGTGCGCGGGATCGGCGTCGCCGACATCGCCAGCACGTCGACCGCGGCGCGGAGGTGCTTCAGCGCCTCCTTGTGCTCGACGCCGAAGCGCTGCTCCTCGTCGACGATCACGAGACCGAGGTCCTTGATCTGGACCCCGGGCTGCAGGAGCCGGTGCGTCCCGACCACGAGGTCGACGCTGCCGTCGGCCAGACCCGCGAGCGTCTCCTGCGACTCCTTCTCGGTCTGGAACCGCGAGAGCGGGCGGATGGTCACCGGGAACTGCCCGAACCGCTCGGCGAAGGTCGCGTAGTGCTGCTGGACGAGCAGGGTCGTGGGCACGAGCAGGATGACCTGCTTGCCGTCCTGGATCGCCTTGAAGGCGGCCCGCACGGCGATCTCGGTCTTGCCGTAGCCGACGTCGCCGCAGACCAGACGGTCCATCGGCACGGAGCGCTCCATGTCGCGCTTGACCTCGTCGATCGTCACGAGCTGGTCCGGCGTCTCGACGAAGGCGAAGGCGTCCTCGAGCTCGGCCTGCCACGGGGTGTCGGGACCGAAGGCGTGGCCCTTGGTCGACTGGCGGGCGGCGTACAGCTTGATGAGCTCGCCGGCGATCTGGCGGACGGCCTTGCGCGCCTTGTTCTTGCGCGCCGTCCAGTCGGCACCGCCGAGCTTGTCGAGGCTCGGGCTCTCGCCGCCCACGTAGCGGCTGACCTGGTCGAGCTGATCCATCGGGACGAACAGGCGGTCGCCCGGCTGGCCGCGCTTGCTCGGCGCGTACTCGATGACGAGGTACTCGCGTGCCGCGCCCTGCACGGTGCGGTTGACGAGCTCGACGTAGCGCCCGACCCCGTGCTGCTCGTGCACGACGTGGTCGCCGGCCTTGAGCTCGAGCGGGTCGACCTGCTTGCGTCGGCGCGTGGGCATGCTGGACCGGTCCGGACGCTCGGCGGCGCGCTGGCCGACGAGGTCGTCGTGGGTGAGGAGGACGGCACGGGGCGCCACGAGGCCGTGCCTCAGGTCGGCCACCACGACGGCGACCACGCCGCTGCCGACCGCCGGCGGCCCACCATCGCCCCCGGCGTCTCCGTCCGCGTCGACGAGGGTCGCCGGCACGTCGTGCTCGGCCAGCCACTCCACCGTGCGCTGGGCCTGCCCGGCCGCCGGCGTCGCGAGCACGACGAGACGTCCGTCGGCGAGCCAGGCGCGGACGTCGGCCACCGCGGCCTCGGTGTCGCCGCGGTAGAGCGGCGCCGCCTCGGCCGTCGCCGCGACGGTCTCCTCGTCGTCGAGGCCGAACGGCGACAGGCTCCACCAGGACGACCCGCCGGCGAGTGCGACGTCGCGGACGTCGTCGAGGTCGCGGAACGCCGCGGAGCCGAGGTCGATCGGCGCCTCGGCGCCGGTCGCCGCTGCCGCCCAGGAGGCCTGCAGGAACTCCTCGTTCGTCGCGTTGAGGTCGGCGGCGCGGGCCCTGACCTTCTCGGGCTCGTGGACCAGGACGACGGCGTCGTCCGGGAGCAGCTCGACCAGCAGCTCCATCTCATCCGTCAGGATCGGCGAGAGCGACTCCATGCCCTCGACGGCGTGACCCTCGGCGAGCTTGCCGAACAGCTCGGCGAGCGACGGGTGGGCGGCAGCGAGCACCCGGGCTCGCTCGCGGACCTCGTCGGTGAGCAGCAGCTCGCGGCACGGGGGCGCCCACAGCCGCTCGACCGGATCGGTCGTGCGCTGGTCCGCGACCGAGAACGAGCGGATCTCCTCGACCTCGTCGCCCCAGAAGTCGACCCGCACCGGGTGCGCCTCGGTCGGGGGGAAGACGTCGACGATGCCGCCGCGCACGGCGAACTCGCCGCGCCGCTCCACCAGGTCGACGCGCACGTAGGCAGCGGCGGCCAGGTCGCGGACGACGTCGTCGAGCGGCGCCTGCTGGCCGACCACCAGCTCGACGGGCCGCAGGTCGGCCAGGCCCTTGACCTGCGGCTGCAGCACCGATCGCACCGGCGCGACGACCACCCGGACCGGCGGGGCGCCCGGCCCCGGGTGCACGAGACGGCGCAGGACGGCGAGCCGACGGCCGACCGTGTCCGAGCGTGGCGAGAGCCGCTCGTGGGGCAACGTCTCCCAGGCGGGGTAGACCGCGACGGCCTCCTCCCCGAGGAGCACGGCGACGTCGGCGGCGAGCTCGTCGGCCTCACGTGCCGTGGAGGTGACCGCGAGCACCGTGGAGGTGTCGGCCAGCGCTCGGGTCACGAACGGCTGCACCGAGGCGGGGCCCTGCACGGAGAGGGTGCGCGGACGCTCGGCGAGCGCCTCGACCAGGGGGCCGTTCAGGTGGGGCGAGAGGAGGGCGTGGAGGTCCATCTACCGGTTGAACGCGCTCTGGGTCTCGGATAGTCCGCGGGTGACGAGGCTCTCGATCGCGTCGGCAGCCTCCTCGAGGTACACCGGGAGGTCCTTGCGCTCGGTCGAGGAGTAGGGCTTCAGCACGAAGTCGTGCACGCTCTGGCGTCCCGGGGGCCGGCCGATGCCGACACGCACACGGTGGAAGTCGCCGGTGCCGATCGACTGGCGGATGGACTTGAGGCCGTTGTGGCCGTTGTCGCCTCCGCCGAGCTTGAGCCGCAGGGCGCCGAAGTCGATGTCGAGCTCGTCGTGGACGACCACGAGGTGCTCGGCGTCGACGTCGAAGTACTTCATGAGCGTCGAGACGGGCCCGCCGCTCTCGTTCATGTACGAGCGCGGCCGACCGAGGACGGCCCGCTCACCGGCGACCCGCCCCTCGACCACCTCGGCGCGGCCCGAGGCGTGCGCCTTGAAACGGCCGCCCACGCGCTCCGCGAGCACGTCGGCGACCATGTACCCGACGTTGTGCCGGGTGGCGGCGTACGTGGGGCCCGGGTTCCCGAGCCCCACGACCAGCCAGGTCACGACTCGGTGTCGCCCTCGGACTCGCCCTCGGCGTTCGCACCCTCGGCGTCCTCGGGCTCGTCGCGCTCGATGCCGGACTCGGCCTCGGCCTCCTCCAGCTCGGCCTCGACGTCGGCGGCCGTCGGCGCGGCGGTGACGTTGACGACCAGCAGGTCCTCCTCGACCGCGAGCGCGGCGCCGGAGGGCAGCGACAGGTCGGAGGCGAGCACCTGGGCACCGACCTCGAGACCCTCGATCGAGACCTCGACGGCCTCCGGGATGTGCGTGGCCTCGACCTCGAGCGACACCGTGGCGTTCTCGAGGACGACCAGCGTGTCGGGCTGCGCGTCGCCCTCGAGCTGGACGGCGACGTCGACGACGACCTTCTCGCCGCGCTTGACGATGAGGAGGTCGGCGTGCTCGATGAAGCCCTTCAGCGGGTCGCGCTGGACCTGCTTCGCGATGGCGAGGTGCGACTCGGAGCCGACCTCGATCGAGAGCAGCGCGTTGCTGTTCTTCAGGGCGAGCATGAGCGCGTGACCCGGCAGCGTCACGTGGACGGGGTCGGTGCCGTGTCCGTAGAGGACGGCGGGAACCTGGTCGGCGCGACGGATGCGGCGGGCAGCGCCCTTGCCGAACTCGGTGCGAGGCTCGGCGGGGATGGTGATCTCGGCCACGAGGGAACTCCTGGAGGTGTGGTGCGGGCGAACGAGGTGGGGCGGCCGTGGACTCGGCCGGTCGTCGCCCCAGCAGGTCGGACACGACACTCCGGGGAGCGCCCTGTCGATCACGGTCGGACCTGCCGACCCTCGCCGAGGCAACTGCGTCAGCCTACAGGAGCCCTCCGCCGCCGGTGAAATCGGCCACCGCCGACGGTGCCGGATTGCTAGGGTCGCCTCATGCGGACGCCGACTTCCCCGGGCGGTCCCGGGGAGATCCCCGCGACCTCCGGCGACGGCGTGCCCCGCACCCGCACCCCGGTGGTGCCGAGCGAGGTGTTCGCGGCGCAGTTCCTGTTCCTCACCGGGCTCGCGCTGCCGGTCGTGTCGTCGCTCGTGACGTCGCTGCCCGTGCACCAGGGGGCGTTCACCGCCGGCATCGTGGTCGCGGGCGTGACCGCCCTGCTGACCGCCATGCTCGGGTCCCTCGGCATCGACCGGGCCGGGTCGACGGTGGTGGCGGCCACGCTCATCGCGGTGCTCGACGTGGTCGTGTGCAGCCTGCTCTACTACGCCGCGCCCGGTGCCGGGTTCGCCGTGCTCGCCGTCCTGCCGGTCGCCTGGGCGTCGATCCAGCTCCCCGCGCTGCCCCGGGCGTGCGTGCTCGGCACGGCGCTCGTCGCGATCGTCGTCGTGGCGGGCGTGCGCGACCTGAGGGGCGACCAGCCGTGGACCAGCGCGGTGACCACCCTGCTGAACCTCGCCCTGCTGTTCGCGCTGACCTCGTGGGCGGGATCGCGCTGGACGGCGCGGAACCGCTCACAGCGGCGGCTGCTGGAGTCCCAGACCCGGCTCGTCGGCTCCGCGCTCGACTCGGCGCGCACCCAGGAGCGCACCCTCGCGGAGGTCCTCGACGTCGTCGACTTCGCCGTGGTCACCCTCGACGCCGACGGCGGGGTCACCGCCAACCGCGCCGCCGAGGCGCTGGCCCGCCACGTCGGCGCCGCCGACGCCGCCGAGGCCGTGCTGCACGCGCCGTTGTACCGCGCCGACGGCACCACGCCGCTCGCGGCGGGCGAGAAGCCGCTCGCCCTCGTCCGCTCGGGCCAAGACGTCGAGGGACTGCTGGTCCGGCTCGGGCCGCCGGGCCCGGCCCAGGTGCCGCTGAGCGTCAGCATCCGCCGCGTCACGGGCCCGCGCTCGGACCGCTACGTGTTCGTGGCGCGCGACGTCAGCAAGGAGCTCGCCGACGCCCAGGCGCGCGACGACGCCGTCGCCGCCGTGTCCCACGAGATCAAGACGCCGCTCACCGCCGCCCTCGGCTACCTCGAGCTGGCGCTCGCGGAGCCCGACCTGGGGGACGAGGCCCGCGAGCTCGTCGAGGTCGCCCTCGACAACACCGAGCGGATGCTGGCCCTGTCGCGCGACTTCCTGGCCGCGCGGAGCCGGACGCCCGGCGTGCCCCTGAAGCTCCTCATGGAGCCGTGCCGACCCAGCGAGCTCGCCCGCAGCGCCGTCGAGGGCGTGCGCCCGCTCGCGACCGAGCGGCTCATCACGGTGCGGCTCGACACGCGCACCGAGTCGACCATCCCGGCGGACCCGCTCCGACTGCGCCAGGTGCTCGACAACCTGCTGACCAACGCGGTCAAGTACAACCGCTACGACGGCACGATCGACGTCGTGGTCCAGGACGCGCACCGGTCCACCGAGGCCGGCGACCTGCCCGTGGAGCACGGGATCACCAGCGAGGGGCCCGTGGCCGTCCCCGGTGTGGAGATCGTCGTCCGCGACACCGGACGCGGCATGACCGAGGACGAGCTGGCGTCGCTGTTCACCCGCTTCTACCGCACCGACCGCGCCCGGAGCTCCGGCGTGCAGGGCACGGGCCTGGGGCTGAGCATCACCCAGGACATCGTCCGCGCTCACGGCGGCTCCGTCGACATCACGAGCAAGCTCGAGGAGGGCACCACGGTCACCGTGTGGCTCCCGGCCGCGGCCGACGAGAGCGTCGCGCGGGACGTGGCCTGATGTCCGACCTCGACCTCCTGCTCCTCGGCACGCTGCTGCCCTACCTCGCCGTGGCCGTCACCTTCTCGGTCACGACCGCCATGCGGCACAACGACCCCGCCAACCGGCTCTGGGCCGGCGGCCTCATCGCCGCCGCCGGCGCAGCGTTCGCGAGCCTGCTGACCGGCGACACCGTCCTGACCTTCCAGACCGACACCGCGGGCGCGGCGTGCGGCGTGGTGGCGATCGGCCTGGTCTGGTCGGGCCTGCGCTGCTTCCGTGGCGCCGTCGCCCTGCCGGTCGCCCCGCTCGTCGTCGCCGTGGTCGTCGTGCTCCTGCGCAGCGGCCTCGAGGCGCTCGGGTCGCCCGTCCTGCCCGACGGCTACCTCGCGGCCGCCGGGTTCGCGGTCGCAGGGGTCCTCGAGCTGCGCCGCAGCAGCATGCGCTCCAACGTCAACGTGACCCTGCTGCAGGTCGTGCTCGCCGTCTTCGCCGGCGCCGTCGTGCTCAACGCGCTGCTCGGTCGGGTCTACCGCGGCTCGGACCACCTGTCGGCCATGTTCCTGCTGGTCACGATGCTCGTCCTGCTGCAGCTGCTCGTCGCCATGCGCGCGGAGCGCGAGGGCGCGTGGTGGTCCGAGGACCACGGCACCGGCCGGGTCTTCGGGGTGCACAGCCGGGGCCAGTTCGTCGAGGCCGCCGCCGACCGGCTCAACCGCATCCAGCTGCGCGGCGGGCACGCCGGGCTGGTGCTCGCCGAGATCACCGACCTCGTGGAGCTCAACGAGGCGTTCGGACGCCGCGGGGGCGACCTGGCGCTGGCGACCGTCGCCGACACGCTGCGCCGCCACGTGCCCGTCTGGTCCGTCCTCGGCTACCTCGGCGTGGGCCGCTTCGCGGTCCTCGCACCGGCGGAGACGCCCGAGCGGACCGCAGAGATCGCGGCCGCCGTCGAGCGTGCCGTCTACACCAGGTCCAACGAGGCGCTCGGCGAGCAGGACGTCCCCGTCCCGGTGCTGTTCGGCACCTCCGACACGTTCACGACCGCGCCCGACCTCGACGCGCTGCTCGCCGAGGACGGCTACGTCCCCCGCACTTGAGCCGATCTTGAGCAGACCTTGAGGCCGGACCGCGGCGTTTCCTGAGGTCCGGGCACCAGGATGGGGTGACGCCCACTGCGCAGGAGCCCCCGTGTCCCACGACGCCCGCGGTCCCATGGACCGACACCCCACCGCCTTCGACCTCAGCGACGAGGCGCTGCACCGTGCCCTCGGCACCGCGGTCGAGGAGGTCGCGGGCAGCATCAAGCCGCGCGCCACCGTCGCCTGCGTCGTGCCGTCCTACAACGAGGCCGAGACCATCGCGTCGGTGCTCGACGCGCTGCTGGTGCAGACCCGGCTGCCCGACGTCATCCACGTCGTCGTGAACAACACCACCGACGAGACCGTCGAGATCGCCGGCCACTACGCCGGCCAGCACCTGATGGAGCGCCCCGAGGGCACCCAGCTGGTCGAGATCTTCGTGCACGACATCGGCGAGAACCCCGACAAGAAGGTCGGCGCCCTGAACTACGGCTTCTTCCTCGCGGAGGGCTGCGACTACATCATCGGCGTCGACGGCGACACCACGCCCGAGCCGACAGCCGTCAAGGACCTGGTCGACGAGATCACCAGCGACGACCGGATCGGCGGCATCTCGGCGATCTACAGCATCGACGACAGCGCCCTGCCGACGCCGATGGCGAAGTTCCTCACGGCCGGCCAGCGGGCGCAGTTCGCCGCCTTCAACATGCAGAACCTGCTGCGCGGCCGGAACATGGCCGTCCTCGGCGGCCAGTTCTCCATCTTCGCGACGCAGGCGCTGCGCGACGTCATGACGCAGACCCACCAGCGCGCCCCCTGGGTGAAGGACAGCGAGGTCGAGGACTCGCTGCTGTCGCTGCAGATCAAGAGCGCCGGCTACCTCACGAAGATCAGCGCGACGGCCCGGGCCCACGTGGGCGGCATGAACACGCTGCGCTCCCTCGACGCGCAGCAGGTCAAGTGGAACTTCGGCGCCATCGAGCTCATGTGGCCCGGCCAGCGCGGCGACACGAAGGGCCAGCCCTTCCACCCCAACCTGCGGCTGCGCTGGTTCGAGCACATGTCGATGGTGCTCAACATCATCACGCGCCTCATGTTCTTCAGCCTCCTGCTCGCCTCGCTCTCCATCAACGCCTTCGTCTTCAGCCCCTGGTGGCTCGTGCCGCCGGTCGTGGCGATCCTGCTGAACTACCGGGTGGCGCGGTCGATGCACTACGGCCACCGCCGCGACATCCTCTTCGCCGTGCTCCTGCTACCCGCGGAGATCTACATGTGGATCCGCATCGGCCACTTCCTGCGCGCCTGGACGAAGTTCGCGAGCCGCAAGCAGACCGACAACTGGGCCGCCCAGGCGAAGGCCGAGCGCGGCTCGGGCAACAGCTACCTCTACCCGTTCGCAATCGCCCTCTTCGGCTTCATCGCGGCCGCCGCCGTGTGGTTCCAGGTCCCGATCGACCTGCAGTCCTCCATCCTGGCTGTCGGCTGGCCCATCCTCGGTGTCATCACCGTCGCCCAGACCTTCTGGATGGGCATCAAGATCCTGCGCAACTACCGTGGCTACACGGTCTGAGCGCCCCACCCGTCCCCCTCGTCCTCTCGAAGGAAGCACACCCGTGACCAGCGCATCCCGCCGTCCCCTGCCCGTCGTCCGCGCGACGTCGGCCGTCGTCCTCGCCCTCGTGGCGTCGCTGGTCCTCGGCGCGTGCGGTCTCGTCGACCGCGAGCCGGCACCGGCCGCCACGCCCACGCCCACCGCGTCGCCCACGGCGGCGTTCAACTCCCAGTTCACGCGCGACGGCACCTTCCAGTCGCACGTCAGGGTCGGCACCCTCGACTTCGTCTACACGATCTGGCCGACCAAGTCGACGCCCCGGACCAACGAGTGGTACCCGCTGGGCGACAAGTACTTCTCCTTCACGCTGCAGGCGTACGACCTGTCCCGCAAGCTGCGCGACCCGTTCCGCACGAAGCGCCGCGCCTACCTCGGGAAGATCCAGGTGTCCTCGGCCACGACCACGTCGTCGGGCGACGTCGAGAACCCGTACACGCTCGACGCCGACGCCCGTCGGATCACCTTCGACCCGGAGCCGGTCGCCTCGCGCTACGGCATGCTGATCACGTCGCCGAAGGGCGCCTTCGAGCTGCGCAACCAGAAGATCGGCCCGCTCGCCATGGACACCAAGGGCGTCACCCTGACCTTCAAGGCGACGGTCTGGATCCAGCGCCGCGCCGGCAGCCGCGAGTACGTGCCCGAGCTGGTGACGCAGGAGGTGCCGATCGCGATCTTCGCCTCGAAGACCCCCACCGAGGCCCAGAAGATCCCGATCAACGCCAACTGAGGTCGGACGAGGGCGTCGGAGCGGCTGGACCGCTCAGGCGTCCTCGGCCATGCGGTACCCGACGCCGCGCACGGTCTCGATCCACCGCGGGGTGGTGCTGGAGTCGCCGAGCTTGCGGCGCACGTTCGCCATGTGCACCTCGACGGCGCGCTTGTCGGCCTCGTTCACGAAGTACGTCGTGACGTAGTTCTGACCCCGCAGGGTCAGGACGAGGTCGGCCTTGCTGCGCACCCGACGACCGGTCGCCATCAGCGAGGCGACGAGGTCGAACTCGGTCCGGGTCAGGTCGACGGTGCGGCCGTCGACCGTGACCGTGCGCGTGTCGACGTTGACCGCGAGACCGTTGCAACGCATCCAGGCGTCGTTGCCCGTCTGGGCCGGCGGCGGGGCGCCGGCGTGGACGGCGGGAGCGTGGCTCACCGCGTGCGCGCCCGGCGACGGGTGGGTCGGGTAGGCGGGGCCGGGGTCGGCCGGCGGGGCCATCGGCTGGGGCGCTGCCTGGTACCGCGGCCCCGGGTCGGTGTACGGCGCCTGCTGCTGCGGCACGTCGCCGTAGCGGCCCTCGGGGTACGACGGCGCCGGGGGCTGGCGGTCGTAGGTCTGCTCGGGGTACGACGGCTCCGCGTACGACGGTTCCCGAGGCGCCGGGGGCTGCACGGGGTACGAGGCCGGCGCCGGGTGGCGGGCCACGTCCTGGTGGGGCCGCTCGTACTGCGGCGTCTCCGCCGGGGTCGGCGCAGGACGACCCTGGACCTGCTGCGGGAGGTCCTGCGTCGCCGACGGCGGCGTCGAGGCGACACCGTTCGGCGCGGGCTCGAAGCCCTCGACGTCGACATGGTGGCGCGGTCGGCGCATGACCGACTCGATCCGGGCCCGCAGCTCGCGGGGCCGGAACGGCTTCACGAGGTAGTCGTCGGCACCGGAGTCCAGACCCTGCACGACGTCGATCTCGTCGTCGAGCCCGGTCAGCATGATGATGTAGGTGGCGCTGAACTCGCGGATCAGCTTGGCGGCCGCGAAGCCGTCCATGCCGGGCATGTTCACGTCGAGCGTCGTGAGCACGGGTTCGTACGCCCGCACCGCCTCGACACCCTCTGGACCGTCCTTCGTCAGGACGACCTCGAAACCGCTCCGGACGAGGATCGTCCGGAGCAGATGCCGGACGTCCGCGTCATCCTCGATGACGACGGCGATCGGCGCGCCACTCTCTCCCATGCGGCGAGCGTAGCAACGACTGGGTCCGCCGCAGGACGAACCGTGTCCGGTGCGGGCGATGTCACCAACCGGCCGCGCGCGCCAGGTCCAGTGCTCGATCGGCCCACCACTGCCCCGCCGGAGGCCCGCCGTTGCAGGATCCGTCGCTCTCCCCGGGCGGCTTGATCCACAGGAAGGCGTCGAGCGAACCCTCCCCCGCGGCCGGCGTCCGACCCAGCGCGCGACCCGACGGGTTGCACCACTCGCCGTCGGCGCCGTTGCCGTTGCGTCCCGTGTCGATCACGTAGTGACTGCCGCCCAGCGCCTTCGAGACGGCCTCCGCGTAGGCCTGCTCCCGCGCGTCGTCGGCGTAGAACGAGACGTTGGTGGCGAACCCGCGCGCGTCGCCCACGCCGGCGCGCTCGAGCCGCGAGGCCATCTCCTGCGGCTGCACCCAGTCCGAGTGCCCGCCGTCGACGTAGGTGGTGACGTGGGCGTCGGCGAGGGTGTCGACCGCGTCGTGCAGCAGCGCGAGCCGGCTGTCGGCGTCGGCGCACTGGCCGGCATCAGCCACGGCGTCGGGCTCGAGGACCGCGACTGTCGTGCCGATGCCCCGTGCACCGTCCGCGACGGCACCGACCCAGTCCCGGTACGCCGCCGGGGGCAGGCCACCGGCCGACTCCCCGCCCTGGCAGTCGCGGTCGGCGATCCCGTAGACCACGAGCAGGGCGACCCGGTCGGCGTCGCGCGCCGCGGTCGCGATACGTCGGACGTGCGCCTCCACCTGCTGCTGCGGCCACGCCTCGGGCGTCAGCCAGATCGCCGTCGGCGTGTCGGCCACGCGGCGCAGCACCGTGGCGTCGTCGCCGGACGCCGCGTCCGCCGCCTGGCGCGCCTGCGAGTGCGGGTCGACGTACACGCGCCCGGACGCGAAGGGGTTCGAGCTCTGCGCCCCCGCGGGCCAGAACGGGAGGGAGACCCCGAGCAGGTGCAGCACGACCGAGACCGCCACGGCGGCAGCGACCGCCCCGGCGGCCAGCTCCCAGCGACGCGAGTGCGACGACTGCACCTCGACCCTCCCTCTCGGACCGGCACCCGGTCACGCGCTGAGGATACTGGCCTCCGCCTCATCGTGCGGGCCGACGGTCCCGACGGATCGAGGACCTTCGACCCTCGTCAAACCGGGGATCACGACGCGGCCGCCGCACTAGAATCGCGGGGGGAGACACAGGAGCCGTCCACGGCTCCGGAGGGAGATCGTCATGTCCGACGTGCGCACGCGCGTGCCCGCGCCCCGGCTGCTGCTCGGGATCCTCGCCGTCGTCGCGCTGCTCCTCGGACTCGTCGCCCCCGTCCAGGCCGACGAGACCGGTCGCGTCCGTGGTGCGATCACCGAGGCCGGCACCGGCCGTCCGGTCAAGGACGTCACCGTCACCGTGTTCGACGCGTCGTGGCGGCAGAAGACGTCCTTCCGCACGAGCGGCGGCTACGCCACGCCGTGGCTGGCACCCGGCACCTACTACCTCCGCGTGAGCGACCGCCGCCCGCGCTGGGACGTGAACGCCCGTGTCTCCCGCGACGTGAAGGTCGTCGTGCGCGGCGGCAGCACGACCATCGCCAACATCAGCATGGCGCGCGGCGCGAGCATCACCGGCCGCATCTCCAAGGGCCCGGCCCGGGGGCGGGTCCTGGCCGGCGGCGCCCGGGTCACCGCGGTCACCCGCGACGGCACGGCGTACACCGTCACGGCCGACCGCCGCGGCGGGTTCGCGATCGGGGGCCTGCCGGCCGGCAGCTACTCGGTGTTCGTGTGGGACGCCCGCCAGAGGTGGGTCGGCCGGAGCCTCTGGGTCAGCGGGCTGCGTCAGGGCCGCAACCGCGACGTCCGCATCGCCCTCGGCACGCGCGCCGGCACGCTCGTCGGCGACCTGTACGCCGGCCAGACGGGTGTGCGGTCCGCCGTCACCCTGACCCTCGTGAACCGCTCGACCGGACAGTGGTGGGTCGTGCGCGCTCGTGGCGGCGCGTTCACCGCGAAGGGCCTCGCCCCCGGCCGCTACGACGCGATCATCCCGGGCGTGCAGGGCTACGCCGGGGCTCGGGTGCATCTCGCCGGCACCGTCCGCGCCGGCAGCACCACGGCGACCTCCGCTCGACTCACCCGCGTCGGAGGCCGGATCGTCGGGCAGGTGAAGGACGCCACGTCCAACGAGCCGCTCGCCGGGGTCAAGGCGCTGCTCTTCGACGACAACGGCACACGCATCGGGTCCGCGACCAGCGAGGCCGACGGGGTCTTCCGGCTCGGCGGCACCCTGCCCACGAAGCCCTGCTGGCTGACCCTCGTGCTGCAGGTCGAGCAGCCCATCAAGGGCCAGAAGTACCACAAGCTCACCGTCTCCGGCCTCGGGTCGAAGATCGGCACCGTCGTCTCGGCGGCCCAGCCGACGGTGAACGGGGGCCCCTGCCGCAGCGTCAACGCACCCGCCGGCGGGGCGTTCGGCCTCGTCCGCGACGGTGCTCCCGCCCCGACGCCCACTCCCACGGCGTCGCCCAGCCCGACCGCCTCGCCCAGCCCGACGGTCTCGCCCACCCCGACGGTCACGCCGACCCCCACCGCCTCGCCCACGCCGACGGCCGGCTGACCCCGTTCGACCAGGCAGCCCGACGACGCGGCACCACGACGAGGGGCCCCGGCACGATGCCGGGGCCCCTCGTCGTGCGGTGGCTCAGCTGAACAGGCTGGTGACCGACCCGTCCTCGAACACGGCGGCGGTGGCCTGGGCCAGCAGCGGCGCGATCGAGAGGACGGTCAGCGAGTCGAAGCGCTGCTCGTCCGACAGCGGCAGCGTGTTGGTGACGACCACCTCGCGGGCGACCGAGTTCTTGAGACGGTCGACCGCCGGACCCGAGAACACGGCGTGCGTCGCCGCGATGACCACGTCGGCCGCGCCGTCGGCCTTCAGCGCCTCGGCGGCCTGGACGATGGTGCCGCCGGTGTCGATGAGGTCGTCGACGAGGATGCAGGTGCGGCCCTCGACCTCGCCGACCACGCGGTTGGCCTTGGACTCGTTCGGGCGACGCGGGTCGCGGGTCTTGTGGATGAACGCCAGCGGCGCGCCGCCGAGGGCGTTGGCCCACGACTCCGCCACCTTGATGCGTCCGGCGTCGGGCGAGACGACCGCGAGCGGCTGGTCGCCGTAGTTGTTCTTGACGTACCGGGTGAGGATCGGCATGGCCAGCAGGTGGTCGACCGGGCCGTCGAAGTAGCCCTGGATCTGGGCCGTGTGCAGGTCGACGGTCATCAGCCGGTCGGCGCCGGCCGCGGTGAAGAGGTCGGCCATGAGGCGGGCCGAGATCGGCTCGCGACCGAGGTGCTTCTTGTCCTGGCGGGCGTAGCCGTAGAACGGGAGGATCACCGTGATGCGCTTGGCCGACGCGCGCTTCAGGGCGTCGATCATGATGAGCTGCTCCATGATCGCCTCGTTGATCGGCGCGGAGTGGCTCTGGATGACGAAGGCGTCGCTGCCGCGGACCGACTCGTCGAAGCGGACGTAGATCTCGCCGTTGGCGAAGTCGTACGCCGTCGTGGGCACCAGCGGCACCTCGAGCAGGTTCGCGACCTCCTCGGCGAGCACGGGGTGAGCACGACCCGAGAAGAGCATGATCTTCTTGGTCGGCGTCTTCTTGAGCAGGTCACTCACCGGCGGTCTCCTCGGCGCTTGCGTCGGCTGGGGCAGCGGCGTCGGCGGAGGGGGTGCCCGGCCGCTTGCGCTGCACCCACCCGTCTATGGTCCTCTGTGACCCGGAGCTCACGGCCAGCGCCCCCGGCGGGACGTCCTCGCGGACGATCGTCCCCGCCCCGGTGAAGGCTCCGTCGCCGATCGTCACGGGTGCGACGAACACGTTGTCCGAGCCGGTCCGGGCGTGCCGGCCGACGACCGTGCGGTGCTTGTGCACGCCGTCGTAGTTGGCCGTGATCGTGCCTGCGCCGATGTTGGTGCCCTCGCCGATCTCGGCGTCGCCGACGTAGCTCAGGTGCGGGACCTTCGCGCCCTCGCCGAGGGTCGCGTTCTTGACCTCGACGAACGTGCCGATCTTGCCGCGCGCGCCCAGCTCGGCACCGGGGCGCAGGTAGGCGAACGGGCCGACGCTCGCGCCCGGCCCGACGACCGCGTCGGAGCCGTGGGTGCGGACGACGCTGGCGCCGTCGCCGACCTCGACGTTGCGCAGGGTGGTGTCGGGCCCGATCGTGGCCCCCTCCCCCACCGTCGTCGCCCCGAGCAGCTGGGTGCCGGGGTGCAGGACCGTGTCGGCGCCGAGGGTCACGTCGGAGTCGATCCAGGTCGTGGCGGGGTCGACGATCGTCACGCCCTGGCGCATCCAGTGCTCCGTGGTGCGCCGGTTCAGCTCGGCGGCCAGCTCGGCCAGCTGCACCCGGTCGTTGACGCCCTTCGTCTGCCAGACGTCCTCCAGCACGTGCGCCCCGACGGGACGGCCCTCGCGGACGGCCGTGGCGACGATGTCGGTGAGGTACAGCTCGCCCTGCGCGTTGTCGGTGTCGAGCCTGCGTGTCGCGTGGTCGAGGAAGACGGCGTCGACGGCCAGGATGCCGCTGTTGACCTCGCGGACGCGACGCTCGTCGTCGGTGGCGTCCTTGTGCTCGCGGATCGCCGTGACGGCGCCGTCGCCGTCGCGCAGGATGCGGCCGTAGCCCGTGGGGTCGGGCTGCTCCGCCGTGAGGATGGTGACGGCCCGCCCCTCGTGGGTGTGGTCGAGCAGCAGCGTCGACAGCGTCTGGGCGGTCAGCAGGGGGACGTCGCCGTAGGTGACGAGCACGGTGCCCTCGGGCACGTCGTCGAGGGCGTCGAGCGCGACGCGCACGGCGTGGCCGGTGCCGCGCTGCTCCTCCTGGACCGCCTGCACGACGCCGGCGTCGTGCGCGGTGACGGCGGCGGACACCTGCTCGCGGTCGTGCCCGACGACCGCGACCACCCGCGCCGCGCCGACCTGCCGGACGGCCTCCAGCGCATGGACGAGCATGCTGCGCCCGCCGAGCTCGTGCAGCACCTTGGCGGTGCGCGACTTCATGCGGGTCCCCGCGCCTGCGGCGAGGACGATCGCGGTCACGGGCGACGAGGAGGTCTCAGGCACGCCCGCCAGTGTACGGAGCCACCCGGCCCACCCTCCCCTTCCACCATCCCTCACTGAGCGGAGCGATCCGCTGGTCGAGTAGCAAAGGGTTCCGCTGGTCGAGTAGCGGCCACGCGCGACGAAGGAGCGTCGTGGCCGCGTATCGAGACCACCCGGCAACGGCCCAGCGCGGACCGGCTCCCAGCGACCGTCCAGAGTGGTCTCGATACGCACGGGCGACGCTCGTACCGCCCCCGCAAGCGGGAGGTGCCCCCAGCGGCTCCGCGCTACTCGACCAGCGGGAGGGTGGTGTCGGAGGGGGTGCCTAGGTTGGAACTATGAACCCCACCGACACCCTCCTGGCCGACGCGGTGGATGCGTCGCGTCGGGTGTGGGCGGCGGAGGCGGAGCAGGCTCGGGCGGTGCTGCGGTTCGTCGAGACCCGCCGCACCGACGCCCTCACCCAAGGATTGAGCGCACGTCAGGTGGAGGACGCCCGGCAGGTCGCGATCCTCGAAGTCGGCGTCGAGCTGAACGTGGCGCAGGGGTTCGTCGCGAACCTGGTCTCGGCGACCCGGACCCTGGTGATGGACCTGCCGACCGTGTGGGCTGCGCATCTGCGGGGGGAGGTCGATCGGGCCAAGGCCCGGGAGATCGCCTCGACCGCGTGGAAGCTCCACTCGCCGGAGAACATCACGCGGTTGGACGAGACCGTGCTCGCCTACGCCACCAGCCACACCCTGGGCCAGCTCAAGGGATGGCTACGCCGGTTCCTGGTCCGGGTCGAACCCGACCACGCGGTCGAGCGCCGCAAGGCCGCTCAGGAGGATCGCACCGTCACGATCACGGCACTGGATGACGGGATGAGCCTGCTGCAGGCCCTCATCCCCACGACCGACGCGGTGCTGATCGATCGTGACCTGACCCTGACGGCGAAGGCCTCCCGCAGCCAGAGCCCGGACGACGCCCGGACGCTGGCTCAGGCCCGCGCCGACGCACTCGTCGACACCCTCCTGCGCAAGGACGACACCGTGACCACGTCAGGGCGAGGCCGCTTCCACATCGGCATCACC
>JAPLCA010000033.1 GCA_026392465.1 Propionibacteriales bacterium
ACCCCCCCCCCCCGCAGGCCGCGCCCCCCCACCCCCAGACCCCCGCAGGCAGCGCACCAGCACCCCCAGACCCCCGCCGGCAGCGCACCAGCACGTCGAGCCCCCCGCAGGCGACGCACCAGCACGTAGAGACCCCGCCAGCCAGCACACCGACACGACCCGGGGCACCCCTGCCGCGCCGCGCGTGGAGGCGGTGCGTGGGACGATGACGGCATGGACGTCCGCCCCTTCGATGCACTCCTCTACGTCTCCTTCGGTGGTCCCGAGAAGCCCGACGACGTGGTCCCGTTCCTCGAGAACGTGACCGTCGGCAAGGGCATCCCGCGCGAGCGGCTGGA
The DNA here is from genome assembly GCA_026392465.1 of Propionibacteriales bacterium. Lineage (GTDB taxonomy): Bacteria > Actinomycetota > Actinomycetes > Propionibacteriales > Nocardioidaceae > Aeromicrobium. Next base: position 339 of record JAPLCA010000033.1, read on the forward strand.
GGAGGTGGGGGAGCACTACTTCCTGTTCGGCGGTCGCAGCCCGATCAACGACCTCAACCGGCAGGTCATCGCAGCGCTCGAGGGCGAGCTGGCGTCGCGCGACGTCGACCTCCCGGTCTACTGGGGCAACCGGAACTGGGCGCCGTACCTGCGCGAGGCGCTCGAGCAGATGGTCGCGGACGGTGTGCGCCACGCCGCGTACTTCCTGACCAGCGCCTACTCCTCCTACTCCGGCTGCCGCCAGTACCGCGAGAACCTCGCCGACGCGACCGAGGGCCTCGACATCGAGCTCAGCCGCCTGCGGCTGCCCTTCAACCACCCCGGGTTCGTGGCGCCGTTCGTGGAGCACACCCGCGCCGCCCTCGCCGACGCGCCCGACGACACGCACGTCGTGTTCGTGACGCACTCGATCCCCGACACGATGAACGACGCGAGCGGCGGGCCCGGCGTCGGCGCATACCGCGACCAGCACCTCGAGACGGCGCGCCTCGTGATGGCGGGGCTCGAGCCGCAGCACCGGACCCTGCCCTGGGAGCTGGTGTACTGCTCGCGCTCCGGCTCGCCGCGCACCCCCTGGCTCGAGCCCGACGTCAACGACCACCTCGAGAAGCTCGCGGCCGACGGCGTCACGTCGGTCGTGCTCGTCCCGATCGGGTTCGTCTCCGACCACATGGAGGTCGTCTACGACCTCGACACCGAGGCCAAGGCCACGGCGGAGGAGCTCGGCCTGCGCTTCGTCCGCGTGCCCACGCCCGGCTCCCACCCGGCCTTCGTCGCGATGATCACCGACCTCCTGCAGGAGCGTGCGGCGGTCGACCGCGGCGAGGACCCGACGCCCGCCACGGTCGGCACGTGCGGTGCGAACCCGTGGGTGTGCGTGCCGGGCTGCTGCGCCAACCCGCGCGGCGACCGCCCGGCGCACGCATGAGCGCCGGGGTCGACCCCCACGGGCTCGTCATCCTCGCCCGGGAGGTCGGGCTGGAGGCGGCCGCCCTCGTGCGCGCGCGACGTCCGCAGGGGCGGGTGAGCGTGGCCGACACGAAGTCGAGCCGGGTCGACGTCGTCACCGAGGTCGACCGCGCCAGCGAGGAGCTCATCCGGGAACGCCTGCTCGCCGCCCGTCCCGACGACGGGTTCCTCGGCGAGGAGGGCAGCGGCGTCCGCGGCACCAGCGGCGTCGAGTGGGTCGTCGACCCGATCGACGGCACCGTCAACTTCGTCTACGGCATCCCGGCGTACGCCGTCTCGATCGCGGCACGCGTCGACGGTCCCGACGGCCCCGCCGAGGTCGCCGGGTACGTCGTGAACATCGCCACGGGCGAGGAGTGGGCAGCCGTCCTCGGCGGCGGCGCCTGGCGCTGGACGGGTGACGAGCGGCAGCCGCTGCAGGCCCCCGAGCCGCCGCCGCTCGCCGAGGCGCTCGTCGGCACCGGCTTCGGCTACCTGCCGGACCGACGTCGTGAGCAGGGGCTCGCGGTCGCGCAGCTGCTGCCCCAGGTGCGTGACGTTCGTCGCATCGGCGCGGCCGCGCTCGACCTGTGCGCGCTCGCCGACGGGCGGCTCGACGCGTACGTCGAGCAGGGTCTGCAGCCGTGGGACCGGGCGGCCGGGGCGCTCGTGGCCCGTGAGGCAGGTGTGCGCGTCGAGGGACTCGACGGACCGCCCGACGGACGCCTCGTCATGGCCGCCCACCCTGCCCTCGCAGGGGAATACTTCGACGTCGTGCGGGCTTGTGGGTTCTGACCGACGACGGCTTGTGCCGGTGTGGAACAATCCCGTCGGTTGAACGCACACGACGGAGGGGTACATGGCTACCGACTACGACGCGCCTCGCAAGACTGAGGAAGAGCAGTCCGAGGACAGCATCGAGGAGCTCAAGGCGCGTCGCCACGAGAAGAACTCGGGCAAGGTGGACGAGGACGAGGTCGAGGCGGCCGAGTCCTTCGAGCTGCCCGGTGCCGACCTCTCGCACGAGGAGCTGGCCGTCCAGGTGGTGCCGCGCAAGTCCGACGAGTTCACGTGCTCGTCGTGCTTCCTGGTCCACCACCGGTCCCAGCTCGCCGAGGAGAAGGGCGACCGGCTCATCTGCCGGGACTGCGCCTACTGACGCAGCACGCACCGGTGGGGCGACCCACCAGCCCGGGCTCGCTCAGCGCGAGCGCCGACGACGCCGAGCCGGCTTCCGCGAGGAAGCCGGCTCTGTCGTTCCTGCGGCTGCCGCCACGCGCGCACCGACGGAGGCGCCCTTCAGCGGCTTCATGCCGGGCGGAAGGGCGCCGGTGGACCGCACCCAGTAGCCGGCGGCGGCGCGGCGCACGAGCAGTCGGACGACCTCGACGAGAGCGCCCCCGACGACCGCCCACGCGACGGCCTCCTTCGTCTCGACGTCCGGGTGACGTCCGGCCGTCGGCGGCTTGCGACCCGTCGCGAGGCGCCACGTGACCATCGAGGCCTGGCGGGCGAGCAGCCCGGCGGCGATGGTGGTCGAGCGGTCGAGCAGCTTCCACGTGCTGCGGCTGGAGCGCGACGGCTTCCGCGGCGGCGTGGCCTTCTCCAGGCTGGGGGTCGTGCGAGCCTTGCGGGACGTGCGGGCCATGGTCGTCACCTCGGGTCTGGAGTGGTCTGGTCAGGAACGTCGGACGCCGTGGGACGCGCCCCGAGCGCGGTCGCGACCGCTCCCGGATGACGGGTGGAGACCAGCCAGTACGGGGTCGGGTCGGCGGGGTCGTCGACGTCGACCCGCACCGCGGTGTCGACGTAGGGACGGACGTGCAGCCACGCGCGAGCGTCGGCGCGTGGGCCGAGGGCCTCACGGGTCGCGACCCGGTCGAGCGGGGTGACGGCACCGACGTGCTCCGCCGTCAGGAACGCCCGCCCGACCCGTAGGCCGTCGGGCCCGGCGTCGACGACGGTGCGTCCGTACGCCCACACCACGGCGCCCGTCAGGACGGCGACGCCGACGAAGGTCACGACCGCGGCGCCGGTGCCGGCGACCACGAGCAGCAGCCAGGCCCACGCGAGGGCGAAGGCGAGCACGCCGACCCACCACGACACAGGTGCCACGAGGCGCTCACGACGGTTCTGCACCCTGCAAGCCTGCCGCATCCGGGCCAGGTCCACCCGAGTAGGGTCGCGACCATGCTCGAGATCGCGGTGCGACGCCTCGACCCGCAGCTCCCGGTCCCCGCGTACGCGCACCCGGGGGACGCGGGCGTCGACCTGCACGCCGCAGCACCGGCCACGCTGGCCCCGGGCGAGCGCGTGCTCGTGCCGACCGGCATCGCCATCGCCCTGCCCGACGGCTACGCCGCGTTCGTCCACCCGCGGTCGGGGCTGGCGCTGCGGCACGGCCTCTCGGTCGTGAACACGCCCGGCACCGTCGATGCGGGGTACCGCGGCGAGATCAAGGTGCTGCTGGTCAACCACGACCTGGAGGAGACCGTCGAGGTGGCGCGGGGCGACCGCATCGCGCAGCTCGTCGTGCAGCGCGTCGAGCACGTGACCTTCCGCGAGGTCGAGTCACTCGAGGACACCAGCCGAGGCGCCGGGGGCTACGGCTCGACCGGCGGCCACCGATCCGTGGGAGAGCACCGATGATCCGACGTCGCCGCGAGCGCGAGCAGACCGTCCCGGACGACACGACCGACAGCGCACAGTCCGACGCTGCGAGCACGCCGACCCGACCGCGCGACTCCACGGAGGCGTCCGCGGACGAGCCGGGCTACGTCGACCTCGGCCCGCTGCGCATCCGCGGCAGGGTCGGCTTCCAGCTGCAGGTGCCGCAGGACGACGGCGGCGGCGCCGGGTCCGTCGTGCTCGTGACGGAGGAGGCGGGCCTGGAGCTGCGCGCGTTCGCCGCGCCGCGCAGCGGTGGCCTGTGGGACGAGGTGCGCGAGGAGCTCGTCGCGGAGGTCCAGCGGCTCGACGGCGAGGTCGAGGAGCTCGACGGGCCGTTCGGGCCCGAGCTCCGCGTGCAGATCCCCGTTACCCTGCCCGACGGCCAGGACGGGTTCCAGCCGTCGCGCATCGTCGCCGTGGAGGGGCCGCGCTGGATGCTGCGGGCCACGTTCCTCGGCTCCGCGGCGCTCGAGCCCGACGAGGACGGCCTTCTGGAGCAGGCGTTCCGCGAGGTCGTGGTCGTTCGTGGCGACGACCCCCGACCCGTGCGCGAGCCGCTGCTGATCGAGCTGCCGCCGGACGCCGAGCCGGTGACCCTCGGTCCTGACGGCGAACCGACCTAGGATGGACGTATGCCTTCGCGACTGAGCCGTGCCTGGCGCCGGCCGACCCTCGAGCAGATCGAGGACGACGAGCTGCAGCGCAGCGCCGACAAGGCCGGCTGCCGCCTGCTGGCGTCGCAGTCCGACCGCGCCGTCTGCTCCCTGCACGGCGAGCTGCGCTCGGTGACCACGCGCCCCGTCTCCGACGGCGTCAGCGCGCTGGAGGCCCAGCTGTACGACGGGTCCGGCCAGGTGACGCTCGTGTGGCTCGGCCGGCGCGAGATCAAGGGGATCGAGCCCGGACGCCGGTTGACGGTCCACGGGCGCATCGGTCGTCGCGGCGACACCTGCGTGCTCTACAACCCGCGCTACGAGCTCGATGCCTGACGCCTCCGCCGAGCCCGCCCGTCACGACGGCCCGGGCGACGGGGCACGTCGCTACGCCACCGTCGAGGAGCTCGTCCGTTCGAAGCTGGCCGAGGCGCTCGGCGGTGGTCGTGGCATCGTCGAGAGCGCCGTCCCGACGATCGTGTTCACCGTCTGCTGGGTCGTCACGAAGGACCTGCGCACCTCGTTGACCGCGAGCGTCGGCAGCGCCGTCGTTTTGCTGGCGGTGAGGCTGGTGCAGCGCTCGACGGTCCAGTTCGTGCTCAACGCGCTCGTCGGCATCGCGATCGCCGCGCTCTTCGCGTCACGCAGCGGCGAGGCGCGTGACGTGTTCCTGCCCGGCATCCTCTACAACGGCGCCTACGCGGCCGTGTTCGTCGTGTCGATCCTGGTCGGCTGGCCGCTCGTCGGCTTCCTCATCGGCAGCCTGACCGGCGAGCCCACCGAGTGGCACGAGGACCGTCAGCTCGTCCGGCTGTGCTCGCTCCTCACCTGGCTGTTCGCCGCCCCCTGCATCCTGCGCGTCCTCGTCCAGTACCCGCTCTGGGCAGGCGACCACGTCGCCCTCCTCGGCACCTCCAAGGTCGTGCTCGGCTGGCCCCTCCAGGTCGCGGCGTTCGCCGCGATGGCCTGGGTGCTGTCGCGCAACGCCACCCCCCTGGAGCCCGGCCCGCACGCTCGTTGACGCTGTCCGCGCTGGTGGTGGTGCTCTAGCGGGTTTCTCGTTCGGGTGGGGCTGCGTCGGCGCGGGCTCTCGCTCGGGTGGGGCTGCGCTGGTGCGGCTTCTCGCGGTGGTACGGCTGCGTCGGTGCGGCTTTGACTCGTCCTGCGCTCCGAAAGGGCCTCGACCGGGCGGCTGGGCGGGGGTCGGCTTCGGGTCTCGGGCTGTGGCCCGCGTGGGACGCAAGATGCTGCGTTCGTGTGCGGAATGGCGAAGGGTTCTGCGTTTGCTACGGGATCCCGTCGTGAACGCAGGAGCGTTCGACCTGGTTCGCGTGAATGCAGAATCTTGGGTGCCCTTTGGGTTGGGGGGACGGAGGATTCTTCCTTCTCGTGGACCGTTCCACGAGAAGGAAGAATCCTTCACACCCCTCGCCCCCTCAGCGGTGGATCCACCACCTGAACAGCGCTCAGAAGGTGGCAGATCCACCGCCGGCACACGCAAACGCAGAATCTTGCGTCCACCGCGAGCCACAGCCCGAGAACCCAGCCCACCTCGCCCGCCAGCCGCCCGGTCGAGGCCCTTTCGGAGACCACACCCACGAGAAGCCGCGCCAGCGCAGCCCCACCCGAGCAGTGAGCCGCGCCACCGCAGCCCCACCCGAACGAGAAGTCACACCACCGCAGCCCCACCCGAGCAGGAAGCCGCGCCCACGCAGCAGCAGGCCCCCGCGACGTCAGGACTTGGGGGAGAGCAGCGACCCGATCTCAACCTCGGCGTCCTCGGCGGTGACGAACAGCAGCTCGTCGCCTGCCTCGAGTGAGCGCTCGGGGTCGGGCGTCTCGATGGCGTTGTCGCGCAGGATGGCGACGAGCACGACGTCGCGCGGCCAGGGGACGTCGCGCACGAGGCGGCCGGTGTAGGGGGAGTCCGCGGGCATGGTCAGCTCCACCAGGCTGGTGTTGCTCTGGCGGAACGTGAACAGCCGGACGAGGTCGCCCACCGACACCGCCTCCTCGACGAGCGCCGACATGAGACGCGGGGTGGAGACCGCGACGTCGACGCCCCACGACTCGCCGAACAGCCACTCGTTGCTCGGGTGGTTCACGCGCCCGACCGTGCGCGGGACCGAGAACTCCGTCTTCGCAAGCAGCGAGACGACGAGGTTGACCTTGTCGTCACCGGTCGCCGCGATCACGACGTCGCACGTCTGCAGCCCGGCCTCGGCCAGGGACGACATCTCGCACGCGTCGGCGAGCAGCCACTGCGCGTCGGGCACGACGTCGGAGCGGATGGAGCCCGGCGACTTGTCGATCAGCAGGACCTGGTGACCGTTCTCCGTCAGCTCGAGGGCGACGGACCGGCCGACCGCCCCGGCACCGGCGATGGCGACGCGCATCAGGCCTCCTCAGGTCCGGACTCGAGGACCGCGTGGGCACGCTCGGCGTCCTCGTCTCGCATGAACACGGCGAGCACGTCGCCCTCCTGCATCACGGTGCGGGCGGTCGCGACGACCCCCGACCCGAGCCGGGTGAGGTACGCGACGCGCACCCCGGCCGCGTCCTCCAGGTCCGAGACGTGGTGGCCGATCCACGGGAACGGCGCGTACACGGTGTCCAGACGCAGCTGGCCCGACGGGTCGCGCCACGCCGGCTCGGAGCCGGCCGGCAGGAGCCGACGGAGCACCTGGTCGGCCGCCCACGGGACGGTGGCGACCGTGGGCACGCCCAGCCGCTCGTACACCTCGGCACGACCGGGGTCGTAGATGCGTGCCACGACGTTGTCGACACCGAACTGCTCGCGGGCCACGCGGGCGGAGATGATGTTGGAGTTGTCACCGCTCGAGACCGCCGCGAAGCCGTCGGCGCGCTCGATGCCCGCGGCACGCAGCACCTCGCGGTCGAAGCCCATGCCGGTCACCGTCGTCCCCGTGAAGCCGGGGCCCAGACGACGGAACGCGTCGGCGTTGGAGTCGATCACGGCCGTCGTGTGGCCGCGCTCCTCGAGGCTGCGCGACAGCGTCGACCCGACGCGGCCGCAGCCCATGATCACGATGTGCACGGGGGCGACGCTACACGGACGGGAGGACGTCGTGGGCCGGTCCGGGGCACCGGTGCCGTGCCGCGTGGCCGCGCCCCGGCGGGCGGACGACCCCGCGGCTACCATCGTCGCTCGTGGGCATGGTCGAGTCCGTCAAGCGGACCATCGTCGGGCGGAAGCTGCGCAGTACCCAGCTGGGGGAGACGCTGCTGCCGAAGCGCATCGCGCTGCCCGTCTTCGCGAGCGACGCGTTGTCGTCCGTCGCGTACGCCCCCGACGAGATCTTCCTGACCCTCTCCATGGGCGGCATCACCGCCTACGCGTTCAACTGGAAGATCGGCATCGCCGTCGTCCTCGTCATGCTCACGGTGGTCGCGTCCTACCGGCAGAACGTCCACGCCTACCCCAGCGGCGGCGGCGACTACGAGGTCGCCACCACGAACCTCGGACCCAAGGCCGGTGTGACCGTCGCGAGCGCCCTGCTCGTCGACTACGTCCTCACGGTCGCCGTCTCCATCTCCTCCGGCGTGCAGAACGCGACCTCGGCGATCCCGTGGCTGGTGGGCCACGAGGCGCTCGCCGCGTCGGTCCTCGTCCTGCTGCTCATGGCGCTCAACCTGCGCGGCACGAAGGAGTCCGGCACCGCCTTCGCCGTGCCGACCTACCTGTTCATGCTCGCCATCGGCCTCATGGCCGCCTGGGGGCTCGTCCGCTACCTGCTCGGCGACCTGCCGCAGGCGGAGAGCGCGCCCTACGACATCGCCGCCGAGGCGCCCTACGACTCCGCGCTCACCGGGCTGGCGATGGCCTTCCTCCTCGCGCGCGCCTTCTCCTCCGGCTGTGCCGCCCTCACCGGTGTCGAGGCGATCAGCAACGGCGTCCCCGCCTTCCGCAAGCCGAAGAGCCAGAACGCCGCCACGACGCTCCTGCTGCTCGGCACCATCTCCATCACGATGCTGATGAGCATCATCATGCTCGCCGACGCCATGCACGTCCGCTACGTCGAGGACCCCGCGCACCAGCTGCTCCTCGACGGCCAGCCCGTCGGCGACGGGTACGACCAGCCCACCGTCATCGCCCAGCTCGCGAAGGCGCTCTACAGCGACGCCCAGCCGCTGTTCTACTTCACCATTGCCTGCACCGGCGTGATCCTCGTCCTGGCCGCCAACACCGCCTTCAACGGCTTCCCGGTCCTCGGCTCGATCCTGGCCCGCGACGGCCACCTGCCCCGTCAGCTCGACACGCGCGGCGACCGCCTGGCCTTCAGCAACGGCATCGTCCTGCTCGCCGTCGCCGCCATCGTCCTCATCCTGGCGTTCGACGCCGAGGTCACCAAGCTGATCCAGCTCTACATCGTCGGCGTCTTCGTCTCCTTCAACCTCAGCCAGCTCGGCATGATCCGGCACTGGACCCGCCACCTCGCGACCGAGACCGACCCCGCCGAACGGCGCCGGATGAAGCGCTCGCGCATCGTCAACAGCTTCGGCCTCGCGATGACCGCCACCGTGCTCGTCATCGTCCTCATCACCAAGTTCCTCGCCGGCGCCTGGATCGCCATCCTGGCCATGACCTGCGTCTTCTTCCTCATGCTCGGCATCAACCGGCACTACCAGCGAGTCAGCGAGGAACTCGCGATCGACGACGCCGACGTCGCCCTCCCGTCCCGCGTGCACGCCGTCGTGCTCATCGGCCGCCTCCACAAGCCCGCCCTCCGCGCCCTCGCCTACGCCCGCGTCGCCCGCCCCTCCACCCTCGAGGCGCTCTACGTCGAGCTCGACCCGCAGGACACCGCCGCGCTGCGCGAGCGCTGGGACGAGCTCGCGATCCCCGTGCCGCTGACCGTCGTCTCCTCGCCGTACCGCGAGCTCGTGCGCCCCGTCGTCAAGTACGTCAAGGAGAAGCGCCGCGAAAGCCCCCGCGACATCGTCAGCGTCTACATCCCCGAGTACGTCGTCGGCCGGTGGTGGGAGCAGCTCCTGCACAACCAGACCGCCCTGCGCCTCAAGGGACGACTCCTGTTCATGCCCGGTGTCATGGTGACGAGCGTGCCGTACCAGCTCAGCTCCGCCGCCAAGGTCAACCCGCGCAGCGTCATCGGCCCCGCGCCGGGCGACGTCCGCCGCGGCCTCGGCGACCAGCCCAGTCCGGAGAAGCCCCACCGCAACCGGCCGGATCGCCGTGAGTGAGCCCGGCCTGCCCGTGGTCGAGGTGGGGCCCGTCGCCCTGTGCCCTCGGTGGGCTCGTGGGCCCGTGCGAGGTGGTCGGGCGTGAGCGAGTCAGGTCTGCCCGTGGTCGAGGTGGGGCCCGTCGCCCACGGCGGAAGCTGCGTGGCGCGGCTGGACGGGCAGGTGGTCTTCGTCCGCCACAGCCTGCCGGGGGAGCGGGTCCGCATCCGCGTCACCGACACCACCAAGCGGTTCCTCCGTGCCGACGCGGTGGAGGTCCTGGAGGCCTCGCCCGACCGCGTCGAGCCGCCCTGCGCCCTCGCCGGGACCTGCGGAGGCTGCGACTTCCAGCACGTCGACCCCGCGGCGCAGCGTCGGCTGCTGGCCGGCGTCGTCGCCGAGCAGCTGCGCCGACTCGCTGGCATCGAGCGCGACGTCGTCGTCGAGGAGGTCCGACCCACCCTCGGGTGGCGCACCCGCGTGACCTGGTCGACCACGCCCGACGGCAGGCCGGGCCTGCGCAAGCACCGGTCTCACGAGGTCGTACCCGTCGAGCACTGCCCCATCGCGCACCCCGACCTGCCCGACGTCACATCGCACCGGTGGGACACCGGGCCGATCGAGGCCATCGTCTCCTCGACGGGACAGCGCCTCCTCGTCACCGACGCGGCCGTGCCCGCCGACCTCGACGTCGACGGCGTGGCCGGTACCGACGGTCACCGCCGCGCCGGCGGCACCCGGCTCACCGAGCACGTCGCACCGCACGACTTCACCGTCACCGGCTCCGGCTTCTGGCAGGTGCACCCCGAGGCGGCACGGACCCTCGTCGACGCGGTCCTGGGCGCAGTCGACGCGCGCCCCGGCGACCGGGTCGCCGACCTCTACGCCGGGGTGGGGCTCTTCACCGCCTTCCTCGCCGACGCCGTCGGGCCGGACGGGCTCGTCGTCAGCGTCGAGGCCGACCGGCAGGGTGCGCGCGACGCCCGCAGGTCGCTGCACGGTCGGAGCCAGGTGCGTCTGGTGGCGGACTCGACCGAGGGCGCCCTGCGCCGCGATCCTGCGCTCGGGGCGGGCGTCGACGTGGTCGTCCTCGACCCGCCCCGCACCGGGGCGCGCAAGGCCGTGCCCGGCGTCGCAGCCCTCGGCGCCCGCCGCGTCGTCTACGTCGCCTGCGACCCGGCGGCCCTCGCCCGTGACGTCGCCACCTTCGCCGAGCACGGGTACCGGCTCGGCCCGCTGCGGGCGTTCGCGCTCTTCCCCATGACGCACCACGTCGAGTGCGTGGCCGTCCTCGACCGCGTCGACTGACCGCCGGGGGCCGGCCGAGGTTGTCCGCGGACCGTCCGGACGGGCAGGGTGTCGCCATGGCCTACGCCGACCCGACCGTCTGCCCCGACTGCAGGGCGGGACTCGCCGGTGCCCGCGTCTGCGCACGCTGCGGCCTCGACCTGCGCACGGCGGAGGCGGGACGGCTCTGGAACCAGCTCCTGCGCGTCGACCGTGACCTCGACCGAGCCCGTGCGGCGAGCCGACCGCCCAGGGTCACGGCGGCGGATCCGGTCCCGGCGGAGAAGGCATCCGTCCCGTCGCCGGCCCCGTCCGTGGCCCGGCTCCCGTCCATGACACCGCCCTCGCCGGCCGCCCCACCTGCCGTCGAGCCGGTCCCGGCACCGGCCTCGCCCGTGCCCCCCGTCGACTCCGTGCCCCCCGTCGACTCCGTGCCCACCGTCGACTCCGTGGCAGCGACGACCCCGCGCACCCCCGTCTCCGTGGGCACGGTCCTGCTCGCCCTCGGCGCCCTCGCCCTGATCGTGGCCGGCGCCATCTTCATCACCGTCTACTGGGGACCCATGGGGATCCTCGGCCGAGCCCTGGTGCTGCTCGCGGCGACGGCCGCGGCGGGCGCCGTCGCCACCGTGGTCACGCGCCGACGGCTGCGGGCGTCGGCCGAGGCGCTGTGGACCGTGTTCCTCGGCCTGTCCACGCTCGACTGGTTCGCCGCGCGCGACCAGGGACTCCTCGGTCTCGACACGGTGCCGGGCGCTCCGTGGGACCTGCTGTGGTGCGGCCTGGTCGTGCTCGCGGTGGCGGGGATCGTCCGGCTCGGGCGGCGCTCGCTCGACGAGGGACGGGAGCTGGTCGTCGTCTCGGTGCTCGGCGGGCTCGCCGGCACCGCGGCCGCCGTCCGGGTGGCCGTCGTGGTCGACGACGGTGGCGCCCGACCCTTCTGGTCCGCGACCGCGGCGCTCGTCGTCGCGCTGGTCGCCGGCGCTGCGCTCCACCGGGCGACGGCGCGGGTGGGGGCCTGGGTCGCTGTCGGTGCCGGTGGGGTCGCCGCTGTCGTGGCGGTGGTCCTCGCCGTCGCGGACGCCGCCGCGCACCCCGCACTCGCCGACCTGGTCGGCGGCGCCCACGGCGTCCCGCTCGCGATCGTCGGCGCGACCGCCGCCGGCGTGGCGTCGTGGAGCCGGCTGCCAGCCGTCCTGCGGACGGTGGCAGCCGCAGCCGCTGTCGCGGCCCTCACCCTGCTGGCGGCCCTGCCCGCCTGGTCGGCGGCACCGCAGTACGGCGCCCTGCTCGTGCTCGCCGCTGTCGCGGTCCCCACGGCATGGGTCCCGGGCGATGGACCGTGGGCACGCGGGGCCCGCGCCGCGGGCATCGTGCCCTCGCTCCTGGTGGCCCTCGCGCTCTTCCCGTGGGGAGCGCAGCTGCTGGCCGTGGTCGGCGAGGCGCTCTCGACGACCGGCGGGGCCCGTATCGACCGCCCGCTCACGACGTTCGACGTCCCGGGCACCGACCGGCCCTGGCTCGCGTGGGTCCTCGGCGCCGCGGCGACCCTGGTCGTCCTCGGCCTGGCACGCTGGCGCGTCACACGGCACCTGCGCGCCTGGGCGCCGGGCGCGGCCACCAGCGTCGCGGTCGTGACCGCCTGGTCGGTGCTGGCCGACTCGGGCCCGTCCGCGGTGCTCCTGGCGGGGAGCGTCGTCGCCGGTGGCCTCGTGCTCTGGGCCGTCACGACCTTCACGTGCCCGGCGGGACGGTCGCCCACACTCTGGTGGTGGACGTCGGTCGCGACCGTCGGCGTCGCTCCCGTGCTGGCCCTCGACGCACCGTGGGCGTGCGTCGTCGTGTGGGCTGCCGCGACCCTCGCCCTCGTGCTCGTCGCGCTCGTGCGGGCGCCTCGCCCGGGGAGTCCCGTCGCGCTCGGTCTGGCCGCCGCCTGGGGACCGGGGACCGCCGGGGCGCTGGTCGTGGCCCTGGACGGCGACGCGCAGGTCCGGCTGGCCGCCCTCGTCGCCGCGCTCGTCGCCACCTTCGTCGTCGGCGTGCTCCTGGTCGGCGACGACGCTCGGCGCACCGGAGTCGAGACCGGCGTCGCGGCCGCACTGCTCGTGACCGTCGCGACGAGTGCGGCCGAGGTCGGCCCCGTGGCCGGGGCGCTCGCCGCGCTGGCGGTCGGGGCGACCCTGGTGCTCGTCGCGGCCGCGCCGCACGGACGCCGCGTCGTCCACCCCGCCCTGGCCGCCACGGCTGCCGTCGTCGCGGACCTCGTGGTCGCGGGGGACTGGTCCACCGCGTGGTGGGTATGGGGCGCCGCAGCGGTCGTGGGCCTGGCCGCCGTCCGCGCAGCACGGCCGGCACCGGTGCAGGAGTCGGCGGCTGCCGTCGCGACCGTGCTCGTGGGGCTGGTGACCGTGCCCCCCGTGCTGCTGGCGGAGGTCGGCACAGGTGCGGCCGGCGTCGTCCTCTCCGGGTCGGCCGCCCTCGCCCTGGTCCTCGCCGGCACCGTCCTGCGGGACCGCACCGGCCGGATCGGGGTCGAGATCGGCTCGGGCCTGCTGGCCCTGGGCGGCGTGGTGGTCGGCGCCGCCGTCGTCGAGGCCGACGTCGTGTGGCTGGTCGCGGCCCTGCTGCTGCCCGCCGCGGCCGCCGTCATGGTCTCGCTCCTGGTCGGGGACCGCGCCGTGCTGCGGGGAGTCGGCGGGGTGCTGGCGGACGCCGCCGTGGCCGGGTGCATCGGCGAGTGGGAGACCGCGGTGGCCGCGTGGCCGGTGGCCGCGATCCTCCTCGCGGCCTGCGCGGTGCCGGACGACGGGCCGCCGTGGCGCGACCTCGCGGCGTCGGCCGCGTCCGTGACCGCGGTCGCCTCGACGGTCCCGGTGCTCGCGCTCGTGGGCGCGCCGGCGACCCTCGCCTCGCTCACGGTCCTCCTGGCGGCCCTCGTGGTCCTGGCGGCGGCGTCCGCGCTCCTCGACGACCGTCGCGGACGCCGCGGCGTCGAGCTGGCCACGGCCACCGCGGTCCTCGTCACGCTGCTCTGGGCGGCCGGCACGACCTCGCTGGGCTGGCTCGCCCTCCTCCTCACCCTGCTGGGCGTGACCCTCGTGCTCGTGTCGCTGCTCGTCCCCGACCGTGCCGTCCTGCGCTGGGCGGCGTCCGCGCCGCTGGGTCTCGCGTACGTGCTGCGGCTGGTCGCCAGCGACGTCGGCGTCGTGGAGGCCTACACGGTGCCGTTCGCGCTCGTCCTGCTCGGTGCGGGCGTGTGGGTGCTCCTGCGATCGGAGCCGCCGCGCAGCACGCTGGTCGCGCTCGGGCCGGGGCTCGTGCTCGGGCTCCTGCCCAGCCTGCCGCAGGCCCTGTTGGCCCCCGCGAGCCCGCGCGGGCTCACGCTGGGACTCGTCTCCCTCGCGGTCCTGGCCGTCGGGGTCCGGCTGCGCTGGCTGGCGCCGTTCGTCGCCGGTGCGGTCCTCGTGGGGCTGCTGCTCCTCGTCCAGCTCGGTCCCGTCGCCGTGGCGCTCCCACGGTGGATCCTCATCGCCGTTGCCGGTGTGTCGATGCTCGCCGTGGGCATGACGTGGGAGAGTCGGGTGCGCGACGGCCGCGCGGCCGCCCGCTGGATCGGAGCGATGCGATGAACGACTCCCAGGACCTCTCGCCCGCGTCCGACCTCGGCGAGGAGGAACGCACCGTCGGTGACCTGCGTCGCTCGGCGCTCGCCCAGGACGTGCTGCTCTTCTGCGTGGCCTTCAGCGCGGGGGCGCTGCTCGTGGTGGTCGCCCGGATCCTCGGCAGCGCGACGACGGGCGACGTCTGGGACCTCGGCCGCTCGGACGGCCTGCTGCTCGGCGGTCTCGTCGCCGGTGAGCTCTTCGTGCTGTGGAACAACGGACTGCGGCAGGGCCTGCGGGGACACAGCATCGGCAAGCACCGCGAGGGCCTGCTCGTGGTCCGCACGTCCGACGGGCGGCCCACCGGTGCTGCTCGGGGCCTGCTGCGTGGTCTGGCCGCCGCGGTGCTGCTCGACCTCGCCGTGGCCGCGGTGCCCATCGGGCTCCCCACCGTCCTGCGCACGGCCACCCCGGACGCCTGGCACCTCGGGTTCGCGGCCTACCTCGGCCTCCTGGCACTGCTCGTCCCGCTGCTCGTCGGCATGCACCGCGGGGTGCTCGACCGCGTCGCCGGCACGGAGGTCGTCCGCGCCCACGGCGACGGTGCCGCGACGTCGGCGCCGCGGCGTCGGGCCCTGGTCGTCCTCGACGCGGTCGGCGTGGTGGGCGTCCTGGCGGTCTGCGCGGCGCACCTGGCGTTCATGTGGCCGCTCCTCTGGCGCTGGCCCGGGCTGCTCTGAGCCACCGCCCTCGCGTCGCCGGACATTCCTCTTGACATCGTGTATCTTGATATCAAGAGACTTTCTCGACCGGCAGCTCCCGCAGCGCACGTCTCGCGGCAGCCGGAGGGCCGTCAGGTAAGGCGCACCTGACCTGGCAGCCCGGCGGTCCGGTCGGCAGGATGGAACACGACGCGAAGGAGACAGCCATGGTCGACAGCTTCAACGCCGAGCAGACGCTCGAGGTAGGCGACACCAGCTACACGTACTTCAAGCTCGACGCGGTGCAGGGTGACGGCCTCGACGTCGCCACGCTCCCGTTCAGCCTGAAGGTCCTGCTCGAGGCGCTGCTGCGCACCGAGGACGGGGCCGACATCACCGCCGACGACATCAAGGCGATCGCCGGGTGGGACCCGTCGAGCGAGCCCGACCAGGAGATCCAGTTCACGCCGGCGCGCGTGATCATGCAGGACTTCACCGGCGTCCCGTGCGTCGTCGACCTCGCCACCATGCGCGAGGCCATGGTCGACCTCGGCGGCGACCCGTCCAAGATCAACCCGCTCGCGCCCGCCGAGATGGTCATCGACCACTCCGTCATCGCCGACGTCTTCGGCACGCCCGAGGCGTTCGAGCGCAACGTCGAGATCGAGTACGAGCGCAACGGCGAGCGCTACAAGTTCCTGCGCTGGGGCCAGGGCGCCTTCGACAACTTCAAGGTCGTCCCGCCGGGCACCGGCATCGTGCACCAGGTCAACATCGAGCACCTCGCGCGCGTCGTGTTCGACAAGGACGGCACGGTCTACCCCGACTCCTGCGTCGGCACCGACTCCCACACCACCATGGTCAACGGCCTCGGCGTCGTCGGCTGGGGCGTGGGCGGCATCGAGGCCGAGGCCGCGATGCTCGGCCAGCCGATCAGCATGCTCATCCCGCGCGTCGTCGGCTTCAAGCTGCACGGCGAGCTGCCCGAGGGTGCCACCGCGACCGACCTCGTGCTGACGATCACGGAGATGCTCCGCGACCACGGCGTCGTCGGCAAGTTCGTGGAGTTCTACGGCTCCTGCGTCGGTGCCGTCCCGCTGGCCAACCGCGCCACGATCGGCAACATGAGCCCCGAGTACGGCTCCACGATCGCGGTCTTCCCGATCGACGAGGAGACCACGAAGTACCTCGAGCTCACCGGCCGCAGCGCCGAGCAGGTCGCGCTCGTCGAGGCCTACGCCAAGGCCCAGGGCCTGTGGCACGACCCCGACCACGAGCCGCGCTACTCCGAGTACCTCGAGCTCGACCTCTCGACGGTCGTCCCGTCGATCGCCGGCCCGAAGCGCCCGCAGGACCGTGTCGAGCTCACGTCGGCCAAGCAGGGCTTCCGCGGCGCGCTCAACGCGTACGTCGAGGAGGACGCCGAGGCGACCAGCGGCAAGTACGACGAGGCGCTCGAGGAGTCCTTCCCGGCGTCCGACCCGCCGGCCTCGGACGCCGAGGGCACCACGCCCTCGCGCGACTACCTGTCGTGCGTCCCCGCCGACGGCGGTCGCCCGAGCAACCCGATCGAGGTCACGATCGACGGCCAGACGTTCACGCTCGACCACGGTGCGGTCACCATCGCCGCCATCACGTCGTGCACGAACACGTCGAACCCGTCGGTCATGATCGGCGCCGCGCTGCTGGCGAAGAAGGCCGTCGAGAAGGGCCTCTCGCGCAAGCCGTGGGTCAAGACCACGCTGGCCCCGGGCTCGAAGGTCGTCTCGGACTACTACGACCGCTCCGGCCTGACGCCCTACCTCGACAAGCTGGGCTTCAACCTCGTCGGCTACGGCTGCACGACCTGCATCGGCAACTCCGGGCCGCTCATCCCCGAGGTGAGCGCGGCGGTCAACGAGAACGACCTCGCCGTCGTCTCGGTGCTGTCGGGCAACCGCAACTTCGAGGGTCGCATCAACCCCGACATCAAGATGAACTACCTGGCGTCCCCGCCGCTGGTCGTCGCCTACGCGATCGCCGGCTCCATGGACGTCGACATCACGACGGAGCCGCTCGGCGAGGACACCGACGGCAACCCGGTGTACCTCAAGGACATCTGGCCGTCGCCGTCGGAGGTCGAGGACGTCATCGCCTCCTCGATCACCAGCGACACCTTCGGCAAGGAGTACGCCGACGTCTTCGCAGGTGACGAGCGCTGGCAGAACCTGCCGACGCCCGAGGGCGACACGTTCGCCTGGGACGAGGACTCCACCTACGCCCGCAAGGCGCCGTACTTCGACGGCATGGGCCTGGAGCCCGAGCCGGTCACCGACATCGAGGGCGCCCGGGTGCTCCTCAAGCTCGGCGACTCGGTGACGACCGACCACATCAGCCCGGCCGGCGCCATCAAGAAGGACAGCCCGGCCGGCAAGTACCTGATGGAGAAGGGCGTCGAGCCGCGCGACTTCAACTCCCTCGGCTCGCGCCGCGGCAACCACGAGGTCATGATCCGCGGCACGTTCGCGAACATCCGCCTGCGCAACCAGATCGCGCCGGGCACCGAGGGTGGCTTCACGCGCGACTTCACGGCCGGGGGAGAGGTCACGACCGTCTTCGACGCGTCGCAGAACTACCAGGCCGCCGGGGTCCCGCTGGTCGTGCTGTCGGGCAAGGAGTACGGCTCCGGGTCGTCGCGCGACTGGGCGGCCAAGGGCACCGCGCTGCTGGGCGTGAAGGTCGTCATCGCCGAGTCCTACGAGCGGATCCACCGCTCGAACCTCATCGGCATGGGCGTCCTCCCGCTGCAGTTCCCGCAGGGCGAGAACGCCGAGTCGCTGGGCCTCACGGGCGAGGAGACCTTCTCGGTCACCGGCGTCACGGAGCTCAACGAGGGCCGCACGCCGCGGACGGTCAAGGTCGTCGCGACGAAGGAGGGCGGCGACGCCGTCGAGTTCGACGCGGTCGTCCGCATCGACACCCCCGGCGAGGCGAACTACTACCGCAACGGCGGCATCATGCCGTACGTCCTGCGCAGCCTGCTGGACTGAGCGCACCGGCCCCCGGGCCGTCGCACCGCACGAGACGCCGTCCCCACCGGGGGCGGCGTCTCGTCGTCGTGGCCGGGTCGTGGGGACCGTCGGGGCCGACTGGTAGACAGACGGCGTGACCACCAGCGACCAGCTCGAGCTCCTCGCGGCCCCGCCGTCGCCCGAGCCGTCGCCGCGCCCGCAGGACAGTGCGGAGACCGCGCCCGCCGACCCCGTGCTGGTGGCACGGGTGGCGGTGGACACGCCGCTGCCGCACCTGGACCGGCTCTTCGACTACGCCGTGCCCGCCGAGCTCGACCCGCAGCCCGTGCCGGGCTGCCGGGTCAAGGTGCGCTTCGCCGGTCGCCTGACCGACGGCTACGTGGTCGGCCTGGGCGGGTCGTCGTCCCACGAGGGCCGCCTCGCCCCGCTCGCGAAGGTCGTCTCGGCCGAGCCGGTGCTGAGCCCGGAGGTGCTCGGCCTCGCGCGGGAGGTGGCCGACCGCTGGGCGGGCACCCTGTCCGACGTGCTGCGCCTCGCCGTCCCGCCCCGCCAGGCACGGGTCGAGGCCCGTCCGTCGACGCCCGCGCCCGACGGTCCCTGTCCCGAGGTGGACGACGAGGCATGGCACCTCTGGCCGGACGGCCCCGCCCTCCTGGCCGCGCTGGAGTCCGGGGGAGCGCCACGCGTCGTGTGGGAGGCCCTCCCGCTGCGCGACCCCGCGGTCGCCGTCGCCGAGGCGGTGCTGGCCACGCTGCGCTCCGGGCGCGGCAGCGTCGTGTGCGTGCCCGACGCGCGCGACCTCGACCACTGGGACGCCGTGCTCGGCTCCGTCCTCGGCGAGGGTCGGCACGTGGTGCTCTCGTCCGGGCAGAAGCCCGCCGAGCGCTACCGGGCCTTCCTGGCCGTGGCCCGGGGGGAGGTGTCCGTCGTGCTGGGCACGCGCGCCGCGGCCTTCGCGCCCGTGCGGCGGCTCGGGCTCGTGGCCCTCTGGGACGACGGTGACGACCTCTACGTCGAGCCCCGTGCCCCGTACCTGCACACCCGCGAGGTGCTGCTCACCCGCGCGGTCCGCGAGGACACGGCGCTGCTGCTCGCGGGCTACGCGCGCACGGCGGAGGGCCAGTCGCTCGTCGCCTCGGGCTGGGCACGCTCGGTGCGGGCCGAGGCCGTCACCCGGCGCCGGGCCTGGCCGCGGCTCTCGGTCACCGACGGCAGCGTCGCCGGTGGTGCTCCCGCGCGTCTCCCGCACGAGGTGTTCGCCGCGGTGCGCCGGGCCGAGGGTCCGGTGCTGGTGCAGGTGCCACGCCGGGGGTACCGCACGTCGCTCGCGTGCCAGGACTGCCGCACCCCGGCCCGGTGCACCGCGTGCGAGGGCCCGCTCGCGCAGTCCGGTCGCGACGCCTCGCCCGCCTGCCGGTGGTGCGGGACGCCCGCCCCGAGCTGGACCTGCCGCACCTGCGGGTCGCGCCGGCTGCGTGCACCCGTCGTCGGCCAGCTGCGCACCGCCGAGGAGTACGCCGCGGCGTTCCCGGGTCGCGAGGTCGTCACGTCCGGTGGCGCCGACGTGCTCGCCGTGGCGCCGGAGGGCGACGTCCTGGTGCTGGCCACGCCCGGCGCCGAGCCGCGGGTGGCCGGAGGCTACGCGCTCGTCGTGCTCATGGACACCTGGCTCGCGCTGGGCCGCGACGACCTGCGCGTCCTGGAGGAGGCGCACCGGCGCTGGTTCAACGCCCTCGCCCTGGCACGCGAACGGGCCGACGCGGTGGCGGTCGGCGACCCGACGCTGCTCCAGGGGCTGGTGCGCGCCGACCCCGCCGGTCTCGCCGAGCGGGAGCTGGCGGAGCGCGCGGAGGCGCACCTGCCCCCGGTCGCGCGGGTGGCCGTGGTCGAGGGCCCGGCAGCCGACGTCGCCCCGCTCGTCGACGCTCGCTGGACGCCCGCCACGGAGGTGCTCGGTCCCGTGCCCGCGTCGGCCCGGCCCGGCGAGCCCGCCCACGAGCGTCTGGTGCTCCGGGCACCGCGCCGCGAGGGCCCGGGCCTGGCCGCCGCGCTGAAGGACGTGCAGGCTGCGCGCTCGGCGGCCAAGCTGCCGCCGCTGCGCGTGCGGGTCGACCCGCACGCCTTCTGAGGTCGGGCGCTGCCACGCGCCGCCGGTGCGGTCGTGGCGAGCACCTAGACTCGGCCGACGTGAGGATCGTGTTCGCAGGTACCCCCGAGACCGCCCTGCCGTCCCTAGAGGCGCTGGTCGGGAGCCGGCACGACGTCGCCGCCGTCGTCACCCGACCCGACGCGCGCCAGGGCCGCGGTCGCACCCTGCACCCCTCGCCGGTCGCAGCACGTGCGGCGGAGCTCGGGATCGAGGTCCTGAAACCCGCGCGTGCCGACGACCCGGCGTTCCTCACGCGGCTCCGCGAGATCGAGCCCGCCTGCTGCCCGATCGTCGCCTACGGCGCCCTGCTCAAGCGGGAGGCGCTCGACGTGCCGGAGTACGGCTGGCTCAACCTGCACTTCTCGGCCCTGCCCGCGTGGCGAGGTGCCGCGCCCGTGCAGCGGTCCATCATGGCCGGCGACGAGATCACGGGTGCCACCGTGTTCAGCCTGGTCGAGGCACTCGACGCCGGACCGGTGCTGGGCACGATCACCGAGCGGATCCGCGACGACGACACCGCGGGCACGCTGCTCGAACGGCTCGCCCACGAGGGAGCGCGCCTGCTCGTCGACGCCATCGACCACGTGGAGGACGGCGACATCGCCGCCGTCGCCCAGCCCGAGGACGGCGTGTCCTACGCGCCGAAGCTGACCACCGACGACGCGCACGTGGACTGGAGCCGACCCGCGTTCGCGGTGGACCGGCAGGTGCGCGGCTGCACGCCTGCTCCGGGTGCCTGGACGCTCCTCGAGGACCAGCGACTGAAGCTCGGACCAGTCATGCCGACGTCCGACGACACGCTGCGGCCGGGGGAGGTCCAGGCCGGGCGTCGCGAGGTCCGGGTCGGCACCGCCACGACCGACGTCGTGCTCGGCACGGTGCAGCCCACCGGAAGGAAGCCGATGGCTGCGGCGGACTGGGCGCGCGGCACGTCGATCGAGCCGGGGACGGTGCTCGCGTGAGCGACCCGTCGCGGGGCGTCGCCTACGACGTGCTGCGTGCCGCCGACGAGCGCGACGCCTACGTCAACCTGCTCCTGCCGCAGCTCCTGCGCGAGCGGGGCCTCGTCGGCCGCGACGCCGCCTTCGCCACCGAGCTCGTGCACGGGACGCTGCGGATGCGCGGCACGTACGACGCGGTGCTGGACTCGCTGGTCGGCCGTCCCCTCGACCCCGAGGTGCGCGACGTGCTGCGCCTCGGCGCGCACCAGGCGCTGTCCATGCGCGTGCCGTCGCACGCGGCGGTCTCGACCAGCGTGAGCCTCGTCCGTCGCGTCGTCGGGCACAAGCCGGCCGGTCTCGTGAACGCGGTGCTGCGCAAGGTCGCGGCCGACGACCTCGAGACGTGGGTCGAGCGACTCACCCAGGACCTCGCGCCGGACGACGCCCTGGCGGTCCGCCGCTCGCACCCCGTGTGGGTCGTCCGGGCGCTGCGCTCGGGTCTGCGGGCGGTCGACGCGGCCGACGAGCTCGACGCCCTGCTCGAGGCCGACAACCGTCCTCCCAGGGTCACGCTCGTGGCTCGCCCCGGGCTCGTCGACCCCGACGACCTGCCGGGCGAGCCCGGCCACGTCTCGCCGTACGCCCGGGTGCTCGACGGTGGCGACCCCGGCGACGTCGCCGCCGTCCGCGACGGTCGCGCGGGCGTGCAGGACGAGGGCTCGCAGATGGTGGCCCTCACCCTCGCCGAGGCGCCTCTCGAGGGGACCGACGCGCGCTGGCTCGACCTGTGCGCCGGACCCGGCGGCAAGGCCGCGCTCCTGGGCGCGCTGGCCGCTCAGCGCGGCGCGCACCTCGTCGCCAACGAGGTGCAGCCGCACCGTGCCGACCTCGTCCGGCGCGGCCTGCGCGCCCTCCCCGACGCGGAGGTCACCGTGCACGACGGTCGGGAGGGGCCGTGGGAGCCCGGCTCCTTCGACCGTGTCCTCGTCGACGCTCCCTGCACCGGTCTCGGCGCGCTGCGTCGGCGACCCGAGTCGCGCTGGCGCCGGACGCCGGAGGACCTCGAGTCCCTCGTGCCGCTCCAGCGGTCCCTGCTCCGCCGCGCCGTCGAGCTGACGCGGCCCGGCGGGCTGGTCGGCTACGCCACCTGCTCGCCGCTCGTCGAGGAGACCCTCGAGGTCGTCGAGTCGGTCGGGCCCGGCGTGGCCGACCTCGTCGGCGTCCACCGCTGGTGGCCGCACCGCGACGGCACCGACGCGATGTTCCTCGCCCTCCTGCGGCGTCGCTAGCGGGTCAGGACGACCCGCCTCCGCCGTAGGTGCGGTCGACGCCGTACCCGTGCTCCGTGCGACCCGCACCACCGACCGACCGCTGCCGCGCCTGCAGCTCGGCTCGGTCGATCGGCTCGGTCGGTTCTCTGCGCGAGGTGCGGACAGCGCGCCGGGCGCGCACGATCACCGCGGCGAGCAGGATGGCCACGGCGACCACCGCGACGAGGACGACGAGCGAGCTGGACATGGGACCTCCCGAGCCGGTGTGGGTCGACGGTACACCGGACCGCTGGGTCGGTGCCAGCGCCACTACGCTGTCGGCCATGGCCATCCAGATCACGCCGAGCCTGCTGAACGCCGACTTCGCGAACCTCGCGGGGGAGGCCGCCCGCATCCCGACCGCGGACTGGCTGCACATGGACGTGATGGACAACCACTTCGTGCCCAACCTCACCCTGGGCGCCCCGGTCATCGAGGCGCTGAGCAGGGCCGCGGAGCAGCCGATCGACGCCCACCTGATGATCGCCGACCCGGACCGCTGGGCGCCGGCGTTCGCGGAGGCCGGCGCCGGGAGCATCACCTTCCACGTCGAGGCCGCGGCGGCACCGGTGCGGCTGGCCCGCGAGATCCGCGCCCAGGGCGCGCGGGCGTCCATGGCACTCAAGCCGGCGACCCCGATCGAGCCCTACGCCGAGCTGCTGCCCGAGCTCGACATGATCCTCGTGATGACGGTGGAGCCCGGCTTCGGCGGTCAGAAGTTCCTCGACCTCTGCCTGCCCAAGATCCGCCGCACGCGCGAGCTCATCGCGGCCAGCGGGGGAGAGGTCTGGCTCCAGGTCGACGGCGGGGTGTCCGTCGAGACCATCGAGCGGTGTGCCGAGGCCGGTGCCGACACCTTCGTCGCCGGCTCGGCGGTCTTCGGCGCCGACGACCCGGGCGCGATGGTGGAGACCCTGCGCGACCTCGCGACCCGCGCCTGCGCCCACTGAGCCCCGCGACGTCCAGGCCTGACGGTGCGGGACGTCCGTAGCGTGGGACGTGGCCGTCGCTGCGTCACGCCTGGCTAGACTGTCCACGAACGAGCAACAGCTCGCGTGTTCCGGGGTCGGTGCAAGTCCGAACCGGCGGTGACAGTCCGCGACCCTCACCTCTCGAGGTGAGGTTGAACCGGTGGAACTCCGGTACCGACGGTGAAAGTCCGGATGAGAGGAAACACGCGGGGTCTGGTGCCGAGGTCCGTCCTGGACCCAGGCGTCCGACCCGTCGACCCCGGTACGGCGAGCCCGACCGGAGGACGACATGGCGAGCGACACCGAGCTGCAGGCGATGCGCACGGCCCTCGAGGCCGCGCGGTCCACCCCGCGGACGCTCCCGAACCCACGGGTCGGCTGCGTGCTGCTCGCGCCCTCGGGAGAGGTGCTCGCCGTCGGCGCGCACCGTGGCGCAGGGACGGCCCACGCCGAGGTCGACGCGCTGCAGCAGGCCGGCGACGCGGCTCGCGGCTCCACGGCGGTCGTCACGCTGGAGCCCTGCGCCCACACCGGCCGCACGGGTCCCTGCGTCGACGCACTCCTCGCCGCCGGCGTGACGCGGGTGGTGCACGGCCAGTCCGACCCGAACCCCGAGGCCGCGGGCGGCGCCGAGCGGCTCCGCTCCGCCGGGGTCGACGTCGAAGGCGGGGTCCTCGTCGAGGAGGCCACGGCGCTCAACGTCGAGTGGACGTTCGCCGTCACGCACGGACGCCCGTTCGTGACCTGGAAGTACGCCGCGACCATGGACGGCCTCAGCGCGGCGCCCGACGGATCGAGCAAGTGGATCACCTCCGCCGAGGCACGGCGCGACGTGCAGCGCTTCCGGGCCGAGGCCGACGCGATCATGGCCGGGACCGGGGCGGTGCTGGCCGACGACCCCCGCCTCACGGTGCGCGACGTCGACGACCTGCCCCTGCCGTACGCGCAGCAGCCCCTGCGCGTCGTGGTGGGGGAGACGCGCATCCCCTCGTACTACCGCGTGTTCGACCGGGTCGCGCCGACCCTGCTCGTGCAGACCCGCGAGCCGCAGGAGGTGCTCGCGAAGATGGTCGAGAACGGCGTGCACCACGTGTGGCTCGAGGGCGGCCCGCGGCTGGCAGGCGGCTTCTGGAACGCCGGGCTGGTGGACCGCGTCATCGGCTACATCGCGCCGGCCATGCTGGGCTCGGGCCGGGCCGCGCTGGAGGGGGAGGCCGCGACGCTCGCCGACCTGCGGCCGATCGACCTCGACGACGTCGCGCGGATCGGACCCGACATCCGCATCATCGGCACGCCCGGGCGTGCCCCGCGGGAGGAGATGCCCTGATGTTCACCGGACTCGTGGAGGAGAAGGGCGTCGTCACGGCCGTGGAGGCGCTCGGCGACTCCGTGCGGCTGTCCGTGCGCGGCCCCGTGGTCACCGGGGACGCCACCCACGGGGCGTCGATCTCCGTGAACGGCTGCTGCCTCACGGTCATGGCGCAGGAGGCGGACGTCTTCAGCGCCGACGTCATGGCCGAGTCGCTCGACAAGACGTCGCTCGGCGACCTCACGCCCGGCGACGAGGTCAACCTGGAGCGGGCGATGGCCGCCGGTGGCCGCATGGGCGGGCACGTCGTGCAGGGGCACGTCGACGGAACCGGCCGTCTGCTCGACCGCACCCCGAGCGAGCACTGGGAGGTGCTGCGGTTCTCGCTTCCCGACGACCTCGCGCCCTACCTCGTGCCCAAGGGGTCGATCACCGTCCAGGGCGTCTCGCTCACGGTCGTCGAGGTGACCGACCCCGGGGATCCCGCTCCCTGGTTCTCGGTGTCCCTCATCCCCACCACCCTCGCGGACACGACCCTCGGCACCCTCGCGCCCGGCGACCGGGTGAACCTCGAGGTCGACGTCCTCGCCAAGTACGTGGAGCGGCTGCTCGCCGCCCGCCTCCCGAAGGAGAACCCCGCATGACCACCTACTCCGACGCCGCCGGCGACACCGTCCGGCTCGACAGCATCGAGCGGGCGATCGCCGACATCCGCGACGGCAAGGCCGTCGTCGTGGTCGACGACCCGGGCCGCGAGAACGAGGGCGACATCATCTTCGCCGCGAGCAAGGCGACGCCGGACCTGATGGGCTTCCTCATCCGGCACTCCAGCGGCTACGTCTGCGCGCCGGCACCCGGTGCGGTTCTCGACCGGCTGGGCATCCCGCTGATGACGCCGCACAACCGGGAGCTGATGCGCACGGCCTACACGATCTCGGTGGACGCGCGCGACGGCATCACCACGGGGATCTCGGCGGCCGACCGGGCGCGGACTGTGCGGGTGCTGGCGGACTCCGCGACCGAGTCCTTCGAGCTGGTCATGCCGGGTCACGTGCTCCCGCTGCGCGCGAAGGACGGCGGCGTGCTGGCCCGCGCCGGCCACACGGAGGCTGCCGTCGACCTCACGCGCCTGGCCGGCCTCACGCCGGTGGGCGTCATCGGCGAGGTGGTGCACGACGACGGCGAGCTCATGCGCGCCCCGGCGCTGCGCGCGTTCGCGGACGAGCACGACCTGGCCCTCGTCTCCATCGAGGACCTGCAGGTGCACCTGCGGCTGCACGAGTCGCAGGTCGACCGGCTCGCGGAGACGTCGCTGCCGACCGAGTTCGGCGCCTTCCGGGCGCTCGGCTACCGCGACCGGATCGACGGCGCGGAGCACGTCGCGCTCGTGCACGGCGACGTCGACGCGGCCACCGCCGACGGCCAGGCCGTGCTGGTGCGGCTGCACTCGGAGTGCCTGACCGGTGACGTCTTCGGCTCGCGGCGCTGCGACTGCGGCCCGCAGCTGCAGGCGTCGATGGCGGCGATCAAGGCCGAGGGCGCCGGCGTCGTGGTCTACCTGCGCGGGCACGAGGGCCGCGGGATCGGCCTGCTGCACAAGCTGCAGGCGTACGCGTTGCAGGACGCCGGCAGCGACACCGTCGACGCGAACCTCGCGCTCGGCTTCGGCGAGGACGAGCGCGACTACGCCGCCGGTGCGCAGATGCTGCGCGACCTCGGCCTGCGCTCGGTCCGGCTGCTGACCAACAACCCCGACAAGGCCGCGCAGCTCGAGGCGTACGGCGTCAAGGTGGCCGAGCGCGTCCCGATCCAGATCGAGCCGACGCCCGAGAACATCCAGTACCTGCGCACGAAGGCCGAGCGCATGGGCCACGACCTGCCGGACCTCGGTCTCGGCGACACCACGGAGGCTGACCAGGCATGAGCGAGCGCCAGCGAGCGAACCACGAGCACGACATGACGGCACACCCGTACCGTGCTCTTCCCACGGGGGTGCCGTCATGAGCGGACACGGAGCACCCACCCTGCAGGTGGAGGCGGCGGGCGCGCGCGTCGCGATCGTCGCGTCGAGCTGGCACGACCAGGTCATGGACGGCCTCGTCGCGGGCGCGCAGCGCGCCCTCGCCGACGCAGGCGTCACCGACGTGACCCTGCTGCGCGCGGCCGGGTCGTTCGAGCTGCCCCTGGTGTCGCAGGGCTGCGCCGCGGCCGGCTTCGACGCGGTCGTCGCGCTCGGCGTCATCATCCGCGGTGGAACGCCGCACTTCGAGTACGTGTCGTCGGCGGCCACCGACGGTCTCGCACGGGTCGCGCTCGACACCGGCGTCCCGGTGGGCTTCGGGCTGCTGACGTGCGACACCGAGGAGCAGGCGCTCGACCGCGCCGGGCTCGAGGGCAGCGCCGAGGACAAGGGCCGCGAGGCCGCCGAGGCCGCTCTGTCGACCTGGGCGACCCTGCGCGGTCTCGCGTCCCTAGACTGAGCTCACCATGAAGACCTTCGAGGACCTGTTCGCCGAGCTAGCCGCCAAGGCGCAGGCCCGGCCCGAGGGCTCGCGCACCGTGGCCGAGCTCGACGCCGGCGTGCACGCCATCGGCAAGAAGCTCGTCGAGGAGGCCGCCGAGTCGTGGATGGCCGCCGAGCACGAGGGCCGCGAGCGGACCGCCGAGGAGCTCAGCCAGCTGCTGTACCACGCGCAGGTGATGATGCTGGCCGCCGGCATCACGCTCGACGACGTCTACGCGCATCTGTGACGACAGCGGAGCCCGACCTCCTGGGCCGCGCCGCTGTCGTCCACGGCAGCCGACTGCCAGGCCTGCCCCCCATCGTCAGAAGGACCCCACCATGCTGAGAGTGGCCGTACCCAACAAGGGCGCCCTGTCCGAGGCGGCCAGCCAGATCCTCGCCGAGGCCGGCTACCGGCAGCGGCGCAACGCGAAGGACCTCGTCCTCGTCGACGCCGAGAACGACGTCGAGTTCTTCTACCTCCGTCCGCGCGACATCGCCGTCTACGTGGGGGAGGGGACGCTCGACGTCGGCATCACCGGCCGCGACCTGCTGCTCGACTCCGCCGCATCGGCGGCGGAGCAGGTCGGGCTCGGCTTCGGCCGGTCGACGTTCCGCTTCGCCGCACCGACGGGCACGATGCAGACCGTCGACGAGCTCGAGGGCAAGCGGATCGCCACGTCGTACCCCGTGATCGTCCAGGACTACCTGCGCGGACGCGGTGTCAGCGCCTCGGTCGTACGCCTGGACGGCGCGGTCGAGTCGTCGATCCGGCTCGGCGTCGCCGACGCCATCGCCGACGTCGTCGAGACGGGCAGCACCCTGCGTCAAGCCGACCTCGCCGTGTTCGGCGACCCGATCCTGTCCTCCGAGGCCGTGCTCATCACGCGCGCCGGCGCGGGTGAGCCCGCCGGCTACGAGGTGTTCAAGCGTCGCCTCGACAGCGTCCTGGTCGCCCGGACCTACGTGATGATGGACTACGACATCCGGGTCGAGCACGTGGAGCGCGCCGTCGAGCTCACGCCCGGCATCGAGTCGCCGACCGTCTCGCCGCTTCATCGCGAGGGGTGGGTCGCCGTGCGCTCGATGGTGCCGCGCGACGCCGCCCAGAAGATCATGGACAGCCTGTACGGCCTCGGCGCCCGCGGCATCCTCGTCACGGACATCCTCGCGTGCCGGGTGTGAGGACGACCTACCGTCCCGGCGGGACCCGGTACGTCGCGTACGGGTCGTGCGTGGCGCTGGTCGCGATGAGCGTGGCCGTGACCCTCGCGCTGCCACCGGACATCCGCGCACAGGTGACGCTGTCGCAGGCGCTCACCCTGTACGGCTCGATCGTCGTGTTCCTGGTGATCCTGCACGGCATCGGACGCAGCAGGGTGACGGTCGGCGACGACGAGCTCGAGGTGGTCAACGGCTTCCGCACGCACCACGTCCCGTGGTCGCAGGTCCGTGGCTTCGCGTTCGGCGAGGGTGCCCCGTGGCCGACGCTCGTGACCGTCGACGACGAGCGGCTCATGCTGTTCGCGCTGCAGGGCTCCAGCGGTCACGGTCGGGTGCGTGACGCGCTGGACGATCTGGTCCGGCGGGTGCCGTGACGGGTCGTTCCCTCGCCGAGCCCGCGTTCCCGGACGACGACGGCCGGCTCGACCCCCGCCTGGGGGCGGTGCTGGGCGACGCGACGGCCGTGCTCTCCCTGCTCGGCCAGGTGCGGGTCTTCGTGCCGATCGTGGCGACGCTCGGCGAGGCGAGCCGTGCCGCCGGCCCGGAGGCGCTCGTGTCGGGCGACAAGGACGCCGACATGGCGGCGGTGCTCATGACCGGCCGCGACGGCCGCCAGGCGCTGCTCACCTTCACGAGCCTCGACGCGATGGCCCGCTGGAACCCGCAGGCGCGACCGGTGCCCGTGTGGGGCCAGGCAGCAGCGGTCGCCGCCCTCGCCGAGGGTGCCGCCGCGCTCCTGCTCGACCTCGGGTCGCCGCACTTCCAGGTCGTCGAGACCGACGACCTGCGCCACCTCGCCGCCGGCGACCGACTCGTCGCCACCGACGCCGGTCACGCCTGGGTCACGGGAAGCTGACGGGGAGCAGCCCAGGAGCTACGCCGTCTCCACCGCCCGCACACCGGCGAGGGGGACGGTGACGTGCACCGCGGCGTCGTGACGTTCGACGCGGGCGACGAAGCCTGCGGCGCCGACGGCCCGGAGCAGGGTGTCGTTGGAGCCCGCGGAGACGAACGTCAGCCGCTCGGCCCCGTCGGACTTCGCGTGCCGCGCGGCCTGCTTCACGAGCAGCGTGCCGAAGCCGCGACCCTGCCAGGCGTCCTCGACGAGCAGCTGGAAGACGTGGTCGTCCGGACGGGCCTCGAGCACGCCCCGCTCGAGCACGCCGTGCCCCACCAGGTCGAGGCCGACCTGGACGACCAGGGCGATACCGTGCTCGGGCGTCACGAGCCGGCGCGCCATGCGGGTCGTCATCGGCATGCGCAGGGGGACCTGGTAGCGCGTGTAGAGGGTGTCGACGCTGCACCGCTCGTGAAGCGCCGACACGGCCTCGATGTCGGCGAGTCCCGCGACCCGGACCAGCGGCACGGGGTGGCGGGGCGACGGCGCGATGAGCGGGACGTCGACCCCCGCGTCGCTGACCAGCGAGAGGAGCGCCTGCGCCCGTGCCCGCTCGACGGCCGTGAACGGCACCGCGCGGCTGACCCGCAGCGTCGTGCCGTTGCGACGACGCAGGTCGAGCACGTCGTGCCCGGCGTAGTCCGCGACGTCCGGCGGCGCGATGGCGAGCAGCTCGCCCAGCACCTCCTCGACGTCGCGTCCGCCCTCGAGCACCTCGTGGACGGCGTCCAGGTAGCGGGTCGGGGCGTCCAGGTGCGCGTCGCCGTCGGCACGGGTCACCGACACCTCCGAGCCGCCCGCGTCGGTGAACAGGCCCGCGAGCGCCAGCTCCGTCCAGCCGTCGTCACCCTCCACGACGAACTCGTCGGTCACCGTCGGCCGCGTCGAGAACACCTGCATCGCGACGATGTTCACGTCCGCGTCGCCGCACGCCTGCGCCACGCGCCCGAGCAGGCCTGGCCTGTCCGGGAACGTCGCCCGCACCCTCCACCTCATGTCCGCACCTCCTGGAGCCAGGATGGTGGTGCGCTGTTGCTCGTCCGGGTCCGCGGTGTTTCACGGCGATGACGACCGGCTGCGGCGCGGTCGGGCGCGCCGTTTTCGCTCCCTGGCGTCCGCCTGCTATCCTGGAGAGGAAGTGGAGGCCCACCTCCCACCTGCTCGGTCCGCGGATCGAGGGGTACCTCGCCCGGTACGCCCGGTCGAGCGACGCCGTCCGGTACGCGCCGGCGGCGTGCATCGGTGGCCTCCGTCCTGAGGGACGGGGGCCATTGTCGTGGGCCTCCTGGACACAGACCACAGGAGGATCCATCAGCACAGAGCTGCGCGTCAACGACCGCATCCGCGTACCCGAGGTCCGTCTCGTCGGACCCGGAGGCGAGCAGGTCGGCATCGTGCGCATCGAGGACGCCCTGCGCCTCGCCGCCGAGTCCGACCTCGACCTCGTCGAGGTCGCCCCGACGGCCCGCCCCCCGGTGTGCCGCCTCATGGACTACGGCAAGTTCAAGTACGAGGCCGCCCAGAAGGCACGCGAGTCACGACGCAACCAGACGAACACCATCATCAAGGAGATGAAGCTCCGCCCCAAGATCGACCAGCACGACTACGACACCAAGAAGGGTCACGTCGTGCGGTTCCTGAAGGCGGGCGACAAGGTCAAGATCACGATCATGTTCCGCGGTCGTGAGCAGCACCGTCCCGAGCTCGGGTACCGGCTGCTCCAGAAGCTGGGCGAGGACGTGTCGGACCTGGGAGTCGTCGAGGCGCACCCGCGCCAGGACGGCCGCAACATGACGATGGTGCTCGCACCGCTGAAGAAGAAGTCCGAGGCCCAGGCCGAGGTCGCCGCCGAGAAGGCGAAGACCACGGCCGAGCGGACCGCGGAGCGCGAGGCCGAGGCAGCTGCCGAGAAGGCGCGCCGCGAGGCCCAGCAGAAGACCGCGACGCCCAAGAAGGCCCGGCGTCGCTCCGAGAACCTCGACCCAGACATGGAGGCATGAGATGCCGAAGTTCAAGCCCCACTCGGGCATGAAGAAGCGCGTCAAGATCACTGGCAAGGGCAAGCTCCGCCGTGAGCAGACCAACCGCCGTCACCTCTTGGAGTACAAGTCCAGCACGCGGACCCGTCGCCTCGCCGGCACGACCGACGTGTCGAAGGCTGACACCAAGAAGGTCAAGAAGCTGCTCGGTCTCTGACCGCACCCCACCCGAAGGAGAACCGACATGGCACGCGTCAAGCGTTCCGTCAACGCGCAGAAGAAGCGCCGCGAGACCCTCGAGCGGGCGTCCGGCTACCGTGGCCAGCGCTCGCGTCTGTACCGCAAGGCCAAGGAGCAGGTCACTCACTCCCTGGTCTACAACTACCGTGACCGCAAGGCCAGGAAGGGCGACTTCCGTCGCCTCTGGATCCAGCGCATCAACGCTGCGGTCCGCGCCGAGGGCCTCACCTACAACCGCTTCATCCAGGGCCTCAAGGCCGCGGGTGTCGAGGTCGACCGCAAGATGCTGGCCGAGCTGGCCGTCAACGAGCCGGCCGCGTTCAGCGCGCTCGTGCAGGTCGCGAAGGACAACCTTCCGGCCGACGTGAACGCACCCAAGGAAGACGCGACGGCCTGACCGCCTTCGCCTCCACGCCCGTGGCGAGCCCCGAGCCGACGCTGACCTCCCGTACCGGGCGGGTCAAGCGTGCTCGACGGCTCGCCACGCGGCGTTTCCGGGCCGAGACCGGCCAGTTCCTCGCCGAGGGACCGCAGGCCGTCCGTGAGGCGCTCGCGCGACCCGGCGTGACGCACGAGGTGTTCGCGACGGCTGCCGCGACCGAGCGCCACGCCGCCCTGCACGACGCCGCGCTCGACGGCGAGGTGCCCTGGAGCGTCGTCGACGACGACGTGCTGGCCGAGATCGCCGAC
Organism: Propionibacteriales bacterium; assembly: GCA_026392465.1. Classification (GTDB taxonomy): domain Bacteria; phylum Actinomycetota; class Actinomycetes; order Propionibacteriales; family Nocardioidaceae; genus Aeromicrobium. The sequence goes on from JAPLCA010000033.1 coordinate 32,627, forward strand.
GCCACGACCCCGCAGGGCGTGGTGGCCGTCTGCGACACCGTCGTCCGCGGTCTCGAGGCGCTCCCCGACTCACCCCGGCTGGTCGTCGTCTGCCACGACATGCGCGACCCCGGCAATGCGGGCGCGGTGCTGCGCTGCGCCGACGCCGCGGGAGCCGACGCGGTCGTGCTGTCGGCCGACAGCGTCGACCCCACGAATCCGAAGGCCGTCCGCGCGAGCGCCGGGAGCCTGTTCCACCTCCCGGTCGTCGTCGAGCGCGACCACGACCTGGTGCTCGCCGCCCTCCGTCAGCGCGGCCTGCAGGTCCTCGCGACCGACGGCGAGGCCGACCTCGACCTCTTCGACGCCGAACGCACGTCGTCGCCCGTCGACCTCGCGGCCCCCACCGCCTGGGTGATGGGCAACGAGGCGCAGGGGCTGTCGGCGCAGGTGCGCGACACCGCGGACCTGGCCGTCGCGGTGCCCATCCTCGGCCAGGCGGAGAGCCTCAACCTCGCGACCGCGGCCGCGGTGTGTCTCTACGCCAGCGCACGGGCCCAGGGGGCACGATGAGCAGCGTGCAGCAGGTCATCCTCCAGGCGTGCCTCAACGGCTCGCGCGACGTCGACGAGCATCCCGCCGTCCCCGTGACGGCGACCGACTGCGCCGAGGACGCCCGCGCCGCGGTCGCGGCAGGCGCTCAGGACCTGCACGTGCACCCGCGCACGGACGACGGACGCGACAGCCTCGCACCCGTCGACGTGGCTCGCTGGGTCGAGGCCGTGCGGTCGACCGTCGACGTCCCCGTCGGCGTCACCACCGGGGCCTGGGCGTGGACCGGGGGCGGCACGCCCATCCGAGCCGTCGGCGCCTGGACCACGCTGCCCGACCACGCCTCGGTGAACTGGCACGAGCGCGGCGCCACCGACCTGGCCACGGCCCTGCACGAGCGCGGCGTGGCCGTCAACGCCGGGTTGTGGACCGAGGACGCCGCGCAGGCGTGGCTCGACTCCTCCTGGCCCGAGCGGACCGCGCTCGTGCTGCTCGAGCTCGCCGACGCGCCCGACCAGGAAGACACCGCCGTGCGCCTGCTGGAGCTGGTCCGCCCGACCGGGGTCCCCGTGCTGCTGCACGGCGAGGGCCGCTCGACCTGGCCGATCCTGGGGCTCGCCGTGGCCCACGGCGTGTCCACGCGGATCGGTCTCGAGGACGTCGTGGAGGGTCCCGACGGCGAGGCCGTCGACGACAACGCCGCTCTCGTGCGCATCGCGGTGGCCCGGGGCGCTCGTCGCGTCTAGTCCTTTGGTACTAGATTCCTCGCCATGGATCTCGACGACTTCCCCGACGGCGTGGTCATCGCCGGGGCCGACGGCGTCGTCGAGTACGTCAACGAGCGCATCGAGCGCATGGCGCGGGCGGCCCCCGGCGAGATGCTCGGCATGCACCTCTCCGACGCGATGCCCTTCGACGACCTGAACGGCAACAGCTGGTACGACTCCACGCGTCCCTACGAGGGGCTGAACATCCGCAACCGGCTGTCGGAGCAGTCGTGGTACTCGCCGCGGGGCAGCGAGTACCTCGTGACCGCGCGCCTCGTCCGGGACCGTCCCGGTGGCGCCGTCGTGCGCGTCGTCGCGAGCGTGCGCAACGCCAAGGTGCGCAACCAGCGCGACCGCGAGCGCTCGGACCTCGTCGCGACCGTCGCCCACGAGCTGCGCTCGCCCCTGACGGGCATCAAGGGGTTCACCTCCACGCTGCTGTCCAAGTGGGACCGCTTCTCCGAGGAGCAGCGCCAGTTCATGCTCGAGACCGTCGACTCCGACGCGGACCGGCTCAGCCGCCTGATCACCGAGCTGCTCGACGCGGCTCGCATCGACGCCGGCCGGCTGACCCTGCGGCGCGGCCCGGTCAAGCTCGACGAGGTCGCGCGTGCCGTGCTGCGCAGCGTGTCCGCCGGCGGCGATCCGTTCGCGCTGGAGACGCGCGGTGATCCGTACCTGGTCTGGGGCGACGCCGACCGCATGACCCAGGTGGTCACCAACCTCGTCGAGAACGCGCTGCGCCACGGGCACGGCCTGCGCCGGGTCGTCGTCGAGCACCTGCCCGACGCCGGGGGAGCGGTCCTGGAGATCCACGACCAGGGACCCGGCATCCCCGAGGAGATGCGCCAGCGCGTGTTCAGTCGCTTCTGGCGTGCCGGGCCGGGGGCCGGCAGCGGTCTCGGGATGTACATCGTCCGAGGCATCGTGGAGCAGCACGGCGGCCGGATCGAGATCGGCGACGCCGACGAGGGTGGTGCGCTGCTGCGCATCTGGGTGCCCGTCAACGAGCCCGACGCGCTGACCGACTGAGCACCGTCGCCGCGGAGGGACCGACCGGTGCCGGGGCGTCCGCGCGGCTCACTAGACTGCTCGGGTGTCCGCCCCGAACTCCGACTACGACCCCAAGCAGGTCGCCGCGCTGGGCGAGGACGAGGTCGCGCAGGCGCGCGACGCCGCCCTCGCCGCCATCGAGGCCGCCGAGTCGCTCGACGCCCTGAAGGCCGTCCGCATCGCGCACACCGGCGACCGCTCGCCGCTCGCGCTCGCCAACCGGGAGATCGGCGCGCTGCCCCCGCAGGCCCGCAAGGACGCCGGGAAGCGGATCGGCCAGGCCCGCGGCGCGGTCAACCAGGCGCTCTCCGCGCGGGCGGCCACGCTGGAGGCGCTGGAGGAGGAGCGTCGTCTCGTCGAGGAGACGGTCGACGTCACGCTGCCGACCGACCGTGAGCCCGTCGGCGCCCGACACCCCATCACGACCATCCAGGAGCACGTGGCCGACCTCTTCCTGGCCATGGGCTGGGAGGTCGCCGAGGGCCCCGAGGTCGAGGCCGAGTGGCTGAACTTCGACGCGCTCAACCTCGGCCCGAACCACCCCGCGCGCACGATGCAGGACACGTTCTGGGTCTCGCCGGAGCGGGCCGCGCTCGTGCTGCGCACCCACACGTCGCCGGTGCAGGCCCGCAGCATGCTGACCCGCACGCCCCCGATCTACGTCGTCTGTCCCGGCCGGGTGTACCGGACCGACGAGGCCGACGCCACGCACATGCCCGTCTTCCACCAGGTCGAGGGGCTCGCCATCGACCGCGGTCTCTCGATGGCGCACCTCAAGGGCACGCTCGACCACTTCGCCGCCGCCGTCTACGGGCCCGCGGTGACGACGCGCTTCCGTCCGTCGTACTTCCCGTTCACCGAGCCGAGCGCCGAGGTCGACCTGCTCTGCTACGTCTGCCACAACGAGCCGGGCGCCGTCGCCGACTGCGGCACGTGCCGGGGCGAGGGCTGGATCGAGTGGGGCGGCTGCGGTGTCGTCAACCCGCGCGTCCTCGTCGCCTGCGGCGTCGACCCCGAGGAGTACTCGGGCTTCGCCTTCGGCATGGGCCTGGACCGCACCATCACCAGCCGGTACGACATCGCGGACCTGCGCGACCTCTGGGACGGCGACATCCGCTTCACCGAGCCGTTCGGGGTGGGTCTGTGAACGAGCGTCAGCGAGGGAACCGTCAGATGATCAGCTCTCTGCCCCCGTGCCGTCGTGCCCTGTCGACGGGGGTGGATCGCTGATGCACGTACCCGTGGAGTGGCTGCGCTCCGTCGTGGAGCTGCCCGCCGAGGTGACCACCGAGGAGATCGCCGACCGGCTGACGATGTACGACCTCAAGCTCGAGGAGATCGTCGGCGGCGGCATCACCGGTCCGCTCACGGTCGGCCGGGTGCTGGCCGTGCAGCCGGAGGAGCAGAAGAACGGCAAGACGATCAACTGGTGTCGCGTCGACGTCGGGGCGGATCGCAACGAGCCGTCGGTGCCCGACGCCCCGGGCGACGACGTGCCGTCGCGCGGCATCGTCTGCGGTGCGCACAACTTCGGCGTCGGCGACCTCGTGGTCGTGTCGCTGCCGGGCACCTACCTGCCCGAGCTGGGCTTCGAGATCGGCTCGCGCAAGACCTACGGGCACGTGTCCGACGGCATGATCTGCTCCACCCGCGAGCTCGGCCTCCCGGACGACGAGACCAGTGCGGCGGGGATCCTCGTCCTCGCCCCGGGCTCGGCGGAGCCGGGTGACGACGCCGTGGCGGTCCTGGGCCTGGGCGACCAGACGCTCGACCTCGAGGTGAACCCCGACCGTGCCTATGCCCTGAGCCTGCGCGGTGTCGGGCGCGACGCGGCCCTCGCCTTCGACGTGCCCTTCACCGATCCTGCGGAGCGGCCGGTGCCGTCGGCCGACACGCCCGCGTACCCGGTGCGGGTCGAGGACCCCGAGGGGTGCCCGGTGTTCACGGCTCTCGTCGTCTCGGGCGTCGACCCGACCGCGCCGACCCCGGGATGGATGGTCCGCCGGATCACCGACGCCGGGATGCGGTCGATCTCGCTCACCGTCGACGTGTCCAACTACGTCATGCTCGAGCTCGGCCAGCCGAACCACTGCTACGACCGTGACCGCCTGCAGGGCGACGTCGTCGTCCGTCGGGCGCGTGCGGGGGAGCGGCTCACGACGCTCGACGACGTCGACCGGGCCCTCACGCCCGAGGACCTCGTGATCGCGGACGACTCCGGGCCGATCGGCCTGGCCGGTGTCATGGGCGGCGCGTCCACCGAGATCAGCGAGACCAGCACGTCGGTGGTCGTCGAGGCCGCCTACTGGGACCCGGTCACCATCTTCCGTGCCGTCAAGCGTCACCGGCTGCCCTCGGAGGCCGCCAAGCGCTACGAGCGGGGTGTCGATCCCGAGCTCCCCCTGGTCGGCGCGGCCCGGGTCGCGGAGCTCCTGGTGGAGCTGGGCGGGGGCACGCTCGAGCCGGGCGCGACCGTGGTGGGCACCGCGCCACGCCGCGCCGCCGTGCGCGTGCCGGTCGACCTGCCGGCCCGCATCAGCGGCGTGCCGATCGCCCCCGAGGAGGCCCAGCGCTCCTTCGAGCGCAACGGCTGCACGGTCGAGCGCGACGGCGACGTGTTCGTCGTGACGCCGCCGAGCTGGCGCTTCGACCTGAACGACCCCTACGACTTCGTCGAGGAGGCGCTGCGCACGGCCGGCTACGACCAGGTGCCGTCGGTGCTGCCGACGCCGACGGGAGGTCGCGGGCTGACCCGCCACCAGGAGCTGCGCCGGCGGGTCGGGCACGTGCTCGCGGGTGCCGGTCTCGTCGAGGTCACGACCCTGCCCTTCGCGGGACCGGCTGACCTCGACCGGCTCGGCATCGACGCCGACGACGTCCGCCGACGTCAGGTGCTGCTCGCGAACCCGCTGTCGACCGAGGAGCCCGGTCTCACGACCACGCTGCTCGTCGGACTGCTGCGCGCGGCGTCGCTGAACGTCGGGCGTGGTCACGAGTCGGTGCAGGTGAGCGAGGTCGGCCGCGTGTTCCTCGCACGGGAGGGAGCGCCCGAGGCTCCGATCTACGGCACCGACCGCCGTCCGACGCCCGAGGAGCTCGCGGCGCTCGACGCCGCCCTGCCGCACCAGCCGTTCCACGCGGGCTGGGTGCTCGTGGGCGAGCGTGAACGATCCGGCTGGGACGGTGCAGGCCGCCCGGTGGCGTGGTCCGACGCCGTCGCGGTCGCGCGTCGGCTGGCCGACGTGCTGCACGTCGAGCTGACGGTCGAGCAGGCCGCCACCGCCCCGTTCCACCAGGGTCGGTGCGCCGCGCTGGTGCTGGACGGCACCGTCGTCGGGCACGCGGGCGAGCTGCACCCGACCGTGCTCAAGGAGCACGGCCTGCCCGCGCGCTCGGTGGCGGGCGAGATCGACCTCGACGCGCTGCTCGCGGCATCGCCCGCGATCGGCCCGCGACCGGCCTTCTCGACCTACCCGGTCGCGAAGGAGGACCTCGCCTTCGTCGTCGACACCTCCGTGACCGCCGAGTCGCTGCGCGCGGCACTGGCCTCGGCCCACCCCGCGGTCGAGTCGGTGCGCCTCTTCGACGTCTACACGGGCTCACCCGTGCCGGACGGGCAGAAGTCGCTCGCCTTCGCCGTCCGCCTGCGCGCGCCCGACCGGACCCTCAAGGACACCGAGATCGCCGAGGCCCGCGCCGCCCTCGTCGCCGCCGGCGAGGCGTTGGGCGGCACGTTGCGCTGAGGCGGCGTGGCGTGCTCCTGCTAGTGCGTTGCTGCAGGGGGGTTTCGTCTCGCTGGTGCGCTGACTGCGGGGGTCTCGTCTCGCTGGTGCGCTGCCTCGGCTGGTCTCGTCTCGCTGGTGCGCTGCCTCGGCTGGTCTCGTCTCGCTGGTGCGCTGCCTCGGCCCTCGCTATGTCTGGTCTCCGAAAGGGCCTCGACCGGCAGCGGGTCCGGGGGTGGCTTCGGGTCTCGGGGTCTGGCCGGGCCCTCAGGTGACGCAGGATTCTTCCTTTGCGCGTGATCGGCCCAAGATTCTGCGTTTGCGCGGTCCGGCGGTGGATCTGCCACCTTCTGAGCGCTCTACAGGTGGCAGATCCACCGACGCGGGGGCCAGACGTGGCAAGGATTCTTCCTTCTGGTGGACCGTTCCACGAGAAGGAAGAATCCTTCGTCCCCCCAACGCAAAGGGCACCCAAGATTCTGCATTCACGCGAACCAGACCGAACGCTTCTGCGTTCACGACGGGATCCCGTAGCAAACGCAGCATCCTTGGCCATTCCGCACACGAACGCAGCATCTTGCGTCCACGCACGGCGCCAAGCCGCAGCCCGAGACCCCAGACCAGCGCGGTCGCCAGCCGCCCGGTCGAGGCCCTTTCGGAGACCAGACACAGCGAGGGCCGAGGCAGCGCACCAGCAACCACAGACCCCCTACGGCAGCGCACCAGCAAGCACCGCCCGGATGCGGCAGCGCACCAGCAAGCACAGAGCCGCGCGCGCAGCGCGGCGACCCGCCGCCACCCCACCCTCACCACCCCCACCCCCCCTCTGCAAGACCTTGCAGCCATATGCAAGACTGTGAGCATGTCCAAGGTCCTCACCTCCCTGCCCGTCGGCGAGCGCGTCGGCATCGCCTTCTCCGGAGGGCTCGACACGTCGGTGGCCGTCGCGTGGATGCGCGACAAGGGTGCCGTGCCGTGCACGTACACCGCTGACATCGGTCAGTACGACGAGCCCGACATCGAGGGGGTGCCGGGGCGCGCGATGCAGTACGGCGCGGAGCTGGCGCGGTCTGTCGACGCGAAGGCGCCGCTGGTGGAGGAGGGCCTGGCCGCGCTCGCGTGCGGCGCGTTCCACATCACGTCGGCCGGACGCACCTACTTCAACACCACGCCGCTCGGGCGGGCCGTCACGGGCACGCTGCTCGTGCGGGCGATGAAGGAGGACGGCGTCAACATCTGGGGCGACGGGTCCACCTTCAAGGGCAACGACATCGAGCGGTTCTACCGGTACGGCCTGCTGGCCAACCCCGACCTGCGGATCTACAAGCCGTGGCTCGACGCCGACTTCGTCACCGAGCTCGGCGGACGCACCGAGATGAGCGAGTGGCTCGTCGCGCACGGCCTGCCCTACCGCGACTCCACGGAGAAGGCGTACTCCACCGACGCCAACATCTGGGGCGCCACCCACGAGGCGAAGACCCTCGAGCACCTCGACGTCTCCCTGGAGACCGTCGACCCGATCATGGGCGTCAAGTTCTGGGACGCGTCCGTCGAGATCCCCACCGAGGACGTCACGATCTCCTTCGAGGAGGGTCGTCCGGTCGCGATCAACGGGACCCGGTTCGACGACGCCGTCGCCCTCGTCCACGAGGCGAACGCGATCGGCGGACGCCACGGCCTCGGCATGTCCGACCAGATCGAGAACCGGATCATCGAGGCCAAGAGTCGCGGGATCTACGAGGCGCCCGGCATGGCGCTGCTGTGGGCGGCCTACGAGCGGCTCGTGAACGCCGTGCACAACGAGGACACGATCGCGAGCTACCACGCGCACGGGCGTCGCCTCGGCCGCCTCATGTACGAGGGCCGCTGGCTCGACCCGCAGTCGCTGATGCTGCGCGAGTCGGTGCAGCGCTGGATCGCGTCGCTCGTCACCGGCAGCGTCACGCTGCGGCTGCGGCGCGGCGAGGACTACACCGTCCTCGACACCCAGGGCGAGAACTTCTCCTACCACCCCGACAAGCTGTCGATGGAGCGCACCGAGAACGCCGCGTTCGGCCCCACGGACCGCATCGGCCAGCTCACGATGCGCAACCTCGACATCGCCGACTCGCGCGCCAAACTGGAGATGTACGCCGACCAGCCGCTCGACCAGGGCCAGGTCCTCGTCGAGAACGGCACGCTGTTCGGCGAGCTGCCCGCCGGTGGCGCGACCCGCATCGAGGCCAACCCCGTAGTGGACGCCGACGGTGTCGACAGCAAGGGGGAGCAGGCGCTCGACGCCGCCGCGATGGAGCTCGGCACCGACTGAGCACGACGTCCCACCCCGCACGACCCGACCTGACAAGGTGGACCGATGACGACCTACACCGCAGCCGTGGCCGGCGCGAGCGGCTACGCCGGGGGAGAGGTGCTGAGGCTGCTCGGCGCGCACCCCGACGTGACGATCGGCGCCGTCACCGCGGCGTCCTCCGCGGGGTCGCGCCTGGGCGAGCACCAGCCGCACCTCGTGGAGCTCGTCGACCGCGTGATCCAGCCGACCGACGCCTCGACCCTCGCCGGTCACGACGTCGTCTTCCTCGGCCTGCCGCACGGCGAGTCCGGGCGGATCGCCGCCGAGCTCGGTGACGACGTGCTCGTCATCGACTGCGGCGCCGACCACCGGCTCGAGCGCGCCGAGGACTGGACTGCGTTCTACGGCAGCGAGCACGCCGGCACGTGGCCCTACGGCCTCCCCGAGCTGTTCGTCGGCGACGGCCGGCAGCGCGACGTCCTCGCCGGTGTCAAGCGGATCGCGGTGCCGGGCTGCAACGTGACCGCCGTGACCCTCGGCCTCCAGCCGGCGGTCGCCGCCGGCATCGTCGCCGCCGACGACCTCGTCGCCGTGCTCGCCAACGGGTTCTCCGGCGCGGGCAAGGCGCCGAAGACGCACCTCCTGGCCTCCGAGGGTCTCGGCGCGGCGTCGCCCTACGGTGTCGGCGGCGTGCACCGGCACGTCCCCGAGATCGTCCAGAACCTGACGAAGGCCGGGGGAGAGGGCGTCACCATCTCGTTCACGCCGACGCTCGTGCCCATGGCCCGCGGCATCCTCGCGACCGCCACCGCCCGGCTCGCCGACGGCGTGGACGCCGCCCGCGTCCGTGTCGTCTACGAGCAGGCGTACGGCGGCCCGCGCTACGGCGAGCCGTTCGTGCACCTGCTGCCGGAAGGCCAGTGGCCGACGACGGCCGCGACCCTCGGCGCCAACACCGCCCAGCTGCAGGTCGCCGTCGACTCGGCCGCGGGACGGCTCGTCGTCACCACCGTGATCGACAACCTGGTCAAGGGCACCGCCGGCGGCGCCATCCAGTCCATGAACCTCGCCCTCGGCCTCCCCGAGACCACGGGCCTCACGACCACGGGAGTGGCGCCATGACGGTCACCGCAGCACAGGGCTTCCGCGCCGCGGGCGTCGCCGCCGGCCTCAAGTCGACCGGCGCGCCCGACGTCGCGCTCGTCGTCAACGACGGTCCGTCCTCCGCGGCGGCCGCGGTGTTCACCAGCAACCGGTGCCGGGCCAACCCCGTGCTCTGGAGCGCCGAGGCGATCAAGACGGGCTCGGCGCGTGCCGTCGTGCTGAACTCCGGCGGCGCCAACTGCTACACGGGCGCGGAGGGCTTCCAGCTGACCCATGCCACCGCCGAGCTCGTGGGCGAGCTCCTCTCCGGCGGGGGTTCCGGGCCACGGGCGGAGGACGGTCCCGTAGGCGCGATCGACGTGCAGGTCTGCTCGACCGGCCTCATCGGCCTGCTCAACGACCGCGACGACCTGCTCGCCGGCGTCCGGGCCGCGCACGCGGAGCTGTCCGACGACGGGGGAGCGGCGGCCGCAGCGGCCATCATGACGACCGACACCGTCTCGAAGCAGTCCGTCGCCGAGGGCACCGACGCGGCGGGACGGGCGTTCACGGTGGGCGGCATGGCGAAGGGTGCCGGCATGCTGGCGCCCGCGCTGGCCACGATGCTCGTCGTCGTCACCACCGACGCCGACGTCGACGCCGCGACCCTCGACGCCGCGCTGCGACGGGCCACCCGCGTGACGTTCGACCGCCTCGACTCCGACGGCTGCCAGTCCACCAACGACACCGTCCTGCTCATGGCGAGCGGTGCCTCCGGCGCGTCGCCGACGGTCGACGAGCTGGCCGAGCACGTGACCGCGGTCTGCCACGACCTCGCGCTCCAGCTGCTCGCCGACGCCGAGGGCGCCGACCACGAGATCTCCATCGAGGTCCGGGGTGCGGCCAGCGAGGACGACGCGGTCGAGGTCGCCCGCTCGGTGGCCCGGAGCAACCTCTTCAAGGCCGCCGTGTTCGGCAAGGACCCGAACTGGGGCCGCGTGCTGGCGTCGGTCGGCACGACGTCGGCGACGTTCGACCCCGCCGATCTCGACGTTGCGCTCAACGGCGTGTGGGTGTGCCGCGACAGCGGTCCCGGCGAGCCGGCGACGAGCGTGTCGCTCGAGGACCGCGCGGTCTCCGTGACGATCGACCTGAAGTCGGGGTCGGAGACGGCCACCGTCTGGACGAACGACCTGACCCATGCCTACGTTCACGAGAACTCCGCCTACTCCTCCTGAGGACCTCCGATGACGGACGACGACACCTTCGGCACCCCCGATCCCGGCCACACCCGTGAGCAGTGGGCCGAGCACACCGAGAAGGCAGCCACCCTGGCCGGCGCGCTCCCGTGGCTGAAGCGCTACCACGGCAAGGTCGTGGTGGTGAAGTACGGCGGCAACGCGATGACCGACGAGTCGCTGAAGCAGGCCTTCGCGGAGGACATCGTGTTCCTGCGCCTGGCGGGCTTCAAGCCGGTCGTGGTGCACGGGGGCGGGCCGCAGATCAGCGCGATGCTCGACCGGCTCGGCATCGAGTCGGAGTTCCGCGGGGGGCTGCGGGTGACGACCCCCGAGGCGGTCGAGGTCGTCCGCATGGTGCTCACCGGCCAGGTGGGCCGTGAGCTGGTCGGTCTGCTCAACCGGCACGGCGCGCTCGCCGTCGGCCTGTCCGGCGAGGACGCCGGCCTGTTCACGGCGACCACGACCCGACCGGTCATCGACGGCGTCGAGACCGACATCGGCCTGGTCGGCGAGGTCACCCAGGTGCGCCCGGAGGCCGTCCGGGACCTCATCGACGCCGGCCGCATCCCGGTCGTGTCGACGATCGCGCCCGACGCGTTCGGACAGGTGCACAACGTCAACGCCGACACCGCGGCGTCCGCCCTGGCCGTGGCGCTCGGCGCGGAGAAGCTCCTTGTGCTCACCGACGTCGAGGGGCTGTACCGCGACTGGCCCGACAGCACCGACGTGATCGGCGAGATCGCTCCGGAGGCGCTGCGCGAGATCCTGCCGACGCTCGCGTCGGGCATGATCCCGAAGATGAAGGCCTGCCTCGAGGCGGTCGAGGGCGGCGTGCGCGGCGCCACCGTCGTCGACGGTCGCGAGCCGCACGCCGTGCTGCTGGAGATCTTCACCGACGAGGGCGTCGGCACGCAGGTGCTGCCCGGCGTCGAGACCCGCATCCGTACCGCCCTGTACGCCACGAGTGCACCGAAGGAGTCGTCGTGACCACGTCCGACCAGCCCACCCGCGCCGCGTTGCCCTACGCCGCACAGGGACGTCCCGAGAGCGGCGAGCAGTGGACCGAGCGCTACCGCGGTGCGGTGATGAACACGTTCGGCGACCCCCAGCGCGTGCTCGTGCGGGGCGAGGGGAGCACGGTCTGGGACGTCGACGGCAACCACTACCTCGACCTGCTGGCCGGGATCGCCGTCAACGCCCTCGGCCACGCCCACCCGGCCGTCGTGCAGGCGGTCACCGAGCAGCTGGGGACCCTCGGGCACGTGTCGAACTTCTTCACCACCGAGCCGCAGGTCCGGCTGGCCGAGCGTCTCGCCGCCCTGCTCGACGTGGGCGACGTGCCGGTGCGCACGTTCTTCACCAACTCCGGCACCGAGGCCAACGAGGCGGCGTTCAAGGCGACCCGGCGCACGGGTCGCACGACCGTCGTCGTCGCCGAGGGCAGCTTCCACGGTCGCTCGATGGGCGCGCTCGCCCTGACGTCGAAGGCCGCCTACCGCGAGCCGTTCGAGCCGTTGCCCGGCGACGTGCGGTGGGTGCCCTACGGCGACGCCGACGCGCTCGCCGCAGCCGTCGACGACACGGTGGCTGCAGTGCTGCTCGAGCCCATCCAGGGTGAGGCGGGCGTGGTCGTGCCCCCGGACGGCTACCTCGCCCGGGCCCGCGCGATCACCCACGATCACGGCGCCCTGCTGTGGATCGACGAGGTGCAGACCGGGGTGGGGCGCACGGGCGCCTGGTTCGCGTTCCAGGAGGCGGGGATCGTCCCGGACCTCGTGACGCTGGCCAAGGGTCTCGGCGGCGGGTTCCCGATCGGGGCGTGCATCGGCCTCGGCGAGGCTGCCACGCTGCTCGGTCCCGGCAACCACGGGACGACCTTCGGCGGCAACCCGGTCGCCTGCGCGGCGGCCCTCGCGGTGCTCGACACGATCGAGGCCGACGACCTCCTGGCGCACGCGGTCACCCGCGGCGACCAGCTGGCGTCCGCGCTCGCCGCGCACCCACGGGTGGTCGAGGTGACCGGGCGCGGGCTCATGCTGGGCGTCGTGCTCACGGAGCCCCGTGCGGCCGACGTGCAGAGGGCCGCGCTCGACGCCGGCCTCGTCCTCAACGCGCCCACGCCCGACCGGCTGCGCATCGTCCCGCCGCTCGTGCTCACGGAGGCCGAGGCGGCGCACGCGACCACCACGCTGTCCGCGGTGCTCGAGGAGGTGATCGCATGAGCGGGGCGGCGACCGTGCGGCACCTGCTGCGCGACGACGACCTGACCCCGGCGGAGCAGGCGGAGGTGCTCGACCTCGCGCTGCGGATGAAGGCCGAGCCGCTCGCGTTCCGTCCACTCGAGGGTCCGCGCTCCGTGGCCGTCGTCTTCGACAAGTCCTCCACCCGCACGCGGGTGTCGTTCTCCGTGGGTGTCGCCCAGCTCGGCGGACACTGCGTCATCCTCGACGCCGCGACGACGCAGGCCGGCCGCGGCGAGCCGGTGGCCGACACCGCCCGCGTGCTCGGTCGCATGGTCGACGCCGTCGTCTGGCGCACCTACGCCCAGGCCGACCTCGAGGAGATGGCGCGCCACGCCGGTGTCCCGGTCGTCAACGCGCTCAGCGACGACTTCCACCCCTGCCAGCTGCTGGCGGACTGGCTCACCGTGCGGGAGCACAAGGGCACGCTCGCGGGTCTGACCGTCGCCTTCGTGGGCGACGGCGCCAACAACATGGCGCACTCCTACGTGCTCGGCGGCGCGGTCGCCGGCATGCACGTGCGGGTCGGAGCACCCGCCGGCTACGCCCCCGCCGACCACGTCGTCGCCGACGCGGAGAAGGCTGCCGCGGCCACGGGCGGGTCGGTCACCGTGACCGACGACCCCGTCGCGGCGGTGCGCGGTGCCGACGTCGTCATCACGGACACCTGGGTGTCGATGGGCCAGGAGGCCGAGAAGGCCGAGCGGATCGCCACCTTCGGCCCGTACGCCGTGACGGGAGCGCTGCTGCAGCACGCGGCCGAGGACGCCGTCGTGCTGCACTGCCTGCCCGCCTACCGGGGGCTCGAGATCGCCGAGGACGTGCTCGAGGGTCCCCGCAGCGTCGTGTGGGACGAGGCCGAGAACCGGCTGCACGCCCAGAAGGCCCTGCTCGCGTTCCTGCTGGAGCGCTCGTGAGCATCCCCGACACCAAGCGTGCCCGCCAGCGGCTCATCATCGAGCTGCTCGGCCGCACGGCGGTGCGGTCGCAGGGCGAGCTGGCGGCACTCCTGCAGGAGCAGGGCGTCACCGCGACCGCCTCGACCGTCTCCCGTGACCTCGTGGAGCTCGACGCCGTGCGCGTCCGCAACCCCGACGGCGCGCTGGTCTACGCCGTGCCAGGCGAGGGGGGCGACCGGACGCCGCGGGCCGCGCAGGACAGCGCTGCCTCGCAGCAGCGGCTCACCCGGCTCCTGCGCGAGCTGCTGGTCTCGGCCGAGTCGTCGGCCAACCTCGTGGTGCTGCGCACGCCGCCGGGAGCCGCCCAGTTCCTCGCGTCGGCGATCGACCACACCGGCGCCGTCGAGGTGCTGGGCACCATCGCGGGCGACGACACCGTCATGATGATCTGTCGTGACCCCGAGGGCGGCGCCACCGTCGCCGCCCGGCTGACCGAGCTCGCCGAGCTCCCGACCGACACCCGATCCACCAGCGAGGGAACCGCATGACCGAGCAGAGCCCGTCCGTCGCCCCGCCGGGCGCCCAGCCCGACGCCCCGGGCGACTCCCGACTCTGGGGCGGCCGGTTCGCGGGCGGTCCGTCGCCGGAGCTGACCGAGCTGTCGCGCTCGACCCACTTCGACTGGCGGCTCGCGCCCTACGACCTGCGGGGCTCCCGGGCCCACGCCCAGGTGCTGCACGCCGCCGGCCTGCTCGCCGACGACGACCTGCGCGCGATGCTCGAGGGCATCGACGCGCTCGACGCCGACGTCGCGTCCGGGGTGTTCACGGCACAGCCGGGCGACGAGGACGTCCACTCGGCCCTCGAACGGGGCCTGATGGAGCGTCTCGGCCCCGACCTCGGTGGGCGGCTGCGCGCCGGCCGGTCGCGCAACGACCAGGTCGCGACGCTGTTCAAGCTCTACCTGCGCGAGCACGCGCAGCGCATCAGCGGCCTGATCCGCGACCTGGTCGAGGCCCTCGCCGACCAGGCGGAGCGGCACCTCGGTGACCCGATGCCCGGACGCACCCACCTGCAGCACGCCCAGCCGGTGCTGCTCTCGCACCACCTCCTCGCCCACGCCTGGCCGCTCGTGCGCGACCTCGACCGCCTCTCCGACTGGGACGCGCGGGTCGCGGGGGACTCGCCGTACGGGTCCGGCGCGCTCGCCGGGTCGTCGCTCGGGCTCGACCCCGAGAAGGTCGCGGCGACGCTCGGGTTCACGGGGTCGACGGCCAACTCGATCGACGGCACCGCGGCGCGCGACTTCGTGGCCGAGCTGGCGTTCGTGCTCGCCCAGGTCGGGGTGGACGTGTCGCGCCTGGCGGAGGAGATCATCCTCTGGAACACCAAGGAGTTCGACTTCGTCACGCTCGACGACGGGTACTCCACCGGGTCCAGCATCATGCCGCAGAAGAAGAACCCCGACATCGCCGAGCTGGCCCGCGGCAAGGCCGGTCGGCTGATCGGCAACCTGTCCGGTCTGCTCGCCACGCTGAAGGCGCTCCCGCTGGCCTACAACCGTGACCTCCAGGAGGACAAGGAGCCGGTCTTCGACTCGGTCGACACCCTCGAGGTCCTGCTGCCGGCCTTCACCGGCATGGTGCGCACGCTCACCTTCCACACCGAGCGCATGGCCGCGCTCGCCCCGCAGGGCTTCGCGCTCGCCACGGACGTGGCCGAGTGGCTCGTGCGCCGGGGTGTGCCGTTCCGGGTGGCCCACGAGCTCTCCGGCGCCTGCGTGCAGGAGTGCGAGCAGCGCGGCATCGAGCTGTGGGACCTCTCCGACGACGACTTCGCCCGGATCTCCCCGCACCTGACGCCCGACGTGCGCAGCGTGCTGTCCGTGGAGGGGTCGATCTCCTCGCGCGACGGCCGTGGCGGGACCGCCGAGGTGCGGGTGGCCGAGCAGCTCGCCGAGGTGCGGACGCGGGTGGCGTCGTGAGCGGCCCCGTCTTCCGCACGACGCGCTGGCGCACCGGGTACCGCGTCGACGACGTCGACGACTTCCTCGCCGACGTGCTGCCTCGCCTGACGGACCGGCCCGACCCCGTGCTGGCCGAGCGGATCGGGCAGGCGCGGTTCGCGACGGTGCACTTCGGTGCCGGCTACGACATGAGCGACGTCGACACCTACCTCGACGAGCTCGTCCGCCGCGCAGGAGGGCTCCCCGCCGACGGCGCGTGACGGACACCTCGCCGCGCGAGGGGGCCGTGTTCACGGCTCGTTCACGCGGCCTTGGCATCATGCGCACGTGCTCGAGAGCGTCGACGTCCCTGCCACGTTCCTGCGCTCCGACCGTGCCGCCCCCGCGCGCACCCTCGTCGACGTGCTCGAGGCCACCGCCCAGAGCCACGGCGAGGAGCCGGCGCTCGCCTGCGGCGACGTCGTCCTGACCTACGACACGCTGCTCGAGACCGCCTCGGCGCTGGCCGACGAGCTCGGTGCCGTCGGCGTCGGCCGAGGGGCACGCGTCGGGGTGCGGGTCTCCTCGGGCAGCACCGACCTGCACGTCGCGATCCTCGGGGTGCTGCTGGCGGGCGCCGCCTACGTGCCCATCGACGTCGACGATCCCGAGGAGCGCGCGGCAACCGTGCTGCGCGAGGCGCAGGCCGACGCCGTCGTGACCGACGGGCTCGTGGTGCGGCGCCTGCGCGACGACGTGCGTGGGTCGGGGACCGTCGAGCCGCCCACGCTCGACGACGACGCCTGGATCATCTTCACCTCCGGCTCGACCGGCACCCCGAAGGGCGTGGCCGTCACCCACCGCTCGGCCGCCGCGTTCGTCGACGCCGAGGCGGTGCTCTTCTGCCAGGACGCACCGCTCGGTCCCGGCGACCGCGTGATGGCCGGGCTCAGCGTGGCCTTCGACGCGTCCTGCGAGGAGATGTGGCTGGCCTGGCGGCACGGCGCCTGCCTCGTGCCCGCCCCGCGGTCCCTCGTGCGCAGCGGGGCGGACCTCGCCCCGTGGCTCGTCGCGAACGACGTCACGGTCGTCTCCACGGTGCCGACGCTCGTGTCGCTGTGGCCAGCGCAGGCGCTCGACGCGGTGCGGCTGCTCATCCTCGGCGGAGAGGCCTGCCCGCCGGAGATCGGCGAGCGGTTCGCGACTGCCGACCGCGAGGTGTGGAACACGTACGGACCGACCGAGGCCACCGTGGTCGCCTGCGGGGCGCAGCTGCAGCCCGGCGAGCCGGTCCGCATCGGGCTGCCGCTCGAGGGCTGGGACCTCGCGGTGGTCGACGACGACGAGCGACCCGTCCGCGTGGGGGAGACCGGCCAGCTGGTCATCGGCGGCGTCGGGCTCGCGCGGTACCTGGACGCCGAGAAGGACGCCGCGACCTACGCGCCCATGCCGTCGCTCGGCTGGGACCGCGCCTACCGCAGCGGTGACCGCGTCGTGCTCGACGAGGCGGGTCTGCTGTTCGCCGGTCGCGCCGACGACCAGGTCAAGATCGGCGGTCGACGGATCGAGCTCGGCGAGGTGGACAACGCGCTGCTCGCCCTGCCCGGCGTCGAGGCGGCCGCCGCGGCCGTGCGGCGGTCGGACGCGGGCAACAGCGTCCTGGTCGGCTACGTCGTGACCGACGGGACCCTCGACCCGAGGAGCGCCCGCGCGACCCTGCGCGAGCGGCTGCCCGCTGCCGCCGTGCCGCGGATCGCGGTCGTCGACACCATCCCGGTCCGTACGTCCGGCAAGGTCGACCGGGACGCCCTGCCGTGGCCCCTCGAGACCGGCACGGAGACGTCGCTGGACGGCACCGCCGCGCTGGTCGCCGAGGCGTGGGGCCGCATCCTCGGGTCCGCCGTGGGCGGTCCGGGCGACGACTTCTTCGAGGCGGGCGGGTCGAGCCTGACCGCGGCGCAGCTCGTCGCCCGACTGCGCGAGACGCACCCCGAGGTGACGGTGGCCGACGTCTACGAGGCACCCACCGTCGGTGGGCTCGCGGCCCGTCTCGACACCCTGACCACCCCCGCCGTGGTCGACGTGCGGGAGGTGCGGCCCGTGCCCCGCAGGACCGCGGCGGTCCAGCTGCTCCTGCTCCTGCCGCTGCGCGCCGTCGGCGGTCTCGTGTGGGTCGCGTGGACCCTCCTCGCGGTCCAGGCGCTGGGGGTCGTCACGGGATGGTCGTGGCTGCCGGAACCGGGGTGGCCGGCGGCCGTGGTGGCAGCGCTGCTGCTCCTCCCGCCCGTCCGGGCTGCTGCGGCCGCGGGAGCCGTGCGGCTCCTGCTGCGCCGGCTCACGGCGGGCACCTACCCGCGTGGGGGGTCGACCCACCTGCGGCTGTGGACGGCCGAGCGCGTGGTCGAGGAGCTGCGCGTGGGCACCCTCGCGAGCGTCGGCGTGCTGAGCGTGTTCGCCCGGATGCTGGGCGCCAAGGTCGGCCCGGGCGTCGACCTGCACGCGCTGCCGTCGCTCACCGGCATGCTGACCCTCGGACGAGGAGCCACGGTCGAGCCCGAGGCCGACCTGTCGGGCTGGTGGATCGACGGCGACCGCCTGGTCGTCGGTCCGGTGCGGGTCCGTGCCGAGGCCCGGGTCGGCGTCCGCAGCACGCTCGGTCCCGGCGTCGTGGTCGGTCGTCGTGCCGAGGTCGGCGCGGGCTCGACGGTCCTGGCCGACGTCGCCGACGACAGCTTCGCCGCCGGCGCCCCCGCGGCCCGGGTCGGCGAGGCGCGCGGACCCGCGGAGCTCGAGCCGGCGCCGCGTCGTCGTGGCTGGCCCACGGTCTACGCGTTGACGGGGGTCGCCCTGTCAGCCCTGCCGGCGGTCGCCGTGGGGCTCGCGACCGCCGGGGCGCTCGGCGTCGCCGTCGCGGCCGGGGCCGACCCGGGGTCGCCCGCCGACCTCGCGGTCCTGCTGCTCGTGCTCCTGCCCGTCGTCGTCCTGGCGTCGCTGCTGCTCCTCGCCGGTCTGGTGTGGGCGGTGGTCCGCGGTGCGTCGACGGGGGTCGCCGCAGGAGTGCACCCCGTGCACGGCCGCGCCGCGTGGTCGGCGTGGACGGTGCTGCGCGTCCTCGACAGCGCGCGCGAGTGGTTGTTCCCGCTCTACTCCAGCAGCCTCACCCCGGCCTGGCTGCGCGCCCTCGGCGCCGACGTCGGGGCCGACGTGGAGGCGTCCACCGTGCTCATGCTGCCGAGCCTGACGTCGGTCGGCGACGGCGCCTTCCTCGCCGACGACACCATGCTCGGCATGTACGAGCTGGGCGGCGGGTGGCTCCGCGTCGAGCGCGTGAAGGTCGGCCGTCGCGCGTTCGTCGGCAACTCCGGCATGGCGGCTCCAGGCCGCAAGGTGCCCGCCCGCGGCCTCGTCGCCGTGCTGTCCGCCGCGCCTCGGCGCACGAAGGCGACGAAGGGGTCGTCGTGGCTGGGAAGCCCGCCCACCCGGCTGCGCCGCGCCGCCGGCGAGGTCGACGAGGCGCGCACCTACGAACCGGGCAGACGGCTGAGGGTCGCGCGTGCCGCCCTCGAGGCCTGCCGCGTGCTCGCGGTGGGCGCCGCCGCCCTCCTCGTCCTCGGGGTCGCCGGCGGCATCGTCGTCGTCGCGGACCGCGCCGGCTGGTGGGTCTCTGCGCTCATGACCGGACCGCTCCTCCTGGCTGCCGGCGTCGTCGCAGCGCTCGTCGCCACCGCGGCGAAGTGGCTGCTCGTGGGCCGGGTCGGCGCCGAGGAGCACCCGCTCTGGAGCAGCTTCGTGTGGCGCAACGAGCTCGCCGACACCTTCGTCGAGGTGGTCGCCGCACCCTGGTTCTGCCGGTGGGCGCTGGGCACGCCGCTGCTGCCGCTGTGGCTGCGCAGCCTGGGTGCACGCGTCGGACGGGGCGTCTGGTGCGAGACCTACTGGTGGCCCGAGCCCGACCTCGTGACGGTGGGCGACGGCGCGACCGTCAACCGGGGGTGCGTGGTGCAGACCCACCTCTTCCATGATCGGATACTCAGCATGGACGAGGTCAGGCTGGAAGCGGGGGCGACGCTCGGCCCGCACGGTGTCGTGCTGCCGGCGGCGCGCATCGGCCGTCACGCCCGGGTCGGGCCCGGATCGCTCGTGATGCGCGGGGAGCACGTGCCCGACGGCACCAGCTGGGTCGGCAACCCCATCGGCCCGTGGACCGACGCGACGGCGCCCGCGTGAGCCGCGCCGCATCCGTCGACGAGCGCTACGTCCCGCACCACGGGGATCCCTCGTACACCGTCACCCGCTACGACCTCGTCGTCGACTACGTCCCCGAGTCGAACCGGCTCACCGGCACCGCGACCCTCGGCGTGCGCGCGCTCGAGCCGCTGCGGAAGGTCCGCCTGGACCTCAACGACCTGCGCGTGCAGAAGCTCCTCGTCGACGGTGCCCGCGCGAAGTACCGGCAGCAGCGGGCGTCGGTGAGCGTCGAGCTCGGTCGCGAGCTGGCCGAGGGCGAGGAGGCCGAGATCATGGTCGCCTACGGCGGCCGCCCGCACCCCATGCGCGGCCTCGACGGCGACGCCGGGTGGGAGGAGCTCGAGGAGGGCGCCATCGTCGCCTCCCAGCCGCACGGCGCCCCGTCGTGGTTCCCGTGCAACGACCTGCCGTCCGCGAAGGCGCCGTTCCGGCTCGAGCTGTCGGTGCCCCAGGCGTTCAGCGTCATCGGCAACGGCGTGCCCGGCGACCGGCGACGCACCGCAGGACGCGTCGTGCAGGTCTTCGACCAGCCGGAGCCGATGGCCACCTACCTCGCCACCGTGCACGTCGGTGACTTCGTCGAGGAGCAGCAGGCGTCGTCACCCGTGCCGGTCGGCTTCGTCGCCCCCGGCGGGCTGCGCGAGCAGGCCCGCGACGCGCTGGCCGACCAGCCCGCGATGGTGGCCTTCTTCGACCGGCTCTTCGGGCCGTACCCGTTCAGCCGCTACCTGGCCGTCGTCACGCCGGACGACCTGGAGATCCCGCTCGAGGCGCAGGGACTCTCGATCTTCGGCCCGAACCTGCTCCACGACGGCTGGGAGGCCCAGCGGCTCGTGGCGCACGAGCTGGCCCACCAGTGGTTCGGCAACAGCGTGACGCTGCGGCACTGGAACGACATCTGGCTGCACGAGGGCTTCGCCTGCTACGCCGAGTGGCTGTGGTCGGAGGAGTCCGGACGCGAGAGCGCCGACGAACGAGCGCGCCACCATCACGCGAAGCTGCAGGCGAAGGACCAGGACCTGCTGCTGGCCGACCCCGGACCCGACCTGATGTTCGACGACCGGGTCTACAAGCGCGGCGCCCTCACGCTGCACGCGCTGCGCCTCCGGATCGGCGACGACGCCTTCTTCACGGTGCTGCGCACCTGGACGGACCGCTTCCGTCACGCCAACGCCGACACGGCCGACCTGGAGCGCGTCGTCGCGGACGTCGCGGGGGAGCAGACCGACCTCTTCGACCAGTGGGTGAGGGCGACCGCGGTCCCGGACCTGCCGTGACGTCGGACGACGACGTCGCCGCGCGCGCGGTGGCGCTGCTCGGTCGCGAGCTGCGCGGGCACGGCGTGACCGTGCGGATCACCGAGGTCGAGGCGTACGGCGGGGTGCTCGACCCGGCGTCGCACGCGTACACGCGGACACCGCGCTCGGAGATCATGTTCGGCCCTCCCTGGCGGCTGTACGTCTACCGCTCCTACGGCATCCACTGGTGCGCGAACGTCGTGACCGGACCGACCGAGCAGGCGGCGGCCGTCCTGGTGCGGGCGGGACGGGTCGTGGACGGCCTCGCCCTCGCCCGCGAGCGACGCGGCGACGTCGCCGACCCGCGGCTCGCCCGTGGTCCAGGCAACCTCGCGCAGGCGCTCGGCATCACCGTGACCGACCTCGGCACCGACCTCCTCGACCCCACCGGCGTCCACCTCGGCCCGGAACGGACCGAGCAGCTCGAGGTCGCCAGCGGACCGAGGGTCGGCGTCGCGCAGGCCGCCGACGTGCCGTGGCGGTTCTGGATCGCAGGAGACCCCACCGTGTCGGCCTACCGCCGCTCTCCCCGCGCGCCGCGTTCGGCGCGGTAGGAGTCTTGTCGGTGCGCTGCCGGCGGGGGTCTCGTTCAGCTGGTGCGCTGCCTGCGGGGGTCTGGCCTTGGTGGTGCGCCGCCTCGGCTGGCGCTGGGTGTGGTCTCCGAAAGGGCCTCGACCGGGCGGTTGGGCGGGGGTCGGTTTCGGGTCTCGGGCTGTGGCTCGCGCTGTGGGACGCAAGATGCTGCGTTCGTGTGTGGAATGGCGAAGGGTTCTGCGTTTGCTACGGGATCCCGTGGTGAACGCAGAAGCGTTCGGTCTGGTTCGCGTGAATGCAGAATCTTGGGCGCCCTTTGGGTTGGGGGGACGAACGATTCTTCCTTCTCGTGGACCGTTCCACGCGAAGGAAGAATCCTTCCGCCGCTCAGCCCGCCATCGGTGGATCTGCAACCGCAGAAGCGCGCCTGCGGTTGCAGATCCACCGATAGGACGCGCCAACGCAGAACCGTGGCCCCAGAACGCAGAAAAGAAGAATCGTGCGTCACCCACGGGCCCAGGCCAGACCCGAGACCCGAAGCCACCCCGGACCCGCTGCCGGTCGAGGCCCTTTCGGAGACCAGACACAGCGCCAGCCGAGTCAGCGCACCAGCAAGCACAGACCCCCTACGGCAGCGCACGGGACTGCTGCACGAATAGGTGACATCTGATCTGTGGTGTCGAAGGCACCGCTGGAAGGATGTGCATCATGCCCAAGCCCTATCCCCGAGAGTTCCGCGAGGACGTCGTGCGGGTCGCGAGGAGCCGCGAGCCAGGAGTGCTGTTGAGGGACATCGCCGCTGACTTCGGGATCAGCGAGTCGTGCCTGGCGAACTGGATGAAGGCCTCGGACGTCGAGGACGGACTGAAACCCGGCACCACCGCCGCCGACAACGCCGAGCTGCGTGAGGCCAGGAAGCGGATCAGGCTGCTCGAGCAGGAAAATGAGGTCCTGCGCCGCGCGGCGGCCTATCTGTCTCAGGCGCACC
>JAPLCA010000015.1 GCA_026392465.1 Propionibacteriales bacterium
CTAGGTGTGATGTCCAGGCAGGTTGTTGGCGATCCTGCTGATGGGTGGCAGCGTTCCGAGAGCGGAGTGGGGCCTGTGGTGATTGTAGAAGTGGATCCAGCCTGGGAGGGCTGCTCGGCGTTCAGCTTCTGAGCCGTAGAAGCGGGCGTAGGCCCAGCCGTCGGCGAGGGTGCGGTGGAAGCGTTCGATCTTGCCGTTGGTCTGGGGACGGTATGGCCGGGTCCTTTTTGAGGTGATCGCGAGGTCGGCGCAGGCCTGGGCCCACGCGTGGGAGCGGTAGCAGCTGCCGTTGTCGGACAGGACGCGCTCGACGGTGACGCCGCGCTCGGCGAACCAGGCCACGGCCCGGCGCAGGACACCGGTCGCGGTCGCGGCTTTCTCGTCAGTGCAGATTTCGACGTAGGCGAGGCGGGAGTGGTCGTCGATCACGGTGTGCAGGAACGCCGTGCCAATGTTCGGGTGGCCCTTCTCAGTACGGCCAGTGCGGAGCGCGGTGCGTGACTTGTTCTGCTTGCCGATCTGTGGACCGACGTAGCGCCAGCCTCCGCCGTCGGGAATGTTGCCGAACTTGGTGACGTCGACATGGATCAACGATCCCGGATACGGGTGTTCGTAACGCCTGATCGGCTCACCAGTGGCCCGGTCGATGTGGCTGAGCCGGTTCATCCGGCATCGCACCAGCACCGCGTGGACGGTCGAGGGAGCGACACCGAGCCGGCCGCCGATCTGTACCGGGCCGAGACGCTGACGCCACCGCAAAGCAACGATCCGCCGCTTCACCTGCTCGGAAGTTCGATGCGGACACGAGCGGGGCCGGCTCGACCGGTCGACCATCCCGGCCGGTCCCTCGACGCGGAACCGGTTCGCCCACTTGCGGGCCGTGACGGTCGAGACCATGAACATCTTCGCCGCCTCGGCCGGTCTCCACCCGTCCTCGACGATCAACCGAGCCAGCCGAAGCCGAGCACGAGGTAGCGTGGACCACGAAGGCCTCCTGGGACGAGACGGAACCTAGACAGCTCCACTCTCACCCCGGAGGCCTTCACCTATCCAGAGAAACAACGTCCCTGGACATCACACCTAGGCGTCAGCGCCCCATGATCGGGTCGAGCAGCCCCTCGAGCATGCCTGGGGAGGGGCTCGGGGACGGCGACGGCGACGGGGTGGGTCGCTGGGTCGGGGTGGTCGGCCGGGGGCTGGGCGTGGTGGGCCGGGTGGGGGTGGCCGCCGGCGTCGTCGGTGGGGCAGCCGTCGTCGACGCGGAGCCTCGGTCGGGGGTGCGCCCGCTCGACGTGGCTGCGTCCCGGTCGCGCTCGCCGCGCTCGTCGGGGGAGTCGTCGCCCTTCTCGTCGCGCCGCTCGCGGTCGGTGCCGGGCTCGGTGCTGCGCGGGGTGGGGGTCGGGCTGCTGGTCGCGGGTCGGGGCTCGGCGGCGGCCGACGGGTCGCCACCGTCGCCGAGGGAGGTCAGGGCGACCGCGCCGACGGCGAGCATGAGGAGCACGGCGCAGGCGGCGGCCGTGCTGAGGGTGCGGATGCGCACGGGACCTCCCGGGGTGGACGACCTTCCACCGTAGAGAACGACACAACCGCCCGCCGGTGACGCGCCCGGCCCTACGATGGGTCCGCACGCCTCCGTAGCTCAGTCGGTAGAGCGCCTTACTTGTAATAAGGATGTCGCGGGTTCGATTCCTGTCGGAGGCTCCGAGCGCCAGCGAGGAGACTCCGACAGGAATCGGGAGGATCATCGCGGCGAAGCCGCCGGGCGTGACGGCTCCTGTCCTTCGCTCCGAGCGCCAGCGAGGAGACTCCGGCTGGGATCGGGAGGATCATCGCGGCGAAGCCGCCGGGCGTGACGGCTCCTGTCCCCGGTCCCACACTGGGTGCGCGGCCCACCCGGGTCGTGTCAGCCGAGCTCTGCGCGTCGCTCCGACGCTCCTGGCGGCGCGGGCTCGTCGGTGGGGTGGGGAACACCTCGAGACCGCACGGTCGCCCGCGAAGCCGTGCCTCCGGGCCCTGCGCTCCTGGCCGTCGGGTCGGCGCGGACCGCCTGCCGACACGGGAGAGGTCGTGACCGATCGGTCCCTCGGTCTCGGGAAGCACATCAAGGGGGAGGGACAGCCATGGAGGGCCACGAGACCCCCCGTGCGGACCTGCGCGTGGTCCCGGGGGCCGACGACGTGCCCGCACCGCCTGTTGGTGGAGCGGAGGCGACGAATGCCGTCACGGCACGGTCGCGGGTGGTGGGGGCGCTGCTGGACCTGCAGGCCGCCGTCCCGCTGACCTCGGCCCTGCTGACCATCAGACGTCGTCCGGCGGGGCCCGAGCTGCCGGTCTTCGCCTACGGCGAGCGGCCCGGTCGGGCGGCCGAGCAGCGGGACGTCAGCGCGTCGGCCCCGTTGCCGCGGGAGTCCGTCCCGGGTGCCTCGCGTGAGTGCCATGCCGTCTCCTGCGTGTTCACGCACGACGGTCGTGCGGTGGGGGCGCTGCGGGTGGTGGTCTCGGGTGAGCTGGGCGATGACGCGCTCGCGGCGGTCGAGCAGGCCCGGGCCGTGCTGGAGGAGGAGATCGTGGCGTTCGTGCTGGCCGGGGACGCCGGACTCACCGACCGTGAGCTGGACGTGCTGCGTGCGATGGCGACCGGTGCCACGAACCGGGAGATCGCCGTGGAGCTGCATCTGTCCCTCAGCACGGTCAAGACGCACGTGGAGCGCATCCTGGGCAAGCTCGATGCCGCCAACCGCATCCAGGCCGTGCGCAGGGCGACCCGCACCGGCCTGGCGTAGCGACGAGGCGGTCCCGAGCGCACGTCGCGGATCCGGCTCCGCTGCCGGCCCACGTCACCCGGACGGGACGACACGGACTTCTCACGCCCGGGTAATCAGGCCGTCATCTGCGTTCTGTCTACTTCAAGTAGACAACGATTCACGTCAGTGGATAGGCTCGCAGTGCGGGCCTCGCACCGGCGCGGCACCCCGAGGAGCAGCATGACCAGCACCGCATCCCCCCTGGCGACCCTGGCCAAGGAGAGCGAGACGACGTTCATCCTGGCCCTGTTCGTCGACCTCACCGGCAAGCCCTGCGCCAAGCTCGTGCCCGTCGAGGCCGTGGAGGAGCTCGCCCGCGAGGGCGTCGGCTTCGCCGGCTACGCCGCGGGCGCGATGGGCCAGGAGCCCCAGGACCCCGACATCATGGCGATCCCCGACCCGGCCTCGTTCACGCCGGTGCCGTTCGTCAAGGAGGGCCTCGCCCTCGTCCACTGCGACCCCCACGTGGAGGGTGAGCCGTGGCGCTTCGCCCCGCGCGTGATCCTGCGTCGGATGATCGAGCGCGCCGCCGAGCGCGACCTCTCGGTCTACCTCGGCGCCGAGATCGAGTACTTCCTCGTGGCGAAGGACGAGCGTGGCGCCCTCGTCACCGCCGACCCCTCCGACTCCGCCGCCCGCCCCTGCTACGACGCGCGCGGCGTGACCCGCATGTTCGACCACCTCGCGTCGGTCTCGACGGCGATGAACCAGCTCGGCTGGGGCAACTACGCCAACGACCACGAGGACGGCAACGGCCAGTTCGAGCAGAACTTCGACTACGCCGACGTCCTCACCACCGCGGACCGCGTGATCACCGCGCGCTACCTGATCTCGATGCTCGCGGAGCAGCGTGGCATGACCGCGACCTTCATGCCCAAGCCGTTCGGCGACCGCACCGGCAGCGGCCTGCACATGCACCTGTCGCTGTGGAAGGACGACGAGCCGCTCTTCCCCGCGGCCGACGACCCGCGCGGGCTGGGCCTGTCCGAGCTCGCCTACCAGGCGATCGCCGGCGTCCTCGAGCACGCCGGCGCGCTGCAGGCGCTCGTCGCGCCCACCGTGAACTCCTACAAGCGCACCGGCGCGGTCGCGACGACGTCGGGTGCGTCGTGGGCGCCGCGCGTGCCCACCTACGGCGGCAACGACCGCACCCACCTGGTGCGTGTGCCCGACGGCAACCGCATCGAGCTGCGCGGCGGCGACGGCTCGGCCAACCCGTACCTGGCGGCCGCCGGCGCGATCGGCGCGGTGCTCGACGGGGTGGAGCGCCGCCTCGACCCCGGCGCGCCCGGGGGGAGCGACGACGCCGACCGTGCGCCCCTGCCGCTCACCCTCCTGCACGCGGTGGAGGCCCTCGAGGCCGACACCGCCGTGTCCGGCGTGCTCGACAGCGTCGGCCCCGACGTCGCCCGCTACTTCGCCCGGCTCAAGCGCGAGGAGTTCTTCACCTGGCACAGCCAGGTGAGCGCCTGGGAGGTCGACCACTACCTGACGGCGTTCTGAGCCGGCCCGCCCCCTGACCCACCTGAAGGAGACACCCATGTGCGGCATCGTCGGACTCCACCTCCGCAACCCCGACCTGCACCCCCGACTCGGTGAGCTGCTCACCGGCATGCTCTGCGAGATGGAGGACCGCGGCGCGGACTCCGCGGGGGTCGCCGTCTACGGCGACCCGACGTGGGCCCCGCCCGGCACGGCCACCGTGTCCGTCCTCGCCGACGGCCTCGACGCCCCCGCCCTCGCCGAGGAGCTCGCGGCAGCCGTGGGCGGCAGCGTCGACGTCACGACCGCCGGCCCGACGCTGCTCGTGCACGCGGCGGTCGACGCGTCGACGCTCGCCGCCGCGGTGCGCGCCGCGGCTCCGGACGCGCTCGTGATCGGGTTCGGCGAGGACCTCGCGGTACTGAAGGGCGTCGGACGTCCGCGCGACCTCGCCGCAGCCTTCGGCCTGCCGGCCGCGCAGGGCTGGCAGGGCGTCGGGCACACGCGCATGGCCACCGAGTCGGCCGTGACCCCGGCCGGCAGCCACCCCTACGCCGTCGGCCCGGACCAGTGCATGGTGCACAACGGCTCGTTCCACAACTACCCGACCATCCGCCGCGAGCTCGAGGCACGCGGCGTCCGGTTCGACAGCGCCAACGACACCGAGGTCGGCGCCCGCTTCGTCGCCCAGTGCCTCGAGGACGGCCTCGACGTGGAGACCGCGCTCAAGGAGCTGTGCCGCACGTTCGACGGCTTCTACACGCTCCTCGTCTCGAACCGCGACTCCTTCGCCGTCGTGCGCGACGCCATCGCCTGCAAGCCGGCCGTGGTCGCCGAGACCGACGACTGGGTCGCCATGGCGTCGGAGTACCGGGCGCTCGTCGGGCTGCCCGGCATCGAGTCGGCCCGCCTGTTCGAGCCGGAGCCGGAGCGGATCTACGCATGGACCCGCTGACCGCGACGCTCTCCCCGACCCGCGACCCGAAGGACCTCAGCATGACCGACACGCTCGAGCTCGACCTCGCCGTCAGCACCCTCCGCGAGGTCAACGCCCGTCTGCACGACCCCGACCTCGGTGTCGACGACGTCGTCGTGACCCACCCGGCTGGGCGGCACAGCGTCGCCGTCGGGCTGAACCGTCCGATGACCGTGACGGTCAAGGGCCACGTCGGCTACTACGCGGCAGGCATGAACCAGTCCGCCGACGTCGTCGTCGAGGGCAACGCGGGCGTCGGGGTCGCCGAGAACATGATGAGCGGGTCGGTGTGGGTGAAGGGCAGCGCGTCGCAGTCGGCGGGCGCCACCGCGCACGGCGGGCTGCTCGTCGTCGAGGGCGACGCGGCCGCCCGCTGCGGGATCTCCATGAAGGGGGTCGACATCGTCGTCGGCGGGAGCATCGGCCACATGAGCGCCTTCATGGCGCAGGCCGGCCGGCTCGTCGTCCGCGGCGACGCCAGCGACGCGCTCGGCGACTCCATCTACGAGGCGCGCATCTACGTGCGTGGCGCGGTCGCGTCGCTGGGCGCCGACTGCGTGGCCAAGGAGATGCGACCCGAGCACCACGAGGAGCTCGCGACCCTGCTGAAGAGCGCCGGCTACGAGGACGACGACACCCACGCCTACACGCGCTACGGCTCGGCCCGCAGCCTCTACCACTTCCACGTCGACAACACGTCGGCCTACTGACAGCGAGGGCAGCGACCATGACCCAGTACCGCACGCAGCCGCGCACGTCGGCCACGTTCGACCCGGCCACCATCGCGGAGATCCAGCGCGCCGCCGACACCGGCATCTACGACATCCGGGGCTGGGGCGCCAAGCGTCCGCTCCCGCACTTCGACGACCTGCTGTTCCTGGGCGCGAGCATGTCGCGCTACCCCCTCGAGGGCTACCGGGAGCGGTGCGGCACCGACGTCGTCCTCGGCGACCGGCACGCCACGTACCCGCTCCACCTCGAGACGCCCGTGACGATCGCCGGCATGAGCTTCGGCGCGCTGTCGGGCCGGGCCAAGGAGGCGCTCGGTCGCGGCGCGAGCGAGGTCGGCACGTCGACGACGACCGGTGACGGCGGCATGACGCCGGAGGAGCGCAGCCAGAGCAAGCACCTCGTCTACCAGTACCTGCCGTCGCGCTACGGCATGAACCCCGACCACCTGCGCCAGGCCGACGCGATCGAGGTCGTGCTCGGCCAGGGGGCCAAGCCCGGGGGCGGCGGCATGCTGCTGGGGCAGAAGATCACCGAGCGGGTCGCCCAGATGCGCACGCTCCCGCAGGGGGTGGACCAGCGCAGCGCGTCGCGCCACCCCGACTGGACCGGCCCGGACGACCTGACCATCAAGATCGGCGAGCTGCGCGAGATCACCGACTGGGAGAAGCCCGTCTACGTCAAGGTCGGCGCCACGCGCACCTACTACGACGTCAAGCTGGCGGTGCACGCCGGCGCCGACGTCGTCGTGGTCGACGGCATGCAGGGCGGGACGGCCGCCACGCAGGAGGTGTTCATCGAGCACGTGGGCATCCCGACGCTCGCGGCGATCCCGCAGGCCGTCCAGGCGCTGCAGGAGCTCGGCGTGCACCGCAAGGTGCAGCTGATCGTCTCCGGCGGCATCCGCACCGGGGCCGACGTGGCGAAGGCGATGGCCCTCGGGGCCGACGCGGTCGCGATCGGCACGGCGGCGCTGGTCGCGCTGGGCGACAACGACCCGCGCTGGCAGGCCGACTACGAGGCCCTCGGCACCAGCGCCGGGGCCTACGACGACTTCCAGGAGGGCAAGGACCCCGCGGGCATCACGACGCAGGACCCGGAGCTGCAGCAGCGGCTCGACCCGGTGGAGGGCGGGCGACGCCTGGCGAACTACCTGCGCGTGCTGACCATGGAGGCGCAGACCATCGCGCGGGCCTGCGGCAAGGCGCACCTGCAGCACCTCGAGCCCGAGGACCTCGTCGCCATCACCATCGAGGCCGCCGCGATGGCGCGGGTCCCGCTCGCGGGCACGTCGTGGATCCCCGGCCAGGCCGCGGGCGGGTCCTGGTGACCGCCTCGCGTGCCGTCGTCGTCGGCGGCGGGCTGATCGGGCTGTCGATCGCGCGCGCCCTCACCGAACGCGGGCTCCGCGACGTCGTCGTGCTGGAGCGCGGGCTCCTCGCGAGCGGCGGCACCGGCAAGTCCAGCGGCATCGTGCGCGCCCACTACGGCGTGCCGTCCATCGCGGCGATGGCCTGGCGCAGCCTGCCGGTCCTCGAGGCGCTCGGGGCCGAGGTCGGGTTCCGCCAGGTCGGCTACACGGTGGTCGTCGGCGAGGAGAACGCCGGACCACTGAAGGACAACACGGCCATGCACCAGGGCCTCGGCATCGAGGTCGATCTCCTCGACCCCGACCAGGTCGCCGCGCTGTGGCCGATGATGAACGTCGACGACGTGGTGCTCGGCGCCTACGAGCCGCGCGGCGGGTTCGCCGACGCCACCCAGCTGGCCCTGCACCACGGCCAGCGAGCCCGCGCCCACGGGGCGCGGGTGCGCCAGAACGCCCCGGTCGCGCGGATCGTCACGTCGGACAGCCGGGTCACGGGTGTCGAGCTGGCCGACGGCGAGCTCGTGGGGGCCGACCTGGTCGTCGTCGCGGCGGGCTGGTGGTCCGCCCGGCTCCTCGCCGACCTCGGCGTGCACTTCCCGGTCGAGGCGTACCGCTCGGAGCTGCTCGTCGTCGACACCGGCGAGCCGCTGCCCGACCTGCCCGTCGTCTCGGACCTCGTGAGCCTGCAGTACTGCCGGCTCGAGGGGTCCGGGCAGTTCCTCGTCGGCACCAGTGACCACGCCGACTTCGGCCACCAGCTCGTCGACCCCGACCACTACTCCAACATCGCGAGCGAGGCCACCCTCGAGGCGTACGCCGAGAAGCTGCTCCACCGGTTCCCCGGCTTCCCCGACCCGTCGGTCACCCACACGTACGCGGGCGTCTACGACGTCCCGCCGGACTGGAACCCGGTCATCGGCCCGGTCGGGGACGTCGACGGCCTCGTGCTCGCCGCTGGCTTTGCGGGGCACGGCTTCAAGATCAGCCCCGCGGTGGGCGACCTCGTCGCCGACCTCGTGCTCGAGGGCGACAGCACCGACCCCGACGTGCCCGCGTCGGACTTCCGGCTGTCGCGCTTCGCGGAGGGCGACCTCCTGACCAGCCTGCACCCCTACGTCGGTGCGGGGGAGATGCGGTGACCGGCTCCGCCCCGTCGCCGCTGCGGTCACGTCCGCCGGCCACCGTCGCGTCGCTCCTGGCCGACGTGCGCGACGTCGGTCGGGACCCGCGACGCGGCGGCTACTCGCGGTTCGCGTACGAGGCCGCCGAGCTCGAGCTGCGCACCTGGTTCGAGGCCGAGGCGCGGCGACGCTCGCTTGACGTCGTCACCGACCGCAACGGCATCCTCTGGGCGTGGCGCGCCGCGCCGGACGGGTCGCTCGACGACGCCGTCGTGACCGGCAGCCACCTCGACTCCGTGCCCGGCGGCGGGGAGTTCGACGGACCGCTCGGGGTCGCGTCGGCGTTCGCGGCGCTGGACCTCCTCGACGCCCGGGGCGTCCGCGGTGACCGCCCGCTGGCGGTCGTCGCGTTCCCGGAGGAGGAGGGTGGCCGCTTCGGGCGCGCCTGCCTCGGCTCACAGCTGATGACGGGCGAGCAGGAACCCGACCGGGTGCTTGGCCTGGTGGACGCCGACGGCACGTCGCTCGCGGACGCGCTCACCCGTGCCGGTCTCGACCCCGTGCACCTCGGCCGCGACGAGGAGGCGCTGCGCCGCATCGGCGTCTTCGTCGAGCTGCACGTCGAGCAGGGTCGCGGTCTCGTCGACCTCGACCAGCCGGTCGCCGTCGCCTCCTCGATCCTCGGGCACGGCCGCTGGCGCCTGACCGTCATGGGGGAGGGGAACCACGCGGGCGCGACGCTCATGGCCGACCGGCGCGACCCGATGGTCGCCGCCGCCCAGGTCGTCGTCGCGGTCCGCGACCTGGCCCGCAGCCGCCCCGACGCGCGGGCGACGGTCGGACGCCTCCAGCCCGTCCCGGGCGGCACGAACGTCATCGCGTCGCGCGTCGACCTGTGGCTCGACGTGCGGCACCCCGACGACGACGTCACGCGCGCGCTCGTCGCGCAGGTCCTCGAGGAGGCGCACGCCGTGTGCGCGGCCGAGGGCTGCACCGTGGAGCTCGTCGAGGAGTCCTACAGCGGGCAGGTCCGCTTCGACGCCGGCCTGCGCGACCGCCTCTGCCACGTGCTGCCCGACGCGCCGGTGCTGGCGACGGGTGCAGGGCACGACGCCGGCGTCCTCGCGGCACACGTCCCGTCGGCGATGCTCTTCACGCGCAACCCCACGGGGGTGTCCCACTCGCCGGAGGAGCACGTCGACGACGCGGACGCCGAGGCGGGTGCGGCCGCCCTCGCCGCCGTGCTGCAGGACCTGCTGGCACCGCGGGGGCACCGCTAGGATCGCCCGCATGACCGACGACGCGCCGCTGCTGCGCAACGCCGCCGGCAGCGCCCGCGACCGCGACCCGGCGGAGCCGGTGGAGGCGATGGCGCTCGAGCAGGCCATCGCGGTCAACGTCCGGCACCACCGCACCGCGGCAGGGCTGTCGGTCGCCGACATGGCGCAGCGGCTCGGGCTGTCCAAGGCGATGCTGTCGAAGATCGAGAACGCGCAGACGTCGTGCAGCCTCGCCACGCTGCAACGCCTGGCGACCGGGCTCGACGTGCCGGTCACCTCCCTCGTGCGGGGCGCCGACGAGGAGCGTCAGGCCGTGTTCACGCCGGCGGGGCAGGGTCCGCGCATCGCCCGGCACGGCACCAAGGAGGGGCACGAGTACGAGCTGCTCGGCGCCCTCCGCGGTCAGCACAAGCGGCTGGAGTCGCTCATGGTGACGCTGACCGAGGACAGCCAGACGTACCCGCTCTTCCAGCACCCGGGCACCGAGTTCCTGCACGTCCTCGAGGGCCGCATGGTCTACGGCCACGGCCGCGAAACCTACGAGCTGGGCCCGGGCGACTCGCTGCAGCTCGACGGCGAGGGCGCCCACGGCCCGGTCGAGCTCAAGGAGCTGCCCATCCGCTTCCTCTCGGTGATCGCCTTCCCCGACGCCAGCGTCTGAAAGCAGGCCGCCGGGACGGGCTCGTTTGCCTGGGGCCCCACGCAAACCGGCTCGCCCCCACGCAACCGTGCGCCGGAGCCGCGCGCTTGCGTGGGGCCCCACGTCAACGCGCACAGGGGGCGGGGACGCGAACGGGCCGGCGGCGTCGAGGACGCTCGCCGGCCCGTCACGGGTACCGCAGGGCGGGTCAGCCCATGCGGCGGACCTTGTAGGAGCTGCTCCAGATCCGCTCGCGCTTGACCGACTGGCCGGTGCGCGGCGAGTGCCAGATCGTGTTGTCGCCGGCGTAGATGCCGACGTGGTAGGCGCCGTTGCCGCCGTAGAAGACGATCAGGTCGCCCACGCGCTTGCGGTACTTGGAGATCTTGATGCCCTGCTTCGCCTGCTGGCCGGCGGTGCGGCCGAGCGTGGTGACGTGGGCCTTGCGGAAGACGTAGCGGGTGTAGCCCGTGCAGTCGAAGCCCGAGCGCGAGGTGCCGCCCCACTTGTAGGGCGTGCCCCGGAGGGACTTCGCGATCTTCATGACCTTCTTGTTCTCCTGCGGCGTGAGCGCGGAGGCGCTGCCGGCAGCGAGCGTGGTGCCGAAGGAGAGGGACAGCAGGAGCATGGCGACGCCGAGGGCGCGCGTGACGTGACGCATCTGGTTCCTTCACGACGCTTGCGGAACGTGACCTGTCGGGCTCGTGCTGGAAGGTGCACGCCACACGTGGTGGTAAGCCCCGAGCGCCTCGTGTCGAGGCGCGGACTGCTCGGCGGTCCCGCTCCACCCTGGATGTGTCTAGCGGATCGCACGGGCGAGGGTGGACTCAGCGCACCCGTGCGCGGGCCTCCCTTGTCTGAGGCCTCGGCGAGCATAGGTGGTCGTCAGGCAGGTCGGGGCGCGAATGACCGTTCCGGTGTCCTTGGAGGAACCTCCAGGAACCCCGTCCTGCCCTGCCGTTGCAGGCGAGAACGGTCTGGCGCCGGACCCGGTCCCGTGGCGTCGGTGCGGCGAAGGTCACGGCGTGCGACGGGCCCGGGGGTGGCGACACCGGTACTTCGGACCCGCTCTCGTGAAAGAATCGACGTGTTCCGTCGTACCGTCCAGGGGCCAGCATGCTCGACGTCGTCTCGTTGCGCGTCTCCTTCGCCGTCGTGGCGGTCACGCTGCTCGCGCTGTTCTACTTCGTGGCGTACCGCTCGACCCGGTCCGCCTACGCCGGCTGGTGGTGCGTGGCCCTCGGCGCGTTCCTCGCGGGCTCCGGCGCCTACCTCCTCGACGGCACGTCGCAGCAGTGGTGGGGCAACCCGCTCGGCAACGTCTGCATCGTGGGCGGTGCGGCCTCCGTCTGGGCCGGTGCGCGCGCCGTCAGCGGGCTGCGCGTCAGCTGGCTGCTCGTCGGTGCGTCGCTGGCGGCGCTGCTGGCCGCGTCGGCGCTGGACCACCCGGGCCGCAACGACTGGTCGGGCGGCCCGTTCTTCCTCGGCCTCATGACCATCTACCTGGCACTGGCGGCGTCGGAGCTGCACCGTGCCTGGAGACGGCTGCCCGTCCCCGGGCCGCGGGCCCGCGTCTACCGACCGATCCTGCGCTCGCTCACCCTCATGTGCACCGGCGTCGCGCTCTTCTACCTGGCGCGCTTCGTCGCGTTCCTCGCGGTCGGCCAGGACGGGCGTCTGTTCGACGTGTTCCTGGGCAGCCAGGTCACGACCCTCGTCACCACGGTCATGCTGGCGACGGTGTCGTTCAGCATGACGGCGCTCAGCTACGCCGACGACACGATCGACCTGCGGGCGCGCGCCACCCGCGACGGCCTGACCGGTCTGCTCAACCGGGACGAGCTGATGCAGCAGCTGGCGCAGCGCTGGCGCGCGCACCGCCGGCGCGCCGTGCACGGTGTCGTCGTGATGGCCGACCTCGACCACTTCAAGCGGGTCAACGACGTGCACGGGCACGCGGCCGGCGACTTCGCGCTGCAGATGTTCGCCGCCGCCTGCCGGTCGGCGCTCGGGCCGGGAGACCTCGCCGGCCGCGTCGGGGGCGAGGAGTTCGTGCTCTTCCTCGACCAGGCCGACCTCGACGAGGCGCGCGCCGCGGTGGACCAGGTCGGGGCCACGCTGCAGCGCGGGACGCTGCCGGACGGCACCGTCCTGCCGACGGTCAGCTACGGGCTGACCGTCGCCCGCCGGGGCGACGACCCCGACGTGGCGATCGGCCGCGCCGACCGTGCCCTCTACGTCGCCAAGAGCGAGGGACGCGACCGGGTGGCCGTGGCCGACGGCGACGAGGTGACCCCCGACGGCCCGAGACCGCCTACCATCGCCCCATGAGCGACTGGCGTGCCGACCGGGTGCAGCAGGTGCGTGACCTCGTCCAGGCGGCCGCGCCCGACGCGGTCGAGGAGGTCAAGTGGCGCAAGCCGTCGAACCCCGACGGGGTGCCGACGTTCTCCTGCGACGGGCTGCTCTGCACCGTGGAGACCTACCAGGACAAGGTCAAGGTGACGTTCGCGCGGGGCGCGTCGCTCGACGACCCGAGCCACGTGTTCAACGCCAGCCTCGACGCGGGGACGCGCAGGGCGGTGGACCTGCGTCAGGACGACACGCTCGACGCGGACGCGTTCACCGCGCTGGTGCGCGCGGCGGTGGCCCACAACCGCGCCTGACCGGCTCGGGGAGTGGCCTCGACGCCGCTCGTCCCTAGACTGGCCGACGTGGACCATCCTCCGAGTACCGGCCGCGACCTCCCCCCGTCCGTCGACGGGAGGTCGTGATGGACACCGGCACCCTGCTCAACCTGGCGCTCGTCATGGTCTTCGTCCTCGTGGGCGGCGTGTTCGCGGCGACCGAGCTGGCCCTGGTGTCGCTGCGCGAGAGCCAGCTGGGCCAGATGGAGCGCAGCGGGTCGCGAGGCCGCAAGGTCGCCGAGCTGGCCCGCGACCCCAACACCTTCCTCGCCGCCGTCCAGATCGGCGTGACCGTGGCGGGCTTCCTGTCCGCCGCCTACGGCGCCTCGACCCTCGCCCCTGACGTCGCGCCGTCGCTCGAGGCGCTGGGCCTCAGTCCTGGGGCCGCCTCGAGCCTCGCCCTCGTCGGCATGACGCTCCTGATCGCCTATCTGTCGCTCGTCTTCGGCGAGCTCGTGCCCAAGCGGTTCGCGCTGCAGAAGTCGGGCACGATCGCCCTGCTCGTGGCGCCGCCGCTGTCGCGCTTCGCGACGCTGATGCGCCCGGTCATCTGGCTGCTGTCGCTCTCGACGAACGTGGTGGTGCGGCTGCTCGGCGGCAACCCGCACGCGACGAGCGAGGAGATGACCGAGGACGAGCTGCGCGACCTGGTGGGGGCGCACGAGAGCCTGGAGGAGGACGAGCGCCAGATCCTCCAGGACGTGTTCACCGCGACGGACCGGACCCTGCGCGAGGTGATGCGACCGCGGGGTGCCGTCGACTTCCTCGACGGCGGCATGAGCCTGGCGGAGGCCGCGGGTGCCGCTCTCGCCATGCCCCACTCGCGCTACCCGGTGACCCGCCGCCGCTCCAGCGACGACGTCATCGGCTTCGTGCACGTGCGCGACCTGCTGGCGGTGCCGACCGACTCCGCTGCGGAGGTCGTGGCCGACATCGTGCGGGAGATCCCCGTGCTGCCGAGCACGAACCGGATCCTCCCGGCCATGGCGCAGATGCGCAGCGAGGGCGTGCACATCGCGCTCGTCGTCGACGAGTACGGCGGGACCGACGGCATCGTCACCCTCGAGGACATCATCGAGGAGCTCGTGGGCGAGATCCGCGACGAGTACGACCTGGCCGAGAAGGCCGAGCTGCTGCACTCGCCGGAGGGCGACGACCTCGACGCCGGCATGCACCTCGACGACCTCGAGGAGCTGACCGGCCTCGAGCTGCTGCACGAGTCGGGCCACTACTCGACGGTCGCGGGCCTGGTGCTCGAGAGGCTCGGCCACATCCCCCAAGTCGGGGAGACCGTCGACCTCGGCCCGTACCGGCTGACCGTCACCGCGGTCGACGGCCGCCGCATCGACCGGGTCACCCTCGTCCGACGGGCCGACGCGGAGTCCGAGCCGGACGGCGAGGGCGAGGAGACCGGGCGCGACGACCCCGAGCGCTGAGGCCGCACCGTCCCGGCACCGTGTGGCGCCCGCGTCAGAGCAGGTCGGCCAGGTCGCGCAGCTCCGAGCGGCGCGTCACGCCCAGCTTCTTCATGGCACGGTGCAGGTGCGACTCGACCGTGCGCACGCTCACGAACTGCTGGCGTGCGACCTCGGCGTTGGAGCGGCCCTGCAGCACCGCCATCACGACCTCGCGCTCGCGCGCGGTCAGGGAGGGGCCGGTCGTGGTCCGCTCAGCGACGAACACCGCCTCCGGGTGCAGACGACGCAGCTCCGCCAGGTCCGCCGCGAGCGCACGGGCCGGCGCCCCGGGTGGCGTCAGGCGTGAGGCGGCGAGCGTGAGGCGGTAGGCCCCGACGATGGCGCCGTGCTCCAGCATCTCGTGCCGGAGGGTCGCCAGCGCCTCGGCATCGGCGGCGTCCCGTGCCTGGAGGGCACGGTTGTAGAGGGTCGTCATCGGGCTGTCCACCTCGGCGGCGCAGCTCTCGGCGAGCTCCCGCGACCGTGGTGTGGAACAGATGTCCCGGGCGTGGATGGCCAGGATCGCCGCGGTGCTCGTCCATCCCCGACGGCGTGCCTCCGTGGCGTGGTCCAGGAGGGTCTCCGACGCGTCCGCGGGCCGTCCTGACGAGCGGAGGACGGCGGTGTGCCGCCAGGCGGCCGTGTCGTACGGGTCGGGGCCGAGCTCGAGAGCGTCGGGGGCCCAGGTGTGCAGGGCCGAGGCGAGGACGGGGTCGTCGTCCCACAGCGAGAGGACCGCGGCCAGCTGCGGCGTGGAGACGCTGTCCTGGGCCGCACCCTCCCAGGGGAGCGCCAGCGCGGTCTCCACGTACCGCCGGGCGAGCCCGAGCTGACCTCCGACGAGCATGAGCACGCCCACGCTCGACCCGAGGTAGGCGACCTGGTCGAGCCGGCCGCTGGCGACGGCGTCGTCCACGGTCCGGGTCACGAGGGCGCGGGTCCCCCGCAGGTCGCCGCGGAACGCGGTCACCAGGCTCTGCAGACCCCGCAGCCGGGGGACGAGGCGCACGACCTCCCCCGACTCCTCCGCCAGCGCCGACGCCAGGGGCAGGTCGGGCTTCGCCGCAGCGGTCCGCCCGGAGGCGAGGGCTACGTAGAGACGCGCCTCGCAGGCCTTCGCGCGCGCGAGCGGGTGGGCGCGCGGGTCGTCCGCCGGCGCCTCGGTCCTGCGATCGCCGCCGGCCACGACCTCCAGGACCGTGGTGGCCGCCGCGATGGCCAGCCGCACGTCGTCGGACCCGTCGTCGAACCGCGCCAGCTGCTCGAGCGCTGAGGTGAGCGCCGTCTCGTCGGACGTGAGTCGTGTCGACCGTTCCGCGATGCCGAGGACGCGAGCGAGCGTCGGGCCCTCCGCCGTTCCGGCGGAGATGAGGCAGGCCGAGAGGTCCTGGGGGTCCGGCGCCGCGGCCTGGCGGACGAGCTGCGCGCGCCAGCCGAGCTCGCGAGGGACGCGACCGACCGGGCAGCCCGGCGTCGGCCCGTCGACCACGACGGGTGGCACCCACATCGGTGGGGACGCGGAGCGGGCGACGGCGTCGGAGGTCCGGCGGACGTGGTCGGCGAGCAGCGCCGCCACGAGGACGGCGCGTCGGTCGCCCTGGCGGACGGTCCGCACGTGGCCGAGGCTCTCCAGCCGGTCGAGCGCGTCGAGCGCCGCGGGGGGCAGGTCGCCGAGGCCCGAGCGACCGGCCGTCGCGAACGTGGTCAGCCACTGGCAGTCGACGGGGGACAGCTCGCGCAGGTAGGCCTGCCAGAGTCCGTCGAGTGAGCGCGACACCAGGGTCGCGCGCAGGTCCCAGGCGCCGTCGACCTGCGTGATCGAGCCGTCGAAGACCCCGTCGTCCACGAGGTGCTCGGCGACCCCGACCACCCCGCCGGAGAGGGCGAACACCTCGCTCAGCAGCCTCGCGCTGACGGCCCCTCCGAGCCGCTCGCGCAGCGTCGCCAGCAGGGCGGTGGGTGCGAGGCTCGGGGCGTCGACCACGACCGGCGCGCCGCTGAGGACGCGCGGCGCCGCCCGGCCGGCGAGGTCGGTGCGGTACGCGGCCGCCACGACGAGACCGCGCCGTTCCAGGTGCCGCAGCACGGCGACCGACTGGGCGTCGAGGTGGTCGGCGTCGTCCACCAGCAGGGCAGCGGGACCGGTGCTCGGCAGCCGTCGTCGCACGGCCTCGACCGCTGCCCGCAGCGGGTTGGGCCCGGCGAGCGTGGCGGACTCCAGCAGCCCGCTGATGAGCAGCGCGCCGAACGGGTGGTCGCGCAGGGGCTCGCTGCCCTCCACCCGCCGGTGGGGCACGCGGCGCGACGTCGAGAGCTCGGCCAGACGATCGAGGAGCGTCGTGCGTCCGCTGAGGCGTCGACCGCGGATCTCGATGCTCCGGCCCTCCTCGAGCGCCGTCGTCATGCTCTGCTGTTGTCGTCCTGCCACGTCCACGTCGCAGTCCCCCTGTCTCCTGTGACTTGTCGGCAAGCATGCTCCTCCGCGAGACGCAGGACCAAGCCAGGGACTACGCAAATGGATGGACGGCCTACGCAAGTTCGCGCCTCGTCGTGGACCCGCGTGGCCCTGGCGCACCAGGGTCTGCCGGGAGAGCAGCGGCACCCCGCCCCGGTCGTCGTGGACCGGCAGCAGCGGGGTGTCCGCACGGGGAAGCAGGACGGAACGAGGTCACCGTGGGACTGAGAGGAAGCATCGTGCGCCGGGCGGCCATGGTCGTGGCCGTCGCCGCGCTCGGGGCCGGTCTCGCGACCGCGCCCGCCTCCGCGTCGCCGGTCGCCGCCGCCCCTGCTTCCGAGGCCGTCGGCGCCGCCGTCTCGGACGCCGGCGACGCCCAGAGTGTGTTCGCCGACGCTCCGGGCCCC
The DNA here is from genome assembly GCA_026392465.1 of Propionibacteriales bacterium. Taxonomy (GTDB): domain Bacteria; phylum Actinomycetota; class Actinomycetes; order Propionibacteriales; family Nocardioidaceae; genus Aeromicrobium. The sequence goes on from JAPLCA010000015.1 coordinate 17,408, forward strand.
TACGCCGTGGGTTCCACGGCCTCGCTCGGCGACTGCCGACTCGTGCAGCGGTGGATCCTGCAGCTGGTGATCGGCGACGAGCAGCCCCGCTGCAGCAACGCCTTCCCCTACGGCTTCGAGTCACCGGTCAGCTCGGTCGTCTACTACCCGCGCGACGTCCCCGGTGACGGACGGCTCCCCGTCGTCGACTTCGTCGGCGGGATCTTCTCCGACGTCGGGAACTACGACACGCTGGCCCGCCACTGGGCCAGCCACGGGTTCGTGGTGACCGTGTCGTCGGACTTCGTGAACTCCGGACCGGAGATGCACCTGCTCGGGCTCGCGACCGCCCGGCGGCTCGACGCCGACCCGACGTCGCCGCTGCACGGCCGCGTGGACCTCGGTCGGGTGCTGCTGGCCGGACACTCCGCAGGCGGCGCCGCGGCGCTGCAGACGGCGAGCGTGCCGGCCGACCTGCTGCAGCGGCTCGACCCGCGGCTGCGGGTCAGCGGGACCCTCGCGATCGAGCCGGGGCCCGGCGCCCTCGGATCGACCGTGCGGACGCCGGTCCTCGTCCTCGCCGGTGCCAGGGACACGACCGTCCCGGCCGGCACGTGGCCGCTGCTCACCCAGAGCGGGCTCGTGCGGTCGGTGCCGGGCTGGTTCGCGACCGCCCGGACCGCCAACCACTTCAGCCCCGTGCGCACGGACCTGGCGGACGACGAGTTCGCCGGCATCACGACCGCGTTCCTGTTGTACCGCGGCACCGGCGACGCCGAGGCGACGACGTTCTTCGAGGGCTCGGACTACCGGCTCGCCCGCGACACGACGTTCATCACCCATCCGCTGAACCCGCTGCGCGTCCGCCGCAACGCCGCGGCCGGAGCACTGTGACCGAGATGCACCGCGGTCGCGGACGAGCGAGGTCGCCGGATCCTGACCCGCCCGACGGGAGCCGATCCCGGACGCCCACGGAGGGCGACAGACGTCGCCCTCCAGCCCACGAGCACGACGTCTTGAAAGGACGACACCGATGACGCAGGACATGAGACGACAACGACGACAGCGGCGCAGGCGGACGACCATCGCCGGCACGGCCCTCGTGGGGCTGGGCCTGACGATGGCGGCGCAGTCCGCGATGGCCGGGGACGAGCCCGGTGGCTTCAGTGGCGCCATCCGCAACTACGGCGCGTACGCGGGTGCGTCGCTGCTCGACAACCGCATCAACGTGCGCGCCAACGTCGCGGAGGGTGTCGCGGTGGCGGACAGCGCCGGCCTGAACCCGTACCAGGGAACGGGTGTGGGCTCCTACGCGGTGCCGTCGACGATCGCCAACGACCCGGAGTCGCGCTCCTACGCCCGCGCCTCGCCGATCGGGGCCGGCGCCGTCGGCCTCAACCTGCAGCTGGTGAAGGCCGAGTCGGCCGCGACGACCGTCGTCGACGGCCAGCTCGACGACCAGGACTTCGGCAACCTCACCATCCCGACGCTCGGCTCGCTCGAGGCGCTGACCGGCTCCGCCGAGGCGCGCTGGAACGCGCAGACCGTCGCGCAGGGTGGTCGTCTCGCGTACGCCGAGACGAACACGGGGAGGCTGACCCTCATCGACCCGACCCTCGGGTTCCCGCTGCCGGGCTCGATCTTCCCGGTCGGCGAGGCGGACCTGGGGCAGAACACCAGCGAGGTCAGTCTCGTGCCCGACAGCGCCGTGTGCGCCGACGGTCTGGCGCTGCAGAGCGAGGCGACCTGGGCCTTCGCCGACGTCCGTCTGTTCGACGGGCTCGTGGGGGTCTCCTGGGGCGGTGACGCGGGTGGTCCGGACGCGCCGGGGAGGATCGTCGCCAAGGCGAACGGCAAGCCTGCCGGTGCCTCCCTTGAGGTCCCCGAGCTGCCGGACATGCAGATTCGCATCGGTGACGCGGTCTTCCGGATCGCACCGGGCCTCTCGATCGAGCTCAGCGAGGTCTTCAACGGCTCGCCCGTCGGCGAGGCGCTCAGCAGGCTCCTGGACGGAGAGCTCAACTACGGCGGCATCACGAACGTGGTCGAGGCGTCCGACGGCACCCACGCCGCCGGGTCCATGAACGGTCTCAACGCCGACCTCACGATCGCGCCGATCCCCGGTGTCGCGCCGAACGGCCTGGGCTCCGCGGAGCTCGGGTTCGAGCGCGTCGACGTCGACGCCAAGGCCGCCTCGGGCGGCATCAACTGCACGGGCGGAACCGACAACTCCGGTACCGACAACTCGGGCACGGACAACTCGGGCACGGACAACTCGGGCACGGACAACTCGGGCACGGACAACTCGGGCACGGACAACTCGGGTACGGACAACTCGGGTACGGACAACTCGGGTACGGACAACTCGGGTACGGACAACTCGGGTACCGACAACTCCGGCACGGACAACGCCGGCAGGGACAACTCGGGCTCGGACAACTCCGGGACCGACAACTCCGGCAGGGACAACTCGGGCGCTGACAGCTCCGGTGCCAGCACGTCGGGCAACGACGACTCGGGCGGCACCTCCGGTGCGGACACGTCGGGAGCCGGCCAGACGGCCGGCAAGGACCAGATCGCCGGTGGTGCCAGCGGCATCGGGTTCAGCACCTCGGCGTCCGGCATCAGCAGCGGCGCCGTGGGCGGACCCCACGGTGCCTACCTCCCGAACACGGGTGGGCCGGTCTCCGTGCCCCTGCTGCTCTGGGGCCTGGCGCTGACCGCCCTCGGTGGGGCCACGCTGCTGGCCGGTCGCCGCGGGCGAGGGGCCCAGGCCTAGCCGCCGGGACGAGCTCCCACCGCCAGCCGAGGCGGGTCGGGGTCGGTGCCGCCGTCCGTGAGGACGCCACCGACCCCGACCTGCCTCCGACCCAGGAGTGCAGATGACCAGCGACAGCGACCCTCAGCAGCCCGCCCGACCGCTCCCGCGCGGCGTCCGGGGCGTCCTGGTGGCCGTGGCCGTCGCAGCCGTGGCCCACACGATGGTCGTCGCGCTGTGGATCCTGCCGGACAACCTCGTGTCCGAGCAGGTCTCCGGACGATGGCTCGACGCCTACATCCAGCCGTTCTTCGAGCAGAGCTGGTCGGTCTTCGCGCCGATCCCGAAGCGCGGCACGATCGACCTCGAGGTGCGGGGGCGCGACGGTGACGACTGGGTGTCCCCGTGGGTGTCGCTCACGGCACCGGAACGCGACCAGATCCGCCTCTCCCTCGCGCCCAGCCGCTCCGCGCTGCTCACCCAGACCCTCGCCGGCTCGCTCAACGGCGCCTTCAACGGACTGTCCGAGGACCAGCGCGAGGTCGTCCCGGAGGAGGACACGCAGCGCACCCTGCGCCGAGCGCTCCTCGCCGCGGACGGCGAGCCCGCCGCGGCCCGTCGCTACCTGCGCACCGACGCGGTGCTGAACCAGCTCGCGTCCGTCGCGGCGCAGACCCTGTGGGACGGCCGCGCGACCCAGGTCGAGCTGCGGACGGTCCGACGTCAGGTCGTCGAGTACGGGACGGCCAAGGACGGCCGGCACACCGTCACCTTCCGGCCGGTCCGCTACGGCTGGCGCGACGCGGTGCCGGTCCCGCAGCCGGACCGGGGCGTGCTCCAGGACCACCTGGCGCGGGTCGGGGTGCGCCCATGAGGTCCGTCGGCCAACGGCGCATCGACCAGCGCCGGGACACGTCGAGGGTGGCCGCGGTCGTCGACCGGCTGTGCACCCACCCCTACGGCCTGCACAGCCTCGCGGCCTGCCGGATCATGCTCGGCACGATGTACGTCGGGGTGCTGCTGTCGAACCTCCGCGACCGACGGCTTCTCTGGGGGCCCGGGTCGTCCTGGATGACCCCGCTGCGGGAGGGCTACGGGTTCGACGGCTGGCTCGTCGGCCTGCAGCACCTGCCGGGCGGGTGGTTCGACGTGTACTACCTCCTCGTCCTGGCGGCCGCCGTCTGCTTCACGCTCGGCCGCCTCACCCGGACGGCGGGGGTGGTGCTCCTGCTCGGCTCGATCCAGCTCGTCGAGTCGGCCCCGTTCCTCGGCGACCAGGGCGACAACATCGCGCGGATCGGCCTCTTCTACCTGCTGTGGACGCGCTGCTCGGTCGTCTGGTCGTGGGACGCGCGCCTGCGGTGGGGTGGGATGGACTCGACCCTGCAGTACCTGGTGTGGACGCGTCTCGGGCTCGCGCGGGTGCTCGACCGTGACGCCGCTCGCGCCGTCGGCACGTTCGTCAGTAACGTGGCGCTCGGGCTGCTCATGGCGCAGATCGTGCTCGTGTACGTGACCGCAGGCCTGTACAAGGCGCGCGGCGGGCCGTGGCAGTTCGGCACGGCGCTCTACTACCCCCTGTCGCTGCCGGAGTTCCGGCCGTTCGGGTTCCTCAACGACCTGCTCGTCGCCCAGCCGGTGATCCTCGCGCTCGCGACCTGGTCGGTCGTGCTGCTGCAGGTCCTGTTCCCGCTGACGCTGGCGTGGGCGCCGGCGCGTCGCGTCGCGCTCGTCGGCATCGCGGGCAGCCACATCGGCATCGCCGTGCTGATGGGACTGCCCTGGTTCTCCCTGTCGATGCTCGCGTTCGACACGCTCTTCGTCAGCCAACGCACGCTGCTGCGGGTGCAGGCGTTCGCGATCGACCGGTGGGACGACCTCGTCATCGCGGTCCAGAGCCGGGTGCGGAGGACGGCATGACCCGCTCAGCGGCCAGGGTCCTGGTGGGCCTGCTCGTCGCCACGCTGGCCCTCGCGGGCTGCTCGGGCTCCGACAGCAGCGGGTCTCGCGACCAGCGGTCCGAGCCGAGTGCCGACTCCCCGACCGGTACGCCGGACCCGACGGCGTCCGCCAGCCCGACGACGGACCCGCAGGTGGGTGCCGCGCTCGAGAGGCTGCGCGCGGCGTCCCGGGAGGCCAAGGCCGCGGGTGCGACGAGCATGACCGGCAGCAGCCGCACCGCGGGGGAGCGCGGGACGGTGGAGGCGACGGGCGACCTGCGCAGCGGCGCCTGGGAGGCGAGTGTCCGATCCCCGCAGACCCGGCTCGAGGTGCGCAGCCGCTTCAACACCACCTGGGTCCACGCCGACCGGTCCTTCTGGCTGCGCAGCGGGTACACGCCGGCGTCCGCCCGCGCCGGAGCCCGAGGCTGGGTCCTCATGGAGCCCGCCGCCGGGGACCGGCTCCGCGACCAGCTCGACCCCGGCCGGATCCTCGGCCGGGCCGCTGCCCTGCGCCCCACCGACGTCGCCGAGGTCCGCGCCAACGCGGACACGTTCGAGGTGGTCCTCGACGACACCGCCGGTGCCCGCACGACGTTCGTGGTGTCGCGCCGGGGGACACCCGTCCTGCAGTCCGTGCGGCTGAGGGGCGAGGGGGTCCGCGCGGACTTCGACCTCGAGCTCGTCCGGGAGCCGGTCGTGGTCGCGACGCCCCGCCCCGACGAGGTGGTGCGGCCGTGAGCGGCCACCCCGACACGTGGCTGCCGGGCCGGGCCGCCGGCGCCGTCGCGCTCTTCGTCGCCGCGGTCCTCGTCGCCGCGGTCCTGCTGGCAGGGTGCGGCGGTGACAGCGAGCCCGCTCCGAAGCCCACGGCACGAGCGACCTTCAGCATCGCGCTGACCGACTACTGCGGGACGCTCGAGAGCCTGCGCGACGCGAACGCGCATCCACCGCCCCCGCGCGACGTGGCCCGGACCCTCGGCCAGCGGCTCGAGGTGCTCGAGCGCGCGTACGACCACCTGGAACGACTGGAGACGGACCGCACGGACAAGGCGGCCTACCGCGCCGTCGTGCGCGACCTGGGCACGGCTCGTGGCGCCCTCGAGACCACGGGCGGCGATCTCTCGAACGAGGGTGTCCTCCTCGCGCTCGCGCAGATGCGCGACACCCTCGCGCGCTCGTTCGCGACCCTCGACCCGACGCTGCGCCGACGCTGCGGCATGACCGCGGAGGAGCTGGCCGGCACGCCGCTCGACCCGCCGACCACCCCGGGGTCCGGCCGCGCATGACACCCCGTGCCGCGTCTCGGATACCGTGGGTCTCTCAACTGCCGCCTCCCACGCGGCCGAGGCGGAAGGTGGTCACGTGCGCGTCGCCCTGTTGTCGTACCGCAGCAAGCAGCACGTGGGTGGCCAGGGCGTCTACGTCGAGCACCTGAGCCGAGGCCTCGTCGAGGCGGGCCACGACGTCGAGGTGATCTCCGGGCAGCCCTATCCCGTGGGCCTCGACCCGCGCGTCCGGCTCACCCGGCTGCCCAGCCTCGGCATCTACGACGAGCCCGACCCGTTCAAACCGCCCGCGCCCTGGACGCTGCGCAGCGTCCCCGACGTCGTCGAGTGGGTCCTCAGCGTCACCGGCGCGTTCGGCGAGCCGCTCACGTTCACGCTGCGGGCGGACCGTCACCTGCGCGAGCGCGTGGGCGAGTTCGACGTCGTGCACGACAACCAGAGCCTCGGGTGGGGGCTGCTCGCGCTGCGCCGACGGCTGCCGCTCGTCGCCACGATCCACCACCCCATCAGCCGCGACCGGAAGGTCGAGCTCGAGGCCGCCCGCGGCTGGCGGAAGCTGTCCGTCGCCCGCTGGTACTCCTTCGTCGGCATGCAGGCCCGTGTGGCCCGGCGTCTGCCGTTCGTCGTCGGCGTGTCGACGGTGGCCACCGACGACACCGTCACCGACTTCGGCATCGACCCCGAGCGCATCCGCGTCGTCCCGCTCGGCGTCGACACCGACCTCTTCACCCCGGGCGGCGACCGCGTCCCGGGCCGCATCGTCGCCGTCGCCTCCGCCGACAAGCCGCTCAAGGGGGTGGCGCACCTGCTCGACGCCCTGGCGAAGGTCCGGGTCGAGCACCCCGACGTCGAGCTGCAGCTGGTCTCCTCCGTCGAGCCGGGTGGCGCCACCGACCGCCGCATCGACGCGCTGGGCCTGCGCGACTGCGTGACCACGCACAGCGGTCTGGAGGCCGAGCAGATCGCCGACCTCATGCGCTCGGCCGAGGTCATGTGCGTGCCGTCGCTCTACGAGGGCTTCTCGCTGCCGACCGTCGAGGCGCTCGCCAGCGGCACCGCCGTCGTGGCCAGCCGGGCAGGCGCCATCCCCGAGGTCGTCGGCGACGGCGAGGACGGCGATCCGTGCGCCGTGCTCGTGGAGCCGGGTGACCCCGAGGAGCTCGCGTCGGCCATCTCCGCCCTCCTCGACGACCCCGACCGCCGCACCGCCCTCGGTGCCGCCGGCCGGGCCCGCGCCCTCGAGCGCTACAGCTGGACCTCGGTGGCGCGCGCCACCGCTGACGTGTACGACGAGGCGATCCGCAGGTTCGCCGGCAAGGAGCAGTGACGTGCTGACCGTCGACTTCGACCGCCTCCGGGTGGGCGCCCGCACCCGGTTCATCGACGTGGGGGCCGGTGCCGGTCGCCACAGCTACGAGGCGCTGCGCCGGGGTGCCGACGTGACCGCGTTCGACCTCGACGAGGTCGAGCTCAAGGGCGTCGACGAGATGTTCGAGGCGATGCGTCTCGAGGGCCAGGTGCCGGAGTCCGGCCGGGGGACCGTGCAGGCCGGCACCATCCTCGACATGCCGTACGCCGACGGCAGCTTCGACGTCGTGCTCGCCTCGGAGATCCTCGAGCACGTCCCGGAGGACGTGCAGGCGATCAGCGAGCTCGTGCGCATCCTGGCCCCGGGCGGCACGCTGGCCGTCACGGTGCCGCGGCACTGGCCCGAGAAGGTCTGCTGGATGCTCTCGGACGAGTACCACGCCAACGAGGGCGGCCACATCCGCATCTACAAGGCCAGCGAGCTCGACGCCACGCTGCGCGCCGAGGGACTCGTGCACACGCACACGCACCACGCGCACGGTCTGCACGCGCCGTACTGGTGGATCAAGTGCGCGGTCGGCGTCGAGCGCGACCAGCACCCCGCTGTCCGTGCGTACCACCGGCTGCTGGTGTGGGACATGATGAAGGCGCCCCGCACCACGCGCGTGGCCGAGAAGGCGCTCAACCCGCTGCTCGGCAAGAGCGTCGCGCTGTACTACACCAAGCCGCTCGCCTGACGTGACGCTCCCGACCGCCCGCTGGGGGGACCTCCCGCTCGCGGGGGCCGCGCTCGCGCTGCCAGGCGTGCTCGACGCCGGGCAGGTGCAGGCCACCGCCGACACCATCGTGGCCGTGCAGCGGCCCGACGGGTCGATCCCCTGGTTCGAGGGCCACCACCTCGACCCGTGGGACCACCTGCAGGCGGCGATGGGCCTCGCCGTCGCCGGACGCCGCGAGGAGGCGCAGGCGGCCTACGCGTGGAGCCGCGGCGCGCAGCGGCCCGACGGGTCGTTCGCGACCGAGTACGTCGACGGCGTGGTCACGGTGCCGGCCACCGACGCGAACTTCACCGCCTACGTCGCGACCGCGGTCTGGCACCACTGGCGACTCACCGGCGACGTCGCGTTCGTCGAGGACATGTGGCCGACGGTGCGCGCGGCGCTCGACGTCGTGCTCGAGCTGCAGGAGCCCGCCGGGCCCGTGCGCTGGTCGCGCGGGGCCGAGGGCGACGTCGCGGACGAGGCGCTCGTGACCGGCAACGCCAGCATCCACCTCAGCCTGCGCTGCGGGGTCGCGCTGGCCCACGTCGTCGGCGAGCACGTGCCGGCCTGGCGCGACGCCGCCGTGCGGCTGCGTCGCGCGCTCGACCACGAGCCGCACCGCTTCGCCGACAAGGCCCGCTTCTCGATGGACTGGTACTACCCGGTGCTCGGCGGGGCGCTGCCCGCGGCCGTCGCGGCGGCTCGCCTGGACGCCCGCTGGGACGACTTCGTCGTGCCCGGCTTCGGTGCCCGGTGCGTCGACGACAGCCCGTGGGTCACCGGCGGCGAGACCTGCGAGCTGGTCCTCGCGCTCGACGCCGTCGGCCGCGACGCCGACGCCCGTCGCATCCTCGGCGAGATCCAGGTGCTGCGCCGCGACGACGCGACCTACTGGACCGGCTACGTCTACCCGGACGAGACGTACTGGCCGGTCGAGCAGACCACCTGGACCGCCGGCACCGTCCTGCTCGCGGTCGACGCGCTCACCCGCACCACACCCGCGAACGGCCTGTTCCGTGGCGACGGCCTGCCGCTGCTGACCACCGACGAGGAGCGCCCGTGAGCGAGCCCGACCCCGCGCTCGACCTGCCCGGCGATCTGCGCAGCGTCGCCGACGACGTGCGCGGCTTCCTGCCCGACGACGAGGCCGACGCCCTGCGCGAGGCGGCCGGCGCCCACCTGCGGCCCGGCGGCGTGGCCGTCGAGATCGGCAGCTACTGCGGCAAGTCGGCCGTCCACCTCGGGCACGTCGCCCGGTTGCGGGGTGCGCGGCTGGTGACGATCGACCACCACCGCGGCTCCGAGGAGCAGCAGTCCGGGTGGGAGTACCACGACACGTCCCTCGTCGGCACCGACGGACGGATGGAGACGTTGCCCTTCCTGCGCGAGACGCTGTCGCGCGCCGGGCTCGAGGACGTCGTCGACGTCGTCGTCGCCCGCTCGCCCGACGTCGCGTCGTGGTGGGGTCGCGAGCTCGACCTGGTGTTCGTCGACGGCGGCCACACCGACGAGCACGCCCAGGGCGACTACGACGGCTGGGCCCGCTGGGTGCGCCCGGGTGGCGCCCTGGTGATCCACGACGTCTTCCCCGACCCGGCCGACGGCGGCCAGGCGCCCTACCGCATCTACCTGCGTGCCCTCGACGACGGCTTCACCGAGGTCGGCCACACCGGCTCCCTCCGGGTCCTGCGCCGCTGACCCCTCCCCCACCCCGCCCCCCACCCCGCTGAGTGTGACGTTTGGGGCCCAGATCGCCGCGATCTGGGCCCCCAACGTCACACTCAGGGGGAGAGGGGGCGCTCGAGGAGGGCGTTGAGGCGGTCGATGAGCTGCTGGAAGCGCTGCCGGGCGTCGGCGTCGACGGTCTCGAGGACCCGCGACCTCTCGCGCAGGAGGTGGGCGGCGGGCTGGAAGCGGTCGAAGCGGTGGCCCAGGACCGTCTCGGCCTGGTGGACGATGCGTCGCCGCGGCGGCGTGCGCAGGAACCGCTTCCCGACCAGCCTGCGGTGCGAGACCACCGGACCGCCCGACTCGGCCAGCAGCCTCAGGTACCACTCGGCGTCGAAGAGGTCCTCCAGGTCGGCGTCGAGCGTGCCCGTGAGGTCGGTGAGGGGCACCAGGTGGTCGGCGGAGATCGCCCCGCGGTTCACGAGCTCCTCCACGGCTCCGCGCGACCCGGCCGGACCGTCCATCAGCACCGTCGCCGACGTCGCCGTCGTGCCGAGCAGGGCGAGGGTCGTCGGCAGCCCGGAGGCGCCGCCCATGGGCGTCACCGTCCAGCGCGGGTCGAGCGCGCGGCCGCCCTCAGCGCGGAGCAGGTCGCCCATGACGGTGAGGTAGGTGACGTCCGACGGCGACGACACGAGCAGCTGGTGCGGGCTGCTGACGAGCGTGCGGGCCAGGTCGGCGCCCAGTGCGGCGAGCAGCGGCACCGTCGTCTCCGAGCCGGCGCTCCACAGCTCGGAGCTGACCGTGGTGCCACGGTCGCCGACGTTCTCGAGCACCCGGCACCGGGAGAGGCGCCCGGCGTCGACGAGGTAGGGCGAGTGCGTCGAGTAGACCACCTGGTGGTGGGGCTCGAGCTGCTCCTTCAGGTACCGCAGCAGGTCGCCCTGGGCGTTCGCGTGCAGGTTCATGCCCGGCTCGTCCAGCAGCACGACCCTGCGCTCCTGCCCCGCGAACTCCGAGAAGGCGGCGAGGAAGGAGAAGAACCAGAGGAAGCCGCTCGAGCGCTCGGCGACGTTCAGGCTGACGCCCCGACGCTCGTCGCGCACCCTGACGTGCAGCCACGGCTCCGGCGTGGCCAGGCCCACCGTCTCCAGGGCGAGCTCGACGGACAGGTCGCGGTTCTGGCTCCAGTACGCGAGGAGCTGGTCGGTCAGACGGGTCGCGGCGGCGGCGAGGGCGGCCTGGTGCGCGTCGAGGTCGTCCGCGCCGAACGACGCGTCGGCGACGCCGGCGAGCCGCAGCAGGGCCAGCGCCGTGCGCTCGGACGGGTAGAGGTCCGCCGCGTCGAGCTCCTGCAGACGTCGGATCGAGACGCTCCCCGGCAGCACGTTGTGGTCGTCGAAGTACTGGAAGCCCGGCAGCATCGAGGTGAGGGCGGCGAGCGTCGGGGCCGAGACGTCCAGAGGCGTGCCGTCCTCGTCGACCGCCCAGTGCAGCGTGTCGTCGCCGTAGCGGCGGCTCACGTACAGCGGCGTCGTCGGCAGCAGCTCGCCGGTGCGCTCCAGCCGTTGACGGTCCGCGTAGTCGAGCTCGACCTCGAGCGTCACCGGCCGGACGTCGTCGATCCGGTCGCGGTCCGCCCCGAGGTCGCGGCGGGGGTAGTCGCGGCGGGCGGTGAACGCCGTCGGGTGCCCGCTCGGCAGCGGGTTGGCGCGGTAGAGGGCCTGCAGCATGGCCGTCTTGCCCGACTCGTTCTTGCCGACGAGCGTGGTGAGGCCCTCGTCGAGCGCGAGGCGCCCCGAGTCCTGCACGGACATGACCTTGCGGACCCGTGCAGCGACCAGTCGCATGCCTCGAACCTCCCTGGGTGGTGCCGGCAGGAGACAGGCTACTGGTCCGGACGCCGGTGTCCGCGACCTCGACGCAGTCTCCGTAGCCTGGTCCGGTGGACGACGTGACCGCAGGGGTGCTGCTGTTCCTCGCCGCGGCGGCCTTCGTCGCCGGGTGGGTCGACGCGGTGGTCGGCGGGGGCGGGCTGGTGCAGCTGCCTGCGCTGCTCGTCGCGTTCCCGCAGGCGGCGCCGGTGCAGCTGCTCGCGACGAACAAGGTCGGCTCCATCGCCGGCACCACGACGTCGAGCCTGACCTACCTGCGGCGCGTCCGGCTCGACCTGCGCACGGCCGCCCCGCTCGCCGCGGCGGCGTTCGTCGGCTCGCTGCTGGGGGCGGTCGTGGCGTCGTGGATCCCGAGAGCGGCGTTCAACCCGGTGATCCTGGTGGTGCTGGTCGCCGTCGGCCTGTTCACGGTGCTGCGACCGGAGCTGGGCCAGGTGGCCGCGCTGCGCTTCGACGGGCGCCACCACTACGCGGCCGCGCTCTGCATCGGGGCCGGTGTCGGCTTCTACGACGGGGCGCTCGGGCCGGGGACGGGCTCGTTCTTCGTGTTCGCGCTGGTGGGGGTGCTGGGCTACGGGTTCCTCGAGGCCAGCGGCAAGGCGAAGCTCGCGAACTTCGCGACGAACCTGGCCGCGCTCGCCGTGTTCGTGCCCCAGGGCGTGGTGATGTGGCAGGTGGCCGCGGTGCTCGCGGTGTGCAACGTGGCGGGCGGCTACCTCGGCGCCCGGCTGGCGGTGGCCCGCGGCAGCCGGTTCGTGCGGGCGGTGTTCGTGGTGGTCGTGTGCGCCTTCACGCTGCGGATCGGGTGGGACACCTGGCAGCAGCTCATCGGCTGAACCCTGCCGCTGGTTCCCATCATCTGATGGGAACCAGCAGCCCACCTCGGGAGTCCCTCGCTCACCCTGGGAGCCGTCCTCAGGGGAGTGAGGGACTTCCAGGGTGAGTGCGACGGATCAGCCCTGGCGAGCCTTGAGGCGCGGGTTCTGCTTGTTGATGACGTAGGTGCGACCGCGACGGCGCACCACCTGCGAGCCGGGCTGGTTCTTCAGCGAGCGCAGCGAGTTGCGGACCTTCATGGTTCCTCCTGGAGTGGTGCTGGTGGGTGGGCGTGCGGCAGGTCAGACACCGTCGACGAGACCGCGGTGCACGGCCTTGACGAGCCGCCGCGGGACGTGGACGGTGCGGCCGTCGACGGTCACCGGCACGAGGTCGGGCCGGGTGGCCTTCCACTGCGACCGGCGGTGGCGGGTGTTGCTGCGTGAGGTCTTGCGCTTGGGGACTGCCATGGTTCCTCCTGGTCAGGCGGCGCGGCGGACGTCGCCGAGCCAGGGTTGGAGGCCGTCCTCGACGACCTCCCAGTACGGGCCGCGCTCGGCCATCTCGGTGTCGGTGAGCAGGCAGTGCTCGAAGGCGGCCTGCACGTCGTCGGGCGTGCTCGCGAGCGGTCCCGACACCAGTCCGTGCACGACGATGCGGGTCAGCGGGGCGCTGGCACCCCAGGGTGACGCCGTGCCGATGCTCAGCTGGCCGCCGGCTCCGTCCCACACGCACACGTCGGCGGGACGGCTGGGCAGCCAGAACGACCCGCGGGACCGGCGGGGTCCGCCGCCGATGCGCTCGATGCTCTCCAGCAGCCGGTCGGGGTGGAACGGGCGGTCCGAGCGCAGGTCGAGCGTCCAGACGTGCTCGGATGCGTACCGCGGCAGCTCGCCCCGGCGGACGACGTCGACCCAGGCCTCGGTCACGGCGTGCAGGTGCGCACCGTCGACGAGCGGACCGGCGTCGAGGGCCGACGGGTCGCCGACGACGGGCACCTGCGGTCGGGCGAGCGCGCGGAGCAGGTCGCGGGCGTCCGGGGAGGACGTCCCGGCGAGGACGACGGCGTCGGCGTACTCGACGATCGCGGCAGCGGTCTCGGCCACGCCGCGGGTGTCGTCCTCGCTGGTGTGCAGGGACCGTTCGTGGAGCAGGTCGTCGCCCAGCAGGTCGGCCAGCACGGTCTCGCCGTCGAGGGCGGCGACGACGGCGGCCACGTGCACGTGGGGCGCGACGTCGGCGTAGGACTCGATGACCCGGCAGGCCTGGAGCGCCTCGGCGGCGACGGGCAGGTGCGCGACGACGGTGCCCCAGCGGCCGCTGGCGGCAAGCCGCTCGAGGGTCGGCACGACGTCCTCGCGCAGCGCGCAGGCGACGCAGGCGTGCTCGAGCTCGTGCACGTGGCGCTCCACGACACCGGTGAGGTCGCTGACGACGCGCGTGAGCTGCTGGCTCTCCACGTCGAGGGTGTGGCGGACGACGACGGCGGAGGGCAGGTCGAACTGCAGGCCGACGGTGACGGCCTCCATGGCCGCGTCGCCGATGCCGGTCACCAGCACGGCGGGGACGCTGCGCTCGAGGATCCGGCGACGACTGCGACGAGGGGCGGGGCTCATCGTCCGGCCTGCCCGTAGCGCCGCCGGAAGCGCTCGACGCGGCCCTCGGTGTCGACGACGCGCCCGCGGCCGGTCCAGAACGGGTGGCTCGCGCTCGAGATCTCGACGTCGACGACCGGCAGCGTGCGTCCGTCGACCTCGACGGTGGGCTGGTCGGCGGGCAGCCGCTCGGGCAGCGTCGAGCGGGTGACGAGCAGGAGGTCGCCGGAGCGGTCGCGGAAGGCGACCTCCTCGTAGCGGGGGTGCTGGTTCTTCTTCACGAAAGATCTCCGGTAGTCTGTTGCGAACGATTGTCATTCTACACAGGAGGTCGCCGTGTCGCGCACCTGCCAGGTCACGGGGGCCACCCCCGGCTTCGGCCACCACGTCTCGCACTCGCACCGTCGCACCAAGCGACGCTTCGACGTCAACGTCCAGAAGAAGCGGTACTGGGTGCCGAGCCTCGGCCGCCACGTCACGCTCACGCTCAGCGCGCGCGGCATCAAGACGGTCGACGTCCGCGGCATCGACGCCGTGGTCGCCGACATCCTCGCCCGAGGGGAGAGGCTCTGATGGCCAAGAGAGGCAACGAGCTGCGCCCGATCGTGAAGCTGCGCTCGACGGCCGGCACGGGCACGACCTACGTCACGCGCAAGAACCGCCGCAACGACCCCGACCGGCTGGTGCTGCGCAAGTACGACCCGAAGATCCGCAAGCACGTCGAGTTCAAGGAGGAGCGCTGATGGCCAAGCGCAGCAAGATCGTCGCCAACGAGCGGCGCAAGGAGACCGTGGAGCGCTACCGCGAGCGGCGTGACGCCCTGCGCGCCGCGTCGCGCGACGCCAGCCTGTCGATGGCCGAGCGGATGGAGGCCTCGCGGGCCCTCGCCCGGCTGCCGCGCGACTCGTCGCCGTCGCGGGTGCGCAACCGCGACCAGGTCGACGGGCGTCCCCGGGGCCACCTGCGGGTCGCGGGACTGTCGCGGATCCGCTTCCGCGAGGGTGCCCACCGCGGCGAGCTGCCCGGCATGACGAAGTCGAGCTGGTAGTCAGCCGTCGACGCCGGGCGGGGACAGCAGACGCGTCTCGACCCGCTCGGCGACGAGGTCGGGCGTGCCGTCGGCCCGGCGCGTCGGCACCCACCGCTCGTCGACCACGACGTCGCGGTCCTCGAGCACCAGGTCGAACGCCGCCCGCACCTGCAGGGCCATCCGCCCGAGTGCCGTGAGCCCCTGGTGCTGGTGCTCGCGGCGGCCGAGGTCGGCCTGCGCCGTGGCGTCGAGACCGTGCTTGCGCACGGCGTGCAGCAGCATCCCGACGTCGACGCCGTAGCCGCTCACGACGGGCAGGTCGACGAACGCGTCGCGCACGAACGCGCACTCGCCGGCGAGCGGCTGGACGAAGCCGCCGAGCTCGGGCGCGCGTCGGGCGATCTCGGGCCGTGCCACGAGCTCGGTCACCCGACCGCCCCCGCCGTCGTGCGTGGGTCGGTCGTAGAAGGCCTTGACCAGCACCAGTGACGGGTCGCGGAGCAGGGGACCGAGGAGCCGGGCCACGAAGGCCGGGTCGAAGCCGGTCACGTCGGCGTCGAGGAACACGCCGACGTCGCCCTGCATCCGCGCGATGCCGGTGCGCATGGCCGCGCCCTTGCCGCCGTCGAACGCGGGGTCGGGGTCGGCCACGGCGACCACCGTGGCCCCGGCGTCACGCGCGACCCGGGCCGTCGCGTCGCCCGAGCGCGAGTCGACCACGAGCACCTCGTCGACGAGGGGGACGAGGTCGCACAGGGCGGTGCGCACGCGCTGCACGATGGCACCGATCGTCGGGGCCTCGTCGCGCGCGGGGAGGACCACCGTGACGCCACGTCCTGCCTTGGCCTCGACGAGGTCGCCGAGCGGGTGTGACGCGTCGAACGTGCGGGTCTCGAACCAGCGTCGTGCCTCAGACAAGGCCGCGCACCGCCCGAGCGGGTGGCCGGTCGCCGACCAGCGTGGCCGTCATCTCGAGGACGCGGCGGGTGGCGACCACGTCGTGGGTACGGAACATCGCGCACCCGGCCGCCGCGGTGAGCGCGGTGGTGGCCAGCGTGCCCTCCAGGCGGTCCTCAGGAGGCAGCCCCAGGGTCTCCCCGATGAAGTCCTTCCGTGACAGCGCCATGAGGACGGGCCATCCGGTGGCCACCAGTGTGTCCGCCCGTCGGGCGAGCTCGAGGCTGTGGAACGTGTTCTTGCCGAAGTCGTGGGTGGGGTCGACGAGCACGCCCTCGCGCGGAACCCCTGCCGCGACCGCCGCCTCCGCAGCGCGCGTGGTGGTCGCGACGACGTCGGCCACGACGTCGTCGTAGCGCACCCGGTGCGGGCGGGTGCGGGGGAGGGCGCCGCCGGTGTGCGAGCAGACGTACCCGAGACCGTGCTCGGCCGCCACGTGCACGACGTCGGGGTCGTGGCCGGCCCACGTGTCGTTCAGCAGGTCCGCCCCGGCCGCCGCCGCTGCCTGCGCCACGTCGGCGCGCCAGGTGTCGATGCTGATGACGACGTCGGGCTCCACGTCGCGCACCGCCTCGATGAAGGGCACGGTGCGCCGCACCTCCTCCGCGGGGTCGACGTCGGCGCCCGGGCCGGCCTTCACGCCGCCGATGTCGACGACCTCCGCGCCGTCGGCGACGGCGCGACGCACGGCGTCGAGCGCCGACGTGGGGTCGAAGGTGGCCCCACGGTCGTAGAACGAGTCCGGCGTGCGGTTGATGATCGCCATCACGAGGGCCCGGTCCCGGACGACGCGGCGTCCGCGGAAGGTCAGGTCGGCCACGACGTCATGCTCCCAGACGGTCCCACGCGACGCCGCTCGACCAGGTCGCGCCGCTCACGACCCGAGAGGGTGCCGCGCGATGGCCTGCTGCACGGCGTCGACCGCCTCCTGCAGGTCGGCGACGTGGGTGCCGCCTTCGACGCTCCAGCCGGGTCCGCCGAGCAGGACGTCGGTGCGGTCGGCCGCGGCGTCGAGCACCGAGGCGAGGGCGTTGCCGTCGAAGTGCACGATGGACGCCCAGAGGAAGACGGCTGCGGGCTCGAGCCGGATCGTCATGCCGGCGATCGCGCTGAACGGGGTGCGCTGGCCGAGCATGTGGCAGCCCACCTCCAGATCGGCGAGCGCGCACTGCAGCGCGAGCAGCGGCAGCACGTGGTGCTCGTCCTCGGCGCAGGCGAGCAGGACGGGGCGGTGGTCCTGCCCCTTGGTGCGACGCGACGCGAGCCGCGCACGCAGCGCGGTGTGCAGCGCGTCGCTCACGAGGTGCTCGCCGTCGACGCCGACGCTGCCGCGGTACCACTCCTCGCCGACGCGACGCATCGACGGCGCGATGTGGTCGGTCCAGGCGCGGATGGTGCCGAGGTCGTCGAGCTTGCGCACGAACAGCGTGCGCAGGCCCTCGGCGTCGTACGCGCGGGTGGCGGCGATGACGGCGTCGGCGAAGGCGTCGGCGCCCTCGGTGCGCTCCATCGGGTCGCCGCTGATGGCCGCGCGGGCCGCGGCCGCCGGGCCGAGACCGCTGTCGACGAGCAAGTGCATCCGCTGCAGACGCTCGACGTCCGCGGCGTCGTAGCGACGGTGTCCGCCGGCGCTGCGCGCGGACGGACCGAGCTCGTAGCGGCGCTCCCACGTGCGCAACGTGGAGGCGGGGACGCCGAGCTTCTCCGCGACCTCGCCCACGGACAGCAGGGTCGCCTGCTGCGCCTGGGTGGTCGGATCGGTGGAAGCCATGCCTCCATCATAGAACTTGTTCACCCACTTGCCAACCTGAACAAGTTGTCGTTAAGGTCTGAACAACAACGACCTCACCGGCACGAGTCCCCCGAGGCAGCTTCCCGAAGGAGTGCACGATGGCAAACCTCAAGAACCTCCCGCTCCCGCTGCAAGAGGTCTACGAGTGGCAGTACCAGGGCGCGTGCCAGGGCCTGGAGTCCGCCCGGTTCTTCTCGCCCGACGCCGAGCGCGGCTCCCGACGTCGTGACCGCGAGTCCGCGGCCAAGGCGATCTGCGCGACCTGCCCCGTCATCCACGAGTGCCGCGAGCACGCGCTGGCCGCCCGCGAGCCCTACGGCGTGTGGGGTGGTCTGACCGAGCACGAGCGCGCGGAGATCCTGGCGCAGTCGCAGCGCGACCTCGCCTCCTGAACCAGCGGGCTCAGTCGGGGTCGAGGGCCGTCCGGCCCTCGGCCAGCAGGTCCGCGGCGTGCTTGTCCTCCGTCGGCGCCTGCGGGTCGACGCTCCGGTCGACCTGCTCGTTGAGGTAGCGGAAGAGCTCGGCCGACGCGGCGGCAACCGGCACGGCGAGGAAGGCTCCGGTCACGCCGAAGAGCGTGCCACCGGCGGTGACGGACATGAGGACCACACCGGCGTGCAGGTTCATCGTCTTGCCCTGGAGCCACGGCGACAGCACGTTCCCCTCGAGCTGCTGGACGCCGATGACGATCAGGGCGGCGATGACCGCCGCCTTGAAGTCGTTGGTCACGAGGGTCACGAGCACGGCGAGGATGCCGCTGGCGAAGGCGCCGATGATCGGGATGAACCCACCGAAGAACGTGATGACGGCCAGCGGGATGGCCAGCGGCACGCCGAGGATCGCCAGGCCGATGCCGATGAGGACGGCGTCGATGAACGCGACGAGGCTCTGGGTGCGGATGAAGCCGCCGATCGTGCCCCAGACACGGCCGAGCAGCTCGCTCAGGTGCGCGCCGGCACGGTGGCCGCCGAGCGTCGTGAGCCACGGCAGGAACCGGTGCCCGTCCTTGATGAAGAAGAACGTCAGCATGAGGATGAGCACCAGGTTGAGCACCGCGTTCGTCGCGGCGCTCAGCGTGGAGAAGATGCCCGAGCTGATGGCGGCGGCGCTGTCCTGGAGCCGGTCCTGGACCGCGGCGATCGCGCGCGTGATCTGGCCGTCCGACAGCGAGAGCGGTCCGTCCGTGAGCCAGTTGCGCACCTCCTGCAGGCCGCCGGAGGCCTGCTTGGCGATCGCCGGCGCCTGACCGGCCACCTGCGGCGTGAGGATCGCGATGGTGGCCACGACGACGCCGAGGAACGTGAGCATGACGATCAGCGCGGCGAGGGTGCTGGGCACCTTGTGCCGGCGCAGCCAGCTGACCGGCGGGGAGAGCACCGTCGCGACGAGCAGCGCGATCGACAGCGGGAAGAACACCATCCAGAGGCTGCCGACCACCCAGCCGAGCACGAAGAGGGCCGCCGCCACCACGACGACGCGCAGGCCCCAGCGCTGCATGGTGGCGAAGGCCTCGTCGATGACGACGGCGCGGTCGCGGACGCGGGGGGTGCTCATGGGGCTCAGCCTAGGCGGAGGGCTCCGCCACGGGCGGCAGCCGCCAGTCGATCGGCGCGGTGCCCAGCGTCTCCAGGTACCCGTTGACCCGGCTGAACGGTCGCGAGCCGAAGAAGCCCCGCGACGCCGACAGCGGGCTGGGGTGGGGGCTCGCGACCACCGGGACGTCGCCGAGCAGCCGCTGCAGGTCCTGCGCCTGGCGTCCCCACAGCACCGCGACGAGCGGGGCGTCGCGGGCGACGAGCGCGCGGATGGCCTGCTCGGTGACCTTCTCCCACCCCATGCCGCGGTGGCTCGCGGGCGCGCCGACGCCGACGGTGAGGACGCGGTTCAGCAGCAGCACGCCCTGGGCGGCCCAGGCGCTCAGGTCGCCGTGGGCCGATCGCGGCACGCCGAGGTCGGCCTCCAGCTCGGTGAAGAGGTTCGCCAGGCTGCGCGGGACCGGCCGCACGTCGGGCTGCACCGAGAACGACAGCCCCATGGGGTGCCCGGGCGTGGGGTAAGGGTCCTGGCCGACGACGAGCACCTTGACGTCGGCGAACGGCTCGCGGAAGGCGCGCAGGATCGCGCTGCCGGCGGGGAGCCACGGGCGGCCCTCGGCCGTCTCGCGGCGGAGCACGTCGCCGAGGCGGTGGATCTCGTCCTCGACCGGGGCGAGCGCGTCGGCCCACCCGGGCCCGACGACGTCGCGGAGCGGTGGCGGCATGTCCCGCATTCCACCAGACGAGCAGCGTCGCCGCCCGCCCCGGGCGTCCTCGGCGGCGCACGGACGACCGCTGACGACCGACGTCGCGGCCGCGACTAGACTGCTCGGCGCAGTGTCAGCCATCACCGCGTACCGCACGCTGCTGCGGATCGTCGGGCCCGCCTACGTCGCCGTAGCCTTCCTCGGGCGAGTCCCGCTTGCCATGAGCCAGATGGGCACCCTGCTGCTGGTCAGCGCCGCGACCGGACGGTACGCGCTCGGTGGTGCCGCGGCGGGTGCGCTGGCCGTCGCGAACGCCGTGGGTGCCCCGTTCTTCGGCTCGCTCGCCGACCGGGTCGGCCAGCGGCCGGTCGTGCTCGTGCAGTCGTGGGCCGGAGGTGCCGGACTCGCCGCCATCGTGTGGACCACGCAGGCGGGCGCGCCGCCGGCCGCCATCATCGCCGTCGCCGCCCTCGCCGGTCTCGCGACGCCGCAGATCGGACCGCTCGCCCGCGTGCGCTGGCAGCCCATCACGAAGGACGCGCCCGACCAGCGCCGGCTCGTCGACGCCGCGTTCTCCTACGAGGGAGCCGCCGACGAGGTGTCGTTCGTGCTCGGGCCGGCCACCGTGGGGCTCCTCGCCGTCGTCGTCGCGCCGGGCGACGCGCTGCTCGTGGCGGGCGGGGTGCTGGTGGCCTTCGGATCCTGGTTCGCGCTGCACCCGACCGCCGCGCTGACCCGGCCCGAGGCCGGCGTGCCCCGGTCGACGGCACCGGTGCTCACCGGCGTGCTCGGCGTGCTCGCCCTCGCGCAGCTGTGCATCGGCATGGTCTTCGGTGCCACCCAGACGGGCTCGACGGTGCTCGCCACCGCCCAGGGCGAGCCCGGGCAGGCCGGCCTGATCCACGCGACGCTGGGCGTGGGCAGCGCCATCGCCGGCCTCGCGATCGCCGCGCTGCCGGAACGGATCGGCTACCCGACGCGCATGGTCGCCTCGGCGGCGGCCCTGCTCGTCCTCTCGGCGCCGCTGCTCCTCGTGCAGACGATCGGCCAGCTCGTCGCGGTCATCGCCCTGCTCGGCTTCGCCGTGGCGCCCTACATGATCAGCAACTTCGCCATGGCGGGCGCGGTCGTCGTGCCCGAGCGCGTGGGCACGGCCATGACGCTGCTCGCGGGCGCCACCGGCATCGGGTACGCCCTCGGCTCGACGGTGGCCGGTCGGCTCGCCGACGTCGGGGGCCACACCCCGGCGTTCGCCGTGACGGTCGCCGCGACCGGGCTCGCCCTCGTCGTGTCGACCCTGTTCCGGGCTCGTCAGGGTCGCGGTGGGACGCGACCGGACGTCCGCACGGCCTGAGAGGTCCGGTGGCCGCCCCTGTTGGGCCGCCCGAGTCGGTTGTGGCACGGTCGAGGCGTCGAGGAGAGGAGTCGCCGTGACCTGGGCCGTGCTCGGTGGGCTGGTGCTGCTCGCCCTGGCCGACAGCACGAGTGCCGGCACGCTGCTGGTCCCGCTCTGGATGCTGGTCGCCCCGCGCGTGCGCCCCGGACGGGTGCTGCTCTTCCTCGCCACCGTCGCCGCCTTCTACGCGGCGGTCGGGGTCCTGCTGCTGCTCGGCGTCGACGCCGTCCTCGACGCGGTGTCCGGCGCCGGTGACGCCCTCGCGCGGAACCGTCCGCTGGCCGTCGTGCAGCTGGTGGTCGGTGCGGCGCTGTTCTGGTGGAGCTGGCCGCTGGAGCGGCGCGCCAAGGAGCGCGGCGGTCCGAGCCCACGAGCCCTGCGGTGGCGGGCGACGCTGCAGGGCGAGGGGGTGCCGGCACGCACCACGGTCCTCGTCGCACTCGTGGCGACCGTCGTCGAGCTGGCGACGATGCTGCCCTACCTCGCCGCGATGGGCCTGCTCTCGCGGTCCGGCCTCGACCGACCCTGGCAGCTGCTCGTGCTCGTCGGCTACGTCGCCGTGATGGTGCTGCCGGCCCTGGTGCTGCTCGCGCTCCGCCTGGTGGCCGCGCGCCGGGTCGAGCCGTGGCTCGAGCGCCTCGACGCCTGGATGTCGGCTCGCAGCGGCGTCGCGATGAGCTGGGTCGTCGGCGTGGTCGGCTTCCTCGTCGGTGCCGACGCGCTCTCGCGGCTGACGGCCTGAGCCGGGCCCGCCGTCGTCAGCGGCGGCGCGTGGTCGTCTCGGGGTTGTCGCGCGCCGGCCGCGGCGTCTTGTCGTGGGTGTGGCGCACCGTGCGCAGGTCGTCGAGGAAGCGGTTGGCCCACAGCTCGATGTCGTTCTCGACGACCTGCTTGCGCATCGCCTTCATGCGGCGGGTGCGCTCCTTCTCGGGGGCGCGGATCGCCTCGAGCAGCGCCTCCTTGAGGCCGTTGATGTCGTAGGGGTTGACCCGGTAGGCCTGACGCAGCTCCGCGGCCGCACCGGCGAACTCGCTGAGCACCAGCGCGCCGTCGTCGTCGTAGCGGCACGCCACGTACTCCTTGGCGACCAGGTTCATGCCGTCGCGCAGCGGCGTGACGACCATGACGTCGGCCGCCCGGTACAGCGCCGCCATCTCCTCGCGCGGGTAGGAGGCGTGCAGGTAGGTGATGGGCTGGGCGCCGATGCGCCCGACGTCGCCGTTGATGCGACCGACGAGCCGGTCGATGTCGTCGCGCAGCAGCCGGTACTGCTCCACGCGCTCGCGCGACGGCGTGGCCACCTGCACGAACACGGCGTCCTCGACGTCGACCGCGCCCTCGGTGACGAGCTCGCCGAACGCGCGGAGCCGCTGCCTCAGGCCCTTGGTGTAGTCGAGACGGTCGATGCCGAGCAGGACGCACCGCGGGTTGCCGAGGCTCTCGCGGATCTCCGCGGCGCGCGCGCCCACGTCGGGCCGGCGCGCCATCTCCTCGAACCCGGCGGCGTCGATGGAGATCGGGTAGGCCCGGGCCGTGACGGTCCGCCCGTCCTCGAGGTAGACGGTGTCGCGGTGGGTCTTGTGGCCCACGCGCTGGCGGACCAGGCGGACGAAGTTCTGCGCCGCCCCGGGGAGCTGGAAGCCGACGAGGTCGGCGCCGAGGAGCCCCTCGAGGATCGAGCGGCGCCACGGCAGCTGCTGGAAGAGCTCGTTCGGTGGGAAGGGGATGTGCAGGAAGAAGCCGATGCGCAGGTCGGGGCGCAGCTCGCGCAGCATCTGGGGGACGAGCTGCAGCTGGTAGTCCTGCACCCAGACGACGGCGTTGCGCCGGGCGATGCGGGCCGCCTTCTTCGCGAACCGGCGGTTGACCTCGACGTAGGACTCCCACCACTCGCGGTGGAACTCCGGCGGCGCGACGACGTCGTGGTACAGCGGCCAGAGCGTGGCGTTGGAGAACCCCTCGTAGTACTCCTCGTACTCCTGGCCGGTCAGATGCACCGGCACGAGGGTGATGCCGTCATGCTCGAAGGTGCGCAGCTTCTCGTCGGGCGCGCCGTGCCACCCGATCCACGCGCCGCCGTTGCGCCGCATGACGGGCTCGAGCGCCGTCACC
Organism: Propionibacteriales bacterium; assembly: GCA_026392465.1. Lineage (GTDB taxonomy): Bacteria > Actinomycetota > Actinomycetes > Propionibacteriales > Nocardioidaceae > Aeromicrobium. The sequence goes on from JAPLCA010000015.1 coordinate 40,946, forward strand.
AGACCGCCGGGGGAGGTGCGCCAGGTGGTGCTGCCGTCGGGCTGGACCACACGGTCGACGGGAAGCCGGTTGGCGATCACCACGAAGTCAGCCGTTGCCGCCATGCCCCCACCCTAGGGGGTCGCGCCGACGTCGCCCGTCGACATCACGCGCGTCGAGGACGGGTCAGGCGTGCGTCCGGACGCCGACCTGCTCGAGGATCGTGTCCATGAGCTCCTGCAGCTGGACGGTCGCGTCGAGCGGCAGCAGGTCGGACTCGGTGCGTCCCGCACGCAGGCAGGCGGCGACCTCGACGGCCTCGTGGGCGTAGCCCCGGCCGATGACGGGGACGTCGATCGTCTCGGCCTCGTCGCCGCGCACGAGCGTGAACGACGTCGGGTGGTGAAAGCGCCGCCCGATCTCGATGCGTCCCTCGGTCCCGGCCACGGAGGCGGTGTTGTCGGACTGCGCGAGCTGCGTCCAGGCGAGGCTCGAGACGGGCTCGACCCCGCGCTCGCCGCGCCCCTCGTGCACGAGCGTCGCACCGCCGGCGACGTCGAACCCGCGCTCGTGCAGCGCGCCCGCCGCGGCGACGGTGTGCGGCTGGCCGAGCAGCAGGTGCGCGAACGTGAGCGGGTAGATGCCGATGTCGAGCAGCGCGCTCGCGCCGAGCTCGGGCTCCCACAACCGGGCCACGGCGGGGTCCGCGACGAAGCCCAGCTCGGCGCGCACCTCGCCCAGCTCCCCGAGCGCACCCTCGCCGACGAGCCGCTGGACCTCCCGGATCACGGGGTTGGTGCGCATCCACATCGCCTCCGCGAGGAACAGACCCCGCTCCCGCGCGTGCTCGACCAATCGGCGGCCCGTGGGGGCGTCGAGGGTGAGGGCCTTCTCGCACAGCACCGCCTTGCCCGCGTCGAGGCAGAGGGTCGCGTCCTCCAGGTGACGTCCGTGGGGGCTCGCGACGTAGACGACATCGACCTCGGGGTCGGCGGCGAGCTCCTCGTAGCTGCCGTAGCCGCGGGCGTCGGCGGTACCGTGCTCGGCGACGAACGCCCGGGCGCGCTCCACGTCGCGCGACCCGGCGGCGACGACCTCGTGGTCGTCGAGCAGCGCGAGGTCGCGCGCGAAGCTGCCCGCGATCTTGCCGGTGGCGAGCACGCCCCAGCGCAGCGGTCGGTCGGCGGGCACGGGTGCGACGGGGGCAGGTGCGGCGGGGGTCGACGACATGCCCCACGCATACCAGACGATCCCGTCGTCGAAGCGAATGACAGGCGTGTGATTCCTGGGTTACGATCGGGCCATGAGTGCAGCGGAGCAGCCGACCCACGAGACGGCACGCCCCGGCGACACCCTGACCGAGCGCGATCTCGAGATGCTCGCGATGGAGCGGCTGTGGTGGCAGTTCGCGGGGGCCAAGGAGCAGGCCATCCGCGAGAAGTTCGACATGTCCGCCACCCGCTACTACCAGCTGCTCAACGCGCTGATCGACCGCGACGACGCCCTGGCCTTCGACCCGCTGCTGGTCAAGCGCCTGCGTCGGCTGCGGGCCCAGCGCCAGCGCAGCCGGTCGGCGCGACGCCTCGGCATCGACCTCTGAGACGCGGGCGGCTGGTGTCCGACCACCGACGCACGGTGACGCGCCGGGCGTTCGTCCTGCCGTCCTGGGCCCTCGTCGCGTCCACCGTCCTCGTCCTGCTGGGCGCCGTGTGGCTCGGCTGGCTCGTCGTCGACGGCGACGACACCGCGGCGGTGGCCGCCCCCACGTCGAGCCCCTCGACCTCGCCCAGCCCCAGCCCCAGCGCCTCGGCGAGCGCGTCACCGAGCCCCACGCCGACGCCGGCGCCGAGCGCGACGGCGAGTCCCAGCCCGTCGCCCACCCCCACCCGCACGACGCCGCCCGTCGACCGTGCCGCCGTGCCGGTCTCGGTGCTGAACGCCACCCGCACGCCCGGCCTGGCGCGGTCGGTCGGCGCCACGGTCACCGCCCGCGGGTGGACCCTCGCCGGCGTCGGCAACTGGCGCGGCTACGTGCCGGCCAGCACGGTGTACTACCCGGCGGGCCGCGAGGCGCAGGCGCGCCAGCTCGCCGCCGACCTCGGCGTCTCGGCGGTGGCCCCGGCGCCCGCCGGCATCAACCAGCAGCGCCTGACGCTCATCGTCGTGGCGCCCGTCACCTGACCCCAGGTCACGCCCCGTGCGGCCCCGTCGGGGTGTCATGATGCTGGGGTGCCTGCGGCAGATCCCCTGACGACGTCCGACGTCCCGGCCTCCCTGCTCGTCGAGCCCGAGCGCATCCTCCTCGGCCTCGACTTCGACGGCACGCTCTCGCACGTCGTCGACGACCCGACCCAGGCGTTCGCGCACCCCGACGCGGTGTCGGCGGTCGCGCGGCTCGGCCACGTGCTGGGCCAGGTCGCGATCATCACGGGGCGTCCGGTCGAGCAGGCGCTCGCGCTGAGCGGCTTCGCCGGCATGCGCGGGCTGGAGCACCTGGTGGTGTGCGGGCAGTACGGCGCCGAGCGCTGGGACGCCGCCACGGGCACGCACCTGCGACCGGACCGGCCGGCGTCGGTCGCCCGGCTCGCGGAGGTGCTGCCCGGCTGGCTCGCCGCCCACGACGCCGCGCACGTGCGGGTCGAGGACAAGGGGCTCGCCGTCGCCGTGCACACGCGCGGCATCGACGCCGACCTGATCCACGCGCTCGACGCGCCCCTGCGGGCCCTGGCCGGCGAGCTCGACCTCGAGGTCGAGCCGGGGCGTCAGGTGCTCGAGCTGCGCGGGCACGCGACCGACAAGGGCGCGGCGCTGCGCGGCCTCCTCGCGGAGACGGGACTGCGCCGCGTCGTCTACGCCGGCGACGACCTGGGCGACCTCCCCGCCTACGACGCCGTGGACCAGCTGCGCGCCGACGGTGGCGACGGGGTGCTCGTGGCGTCGGCGTCGGGGGAGCAGGACGCGCTCGTCGGCCGGTCCGACGTCGTGCTCGACGGCCCCGACGCGGTGGCCGCGTGGCTGACCGCGTGGGCGGACGCGCTCGACGCGTGAGCGCCCCCGGCGCCGGCGACGGCTCGTGGGTGGGCCGTGGGACGCACACGCGCTGGACACGCGTGCGCACGGTCGTGAACTGGGTGAACCTCAGCACGCCGGTCGGGCTGCTGGCGGCACGCGCCGGTGGGGCGAGCCTGCACCCGATCGGCCGTGGCGTGCTGGTCGCCACCGGGTGGCGCTGGCGGCGCGCCGGGGTCGACGCGACGACCGTCGGGTCGGTGGTGCTCACCCCGCGGGACGTCGCCTGGCTCCAGGCGCGTCCGGCGCTGGCGCGCCACGAGGACCGGCACGTCACCCAGTACGCCTGGCTGCTGGGCCCGGTGCTCCTGCCGCTGTACCTGCTCGCCGCCGTGGTCTCGTGGGTGGCCACGGGTGACACCGCCTCGTGGAACCCGTTCGAGCGGCTGGCCGGGCTCGCCGACGGCGGGTACCAGCCCGCGCGCACGCGGTGGTCCCGCCGTCGACGACCGTCCGACGGCTGAACGTCGCGCTCAGCCGGCCGTGGCGCTCCGTGCGTCCCGCTGCGCCCACTGCAGGCTCAGCTGGACGTCGGCCAGTCCGGCGTAGCGCGTCTCGACCCGAGCCACGCAGACCGCGGCGTCCGTCGGGTCGTCGTGCTCCTCGCACTCCGCGGTCGCCTCCGACAGCGTCGGCGGGTGCTCGACGGTGCCGTCGAGGCGGGTGAGGGAGAACCCGTGCCGGGCGTCGCCCTCCACGGCGACGATCGTGCTCCCGGGCCACGGCCCTGCCTCGGTCGGTGCCGGGACGGTGCCGGGGCCGGGCAGGACAGGGCTGGCCAGCAGCGGGGCCACGAGGGCGGCGAGCAGGGCAGGAACGGGGGGAACGGGCACGGTGACCTCCTGGTCGGCGACGCCGGTCCGTCCGGCGCCCACGAGGAGATGGCGGGCCGAGGTGCGCATCGGGCCGCGGCCGGGCACTGCTGTGGACGCGCCGGCGTCCGAGCGCCGTGCGAGGCTCGTCCTGTGGACGCCCGCCCTCCGCGTCGTGCCCGACTCGCGGACCGCCGAGTCTCGTCATCCGGACCGAGTGGACACATGGTGAGACGCCTGCCTAGGCTGGTCTCGCTCATCCAGAGGGGTTCAGGGACACGGCCCGACGACGCCCCAGCAACCAGCTCCGCACCGTCCAGCACGGACGCGGGAGCCAGGTGCTCATTCCGTCCCGACCACCGTGGTCGGGAAAGATGACCAGGAGGTTCTCGTGAGCATCACCGCCCCCACCCCCACCACACCGGGCGCGCACCGCGCCGCCGACGACGCCGAGGTGGACGTCCGCGGCTCGCTCCGAGACGGTGCGTTCGGCTCCGCGACGGGCCTGGTCTGTCGCGAGTGCGGCGCCACCCGCGAGCTCGGCCCGCACTACGCCTGTCACGACTGCTTCGGCCCGCTCGAGGTCGCCTACGACTTCGGCACCGTCACCCGCGAGCAGATCGAGGCGGGCCCGCGCAACATCTGGCGCTACAAGGCCCTCCTCCCGGTCCCCGACGACATCGAGTCCAGCCCCAACACCGAGCCCGGGTTCACGCGTCTGCTCGAGGCCCGCAACCTCGCCGACGAGCTCGGCATCGCACGGCTGTGGGTCAAGGACGACAGCACGAACCCCACCAACTCCTTCAAGGACCGGGTCGTCGCCTGCGCGCTGAGCGCCGCGACCGAGCTCGGCGCCAAGGTCTTCGCCTGCCCGTCCACCGGCAACCTGGCCAACGCGGTCGCCGCCGCCGGTGCCCGGGCCGGCATCCGCACGGTGGTCTTCATCCCGAGCAACCTCGAGACGCCGAAGCAGGTGAACTCGGCCGTCTTCACCGACAACCTCGTCGCCGTCGAGGGCAACTACGACGACGTCAACAAGCTGGCCAGCGAGATCGCCGGCGAGGAGGACGGCTGGGCGTTCGTCAACGTCAACGTGCGTCCGTTCTACGCCGAGGGGTCCAAGACGCTGGGCTACGAGATCGCCGAGCAGCTCGGCTGGCGCCTGCCCGACCAGATCGTCATCCCCGTGGCGTCGGGCTCGCAGCTCACCAAGGTGCACAAGGCGTTCCAGGAGCTCATCGCCCTCGGGCTCGTGGAGGACAAGCCCTACAAGGTGTTCGGCGCCCAGGCCGAGGGCTGCAACCCGGTGGCCACGGCGTTCGCCGAGGGTCACGACGCGATCCGGCCGGTCAAGCCCGACACCATCGCCAAGTCGCTGGCCATCGGCAACCCGGCCGACGGCATCTACGTCCTCGACGTCACGCGCTCGACCGGCGGTGCCGTCGAGCAGGTCAGCGACGACGAGATCCGCGACGCGATCGTGCTGCTGGCGCGGACCGAGGGCATCTTCACCGAGACGGCCGGCGGCACGACGCTCGCCACGCTCAAGAAGCTCGTCGCCACCGGCGCGCTCGACCCGGACCTGGAGACGGTCATCATCAACACCGGCCACGGCCTCAAGACCCTCGACGCGGTGTCGGGCTCGGTCGGGCCGGCCGCGACCATCGCCCCGACCTACGACGCGTTCGTGGCCTCCGGCCTCGCCTGACCCGCGTCCGCCCCGCCCCCATCGACCTCAGGAGACCACTGTGTCCGTGTCCGTCCGTATCCCCACCATCCTGCGCAGCTACACCGGCGACTCCTCCTCGGTCTCGGCCGAGGGCGCCACGTTGACGGAGGTGCTCGACTCCCTCGAGTCGAACCACCCCGGCATCAAGGCGCGCATCGTCGACGAGGACGGCAAGCTGCGCCGCTTCGTCAACGTCTACGTCGCGGAGGAGGACGTCCGCTTCGCCCAGGGTCTCAACACCCCCGTCAAGGACGGCGCGCAGGTCAGCATCATCCCCGCCGTCGCCGGCGGCTGACCCCGAGTCCCCACCGGACGCATGCGGCGGCGCTGAGCCGTTGCCGAGTGGTCTCGATACGCCGCGCCGCGCTCGCTGGCGCTCGCCGCCGCGGCTACTCGACCAGCGGTTCCGTCGAGCCGCGATGATTCGACCGGAGGGTCGGAGTCGTCAGCTCACGAACCGTGGCGTCAGCGGCGGGTTCCACCAGACGCCGTTGCTGGAGCGGACGGCGCCGATGACGTGCAGCACGACGGCGACGACGATCACCAACGGGTACAGGACGAAGCCGATCAGCACCAGCATCAGCACGGCGGAGATCACGAGGTAGATCAGGGTCGTGATCTGGATGTTCAGGGAGTTGGCGGCCTGACGTCGCGCGAACTCGCCCTTGTCCTTGTACATCAGGTAGATGACGAGCGAGGCGACGAAGCCGAGCGTGCCGGCGCTCACGACGAGGGCGGCTGCCGGGATGGCGTGGACGACGACACCGACGTTGCGCTGGGTCTCGTCCGGGGCCTCGGCGCGACCGGGTGCGGTGCCGTGGCCCTCCTGGTCGTCGGGCCAGCCGGGGTACGCGCTCATGGGTCCTCTCCTCACGACGGGTGGTCTGCGTCCAGCCAAGCACGCCCGCCCCCGTCCCGCGACGCCTCCCGGGGTGGAGTCCGGGTCGCGTCAGGGCGACCGGGGGTCCAACCCTGGGACGCCGGGGGATGTCCGGCGGGTGAACCGCACCCTTCTGCCGTTCGTCGGACGCGTATAGGCTCGGTGCCGGACCGGGCCGGTCCGGTGGTCGATCGCCGTCAGGTGGGAGTGCGTCATGGTGCAGGGCACCGTCAAGTGGTTCAACGCCGCGAAGGGCTACGGCTTCATCGAGGTGGAGGGCCAGGGGGACGTGTTCGTCCACTGGTCGCGGATCAAGTCCGACGGGTACAAGACGCTCGACGACGGCCAGGTGGTCGAGCTCGAGGTCGTCGACGGTCCGAAGGGCCGCGAGGCGCACGAGGTCGTCGGGCACTGATCCGGACGGCGTCGGCGCGGGTCTCGAGCCGACGCCGTCGAGGCCCTCGTGAAGGGCTCTATCCGACACTTGCGGTGTCACATCGCCGCTGACATACTCCCGGAATGTTCCCCGCATCCCTCCGCGCCGCCGAGCCCTCCTCGGTCGGCGGGGCCGCCCTCGACCAGGTGCTCGGCCTCAGCGTCGGCGCCGCCGTCGTCACCGCGGTCCTCGTCTACGTCGCGTGGGCGCACCGCACCCACCGCATCGAGTGGTTCCAGCGTCTCGGCGACGCGCTGCACGCCCGCACCGGCGAGCCCGGCTGGGCGTCGATCCCGGCCCTGTTCGTGGCCAGCTCGCTCGTCGTCGCCCTGCTCGGCTTCCTCTGGGACGTCAGCCTGCACGCCGGGCGAGGGCGCGACGAGGGACCGCTCGCCAACCCAGCCCACTACCTGATCCTGTACGGGCTGTTCGCCCTCTTCGTCGCCGGCATGAGCGCGGTCGTGTTCCCGCGCGACGGCCAGAAGCCCGGTATCGCCTCGGTGCGGATCACCCGACGCTGGTACGCGCCGGTGGCCGGCATCTTCATCGCCGCCTGCGGCTTCTACGCCCTGATCGGCTTCCCGCTCGACGACGTCTGGCACCGGCTCTTCGGCCAGGACGTCACCCTCTGGGGCCCGACGCACCTCATGCTCATCGGCGGGGCCGGACTGTCCACGGCGGGCATCATCCTGCTGCACCGCGAGGCGGAGTTCTCCGAGGAGTGGAAGCGCTCGGCCGACAACCACAGCGCCCGCACGCTGCACAAGCTGACCCTCTCGATGGCGTTCGGCGGCCTGCTCATCGGCCTCTCGGTGTTCCAGGCCGAGTTCGACTTCGGCATCGCGCAGTTCCGCATGGTGTTCGCCCCGCTGATGATCGCCGCGGCCGCGGCGCTCACGCTCGTCGCCGCCCGCCTCTACGCGGGTCCCGGCGCGGCGCTGTTCGCCGCGTTCTTCTTCGTCATCGTGCGCGGTGTGGTCTCGTTCATCGTCGGCGACGTGTTCGGGCAGGCGAACCACGTGTTCCCGCTCTACCTGGGCAGCGCCCTCATCATCGAGCTGCTGGCGCTCAGCAGGCTCAAGGAGAAGCCGCTCGTCTTCGGCGCGGTCGGCGGCCTCCTGATCGGCACGGTCGGGTCCGTGATCGAGAAGTTCTGGAACGACGCCGTCTTCCAGTTCCCGTGGCCCCAGGACATCTTGCTGGAGAGCCTCGTCACCGTCGTGCCCGTCGCCGTCGGGGCGGGACTGTGCGGCGCGCTGTTCGCCGTGGGTCTCGACGGTCGCCTGCCCGTCAACCGCTGGGTCGGCCGCTCGATCGTGGTCGGGTCGATCCTCGTGACGTCCCTGGCCGTCGCGAACGGCCTGAACGCCACGGTCCCGGACGACGCGCAGGTGCGGTTCACGGTGCAGCAGGTCGGCACGGAGGACCAGCCCGAGGTCATGGTCCAGGCCACCACCACCGAGGGCCTCGTGGACGCGCACCCGACCTGGGTGCAGATCACCGCCTGGCAGGGCGGAGGCGCCGGTGTGGTGACGCAGCAGCTCAGGCGCACCGGCCCCGACTCGTGGGAGACCACGAGCCCGGTCCCGATCGGCGGGACCTGGAAGACGCTCCTGCGCGTCCAGGACGGGCGCATGCTGACCGCCGCCCCGATCTTCCTGCCCGCCGACGAGGCGCTGGGCGCGGAGGAGGTGCCGGCCGAGGCCGAGATGACGCGCGACTTCGTCCCCGAGATCACGATCCTGCAGCGCGAGCGCGAGCTCGACACGTCGCCCTGGCTGTGGGGTGTCGCGAACCTCGTGGTCCTCGTCTGCAGCCTGGCCATCCTGGCCGGCATCAGCGTGGCCGTGGCCCGGGTCTCCGGCGCGATCGCCCGCGAGGGCCGACGGCGCCGCGAGGACCTCGAGGCCGGACCGGGCGGCGGCGACGGCGTCGACGAGGGCAGCGGGGCCGGCCGGGCGTGACTCCCGGGGAGGTGCTGTGGGCGCACCACGCGGCCCTCGTCGCGATCCCGGCCTTCGTGCCGGCCATCGTGGTCGTGGCCGTCGTGCTCCACATCGCCCGGAAGGACCGTCGGGAGGAGGCCGAGGAGCGCGAGCTGCTCGAGCGAGCCTTCCGCCCCGACGACGAGCTGCCCCACGACCCCGACCCCCACGACCCCCAGAACCCCCACGACCCTGACGACAGGAGAGACCGATGAGGACCACGGTGACCGGGTGCGTGCTCGGCATGCTGCTGCTCGCCGGCTGTGGTGCGGGGGAGGACGGACCCGACGCGTCGGCGACGCCCACCCCCGCGGCGACGTTGTCCGGCACACCCTCGACGAGCGCGACCCCGGACGCCGAGGGCGTGACGGTGCAGGTGCGGCTCACGACCGACGGTCCGCAGCCGCGCGGCAGACGGGTGGAGGTGAAGGTCGGCGAGCCGGTCACCCTGGACGTCACGTCGGAGGTGGCCGACGAGGTGCACGTGCACTCCGACCCCGAGGTCAGCATCGACGTGCAGCCGGGTGACTCGGTGTCGCGCACGTTCACCCTCGACCGTCCGGGTCAGGTGGCGGTCGAGTCGCACGCCACCCACGCGACGATCGTCCAGCTCGTCGTCCGGCCCTGATCGTGCTCGACCTGCTGCCGCAGCACGGGGTGGGCGGCTCGACCGACCTGCCGGTGCCGTTCCTGTACGCCGTCGTCGGGGCGAGCTGGGCCCTGACGGTCTCCTTCGCGGTCCTCGCGTTCGCCTGGAAGGAGCCGCGCCTCCAGCCGACGGCGGAGCAGCCCGGCGGGGGTGCCGGGCCGGGGGCGGCAGAACAGCCCGGCGGGGGTGCCGGGCCGGGGGCGGCAGAACAGCCCGGCGGGGGTGCCGGGCCGGGGGCGGCAGAGGATCGCGAGCCCGCTCGTCGACCGTGGCTGGCGGTCGTCGGCCTGCTGCTGGCCGTCTGGTTCCTGGGGGCGCTGTTCCTCGGCCCCGACGACGCGTCGAACCCGGGCATCGGGGCGTTCTACGTCCTGGTGTGGGTGGGGCTCGTGCCGCTCGCCCTGATGGCGGGACACGTGTGGAAGGACCTGTCGCCGTGGCGCTCGGTGCAGTGGCTGGTCGGTCGGCTCGCGGGCCGCCCCGACGGCTTCCTGGTCTACCGCCCGGCCTGGGGCTACTGGCCGGCGGCTGCGGGGCTGTTCGCGTTCGTGTGGCTGGAGCTCGCCTCTCCCGACGCCGGCTCCGTCCACGCGGTGCGCACCTGGGTGGCGGTCTACGTCGTGGTGACGGTCGCGGGCGGTGTCGTGTTCGGGCCGCGCTGGTTCGACCGCGCCGACCCGTTCGACGTGTACAGCGCGGTGGTGGCGCGGCTCGCGCCGCTCGTGCGCGACCGGCGGTTCGCCCCGCACAATCCCCTGCGGTCGCTCCCGCTGCTGCCCGTGGCCCCGGGGATCGTCGCGGCGGTGTCCGTGCTCCTGGGGTCGACGGCGTTCGACAGCTTCTCCGCGTCCGAGGGCTGGCAGTCGGCGGCGCACTCCACGCTCACGACGTCGCTCGTGCTGCTGCTGTTCTGCGTGGTGGTGGCGGTGGCGTTCGTGGTCGCGTCGGTCGCGACGGGCGGTGTCACGTCGGCGCAGCGGCGCGCGTTGCCGGGGCTCATGGCGCACTCGTTGGTGCCGATCGTGGTGGGCTACGTCTTCGCGCACTACCTGACCTACCTGGTCGAGCGCGGTCAGGGCGTGGTGATCGGCCTGCTGCAGGTCCTCGGGACCGGGGACGGGCTCACGGTGTCCTACCTCCTGTCCGAGCACCCCGACCTGCTGGCGGTCTACAAGATCGCGTTCGTCGTCGCCGGGCACGTGGTGGCGGTGGTCGCGGCGCACGACAAGGCCCTGGAGGTGCTGCCGCGGGCGCACCGGCTCACCGGTCAGCTCGCGATGCTCGTGCTCATGGTCGGCTACACGTTCACGGGCATCTACCTGCTGCTCTCGGTCTGAGCCCGTCCTCCGGCCACCGCTCGTAGACTGGCGCGATGGGAACGAGTGTCGCAGTGGTCGGGGAGCTGTCGGCGCACCCCGTGGCCGTGCTGGCCATCCCCGCGTTCATCCCGGTGGTGGGCATCGTCCTCACCGTCCTCTGGATCGCCCGCCAGGACCGGTTGGCCGAGGCGGCGGAGCAGTCCGACGTCGACGAGCCGCCCGCGTCGGCGCTGCTCCCCGAGGCGGAGTCGTCGCGGCCCCGCCGCCCCTGGCGCGACCGGCTGCCTCGGCTCGTCATCGGGGACGACGAGTGACCGCGCCCCAGGACTGGCACTCTCCCCACCCGATTGCCAGTCCTGGGTTAGCACTCCTATAGTGAGAGTGCTAGACATCCGACCGGCCCGGTGAGGGTCGGGACGGCGGCGAGAAGGGATCGCCGCACGTCCTGGCTCGTCCGTCGCGGGCACCGACCGGTCACACCCGAACCACGTCGAACCGGAGAGTTCCACATGGCCAAGTCCATTGCGTTCAACGAGGAGGCCCGCCGCGGCCTCGAGCGCGGCATGAACCAGCTTGCCGACGCCGTCAAGGTGACGCTCGGCCCCAAGGGCCGCAACGTCGTGCTGGAGAAGAAGTGGGGAGCCCCCACGATCACCAACGACGGTGTGTCCATCGCCAAGGAGATCGAGCTCGAGGACCCCTACGAGAAGATCGGCGCCGAGCTCGTCAAGGAGGTCGCCAAGAAGACCGACGACGTCGCCGGCGACGGCACCACGACGGCCACCGTCCTGGCCCAGGCGCTCGTGCGCGAGGGTCTGCGCAACGTGGCCGCCGGCGCCAACCCGATGGGCCTGAAGAAGGGCATCGAGACCGCCGTCGAGGCCATCAGCAGCCAGCTGCTCGGCATGGCCAAGGACGTCGAGACCAAGGAGCAGATCGCCTCCACCGCGTCCATCTCGGCCGCTGACACCACGGTCGGTGAGATCATCGCCGAGGCCATGGACAAGGTCGGCAAGGAGGGCGTCATCACGGTCGAGGAGTCGAACACGTTCGGCCTCGACCTCGAGCTCACCGAGGGCATGCGCTTCGACAAGGGTCACCTGTCGGGCTACTTCGTCACCGACCCCGAGCGCATGGAGACGGTCCTCGAGGACCCCTACATCCTCATCGTCAACAGCAAGATCAGCTCGGTCAAGGACTTCGTCCCGGTGCTCGAGAAGGTCATGCAGTCGGGCAAGCCGCTCGCGATCATCGCCGAGGACGTCGAGGGCGAGGCCCTGGCCACGCTGATCGTCAACAAGATGCGCGGCACGTTCAAGTCGGTCGCCATCAAGGCCCCCGGCTTCGGTGACCGCCGCAAGGCCATGCTGGCCGACATCGCCATCCTCACGGGCGGCGAGGTCATCAGCGAGGAGGTCGGTCTCAAGCTCGAGAACGCCGACATCTCGCTGCTCGGCACCGCGCGCAAGGTCGTCACGACCAAGGACGAGACGACCATCGTCGAGGGCGGCGGCTCGCAGGACCAGATCGCCGGCCGGGTCAACCAGATCCGCGCGGAGATCGAGAACAGCGACTCCGACTACGACCGCGAGAAGCTGCAGGAGCGCCTCGCCAAGCTGGCCGGCGGCGTCGCCGTCATCAAGGTCGGCGCGGCCACCGAGGTCGAGCTCAAGGAGCGCAAGCACCGCATCGAGGACGCCGTGCGCAACGCGAAGGCGGCCGTCGAGGAGGGCATCGTCGCCGGTGGTGGCGTGGCGCTCGTCCAGGCCACCGCGGCCGTGTTCGAGAAGCTGCAGCTCGAGGGTGACGAGGCGACGGGCGCGAACATCGTGCGCACCGCTGCGTCGGCCCCGCTGAAGCAGATCGCCGTCAACGCCGGCCTCGAGGGCGGCGTCGTGGCGGAGAAGGTCGCCGGCCTCGAGCCGGGCCACGGCCTCAACGCCGCCACGGGCGAGTACGTCGACCTCATCGCCGCGGGCATCATCGACCCGGCCAAGGTCACGCGCTCCGCGCTGCAGAACGCCGCCTCCATCGCGGCGCTGTTCCTGACGACGGAGGCCGTCGTCGCCGACAAGCCGGAGCCTGCTCCGGCCGGTGGTGGCGCCCCCGACATGGGCGACATGGGCGGCATGGGCTTCTGAGACGTCCTCTGGAAGTCCAGGTCGAGGAGCCGAGGGCTGTCGCGCGAGCTCTGCGCGCGCAGCCGGCGGCGTGTCGAGACCTGAGGCCCGCTCCCTGACGACGAGGGCCCCGACCGGTTCGCCGGTCGGGGCCCTCCGCCGTCCAGGGGAGGTCGTGCCCAGGACGTGACACGGACGTGACCTGGAAGGGTGTGCCAAACATAGGATGGGGTGGTGACGCGCAGCCACCTCGCAGCCGAGCGGCCGACGCCGTCGCATGCCGTCTACAGCGCCACGGCGTTGGTCGCCCCGACCTTGATCGCCACCGTGCTGTGCGCGTTCGACGAGCCCCGCCCGAGCGTCCTGTGGGCGGCCAGCGCAGCCGTGGTCGTCGCGCTCGGCGCGCAGCAGGTGGCCAGCCTCGTGGTCAGCGACGTGTGGCTGCCCGGCCCTCGGACGCCGACGGCGGCGCACCGCGTGCTCGCCTCGCGTCCGGCGTCGTGGGCCGGTGTGGCCGTGGCGACGGCGGTGGCGTGCGCGGAGGCAGCGCGTGGACGCCCCACCGTCGTCTGGGCCCTGCTGCCCGCCGCCGCCCTCGGGGTGGCCACCCTGCGCGAGCTGCGGTGGGACCGGGAGCGACCCGTCCTGTCGACCGCGCTCGGAGCGGTCGTGGCGCTGTCGGCGCTCGCCGCCGCCGGCGCACTGACGCTCGCGGCCTGGTCGGCCGACGGCTCGGGGCTCGACCGCTGGGCGGGCGCATGGGTGCTCCTCGCGGTCACCGCGTGCGTCGTCGTGATCGTCGGCCAGGTGTGGTGGGACCGGGTCGTCGTCGAGCTCACGCGCGCCCGCGACGCCGTCGTCTCGCGGCGGGTCATGGAGGAGCGGCTGCGCTTCGCAGGCGAGCTGCACGACGTGCAGGGCCACGAGCTGCAGCGGATCCTGGTGCAGGCGGACCTCGGTCGGTCGCTGCTGCGGGTACGTGGCGAGGACGCGCTCGAGCAGGTGAGCGACGTGCTCGCCTCCATCGAGACGGCCGCGCGTGACGCCCTCGAGCAGACGCGTGCCGTCGCGCACGGGTACCGGGCGGTCGACGTCGACGACGAGATCGCCAACGCCCGCTCGATCCTCGCCGCCGTCGGTGTCGAGCTCGCGGTCGAGGGGGCCGCCGCCGACCTGCCGTCGGACCTCGCCCGGCTCACCGGCCTGCTGGTGCGGGAGGCGACGACCAACGTGCTGCGTCACTCGCACACCCGGCGCGCCACCGTCCGGCTGGAACGTCGCGACGGCGCGTGGACCGTGTCGGTGCGCGACGACGGTCCGCGGCGGACCTCGGAGCTGGCCCGCGGATCCGGGCTGGACGGGCTCGACGAACGGGCCGCGGCCCTGGGGTACAGCGTGGTGGCCGGCCCGGACGGCCACGGCTGGCAGGTACGGCTCGAGCCGAGGAGGAGCGCATGAGCGAGCACCTGGTCAGGGTGGTGGTGGCCGACGACGACGGGCTGCTGCGCACCTCGCTCGCGGCGCTGCTGGACCTCCAGCCGGGCCTGGAGGTCGTCGGTCAGGCCGCCGACGGGGAGGAGACGGTGCGGGTCGTCCGCGCCACCGACCCGGACATCGCGCTCGTCGACCTCGAGATGCCCGGCGTCGACGGTATCGAGGTCGCGCGCCGGCTGGCGGGCGAGCCGGTGAAGGTCGTGGTCGTCACCCGTCACGCGCGCCCGGCCCACCTCGAGCGTGCCCTGGCCGCCGGTGCGGCGGGCTTCGTCCTGAAGAGCACGTCGTCCGACGACTTCGTCCGGGTCATCGGTGCGATCTACGCCGGCCAGCGGTACGTCGACCCGGAGATCGCCACCCTGGCGCTGACCATGCGGGCCTGTCCGCTGAGCGAGCGTGAGCGGGAGGTGCTCGCGCTCGTGCGCGACGGAGCCCGCACGGCCGACGTCGCCGCCGCGCTGCACCTGGCGCCCGGCACGGTCCGCAACTACGTCTCGAGCGCGGTCGGCCGGCTGGGTGTCGGATCCGGCCGGGAGGCTGCGGACGTGGCGTACGCCGAGGGGTGGATCTAGCCGACGGCGACCCTCCCGCTCCCGACGGACGGCCGCCGACGGACGTCAGGGGTCGCGGCGCACGGTCACCAGCACGGAGGCGGCGGCGAGGAGGAGGGTGCTGACGGTCACGACGGCGAGCGCGTGCCCGGTGTCGGCGCGTTCCACGGCGTTGCGGACGGCGGCCAGCGCCTGCCCGGGGAACCAGGTCCAGGTCGACTCGGGCAGCAGCCGGGCGACGAGCGGCTCGACGAGCAGCAGCCACCCGAACAGCAGGCCCACGGCGACCGCACCGTGACGCACGACGAGGCTCACGGCGGTCGCGGCCACACCGAGTGCGACCCCGGCGACGAGAGCACCGCCCAGCGCGAGCACCGCCCGGTCGTCGCCCCACCAGAGTGCCTCGCGGCCACCCAGCGCGATGCTCAGCGTGAGCACCTTGGTGACCGAGGCGGCCGCGGCCGCGGTCAGACCGAGCAGCGCGCCGGTGGCGAGGGCGCTGAGCGCGATCACGGCGCGGGATCGGGCGGCGAGGAAGCTCCACAGGATCGACCCGTCGCCGAAGCCGGACCCCCAGTAGGCGGCCAGCATGGCTGCCACGACGAGCCCGGTGATCGGGTCGATGAGCGTCTCGACCTGGCCGAACGTGGTCGACACGTCGACGGCGGCGTCGGCGCCGCCGGAGGTGGCGACGAGCGATCCGGTGAGGAGGGCCGCGAGGGCCGTGGCCCCGACGACCGTGAATCGGACCGCCCGGCTCCGCAGGAGGGTCACGAGGTCGGCGCGCAGACAGGTCAGGGTGGTCATGCACGGTCTCCCGTCGTCCGTGCCGTGGAGGCGAAGAAAGCGTCCTCCAGGCTGGCGTGGTGCTGCGTGAATCCCTGCAGCGTGTTCTCCGCGATGATGCTCCCGCGGTGGATGACGACGACGCGGTCGACGAGCCGCTCGGCCTCGTTGAGCAGGTGACTGCTCACGAGCACCGCGCCCCCGGCGTCGGCGTGCTCGCGCACGAGCCCTCGCACCCACCGCACACCGTCGGGGTCCAGCCCGTTGAGCGGCTCGTCGAGCACCAGGGCTCGGGCAGGCACCACGAGCGCGGCGGCGATCCGCAGTCGCTGCATCATGCCGAGGGAGAGCTCGCCGACCCGCATCCGGGGGTCGTCCAGGCCGACCTGTTCCAGGAGCTCTCGCGGTGGCGTGGTGGCGCCGTGGCGTCGGCCGACTGCGTCGAGCGCGTGCTCGATCCGCAGCTCGCGCCGGAAGCCCATGCAGTCGAGCGTCGCCCCCAGGGGACGTGACCCCGGCACGGCGGCGGTGTCGGTCTCCACCACGACCGTGCCCGAGTCGAGGCCGGTGAGCCCGAGGATCCCGCGCATGGTGGTGGTCTTCCCGCTGCCGTTGGGACCGAGGAAGCCCGTGACCTGTCCGGCGGGCACGTCGAAGGTGACGTGGTCGACGACCGTGCGGCCCCGGTAGGACTTGGTGACGTCGTGGCAGCTGATCATGGGATGGCCTCTCGTCTCGTGGGGGTGGGTTCGGGGTCGAGCAGCGGCTCGTGCGAGGCGGTGCCCACGGATCCGGCGGCCGCGAGGTGCGTGGGTGGTGAGTGGGTGACGTGCCTCAGGCGGCGCGCCCGTCGGCACCCGCTCCGCCGGAGAGGCGGTGGCGGTTCTTGGCGACCCAGGAGTAGATCCACGAGCCGACCTCGCGGCTCGGCTGCTCGAGCAGGAGCCGCCCGAGCAGGCGACGGTCGTAGCGCGGGCTGCGGCGCAGCGCCTCGCCGAGCGCGAGGGCGCCGACGAGGTGCCGTCCGTCGGCCGTGACCAGCACGGCGGCGGCGTCCAGCTCCGCGTCGTCGAGGCCCAGGTCGCGCGCGAGCTCGGGTGTCGCCGGGCGGAAGTCGATGCTCCCGTCGCTGCGCTCGCTGACCCAGTCGGCCACCGTCTGGCCCAGCTCGCACGTCCCGTCGTAGACGAGCACGTCGCCCGTGCTGTGCGGTTGAGGTCCCATCGTGTGCAGCCCCCTCGTGGATCGTTCCGTGGTCGGTGACAGCAGCCTCGCGGCGGGCAGCCGGGTCCGGTAGTGGACGACGGTCACGGATCGGCGTGACACCGTGTCACGAGGTGGTGGCCTGGCGCCGGTCGGCCGAGCGGACGTGCTGGGCCGGGGGCCGATCACGCGGCTGGCAGGATGCACGGGTGGAACGGATCCAGGGCCTGGCACCCGAGCACCGCGAGCGCCTGCGTGCCGCGGGAGCCGACGGCGACGCCGTCGACGCGCAGACCTGGACCCGCGTCGAGGACGGCGTCCCCACGTGGTGGCACGACTGCGGCAACGCGCTCTACCTCGCCGACGGTGCCCTGCTCCCGTCGAAGGTCCTCGAGCAGCTGACCCTGTTCCCCGTGCGCGACGTCGTCGTGGCCGTCGGCTCCGCGCTGCGCAGCATCGCCTCGCTCCTCGTCGGCGGCGACGGCGCCACGGTGTACGTCGACGCCGGGTGCGAGCTGACGGCGGGCGAGCTGTTCTGCGGCGGCAGCTCCAGCATCGTCCTGCACGGGCCGCTCGTCGCGACCCGCTGCGCCGTCGTGGACGCGCGCAACGGCGGCAGCGTGGTCGCCGGACCGGAGCAGCTGTGGGCGGCCGACGTCTACGTGGCCACCGACGACATGCACCGGCTCGAGGACCGCACCACGGGCGAGCGGCTCAACCCCTTCGGCGCGAGCATCCGGCTCGGCCGGCACGTCTGGCTGTGCAAGGACGCCGTGGTCACCGGGCACGCCGACGTCGGCGACGGCGCCGTCGTCGCCATGCGGTCGGTCGTGCGCGGCCAGAAGGTCCCGGCGCACAGCGTGGTCGCCGGCGTGCCCGCACGGGTGGTGCGCGACGACGTCGCGTGGTCCTACGACGACCGACCCTGACCCGGACCGCTACCAGTCGCGGGGGCCCGCGGCGCGCCGTTCTCGCATGCTGGTCACCCGTCCGGACGGTGCAGCGCCCCGCCGTAGCGTGCACGGGTCGCCCCACCCCGGCGGCACGTCCCCCACCCCGTGCGGTCACCCCGCAGGAAGGAGCTCGTCGTGTCCGAGCCCACCCCCGTCATCGAGGCCCCGAAGCGTCGTGGCCGTCTCGTCGCGATCATCATCGCGCTCGCCGTCGTCGTCGCCGCCGCCGTGATCTTCCTCGCCACCCGTGGTGGAGCCGACGAGTCCGCCGACGGCGCCAAGACCTGGCGGATCGGCGTCGTCGGCGCCAGCGACCCCTACTGGGCCGAGTACGAGAAGGCCGCCAAGGAGGCCGGCCTCGACGTCGACATCGTCGACTTCACCGACTACGCCCAGCCGAACCCCGCCGTCGCCGAGGGCGACCTGGACCTCAACCAGTTCCAGCACATCGTCTACCTGGCCGACTACAACGTCTCCAACGACCAGGACCTCGTGCCCGTCGGCGCCACAGCCATCTACCCGCTGGGCCTGTACTCCAAGAAGTACACCGACGTCGCCGACATCCCCGACGGCGCGACCGTGGCGGTGCCGAACGACGCCAGCAACCAGGCCCGCGGCCTGCTCGTGCTGCAGTCCGCCGGACTCATCACGCTCAAGGACGGCGGCACGATCTTCTCCGACCTCGCCGACGTCGACACCAGCGCCTCGCGCGTGAAGGTGACGGCGCTGGACGCCAACGTCACCGCCACGTCGCTCGACGACGTCGCCGCCGCCATCGTCAACAACGACTTCGTCGAGAAGGCCCGCCTGACGTTCTCCGACGCCATCGCCCAGGACGACCCGTCGGACCCGAACGCGCTGCCCTACGTCAACGTCTTCGCCGCCCGTGCGGACGAGGCCGACGACCCGTCGGTGAAGAAGCTCGTCGAGGTCTACCAGGACACGAAGGCCGTGACCGACGGCGTGCAGGAGGTCTCCGGCAACACCGCCGTGCTGCTGAAGACACCCGTGGACGAGCTCGTCGCCGCGCTCAAGAAGACCGAGCAGCAGACCGCCGACCAGAAGTGAGCCACGCACGGGCCCCGCGACGCGACGTCGCGGGGTCCGTCGCCGTGCAGGAGGAGACATGGCTCTCATCGAGATCCGGGACGTCACGAAGACCTATCCGTCGGCCCGCAAGGGTGCCGAGCCGGTGCATGCCGTGCGCGACGTCGACCTGTCCGTCGAGGCGGGTGAGATCGTCGGCATCGTCGGCTACTCCGGCGCCGGGAAGTCGACCCTCGTGCGCCTCGTCAACGCGCTCGAGCCCGCCACGTCCGGCTCCATCCGCGTCGACGGCACCGAGATCGTCGGGCTGTCCGAGCGGAGGCTGCAGCAGGTCCGCCGCGGCATCGGCATGATCTTCCAGCAGTTCAACCTCTTCACCTCGCGCACCGTGTACGGCAACGTCGAGTACCCGCTCGTCGTCGCCGGGGTGCCGCGGCAGGAGCGGCACGAGCGGATCGTCGAGCTGCTGACCTTCGTCGGTCTCGCGGACAAGGCCCACACCCACGTCGAGCAGCTGTCGGGCGTGCAGAAGCAGCGCGTCGGCATCGCCCGCGCACTCGCCACCCGTCCCGCGATCCTGCTGGCTGACGAGGCGACCAGCGCGCTCGACCCGGAGACGACGGTCGAGGTGCTCAACCTGCTGCGCCGCGTCAACGCCGACCTCGGCGTCACGATCCTCGTCATCACCCACGAGATGGACGTCGTGCGCTCCATCGCCGACCGGGTGGTCGTGATGGAGGCAGGCCGCGTCGTGGAGGAGGGTGACGCCTTCGGCGTGTTCTCCCGTCCGCAGCACCCGGCCACCCAGCGGTTCGTGCGCACCCTCGTCGAGGACGTGCCCGACGAGCGCACCGTCGAGGCCATCCGCCGACGCCACGACGGCCGCCTCGTGACCGTCTCCTTCCGCGACGAGAGCGTCAGCCAGAGCGCGGTCTTCGCCGAGCTCGTGCGGCGCGACGTCGAGTTCGAGCTCGTCCACGGCGGCGTCGAGCAGGTGCGCGGTCGGGCGTTCGGGCACCTCACGCTGGAGCTGCGCGGCGACCCGGCACGTGTGGACGAGGCGGTGGGCGCGGTCTCCGCGCTCGTCGAGACGCGGGAGGTGGCGTGATGGACCGGGTCGTCGAGCTCCACTCCGAGCTTCTCACCGCACTCTGGGAGACCCTGTACCTGGTCGCGGGAGGCCTGACGCTCGGCGGGCTGCTGGGTCTGGTCATCGGCACGACGCTCTACGTGACCCGCGCCGGGGGGATCGCCCCGAACCGCGTCGTCAACGTGCTCCTCAACGTCGTCGTCAACACGTTCCGCCCGATCCCGTTCATCCTGCTCGCCGTCGGCCTGCAGCCCATCGCCCGCGCGGTGGTCGGCACAGGGATCGGCAACACGATGGCGATCATCGCCGTCGTGTTCGGTGCCGCGTTCGGTATCGGCCGCATCGTGGAGCAGAACCTCGTGAGCGTGCCTCCCGGCGTGCTGGAGGCCGCACGCGCGATGGGCGCCAGCCGTACGCGCGTGGTGTTCACCGTGCTGCTGCCGGAGGCGTTCGGCCCGCTCATCCTCGGGTACGCGTTCGCGTTCGTCGCGGTCGTCGACATGACGGCGGTCGTCGGGACCGTCGGCGGCGGCGGGCTGGGCAACTTCGCGCTCACCTACGGCTACCGCCAGTTCGACCCGTGGGTCACCTGGACGGCGATCGCCGTCGTCATCGTCCTCGTGCAGCTCGGCCAGTTCGCGGCCAACGCGGCGGCACGCAAGGTGCTGCGACGCTGAGCCGCCCCCGGGACGCTCTGCCGCCCACGGCCCGGCACCCCCGCCGGGTCGTCTGCCGCCCACGGCCCGGCACCCCCGCCGGGCGTGGCCGGTCAGAGGGCGGTGCGGACGTCCTGGAGCTCCGGGAAGAACGTGAGCTCCAGGGCGCGCTGCAGGAACGTCGTGCCGCTGGACCCGCCGGTGCCGCGCTTGTGGCCGATGATGCGCTGCACCGTCTTCAGGTGCCGGAAGCGCCAGAGGTGGAAGCCCTCCTCGACGTCGACCAGCTCCTCGCAGGTCTCGTAGACCTCCCAGTGCGCCTCCGGGTCGGCGTACACGCGACGGAACACCTCCACGACCTCCGTGTGCGGCACGTACGGCTGCGCCAGGTCGCGGTCGAGGACCTCGCGGGGCACGGCGTGGCCGTGGCGGGAGAGGTACGCCAGGAACGCGTCGTACAGGCTCGGGGCGGCGAGGTCGGCCGCGAGCCGGTCGCGCGTGGCGGGCTCGTGGTCGAAGACCCTCACCATCGCCGGGTTCTTGTTGCCCAGGAGGAACTCGACCGTGCGGTACTGCGCCGACTGGAAGCCCGACGCCTTCCCGAGCGCGTCGCGGAACTGCAGGTACTCGACCGGCGTCAGCGTCTCCAGCACGCCCCACTGCTCGAACATCTGCCGCTGCACCGCCTTGACCCGCGCGAGGCGCTTGAGCGCCGGCGCGAGCTGGTCGGCGTCGACCAGCGCGATCGCCGAGCGCAGCTCGTGCACGAGCTGCTTGAGCCACAGCTCGGTCACCTGGTGCTGGACGACGAACAGCATCTCGTCGTGGTGGTCGGTGACCGGCTGCTGCGCCGAGAGCAGGAGGTCGAGCCGCAGGTAGGAGCCGTACGTGGACTCGCCGGCCAGGTCGGTGGCGACCCCGTCCTCGACGGGGCGGTGGGTGGGCCTCATGCTCCGATCGTGCCCCAGGGGTGGATCGGTCAGTGCAGGACGTGCCGCCGGAAGCGCACCGTCTCGCCGGGACGCACCTGCGCGAGCCGGTCGACGCCCGCCGCGGTGACCACGCCGACCACCGGGTAGCCGCCGGTCACGGGGTGGTCGGGTCCGAGGACCACCGGCAGCCCCGCCGACGTCACCTGCACGCTGCCCCGCACCACCGGCTCGCTCGCCAGCTCCCCGTCGACGGCCCGGGGGAGCGCCGGGCCGTCGAGCCGCACCCCGATCCGGTCGGAGCGGTCCGACACGGTCCAGCCGGTGCCGAGGAGGGTGGCGACGGCTCCGGGGGTGAACCAGTCGTCGCGCGGCCCGAGGACCACGTCGACGGTCGTGATGCCCGGGGTGAGCAGGTGCGGGACGGGTGGGCCCGTCGGCGGCTCGCCGGACGGGCCCGTGGGCAGGACGTCCCCGTCGCCGAGCGTCGGTGGGCCGAGCCGGGCGAGGACGTCGGCGCTGCGCGAACCCAGCGTCGGCGGGACGGCGAGACCGCCGGCGACCGCCACGTAGCCGCGCAGGCCCGCGGCGAAGGGTCCGACGCGCAGCACCTGGCCGACGCGCAGGCGCAGCGGTCGGCCGTGGTCGACGGGAGTGGCGTCGACGTGCAGCGGCCCGACGGCGCCGGTGACCGCCACGACGTGCGCTGCGTCCGCGCGGACCTCGAGGCCGCCGCCGAGCACCTCCAGCACGGCCGTGGGACGGTCGCCGTCGCCCACGAGGACGCGGGCCTGGCGCAGGGATCGCCGGTCGAACGCACCGGACGGCCCGACGCCCTGCGCCGCGAGCCCGGGCCGGCCGTCGTCCTGCAGCAGCGTGAGGGGTCCCGCCGACAGCACCGTGAGGCTCACGACCCCTCCCCGCCCCGCTGACCGTGACGATGTGGCCCCGGATCGGCGTCGTCGGGGGCCAGAACGTCACGGTCAGCGACGGTGAAGCGCACGGTGTCGCCCGGCGCGAGGAGGGCGGCGGGCGTGCGGTCGAGGTCGAAGAGCGCCACGTCGGTGGTGCCGAGCAGCTGCCAGCCACCCGGCGACGCACGGGGGTAGATGCCGCTGAACTCGCCGGCGAGACCGACCGCGCCCGCCGGGACCGTCGGGCGGGGCGTCGCGCGGCGCGGCACGACGAGCCGGGGGTCGCCGCCCACCAGGTAGGCGAAGCCGGGGGCGAACCCGCCGAACGCGACCGTCCACGACGTGCCCGTGTGTGCGGCCACCACGGCGTCCTCGCCCAGACCGGTGTGCCGGGCGACCTCGGCGAGGTCGGGGCCGTCGTAGCGGACCGGCACCACGTGCTCCCGCGCGTCGCGCGGGGCGACGTCGTCCGACGGCGGGGTGCTCCGGGCGAGGGCGCGCAGGGTCGCGGGGTGGCCGCGCAGCAGCACGGTGCGCGCACCGAGCACGGCCTCGGTCACGTCCGGGTGGCCGACGAGCGACGCGTGGCGTCGGCGGGCGTCGTCGAGGTCGGCGCAGTCGAGCAGGACGGCGTCCTCGCCGCACGCCAGGACCCTCATGTCAGCACCACCGCTCCGGGGCCCTCATGCGAAGGGAGCGACCTCGTGACCGGCCTCGACGAGAGCGGCGCGCACGACGCGCGCGAGGTCGAGGGCGCCGGGGGAGTCGCCGTGGACGCAGAGCGAGTCGACCTGCGGGGCGAGGCGCAGTGCCTGGCCGGCGACCGCAGCGGCGCCGCCGAGCACGGCACCCGGCTCGGAGCGAGGCACCAGCAGGCCTTCGGGCGTGTAGGCGCGGTCGGCGAAGCCCTCGGTGACGACCTGCAGCCCGTCGGCCGCGGCCAGACGCAGGCTGGCGGCGCCGGGCAGCCCGAGCAGCGGGAGGCCGTACGGTGCGACGGCGTCGACGACTGCCGCCGCCTGCCGCTCATCGTGCACGACGGTGTTGTAGAGCGCGCCGTGCGGCTTCACGTAGGCGACGCGCGTGCCGACCGCGTCCGCGACCTCGGCGAGCAGGTCGAGCTGCTCGCGCAGGGTCGCGACGAGCTCGTCGTCGGTCGGGTCCTGCGGTCGTCGGCCGAACCCCTCGCGGTCGGGGTAGCCGACCTGCGCACCCACGACCACGCCCCGCTCGACGGCGCGCTCGCACGCGTCGAGCATGAGCTCCTCGCCCCCCGCGTACGCCCCGCAGCACACGTTCGCGCTCGTGACCACGTCGAGCAGGGCGAGGTCGTCCGGCGACTCGGCGACGTCGGCGTTCAGGTCGATGCGCACGCCCCCACCCTAGGCCCGCTCACCCTTTGGGTTGGGCCCCACTCGAAGTCTGACCGCCCAACCCAGTGTTGGGGTGAGACGAATCCTTTGGGTGGGGGTGTCGGCGTATCGAAGGGGCGACGATCCGGGCACGGGCACGGGCACGGGCACGGGCACGGGCCCGACGCCCGACGCGTGGTTCCGCCATCGCCCCTCCCCGACGGGTGCATCCCAACCCAGCGCTGGAGTGGGGAGTCACCCTTGGGGTGGGGCCCAACCCCAAGGACCAGGTGTCAGCGGGGGAGGGGGTCGACCAGGAGGGCGACGGCCTTGTCGTCCACGCGCGTCAGCACGACCGTGGCGCGCTGCGACCCCTTCAGGCGCAGCCGGCGCACGAGCACCTCGGGGACGACGTCGACCCCGCGCTTCTTCACCGTCAGCGTGCCGACGTCGCGCGCGACCAGCGCCGCCTTCAGCTGCTTCTCGCGGAACGGCAGCTCCGCCACGACGCGGAAGGAACGGGCCAGCGGGTGGCGCACCTCCACGTCGGTCGTCACCCACGCGATCCGCGGGTCGACCAGCTGGCCGTCGATCTCGTCCGCCAGCGCCCCCACCAGGCCGGAGCGGATGACGGCGTCGTCGGGCTCGTGCAGCCAGCCGCCGAGCTCGCCCACGTCGCCGGCCGCCCCGTCGCCGCTGAGCTCGTGCGGACCCGGCAGCGCCGTCGCCCGACGCGGCACGCGGTCCGGCAGGTCGAGGCCCGCCCCCCACAGGCACGCCTCGACGAGGTCGCCGCCGTCGCTCACCCACTGCGCCTCCACGCCGTCGGGCACCAGGTCGTGCGGGATGCCCGGCATCGTCTTCACGACGGCCCGGCCCGCCAGGTGCGCCTCGACCACCGACCACGGCGGACTCATCGCCTCCGGGTCGAACACCCGCCCCCGGTCGTCGCGGCGGGCGGGGTCGAGGAACACCACCTCGTCCGGCGTCGGCTCGACGTCGGCCGCGTCGGCGCACACCACCTCCCCCTCGAGACCGAGCGCGCGCAGGTTGGCCGACGCGATCGCCGCACGCACCGGGTCGCGCTCGACGCCGCGCACCCGCAGCCCGGCGCGGGCGAACGCCACGAGGTCGGACCCGATGCCGCAGCCCAGGTCGAGCACCGCCGTCGCGCCCGACGCCGCGAGCCGCTCGGCCCGCAGCGACGCGACCGCACCACGTGTGGCCTGCTGCAACGCGTCGTGCGTGAAGTACATGCCCGCCGCGTCGTCGCCCAGCTTGCCGCGCGCCAGCCCCCGCAGGTGGTTCTGCGTCACCGCCGCCGCCACCAGCTGCGCGTCGTGGACCTTGCGCAGACGCGTGCCCAGCGCCAGGTCCGACTCCCGACCCGCGCGGTCGTGCACCTCGGCCACCAGCGCCCGACCCTCGTCGGTCTGCAACCGCTCGAACGTCGCCAGGTCCACGACGCCATCGTGGCAGGTGGTGCCCTCCGCCGCCCGAGGCGCGGCACCCCCGCGGGGACCCGCGACCGCCCACGGCAGCTTGTCCGCCGAGGGAGAACACCCCTTAGCACTCGGGAGGGGTGAGTGCTAGATTCTGAACTGGCACTCGAACCATGAGACTGCCAACCCGTGCACGGCCCCCGCGACGGCGTGCACACCCATCACGTTCATCCGTCACTCACCACATCGTTGAAGGGGAGGTCGACCAGTGTCGGTCACCATCAAGCCGCTCGAGGATCGTCTCGTCATCAAGGCCGTCGAGGCCGAGCAGACCACCGCGTCCGGACTCGTCATCCCGGACACCGCCAAGGAGAAGCCCCAGGAGGGCGAGGTCGTCGCCGTCGGCCCCGGCCGCATCGACGACTCCGGCAACCGCGTCCCGCTCGACGTCAACGTCGGCGACAAGGTCATCTTCAGCAAGTACGGCGGAACCGAGGTCAAGTACTCGGGCGAGGAGTTCCTCATCCTCTCCGCCCGCGATGTCCTCGCCGTCGTCTCCTGACGCACCTGGGCTCCCGACCGGCGGCGTTGCTGCTCGCTCGGCGACCAAGAACGGGTCGCCGTCGCTCGCGCGCCTTGCCGGTCGGGTCCCATGCGCGTCAGGACCGTGCTGACGCGCCACCTCCGGCTCTCGCCGGACACCACCATTCAGTCGTTTCGTAGGAAGGCATCACCATGCCCAAGATCCTCGAGTTCGACGAGGACGCACGCCGCGCGCTCGAGCGCGGCGTCGACGCCCTCGCGAACACCGTCAAGGTCACCCTCGGCCCGAAGGGCCGCTACGTCGTGCTCGACAAGAAGTGGGGCGCCCCCACGATCACCAACGACGGCGTCACCGTCGCGCGTGAGGTCGAGCTCGACGACCCGTTCGAGAACCTCGGCGCACAGCTCGCCAAGGAGGTCGCCACCAAGACGAACGACGTCGCCGGTGACGGCACCACCACGGCCACCGTGCTCGCCCAGGCGATGGTCCACGAGGGCCTGCGCGCCGTCGCCGCCGGCGCCAACCCCGTCGGCCTCAAGAAGGGCATCGAGGCCGCCGTCAAGGCCGTCTCCGAGCGTCTGCACGAGGTCGCCCGCGACGTCGACGACATCAAGGACATGACCGACGTCGCCACCGTCTCCTCGCGCGACGCCCACATCGGCGAGCTCATCGCCGAGGCCTTCGACAAGGTCGGCAAGGACGGCGTCATCACCGTCGAGGAGTCCAACTCCCTCGGTACGCAGCTCGACTTCACCGAGGGCATGCAGTTCGACAAGGGCTACCTGTCGCCGTACATGGTCACCGACACCGAGCGCATGGAGTCCGTCCTCGACGACCCCTACGTGCTCGTCAACCAGGGCAAGATCAGCTCGGTCGCCGAGCTGCTCCCGCTGCTGGAGAAGGTCATCGCGGCCAACAAGAGCCTGTTAATCATCGCCGAGGACGTCGAGGGCGAGGCCCTCAGCACGCTCGTCGTGAACAAGATCCGCGGCACGTTCACCTCGGTCGCCGTCAAGGCGCCCGCGTTCGGCGACCGTCGCAAGGCCATGCTGCAGGACATCGCGACCCTCACCGGCGCGACCGTCGTCACCCCCGACGTCGGCCTCAAGCTCGACCAGGTCGGCCTCGAGGTGCTCGGCACCGCCCGTCGCGTCGTCGTCACCAAGGACGACACCACGATCATCGACGGCGGCGGCGACGCAGCCGAGGTCGAGGGCCGGGTCAACCAGATCAAGGCCGAGATCGAGCTCACCGACTCCGACTGGGACCGCGAGAAGCTCCAGGAGCGGCTCGCGAAGCTCGCCGGCGGCGTCTGCGTCATCCAGGTCGGCGCGGCCACCGAGGTCGAGCTGAAGGAGAAGAAGCACCGCATCGAGGACGCCGTCTCGGCGACCCGCGCGGCCATCGAGGAGGGCATCGTCGCAGGCGGCGGCTCCGCCCTCGTCCACGCCGTGTCCGTGCTCGACGACGACCTCGGCCTCACCGGCGACGAGGGTGTCGGCGTGCGCATCGTCCGCATCGGCGCCGACGCCCCGCTGGAGTGGATCGCCCGCAACGGCGGCGTCTCCGGCGAGGTCGTCGTCTCCAAGGTCCGCGAGAGCGGCCAGGGCTACAACGCCGCCACCGGCGAGTACGGTGACCTGCTCGCGCAGGGCATCCTCGACCCGGTCAAGGTCACGCGCTCCGCGCTGGCCAACGCCGCGTCGATCACCGCCATGCTGCTCACGACCGAGACGCTCGTGGCCGACAAGCCGGCCGACGACGATGGTGACGCCCACGCCGGGCACAGCCACTGAGTCAGCCGCACCACGACCGAGGCCCGTCGTCCCACCCGGGACGGCGGGCCTCGTCGCGTCGGGGGCGACGGAGGGTTGACGGGCCGACCTCCCCGCACGACGCTGGGTCCGTGCCCACCCTCGCCGACGTCGAGCGCCTGTGCACCGCCCTGCCGTCGGTGACCGAGGGCACCACCTTCCGCAACCGTGCGTGGTTCGTCGAGAAGGCGGTCTTCTGCTGGGTCCGCCCCTTCACGCAGGCCGACCTGCGCCGGTTCGGCGACGCGCGCGTGCCCCATGGCGAGATCGTCGGCCTGCGCACCGAGGACCTCGCCGAGCGCGACGCGATCCTCGGCGAGGGCACGCCGGGCCTGTTCACCATCGAGCACCTGGCGAACCACCCCGGATACCTCGTCGAGCTCGAGGCCGTCGACCCGTCGCGGCTGGCCGAGGCCGTCGAGGACGCCTGGCTCGCCCGCGCCTCCGCGCCGCTCGCCCGCACCTACCTCGACGCCCGGTCCTGACGCGGCCCGCGGACTCCCAGGACGACCGGGGAACCGCGGACGAGACGAGCGAACGAACGGACGGTGACGTGGGTCTCTTGCGCTTCCGACACCACGGGCATACCGTGGGTACGGATGCGACACTCCCGATGTCACATCATCGCTGTCGAGTCGAGGAGTCCCACCATGACGATCACCGCACCCAGCCCGGAGCACGACGCCGCAGCCTTCCGCGCCGAGGTCGAGCGCGACGGTGTGCTGGAGCGTCTGCTGTCCTCGTCGGCCCAGCTCTCGTACGACCCCGAGAAGGAGGTCGACTGGGACGCGCCGCTCGACCCGCTGCACGACGGCGTCAACCCGGAGTGGTGCACCCTCTACGGCACCGAGATCTGGGAGCGGATGAGCCCCGAGCAGCGCGCGACCCTGACGCGTCACGAGGCCGCCAGCGTCGCCAGCATCGGCATCTGGTTCGAGATGCTGCTCCAGCAGATGCTCCTCGTCGACATCTACGACAAGGACTACGCGAGCAGCGAGTTCCAGTTCGCGCTCACCGAGATCGCCGACGAGTGCCGTCACTCGATCATGTTCGCCAAGGGCGCCCAGCTGATCGCCGGTCGCTCGTACCTGCCGGCCAAGCCGCTGCACCAGGCCGCCAAGCTGCTCAAGCTCACCGCCCGCAACGAGGTCGCGTACACGTCGATCCTCGTCGCCGAGGAGGTGCTCGACGTCATGCAGCGCGACTGGATGCGCGGTGCGTCCGTCGCCCCGCAGGTCAAGACGATCTGCAAGATCCACGTGGTCGAGGAGTCGCGCCACATGAAGTTCGCGCGCCACGAGACCATCGAGGCGATGCGCGGCATCTCCGAGTTCCGGCGCAAGGCGAGCGCCCTGCAGATCGCCAGCGTCGGCTACTTCATCGTCAAGAGCCTGGTGCAGCCCGACGTCTACGCCGAGGCCGGTCTCGACGTGAAGGAGGCCGTCGAGGCGGCCAAGAACAACGAACACCACCACGCCCTCATGCGCCTGTCGTGCGTCCACCTCATGGACTTCCTGTCCGAGGCGGGCCTGCTGACGCCTGCGGCCAAGCGGCTGTACCGCCGCGTCCACATGCTCTGATCCGCCCATGCCCTTCGCGATCACCCAGAGCTGCTGCTCCGACGCCTCGTGCGTCGAGGTGTGCCCGGTCGACTGCATCCACCCGACGCCCGGCGAGCCCGACTTCGGCCACACCGACATCCTCTACGTCGACGCGCGCGCCTGCATCGACTGCGGTGCGTGCGCCGACGCCTGTCCTGCCTCGGCGATCAAGCCGATCGAGATCCTCCGCGGTGGCGAGGAGGTGTTCGTCGAGCTGAACGCCGCGTACTACGCCGAGCGTCCCGACCGGGCCGTCGCGAAGGAGCAGACGCACGCGCGGGTGCGTCCTGGCGTGCCCACGGGCCTGCGCGTGGCCGTCGTCGGCACGGGCCCGGCGGCCACCTACGCCGCGCGTGAGATCCTCGCCGCGACCGACGCGGACATCTCCTTCGTCGACCGCCTGCCGGTCCCCGGCGGCCTGCTGCGCGCGGGCGTCGCACCCGACCACGGCGAGACCAAGCGGGTCGGCGACACGTTCTCCTGGACGTACGAGCACCCCCGCACGTCGCTGTTCATGAACGTGGAGGTCGGGCGTCACGTCAGCCACGCCGAGCTGCTCGAGCACCACGACGCGGTCGTCTACGGCATCGGCGCGCCCGAGGACCGTCGGCTCGGCATCGAGGGCGAGGACCTCGACGGCGTCCACGGGTCGACCGAGACCGTCTCCTGGTACAACGGCGACCCGGAGGTCCCCGGCGACGCGATCCGCGTCGACGGGTCCCGCGTGTTCGTCGTCGGCAACGGCAACGTCGCACTCGACGTCGCCCGCATCCTGCTGAGCGACCCGGACCGGCTCGCCGGCACCGAGATCGCCGACCACGCCCTCGAGGCGATCCGCCGGGGCGACGTGCGCGAGGTCGTGCTCCTCGGTCGTCGTGGGCCGGAGGAGGCGGCCTTCACGCGACCCGAGCTGCTCACCCTCCCCGACGGCATCGAGCTCGTGGTCGAGGAGGACGCCGCCACGGCTGCCACGCTCGACGCCGCAGCACCCGGTTCCAAGGCGGCGCTGCTCGCCCACCGTCGCCGGGTGCGCAGCGACTGGTCGAGCGACCCCGAGCCCGGACGTCGGCTCGTGCTCGCCTTCGGTCGACGCGTCGTCGCGGCGCACGGCGACGGGACCCTCGCCTCGGTCACGGTCGCTGGACCCGACGGCGACGTCGAGGCACCCACCCGTCTGCTCGTCAGCTCCATCGGTCGACGTGGGCGCGCGGTGCCGGGCCTGCCGTTCGACGCCGACCGCGGCATCATCCCGAACGCGGACGGTCGCGTCGTCGACCCGGCGACGGGTGATGCCGTCCGCGGGGCCTACGTCGTCGGCTGGGCCAAGCGTGGGTCGACGGGCGGCATCGGCGCGAACCGCATCTGTGCCGGGGAGACGGTCACGACCCTGCTCGCCGACGCCGCGGAGGGTCGGCTCGCGAGCCCTGCGCGGTCGGGTCGTGCCTTCGCGCGTCTGCTGCGCAAGCGCCAGCCCGACCTCGTGCAGGCGCCCGGGGTGCGCGCCATCGAGCGTCACGAGGTCGACGCCGGCCGTGCGTCCGGGCGCCCGAGGGTCAAGCTGGTGACGGTCGAGGAGCTCCTGGCCGCGGGACGTCGCTGAGTCGGCCGACGGCCGTCTCGAGGCGGTCGAGGGTCTTCTCGAGCGCCGACGTGGGGACGGCGGGGAAGCCGCCGACCCTCCGGTGGATCGCGGGGTCGTCGACGTCGGACCAGTCGTAGGTGAGCGACACCAGGGTCCCCCCGGCCGTCGCGGAGACGTCCCACCTCCACTCCCAGCCCGGTGGGACGCCGTCGACCGGACCGGTGCGCCACGCCACCTCGGCGTCGTGCCGGAAGCGGGTGACGACGTTGTCCGTGCGGTAGTCGCCGGCGCGCGGGTGGTGCACGTGCATGCGGAACACCTGGCCGACGGCGGTGACCGGCACGGCTCCGTCGTCGGCGCGCACCATGTCCGACCCGTCGATCTCCGCGTGACGCCGCGGGTCGGCGAGCAGGGCGAACACGACCGAGGGCGTGGCGACGATCTCGCGCGAGACGACGACGCTGGTGCGGTCCACGTCCTCATGGTGCGCGCCGCGGCCACCGCTGTCGAGCGTCGAGGCCTGACGGGGTGGTCCACCTCACGCGGGAGACCGGACCATCCCCTGCCGAGGTAAGGCTGGCCTAGGTTAGGCTCCCCTGCATGACCCGACGTACGTTCACGCCCCGACGCCTCGCCGCAGCGGTCGCCGTGGCCCTCGCCCTCCCCCTCGCCGCCTGCGGCTCGTCCTCCGACGACGCCTCGTCCGACCAGGCCTGGACCTACACCGACGACCTCGGCACCAAGCTCGAGCTCGACAAGGCGCCCCAGCGGATCGTCGCGCAGTCCTCGGTCGCGGCGGCGCTCACCGACCTCGGCCTCGGCGACAAGATCGTGGGCGTCTTCGGTCCGGTGAAGAACGCCGACGGCGACGTCGACAGCCAGGCTGCCGGCCTCGACGTCGACGCGGTCGAGGACGTGACCGGCGACGGCGAGTACGGCGACATCGACCTCGAGAAGATGGCCGGTCTCAAGCCCGACCTGGTCGTGACCAGCTCCTACGTCGAGCCCGACCTCTGGTACATCAACAAGGACGCGCAGACGAAGCTCGAGAAGCAGTACCAGACGCTCGTCATCAGCTTCGACGGCAAGACCCTGCCGCAGATCATCGAGTCGACCGAGAAGGCCGCGAAGGCGCTCGGCGCGTCCGACGACGCCGGCGACAAGGGCCAGGAGGCGTTCGACGCCGCCAAGCAGCGGCTGACCGACGTCGCCGAGGGTGCGAAGCCCTCCATCCTCGCCGTGTCCTACTCGCCGGACCTGTTCTACGTCTCCAACCCCGATGTCAGCCCCGACCTGAAGTACTACCGCGACGAGATCGGCCTCGACATCATCACGCCGAAGAACCCCGACGAGGGCGGCTACTTCGAGTCGCTCAGCTGGGAGAAGGCCGACACCTACGACGCGGACGTCGCCTACTGGGACGACCGCATCGGCAGCGCCGGTCTCGCCGCGCTGAAGAAGGAGCCGGTCTGGGGCAAGACCACGGCCGCCAAGAACGACGCCTACATCCCGTGGACGTCCGTGGCGCCGCCGTCGGCCCAGGCCTACGCCGACATCTTCGACCGGTTCGCGGACGGCCTCGAGAAGTACACGCGATGAGGCGCCCGCTGCAGGCCGTCCTGGTGGCGGTCGTGATGCTGCTCGGGGCGGCCTGTGGCTCGTCCTCCGACGACTCCGGCGCCGACGGCGCCTGGACGTACACCGACGACCTCGGCACCACGCTCGAGCTCGACGAGGCACCGCAGCGCATCGTCGCGCAGTCGTCCGTGGCCGCGGCCCTGACCGACCTCGGGCTCGGCGACCGGGTCGTGGGCGTCTTCGGACCGCTCAAGAACCCCGACGGCGACGCGGACCTGCAGGCCGTCGGGCTGGACGTCGACGACGTCGTGGACGTCACGGGCAAGGGCGAGTACGGCGACCTCGACCTCGAGAAGCTCGCGGAGCTGAGGCCCGACGTCGTCCTCACCAGCACCTACGTCGAGCCGACGCTCTGGTACGTGAACGAGGCGACGCAGAAGAAGCTCGAGGGCACCTACCCGATCGGCGTCATCTCCTACGAGGGGAAGACGCAGGAGCAGATCTTCGACAGCGCCGAGAAGCTGGCCCTCGCGCTCGGTGCCGACGAGGCCGACTT
Organism: Propionibacteriales bacterium; assembly: GCA_026392465.1. GTDB lineage: Bacteria > Actinomycetota > Actinomycetes > Propionibacteriales > Nocardioidaceae > Aeromicrobium. Next base: position 74,016 of record JAPLCA010000015.1, read on the forward strand.
CGCCGAGGGGCGCCGTGCCTTCGAGCAGGCGTCGACACGGCTGAAGGCCGCCGACGCCGCGCTCGGTCACCCGACGTACGAGGCCGTCTCGCTCACGCCCGAGCTGTTCTACGTGTCCAACCCCGACGCCAACCCCGACCTGCAGTACTACCGGGACGAGCTCGGCCTCGACATCGTCACGCCGAAGAAGCCCGACCTCGACGAGGGCGGCTACTGGCAGTCCCTGAGCTGGGAGAAGGCCGACCTGTACGACGCGGACTACGCCCTCTGGGACGCCCGTGGCGGCTCGGCGACGCTGGAGAAGCTCCGCAGCGAGCCGGTGTGGGGCAAGACGACGGCCGCGAGGAACGACGCGTACGTGCCGTGGAACTCCGTCGGCCCGCCGAGCCCGCAGGGTCGCGCGGCCATCATGGACCTCTTCTCGGCCGAGCTGGAGAAGAAGGCGTCGTGAGGGCACGGTCGCGCGCCGTGCTGCCCGCGGCCGTGCTGCTGGCGGTCGCCGGGTGCGGTGCCGGCTCCGGCGACGACTCCGCTGACGCCTGGACCTTCACGGACGACCTCGGCACGCGGATCTCGCTCGACGCGGCCCCGCAGCGGATCGCGGCCAGCAAGGACGTCGCCGCGGCCCTCGCCGACATGGGGCTCGGGGACCGGGTGGTGGCCGTGTTCGGCAAGCCCGACAACCCGGACCCCGACCTCGGCCTGCAGTCGCCCGACCTCGACCTCTCGACGGTCGACGACGTGACGGGCGCGGCGGAGTCCGGGACCCTGGACGTCGAGGCACTGGCGGCCACCCGCCCCGACCTGGTGGTGACGACCCACTACGTCGGCGACGCGCTCTCGTTCATCGATCCCGACACCCGGGCACGGGTCGAGAAGGCCTACCCGGTGGCTGCCGTGACGTACGACGGCGAGACGGTCGACGGGATCATCGACAACGCCGAGCGGCTCGCGACGGCACTCGGGGCCGACCCGGCGACCTTCGAGGACGACCACGCCGCGCTCGCCGCGGCGGGGGACCGGCTGCGGGTCGCGGCCCGGGCGGCGGGCGACCCGACCCTGGTCGCGACGTCGACCACGCCCGACCTCCTGTACGTCGCGAACCCCTCGGCCTACGGCGACCTGCGCTACCTGCGCGAGGAGGTCGGCCTCGACGTCGTGGAGCCCGACGAGCGCGACCTCGACGAGGGCGTCTACTGGGACGCCGTGAGCTGGGAGAACGCCGACACCTACGACGTCGACGTCGCGATGTGGGACACCCGCGAGGGCCGACAGCACCTGGAGAGGCTGCAGGACCAGCCGATCTGGGCCCGGACCACCGCAGCGCGCGACGACGCCTACCTGCCCTGGCGGTTCGAGGTCGCGCCGAGCGCGCGCGGCTACGCCGACGTGCTCGACGCCTACGCGGACGACCTGCGCACCCTCGGGAAGGGCTGAGCCGTGGCCCGCACCCCCACGCTGCTCGCCAGCTACGTCGAGTCGCAGGCCCACGACGCCGTGGTCCGCGCCAACGACCTGCTCTCACCCGGGCTGCGTCGTCTCGTCCTGGCCAGCACCGACTTCCACGGCGCGACGATCGAGCCGTGCGACGTCACGGCGTTCCGGGTCGCCCGCAACGCGTTCCGGCACTACACGCCCGCCCGAGTCGTCGGCGACGCGCTCACGATCGTCGTGCAGCGTCACGACCACCCGGGCCCCACGCCCGGGCACGACCTGGTGGAGGGGTGGGTGCCGGGCGACCCCGTCAAGGTGTGCCGCTGGGCGTCGGCGCGGGCGTTCACCTGGGCGCTCAGCGGCGACCGGCCCGTCGTGCTGCTCGGCGACGCGACCGTCATCAGCCTCGCGCTGTGCATGGCCGACCGCGCGGCGAACGAGGGCCGCGAGCTGCTGACCGTGCTGGAGGTGCCCGAGCCCGACGTCGCCGCGACCCAGGCGCTCCTGCCCGACGCCACCGTGCTGCCCGCCCTCGAGGTGCCCGGTGCCGTCGTGGACGCCTGGCTGAGGGCGAACGTCGAGGCGCTGCGTGTGCTCGACGACCCGGTTGCCTACCTGGCGGGCAACGGGCCGGCGATCCAGCGCCAGCGCTCGCTCCTGCGTGACGTCGTCGGTCTCGACCGCAAGGCCGTCCGGACGCAGCCGTACTGGGCCGAGGGCAAGGTCGGCCTGTAGCCGTCGGCGTTTTGTGGAGTTGGCGACGGTTCCGCGCCGGGAAACCGTCACCAGGTCCACAAGACGCAGAGCGCTCGAACTCGGGCGACGTCACGCGTCGGACGTCACCCTCCACACGGTCGGGACCCCTGGCGGACGGTCGTAGGATGGGTGCATGGAGCAGGGCATCCCCGACAAGTTCGCCAGTCTCGGTCTCACGTACGACGACGTCCTGCTGCTGCCGGGCGAGACCGACGTCGTGCCCAGCGAGGTCGACACCACCGCCCGCCTGACGCGCGACCTGACCCTGCGCATCCCGCTGCTCTCGAGCGCGATGGACACCGTCACCGAGTCCCGCATGGCGATCGCCATGGCCCGCGAGGGCGGTATCGGCATCCTGCACCGCAACCTCTCGATCGAGGACCAGAGCTACCAGGTCGACCTGGTGAAGCGCACCCAGACCGGCATCATCCCCAACCCGGTCACCATCGGCCCGAAGGCGACCCTGGAGGAGCTCGACGAGCTCTGCGGCGAGTACCGCGTCTCCGGCCTGCCCGTCGTCGACCCCGACGACCGGCTCATCGGCATCATCACCAACCGCGACCTGCGCTTCACGCCCGTCGCCGAGTGGGCCAGCACGCTGGTCGGCGACGTCATGACGCCCATGCCGCTCGTCACCGGACCGGTCGGCATCAGCCGCGAGGACGCCTCGGCGCTGCTGCGCCAGCACAAGCGCGAGCGGCTCCCGATCGTCGACGACGAGGGCCGGCTCGCCGGACTCATCACCGTCAAGGACTTCGTGAAGTCCGAGCAGTTCCCCCTCGCCAGCAAGGACGGCGAGGGCCGCCTCCTCGTCGGTGCCGCCGTCGGCTTCTTCGGCGACTCCTGGGACCGCGCCAACGCCCTCCGCGAGGCAGGGGTCGACGTGCTCGTCGTCGACACCGCCCATGGCCACGCCCGCCTCCTGCTCGACATGATCCGCCGCATCAAGGCCGACAAGAACTTCGCCGACATCCAGGTCGTCGGCGGCAACGTCGCCACCCGCGCCGGGTCGCAGGCGCTCGTCGACGCCGGTGTCGACGCGGTCAAGGTCGGCGTCGGTCCCGGGTCCATCTGCACCACCCGCGTCGTCGCGGGCGTCGGTGTCCCACAGGTCTCGGCCGTGTACGAGGCCTCGCTCGCCGCGAAGCCCGCCGGCATCCCCGTCATCGCCGACGGCGGTCTGCAGTACTCCGGCGACATCGCGAAGGCCCTCGTGGCCGGTGCCGACACCGTCATGGTCGGCTCGCTGCTCGCCGGCTGTGAGGAGAGCCCCGGCGACCTCATCTTCATGAACGGCAAGCAGTACAAGACCTACCGCGGCATGGGCTCCATCGGCGCCATGGCCTCGCGCGGCAAGAAGTCCTACTCCAAGGACCGGTACTTCCAGGCCGACGTCGTCAGCGACGACAAGATCGTGCCCGAGGGCATCGAGGGCCAGGTGGCCTACCGCGGTCCGCTCGGCGCCGTGGCCCACCAGCTCGTCGGTGGTCTGCACCAGTCGATGTTCTACGTCGGGTCGTGCACCATCCCCGAGCTGCAGGACCGCGGCCGCTTCGTGCGGATCACGTCGGCGGGGCTCAAGGAGAGCCACCCCCACGACATCCAGATGACGGTCGAGGCGCCCAACTACGCCGGACGCTGACCGCGGCGGCTCGTCGGCGACGGGTCCGCAGGAGCCCGGGTCTACTCCGGGCGGTCGAAGACGTGGCGGGCGAGGGCCTGCACGTCGCGGTCGAGGTGGTCGAGCCGCTCGTCGACGCGGCGGAACTCCGTGCGCATCTCGGTGCGGAGGCCGTCGATCTCGGCGCGGACGGTGCCGATCTCACCGCGCAGCTCGTGCCGTACCGCCGTCAGCCCCGCCTGCAGCGTGCGGTGGAAGGAGGTCATGACGACACCGAGCACGGCGACCGTCGTGGTCAGGAACCCGATGATCAGCGTCCAGCTCTGCGCGTCGGTCATGGTCGGCACCCCTCCATCGTCGGCGACCTCAGCGATCCTGCCAAGGGCCGCCGACGTCGGTCCAGGCGTGCGTCCACAGCCGGGCAGGGCGAGGCGGTCGCCGACGGCACTAGGGTGGACCCATGCCTGAGCTCGACATCGGTGCCGCCAAGCGCGGTCGGCGCGCGTACTCCTTCGACGACATCGCGATCGTGCCCAGCCGGCGCACGCGCGACCCCGAGGAGGTCTCCACCGCCTGGCAGATCGACGCCTACCGCTTCGACCTGCCCGTCATCGCCGCCCCGATGGACAGCGTGATGAGCCCGGAGACGGTCATCGCCCTCGGTCGCCACGGTGGCCTCGGCGTCCTCGACCTCGAGGGACTCTGGACCCGCTACGAGGACCCGACGCCGCTGCTCGCGGAGATTGCCTCGCTCGACGCCGTCGCCGCCACCGCGCGCCTCCAGGACATCTACGCCGAGCCGATCAAGCCGGCGCTCATCAAGGACCGGCTCGCCGAGATCCGCGAGGCCGGGGTCACGGTGGCCGCCGCGCTCTCGCCGCAGCGCACCAAGCAGTTCGCCGACGTCGTGGTCGACGCGGGCGTCGACCTGTTCGTCATCCGCGGCACCACCGTCTCGGCCGAGCACGTGTCGAGCCAGACGGAGCCGTTGAACCTCAAGCAGTTCATCTACGAGCTCGACGTCCCGGTCGTCGTCGGCGGCTGCGCCACCTACCAGGCCGCCCTGCACCTCATGCGCACCGGCGCCGCGGGCGTGCTGGTCGGCTTCGGCGGCGGCGCGGCGCACACCACCCGCTCCGTGCTGGGTCTGGCGGTCCCCATGGCGTCGGCCGTGGCCGACGTGGCCGCCGCCCGTCGGGACTACCTCGACGAGTCCGGCGGACGCTACGTCCACGTCATCGCCGACGGCTCGATCGGGCGCAGCGGCGACATCGCCAAGGCGATCGCGTGCGGCGCCGACGCCGTCATGATCGGCTCGCCGTTCGCGCGGGCCACGGAGGCGCCCGGTCGCGGCTTCCACTGGGGCGCCGAGGCCTGGCACCACGAGCTGCCGCGCGGCAAGCGGGTCGAGATCGGCACGGTCGGGTCGCTGGAGTCGGTGCTGTTCGGTCCGTCGTCCGTTCCCGACGGCACGATGAACCTCATCGGCGCGCTGCGTCGTGCGATGGCCACCACCGGATACACCGAGCTCAAGGAGTTCCAGCGGGTCGAGGTCGTCGTCGCCTGATGACCGCTCCGCCGCCCGACCCGAGCCACGGCCGGCCGGGCACCACGGAGCCGACCGAGCGCCCGCCCATGACGTCGGGCCGGTTCGTGGACATCGTCGTATCGGTGCCGCTGTGGATCGGCCTCACCCTCGGCTCGCTGGTCCTCGGCGCGGTCTCGCCGTTGCTGATCATGGTCGGCGACGGCTGCGTCGGCGAGCCCGACGACCCGCTGGTCTGCGAGGCCGGGGGCTCGCTGCTGCTGTTCGGCGGCATCGGCCTGCTGTGGCTGCTGCTCCTCGCGGGCGTGCTGTTCAGCGCGTTCCGGATGGTGCGGGCGGCCGGGGCGGGTCGGCCCCTGTGGCCGTGGCCGTTCGCCGGGGCGGGCATCGGCGCGCTCGGCGTGGTGCTGCTCGGCGTCGTCCTGGCCGTGGTCGTCAGCTGAGCTACTCGGCCCGGAACGTCGGGCAGGTCGCGGCCGGCGGCGGCAGCGTCGCCAGGGCACGCTCGGCACGGTCCCGACCCAGGTTCCACGACCAGGGCGCCCGGTCGTCGACGTCGCTCGGGGAGGAGTCGTACGCGAGCACGCACGCGGCGACGTCGGGCTCGAGGCGGTCGACGACGGTGGGCACCGCGTCCGGGCCGAGCTCCGCGAGGTAGTCCACGTCGAGGCGGCCGGTGGCCTCGTAGCGGTCGAGGTTGCGCTCCGCCACCAGGGCGGCCGGGTCGACGGCGCCGAGCAGCAGCAGCGCCGAGGCACCGCTGAGCACCACGGCCCGCGGGAGCCAGGCGCCGGAGAGCCGCACCACGGCCGCCAGCGTCATGAGCACGACCAGGCCCAGCCAGAGCTCGAAGCCGTCGACCGCGACGCGCAGCACCGTGTAGCCGTACGCCTCCTGGTACAGGTCCATCCGGTACATCGCCGAGGCGACGACCGCGAGGGTGAGCAGGCAGAGCGCCCCGAGGGCGAGGCGCAGCAGCAGGCGGTCGCGCGGGTCGGTGCGCGGTGCCTTGCGCGCCGCGACGCCGATGACGAGCAGCACGAGGACGGTCACCGCCGTGAGCTGGCCGAACCCCTGGTGCACGTACTCGGCGTACGTCAGCCCGGTGGTGCGCTCGAGGTAGTCGCGCCCGCCCCACATCGCCGCCGACTGGGCCAGGAGGAAGCCGACGAACAGGACCAGGACGGTGCCGAGCGGCACGAGCCACTCCCACCGGTGCTGCACAGGGCGGGCGGCGGGCAGGTCCTCGGCCAGCACCGGCGGCGGGTTGAGGGCCACGTAGCAGCCCGCGAGCGTCACCCCGGCGGCGAAGAACCACACGAAGCCGCGGGCCACGACGGAGTCCCACGCCAGGTCGGGCACCAGGCCGGAGGCCCACGAGCCGAACACGGCGTCGCCGGAGGCGAAGAGGCCGCCGAACAGCACGAGCCCACCGAGGGCCAGGGCTGCCGTGCGCAGGACGGGCCACAGGAGGCGGGAGCGGCTCGTCGCCGACAGCGTGCGGCCGAGCAGGGGCAGGCCACGCAGGGCGGCGGCCACCCAGGCGGTCGACGCCGCGGGGACGCCGAGCGCCGACCGTGCGCCGGTGACGGCGACCGCGAGCGTCGCCCCCGCCACGACGACCCCGAGCAGGCCGAGCCACTCGCTCGCCCGCAGCACGGTCATCAGGGACAGCCCGACGCCCACGGCCACACCCAGCACCGTCCACGGCTCGCGTCGCCGCGGCGACTGCGCGAGCACGACGCCTGCGACGGCCAGGGCCACGAGCAGGAAGCCGACGCCCATCGGCTGGTCGACCAGCAGCACGGCGGCGAGGACGCCGACGAGGCAGGAGGCCAGCAGCGGACGCACCTGGGGCGACAGGTCACGCTCGGGCCAGAGCCGGGCCCACACCTCCTCGACCCGGCCGGCGGTGGGGGCCGCGGCCGGCGGGGGAGGCGTGGTGGTCGGGGTCGCGGCACCGCTGCCGCGGGACGGGGTGGGGTCGGTCATCGGGGTGCTCCTCGTCGGGGTCGATCGGGGGGTCGGTCGGGGGTGGAGGGGGAGGGTGGCGCGCAGGTGGGCGCCCCGCTCCGCAGCGAGGACGGCGAGGGTGCCGCCGTGCAGGTCGCACACCCAGCGGGCGATGGCGAGGCCGAGCCCGGTGCCGCCGCCGGAGTCCGGGCCGGTGCCGAAGCGTTCGAGCACGCGCTCGCGCAGGTCGTCGGGGATGCCGGGACCGTCGTCGGTCACGTCGAGCACCCAGCCGTCCGGCACGGACCAGGCGGACAGGCGGACGGTGCCGCCCGTGGGCGCGTGGCGGACCGCGTTGTCGACCAGGTTGGCCACCAGCTGGGCGAGCCGACGCGGGTCGGCCTCGACCACCAGCGCAGCGGGGTCGACGAGCACGTCGACGTCGACCTCGCGGTCCGCGCCGGCCGCGTCGTCGACGGCGGACCGCAGCAGGTCACCCACCTCGACCTCCTGGAGGCGCAGCGGAGCGACGCCGGCGTCGATGCGGGACAGGTCGAGCAGGTCGGCCACCAGGTCGCTGAGACGTTCGGCCTGGCGGAGGGCGGCCCCAAGGGTGGCGTCGTCGGGCCGGACGACGCCGTCGGCGAGGTTCTCCAGCAGCGCCCGTTGCGCGGTCAGCGGGGTGCGCAGCTCGTGCGCGACCGTCGCGACCAGCTCGCGCCGCTCCCGGTCGATCGCCTCCAGGTCCGAGGCCATCGCGTCGAAGGCTCGCGACAGCCGTCCCACCTCGTCGTCGGTCGTCGCGCCGACGCGCACCGTGTAGTCGCCCGCCGCCATGCGTGCGGCGGCCCCGGTCATCGCGCGCAGCGGCGACGTCATGCCCCGCGCCAGCCACTGCGTCACCAGGACGGCGGACCCCACGGTGACGGGCAACGTCACCCACACCGGGAGCCCGGCGCGGTCGCCGACCTGCGCGAGCAGGGCGGCGACGACGACGCTCGCCCCGACGAGCAGGCCGAGCTTGGCCTTGATCGTGCCGAACGCGGCCAGGGGTCCGGCCCCCCGGGTGCTCATCGAGCCTCCAGGGCGTAGCCGACGCCATGCACCGTCCGGAGCCGGTCGGCGCCGATCTTGGCGCGGAGCGTCTTGACGTGGCTGTCGAGCGTGCGCGTGCCCGACGCGTCGGACCAGCCCCACACGTCGCGCATCAGCGTCTCGCGGTCCACCACGGCGCCGGGCTCCGCCGCGAGGGCGGCGAGCAGGTCGAACTCGAGCGGCGTCAGGTGCACCTCGCCGCCGTCGACCGTGACCCGCCTGGCGGCGCCGTCGACCACGAGCGACCCGAGGGTGCGCGACGGGGAGGCGGTGGCGGCGAGCTCGGCCGCGCGGGCGACGCGACGCAGCAGCGCCTGCACCCGGGCCACCAGCTCGCGCTGGCGGAACGGCTTCGTCACGTAGTCGTCGGCGCCGACGTGCAGGCCGACGAGCACGTCGGTCTCGTCGTCGCGGGCGGTGAGCATCAGCACCGGGACCGGCCGCAGCGCCTGCACCCGCCGGCAGACCTCCAGCCCGTCGAAGCCGGGCAGCATCAGGTCGAGCACCACGAGGTCCGGCTCGTGGGCGACGAAGGCGTCGACCGCCCCCGGGCCGTCGTGCGCCTGCACCACGTCGTGCCCCTCGGCGCGCAGCCGGTCGGTCACCATCTGGTTGATGAGCGGCTCGTCCTCGACGACGAGGATCGTGCGGCGCGGGTCCTGGCGGGTCATGGTTCCGACCCTAGGTTCGCCGTGGGGTGCGGTGTGCGAAGCGGATGTGCAGATCCTGTGAAGGTCCCGGCGGACCTGCGCTCGGCGTACGTCACACCCCGAACCGTTGCCGCGGGGAACCGTCTGCGGTCTAGCATGGTGAGGCTGCCCTCACCCGGGCGCCCTGCACCGAAGGACCCCCATGCGCCGCACCCTCCTCGTCACCGGCCTCGCCGCCGCCTCCCTCTCCCTGCTCGCCGCCTGCGCCGAGAAGCCGTCGGAGGCCGACGGCACGGTCGCCGTGAAGGCCGCCGACTCCTCCTGCAAGGTCTCGGCGACCCAGCTCAAGGCCGGCCCGACCACGTTCGCCGTGACGAACGCCGGCTCCAAGGTCACCGAGTTCTACGTGTACGCCGAGGGCGACCGGATCATGGGCGAGGTCGAGAACATCGGGCCGGGCCTGTCGCGCGACCTCGTCGTCGACCTGCCGAAGGGCGACTACCAGGGCGCGTGCAAGCCCGGCATGGTCGGCGACGGCATCCGCCAGGACCTCACCGTGTCCGGCAAGGCCGCCAAGGAGCTGTCGGACTCCGCCGAGCTCAAGGCCGCTGCCGCCAGCTACCAGCGCTACGTGGAGAGCCAGACCGGTGCGCTCATCGACAAGACCACCGAGTTCGTCGACGCGGTCAAGGCCGGCGAGGTCGACGAGGCCAAGGCGCTCTTCCCGCGGGCCCGCACCTACTGGGAGCGCATCGAGCCCGTCGCGGAGATCTTCGGCGACCTCGACCCGATCACCGACGGCCGCGAGCCCGACGCCAAGGCGGAGGGACGCGACTTCACGGGCTGGCACCGCATCGAGAAGCAGCTCTGGGTCGCGGGCAACACCGACGGCATGGACCCCTACGCCGACCAGCTGCTCGCCAACGTCACGAAGGTGGTCCAGGAGAGCAAGGAGAAGCCCCTCACGGCCCTCCAGCTCGCCCAGGGCTCCAAAGGTCTGCTCGACGAGGTCGCGACCGGCAAGATCACGGGCGAGGAGGACGAGTTCAGCCACACCGACCTCTGGGACTTCAAGGCCAACATCGAGGGCTCGCAGGCCGCGATCGCCGCGCTCCGCCCCGTGCTCGAGAAGGCCGACCCCGACCTCGTGACCCTCATCGACCAGCGCTTCAAGGCGCTCGACACCGAGCTCGACCAGTACCAGGACGCCGACACCGGTGAGTGGGCCGGCTACGACACGCTCAGCAAGGAGCAGGTCAAGCGGCTCTCGGACTCCGTCGCGGCGCTCAGCGAGCCGATCAGCAAGGTGGCGGCCGTGGTCGCGGCCTCGGCGTGAGCGAGCGCTCCCCGCTGTCGCGTCGCGCCCTGCTCGGCGCGGCCGGCGCCGGTGCGGTGGTCGCAGGCGTCGCCGGGGGCTACGCCGTCGGCGCGACCCGCGACGAGCCGGTGCGCGCCGACCCCGAGGCGGTCCCGGTCGCGTTCGAGGGACGGCACCAGGCGGGCATCCTCACGCCCGCGCAGGACCGGCTGCACTTCGTCGTGCTCGACGTGACGACGCAGAGCCGTGACGAGCTCGTCGGGCTGCTGAAGGAGTGGACGCAGGCGGCCCGCAAGCTCACCCAGGGCAACGAGGTGGGCGTCTACGGCGCCGTCGCCGGCGCACCTGAGGCCCCGCCGGAGGACACCGGTGAGGCGCTCGGCCTCCCGGCGTCGGGCCTGACGCTGACCATCGGCTTCGGGCCGAGCCTGTTCGAGCGCGACGGTCGCGCCCGGTTCGGGCTCGGCGACGCGCGCCCCGCCGACCTCACCGACCTGCCGCTGTTCTCCGGCGACCGTCTCGACCCGTCCCTGACGGGCGGCGACGTCGCGATCCAGGCCTGCGCGAACGACCCCCAGGTGGCCGTGCACGCGATCCGCAACCTCGTCCGGATCGCCTTCGGACGCGCGTCGGTGCGCTACTCCCAGCTCGGCTTCGGACGCACGTCGTCGACGTCGGCGGCGCAGGCCACGGCGCGCAACCTCTTCGGCTTCAAGGACGGCACGGCGAACGTGAAGTCCGAGGACCGCGACGTCGACGACGTCGTGTGGGTCCAGGAGGGCGACGGTCCCGACTGGATGGTCGGCGGCTCCTACCTGGTGGCGCGACGCATCGACATGCGCATCGAGACGTGGGACCGGGAGCCGCTCGCCGGCCAGGAGGCGATCGTCGGTCGGGCCAAGGGCTCGGGCGGTCCGCTGTCCGGCGGCGACGAGCACGCGGCCATCGACCTGACGAAGCGCGGCTCGGACGGCCAGCCGCTCATCCCCGTCACCTCGCACGTCGCCAAGGCCCACCCCGACAACAACGGCGGGGCCCGGATCCTGCGTCGCGGCTACAACTTCGTCAACGGCACCGACGGCCTCGGACAGCTCGCGGCCGGTCTCTTCTTCATCAGCTACCAGCGCTCGCCCGACCAGTTCGTGCGGATCCAGCGCAACCTCGCCGGTCCGACCAACGACGCCCTCAACGAGTACCTGGTGCACCGCAGCTCCGGCCTGTTCGCCTGCCCGCCCGGCGTCGGGCCGCGCGGGTTCTGGGGCGAGACGCTGCTCGGCTGACCCGCTGACGCGGCGTCCGTCCGACATCGCCACCGGATGTGACACAAGCCCTGTCGCATTCGACATACCGGCGGTATCCTGGAGAGCATGTCACTCGCCGACGTGGTCCCCGCCTCCCGTGTCCAGAGCCTGACGTCGCTGATCCGCAGCACCAGCGGCGAGACCCGCACGACCACCACCCCGCTCACGGGCGAGCCCGTCGCGGAGATCCCCGTGTCGTCGATCGACGACGTCGAGGCGGCGTTCGACGCCGCGCGCGCCGCCCAGCAGCGCTGGGCCCGGACCCCGTTGGAGGCGCGGTCCGCCGCGCTGCTGCGCCTGCACGACCTCGTCCTCGCGCACCAGGACGAGCTGCTCGACCTCATCCAGCTCGAGTCGGGCAAGGCGCGGGCGCACGCGTTCGACGAGGTCGCCCACCTCGCGCTGACCGCGCGGTTCTACGCGCGCCGCCTGAAGAGCCAGCTCAGCCCGACCCGACGCAACGGCGCCCTGCCCGGGCTGACCCGCGTCGAGGTGAACCAGGTGCCCAAGGGCGTCGTCGGCATCATCAGCCCCTGGAACTACCCGCTGACGATGGCCATCTCCGACGGTCTGCCCGCCGTCGCGGCCGGCAACGCCGTCGTGCACAAGCCCGACAGCCAGAGCCCGCTCATCGCGCTCGCCGGCGTCGAGCTCCTGCGCAGGGCCGGCATCCCCACCGACGTGTGGCAGGTCGTCAGCGGCGCGGGCTCGGTCGTCGGCTCGGCGATCATCGAGCGCGCCGACTACATCTGCTTCACCGGCTCCACCGCCACCGGCACCCTCGTCGCGAAGCAGGCGGCCGAGCGTCTCGTCAGCTGCTCGCTCGAGCTCGGCGGCAAGAACCCGATGATCCTGCTGCCCGGTGCCGACGTCGAGCGGGCCGCGGCCGGCGCGGTCACCGCCTGCTTCTCCTCCGCCGGTCAGCTGTGCGTGTCGATCGAGCGCGTCTACGTGCCCGAGGCGCTCTACGACGCCTTCCGCGACGCCTTCGTGCGTCGGGTGCAGGCCCTGAGCCTCGGCGCCTCCCTCGACTGGGACGCCGACATGGGCTCGCTCATCTCCCAGAGCCAGGTCGAGACCGTCGCCAAGCACGTGGACGACGCGGTCGCGAACGGCGCGACCGTGCTCACGGGCGGTCGGGCCCGACCCGACCTCGGGCCGTACTTCTTCGAGCCGACCGTGCTCGAGGGCGTCACCGAGGCTGCCGCCTGCTTCGCCGAGGAGACGTTCGGCCCGCTCGTGTCGCTCTACCCGTACCGCACGGTCGACGAGGCCGTCGCGCTCGCGAACGCCGGCGAGTACGGCCTCAACGCCAGCATCTTCGGCCCGGTCCGCGAGGCCCGCCGCATCGCTCCGGCCATCAAGGCCGGCACCGTCAACATCAACGAGGGCTTCGCCGCCACCTTCGGCAGCATCGACGCCCCCATGGGCGGCATGCGCACGTCGGGCGTCGGGCGTCGCCAGGGTGCCGAGGGCATCCTGCGCTACACCGAGCCGCAGGCCGTCGCGGTCCAGCGTGCCGTGCCGATGGGCGGGCCCGCGTTCGTCCCCGCGCGGCGCTACGCCCAGGCCCTCACCCTCGGGCTGAAGGTGCTGCGCCGCACGCCGCGCGCCTGACGCCACCGCCCCCCGACGCCCCGCGCGTCTCCCACCCCGCAGCACACCGCAGCACCACCCCGCAGCAGCACCACGAGAGGTTCCCATGGGTTTCGACCACGACGTCATCGTCATCGGCTCCGGATTCGGCGGGAGCGTGTCCGCCCTGCGGTTGACCGAGAAGGGCTACAAGGTCGCCGTCCTGGAGGCGGGCAAGCGCTTCCGCGACGAGGACTTCGCCAAGACGTCGTGGCGGCTGCGCAAGTTCCTGTGGCTGCCCCAGCTGGGCTGCTACGGCATCCAGCGCATCGACAAGCTCAAGGACGTGCTCATCCTGTCCGGCGCGGGCGTCGGCGGCGGGTCGCTCGTGTACGCCAACACGCTCTACGAGCCGCTCGACCCCTTCTACAAGGATCCCGCCTGGGGCCACATCGCCGACTGGAAGAGCGAGCTGGCGCCCTACTACGACCAGGCCAAGCGGATGCTGGGCGTCGCGACCTACCCGTTCGAGACCCCGGCCGACCGGGTCATCAAGAAGGTCGCGCAGGACATGGGCGTGGAGGGCACGTTCCACCACACGCCGGTCGGCGTCCTGTTCGGCGACGAGCCGGGCCAGAAGATCGCCGACCCCTACTTCGGCGGCGCGGGCCCCGACCGCAACGCCTGCACGAACTGCGGCGAGTGCATGACCGGTTGCCGTCACAACGCGAAGAACACGCTCGTCAAGAACTACCTCTACCTCGCCGAGCAGAACGGGGCCGAGATCCACCCGCTGACGACCGCGGTGTCGGTGACGCCGCTGCCGGGAGGTGGCTACGCGGTCGAGACCCGGCGCACGAACAAGCGCTTCCGCAAGCACCGCGTCATGACCGCCGAGCAGGTCATCTTCTCCGCCAGCACCATGGGCACGCAGAAGCTGCTGCACCGGATGAAGGACCAGGGCGTCCTGCCGAACGTCTCGGACCGGCTCGGGCTGCTGACCCGCACCAACTCCGAGGCGCTCCTCGGCTCCATCGCCGACGGCAAGGACGTCGACTACTCCGAGGGCGTGGCCATCACGTCGTCGTTCCACCCCGACGAGTTCACGCACATCGAGCCGTGCCGCTACGGGCGAGGCTCCAACGCGATGTCGCTGATGCAGACCGTCCTGACCGACGGCAGCCTCCCGAGGGCCCGGTGGAAGACGTGGCTCAAGGAGATGTGGCGGCAGAAGCGCAACATGTTCAAGCTCTACGACCTGCGGCACTGGTCCGAGCGCACGGTCATCGCGCTGGTCATGCAGACCCACGACAACTCGATCACGACCTACACCAAGCGCAACCTCCTCGGCAGGAAGGTGCTGACGTCGCGCCAGGGCCACGGTGCCCCGAACCCGGCCTTCATCGAGCCGGGCCACGTGGCCGTCCAGCGGATGGCCGAGCACATGGGCGGCACGCCCGGTGGCACGATCGGCGAGCCGTTCAACGTGCCGCTCACCGCCCATTTCATGGGCGGCGCATGCATCGGCGACTCCCCGGAGACCGGCGTGATCGACCCATACCACCGCCTGTACGGTCACGAGGGGCTGCACGTGGTCGACGGCTCGTCGATCAGCGCGAACCTCGGCGTCAACCCGTCGCTGACCATCACGGCCCAGGCCGAGCGCGCGATGGCCTACTGGCCGAACCGTGGCGAGGCCGACCCGCGCCCCGCGGTGGGTGAGGGCTTCCGCTCGCTCGAGCCGATCGCGCCGAAGAACCCCGTGGTCCCCGAGGACGCACCGGCCGCCCTGCGCCTGCCCATCGTCGGCGTCAGCTGACCTGCTGCCTCGCCGCTGCTGGTTCCCATCAATTGATGGGAACCAGCAGCTCACCATGGTTCTCCCTCACTCACCATGGTCGTCCCGTGCTCACCGGCGGAATCATCCGCAGGGGAGTGAGGGATTCCCATGAAGTGATGGGAATCGGCCGACCGCGGAGAGGGTCAGGCGCTGGGGGTCTCCGCCCGGCGCGGGACGGCGGTCTCGGTCTCCTCGGACCGACCGCGGAGCACCGTGCTGCCCTCGCGGCGCCAGTGGGCGGCCTCCTCGGGGTCGGCCGCGGTGACCGCCTGCAGGTCGGCCAGCACACCCCCCTCGACGTCCTTCGCCAGCTCGGTCAGCCGGGAGGCGGCGTTGACGGCGTCGCCGATCACCGTGAACTCGTAGCGGGTCTCGTCGCCGACGTAGCCCGCGACCGCCCGTCCCGTGGCCACGCCGATCCCGGCGCGCACGCCGACCAGCTCCGTCTCGAGCCGCTCCCCGATCCGTCGGGCGGCGGCGAGCGCCTGCCCCGCGTGGTCGTCGAGGTGACGCGGCGCGCCGAAGACGGCGAGCACGGCGTCGCCCATGAACTTGTTGACGAGGCCGCCGTGCGCGTCGACCTCCGCGATGATCACGCCGAAG
The DNA here is from genome assembly GCA_026392465.1 of Propionibacteriales bacterium. Lineage (GTDB taxonomy): Bacteria > Actinomycetota > Actinomycetes > Propionibacteriales > Nocardioidaceae > Aeromicrobium. The sequence goes on from JAPLCA010000015.1 coordinate 89,708, forward strand.
TAGTCGTTCAGCATGGCCACGACCTCGTCCGGCTCGCGCTCCTCCGCGTACGACGTGGAGCCCACGAGGTCGGTGAACAGCACCGACACCTCGCGTGTCTCGCCGCCCAGCCGCACGTCCTCCAGCGCGGCTTCCGCGACGTCGCGCCCGACGTGGCGACCGAACGCGTCGCGCAACCGCTCCCGCTCCAGCAGGCCCGTGGACATCTGGTTGAAGCCCGACTGCAGCATCCCCAGCTCCGAGCCGTCGAACACCTCGATCGTGGTGCCGAACTCGCCGCGCTCGACCCGACGCATCGCCTCGGTGACACCCGTCATCGGCTGGACGACGGCTCGGGAGGTGAGCCACATGACGAAGAAGCCGAAGAACAGCACGACCGAGCCGATGATCAGCGTCACGACCGCCAGCTCGCTCAGGGTCAGCTGGTCGGTGGTGAGCGCGAGGATGCCGACGACGACCAGGCCCACCACGGGCGCACCCGTGCCGAGCCACCAGAACATCAGGACGCGGGTCGCCGCACCGAGGCCGCGCGGCCGCTTCATGACGGCGCCGCGGAGGGCGCGGGCGGCGATCGGCCGCATCGCGAACTCGGCCAGCAGGTAGGCGATGGTCGTGACGACGATCGACGCGATGCCGACGGTGAGACCGGTCGACAGGGCACGTTCGGGCTGCACGACGACCGACAGCAGCGTGAACAGCACCGTCGCCAGCACCCAGAGCGCCGCCTGCATGACGGTCAGGGACCGGGCGGCGCGCAGGGCGCGGCGCCGCTCGCGCGGCGTCGGCTCGCGGTCCTCGAGGGCCCACCGCTGGGCCCGGACCGTCCGCCGCGTCCCCCACGTCGCGCCCACGAGCACGGCGAGGCCGACGTAGATCGGCACGGCGATCGCGAGGGCCACGCCCATGTCCCGCGTGGGGCGGGGGCTCGGGACCACGAAGACCGACAGGGCCACGACGATGCCGGCACCGATGAGGTTGGTGCTGACGAGGAAGAGGGTGAGCAGCAGCTGGATGCGGATGCGCAGCCGGCTGGTGTCCTGCTCGGCCGACCCGAGCAGCACCGAGCCGAACGCGCGGCGGGACCGGGCCGTACGCGCGTCTCGAGAGGCCACGTCATTGCCTTCCAGGGCTGGCGGAGGGGACGTCGGGCAGCGTACCGTCAGCATGCTGCGGGCGTGTCCTCCTTCGCTCCAGGTCGTTGGACCGGCTGCGGCGCCCCTCCACCCCGCGCCGTTCGACCGAGAGGAAGCCATGGCACGCAAGGCAGACCGCGAGACCATCGACGCGCTGACCCGCGTCACCGACTTCGACGCCAAGACCATCGAGAAGCTCGCCGGTGTCGGTCGTCCCGTGAACATCCCCGAGCGCTGGGCCGTGATGATCGAGAACACCCCCGCGGACAAGGCGTACATCATCCTCGACGGCACCGTGGAGATCCGACGTCACCAGGAGTCGATCGCCGAGCTCGGCGCCGGTGACGTCATCGGCGAGATGGCGCTCGTCAACGGCAAGCTGCGCAACGCGACCGTCGTGGCGAAGACGCCGGTCAAGGCGCTGCACCTCACCGACTCCGACGTGGCCGAGCTGCTCGAGCACGACCCGAACTTCGCCGAGAAGCTGCAGAAGAAGGCCACCGAGCGGCTCGACTGACCGTCCTGCTCACGGCTGCCCGGCCCGGTTCCTCCTCGGAGGGGCCGGGCCGACGCACGTCCGGGCTCAGACCTGCCAGTCCAGTGCGTGGACGACCTGGGTGCCCGGGATCCCCTTGAGGTCGACCTCGCGACTCTCGAGCACGGGCACCTGCTCGCTGTCGGACTCGAGGGCCTCGAGGACGGCGTCGCTGACGAGCACCTCGCCACCGTCGGCCTGGGCGGCCACGCGTGCGGCGTAGGCGACGTTCCGCCCGAAGAGGTCGCCGTCGCGGTGCACCGCCGACCCCCGGTGCACCCCGATCCGCACGGCCACGCCCGCCAGGCGCGACCCCGGCCGGGCGCGGGTGATGCGACGCTGCACCTCGGCCGCCGCGTCGACGGCGGCGGTGGCCGACGGGAAGGCCACCATGAAGCCGTCGCCCTGGGACTTCACGACGTGCCCGCCGTGCCGGCCGACCGCACGGGTCACGACGGCGTCGTGCTTGGCGAGCAGCCGCACCCAGCCCCCGTCGCCCAGCTCGTGGTTGAGGGCGGTCGAGCCCTCGATGTCGGAGAACAGGATCGTGACGGTGCCGTCCGGCGTGGCCATGCGGGCGAGGTCGGGCCGCTCGACGTCGGCCCAGCGCGCGAGGTCGTCGATCGAGCTGCGCAGGGTGCCGCCGAAGCCCTTGTCCTTCAGGCTGATCGCCGTGCCCACCACGGTGCGCACGGCGTCCGCGGGTCGCGGCACCGCGAGCCGGGGACGGGGGCGCTCGGCCTGCAACGACCGCTTCAGCTGGGTGATGCGGCGCCGCGCTCCCAGGAGCAGGCCCCACGTGACCACCAGCAGCACGCCCAGCGTGGCGCTGGTGAGGGTGAGGGCGATCTCGAGGCCGGACATCGGGACCAATCTACGGCGAGGTCGGGGGAGTGGTGGGGGCCGCGGCCGGCCGGTCGGGGTGCCGGAACGCACAGGACCCGGCCTGGAGGGAGCTCACGGGCCGGGTCCTGTCATGTGCCACGAGGAGCGGGCACGATGTGGATCTCGCGGGAGGGAGTGTAGCGAGATCCGTCCTGTTCAACGACGCTCCCCAGAGGGGGTTACGAGCCGTCTGAAGAAATTTCTCGACCGATACGATGACGCCGTGACCCCAGACCACGACCTCGTCATCGTCGTCGACTACGGCGCCCAGTACGCCCAGCTGATCGCGCGCCGCGTCCGCGAGGCCCGGGTGTACTCCGAGATCGTCCCGCACACGATGCCGGTCGAGGAGATCCTCGCGCGGGAGCCCGCCGCGATCATCCTGTCGGGCGGTCCGTCGTCGGTCTACGAGCCGGGCGCGCCGCAGCTCGACCCGTCGATGGTCGAGTCCGACGTCCCGGTGTTCGGCATCTGCTACGGCTTCATGGCGATGGCCGCGGCCCTCGGGGGCGACGTCGCGCGGACGGGGCAGCGCGAGTACGGGCGCACGGCCGTCGAGGTGCTCGACCCCGGCACGCTGCTGCAGGGACTGCCGACCAGCCTCACGTCGTGGATGTCGCACGGCGACGAGGTCGTCGGCGCGCCGCAGGGATTCACCGTGAACGCGCGCTCGCCGCGCGCCACCGTCGCCGCGTTCGAGGACACCGGGCGCCGGCTCGCGGGCGTGCAGTGGCACCCGGAGGTGCTGCACTCCGAGCACGGCCAGCAGGTGCTGGAGCGTTTCCTCGTCGAGATCGCGGGCTGCCGCCAGACGTGGACGAGCGTCAACATCGTCGAGGAGCAGGTCGAGAAGATCCGCGCCGAGGTCGGCGACGCCCGCGTGATCTCCGCGCTGTCCGGCGGGGTCGACTCCGCGGTGTCGACGGCGCTCGTGCAGCGCGCGGTCGGCGACCGGCTCACCGCCGTGTTCGTCGATCACGGGCTGCTGCGCGAGGGTGAGGCCGAGCAGGTCGAGCGCGACTACGTCGAGGCCACCGGGGTCGACCTGAAGGTCGTCGACGCGCGCGAGCGGTTCCTCGGGCACCTCGACGGCGTGAGCGACCCCGAGACCAAGCGCAAGATCATCGGCCGCGAGTTCATCCGCGTGTTCGAGGAGGCCGAGCGGGAGGTGCTCGCCACCCCCGGGCCGCCGGTCAAGTTCCTCGTGCAGGGCACGCTCTACCCCGACGTCGTCGAGTCCGGCGGAGGCGAGGGCGCGGCCAACATCAAGAGCCACCACAACGTCGGCGGCCTGCCCGAGGACCTGGAGTTCTCGCTCGTGGAGCCGCTGCGCACGCTGTTCAAGGACGAGGTGCGCGAGGTGGGTCGCCAGCTCGGCATCCCCGAGGCGATCGTCGGCCGCCACCCCTTCCCCGGCCCGGGGCTCGCGATCCGCATCGTCGGCGCGGTCGACGCCGAGCGTCTCGCGATCCTGCGCCGCGCCGACGCGATCGTGCGCGAGGAGACGACGGCCGCCGGCCTCGACGGCGACATCTGGCAGTTCCCGGTGGTGCTGCTCGCCGACGTCCGCTCCGTGGGCGTCCAGGGCGATGGTCGCACCTACGGCCACCCGATCGTGCTGCGGCCGGTGTCGAGCGAGGACGCGATGACGGCCGACTGGAGCCGCCTGCCCTACGAGCTGCTCGAGCGGATCTCCACCCGCATCACCAACGAGGTCGAGGACGTCAACCGCGTCGTCCTCGACATCACCAGCAAGCCCCCCGGCACCATCGAGTGGGAGTAGTCCCCACGATTCGGTACGTCATCGCCCGTTCTCGTCACCAGAACGGGCGATGACGTACCGAAACGTGGGGAGGGAGTGGGCTCAGGGGCGGTAGGCGCGGTTGCGGGAGCGCAGCACCACCACGGCCAACAGCGCCGACGTGAGGGAGCCGACGAGCACGCCGACCTTCACGTGCTCGTCGGCCTCGCTGCCCGGCCCGAACGCAAGCTCGCCGACCAGCAGCGCCACCGTGAAGCCGATGCCGGCGAGCAGGCCGACGCCGAGCAGGTCGGTCCAGGTCAGGTCGTCGTCGAGCTCGGCGCGCGTGAACCGCGCCATCAGCCAGGTCGAGGCGAGCACGCCGACCGGCTTGCCGACCACCAACCCCGCGACGATACCCAGGGTCACCGGGTCGCGCAGGGCCTCCACGAACCCCGACGCCCCCTCGACGGCCACGCCGGCGGAGAAGAACGCGAAGACGGGGACGGCGAACAGCGACGACACGGGGCGCACCCGGTGCTCGAGGTGCTCGGCCAGGCCCGGACCCTGCTGCCCGTCGCGGCGCAGCACCGGCACCGTGAACCCGAGCAGGACGCCGGCGACCGTCGCGTGCACGCCGGACTCGTGCACGCAGGCCCAGGCGACGGCCGCGAGCGGGAGGAGGAGCCACGGCGAGCGGATGCGGCGCTGGACGAGCAGCCCGAACAAGCCGATCGGGACGAGCGCGGCCAGCAGCCAGAGCACGTCGAGGTCGGCCGTGTAGAACAGCGCGATGATCGTGATGGCCAGCAGGTCGTCGACGATCGCCAGCGTGAGCAGGAAGAGTCGCAGCGCGGTCGGCAGGAACGAGCCGACGACCGCCAGCACCGCCACGGCGAAGGCGATGTCGGTCGCCGACGGGATCGCCCAGCCGATCAGGCGTCCCTCGGGGTGCAGCCCGTTGACCAGCAGGTAGATGCCGGCGGGGACGGCCATGCCGCCGACGGCCGCGACGATCGGCACCGCGGCGCGCGAGGGGTCGCGCAGGTCGCCGGCGACGAGCTCGCGCTTGAGCTCCAGGCCGACGACGAAGAAGAAGACGGCGAGCAGACCGTCGGCCGCCCACGTGCCGAGCGAGAGGTCGAGGTGCAGCGCGGACGGTCCGACGACCGTGTCGCGCAGCTGCCCGTAGGCGTCGGTGGTGTTCGCGGCGACCAGGGCGAGGAGGGCCGCGACGACGAGCAGCGCGCCGCCGAACGTCTCGGCACGGACGAGCTCGCCGATGCGCTGGGTCTCGGACCAGGAGCCGCGGGTCAGCAGGCGGCGACGGGGGGTGCTCACAGGAGATCGTCCTCCAGGGGTCGGCGACAGGACGCCGACCAGACTTCCCGGCACACCGGAACCCACCCTACCGTCGAGTCCCTGCCGTCGAATCGCGCGGAGCCGGTCGGCGCGGCTAGCCTGCGAGGATGCCCGACGTCGCGCTCGCCGCACCCAACGAGGCCGCCGCCGACGCCGGCGCGGAGGTGGCGCGCGCGGGCGGCAACGCCGTCGACGCGGCGCTCGCCGCCGCCCTGGTGACGATGGTCAACGAGGTGGGCCTGGTCTCGCTCAGCTCGGGCGGCTTCGTCACCGTCCAGCCCCAGGACGGGTCGAGCCCCGTCACGGTCGACGGGTGGATGGACATGCCGGGCCGAGGGGCGCAGGCCGCCCGGGGGTCGGGCACGTGGGACGTGACCACCGAGTACGGCGGCGGGGTCACCGTCACGATCGGCGCCGGGTCGGTCGCGACCCACGGTGCGGTGGCGGCGTTCGAGGAGACGCACCGGCGCTGGGGGAGCGTGCCGTGGCGCGAGGTCGTGGCCCCGGCGGTCGACGTCGCTCGCGGCGGCTTCCGGCTGGGGTCGGCGTCGCGCTACTACCTCGACTACGTGCACGACGACATCTACGGCTGGGACCAGCAGAGCCGCGCGGCCGTGCACGACGTCGACGGCACGGTGACGCGCGGGCTGGTGGTGGTCGCCGACCTCGCCGCGTCGCTGGAGCTCATCGCCGAGGAGGGCGCCGCGGCGCTGCACACGGGCGAGCTCGGGCGCCTCATCAGCGACGACGTGGTGGCACGGGGCGGTCTGCTGACGCGCGACGACCTCGCCGCGTACCGGCCGGTCGTCCGGCCGGCGCTGCGCGTCGAGCTCGGCGACTGGACGCTCGGCACGAACCCGACGCCGGCGATCGGCGGGGTGTGCGTGGCGGCCATGCTGCGCCTGCTCGACGGCGTGCCGCGCGACGTCGCGGACGGCCGGTGGTCGGCCGCCGACGTCGACCGTCTGGTCGAGGTGCAGCGGGCGGTCCTGGGGCACCGGCTCGACGTGCTCGACCACAGCGACGACCTCGTCGCCGACGCGCTCGCCTACCTCGCGTCGGTCGACGACGCGGTGCGCTCGTCGGGCTCCACCGCCCACGTGTCCGCCACGGACGGCGACGGCGGCGCGTGCGCGGTGACCGTCTCCTCCGGCTACGGCTCGGGCATGGTGGCGCGCGGCACCGGCATCTGGCTCAACAACTGCCTCGGCGAGCAGGAGCTGAACCCCCGCGGGCTGCACGGCCTCCCGGCGGGTGCCCGGCTGCTGTCGAACATGGCGCCCACGGTGGCCCACCACCGCGACGGCGCGGCACTGGCGATCGGGTCCCCAGGAGCCGACCGCATCTCGACGGCCGTCGCGCAGGTCGTGGCCGGCTTCGTCCACGGCGGCCTGACCCTGCAGGGAGCCGTCGACCATCCCCGCGTGCACGTGCACCGGGCCGGCCGCCCCGACGAGGTGGTCAAGGTCGAGGACGCCTCGGACCTGACGATGTACTACGGCGGCGTCGCAGCGACCCTGCTGCGCCGCGACGCGACGGGTGCGCTGCACCTCGAGGCTGCAGCGGACCCGCGACGTGACGGCGCGGTGCGTCTGGTGCGCAGCAGGTGACATCGTCGCTGTCACGGTCCTACGCTGCGAGCATGAACCTCGTCGGCCTCGCCACCCTGCCCCTGCGCGTGACGATCTCGGCCACCCGCACGACCCTGGCCCTGGGCCAGCTGGCGTCGCCGGACGGCCCGATCCTGCGCGAGGGCGGGTACGGCACGCGGATCGCGGTGCTGATCGGCGAGGACGGCCTGCTGGAGCAGCTGGGCCGGCTGCTCGCCGACGACCGCGGCATCGTCGCGCTCGGCAACCTGGTCGCCGACATCACGGCCGAGGACCGGCCGATCGGCAAGGCGCTGCAGCGTGACGGTCTCGTCGACCGGATGGCCTCGGAGGAGGGCCCCTTCGTGCGGCTGCTGGAGGCCGGCGGCCCGCTCGACCGCGCGCTGGCGGAGGACGGGCCGCTCTACCGCTTCCTCGCTCCGGGCGGGTCGCTCGATCGGCTGCTCGCACCCGACGGACCGCTGGAGCGGCTGACCGCGCCCGACGGCCCGATCGAGCGGATGCTCGCGCCCGGTGGCCCGCTCGAGCGGCTCCTGGAGAACGACGGCACGCTCGAGAACGTCCTGCGTCCCGGCGGCCTGCTGGAGCAGCTGCTGGAGGAGGACGGTGTCCTCGAGAACCTGCTGCGGCCCGGTGGGACCCTGGAGCAGCTGGTGGCGCTCGGGTCGACGATCGACGCGATCGTCCCGCGGCTGGAGGCGCTGGGCAACGCGATCCCGAGCCTCAACCAGGCGGTGTCGGTGCTGAGCGGTGCCGTCGAGCCGCTCGGCACGCTCGCCCAGCGTCTGCCCGGCGGTCGCCGTCGGGTGCTGTCCTCCGGTCCGTCGGGGTCGACCCCCACGAACGAGCTGTACGGCGAGTGAGCGCCCCCGCACGGTCCGACGTCGTCGGCCGCTGGCTCCCCGAGAACGGCCCCGACCGGGCCTTCGTCGAGCTGCGCGACAACGGCGACCTCGCCGGGCACGACGGGTGCAACCGCTTCGGCGGAGAGCACTGGTCGCTCGAGGGCGACGTCGTCACCACGTCGGGCACCCGCGTCTCGACCCTCATGGCCTGCGACGGCATCGACACCTGGCTGGGTCGGGCGGTGTCGTTCCGCTGGGACGACGGCACGCTGCGCGCGACCGGGCCCGACGGCGCCGAGCTCGGTCTGCTGCTCACCGACCCGGACGTCTCCGCCAGGGGGTGACCTCGTGCCTCGACGACGATGGTCGCGGTGCCTGGTGGGCATGACCGCGGTGAGTGCCGTGCTCGCCCTGGGCGGCTGCGAGGGCCGGTCGGCGGATCCTTCGCCCGCGTCGCCTTCGTCCTCGACGACGCCCGGTGACGTCACCGCGGCCGACGTGACGGGGCTCTGGTCAGCCGGCCGCTCGGGCTCGCGGCTGCCGGTGGAGGTCGAGCTCGGCGCCGACGGCAGGGTGTCCGGCTCCGACGGGTGCAACTCCTTCAGCGGCCGGCGATGGTCGCTCGACGGTGACCGGGTGCAGCTGCGAGGCGCCCAGCTGACCTCGTTGGTCGCGTGCCCGAGCTACTCGACCTGGTTGGATCGAGCCGCCTCCTTCCGGCTGCGCGACGGTCGGTTGGTCGCCCTCGACCCTGCCGGAGAGAGGCTCGGGTCACTGCGCCGCGCGGGGGCCTGACGGCCGGTCGTTCGGCTTGCCGACGTCGGGGTCCGTGCGAGGCTCGACGTATGGACATCGTCATCATCGGAGGCGGTCTCGCGGCCGCGAAGGCTGCAGCGGCGCTGCGCGAGAACGGGCACGACGGCGGGCTGACGATCATCGGCGCCGAGGACCGGCTGCCCTACGAGCGTCCGCCGCTGTCGAAGGACGTGCTGCTCGGCGAGGGCACGCTCGACGACGCCGTCGTCCACCCGCAGGAGTGGTACGCCGAGCACGACGTGCGCCTCGTGAGCGGCACGGCGGCCGAGCGGCTCGACGTCGAGGGTCACCGGGTACACCTGGCGGACGGCCAGGTCGTGCCGTACGACAAGGCCGTCATCGCGACCGGTGCCCGTCCCGCCGTCCCCGACGCGATCGCGGGTGGCGCCGACGCCTTCTTCCTGCGCGACGCGGCCGACGTCGAGCGGCTGTCTGCGGCGTTCGCCGACGCGTCGTCCGTCGTCGTGGTGGGCGGCGGCTGGGTCGGGCTGGAGGTGGCGGCCGCGGCGCGTCACCACGACCTCGAGACCACGGTGGTGCTGCGCGGCGACGTGCCGCTGGAGAAGGTCATGGGCGAGCGGATCGGCGGCTACTTCGCCTCCCTGCACACGACGCACGGCGTGACCCTGCGGACGGGCGAGCGGGTCGACGCGGTGACCGCGCGCACGGTGAGGCTCGGCGGTGGTGAGGTGCTGGAGGCCGACGTCGTCGTGCTCGCGGTGGGTGCGACGCCCAACGTCGAGCTCGCGCAGGAGGCGGGACTGCTCGTCGACGACGGCGTCGTCACCGACGAGCACTTCGCCACCAGCCACCCCGACGTCTACGCGATCGGCGACGTGTCGGCGACCCTCCACGTCGGTCGCGGCCACGCCGTGCGGGTCGAGCACTGGGACGACGCGGTGCGCCAGGGCGAGGCCGTCGCGGAGGTGCTGCTCGGCCAGGACGTCGTGTACGACTGGGAGCCGTACTTCTTCACCGACCAGTACGACCTGGGCATGGAGTACGTCGGCCACGGGTCCGGCGACGACGACGTGGTGGTGCGCGGTGAGCTCGGCGACGGCAGCGGCGACGGCGAGTTCATCGTGTTCTGGCTGCACGACGGCGTCGTGTCCGCCGCCATGAACGTCAACATCTGGGACGTCCAGGACGACCTGCGGGCCCTGGTGGGCCGCGAGGTCGCCCCCGAGCGCCTCGCCGACCCCTCCGTCGAGCTCTCCGACCTCGCCTGACCTGCGTCCTGAGATTCCCAGGTCGACCTGGGAATCTCGCCCAGGCACGAGGAACTCAGCCAGGCACGGCTTGCTTTCCGTGCTCCGCTGAGAATTCCGTGCTGCGACGCAGATTCCCAGGTCAGCCTGGGAATCTCGCCCTCGGGTCAGACCTCGGCGACGTGCACGACGGCGTCGCCACTGTTGACCACTGGAGCCTCGGTGCGGCCGATGACGACGCCGGACCGCTCGGCGTGGACGAGGCGGACCCGCTTGCCGAAGGAGTCGAACAGCCCGCCAAGGCGCTGGCCCTCGACGACGTGCTCGCCGAGCCCGACCTCCAGGTGCAGCATGCCGGTGCCGCGGGCCCGGACCCAGCTGCTCCTGAACGACGCCTGGCTCGGGGTCGGCGGATCCTCGTCGAGCGGGTCGGTCATGCCGAGCGCGGCGAGCACCCGACGCACGCCCCGCACGCCGGCCTCGATCGCCCACGCGTCCATGCGCCACGCCTCGCCCGCCTCGTAGAGCAGCACCGTCGCACCGGCCTCGCGGGCCGCGGCGCGCAGCGACCCGTCGCGGATACGGGCGTGCAGCATGACGGGTGCGGCGAACGCCTCCGCGAGCTCGCGCGTGCGGGGATCCTCGAGGTCGGCGCGGATCTGGGGGAGGTTCGTGCGTCGGTCCGACCCGGTGTGCAGGTCGATGCCGACCTCGCACTTCGCGACGACCTCGGTCATCATCAGGTGCGCGATGCGCGACGCGAGCGACCCGCGTGCCGACCCCGGGAACGACCGGTTGAGGTCGCGACGGTCGGGCAGGTAGCGGTCGCCGGTCATGAACCCGAGCACGTTGACGATCGGCACGGCGATGAGCGTCCCGCGCATGGTCTTCGGGTCGAGCTCGGCGAGCACCTGACGGACGACCTCGACGCCGACCGCCTCGTCGCCGTGGATGGCGGCGTCGACCCACACGGTCGGCCCGTCCTCACGACCGTGCACGACGCGCACCGGCAGGTCGACGTCGGCGCCGGTCACGAGTCGGGTGATCGGCAGCGACACCGACTTCACCTGCCCCGGGCGCACCCGGATGGGGCCGATCTCGAAGGAGGGGCGCACCATCACCGTCCCCGGTTCCGGCGCCGCACGCGCACGGGTGGGCGGCCGCCGAGGTAGGAGGCGCTGGAGTCGACCAGGAAGCCCTGGGCCAGCGCCTCACGTCCGACGAGCATCCGGAACCCCATCTCGTCGCGCCGCGACAGCGTCACCTCCGCAGGCACCACCCGACCGGCGAGGTGCAGGTCGATGAGCACGACGTAGCGCTCCTCGACGTGGCCGGACGACGACCGCACCTCACGCAGGTCGAGCACGTCGAGCTCGACCTGCGTCGGGTCCTCGTCGCTGCCCTGCCAGGGGTGGATGCTGAAGCGGACGCGTCGCCCGCCGTCGTCCTCCAGGTCGAACGCGTGGAGGGACGAGGTGCGCGCACCGGTGTCGATCTTGGCCTTGACCCACGGCACGCCCAGGTCGGGCAGACGCACCCACTCGCGCCAGCCCACCAGCGTCGGCGACGGACGGTCGGCACCGGGCTCGCCAGGAGGAGCGGACTGCGGGTCGGAGGTGTAGGAAGGGGGTTGCGTCAACCGTCCGTCCTTCCAGCTCGGGGAGTCCATGAAGCTCGCGATCCTGTCACGTGCGCCTCGGTCGTACAGTACGCAGCGCCTGCGCACCGCAGCGCTCGACCGTGGTCACACCGTCAAGGTGCTGAACACCCTGCGCTTCGCGATCGACCTCTCCGGCGACGAGCCGGACCTGCAGTACCGCGGCAAGCCGCTGTCGCACTACGATGCCGCGCTGCCGCGCATCGGCAACTCCATCACCTACTACGGCACCGCGGTGGTGCGGCAGCTGGAGCAGATGGACGTGTACACGCCGAACACGTCGTGGGGCATCCAGAACTCGCGCGACAAGCTGCGGGCGAGCCAGATCCTCTCGCGCCACGACATCGGCATGCCGGCCACGACGTTCGTGCGCGACCGGGCCGACGTGATCCCGGCGATCGAGCGGGTCGGTGGCGCTCCGGTCGTCATCAAGCTGCTCGAGGGGACGCAGGGGATCGGCGTCATCCTCGCTCCGGAGATCAAGGTCGCCGAGGCGATCATCGAGACCCTGCAGAGCACCCGCCAGAACGTGCTGATCCAGCACTTCGTCGCGGAGAGCAAGGGTCGCGACATCCGCGCGCTCGTGGTCGGCGACCGCGTGGTCGCGGCCATGCGACGTGTGGCGAAGGGCGACGAGTTCCGCTCCAACGTGCACCGCGGCGGCTCCGTCGAGCCGGTCACGCTCGACGCCGAGTACGAGCGGGTGGCGGTGCGCGCGGCGCAGATCATGGGTCTGCGGGTCGCCGGAGTCGACATGCTGGAGGGCGACGAGGGCCCCCTCGTGATGGAGGTCAACTCCTCGCCCGGGCTGGAGGGCATCGAGGCGGCCACCAACCTCGACGTCGCCGGGGCGATCATCGACCACATCGACAACCAGGTCGCCTTCCCCGAGATCGACGTGCGCCAGCGGCTCACCGTCTCGACCGGGTACGGCGTGGCGGAGCTGCTCGTGCAGGCCGCGTCGGACCTGGTCGGCACGCCGCTCGGCGAGAGCGGCCTGCGCGACCGTGACATCTCCGTCCTCACGCTGCAGCGCGGCACCCAGGTGATCCCGAACCCGCGCCGCTCCCACGTGCTCGAGGCCGGCGACCGGCTGCTGTGCTTCGGCAAGCTGGAGGAGATGCGCTCGATGATCCCGAGCCGCCGCAAGCGGATCCGCAAGGTCAAGCGGCTGCCGAAGGACCCGATCCACGAGGGGTGACGGCTCCCACTACGTCGGCTCGCGCGGCCTGTCAAGGCCATCCACCTCAACTCTGATGAAGCCTGTCGCACTCCGGCGAGCCCCTCCATCGTGTGGGGACCGGCACCTTCCAGGTGCCGAGATCGGAGGAGACGTGAGCGGGCGCCGGCAGGTCCTCGCCGTCCTGCTCGTCGTGGTGGTCCTGCTCCCGATCGGGCTCGTGGGCCTGGGCGGGAGCGTAGGCTACGGCGCGGTCGAGCTGGTCGTGTGGCTGGTCGTCGTGGTGGCGCTCGTCGTCGCCCTCCTCGCCTGGGGTCGAGGACCACACGACGTACGAGGCACTCGGGGGCAGGACCCGAGGATGAAGGACTAGACATGAGGAGAAGCGTCGAAGGACACCTGCTCGACCGCCAGGTCAGCGAGCCCTGAGCCGCCCTGCCGTGCCGAACGGTCCAGGCGGGCGCGGCGACCGGGCGGGGAAGATCCGGACGGTCCAGGACGTTGCACCGCTGACGTGAGTGCTCTTCTCGAACCCGTCACCCTCCGCGGCGTCACCGCCCGCAACCGCGTCTGGCTGGCGCCGATGTGCCAGTACTCGTGCTTCGCGCGCGACGGCGTGCCCACCGACTGGCACCTGGCGCACCTCGTGGCCCGCGCGGCGGGCGGCTTCGGCCTGCTCGTCACCGAGGCGACCGCCGTGGTGCCTGAAGGCCGCATCAGCCCGGAGGACACCGGTCTGTGGGACGACGCCCAGCAGGAGGCGTGGACGCGTGTCGTCGCGGCCGTGCACGAGCAGGGGACGCCGATCGGGGTCCAGCTCGCCCACGCGGGACGCAAGGCCTCGACCTTCGCCCCGTTCGCCGACCCGCGCGCCGCCTCCACCGGCGAGGGCAGCGTGCCGGTCGAGGAGGGCGGCTGGGAGACGGTCGCGCCGTCGGCCGTCGCCTTCCCGGGCTACGCGACGCCCCGGGCGCTGTCGCTCGAGGAGGTCCGCGAGCTCCCGGCCCGCTTCGCCGACGCCGCGCGGCGGGCCGACGCCGCCGGGTTCGACCTGGTGGAGGTGCACGCGGCGCACGGCTACCTGCTGCACCAGTTCCTGTCGCCGCTGTCGAACCAGCGCGACGACGAGTACGGCGGCTCCTTCGAGAACCGCACGCGGCTGGTCGTCGAGGTCGTCGACGCGGTCCGTGCGGTCTGGCCCGACGACAAGGCGCTCGTGGTCCGGTTCTCTGGAACCGACTGGCTCGAGGGCGGCTGGACGTCGGCCGAGACCGCGCGACTGTCGCGCGAGCTCGCCGACCACGGCGTGGACCTCGTCGACGTGTCGAGCGGTGGCCTGCTCCCCGCCGACATCCAGGTCGGCCCCGGGTACCAGGTGCCGCTCGCGCGCGAGGTGCGGGACGGCTCCGGCCTGCCCGTCGGCGCGGTGGGCCTGATCACCGAGCCCCAGCAGGCGGAGGACGTGCTGGAGCGGGGCGACGCCGACGTCGTGCTGCTGGCCCGTGCCGCGCTGCGCGAGCCGGGTTGGCCCCAGCGCGCCGCCCACGAGCTCGGTGACCCGCCCGCCGGCCTGTACCCGCCGCAGTACGAGCGAGGCGTCTGGCGCTGACCCCGTCGGAGCCGCCACCATGAGCGGGTGGACGACGCGACCTGGACCTTCGACGCCGAGCTCTGGCGCGACGGTGCCTGGCACTTCGTGACCGTGCCCGACGACGTCTCCGACGAGGTCGAGGAGCGCTTCGGCCCGACAGCGGCCGGCTTCGGCTCCGTGCGGGTCGAGGTGAGGGTCGGTGCGACGACGTGGCGCACGTCGGTGTTCCCGTCGGCACAGCAGCGCGCCTACGTGCTGCCGGTCAAGAAGCCGGTGCGGGCCGCCGAGGGCCTGGACGAGGGTGGCAGCGCGTCCTTCACGCTGCGGGTGCTCGCGCACTAGGGTGACGCCGTGGATCCCCGCGACGTCCGACGCTCGGCGGCGTGGGCCGCGTGCGCCGGCATCGCCGGCGCCGGCACGCTGGTGCTCGTGCTGGCGGCGCAGCTGCTGCTCATGAGCACGACGCCCGTCGGCGGCGGCCTCGACCTCCCGGCGTCGGCCGCGGACGCGATCTCGTCGTCCGTCCGTCAGAAGGGTCTGCTGCTGGCGGTGGTGAGTGTCGTGCTGGTCGTGGGCGGGGGCCTCGGTGCGCGCCGGCTCAAGCCGGACGGACCCTTCCGCGCCTGGTGGGGCCTCGCCGCGGTCGTCGTGGGTCTGCTGGGCGCGGTCGTCCTGCCACGTCTGGTCCTCGCACTGCCCGGCTGACCCGTCCCGGCCGCCGGGGCGCGTGTCTCCGCCTGGAGTCTCTCTGCCCTGCCTCGGGTGACGCAGGATCCTGCGTCCCCCGCAGCGGGCCCGGTCCCTCACCCGCCGCGCGCGGGTGGTCGGGCGGCGCGAGGTCCTGGGACGGGTCCACCGGGCCGACGCGACGGTCTAGTCTCGTGCGCGTGGACGGGACCGACGTGGGGCGCAGCCTCGGCTGGGGCGTGGCGCTCGGTGGCGCGCTGGGGACGACGCTCACGCTCCTGTTCTCGGTGGGGGCCCGTTACCTCCTCGGCACGGAGGGGCTCGCGGTGCCCGGCGGGACCTCCGAGGTGACGATCACGGGGAGCGACCTCGCGCGCTACGTCCTCGTCACCGCGATCGCGAGCGCGGTGGTGCTCGTCGGCTGCCTGGTGGCCCTGTGGGTGCTGCGTCCGCGCAGCCTGCGCGGCTCCGCGATCGCCCTCGTCGTGGTCGGCGTGCTGATCGGTTTCGCGGCCCTGCCGTGGCTCGTCAACACGGCCGCGGCGCTCGCCCTCGGCGACGTCACGGCCTGACGCGCCGACAGTCCACCGGCACGGACACGCCCGCCGATAGGATTCTCAGGTGACCGACGCCCCGCTGCCCGACAGCCCGCGCCAGCTCGACACCGTCGCCCACGCGAAGGAGACGCCCGAGCGCGAGCTCCCGTGGGCCGAGCTGGGGCTCAAGCCCGACGAGTACGAGCGGATCGTCGAGATCCTCGGCCGTCGCCCCACCGGCGCGGAGCTCGCCATGTACTCGGTCATGTGGAGCGAGCACTGCTCCTACAAGTCCTCCAAGGTGCACCTCAAGAAGTTCGGCGAGCTGCCGCAGGAGACGCCGCTCGGCAAGACGCTTGCCGGCATCGGCGAGAACGCCGGCGTCATCGACATCGGCCAGGGCTACGCCGTGACCTTCAAGGTCGAGTCGCACAACCACCCGTCCTACGTGGAGCCCTACCAGGGCGCCGCCACCGGCGTCGGCGGCATCGTCCGCGACATCCTCGCCATGGGCGCCCGCCCGGTCGCCGTCATGGACCCGCTGCGCTTCGGCCCCCTCGACGCCCCCGACACCTCCCGCGTGCTGCCCGGCATCGTGGCCGGCGTCGGCGGCTACGGCAACTGCCTCGGCCTGCCGAACATCGGCGGCGAGGTCGTCTTCGACGACACCTACCTCGGCAACCCGCTCGTCAACGCGCTGTGCGTCGGCGTCCTGCGCCACGAGGACCTCCACCTCGCGTTCGCGTCCGGCGTCGGCAACAAGGTGGTCCTCTACGGCGCCCGCACCGGCGGCGACGGCATCGGCGGCGTGTCGGTGCTCGCGTCCGAGACCTTCGACGCGGATGGTCCGGCGAAGCGACCCAGCGTCCAGGTCGGCGACCCGTTCATGGAGAAGCTGCTCATCGAGTGCACGCTCGAGCTGTTCGCGGCGAAGGTCGTCAACGGCATCCAGGACCTCGGCGGTGCCGGCCTGTCGTGCGCCACGAGCGAGCTGGCCAGTGCCGGCGACGGCGGCATGCACGTCGAGCTCGACACGGTGCCGCTGCGCGACCCGTCGCTCTCGCCCGAGGAGATCCTCATGAGCGAGAGCCAGGAGCGCATGATGGCGGTCGTCGAGCCCGAGCACCTCGACGCGTTCATGGCCATCTGCGAGAAGTGGGACGTCGAGGCCGTCGTGGTCGGCGAGGTCACCGACGGCGACCACCTGGTCATCGACTGGCACGGCGAGACCATCGTCGACGTGCCGCCGCGGTCCGTCGCGCACGACGGACCGACCTACGAGCGCCCCTACGCGCGCCCGGAGTGGCAGGACGCGCTGCAGGCCGACACGGCCGAGCAGCTGCCGCGGCCCGGCACCGGCGAGGAGCTCGGCCGTCAGGTCGTGCAGGTGGTCACGAGCCCGAACCTCGCCGACAAGTCGTGGGTCACCGACCAGTACGACCGCTACGTGCAGGGCAACACGGTGCTCGCGCAGCCCGAGGACGCCGGCATGGTCCGCGTCGACGAGACCACCCACCTGGGCGTGGCCGTCTCGACCGACTGCAACGGCCGCTTCGCCAAGCTCGACCCGTACGCGGGGGCGCAGCTCGCGCTCGCCGAGTCGTTCCGCAACGTCGCCGTGTCGGGTGCGCTGCCGCTGGCCGTCACCGACTGCCTCAACTTCGGCTCGCCGGAGGACCCGGCGGTCATGTGGCAGTTCGAGCAGGCGACCCACGGCCTGAAGGACGCCTGCGCCGAGCTCGGCATCCCCGTCACCGGCGGCAACGTCAGCTTCTACAACCAGACCGGCGAGACCGCGATCCTCCCGACGCCCGTGGTCGGCGTGCTGGGCGTCATCGAGGACGTCCGCCAGCGCGTGCGCCAGGGGTTCACCCGCGACGGCGACCACCTGCTCGTGCTCGGCGACACCCGCGAGGAGCTCTCGGGCGGCGCGTGGGCGCACACCGTGCACGGACACCTCGGCGGTCTGCCGCCGACGGTCGACCTCGCCGCGGAGCAGGCCCTGGCCGCCGTGGTGCGCGAGGCCGGGCGTCTCGGCCTGCTCACGTCGGCGCACGACCTGTCCGACGGCGGCCTGGCCATGGCCCTCGCCGAGGGCGCCTTCGCGCACGGTGTGGGCGTGCAGCTGCAGCTCGACGACGACCCGTTCGTCCAGCTGTTCAGCGAGTCCGCCGCGCGCGCCCTCCTGGCCGTGCCCGAGCACCACCACGACGAGGTCGTCCAGATCGCGGAGGAGCACGGCGTCACGCTCACCTCGGTGGGTCGCACGGGCGGGTGCTCCTTCGAGGTGGCCGGCCAGTTCACCATCGACGTCGACGACCTGCGCGACGCCTGGCGTCGGACGCTGCCCGCGGCGCTCGGCCCGATCCTGGAGGCCTGAGGCCGGTGGCGCGGCCCACGGTGGGGCTGACGCCCGAGGTGGTCGACGGCCTGCTCGCCCGGCTCGACGACGGCGACGCCTCGCGCGAGGTGCTCAAGCCTCTCGTGAAGCACTACCTCGGCGAGCTGGCGCGCAGGGCGCCGGGACGCAGCGTCGAGGTGCGCGTGCCGCCGTACGCGGCCGTGCAGTGCATCGAGGGCTCCACCCACACGCGAGGCACGCCCCCGGCCGTCGTCGAGATGGACGCGGCCACCTGGATCGCGCTCGCGCGGGGCCAGGTCGCGTGGGCGGAGGCCGCCGCCGACCGGACGCGTGTCCGGGCGTCCGGGCAGCGGTCCGACCTGTCGCCGCACCTCCCTCTCGACGCTCCCGCGGCGGCCGACCGGGACGTCTGACGCCGACGTCCCGGCCGCCCCGACCGGGGCGTTGCGAACTTTCCCGACCGCGCGAGAACCTGTTCATTCTGTGTATGCTGTGGACCACAACGGTCCCGGCCCACACCCCTGGAGGGTCGGGGCCGTTGCTGCGTCCGGGGGCACGACCGGAGGTCAGACCTGGCGGCCGTCCTGCGGCCAGTAGCCCTTGCGCAGGTCGCGCTTGAGGATCTTGCCCGAGGGGTTGCGCGGCAGGGCCTCGACGACGTCCACGGACCGCGGCGCCTTGTAGTGGGCGAGTCGCTCGCGGGCGTAGTCGATGAGCTCCTGCGGGTCCACGTGGTGCTCGGGACGGAAGGCCACCACCGCCTTGACCGACTCGCCCCAGTGGTCGTCCGGGACACCGATCACCGCGGTCTCCAGCACCGCCGGGTGCTCGGCGAGGACCCGCTCCACCTCGGGGGAGTACACGTTCTCGCCGCCGGTGATGATCATGTCCTTCACACGGTCCTCGATGAACACGAACCCGCCGTCGTCGACACGACCGATGTCGCCGGAGCGCAGCCAGCCGCCGTCCTGGAGGAGCTCGGCGGTGGCGTCGGGGCGACCGAGGTACCCGACCGTGTTCTGCTCGGTGCGCCACCAGAGCTCACCGGGCCGGCCGGGCTCGACGTCGCGCAGGGTGGCGACGTCGACCACGCGCAGCTCCACGCCCGGGATCGGCCGGCCCGCCGAGACGAGCCGCTCGGGGTGCGCCTCGTCGCGGTGCGCGGCGTCGTCGAGGATCGTCACGACGCCGCCCATCTCCGTCATGCCGTAGACCTGCATGAACTGCGTGGTGGGCCAGTGCTCGAGCGCGCCGCGCAGGACGGGCAGCGGCATCGGCGCGGCGCCGTAGGAGAACACCTTGAGCCTGCTGAAGAGCTGCATCGCCTGCGGGCCGGCCTGCAGCAGACCCGCCACGACGGCCGGCACGAGGAACGCATGGGTCACGCCTGCCGCCATCGCGCCGGCGAGGAGTGCCGGGTCGACCTCGCGGATGATGTACCCGTGCGTGCCGGTGGCCGGACCGAACTGGGCGTACGACGAGCCGCCCACGTGGAACATCGGCATGGCGACCAGCATGGTGTCGCCGGGGCCGTACTCCACGTCTCCCGTCGCGTTCCGGGTGTGCTCCACCATGTTGTGCTGCGTCAGCATGACGCCCTTGGGTCGGCCCGTGGTGCCCGAGCTGTACATGACCAGGCAGACGTCCGAGGGCTCCACGCCCGGCTGCCGGTCGACCGGCTCGGCCGATGCGAGGAAGGCGTCGAGCTCGTCGTGGTCGCCGCCCACCACGACGACCCGCTCCACCCCCACGAGTCGGTCGCGGATGAGGTCGATCGTGGGGGCCAGCTCGTGCCCGACGAAGAGGATGCGCGCACCGGCGTCGTTGATGACGTAGTCGAGCTCGTCGCCGGCGAGTCGCCAGTTGACGATCGCGTTGGCCGACCCGAGCAGGCACGACGCCTGCGTCGCCGTGAGGATCGCCGGGTTGTTCTTGTCGAGGAAGGCGATCCGGTCGCCGCGTGTGATGCCCTCGGACTGCAGGGCGCCCGCGAACCGACGGACGTCGTCCCAGGCCTCCTCCCACGTCCACGTGCGGTCGAGGTAGGTCCAGCACGGACCGTCGGGCTCGTGCTCCGCGCGGTACTGGTGGAAGTCGGACAGGTACGTGGCGTCGGGCATCTCGGGCACGGGCGCTCCTCTGTGGCGTAGGTCACGCCAGCCTAGAGGGCGCCCGGTCACCCGGGGAAGAGCCGAACGCCGGTCAGGCCTGCTCGACCGCCTCGGCGAGGCGCTCGAGCGTCCGCTCCATGTTGCGCTTGGTGGCCCGCGGCAGGTTGCCGCGGCGCAGAAAGATCCTCTGCCGGTCGCGGCTGATGTCCCAGGTCTCGCGGACGATCGTGCTGGTGCCCTGGTCGACGAGCTCGTAGCGCCAGGTGCGTCCGCCGATGATCCCGAACAGGCCGGTGGTGCGCCAGGCGATGCGGCGGTTCGGCTCGAACTCCACCACCTCGTTCCTGGTGGTGTAGGGCAGGCCCATCTTCATCGACATGCCGAACGTCGAGCCCATCGAGAGCGGCTCGCTCACGGCCTTGGTGCCCTGCACGGCACCCGATCCGTCGATCATCTGGTGCCGACCCGCGTCGGCGAGGATCGCGAAGATCCGATCGGCGGGCGCGGCGACGAGCCGCTCGGCGGTGACCTGGTCGGACGTCATGTGTCCATCGTGGCCGAGGTGCCCGGGCGTCGCACGACGAGAGGTGCGGCAGGTCAGCCGAGCACGAACGCGAGCCAGAACCCGAGCGCGGTGGACAGCCCGATCCACCAGCCGCCGTCGCGGTAGGCCTCGGGCAGGAGCGTGTCGGCGAGGACGGCCAGGGTCGCACCGCCGGCGACGGCCTGGGCGACGGCGATCGCCGCGGGGGAGACGACGTCGCCGCCGGCGTGCGCGGCGACCGTGACGAGGGTCAGCAGGACGCCGACGCCGGCCCACAGCAGCAGTCCGCGTCGCGGACCGAGCGCAGGATCCTGGCGCAGCGAGGCGGCGCTGGCGATCGCCTCGGGGGTGTTGCCGACGGCGATCGCGACCAGCAGCGCGAGCCCGCCCTCCTGCAGGGACACCCCGAGCGCGGTGTTCTCCGGCACCCCGTCGAGGAACGCACCCAGCAGCAGCCCGAGCCCGACCGCCGACGTGCCGAGCCGGGTGTCGAGCAGGTGGCTGAGCACGACGTACGTCGCCGCGCCACCGATCAGCCCGAGCCCCGCGAGCCCCGCCCCCACCTCCGTGAACGCCGGCCCGAACAGCTCCTCCGACGCCGCCGCGATCATCGTTCCCGCCCCGAACGCCATCAGCGCCGCGAGCACCGGCTTCGGGATCCGCCACCGCAGCCCCACGGCCGCGCCCCCCACGAGCGGCACGGCCGTCGCGGCACCGTAGAGAGCAGCGGTGAGCACCTCCCCACGCTAGGCCCGTCGGCGCGGCGGCGCCTGTCGGCGAGTCTTGCCGCTGCGCCGCCTGCGGGTGTCGCGGTCGTGCTGGTGCGCGGGCTGCGGTGGTCCCGTCCTTGCTGGTGCGCTGCCGCAGGAGGTCTGCGCTTGCTGGTGCGCTGCCTCGGCTGGCGCTGGGGGTGGTCTCCGAAAGGTCCTCGACCGGCAGCGGGTCCGGGGGTGGCTTCGGGTCTCGGGGTCTAGCTGGGCCCGTGGGTGACGCACGATTCTTCCTTTGCGCGTGATGGGGCCAAGGTTCTGCGTTCTCGTGTTCGGGCGGTGGATCTGCCACCTTCTGGGGGCTGTTCAGGTGGCAGATCCACCGCCGGTGGGGGCGAGCGCGGAAGGATTCTTCCTTCTCGTGGACCGTTCCACGAGAAGGAAGAATCCTTCGTCTCCCCAACGCAAACGGCACCCAAGATTCTGCATTCACGAGAGTCAGGTCGAACGCTTCTGCGTTTGCTACGGGAACCCGTAGCAAACGCAGCATCCTTGGCCATTCCGCACGCGAACGCAGAATCTTGCGTCCACCCACAGCGCGAGCCACAGCCCGAGACCCGAAGCCGGCCGCCGCCCATCTGCCCGGTCGAGGCCCTTTCGGAGACCAGACACAGCGAAGGCCGAGGCAGCGCACCAGCACGACGAGACCCCCTGCGGCAGCGCACCAGCAAGCACGGACCCCCGCAGGCCGCGCAGCAGCAAGCCGAGACCGACCTCAGGCAGCGCAGCAGCAGGACCAGACCCCCGCAGCCAGCGCACCCGCAGGACGCACCCCCCGCCCACGTCACGCCCACGTCATGCCCAGGGCGGTCCCGGGGGCGGGATCGGGCCCCTACACTGGTGCAGTGGCACGCGGAGACGGTCGGCTGACGCACGACATCGATCCTCAGGACGTCGGACCCCAGGACGCCTGTGGCGTGTTCGGGGTGTGGGCTCCCGGTGAGGAGGTCGCGAAGCTCAGCTACTTCGGTCTCTACGCCCTGCAGCACCGGGGCCAGGAGTCGGCGGGCATCGCGGTGAGCAACGGCAAGCAGATCCTCGTCTACAAGGACATGGGGCTCGTGTCCCAGGTCTTCGACGAGTCGACGCTGGAGTCGCTGGTCGGCTCGGTCGCGATCGGTCACTCCCGCTACAGCACCACGGGCGCGAGCGTGTGGCAGAACGCGCAGCCGACGTTCCGGCCCACCGCGCAGGGCTCCGTCGCTCTCGCGCACAACGGCAACCTGACGAACACCGCCGACCTCGTCACGATGCTGCAGGAGCGGACGGCCGAGAACGGGCCCGGACGGCGCGGCAAGGGCGAGACCGCCACCACCGACACGTCGGTCATGGCGAGCCTGCTGGCCGCCTACCCCGACCGGTCGGTCGAGGAGGCCGCGATCGAGGTGCTCCCGAAGCTGCGCGGCGCCTTCTCGCTCGTCTTCATGGACGAGCACACCCTCTACGCCGCGCGCGACCCGCAGGGCATCCGCCCGCTCGTGCTCGGCCGTCTGGAGCGAGGCTGGGTCGTCGCCAGCGAGACCGCCGCGCTCGACATCGTCGGCGCCTCCTTCATCCGCGAGATCGAGCCCGGCGAGTTCATCGCCATCGACGAGAACGGGCTGCGCACCGAGCGGTTCTCGCCCGCCGAGCCCAAGGGCTGCATCTTCGAGTACGTCTACCTCGCCCGGCCCGACACCACGATCTCCGACCAGCGCGTCTTCACGGTGCGGGCGGAGATCGGCCGACGTCTGGCGCGCGAGCACCCGGTCGACGCCGACCTGGTCATCCCCGTGCCGGAGTCGGGCACGCCGGCCGCCATCGGCTACGCCGAGGAGAGCGGCATCCCGTTCGGCCACGGCCTGGTCAAGAACTCCTACGTGGGCCGCACGTTCATCCAGCCCTCGCAGACCATCCGCCAGCTCGGCATCCGGCTCAAGCTCAACCCGCTGCGCGACGTCATCGCCGGCAAGCGGCTCGTCGTCGTCGACGACTCGATCGTGCGCGGCAACACGCAGCGCGCGCTGGTGCGGATGCTGCGCGAGTCGGGTGCGGCGGAGGTGCACGTGCGCATCTCGAGCCCCCCGGTCAAGTGGCCGTGCTTCTACGGCATCGACTTCGCGTCGCGTGCCGAGCTCATCGCCAACGGCATCAGCGTGGAGGAGATCTGCCGCTCGATCGACGCCGACTCCCTCGCCTACGTCGAGCTCGACGAGCTCGTCGAGGCCACGAACGTGCCCAAGGAGAAGCTCTGCCGCGCCTGCTTCGACGGCATCTACCCGGTCCCGCTGCCGGAGGACGACCTGATCGGCAAGCACCTGCTCGAGACCGACGCGAAGCCCCTGAAGGTGATCCAGTGACCAGCACGCAGCAGCCGAGCGCGTACGCCGCCTCCGGCGTGTCCATCGAGGCCGGAGACCGCGCCGTCGAGCTGATGAAGGAGTGGGTCGACAAGGCTCGCCGTCCCGAGGTCGTCGGCGGCATCGGCGGCTTCGCCGGCCTGTTCGACGCCTCGGCGCTCAAGGACTACCGCCGGCCCCTGCTCGCCACGTCGGCCGACGGCGTGGGCACCAAGGTGCAGATCGCGCAGCGCATGGACGTGCACGACACGATCGGCTACGACCTGGTCGGGATGCTCGTCGACGACCTGGTGGTCTGCGGCGCGGAGCCGTTGTTCATGACCGACTACATCGCCTGCGGCAAGGTCGTCCCCGAACGGATCGCGGCGGTCGTCAAGGGCATCGCCCAGGCGTGTGTCGAGGCCGGTACCGCGCTGCTGGGTGGCGAGACCGCCGAGCACCCCGGGCTGCTGCACCCCGACGAGTACGACGTGGCCGGCTCCACGACCGGCGTCGTCGAGGCCGACGCGCTGATCGGTGCCGAGCTCGTCCGCCCCGGCGACGTCGTCGTGGCCATGGCGTCCTCGGGGCTGCACTCCAACGGCTACTCCCTCGCGCGCCACGTGTTCTTCGGCCAGGCGCAGTGGTCGCTCGACCGTCACGTGCCCGAGCTCGGTGCCACGCTCGGCGAGGCACTGCTCACGCCCACCCGCCTGTACACGCTGCCCAGCCTCGACCTCGTCCGTCGCACCCGCACGCACGCGATGTCGCACGTCACGGGTGGCGGGTTGGCAGCCAACCTCGAGCGCGTCGTCCCCGACACCGTGTCCGTCCGGGTCGACCGCAGCACGTGGATGCGGCCTGCGGTCTTCGACCTGGTGTCCGACCTCGGCCAGGTCTCCCAGCGCGACCTCGAGGAGGCGCTGAACATCGGCGTCGGCATGGTGGCCCTCGTCGATCCCGACGACGCCGACGCGGCCGTGCGCCTGCTCGGCGAGCACGGGGTGCAGGCCTGGGTCGCGGGCGAGGTGGCCGACGCGGGCGTGCACGGTGCCGGCGGGTCGGTCACGCTGGACGGTCGACACGCCTGACTCGTGGCCCCGCTGCCAGCGCGTTGGAGATTGTTCGGTAGGGTAGGCACCACGACATACTGACGATTTCTCTGCGAGGGGGTCGGACCCATGGGGCGCGGCCGTGCAAAGGCAAAGCAGACCAAGGTCGCACGCGACCTGAAGTACCGGACCTTCGATCCGGACTTCGACGATCTGCAACAGGAACTCCACCAGGACTCGGGCGACCCGATCCCGGACCAGTACGCCGATCTCGCGAGGAAGTACGGGGACGAAGCGGCCAGCTGAGGCCCTGTCCCCGGTCGTCCGTCAGGGCGGCTGTTCGCGTGCGTCCGCACCCGTGCGGACGTGGTCGACGTGACCGCGCGCCGTCGGACGTCCTGACGGCGGTCCGCTCGTGGTCGATGACGTGACGAGCCGGTCCGGGCCTCGGTCCGGACCGGCTCGCACGTGACCGGAGGTCCTCGCGCGCCCTTCTGACGGCAGGAGCTCCTGAGGGCTCAGCGTGGCAGGTGGATGCGACCGAGGCCGCCGACCTCGCGCATGCGCTGCTCGGCCTGGCGGTCGGCCGCCTCCGCCGTGGTGACGTGGTCGCTCGCGGCCCGCTCCAGCACGGCGAGTGTCGTGTCGAAGATGCCGGTGGCGCGCGCCTTGGCCCGCTCGAAGCTGAACCCCTGCGGGTCGAGCTCGTCGGCCACCTGGATGACCCCACCGGCGTTGACGCAGTAGTCGGGGGCGTAGGTGATGCCGCGCTCGGCGAGCAGCTTCGCGGTGCCCTCGTGCGCGAGCTGGTTGTTCGCGCCACCGCAGACGACCCGGGCGCTCAGCACGTCGACGACGTCGTCGGTCAGCGCGCGACCGAGTGCGCAGGGGGCGTAGACGTCGAGCTGCTCCCGCACGAGCTCGTCGGTGGACCCGACGACGCGCACCTGCGGGAAGCGTGCGGTCAGCCGCCCGAGGGCCTCGGCGTCGACGTCGGTGACGACCACCTGGGCGTCCTCCTCGACGAGGTGCTCGACGAGGTGCTTGCCGACCTTGCCCACCCCTGCGACGCCGACCGTGCGGCCGGCGAGGGAGGCGTCGCCCCACACGTGCTGGGCGCTGGCCCGCATGCCCTGGTAGACCCCGAACGCGGTCAGGACCGAGGAGTCGCCGGCGCCGCCGTGCTCGACGGTGCGACCGGTCACGTACGACGTCTCGCGCGCGATGACGTCCATGTCAGGGCTGAACGTGCCGACGTCGCAGGCCGTGAAGTAGCGGCCGTTCAGCGACTCGACCATGCGCCCGTAGGCCCGCAGGAGCGCCTCGGTCTTCTGGGTGCGGGGGTCGCCGATGATCACGGCCTTGCCGCCGCCGAGGTCGAGACCCGCCAGCGCGTTCTTGTACGCCATGCCCTGGCTGAGGGCCAGGACGTCGGCGAGGGCGTCCGCCTCGCTCGCGTACGGGTGGAACCGCGTGCCGCCGAGACCGGGGCCGAGGGCCGTGGAGTGCAGGCCGATGATGGCGCGCAGTCCGGTCGCCTGGTCGTGGCAGAAGACGACCTGTTCGTGCGGGTGGCTGAAGACGGGGTCGGGCATGGCTGCTCCTTGCAGAGGGCGTCGGTACGGGTGGCCGGCGCGCGGATGGTCGACCTCGGGGGTGGTGAGGTCTGCCGAGGATGCTACTCCCGCGGCCCGGCTGCGCGCAGGGTCCCGTGCGGTCCGACGACGGCTGATGGCGCGGATCAATCCTCGCGGGTGCGTCGCGCGAGTCGGCGGTCCATGCGGCGGATGCCCGGCGTGACGACCTTGGTGAGCACCCCCGGGAGCACGGACATGCCGGCCTCGGTCACCGCCCCGCCGACGCTGGTGACCCGGGTGGGCCGGTGCACGGCCGCCCGGACGAGCCAGCCGCCGGCCTTCTCGGCGGTCATCATCGGCATCGCCGCGTAGATCGAGGTCGCGCCGGACATCGGCGTCCGCACCATCGGGAAGTGCACCACCGTGGTGGTGACGCCGTCGTGGCCGTGCTCGGCGAGCAGGGACCGGGCGAACGACTCGAGCGCCGCCTTGCTGCCGAGGTACGCCGAGAAGAGCGGGATCGGCAGCTGTGTCGACATCGTCGAGGAGAACACGACATGACCCCGGGAGCCGTCGACCCGCTCCTGGTCGAGGAGGCGGGGCAGCAGCGCGAGGGTCAGCCGCACGGCCGCGAGGTAGTTGACCGCCATCGTCCGCTCGTAGTCGTGCAGACGGTCGACGGAGTCGCGGATCGGGCGCCGGATGGAGCGGGCGGCATTGTTGACGAGCACGTCGATCCGGGCGTGCTCGGCCAGCAGGGCGTCGACGACGGACCGGACCTCGGCGTCGTCGGTGAGGTCGACCGGGTGGACGTGGGCCGTGCCGCCGGCCTCGCGGACGCGCTCGGCGACGACGGCGAGCTCGTCGGCGCGGCGGGCGAGCAGGCAGACCGTCCAGCCGCGGCGCCCCAGCTGCACCGCGGCCTCCGCGCCGATGCCGCTGGACGACCCGGTGAGGACCGCGACGCCCGGTCGCGTCGTCATCGGGGCGTACCGGCGGCGGCGTCGGTGAACAGCGCGGCGACGAGCCGCGTGACCCGCTCGACCATGTCGGCCGCGCTCTGCTCGGGGTGGGCGACCCACCAGTCCATGAGCGAGTCGACGATGCCGAGCCACGTGGCCGTCATGGCGGAGACGTCGAGGGCGTCCTGCACCCCGGCGAGAGCGAGCAGCTCGCTCACCCCCTCGTGCGCGAGGGCGTGGATGCGTTCGGTGTGGGCCGCGACGACGCTCGCGACCTCCGGCGACGTCGGCGCACTGCGGTCGTGGAGCAGGCGCCACACGTGACGTTGGTCCTCCAGGACGGCGAACATCCCCTCGAGGGTCCGCACACCGCGCTCGAGACCGACGACGTCACCACGTGCCACGCGCTCGATCTCGTCGCCGAGCAGCTCGCCCGCCCGGTCGAGGCAGGCGGCGTAGAGCCCCTCCTTCGACCCGAAGTAGGCGTAGACGAGCGGCTTGGAGATGCCCGCGGCGCGCGCGACGTCGGCGACGTTGGTGCCCGCGAAGCCGTGGGTGCCGAAGGCGACCGAGGCGACGTCGAGGATCTGGCGCTCGCGCTCGGCGCGGGGGACCCCCTTGGTGCCGGCGTTGGGTCGAGCGGCCATGACGCGGACTCTATCCGGGTCTGGCGCTCGGGTATGAACCGGTGGTAACTTACCCGCAAGTCATATACCTGGGAGGCTCCGTGGAGGACCTGCTCGACCCGCTCAAGAACCCGGTCACCTATGCCGCCCCGTTCTTCGTGCTCGCGATCCTCGTGGAGCTGGCGGCACTGCGCTGGCTCGACCACGACGACAACGCGACCGGCTACGCCCTGAAGGACGCCCGCACCTCGATCTCGATGGGTGTGCTGTCGCTGGTGTTCCTCACGGCGTTCAAGGTGCTGACGTTCTTCGGGTTCGTCGCCGTGTACGCCTACGTGGCGCCCTTCCACCTCCCGACGGACACCTGGTGGTACTGGGTGCTCGTCGTCCTCGGTGTCGACCTCGGCTACTACTGGCACCACCGGTTCAGCCACCGGGTGCGCATCGCGTGGGCGGGGCACCAGGCCCACCACTCGAGCGAGCTCATGAACTTCGGCACCGCGCTGCGCCAGAAGTGGAACCCGTGGTTCGAGTTCTTCTTCTGGCTCCCGCTGCCACTGCTCGGCTTCGCGCCCTGGACGCTCTACGTCGCCTTCGGCCTCAACCTCGTCTACCAGTTCTTCGTCCACACCGAGCTGGTCGGGAGGCTGCCGCGGCCCGTCGAGTACGTCATGAACACCCCGTCGCACCACCGCGTGCACCACGGCAGCGACCCCGAGTACCTCGACAAGAACTACGGCGGCATCCTCATCGTCTGGGACCGCCTGTTCGGGTCGTTCGCGCCGGAGCGGCACCGACCGCGGTACGGACTCACCAAGCAGGTCGACACCTACAACCTGCTGCGGCTGCAGTACGGCGACTACGTCGAGATCGTCCGCGACGTCCGCTCCACGCCACGGCTGCGCGACAAGCTCGGCTACCTGTTCGGACCGCCCGGGTGGACGCCTGCGGACCGGACCGCGCCGACCGACACGGTCCTGCCACGCCGGTGACGCCGGTGCGGGTCAGAGCGTGCGCGAGGTCCCGCCGTCGACGGGGAGCATGACCCCGGTGAGGTAGCCGGCGGCGGGGGAGAGCAGGAACGCGGCCGCGCGTCCGAACTCCTCGGGTCGGCCGTAGCGCCGCAGGGGGATGCCGGCGGCGGCGCGCTCGCGTGACCCGTCGGGGTCGCCCGACAGGGCGTCGAGCTCGCGCACGCGCTCGGTGTCGACGCGTCCCGGCAGCAGGGCGTTGACCCGCACGTCGCGGGGCCCGAGCTCGTCGGCGAGGTCCTTCGCCGCCATCGCGAGCCCGGGTCGCAGGCCGTTGGAGATCCCGAGGCCCGTGACGGGTGCCTTCGCCGACGTCGAGAGCACGAGCGCGATCGACCCGCCCTGGCCCGGCTCGATCGCCTCGGCGACTGTCGTGGCGACTCGCAGACCGCCGAGGAAGACGCTCTCGAACGCACTGCGCCACTCCTCGTCGCTACGCCCGAGGACGGTGCCCGGGGGCGGGCCGCCGACGCTGACGAGGGCTCCGTGCACCGCACCGAACCGCTCCTGCGCGAGCGCGACGAGCGCGCCCGCGGTGGCGGGGTCGGCGTTGTCGGCCGCGAGGCCTGCGACCCCACCGGCCCCGAGGTCGCCGAGCTCCGCGACGGCGGCGTCGACGGACTCCTGCGAGCGCGACGACAGGACGACGTTCGCCCCCTCCGCGACCAGCACCTCCGCGCTCGCGCGGCCGAGGCCGCGGGAGCCTCCGGTGACGACGTACGTCCTGCCTGCCAGTCCGAGGTCCATGCCGCCAGCCTACGGGGACCAGGCCGCGGTCCGCCGGGAGCGGGCTCCTAGCCTGGAGCGATGACCTACCGCACCTACGTCGCACTCGGGGACTCGTTCACGGAGGGCGTCGGCGACCACGACCCGACGCTGCCGAACGGGGTGCGGGGCTGGGCCGACCGGGTCGCCGAGGTGCTCGCCGCGCGGGCCGAGGAGGTCGACGCGCCGTTCGCGTACGCCAACCTGGCGATCCGCGGTCGCAAGCTCGGCGCGGTGCTCGACGAGCAGCTCGAGCCGGCGCTCGCGGCGCGACCGGACCTCGTCACGCTCTACGCCGGCGGCAACGACATCATGCGGCCGAGGGTCGACGTCGACGCGCTCGTGGCGCGCTACGACGACGCCGTCGGCAGGCTCGCCGGCACCGGTGCCACGGTCGTGCTGTTCACCGCGTTCGACCCGGCCGGGTTCCCCATCTTCGCGGCCGGTCGTGGCCGGTTCGCGATCTACAACGAGCTCGTCCGCGAGGTGGCCGAGCGGCACGGTACGCGCGTGGTCGACTTCTGGCGCATGCGCGAGTACCGCGAGCCGCGGATGTGGGACGTCGACCGGCTGCACATGTCGTCGGCGGGCCACCAGCGCATGGCGATCGCGGTGCTCGACGTGCTCGGCGTCGCGCACGACCTCGAGCCGCTCGCGCTCGGCGAGGCGCTCGCCCGCACCCCGCGCGAGCTGCGCGCGGAGAACCTGGCCTGGGCCCGCACCCACGCAGCGCCCTGGATCAAGCGCCGGCTCACCGGCACCTCCTCGGGCGACAGGCTCTCCCCGCGCTACCCGCACCCGGCGCGTTTCGGGGCGTCGTCGCCCGACTGACGCCGAGCATCGGGCGACGGCGTTCCGCATCGGGGCGACGGTCCCTAGCCTGGGGCGATGGGGACGCGAGGTCGGGACGGGGACGGCGGGCTGCTCGCGGGACTCGTGCCTGCCGGGGTGGTGGCACGCGAGCTCGTGGCGGACCTGCGCCGCGACGGTGACGACTCAGGCCTCAGCGCCGAGGAGGCTGCGGTCGTCGCTGCCGCCGTACCGCGTCGGCGACACCAGTTCGCCGCGGGTCGGCGGCTCGCCCGCGAGGCCCTCGTCGACCTCGGGCGTGCGCCCGTGCCGATCCTCCCGGGCCCGCGTGGGGCGCCCACGTGGCCCGTCGGCATCGTGGGGTCGGTGACGCACTGCGACGGCTACGTCGCCGCCGCGCTGGGGGAGGCGTCGCGGTGGCGCGCCCTGGGGATCGACGCGGAGCCGGCCGCCCCGCTTCCGCCGAACGTGCTGGAGCGGATCGCCAGCGCCACGGAGCGCACCTGGCTGGGCGAACGGTCGACCGCCCGGCCCGAGGTCGCCTGGGACCGCCTGCTGTTCTGCGTCAAGGAGGCGGTCTTCAAGGCCTGGTTCCCCGTGCACGGCACCTCGCCCGGCTTCCGCGGCGCCGAGGTGCGCCTGGACGACGGGGACGGCTTCGTCGCGATCGTGACGGATCGGTCGAGGGCGTCCGGCGACCAGGTGGAGGTCGCAGGCCGCTGGGTCCAGGGGCGCGGTCTCCTGGTGTGCGCCGCCTGGTCCTGACCGACGCCGGGCCGCGGCCCGTGCGCCCGGTGGGCGGGTCGAGGCACGGGGTGTACACCTGGTCACTTTTCGCTATGCTGAGAAAGCACCGCTTGTACACTTCCACGGGACCACGGCGCCAACGCCGACGACAGGGGACAGCCATGACCACGGAGAACACCGTCACCACCGCCACCGACAGTCCGGGGGTCACGAGGCCGGGCCTGGCCCTGGCCGTGATCGCCGGCGCGCAGTTCATGGTCGTGCTGGACGGCACGATCATGAACATCGCGCTCTCCAGCATCCAGCAGGCGTTCGACATGAGCGGCGTGCTGCTCGCGTGGGTCGTGAACGCGTACGCGCTCGCCTTCGGCGGGTTCCTGCTGCTGGGCGGCCGGCTCGGCGACGTGCTCGGGCGCGTCGCCATCTTCCGGGTCGGCCTGGTGCTCTTCGCCGGTGCCTCGCTGCTCGGCGGTCTGGCCTGGTCGCAGGAGGTCCTCATCGGCGCCCGCGTCCTGCAGGGGATGGGTGCGGCCATCGTGGCCCCCGCCGCCCTTGCGCTCATCGCCACGTCGTTCGAGGGACAGGCCCGGGGCCGGGCGATGGGGCTGTACGGGGCGATGGCCGGGCTCGGCTCCACCGCGGGCCTGCTGTTCGGTGGCGTGCTCACGTCCTACGCGAGCTGGCGCTGGGTGCTCCTCGTGAACATCCCGATCGCCGTCGCCCTGTTCCTCGGCGCCCGGTACCTGCGGTCGGGGGAGCGCCATCGCTCCGAGCTCAACGTCCCGAGCGCGGTCCTCGGCACACTCGGTGTCACCTCGCTCGTCTACGCGATCACCCGCAGCGGCGAGCACGGCTGGGGCGACCCGGCGTCGATCGCGCTCTACGCAGCGGCTGCGGTCTTCATCGGCATCTTCGTGGTCGCGCAGGACCGCGTCGCCCACCCGCTGCTCCCGCTCGCGATCCTGCGCGACCGGACCCGCGCAGGCGCCAACGTCGCGATGCTGCTGCTCGGTACCGGGATGTTCGCGACCTACTACTTCTTCACGCTCTACATGCAGCAGGTGCTGGGGTACTCCGCGATCGAGTCGGCGCTGGCCTACCTGCCCTGGGCGACGGCCATCTTCATCGGCTCCGGGGTGCTGGCGCCGCGGCTCCTGCCAAGGCTCGCGCCAGCCGCCATCGCCGGCGGCGGCCTGGTCCTCACCGCGCTCGGCATGCTCTGGCTGAGCTTCCTCGACGTCGACTCCGGCTACGCGACGGCGATCGTGGCGCCCATGGTCGTGACGGCACTCGGCCTGGGATCGACCTTCGTCCCGCTCACGATCTCGGCCATGTCCCGCGTCGACGGCCCCGACTCGGGTGCTGCGGCCGCGGTCATGAACACCGCGCAGCAGGTGGGTGGGGCCATCGGTCTCGCGACGCTCGTGGTCCTGGCCACCCAGGTCAGCACCGGGCAGCTGCCGTCCGCGGCCCAGGAGCTGCTGCGGGCCGAGTCCACGGGCGACGCGTCGTTGCTCGCCTCCGCCCGCGCAGCCCTCTCGGAGGGATTCACCACGGCGTTCCTCGCCGTCGCGGCGATCTACGTGCTCGCGGCGGTCGTGGTCGCGCTGACCGTGCGCCGCGACGCCGCGGTCGAGGCCCAGGGCCCGACGGCGTGAGTGCGGGGGCGAGGAGCGCTGACGTGCGCTCGATCATCGCCGGCGCCTGGAAGTTCGAGGTGCTCGCGGCAGCGGTCGACGTCGGCCTCTTCAAGGCCGTGGCTCGGCGGGAGGGCGGTGTCGCCTCGGTCGAGCAGCTCGCGGCGACCCTGGACCTGGACCAGCCCACGCTGGAGGACGTGGTGAGCGTGCTCGTCGACCTCGGTCTCCTGGTGGCCACGGAGGCCGGGTTGACGTGTGGTGACCAGGCGCGGAGGCTCCTCGTGGACTCGTCCTCGCCGGAGTACCTCGGCGACTACGTCGCCTTCTGCCATCGAAGCTTCAACCCGAGCTGGCGCGACCTCGCAGCCGTGCTGCGGCACGGGACGCCGCGCACGGCGGAGGTCGAGAGCCCCTACGACAGCCTCTACCGGAGCGAGGACCTCGCGGCCGCGTTCCTCGGCGGCATGGAGTCGGCGACCGGGCAGCTCGTCGAGCACCTGGTGCGGGAGGTCGACTGGAACCGCTACGAGCGCGTGGTCGACGTGGGCGGTGCCACCGGGGACGTGCTGTGGGGCATCACGAGGCGCCACCCGCACGTCGACGCCGTCGTCTTCGACCTCCCCGCGGTCGAGCCCCACTTCCAACGCCGTGCCGACGGTGCGACGGACGTGGGGTTCGTGTCGGGGGACGTGTTCGTGGACCCCCTGCCCCCCGCCGACGCGATGGTCGTCGGGCACGTGCTGCACAACTGGGACGCGGAGGCGTCGCGGCAGATCCTCGACGCGGTCCGGGTGGCACTCACCCCGGGCGGGACCGTGTACGTGTACGACCAGATGACCACCGGCAGCGGTACGCGCAGAAGACCACTCTCGAGTCTCGGCATGCGGGTCTGGACCGCCGGCGGAGCGGAGTACTCGGTCGAGCAGTGCCTCGGCTGGCTCGAGGAGGCAGGATTCGTCGACCTCGCCTGGCAGGAGGTCGACCCGACCGGTGACGTCCTCGTGAGCGCGACCAAGCCGCGCTGACCCAGACGCCACAGCAGGGGCGCTGCGCGCTCACGCCCGGGCGAGGCCGACGGTGCGCCCCGTCCAGTCCGGCTGCTCGACGGCGTCGAGCAGGGCGACGGCCAGGGCGACCCGGTCGAGCGACCGGCCGCCGAGCACCGCGCCCGTCGGGTCGGCACGGTAGGCGCGACCACCGCCGTCGAGCAGCCGCGGTGGGCGCAGCACCACGTGCTCGACACCGGAGTCCGAGACGGCCTGCTCCATCCGCAGGAGCTCCGCGTACGCACGGGCGAACACTCGTTGCACCAGGGGGTGCCCCACCCGTCGGTAGGCCTGGTTCTCACCGAGGTGGGGAGCGCCGACGGGCGCGGCGCTCGTCAGGACGACACGAGCGCCGACCCCGGCCGCAGCGTCGGCGAGCACGCCGACCGGTCGGGCCAGCTCGTGCGGGCGGGTCGTGCGGCGAGGCCCCAGGGCCGACAGCACCACGGTGGAGGCGCGCACGGCCTCCACCACCTCGGGCGCGGCCAGGTGCGGCGCCACGACGGACGTCACGCCCGGGGTGCGCCCACGCTGGGCGGCGTCCCCACGGACGACCACGAGGAGGGACAGACCCCTCTCCTGCGCCTCCTGGACGACGAGGCGGCCCGTCCTCCCACTGCCACCGAGCAGGCAGATCGTCATCACGTTCTCCGTCCGTCGTCGCGGGTCTGCGAGCGAGACCCTAGGGCCCGCCGAGCGCGCCGAGGGACCTGTACCGCGCATCTACCGCGACCCTTGCGGCCGCCCCGTGACGTACTGCGGACGTACCGCGCGACGGCGTCGTCACGGCGGCGCCGGCGCGACCAGGCTGAGGGAGTACCCCCACCACCGCCCAGCCATCGGAAGGTGCCCTTCATGTCCTCGACTCACACGACCGACGTCCTGATCGTCGGCGCCGGGCCCTGTGGACTCATGCTCGCCTGCGAGCTGGCCCTGGCGGGCGTGGAACCGATCGTCGTGGACCGGTTGACCGCACCCACCGGGCAGTCCCGCGCCCTGGGGTTCACCGTCGGCACGATCGAGATCCTGGCGATGCGCGGGATCCTCGACCGCTTCGACGGCCTGGTCCAGCAGGACGCCGTCCACTTCGCCGGCCTCCCGATCTCCGCCGAGCACCTGGGCAGCCTGCACCGCCCCGCCAACCAGTACCCGCAGTCCAGGACCGAGGCCGTGCTCGCCGCCCGCGCCACCGAGCTCGGGGTCTCGGTCCGTCGCGGGTGGGAGCTCGTCGGGCTCGAGCAGTCCGACGAGCTCGTGACCACCCGGCTGGTGTCGGACAGCGGCGAGGAGATCGAGCTGGCCGCCCGGTACGTCGTGGCCAGCGACGGCGGCTCGAGCCGGATCCGGGGCCTCGTCGGGGCGGCGCAGACGATCACCGAGCCGAGCGTCCAGATGCTCCTCGCCGACGTGCGCGGGTGCGGCCTGCCGAACGAGCCGTTCGGGGTCAAGAAGCCTCGCGGCATGGTCATGTCCGCGCCCCTGGGCGACGGGACCGAGCGCCTCATCGTGTGCGAGTACGGTGCTGGGCTCCTCCCGCAAGGAGTACCGGTCACGATGCAGCACGTCAGCGACGCCTACGAGCGGGTCACCGGTCGCAGTCTCGCCGGGGGACGCTCGGTCTGGGCGAGCTCGTTCACCGACGCGGGAGCTCTCGCCGACCGATACCTGCACGGCCGGGTCGTCCTGCTGGGCGACAGCGCCCACACCCACCTGCCAGCGGGCGGGCAGGGGATGAACGTCGGCATCCAGGACGCCGTGAACCTCGGCTTCAAGCTCGCTGCCGTCGTCCAGGGTCGAGCCGGTCCCGAGCTGCTGCAGAGCTACGAGGACGAGCGGCGACCGGTCGGCGTCGCCCTGCTGGAGAACACGGCGGCCCAGGGCCAGCTGTTCCTGCGCGGCCCGGAGGTCGACCCGCTGCGCAGCGTCCTGCGCGACCTGATCCGGCTGCCCGACGCCGCGAGGAGGCTCGGCCGGTCGGTCAGCGGACTCGATATCCGGTACGCGTGCGGTCCGTCGGACGCGCCCGACCTGGTCGGGACCCGCCTGGACCTCGGTGCGATCGCCGACGAGGACCGTGCCCGCGCGACAGAGCCCCTGACGCGGGCCCGCGCGGCGCTGCTCGTCGTCGGCGACGGGACCGTGCCCGTCGACCTCGACGACGTCGTGGCCGCCGTGGAGCCCCTCGACGTGGTGGCGGTGCACGCCGCACCGAGTCGCCATCTGCCTCGAGCAGTCCTGGTCCGTCCCGACGGTCACGTCGTCTGGGCGGAACCCCAGGATCTCGCGGAGCTCCGCCGGGCCGCCAACGCCTGGTGCGGGCTCGTCCGCACCGCCCATCCCCAAGCCGTGGAGGTCTGACATGCACAGCAATCTCATCGTGGCCCGCATGGAGCCGGGGCACCAGCAGGAGGTGGCCGAGCTGTTCGCCCGGTTCGACCGCACCGACATGCCCGGGCGCATGGGCACCCGACGACGTCAGCTCTTCGAGTTCGAGGGGCTCTACTTCCACCTGCAGGACTTCGAGGCCGAGGAGACGGACACCGCGATCGAGGCGGCGAAGAACGACCCGCGCTTCGTGCAGGTGAGCGCCGACCTCCGCCCGTTCATCGAGCCCTACAAGCCGGACTGGGCGTCGCCGAAGGACGCGATGGCCCGTCGCTTCTACACGTGGGAGCAGGGCCGATGAGCGCGCGCCAGCAGCGCCGCGTGGTCGTCACCGGGGTCGGGGTCGTGGCCCCGGGCGGTGTCGGTCGGGAGCCGTTCTGGACCCAGCTCCAGGAGGGTCGGACCGCGACACGTCGGCTCAGCAACTGCCCGCCCGAGGGCTTTCGCAGCCAGGTGGCGGCCGAGGTCGACCTGCCGGCCGACGTCGTCGCCACCCGACCTGACGGCGCCGTGCTCGACCGGGCGACCGTGTTCGCCATGGTCGCGGCCCGCGAGGCCTGGGACGACGCGGCTCCGGCGTCGCACTACGCCGCGGAGCGGCTGGGCGTGTGCCTGGGCTCCGCGGTCGGGGCCACGACGTCGCTCGAGCGGGTGTACCGCGACATGAGTCACGAGGGAGAGCTGTGGAACGTGGTGGCCGACGCCCCACCGGAGCTCTACGACTACTTCGTGCCGAGCTCGATCGCCGCGGAGGTGGCCGAGCTCGTCGGCGCCGACGGCCCCGTGAGCGTGATCTCCACCGGCTGCACCTCAGGGATCGACGCGGTCGGCCAGGCCGCCGACCTCATCCGTTCAGGCGTCCTCGACGCCGTGGTGAGCGGCGCCACCGAGGCCCCGATCTCGGAGATCACGGTGGCCTGCTTCGACAGCATCCGTGCGACGTCGACCGACAACGAGACGCCGGAGCGGGCCTCGCGCCCGTTCGACGCGACGCGGGGCGGCTTCGTGCTGGGGGAGGGGGCCGCAGTCTTCGTGCTGGAGGAGCTGACGCACGCGCTGGACCGCGGCGCCACGGTCTACGCCGAGGTGGTCGGGTACGGCAGCCGCTGCAACGCCCACCACATGACGGGCCTGCGCGCCGACGGCGCGGAGCTGGCGGAGGCGGTGACGGCGGCCCTGGACCAGGC
This sequence comes from Propionibacteriales bacterium, assembly GCA_026392465.1. GTDB lineage: Bacteria > Actinomycetota > Actinomycetes > Propionibacteriales > Nocardioidaceae > Aeromicrobium. Next base: position 127,427 of record JAPLCA010000015.1, read on the forward strand.
ACAGGTGACCGCACCGGAGATCGACTACGTCAACGCCCACGGCTCGGGGACCAAGCAGAACGACCTGCACGAGACGGCCGCCCTGCTGCGCAGTCTCGGCGAACGGGCGCGCGAGGTTCCCATCAGCTCGATCAAGTCGATGGTGGGGCACTCCCTGGGAGCGATCGGCTCGATCGAGATCGCCGCCTGTCTGCTCGTGCTGCGTGACGGCGTGGTGCCGCCGACCGCGAACCTCACGACCCCGGACCCGGACCTCCCGCTCGACTACGTCCCGAACACCAGCCGGGCCGTGGCCGCGCGCACCGTGCTCACCACGGGCAGCGGCTTCGGCGGGTTCCAGAGCGCCATGGTGCTGCGGACCCTGGAGGTGGCCCGATGATCCGCGAACCTGCCGCGATCACCGGGATCGGCATCGTCTCCCCGATCGGCAACGACCGCGAGGCGCACTGGATCGCCCAGCAGAAGGGTGTGCACGGCATCGCCGCGGTGGAGCGCTTCGACGCGTCGAGCTACGCCTCGACCCTCGCGGGCGAGGTCCGCGACCTCGATCCCGCGCCGGCCCTCGGTGGACGGCTGATGAGCTCGACCGACTGGATGACGCAGATGTCGCTCGTGGCCGCGGCGGAGGCCGTGGCCGACTCCGGCATCGCCGAGCGGCACGAGCCAGGGCGCTGCGGGGTCTTCACGGCATCCACCGCCGGGGGGTACGAGTTCGGTCAGCGTGAGCTGCAGAACCTCTGGAGCCGGGGACCGAAGTACGTGAGTGCCTACCAGTCGTACGCGTGGTTCTACGCCGTCAACACCGGCCAGATCTCGATCAGGCACGGCTTCAAGGGGCACTCGGGTGTCGTCGTCGCCGACGCCGCGGGCGCTCTCGACGCGCTGGCGAGCTCGGCGGCCCACCTCCACCACGGCAACGCCGCCATGGTCAGCGGCGCCGTCGACGGGACGCTGTGCCCGTGGGGCTGGGTCGCGCACGTCGCCGGGGGCGGGACGACGTCGGCATCGGACCCGGAGACCGCCTACCTGCCCTTCGACCCCCGTGCGTCGGGTGCGGTCGTGGGAGAGGGCGGGGCGCACCTGGTGCTCGAACGCGCCGCCGACGCGACCGGACGCGCCTACGCCCTGCTCGTGGGCCATGCGTCGGGATTCGTGCGCAGCTCCCAGGACCCGACGACCGTGCTGCGTCGCGTCGTCGAGGCAGCGCTGGCCGACGCCGACGTGCGGCCCGACCGGATCGACCTCGTGCTGGCCGACGGAGCGGGGACGGTGGCAGCCGACGCCGACGAGGCCGCCGTCCTGCGCAGCGTCTTCGGACCCCGACGCGTGCCGGTCACGGTGCCCAAGGCAGCCGTCGGTCGCCTCCAGGCCGGCGGCGCCGCGCTCGACGTGGCGGTGGCCGCCCTGGCGCTGCGCGACGGCCTGACACCCCCCACCGTCCACAGCCAGGTCGACCCGGCACACGGCATCGACCTGGTCACCGAGCCGAGGGCCGGGTCGCTCAACTCGGTCCTCGTCGTCGCCCGAGGTCGCGGGGGCTTCGTGTCCGCGGTCGTCCTCACCTCACCTCATCACCATCCCGAAGGAGCCTGACCATGCCCGTCATCACCCTGGACGACGTCAAGCGCGCCCTGGTCGAAGGAGCCGGCGTCGATGCCGGAGTCGACCTCGAGCGCGGGATCGCCACCCTGACCTTCGAGGAGCTCGGCTACGACTCCCTCGCAGTGCTCGAGACCGGGCTGCGGCTCGGTCGCGAGAACGGTGTCGAGATCGACGACGAGCAGCTCGCCGACATCGAGACGCCGCAGGACCTCGCCGACGCGGTGAACCAGGCGCTCGCCGAAGCGGCGGTCGCCTGATGTCCGCCGCCAAGGAGCCGGCCATCGTCACCGGGGGCACGAGCGGCATCGGGCTGGCCACGGCGCGGACCCTCGCCGAGCTCGGGCACGACGTGCTCCTGTGCGGCCGCGACCCCGATGCGGTGTCCAGGACCGTCGTCGACCTCAAGGGTCTGCCCGGAGCAGTCGAGGGCGTCGTCGCCGACGTCACCGACCCCGACCAGGTGGAGTCCTTCGTCCAGACCGCCGTGAGCGCCTTCGGGCACGTCGGGGTCGTCGTCAACAACGCCGGGTTGAACGGCGGTGGCGTCACCGCGGAGCTGAGCGACGAGCTCTGGCACGCGGTCATGGCCGGCAACCTGCACAGCGTCTTCTACGTGACTCGGGCCGCGCTGCGTCTGGGTGCCGTGCCGGACGGCAGCGGTCGGATCATCAGCATCGCCTCGACCGCCGGGAAGCAGGGAGTCCTGCTCGCCGCGCCCTACTCGGCCTCGAAGCATGGCGTCGTCGGCTTCACCAAGGCGCTCGGCAAGGAGCTGGCCCCCCGTGGCATCACCGTCAACGCCGTGTGTCCCGGCTACGTAGAGACGCCGATGGCCGAACGGGTCCGGCAGGGCTACGCCGCCGCATGGCACACCAGCACCGACGAGGTCATGACGCAGTTCGAGGCCAAGATCCCGCTGGGTCGCTACTCCACCCCCGAGGAGGTGGCCGGGATGGTCGCCTACCTCGCCTCGCCCACCGCGGGCTCGGTCACGGCGCAGGCGCTCAACGTCTGCGGCGGGCTCGGAAACTTCTAGGAGATCACGATGAACCTGCGCGAAGTCACCCACACGACCGAGATCGACGCCCCCGCGGCAGAGGTGTTCGGCTGGTTGCGCGACGTCGGCCGGTGGCCGACCGTCTTCCCGCCCACGATCCACGCCGAGGTGCTGGAGCCCGGCGAGCGGGAGGAGACGATCCGGCTCTGGGCGACGGCGAACGGGACGCCGAAGACCTGGACGTCGCGGCGTGCGATCGACCCCGAGGGGCTCACGATCGAGTTCCGGCAGGAGCGCACGGCGCACCCGGTCGGCGAAATGGTGGGTCGGTGGAGCGTCGAGGCGATCTCCCCGCACCGGGCCCGCGTGCTGCTGTACCACGGCTTCCGCCCGCGGGAGGACGTCGCGGAGCAGTGGTCGGTGATCGAGTCGGCCGTCGAGCGCAACAGCACGGCCGAGCTCGAGGCCCTGCGGCTCGCGGCCGAGACCGCAGCCTCCACGCCCGCCCGGTTGTTCACGTTCGTCGACGTGATCGAGGTGGACGGCTCGGCGCGACTCGCCTTCGAGTTCCTCGACCGTGGCGACCTGTGGGGGGAGCGGCTCGACCACGTGCCGGCCGTCGAGCTCGAGACCTACGACGGTGGTCTCCAGCGCCTCGCGATGACGACGCGCACCCCCGACGGCGCCGAGCACGTGACCGAGTCCTTCCGGGTCTCGTTCCCGGAGCGGCGCGTCCTGTACTACAAGCAGACGACGCTCCCGCCGCTGCTGGCCCTGCACACGGGCGTGTGGAGGGTGCAAGAGGTCGACGGCCGGCTGAGGGTCTCCTCGGAGCACACCGTCGCGATCGAGGAGGAGCTGCTCGCCGAGGTGCTCGGCGCGTCCGCGAGCGTCGCCGACGCCCAGGGGCTGGCCCGAGCGAACCTGGGGGCGAACAGCCGGCTCACCCTCGGTCGTCTGGCCGACTTCGCCACGCGCGGAAGCACGGTGGCGTGATGACGACCGCGACCGAGCCCCTCGACCTCTTCAGCGACGAGGTGCTGCGAGACCCCTACCCCGCCTACGCGCAGCTGCGCGAGGCCGGCGACGCGGTGTGGCTCCCCGAGCACGAGGTCTGGGCGCTGCCGCACTACCGCAACGTCTTCGCCGCCCTGCACGCCCCGGACGTGTTCTCGTCGGCCTCGGGGGTCGGGATCACCGAGCGGCTCAACCGGGCGCAGTCCGGCAGCACGCTCACGAGCGACCCGCCCTACCACGACCAGGTCCGGTCGCTCGTCTCGCGGCACCTCACCCCGCGGGCGCTGCGCGAGATCAACGCCGAGGTGGAGGCGTGGGCCGACCGACTGGTCCTGGGGCTCCTCGAGAGGGACTCGTTCGAGGTCGTGCGCGACTTCGCCCAGGCCTTCCCCCTCTCGCTCGTCCCCGACCTCCTGGGCTGGCCGATCGACGAGGGCCGCGAGATCCTGCTCGACTGGGCGTCGGCCGGTTTCAACGCCTTCGGACCCGCGAACGAGCGGACCCTCGCCGGTCTGCACCACTTCGGCGACATGCACGAGTTCCTGCACCGGATGTCCCAGCCCGGAAACCTGCGAGCCGGGAGCTGGGGCGCCGAGCTCGTCGAGGAGGCGCAGCGCGGTGAGATCGGGGCCGAGCTGGTCCCGGCGCTGCTCGGCGACTTCCTGTTCCCGTCGATGGACACGTCGGTGAGTGCCCTGTCGAGCCTCGTCGACCTGCTGGGGCGTCACCCGGAGCAGTACGCGCTCCTGCGCGCCGAGCCCGACCTCGTCCCGGCCGCCTTCAACGAGATCGTCAGGTTCGAGGCGCCGCTACGAGGGTTCACCCGGCTCGCCCTGGCGGGCCACCGGCTCGGAGACCACGTGGTCTCCGAGGGGGACCGGGTCTACCTGTTGTTCGCCTCGGCGAACCGTGACGCCTCGTTCTGGTCCTCGGACCCGGACCGCTTCGACATCACCCGACCTGACGTGAGCAAGCACCTCGGCTTCGGCCACGGCATCCACGGTTGCGTCGGCCAGGCTCTCTCGCGCCTCGAGGGGCACTCGCTCCTCAAGGCGATGATCCGCCACGTCGAGCACATCGAGGTCGGGCCCGCCACGTGGCGGTTGCACAACACGATCCGCGGGATCGAGTCGATGACGGCGACCTTCGAGGGATCGAGGCGAGCATGAGCGCCTTCGAGCTCGACTCCTCGCGCTGCGAGGGGCACGGCGTGTGCGTCGACGCCGCTCCGCACCTGCTCGCGCTCGACGACGAGGGCGAGCTGGTGCTGCTCGCCGAGACGTTCGGCGACGCAGACGCCGACGCAGCGGCGGACGCGGCCCTCGTGTGTCCCGTCGCCGCGCTGCGTGTCGTGGGTCCGGGCGAGGCGTCGTCGTGAGCACGTCCGCGCGGTCCAGCCTGGTGATCGTCGGCGCGGGGCTGGCCGGCGTCCGGGCGGCCGAGAGTGCGCGGAACGCGGGACACGACGGGTCGATCGTCCTCGTCGGAGCCGAGACGGCGCTGCCGTACGAGCGTCCCCAGGTCACGAAGGAGGCGCTGCTGGCCGGGGCGAGCCCCCGGCACTACGTCGAACACGATCAGCTCGTCGGACGTCTCGGGGTGCAGCTGCGTCTCGGGACGCGCGCCACAGGACTCGACCGACGTCGCCGGTTGCTACGCACGGCCGACGGCAAGATCGGGTACGACGCGCTGGTCGTGGCCACGGGTGCGCAGCCGACGCCGTGCCCCTGGGGGAACCTCGACGGACAGGTCTCGACCGTGCGCACCGCCCGGGACGCCGTCCTCCTGCACCGGGTGCTGACCGGGCGTCGGCGCGTGGTGGTGGTCGGTGCGGGCCTGATCGGCTCGGAGATCGCATCCGCGGCGCAGGCCCTGGGTGCCGAGGTGACCCTGGTCGAGCGGGGGTGTGGCCCGCTGGAGGCGAGCCACGGGAGGAGTCTCGCCGAGCACCTGGCCCGCCTCCACCGCACGGCAGGAACCCGGCTCGTCACCGGCGCTGCAGTGACCTCGTTGGTCCGCGCCGGCGCCAGCGTGGCCGTCGACCTGGGTTCGGGCGAGAGGATCGTCGCCGAGCACGTCGTGTGGGCCGTCGGCGTGCGCAGCGACCTCGGCTGGCTGGTCGGCTCCGGGATCAGGGTCGCGGAGGGGGTGCTCTGCACGACGGCGATGGTCACGAACGACCCAGCGGTCTTCGTCGCGGGCGACGCCGCCCAGGTCGTCGCCACGGACGGCCCCCAGGCGGCACCGCGCAGCATGTCCCAGAGCATGGCGGCGGCACAGGGACTGGTGGCTGGCCACAACGCCGTCACACCGCCGGGATCGTGGTCGCGCACCACTGCGACGCCCTACTTCTGGAGCACCTGGTACGACCGGCGGATCCAGGGCGTCGGGGTGCCCTCGGCGCGCTCGACGGTGCTGCAGGAGGGCGGTGGCACCCTCCACCTGTACGAGCACCGTGGTCGCCTGACCGGAGCGGTGGGCATCGACGCGAAGGCCTCCGTCCGGCGGGTGCGCGAGCTGCTGCGCGAGGGATCGTCGTCGGGCGCCCACGCCGCCCGCGAGATGACGGGGAGGCCCGCATGAGGGACGTCGTGGTCGTCGGCGCCGGGCCGGTGGGACTGCTCGCCGCCGGGCTACTCGCCCGGTTCGGCGCCTCGGTCGAGCTGCTCGAGGCCGCTGCGAGTCCGCTGCTGCGGACGCGCGCGTCGACGGTGACCACCCGCTCGATGGAGATCCTGGCGCTGCACGGCGTCCCGCGTGAGGACTTCGAGCGCGTCGAGGCCGGTCACTGGGCCGGGGCGCGGGTCGACCTCCAGCACCTGGACTCCGAGCACGCCGGACTGTGGCGGCTCTCGCAGCCACGGCTGTGCGCGACGCTGCGCCGGTGGACGGAGGAGGCAGGGGTGGTCCACACGGCCCCGTGGCGCGTCGTCGACGTCGCCCAGGACGACGACGGCGTGAGCGTGCGTTCCTCGACGGGCGAGTCCCGGCGTGCGCGGTTCCTGCTCGGCTGCGACGGCGCGGACGGCACGGTGCGGGCCGCCGCCGGGATCGCGGTGCGGACGCGACCCGCTCGGCACCGGTTCCTGCGGGCTGACGTGCAGGGACATCCCGTCGCAGCACGCCGCTTCGAGCGCGTCGGCGACCTGACCGTCACGTCGGGGCCGCTCGAGCCCGGCACGGCGAGGATCATGATCCACGACCGCGGACGTCGTACCGCCTTCGAGGCCGACCCCAGGCTGGTCTGTGCGCTCTGGCACCAGGCGACCGGGCAGCGGCTGGACCCGGACTGGCTCGAGTGGGTCGAGGCCTTCGACGACGAGGAGGTGGTCGTCACGACCCTGCGCTCGGGGCGGGTGCTGCTGGCCGGCGACGCAGTGCGCCAGTGCCTGCCCGTCGGGGGCGAGTGCCTCAACGCCGGGCTTCTCGACGCCCATGCGCTGGCCTGGAGGCTGTCGGCGGTGCTGGCAGGAGCGCCCTCGGACCTGGTCGACGCCGGGGTCGCCGAACGCCTCGCCGCGACGTGGCGCGGGGTGGACGACGTCCGCGAGCAGGTCGACGTCCTCTACGGCGGCCTGCCTCCGACGGGAGCGCCGTCCGCCGATCGCGCCGACCGCGTCGGTGGGCTCGACCTCGCCGATCCCTCGGCCGACCCGCCCGTCGGCCGGCGGCTCGCGGACCGCGACCTGGTCGCGCTCGTCGGGCCCGCGGGTGCGGAGGTGGCGCGAGCGTCGCTGCGCGAGGGCGTCGCCGTCCTCGTCGGCGAGGTGGAGGCGGAGACGGTAGGCGGGCGGCGGGTCCGTCTGCTGCCGCGACGCGACGGCGGGAGCACGGTCGTGCTCCTGCGCCCGGACGGTCATCCGCTGGTGGTGCACGAACCGGAGACGGCGCTGGCGCGAGCCCTCGACGCCGCCTGCCCCCGGGTGGGGGTGCCGGTGCCGTGACGACGTTCACCTCCGCCTTCCTCTTCCCCGGTCAGGGCGCGCAGTCGGCCGGCATGGGGATGCGGCTCAAGGAGCGCTTCCCCGACCTGCTCGACGACCTCTACGCCGAGGCCGACGACATCGTCGGCTACCCCCTGACCGCGCTGTGCGCCGAGGGGACCCGGGCCGTGCTGCGGGACATGACCGTCACGCAACCCGCCGTCTTCCTCACGAGTCACGCCGCCAGCATCGTCGCCGACGACCTCGGGCTGCGTCCCGACGTGGTGGTGGGGCACTCCCTCGGCGAGTACGCGGCGCTCGCGGCCGCCGGTGTGCTCGACTGGCGCGACGCCCTGCGACTGGTCCACGTGCGCGGCAAGCTCATGCGCAGCGTGCACCGTCGGACCGACGGCAAGATGGCGGCGGTCATCGGCGTCCCCGTCTCGGTCGTCGACGACTTCTGCGCCGACGTCCGTGCGGAGCTCGGCCAGGTGGTGGAGATCGCCAACGAGAACGAGCCGACGCAGGTGGTCGTCTCCGGCGAGAGCGGCGCCGTGGACGCGCTGCTGGAACGGATCGACGCCGCCGGCGCCGAGCGGACGCTCGTGCTGCGCATCGGAGGACCGGCGCACAGCAGCCTGATGGCCGACGTCAGCCGGACCTTCGAGCACGCGATCACCGCCACCTCGTTCGCTGACCCGACGCTTCCCCTCCTGTCGAGCAGCACGGCGGGCGTCGTCCCCGACGGCGCTGCGGTCCAGGCGGCGATGCGGCTGCAGCTCGTCCGCCGCGTCCGCTGGGTCGAGACCATGACGCTGCTCGTGCACTCGGGACTCCGCCGGACGCTCGAGCTGGGGCCCGGGAAGGTCCTGACCGGGATCGTCCGGCGACAGCACCCGCAGATCACCACCTACCGCACCGAGGACGAGAAGAGTCTCGGTACCGCCGTTGAGGAGTGGTTCCATGCATGACGTCCCGATGGGCGCCGACATGCGCGTCCAGGTGAAGGCGCTCGACAAGCTGCGGCAGGAGGCGCGCGGCGACCACGACGAGATCGGGACCCGACGCCAGCACGAGAAGGGCAAGCTGACCGTCCGGGAGCGGATCGACCTGCTCTTCGACCCGGGCAGCTTCGTCGAGATCGACACCTTCCGCCGGCACCGGTCGACCAGCCTCGGACTCGCGGACAAGAAGCCGCTCACCGACGGCGTCGTGACGGGATGGGGCGACATCCACGGTCGCCGGGTCTTCGTCTACGCCCACGACTTCCGGATCTTCGGCGGCTCCCTCGGCGAGGAGCACGCGAAGAAGATCCAGAAGGTCCTCGACCTGGCCCTCAGGGCCAGGTGCCCGGTGATCTCGCTCAACGACGGGGCCGGGGCGCGCATCCAGGAGGGCGTCGCGGCGCTCGCCGGCTACGGGGGGATCTTCACCCGCATCGTCAAGGCGTCCGGCGTCGTCCCCCAGATCAGCGTGATGCTCGGGCCGTGCGCGGGTGGTGCGGCCTACGCGCCGGCGCTGACCGACTTCGTCTTCATGGTCGACGGCTCCTCGCAGATGTTCGTGACCGGTCCCGACGTCATCAAGGCGGTCACCGGCGAGCTGATCTCCCAGGACCAGCTCGGCGGTGCGCGGGTCCACTGCGAGACGTCGGGCGTCGCGCACGGCTTCTACGACGACGAGCGCACCTGCCTGGAGGAGGTGCGGTACCTGGTGTCGATGCTGCCGCAGAACAGCTCCAGCGCGCCGACCCCGTACGTGCTGGAGGACCCGGTGGACCGGGAGTCCCCCGAGCTGCTGGACCTCGTCCCCACCAGTCCGACGGCGAGCTACGACATGCGCGACGTCATCGAGTGCCTCGTCGACGACGGCGAGCTCTTCGAGGTGCACGCGCACTGGGCGCGCAACATCGTCTGCTGCCTCGCCCGGATGGGTGGTCGGGTCGTGGGCATCGTCGCGAACCAGCCGCAGGTGCTGGCCGGCGCGCTCGACATCGACGCCTCGGACAAGGGGGCCCGGTTCGTGCAGATGTGCGACTCCTTCCGGATCCCGCTGCTCACCCTCGTCGACGTCCCCGGCTTCCTGCCGGGTGTGCACCAGGAGCACCACGGCCTGATCCGGCACGGCGCGAAGCTGCTCTACGCCTACTGCAACGCCACCGTCCCTCGGGTCTCGGTGGTCGTGCGCAAGGCGTACGGCGGAGCGTTTATCGTGATGGACTCCCAGTCCGTCGGGGCGGACGTCGCGCTGGCCTGGCCGACGAACGAGGTCGCGGTCATGGGCCCCGACGCCGCGGCCAACGTCATCTTCCGGCGCGAGATCGCGGCGGCCGACGACGGCGTGGGCGAGCACCGGCGCCGGGTGGAGCAGTACCGGGAGGAGTTCATGCACCCCTTCTACGCCGCCGAGCGCGGCCTCGTGGAGGACGTGATCGACCCGGCGCACACGCGGCGGATCGTCATCGACTGCTTCCGCTCGCTCGCCGGCGAGACGGACCTCGGTGTGCCGGCCTCCGCGCACGGGAACCCGCCGACATGAGCGAGGTCGTGTTCATGTTCCCCGGCCAAGGGAGCCAGTTCGCGGGCATGGCGACCTCCCTGCGCGAGGACCGGCGCTTCGACCGGGCGATGGACGACTGCCTCGAGGCGCTCGGTGAGGTGGGGCACCGATGCGCAACGGCGTGGACGTCGGGTGATCCCGACCTGGTGGACGTGGGGAGCATCTCCCAACCCCTGCTCATGGCCGTCGGGACGGCGATGGCCGCGTGCGCCGAGGACGCCCTCGGTCGTCCGGCGGACATCGTCGTCGGCCACAGCATCGGGGAGATCGCCGCGGCCCACCACGCCGGCGTCCTCGACCTGCGCGCGACCGGCACGGTCTGCGCCGAACGGGCGAGACTCCTGGACGAGGGGCCGCGGGGACGACTGATCGGGGTGGCGGGCACGTGCGAGGCGGTGGGCGACGCGCTGACCGGCCTGCCCGAACCGGTGTGCATCGCAGCGGTGAACGGACCACGGCAGGTGGTCGTCGCCGCGCCCGAGCACCTGGTCTCGGCGGCCCGCGCCGCGCTGCGCACGGCAGGTCTCGCCACGATGCTCGCGGGGGCGACGGAGCCGTTCCACAGCCCGGTGATGGGGGAGGTCGCACGGCGCTTCACCGCGGCCCTGGCGGGCGTGCCGCTGGCGCTGGCCGCTCGCTCACGCATGGTCTCCTCGCTCACTGCGGCCGACCTGCAGGACGTCGAGGCCGTCGACCCCGCCTTCTGGGGAATGCAGCTCGCGCGGCGCATCCGCTTCTGGGACGCCATGCGCCACCTCGACGCGCCGGGGCGGGTGTTCGTCGAGACCGGCCCCGGGCGCGTGCTGTCCGGTGCCGCCCGCCAGCTGACGTCGGTGCGCGAGGGCACCTCGCGCGTCGTGACCATGTTCCCGTCGAGCCGCACCGACCGCAGTGGCGCGGCGTGGCGCGAGAGCCTGACGACGCTCGCCGGGCTGGGCTAGGGGTGCAGGAGCGTGGCGACCATGGGAGACGCGACCTCGACGATGCGGTCGATGTCGGCGTCGGTGAGGTCCGGCAGTCCGATGATGTGCCGACCGCTCGCCAGGCCCATCATGATGGCGGAGAAGATCGCCGCGCGCAGGCGGGCCTCGTCGGCGTCGATGTGCCGCTCGATGACGTCGATCGACGCGCGGGTCATGTGCTCGCGGAGCATGCTCGCGGCCATCTCGCTCGTCATGCTGGTGCGGAGCAGGACGGCCATCGGCGAGTGCGGGTCGGTCTCCCACATGCGCAGCATCGTGGAGACGTACCGGTGCGCCGACTCCTCGCGACCCTCCGTCGTCAGTGCGTCGATCGGGATGTCCCACGTCACGCACTCGCGGAACAGGTTCTCCTTGGTGCCGAAGTACTTCATCACGGAGGACTTGTCGATCTCCGCCTCGTCGGCCACGCGACGGATCGTCGTCCGCTCGTACCCGTGCGTGGCGAAGCACCGACGCGCGCTGTCGAGGATTCGCTGCCGTGTCAGTCCTCCCTTGGAGGTCGGACTGAGTGGTGCGATCTTCTCCATGGCGTCCCATCGACTCGACTCAACGGCTCCCGCAGCGCGGAAATGTTATCGCGGCCCATTGTGGCCCGCGCGGACCAGTGAAAGTATACAAGCGTTGCCCTCGCCGTTCGTCGCTCCCTCGCGCAGCACCGGGAGCGGCTCGTATCGGCCTGCACCGGCCGGACAAGGAGACCCACCGATGGACCCGATCGAGAAGACCCCCGTCGGCACCTGGAAGGGTGTCGCGCCGCACGACGGCCGTGAGGACGCGTTCCTCCTGTCGTTCGCCGACGACGGCACCGTGGCCCTGCGGACCCCGGCGAGCGAGGGGCACGGCGCCTGGACGTCGCGAGCCGGAGGGTTCTCGTACACGCTCGTCGAGACCCTCTTCGACCGCGAGCACCCGGTCCAGGTGCACATCGCCGTCGACGCCGTGATCGACGGCGAGACGTACCGGGGCAGCGGCACGGCCGAGGTCCAGGTCGCCGGCCGGACGGTCGCGTCGACGACGACGGACTTCGTCGCGTCGAGGACGGGGTCGGGGGTGGCGCCGTGGCACGTCGTCGCCCCGGGCCCGGGGTACCTGCGCGCGGACCTCGACACGACGGTCGCGGCGTTCGCAGCGCTGTCGGAGCCGATCGAGACCCTCGTGCCGCGGACCGACGAGGACTGGCGCGGGTGGAACCTGACCCTCGACGTCCCGCCGGCCCTCGTCGTGCGTCCGAGGGACGGGCGCCAGGTCGCCGCGGCACTGCGCGTGGCCGACGACCACGGCTGGCCCGTCGCCGTGCAGGCCACCGGGCACGGCGCCTCGGTCGAGCTCGGACGCTCGATCCTGCTGGACCTGTCCGGGCTCGACGACGTCGAGCTGCGACCCGACACGGTCGTCGTCGGCGCGGGGGTCCGCTGGCGCGACGTCCTGCCGACCGTCGTCGCAGCCGGGCGGATCGCGCTCTGCGGCTCCTCGCCCGACGTCGGCGTCGCGGGCTACCTCTCCGGTGGAGGCCTCCCCGTCCTCGCCCGCAGCCACGGAATGGCGGCCGACACCGTGCGGTCGCTGGAGGTGGCGACGGTCGACGGCGAGCTCCGCGTCTGCTCGCCGTCGCAGCAGCCCGACCTGTTCGCCGCATCGCTCGGAGGCCGGGGCAACGCCGGGGTGATCGTGTCGGCCGAGATCGCCACCCCGGTGCTCGCGTCCTTCGTCGGCGGCAACCTCACGTTCGGGGAGGAGGACGTCGACGAAGCCATCCGCACGTGGGCCGCCTGGAGCCGAGACCTGCCGCAGGAGATGAGCTCCTCGCTCGTCGTGCTCCGCTTCCCCGACCTGCCGCAGACGCCGCCGGAGAAGCGCAACCGCTACTTCGTCCAGGTCCGGGTGGCCTACGTCGGGTCCCTCGACGCGGCCGACGCGCTCCTGAAGCCGCTGCGCGCCCTGACGGTGGAGGCCGACACGGTCGGGCCGATGCCCTACGACCAGATCGGCCAGGTCTACCTCGACCCGCCGCGGGCCACCCCGGCGTGGATCGAGACCCGGGTGCTCGACGAGCTTCCCGACGAGGCGGTCGAGGCCCTCGTGTCCGTCGCCGGGCAGCACGCGACGCTTCCCTTCGGCGGGGTCGAGCTGCGGCAGCTGGGCGGCGTGCTTGCCTCGACCGCGTCGGTGTCGACGGCCAGCCACGCCCGCGAGGGCTACCAGCTGTTCGTGACCAACCCGGCGTTCGAGGACCGTCGCGAGGAGGTCTTCGCGGCGCAGCGCTCGGTGCTCGACGCGCTGGCGCCGTGGCTGCCCGAGAAGGCGCTGCCCGGCTTCCTGTTCAGCAAGGACCAGACACGTCGTCGGGTCCGACGTGCCTACGACGACGCCGACTGGGAGGCGCTGTGCGCGGCCAAGGAGACCTACGACCCCATGAACGTGCTCCGGGTGAACCACAACATCAGCCGGGGCTGAGCCGGACCGGAACCGCCGGGCCGAGGACGAAGGAGTGAGCGAGATGACGATGAGTGTGACGAGGCAGGACGCGGCGGCCGAGGCCGACCGCGAAGGTCGACTCCCCGACGCGACGTACACGCGGCTCGTCGAGGACGGATTCGCCCGGTGGTTCGTCCCGACGGACCGAGGCGGCGACGAGCGCAGCTTCGAGGACCTGCTCGAGGCCGTGAGCAGCCTGGGGGAGGACTGCACCTCGACCGCGTGGATCGCCTCCCTGACGGCCTTCGGTGGACGCTACGTCCGATGTCTGTCTCCCCAGGCCCAGCAGGACGTCTGGGCCGGCGGTCCGGACGCCAGGGTCGTGGCCTCCATCAAGCCCCAGGGTCGGCTCCAGCAGGTCGACGGCGACATCGTGCTCGACGGGGTGTGGTCGTACGTCAGCGGTGTCGAGCAGAGCGACTGGGCCCTGTTGTCCACCCCGGGCGGACCGCCCGGCGCCGGACCCGCACCGATCATGGCGCTGGTGCCGAGGTCGGACTACTCGATCGTGGAGGACTGGTCGTCGTTCGGCATGCGGGCGACGGGCAGCCACTCCCTGCGGCTCGACGCCGTCCGGGTGCCGTCCCACCGCACTGCGCCTCGTGGGCCCGTGATGGCCGGGGTCCCCTGGGGGCGACCTGACCTGCCGGCGGTACCGAGCACGGCCGTCAACGGGATCACCTTCGTCGCTCCCGCGCTCGGGGCGGCGCGGGCGGCCCTGCGCGACGTGCTCCCCGCCCTGGCGGGCCCGGTCACCGGCCCGCGTGCGCTGAGCGTCCCGTCCTACCAGGTGGAGCACGCCCGGGCGTCGGCCGAGGTTGACGCCGCGGCGCTGCTGCTGCACCGCCTCGCCGTGGGAGCGGACGCAGGCCGGGCCGACCCTGCCACGGTGGCTCGCAGTCGCCGCGACGCGACGTACGCCCTGGAGGTGCTGGTGACGGCTCTCGACCGCTGCCTGCGGGTCAGTGGCACGCGCGGCACCAGCCGGGGGACGTCCATCGAGCGACGCTGGCGTGACGTGCACTCCATCGCGTCGCACGCGGTCATGCAGTTCGAGCCGGCTGCGGTCGAGCACACCGTGCTCCTCACCCAGGAGCCGGCGTGATCGTCGTGACCGGTGCCACCGGGACGGTCGGACGCCACGTCGCGCGCGGGCTGCACGAGCGCGGACACGACGTCGTGGCCGTGTCCCGCGACCCTGACCGGGCTGCGAGCCTGCTGCCGTCGGGCGTCCGCCGCGCCACGGTCGATGACGTCGACTGGTCGGCGGCCGGAGGTCTGTTCGTCAACCAGGCCGCGTTCCCCGACGGCGTCGGGGACCTGCTCGACGCGGCCGTGGCCAGGGGTCACGTCGAGCGGGTCGTGGCGCTCTCGACCTACACCGTCCTCGACGACGACCCACGCAACGCCATCGCGACGAGGCACCGCGCGATGGAGTCGTGCGTCCGGGCTGCGGGGGTGGACTGGGTGCTGCCCCGCCCGGCCGGCGGCTTTGCGAGCACGGCGCTCGAGTGGTCGAAGGAGATCCGCGAGACCCGTACGGTGCAGGCGCCGTACGGCGACGCCGAGGGAGCGCCGATCCACGAGCAGGACATCGCCGACGTCTGCGTCGCCGGGTTCGAGGACGACACGCTCGTGGGGACCGCGCCGATGTTCAGCGGACCGGCCTCGCTGTCCTACCGCGAGCGGGCTCGCACCATCGGGGAGGTGCTCGGCGAGGCCGTCGAGTTCATCGAGCTCGACGACGCCGCGGCCCGCGAGCGGATGACGGCCGTCGGGGTGCCACCCCATGCCGTCGAGGCCCGGCTGAGGATGTTCGCCGCGCTGGTCGGCGTCCAGCACGAGGTGCACGACTCGGCCCCGTTCACCGGTCATGCGCCCCGGACCTTCCGCGACTGGGTCGAGGACCACCGCGATGCCTTCGCCTGAGGTGCTGGTGCCGCGGCCGCCGGACGTCGTCGCGGGGACGCCGCGGGTGCTGCTGGTGGTCGGCAGCGGACGGTCGGGCCGCACCGGATCGCGCGTGGGCCGGTGGACGGCCGACCGGCTGGCGCGGGTCCTGTCCTACGAGGTCCCGTGCGTCTACACCTCCGACCTCGGCCTCGCGGACCTGCCCGTCGAGCTGCTCTCCGAGCGCGAGCGTCGCCTCGTCGACCGGACGTCGCGGCTGCTGGCCTGGGCGACGTCGGTCGTGGTGGTGACACCGGAGTACAACCGCAGCTTCCCGGCCTCGCTCAAGGCCTTCATCGACGCCCACCGCGACGAGTGGGTGGCGACGCCCACGGCGTTCGTGAGCTACGGCGGAATCTCGCGTGGACTCCGGGCGGTCGAGCAGCTCGGCTCCGTGCTCGGCGAGCTCCACGCCGTCCCCGTGCGCGACGGCGTCCCCCTGGACCCCGGCCAAGCGGCGGTACTCGACGTCGAGGCGGACCAGGGCGGCGCCGAGGCCGGCTTCTCCCGGATGGTCGACCACCTGCTCTGGTGGGACGCCGCGCTCACGGCCGCGGTGCGGAGCTCTCCCCATCCCTCGTCCGCGACGGTGGGACGACGTCGATCAGGCTGAGCCGGCAGACGCAGGCTGCTCGGACGGGCTGGTCGGGCCCAGGCTGGGCGCGAGGCGCCGGGCGGTGGCTCGCACGAGGGGGTGCATCCGGAAGACCTGGTCGTCGACGGGCAGCAGCAGATGGCACTCGTCGAAGGCCATGCACGCGCGTCGCGCGTCCTGGTGGCCGCGTCCGAGTACCCGACGGATCGACTCGACCGTGATGATCTCGACCGGGCTGGCGGCGAGCTGCAGGAACTCCCTGCGGCGCTCGTCCTGCAGCTTCAGGACCGACTCCGCCAACGTGTCGAACAAGTCGATCCCCGGTGCCTCGACGTCCAGGACGTCGGGCACCTCGTCGTTGAGCCAGGCCTTGCAGTCCCGCATGGACGCGGACAGCACCTGCGCGCACGCGAGCCGGAGCCCGAGGGGCAGGTGCCCCGCCCACTCGACGAGCCCGGCGAGCGTCTTCGGGGTCAGGTAGGGCGCCCTGCCGTCGAGGTAGGTCGTCAGGATCTCCAAGCAGGTCTCGGACGACGGTGGCGCGAGGCGTACGTGCTTGGCGCCCGCCAGGGCGCCGAGGAGCCGGCGGGAGGTGACGAGCATGGCGGCGTGCGGTGACGTCGGCACGAGCTCCGAGACCGCTCGCGTGCTGGAGGCGTTGTCGGCGACCACGAGAAGGGCCCGGTCGCGGGTGCGTGCTCGCCACATCGCCAGTCGCGCCGACGGCGAGCTCGGGATGTCGGACTCCTCGCAGCCGAGCTGGACCAGCAGCGACGCGACGGCTGCGTGCGTCGGCATCGCGTCACGTCCCGGCGTGTAGCCCAGCAGGTCGATGAACAGCACGCCGTCCGGATAGCGGTGCTGGACCTCGTAGGCCGTGCGGACGGCAAGGGCGGACTTGCCGACCCCGGCCATGCCGGAGAGGGCCACGATGTCGGTCGTGGACCCCGTGCTCGGATCGAGTCCGGCGATCGCCTCGCGCAGCTCGTCGGTGCGACCACGGAAGTCGCGCACGTCGCGGGGCAGGGAGGAGTGGCGCACGGACGGGGGCTCGAGCGCGATGCCCGCGGGCTCGCGCGAGGTCGTCGTCCTGGTGTTCAGGACCTGCCGACACTCCGCCAGCAGGTCCTGGGCGTCGAGGGAGTCGGCGTAGAAGGACTGCGCCTGGAGGACGTAGTGGCGTGCCTGGAGCCCGATCCCCGACTCGGCGAAGGTCCGTGACATGGCGAGGAGGAAGAGGACGTGCTCGTGCCTGAGAGCCTCGATGTCGGCCTCGGCGCCGTGCGGCACGCTGCCGGTGACCGGGGAGCCTCGCCAGAGACGGGCGGCACGGTGGAAGTCCTCGATCTGACGGTCCTCGAGGGTGCCCCTGCTGGGAAGGGCGCCCGACAGCGCCCGGAAGCGCAGGACGTCGGACTCCGTGGCGCCCACGCTCAGCCGGTAGCCGCCCGCCGTCGTCTTGACGACCTCCCAGGAGTCCGTCGCCAGCAGGCGCAGCGAGGAGACGAGCTTGCGCACCTGCTGCTCCGCGGTCGCGGGTGGCCGCTCTCCCCAGGCTCCGGCGACCAGGTCCTCCATCGCGACGGACTCGTCAGGACGGAGCGCTAGACGTGACAGGATCCGGCGCGCCACCGGTCCGCCGAAGCTGACTGCTCGGCCGCTGGCCCTCAGCTCGAGTGGACCGAGCGCGTTGACCGCGAGATCCATGCTTCCCCCCGGGACGGTGAACTCGTCGTCGGCCTCGACGCCGGCGGGCGGGACGGACGGACGGACCGTCGCCTCGCCCGCCGATACGAGGCACACGCGTGAGACTAAGGTGTACAGTTGTTGCTGTCCATGGAAGCGGGAACCTTCATGACCAAATCCGGTGAAATTTCCAGTTCGGCCGGTGAACGCCCGGTGGCGCACCTGTTCGCGGGTCAGGGAGCGCAGCGCGTGGGCATGGGGGCGTCCGACCTGGAACGGTGGCCAGAACGCGTGGAGGCTGCCTCCGACCTGCTCGGGTACTCCGTGCGGAGCCGATGTCTGGAGGGTCCCGCCGACCTGCTGGCCTCTACCGACGTCACGCAACCGCTGCTCTACGTCGTGGAGTGCCTCTCCTTCGACACCTGGCGCGCCGAGGGGGCCGAGAGGGAGACCGTGCTCGCGGGCCACAGCCTCGGGGAGTTCGCCGCCCTCTACGCGGCAGGTGCCTACGCCTTCGTCGAGGGGCTGCGCGTGGTGAGGGAGCGGGGCCGGCTCATGAAGGCTGCCGCCAACGGCGCGATGGCGGCGGTGGCACGCGTCCCCGTCGAGGACGTGCAGGCCCTCGTCGCCGAGGGCGTCGCGCCTGGGCTGGAGGTCGCCAACATCAACGCGCCCACCCAGTGCGTCGTGTCGGGACCCCCGCACGCGGTCGCCGACGAGGGCCTGGCCGCGCGGATCGCCGCGCTTGGCGGACGTCTCGTCAGGCTCAAGGTCGGCGGGGCGTTCCACTCCTCCCTGATGCTCGACGCCCAGCAGCAGTTCGCGACGTTCCTCGCCGGAGTGGAGCTCGCTCCTCTAGGCGCCACGGTGCTGTCGAACGTGACGGGCGAGCCGATGCCCAGCACGGGATACCGCGAGCTGCTCGTCCGTCAGCTGGCCTCACCCGTGCAGTGGCGGGCCTGCTGCACGTGGCTGCGCCGGGCCGGGATCGAGGACGGCGACGTCGTCGAGCACGGTCCCGGCAGCACGCTGACCAAGCTCTACCAGCAGAACGGGGCCGCCTGAGGCGCGTACGCCCCAGTGCTGCGGGCTCGTCGGGCCGCGGAGAGGACTGGCCCGGGAGCTCGGCGTGGAGGTGAGCGGTCCCGGTCACGCGGTCTGGACTTTCCCGACTGACGTCTCGGGCGGGGCGCATGTGCTCCCGAGAGCGGTGTCGATCCCGGCGGCCTCGCACCGGCGGACGTCGGCCCAGTCGCTCGGGCGGAATTCACGGACGTCGACCGTCGTCCTGTCAGGCCGTCGTGGGAGTCCGCAGGATGTCGGCCAGTCCGTCGAGCGCACCCGGGACGAGGGCGTAGAAGGACCAGGTCCCGCGCTTGGAGCGGGTGAGCAGGCCAGCATCGACGAGGACCTTGAGGTGGTGCGAGACGGTCGGCTGGGAGAGGTTGACGGGCTCGGTGAGGTCGCAGACGCACGCCTCGGCGCCTTCGTGCGCAGCCACCAGCGAGAGCAGGCGAAGACGCGTCGGGTCCGCGATGGCCTTGAACTTCACCGACAGGGCAGCGGCGTTCTCAGGGCTCAGTGCGTCGCGGACGATCGGGGCGCAGCAGATCTCTGCGGTCGTATCGAGGACGGGGAGCGAAGTGGCCATGGCACTAGTATGTCCTATGCATTGACATCCGTCGATGGACTGCTACGGTCCTTGCATAGACGCTCATCAATCAAGATGAACGTCGAGTGAACGGGATCGAGGAGTTCAGTGAGCGACGCAGTGCACGAGAAGCCGGTCGGCAGCAGCGAGGACGCCGTGGTGGCTCGGCTCTCCCGCCTGGACCGCTTCCTACCGGTCTGGATCGTGCTGGCCATGGCTGCCGGACTCCTGCTCGGCCGGTTCTGGCCGGACCTGACCGAGGCCCTCGACGCCTTCAAGGTCGGGTCGGTGTCCGTGCCGATCGCCATCGGGCTCCTCGTCATGATGTATCCGGTACTGGCCAAGGTTCGCTACAGCGAGACCGCCCGCGTCACCGGAGATCGTCGCCTCCTCGCCGCCTCGCTGGTGCTGAACTGGCTGATCGGCCCGGCACTGATGTTCGCGCTGGCCTGGATGCTGCTGCCCGACCTGCCCGAGTACCGCACGGGCCTGATCATCGTCGGCCTCGCCCGCTGCATCGCCATGGTCCTCATCTGGAACGACCTGGCTTGTGGTGACCGCGAGGCCGCGGCAGTGCTGGTGGCGATCAACTCCGTCTTCCAGGTCATCGCCTTCGCCGCCCTCGGCTGGTTCTACCTCCAGACCCTCCCCGGCTGGCTCGGACTCTCCACGACCAGCGCCGACTTCTCCGTCTGGGCCATCACCGTCAGCGTCCTGGTCTTCCTCGGCATCCCCCTGCTCGCAGGCTTCGCCACCCGACAGATCGGCGAGCGAGCCAAGGGCCGCGACTGGTACGAGAACACCTTCCTGCCCCGACTCGGACCCTGGGCCCTCTACGGGCTGCTCTTCACCATCGTCCTGCTCTTCGCACTCCAGGGCGAAGCGATCACGAACGCCCCCTGGGACGTCGTGCGGATTGCCATCCCACTGCTTGCCTACTTCGCCATCACCTTCACGCTCGGCATGCTCATCGGGCGTGGCCTCGGGCTCGGGTACGCCAAGACCGCCACCCTCGCCTTCACCGCCGCGGGCAACAACTTCGAGCTCGCCATCGCCGTCGCCATCGGCACCTTCGGCATCACCTCCGGCCAGGCCCTCGCCGGGGTCGTCGGACCCCTCATTGAGGTGCCCGTCCTCGTCGGCCTCGTCTACGTGTCCCTCTGGGCGCGCAAGTACTTCACCACCCCCGAAGGAGTCCGGTCATGACCACCACCGACACGCAGCCACTCGACACGCAGGGCATCGTCGAAGAACTGACCTACGCCTTCGACGGCGTCTTCACCTCCGACGAGGTGACCACCGCCGTGCACGATGCCCGCTCGGCGCTGGAGCCGACCGCCACGGTCCGCACCTACCTGCCCGTGCTCGTCAAGCGCTACGCGAGGGAGTTGCTGACCGCAGGTGCACAGGCCGACGGTCGCCTCGCCAAGACCGTGCCCGAGGTCCTGTTCGTGTGCGTGCAGAACGCCGGCCGCTCCCAGATCGCCGCCGCGCTCACCGAGCACCTCGCTCCCGGCAAGATCCACGTCCGCTCTGCCGGATCGGCGCCCACCGGCGAGCTCAACCCCCTGGCCGTCGACGTCCTCGCCGAACGCGGGATCACGCTCACCGAGGCCTACCCCAAGCCGCTGACGGACACGGTCCTCCACGCCGCCGACATCATCATCACGATGGGCTGCGGCGACACCTGCCCCATCTTCCCCGGCAAGCGCTACGAGGACTGGGACGTCGCCGACCCGGACGGGAAGACCCTCGACGAGGTCCGCGACATCCGCGACGACATCCAAGGCCGCGTCACCACCCTGCTGCGCGACCTCGACCTCTGAGACCAGGAGAATCATGACCAAGCCCACCGTCCTCTTCGTCTGCGTCCACAACGCCGGCCGCTCCCAGATGGCCGCCGGTTTCCTCAGGGAGCTCTCCGCGGGCAGCATCGAGGTCCTCTCCGCAGGCTCCATGCCCGGCGACCAGATCAACCCCGTCGCCGTCGAGGCCATGGCCGAGGTCGGCATCGACATCGCAGGGGAGCAGCCGAAGAAGCTCTCCACCGAGGCCGTCCAGGCGTCCGACGTCGTCATCACCATTGGCTGCGGCGACGAGTGCCCGTACTTCCCGGGCAAGCGCTACGAGGACTGGGAGTTGACCGATCCCGCTGGCAAGGGCATCGAGACCGTCCGCGAGGTGCGTGACGAGATCAAGACCCGGATCGAGTCGCTCATCGAGTCCCTGCGTCCCGTCCCCGCCGAAGAGAACTGATCACGGACATGGCTACCTCCGACCTACCCGTCATCGTCATCGGCGCCGGACCCATCGGGCTCGCCGCCGCCGCCAACCTCCACCAGCGCGACATTCCCGCCCTCGTCCTCGAAGCAGGGGAGAACGCGGGTGCCGCAGTTCGCGCCTGGGCGCACATCAGGCTCTTCTCGCCCTGGTCCGAACTCGTCGACCCCGTCAGCGCCACGGTGCTCGACCGGGCCGGATGGGACGCGCCGAACGCGAAGCGGTACCCCACGGGCGCCGACTGGGCCGCCGGCTACCTCCAGCCGCTCGCCGACGCGCTCGGAACCGTCCGGTACGAGCACGTCGTCACCGGCGTGGCCAAGGAAGGCCGAGACGTCCTCGTCGACTCCGGGCGCGACCGGCAGCCCTTCACCGTCCACGTCACCACCCCCGACGGCGAGCAGCGCCTCCGAGCCCGAGCCGTCATCGACGCCACCGGCACCTGGGGCATCCCCAACCCACTCGGCAGCGACGGCCTCCCCGCCGTCGGCGAGCAGACCCATGCCGACAACATCACCTACCGCGTCCCTGACCTCGAGGACCCTGCCGTCCGAGCCCGGTACACCGGCAAGCACGTCGTCGTCGCAGGCACAGGAGCGTCCGCCAAGACAGCGCTCATCGCACTCGGCGACCTCGCGCAGCAGGACCCCGGCACCCGCGTCACCTGGATCGTGCGCCGACCGAGCACCGTCAACGCCTTCGGCGGCGGACAGGACGACGAGCTCAGCGAACGCGGCGCGCTCGGCGACCGCGCCCGACACGCCGTCTCCCAGCCAAGGACCACCACCGTCACCGGCTTCCGGACCGCCGCAGTGGAGACCCGCGACGACAGGATGGTGTTGACCTCCACCGACGGCGACACCCTCACCGACGTCGACGAGCTCATCGTGCTCACCGGGTTCCGACCCGACCTCTCCTTCCTGTCCGAGGTCCGCCTCGACCTCGAGAGCGTCCTCCAGGCCCCGCGCCAGCTCGCGCCCCTCATCGACCCCAACGTCCACTCCTGCGGGACCGTCTACCCCCACGGAGCGGCCGAGCTCGCCCAACCCGAGACCGGGTTCTTCATGGTCGGCATGAAGAGCTACGGGCGCGCCACGTCGTTCCTCGCCCTCACCGGCTTCGAACAGGCACGCTCCGTCGTCGCCAAGCTCGCGGGCGACGACGAGGCAGCCGCCCACGTCGACCTCGTCCTCCCCGAGACCGGGGTCTGCGGCGGCGCAGGGGACTTCGACGAGTCTGCGAGCGACTCGGGAGGCTGTTGCGGTGCGCCAGGCGACGCGGGCACGTTGCAGGTTGGTCTTGGGACTCGCTGAACGAGTCCCTTGGAGTTCAGTGCATCGCGGTCTTGGGTCGAAGATGAGCCGGGCGAGGCCCTGACGGCGCAGTACGCGATGCTCCACTCGTTCGCCGTGACCCCGCGATTGGCCGTCCTCCGCGGTGAGCATCCGCCGCGGAGACCGCTACTTCTTCTTCGTGCCGTACGGTGACTGATTCGTGGGCTTCAACGAAGTCCCCTGCTTTGCGGCCTGTCCTCGGATCGAGTCCTCGCTCCGCCCCATCTTGACGCCGATGACACGCGTGGGCGTGTTCCCGGCGGCAAGGTCCTTCAACTGCTTGCGGTCCGCAGCCGTCCAGGGATTGCCATGATTCTTCGGAGTCTTCGCCATCGTTCTGCCTTCTTTCGCATGCGCGGCGCCGACGCAGCCGCGTCGCTTTCGAGACTAGCCCCGGAACCGGACGAAAAGAGCGGATGGCGCCCTGTGTGATCGCTCTGGGATGACCGGCGCCGCTTGGGAGGCCGCTGGCCGTCGACATGCGAAGTGTCTCGCGAGACTCCGAGCCGATGAGAAGATCGAGTATGAGCGCCGATGCTGCCGCCGTCGTGTCGGCTATCGCGGCTGCGGCTAGCGCCGTGCTCACACTGATTGCCGTCGTCATCGCGGCCGCAACGCTCATCGGTGCGCGCAAGGACGCACAGCGCGCTACGGCTCAGGCAGAGACTGACCGCAGGGAAGATCTGCGGCCCTACCTCACGCCCGAACTGGAACGAGAACTCCTTAGCCACGGGACCTTGAACCTCGTCATCAAGAACTGGGGCCGCACGGCCGCACGCGACGTCCAGGTCGCCTTTACGCCTCCGCCCCCGACCGACTTGGTGTCGCTACCCGACAGCGACATGATGAAGTGGCTCTACGAGGCTTACGCAAAACCGATCACGCTTTGGCCGCCGCGGTGGCGCATGACGAACGTCTACCGCGCGGGACAGGACGAGACGGCGCCGGTCAGTCTCAAGATCACGTACGAGGGGCCCGATGGACACCAGTACGAAGACGACTTCACGCTCGACCCCGCGCCGCTGCTCAAGACCACTGCGAGCAGCCCGAGCGACCCTTCCACCTCTGACCCAGGCGCACGACAAGAAGCGTGGCTGAAGCGCATCGCTCGTGGTTTGGAAGCGCTCACCCGGACGATGCGGTGAACCCAAGGTGCAGTCAGCGGGTTCGAAGTACGCGCGCCCGCTCCGGTCTCGAGGTGCATCGCACACGACCGCACGAAGGCATCAACTGACAGGGGCCTCGTAGGACGCGATCGCTTGCGCGAGGAGCCGTTCGCCAGCGCGCACTGAACGTGCGTCACCCTCGAGGGGAAGAGATCCGACACGCTGATATCGAGGGCCTGGGCAAGCATCGGGGGATGACTCGCGCCAAGGTCCTGTTGGCCACGTTCGAGTCTCGACAGCGTGGAGTGGTGAACCCCAACGGCATCGGCGACAGACGCCAGGCTCAGGCCAAGTTCAGTTCGACGCGCAGCAACGCGGCGGCCCAGTTCGGTGAGGGTCGCTCGACGGCCTTCGGACCTGCCCGGGGTGTCAGTAACGGGCATCCACTCACTCCTTGATCGCGCAGGTTCAAGAGTTCAAACCCTCCCGCGACTTCCGCGGGCCCTCTTTGATCTGAGTCTGGGATTGGAGGGGTGGAGGGGAAACAATTACCCTGGAAAGCAGTCCCACTTACCGGGACCGCTCAGGTGGTCAGGAGCGGGGTCGAACCGCTGACCTTCCGCTTTTCAGGCGGACGCTCTACCAACTGAGCTACCTGACCGTCGCCCGTCGTCGTGCCGGGCGACGATCACCTTATCGCACGTCCTCGGGAGGATGCGCAGGCGGTGACCGTCGCCCGCGACGAGCGGGCTCAGACGACGGTGACGGCGTCGTCGAAGGAGATGCGCGGCAGTCGGTCGCCCCACGCGTCGGGGCCGGGGTGACCGATGTTGATGACGTACTCGGAGCGCCACGACGTGCCCGCGAGGAACTCGGCGTCGACGCCGGCGCGGTCGAAGCCGGCCATCGGACCTGCGGCCAGACCGGCCGCGCGGATGGCGAGGATGAGGTAGCCCGTCTGGAGCGCGGTGTTCAGGCGAGCGTTGTCGACGCGCAGCTCGGCGTTGTCGTCGAACATCTTGCGCACGCCGGGAGCGTGGGGGAAGTGCTCCTCGAGACGCTCCTGGAACGCCTCGTCGGCCGCGACGATGACGACGGCGGGCGCGGAGGCGGTCTTCGCCTTGTTACTGCCGCCCATGTGCTGGACGAGGCGCTCGCGGGCCTCGGGGCTCTGGACGACGACGAGGCGCAGCGGCTGGTTGTTCATCGCCGTCGGGCCGAAGCGGAACAGGTCGTGGATCGCGCGGATGTCGTCGACCGTGACCGGCTCGTCGGTGAACGTGTTGGCGGTGCGCGCCTCACGGAACAGGGTGTCGAGGGCCGTGTCGTCGAGGACGTACGGCGCCGTGCTCGTGGAAGTCATGGAACGTTCAACGAAGGTGCCGGACGGGAGCATTCCCGCTGTGACCCACCAGACACCTCCAGGCGAGTGCCAGGCCGTCTCCCCCACCCCAAGGGTTCTCCCCCACGCAGCGCTGGGTGGGGGAGTCACCGTTTGGGTGGGGCCCCACCCCAAGGGCAGGGGAGCGGTGGGTGCAGCACGAGGAAGGGCCCACGCCTGGCGGCATGGGCCCTTCCTCGTGCTTCTCTGCGACCCCGACGGGACTCGATCCCCCAAGCACTCCGCTGGCGCTCCGTGCAGGGGGTGCCCCCACCGCGACCGCGGGTCCTCGCCCCTTCGGAGCCGCGCCGAAGCACGACGAAGGGGCCCACGCCTGGCGGCATGGGCCCCTTCGTCGTGCTTCTCTGCGACCCCGACGGGACTCGAACCCGCGACCTCCGCCGTGACAGGGCGGCGCGCTAACCAACTGCGCCACGGGGCCTTGCAGTGCGGCTCAACCGCGGACGCAACTGTATCCCATGCCCGCGGTCGCCCACACCAGGGGCCCCTCCGAGAGGCTCCGGCCCGCGCCGGGTCGACATGCACCTAGCACGCCTCGAGCGGGCGGAGCGCCGCTCCCGCATCGTGGGACGTCGCCCGCGCGAGCGCGGGGAACGGTTCGATCGGACCATGAGCCCACGACGTCGCCGCCACGCCCTGCCCCTCGCGCAGCTCGTGGAGCGGGCGACGTGCGTGGCCGAGCAGGTGCGCGCCGAGCTCCACTCCGTGCACGCCGACCCCGACGAGCGCTGGCACGTGCGCCTGCACCACGACGCCGACGTCGACGTCTGGCTCATCTCCTGGACCGAGGAGCAGGGCACCCAGCTGCACGGGCATGGCGGGTCGAGCGGTGCGTTCACGGTCGTCGCCGGCGAGCTCGACGAGCTCGTGTGGGACCCCGGCGTCCGCGACCTGGAGGAGAGCACCCGTACCCGCGGCGACGTGGTCGCGTTCGGCCCCGGCTACGTGCACGACGTGCGCAACACGCGGGAGGCCACGGCGGTGAGCGTCCACGTGTACTCGCCCCCGCTCGAGCGGATGGACTTCTTCGACGTCGAGCAGGGTCCGGACGGCGCCGACCGCCTGGTGCGCCTGGCCCACGTGTGGAGCGACGACCCCGAGATCGCCGCCCCCGAGGGCGTCCGCAGCCCGGCGGCAGGACGGGTCGCGTCGTGAGCGCGCTGCCTGCCGAGCCGCCCCGGCGTCGCGCCCGGTTCGCCTCGGTCGACGCACTGCTCGCCGACGCCCGACGTCAGCTCGTGCGCGTCACGCCGCACCAGGCCGCGCACCGGGTGCGCGCCGGCGCCGCGCTCGTCGACATCCGCCCGCAGTGGCAGCGCGAGGCCGACGGCGTGGTGCCGGGCGCGCTCCACGTCGACCGCAACCACTTGGAGTGGCGCCTGCACCCCGAGTCGGGCGCGAGCCTCCCGCAGGCGGCGTGGGACGCCGAGTGGATCGTCCTGTGCACCGAGGGCTACACGTCCTCGCTCGCCGCCGCCGCGCTGCGTTCGCTCGGGCTCGATGCCACCGACGTCGTCGGGGGCATCCACGCCTGGCGTGCGGCAGGACTCCCGGTCTCGCCCCTTCCGATTGCCGATGTCAGTGGGGGCGGGGAGACTGTCGTCCCATGATCGAGTACCGGTCCGTCGGGAAGACGTTCCCGGACGGGACCCAGGCCGTCGCCTCCTTCGACCTCACCATCCCCTCGCGCACCACCACCGTCTTCGTCGGCTCCTCCGGCTGCGGCAAGACCACGCTGCTGCGGATGGTCAACCGCATGGTCGACCCCAGTGCGGGGCAGGTGCTCATCGACGACGTCGACGTGGCCACCCAGGACCCCGTCGCGCTGCGGCGCAGCATCGGCTACGTCATGCAGCACGCCGGCCTCCTGCCCCACCGCAAGGTGGTCGACAACGTCGCCACCGTGCTCCGGCTCAACGGCACCGGCAAGGGCGCCGCGCGTGAGCGTGCCCTGGAGGTGCTGAGCACAGTCGGGCTCGACGAGTCGCAGTCGCGCAAGTACCCCGGCCAGCTGTCGGGCGGGCAGCAGCAGCGCGTGGGTGTCGCACGCGGCCTCGCGGCCGACCCCAACATCCTCCTCATGGACGAGCCGTTCGGTGCCGTCGACCCGATCGTCCGGCTCGAGCTGCAGGCCGAGCTGCGCCGGCTCCAGACCCAGCTCGACAAGACGATCGTGTTCGTCACCCACGACATCGACGAGGCGTTCGCGCTCGGCGACCAGGTCGTCATCCTCAAGAAGGGCGGCGAGGTGGCCCAGGTCGGCGCGCCCGCCGACATCCTCGCCCAGCCGGCGGACGACTTCGTCGCCAGCTTCGTCGGCCTCGACAAGGGCGGCCGCTCGTTGCACGTGGAGGAGCGCGAGGGCCGCAAGGTCGTCGTCGACGCGTCCGGGCGCCCCGCCGGCGTGCTGGAGGGCTGACCCGTGGAGTGGGCGTGGCGCAACCGCGACCAGGTGCTCGAGCTGTTCTGGCAGCACACCTGGCTGAGCGTTGTGCCCCTCGTCGTCGGCTTCCTCCTCGCCGTGCCGATCGGCTGGTACGCCAGCCGTCATCCCCGCCTGCGCGGCACCCTGCTGGGGGTCGGCAGCGTCCTGTACACGATCCCGTCGCTCGCGCTGTTCGTCACGCTGCCCGGCATCATCGGCACCGGCTTCCTCGACCCGCTCAACGTGGTCGTGGCGCTCAGCATCTACGCGGTCGCGATCATGGTCCGCACCGCCGCCGACGCGTTCGAGTCGGTCTCGCCCGCCGTCCTCGACTCCGCGACCGCCACCGGCTACTCCTCCCGCCAGCGCGGGTTCGGGGTCGAGCTGCCGCTCGCAGGACCGGTGCTGCTGGCGGGCATCCGGGTGGTCAGCGTCTCCACCGTCAGCCTCGTGAGCGTCGGCGCCCTGATCGGCGTCGCCAGCCTCGGCTCGCTGTTCACCAACGGCTATCGGCGCGACTTCCTCACCGAGATCGTCGTCGGGCTCGTGGGCATCGTCGTCCTGGCGCTCGTCCTCGATGCGCTCCTGGTGCTCGCCGGGCGGGTGCTGATGCCGTGGGATCGCCACAGTGAGCGAGCCAAGGGTCCGTTCTGGCGCCGTTTCGCGGGCGGTCGCGTCGCCGAGAGCGGCACGATGGCACTCGGAGGCGACGCATGAGTGTCGTCTCCGACGCCGTCACGTGGCTCACCGACGGCGCGCACTGGACCGGCGAGACCGGCATCCCGAACCGGGTCCTGGAGCATCTCGGCTACACCAGCCTCACGCTCGTCATGGCCGCGGCGGTCGCGGTGCCGCTCGGCCTCTACATCGGGCACACCGGACGCTTCCGCGGCCTGGCCATCGGCGTCACCGGCGCGCTGCGCGCCCTCCCCACGCTCGGGGTGCTGACGCTCCTCACGCTCCTGCTCGGCATCGGGCTCGAGGCGCCGATCCTGGCGCTCACCGTGCTGGCGGTGCCACCGCTGCTCGCTGGCGTGTACGCGGGCGTGGAGTCCGTGGACCCCCAGACCGTCGACGCCGCCCGCGCGCAGGGCATGACCGAGTGGCAGGTGCTCACGAGGGTCGAGGTGCCGCTGGGCCTGCCCCTCGTCGTCGGCGGCTTCCGTGCGGCCACGCTCCAGGTCGTCGCGACGGCGACGGTCGCGGCCTACGTGTCCCTGGGCGGCCTCGGCCGGTACATCTTCGACGGACAGGCCGTGCGCGACTACCCGCAGATGGTCGGCGGGTCGGTCGTCGTGGTCGTCCTCGCCCTGCTGCTCGACGGGGTGTTCGCCGTCGCGCAGGCCGCCGCCGGACGGCGTGCCCGCCCCACCCGACCGGCCACCGATCCTTCCTCCAGCACCGATCCGACCCCCACCAGCCAGAGCACGACCACCCCCTAGGAGAGACATGTCCGTGCACAAGATCGGGCTCGGCGCCGCGCTCGCGGCGGCCGCCCTGACCCTCACCGCCTGCGGCGGCGACCCCACCGAGGCCGGCGGCTCCAGCTCCGACTCCGACACGATCGTCATCGGGTCCGCCGACTTCGGCGAGTCCGAGATCATCGCCGAGATCTACGCCCAGGCCCTCGAGGCCAAGGACGTCAAGGTCGAGAAGAAGCTGCGCATCGGCGCCCGCGAGGCGTACATCCCGGCGCTGGAGAACGGCGAGATCGACCTCATCCCCGAGTACACCGGCAACCTGCTGCTCTACTTCGACAAGAACGCCACGGCCACCGAGTCCGGTGCCGTCGACGACGCGCTCGAGGACGCGCTGCCGGACAAGCTCGAGACCTTCGAGCCGGCCGCCGCGGAGGACAAGGACTCCTACAACGTGACGTCCGAGCTGTCGGAGAAGGAGGGCATCACCTCCATCGGCGACCTCAAGAAGCTCGGCACCGTCAAGGTCGGCGGCAACCCCGAGTTCGAGACCCGCTCGTACGGCGTGCCCGGCCTGAAGAAGGTCTACGGCGTCGAGAAGGTCGACTTCACGGCGATCAGCGACTCCGGCGGCCCCGCCACGGTCAAGGCCCTCAAGGACGGCGACGTCGACGTCGCCAACATCTACTCCACGACCCCGTCGATCGCCGCCAACGACCTGGTGACGCTCGAGGACCCGGAGAACCTCATCGCGGCGCAGAACATCGTCCCGCTGATCAACGAGGCGAAGGCCAGCGACACGGTCGAGGACACCCTGGACGCCGTGTCGGAGCAGCTGACCACCGAGGACCTCATCGAGCTGAACGGCCGCGTCGACGGTGACGAGAAGGCCGACCCGGCCACCGTCGCCAAGGAGTGGCTGCAGGAGAAGAACCTCATCTGAGGTCGCCTTCCAGCGAGCCGACGCCCCCTCCTGCTGCCCCCTGCGTGGCACCGGGAGGGGGCGTCGTCGCATCCGGGCACGTCACACCGACCTGTGGCACCCTGTGACTCGTGCCACAGGCGAAGCTGCGCGGGATCTCGTTCCACCACACCGACACCGGGGAGCCCTGGCCCGGTGCGCCGACCCTCGTGATGGGCCACGGGCTGCTGTTCAGCGGGTGGATGTTCCACCCGCAGGTGGCGGTGCTGCGCGACCGGTACCGCTGCATCACCGTCGACTGGCGAGGGCAGGGTGACACGCCCGCGGCCGAGGACGGGACGGCCGACATGGACACCCTGACCGGACCTCGTGGCCCTGCTGGACCACCTCGGCCTCGGCGCCGTGCACTACGCCGGTCTGTCGATGGGCGGCTTCGTGGGCATGCGCCTGGCGGCGCGGCACCCCGAGCGGGTCCGCTCGCTCGTGCTCCTGGACACCAGCGCCGGTCCCGAGGACCCGGACAAGGTGGCGCAGTACCGGCTGCTGGCCCGGGTGTACCGCTGGCTGGGCATCGGGCCGGTGCGGGGCAAGGTCGAGCCGCTCATGTTCGGGCCGCACCTCCTCGCGTCGCCACGGCGCGCGGAGGTCGTCGAACCGTGGGTGGCGAAGCTCCGCACCGTCGACCGTCGCGGCATGCGTGCCGCCATCCTCGGGGTCACCGACCGGCTGCCCGTGGTCGACGAGCTGCCCCTGATCACCGCTCCCACGCTCGTCGTGGTCGGCGCCGACGACGTCGCGACCCCCGTCGCGAAGGCGGAGGCCATCGTCGCAGGCATCCCGGGCGCCCGGCTCGAGGTCGTCCCCGACGCGGGGCACTCGAGCACCGTCGAGCAGCCGGAGGCGGTCACGCGGCTGTTGGAGGCGTTCCTCGCCGAGCACTGACGGCCCGGTCCGTCCTGCTCGTCGAGCCCGCTCAGCCGAGGACGGTCCAGGGCCGGCGGGGCACCGTCCCGGCCGCGAAGGACCCCAGCAGGTCCGCGGGGGTGTCGCCGACGAGGCCCAGCGACTCGACGATCATCGACCACGCACGGTCGCGACCCAGGTCGCGCAGGGTCACGGCCCCGTCGCGCTTCGCGAGGCGACGGCCGTCGACGTTGACCGCCAGCGGCACGTGCGCGTAGGTGGGTGCGGGCAGGTCGAGCAGCGACGCGAGGTATGCCTGGCGCGCCGCGGAGGTGAGCAGGTCGTCGGCCCGCACCACCTGGTCGACGTCCTGCGCGGCGTCGTCGACGACGACCGCGAGGTTGTAGGCGGGTGTGCCGTCGTTGCGGCGCAGCACCACGTCGTCCACGACCCCCTCGACGTCGCCGTGCAGGACGTCGTGCACCGTCCACGAGGTCACCGCGGCACGCAGCCGCAGCGCGGCGGGTCGTGCGGTGGCCCGGGCCGCCCGCTGCGCGTCGGTCAGGTCGCGGCAGGTCCCCGGGTAGGCGCCGGGAGGCAGGTGGGGTGCGCTGGGCGCGTCCTGGACCTCGCGGCGGGTGCAGAAGCAGGGGTAGACGAGGTCGGCGTCGGCCAGCACCTCGACCGCCGCGTCGTACGCGGCGCGGCGCTCGCTCTGGCGGACCACCGGTCCGTCCCAGTCGAGGCCGATCTTCGCGAGGTCGTCGAGCTGTCGCTGCTCCGCGCCGGGACGGACACGGTCGAGGTCCTCCACGCGCAGCACGAAGGCTCGCCCGGTCGAGCGCGCGAACAGCCAGGCGAGCAGCGCGGTGCGGAGGTTACCGACGTGCAGGTCGCCGGACGGCGAGGGAGCGAAGCGTCCGGCGGGCATCTTCGGAGTATGTCGGATGGGTCTCGACGTAGCGGACGACCATCGTCACGAGGCGGTGCGCCCCGAGCAGGAAGATGGCGCCGACGAAGAGCGTCAGGATGAGGCTGAGGAAGGTGAGGAAGACGACGACCATGACGCCACTGTAGGTCGCGAACTACACCGTTCCAACTCGGATCTGCGCAGGTCAGACGGGATCTCTGGAGATTCGCCCACAATGTGACGAAGATCACTTCTGTGGTCTCGCGCGAGTGCTCCTGCGGTTGCACGTGCGGGCGGACGGGACGCACGACCGACGGTGGCGGGTCCGGGGGCGCGGGTGCCCGCTCCCGTAGGATCGGCTCTCGTCGGGCAGTGCGCCCGAGACCTGAGGAGGCGTGGTGGTGGCGGAGTCGAACGCGTCGACGATGCGCTCGCTCGACCGCGCCATCGACGTGCTCGAGGTCCTCGAGGCCGCGCCGCACGGGCTGCGGCTGAGCGAGATCGCCCGCCGCTCGGGTCTGCACGTGGCCACGGCCCAGCGGATCCTGGGTGCGCTCGAGACCCGCGGCCGGGTCGAGCGCGAGGACAACCGCTACCGCGCCGGGGTCGGCCTGCTCTTCGGGGCGCACGCCTTCCTGACCGGCAGTCCGCTGGTGCTGAACGCCCGTCCCGTGCTGCAGGACCTCGCCGCCGAGACCGGGCTCGCCTCGTCGGTCTTCGTGCGCACCGGCACCAGCCGCGCCGTCATCGCCCGCGTCGAGGGGTCCAACCCGCTGCGCTACGAGCTGCCCGTCGGGGAGCGGCTGCCGCTGCACCTGGGCGCGGGCAAGGTGCTCGCCGCCTACCTCCCGGAGTCGTTGCAGCAGCGGGTGGTCGACGAGGCGGTGCCGTTCGTCACCGCCAGCGGCGTCGAGATCGACCTCGCGGCGTGGCGGGAGGCGCTGGTGACGATCCGAGCACGCGGCTACGTGGTCTCCGAGGGTGAGCGCGTCATCGGCGCCCGCTCCGTCGCGGCCGCTGTGCGCCTGGGCGACGACGTCGTGGCCGCCCTCCAGGTGGCGGGTACGACGGAGACCTTCCCGGAGTCGCGGATCGAGACGTGGTCGGCAGCCGTGCGCAACGCGGCGTCCGCTCTCAGCCGCCGGCTCTGACCCCGATCGGCGCAGCCCCGCTCGCTCAGACCCCTGTTCTCAGCGCAGGGCCGTCGCGTTGGCCGGCGAGCCGACCCCGCCCTCGAGGTGCAGCGGCTTGACGACGACGAGGCAGTGCCAGCGCTGGTCCGCCGCGCACGCCGCGGCGAGGGCGTCGAGACGCCACAGCTCACCCAGGGGCATCCCGAGCGAGGCGATGAGCTCCTGGTGCATCATCCCCGCGTCGTCGACGGCCGACGCGGCGAACTCGGTGTCGGGGACCACAGGAAGCCGCTCGACCGCGAACGTGTCCGTGGCGAACAGGGCGACCCGGTGATCCCAGAGCCACCGGGGGAGGGCGCGGCGCTGCGCGAAGCCGGTGGCGCACCGACGGTCGCGGACCTCGGTGCGTGCCTCCCGGTCCAGCGCGAGGTACCACGAGGCCCAGCCGGTGTGCACGAGCACGAGATCGCCCGGCCCGACGGCGACGTCCTGACGCCGGGCGGCGGCCTCCAGGTCGTCGACCTCGAGGACCTCGCCTCGTGCGTGGTCCAGCGGCGCCCCGAGGTCGGCCCGGGCGGCCGCGACGTCGAGCAGCACCCCGCGACCCACGACGGGCCGTTCGGCCCAGCGCTGTACCCCGAGGGTGGGACTGCCGACGGCGATCCGCGCGTCGGCGTGCCCGTCGTAGAACCCCCAGTCCTGGGCGCGCCGGTGCCGTAGGCCGTCGACCTGGGAGCTCGCCTGCAGGAAGAAGTCGAGGCTGTCGTCGCGGGACTGCGGGTGTCCGGCGACGATCGTGTGCCGGGGCGCCTGGCGGGCGCGGGCCATCGGCGGGTCGAAGGCGGCGAGGCCGTGGTCGAGGTTCACGACCTCGCCCGTCCGCACCAGCGCCGCCGCCGCGAGCACCTGCTCCGGTCCGGCGAGGTCGGCCATGCCGCGCTCGCTGGTCGGGTCGAACAGTCCCCAGGTGGAGCCTGGAGGGGCGTCACCGCGTCGCAGCAGGTCGTCGTACGACGCGGTGACGTCGAGGGGTCCGTCAGGCATCCTCGTCCCTCGCGCTGGCGGGTCGCAGGTACTCGAGCGCGAACGCGAACAGCCCGCACACGGTGGCGATCGTGAAGGTCGGCGGCCCGAGCCGCTCCCCGATCGCGGCCACCGCGGGACCGTCGCCGGTGACGAGCTCCACGGCCTGCGCCCCGACGAGCACGAACCCGCCGGCCAGGAACACCAGGAGCGTGACGACGAAGCCGAGCCGCAGGAAGGATCGCAGCCGGGCCGTCGCCGGTCTCTCGGACGGTGTCGTGGACGGATCGAGGGTCGTCGGGTGGTCGAGGGGGTTCATACGGGCAGCACTCCAGACGCGATGAGGACGCCGATGCCCAGGATGGGCAGGCAGAAGTAGGTGACGAGGGGGCGGAACATCTTGGCGGGGTCGACCTGGGCGAGTCCTGCGGCGACGTAGATCGGCGCGCCGGACGGGGGCGAGGCGCCCTCGGTCGAGGCGAAGATGAGGACGGCCGTCGCCGCCACGGCCGGCTCGACGCCGACGCCGATGAGCGCGGCCACGGCCACCGGACCGATCGCCGCCATGGTGGCCGACGCGGTGAGCGGGATGGCGATCGCGACCACGACGGCACCGACGATGAGCGCCATCACCGGACGGGGGGCGTCGACGGCCTCCAGCGCGGTGGTCAGCTGCGCCGGCAGTCCGAGCTCGCCGAGGACGTTCGCCGCCGCGAACGCGGCCACGATCGTCACGCCGATGACCCCGAACCGCGGAGCGGCCCCGGCGAGGAGCTCGAACCAGTCGCGGCCCGCGCGGGGCAGGTGTCGCCGGCCGAGGAACCCGACGATCGCGATCATCAGGACGGGGATCCAGACGATGAGGCTGAGCGCCTCACCCGTGTCGACGCCGACGTAGTCGCTGAGCCGCGCCGACGTCCAGCCCATCGTGAGCAGGACCGGCACGACCATCCCGATGAACAGGGTCAGCGAGGTCCACCCGCGCGAGAAGCTGCGCGCGAACGGCAGTCGGTCGGCGGGGTCCATCGCGCGCAGGTCGTACTTGCGGACCATGTAGGCGTTCATCACGAGGCGCACACCGAGGCACCAGAGACCGCCGATCGCGAGCGGGATGACCAGCTCGTCCACGGTGAGCGTCCCGGTGGTCGCCAGGGCACCCGTGAGGATGAACATCGTCGAGCTGAACGGGAACGTGACGCCCATGCCGGCGCACCCGGCGACGACGCTGCCCGCGATCTCCGGCCGGACCTGGGCGCGCTTCATCCAGGGGATGGTGATCGAGCCGACCGCTGCCGTCACCGACGCGCCCACGTGGGCGACGGAGCCGAACGCTCCGGCGGCGACGGTGCTCGTGTAGACCGGTCCGCCGCGGACGCGGCCGAGCACCGAGTTCAGGATGTCGATCATGCGGTCCAGCACCGGCGTCTGGCCGAGGACGTAGCTCATGAAGACGAAGGCGAGGCCCGCGAACATGACCTGCTCCTGCGTGGCCTCCCAGAAGGCGTGGGTGAGGACGGTCCAGGCGTCGGCGCCGGCGAACGCCGTGACGACGAGCAGGCCGACCAGCATGGCCTCGCCGATGTTGCGGCCGAGGACGAAGTTCCACACGACGATCGCCGCCATGTAGACGAGCAGGGCGATGATCGCGCTCACGACACCTCCTCCTGGGCCCGACGGTACGCGTCGACGGCCGCCGTGATGCCCTCGCGACGCCGGGCCTCGTCCTCCTGCACGGCGCGGGCGGCGGGGAGGAGCGCGGGCGCCTCGTGCGGCCGGACGAAGGTGACGCCGTCGCCGTCGGCCACCACGAGGTCGCCCTCGAGGCACACGACCCCGCCCACCGACACGGGCTCCCCGTGGTGGAAGGGCCCGTTCTTGTAGGGGCCGGCGGCGTTGCGGGCACGGTGCCAGATGGGGAAGCCCATGTCCTGCAGGTCCTCCGCGTCGCGGATGGCGCCGTCGATGACCATGCCCGCGACCCCCTGGGCGATGAGGCGACCGGCGATGAGCTCGCCGACCAGGGCGCGGCTGGTGTCGGCCTGTCCGTCGACGACGATGACGTCGTGCGGGCGGGCCTCGTCGATGATGCGCTGGATCCCGACGTTGTCGCCACCGGCGACGGTCACGGTACGGGCGCGGCCGACCATGGTCGCGCCGCGCCACGGGGCGTGCAGGTCGCGGGTGATGCCGAGACGACCGCGGGCGTCGCCGATGTTGGCCACCGGCAGGTCCTCCCACGCACGGAGCACCTCGGCGTCGACGATCGTGTGGTTCTCGGCGAGCTGCTGGTGCAGGGCCGCGGTCGCGCGAGCCATGACGGGCACCAGGCCAGCGTCGGCGATCTGCCGGGTCGCGTCGCGCATCTCGTGTGCCCGCCGTGCGGCGTGCTTGTAGGTGCTGTCGTAGAGCCGGTCCATCGCGACAGCGCCGTCGGCGAGCTGCTCGGCGACCTGCTCGCGGGTCCAGTCCTCGAGCCCGGCCGCCCGGCCGGCCTCGAGCGTCTCGACGATGAGCGCCGCGACCCCCTTCATCCAGCTCGAGCGGACCAGCTTGCGGGTGGCGGCGTCGCCGGGCGCACCGCTGATGTCGTCGACGTCGGCACCGAGCGCGGCGAACAACGAGGCGGCGACGGCGCTGCCGGAGCCGCTCACGATCAGCGGGGTGCGGGCGCCGAAGGTCGGGACCGAGCCGATCACGGCGACGTCGGCGAGGAGGACGTCGTGCCCCTCGAGTGCGGCGCGGACGTCGTCCTTCAGGGCCGACGAGCCCGAGTTCATGTCGGCGAGGCAGGAGCCGGGACGCATCGCTGTGGCGGCCTCGGTGGCCACGGCCACGGCGGCCCGAGCCCCGGTGAGGCCGAGCACGACGTCGGCCTCGAGGACCGCGTCGGCGATCGAGGTCGCGCGGACGACGTGGTCGGGCGTGGGGACGTCGCCGGGGTCGTAGCCCGTGACGTCCCAGCCCTGCATCGTGCAGGCCGAGGCGTACAGCGCGCCGGCTTCACCCAGTCCAAGTACCGCTACGTGCATCACATTCTCATTCCGTGAGAGGTTGTATCGAAACGAGTGTGAGGGGCGGCACACTATTCGTCAAGCGCGGCGCGTGACGGGGGCCACGTCCCGCGGCCTGTGGAGGCCGGGGTGGGCCCTCGCGGCACGGGGTCGGGCGCGACGCAGCACGACGGCGTCACGGCGCGATGGGCGAGGACGCGGCGGTGACGGGTGCGGGAGGGCGGGTCGCCGAGCGACCTGCCGGTGGTACCCCCTACGGGATTCGAACCCGCGCTACCGCCTTGAAAGGGCGGCGTCCTGGGCCGCTAGACGAAGGGGGCGCGGCGGTCCCAGCATACGGGTGCCCGACCCCGCCGACCTGGACGGCCGGGTCCCCACCGGCCCTCGGGCAGGATGGGGGCGTGGTGGAGATGAGCGAGGACCGGTTCGCCGAGCTGGTCGAGGCGGCGTTCGCGCAGGTCCCCGAGGAGCTGACCGCGCTGCTCGACAACGTCGTGCTGTTCGTCGAGGACGACGCGCCCGCCGACGACCCCGACCTGCTCGGGCTGTACGACGGTGTCGCCCTCACCGAGCGCGACACCGCCTACGGCGGCGTGCTGCCCGACCGGATCATGATCTTCCGCCGACCGACGCTGGCCATCTGCGAGACGGAGGCCGAGGTCGTCGAGGAGGTCGGCATCACGGTGGTCCACGAGATCGCCCACCACTTCGGCATCGACGACGACCGGCTGCACGAGCTCGGCTATGCGTAGCGACGTGCGCCGCGCGGGCGAGCGGTACGTGACCGAGGGCGACGGCGTCCGGACCCTGCACTCGTTCTCCTACGGCGTCCACTACGACCCCGCCAACACGGGCTTCGGCGACGTCGTGGCGGTCAACGAGGAGGTCGTGGACCCGGGTCGCGGCTACGCCGAGCACCGGCACAGCGACGTCGAGATCGTGACCTGGGTGCTCGACGGCGAGCTCGCCCACCACGACACCACGGGGACGCACGGCACCGTGCGGCCCGGCACGGCGCAGCGGCTGAGCGCGGGCGAGGGCGCGCGGCACGAGGAGATGAACGCCTCGGACGTCGAGCCGCTGCGGTTCGTGCAGACGATGCTGCGCTCGCGGCACGCGTCGGCGCCGGAGTACGCGTCGCTCGACGTGCCCCCGGGCCCGGGTCTGCACGCGGGCGTCACGCTGCACGCCGCCGCGGAGCTGCTCGTGGCGCGCCCGTCGGCCGAGGTGGCGGTGACGGTCCCCGCGTCCCCCGCCCTGCTGGTGCACGTGACGCGGGGCTCGGTCGCGGTGGCGGGGGAGCTGCTCGGTCCGGGCGATGCGCTGCGAGCCGGTGACGTCGAGGCCGACGTCGTGCTCGAGGGCGACGGCGAGGCGCTCGTGTGGAGGCTCGGCCGGTCGGCGTGAGGGTCCCCAGGTGAGAGCCGCAGCGTGAGAGCCGCGCCACAGTAGTTGACGTTTGCAACCTCCGGGTGGCGTCTGGAAAAAGGTCGCACTTAGGCTGAGGGCATGGCTGACGTCATGAAGGGGTGGACCGAGCACCAGCGCGCCGTCGACCGGCTGCTCGCCTCCTACGCGGCGATCCCCACCGGGTCGCCCGTACGGCTGGCGAAGCGGACCAGCAACCTGTTCCGACCGCGCGCCGCGACCGACGCGCCGGGCCTGGACGTCAGCGGGCTCGACGGCGTCGTCGCCCTCGACGCCGACGCCCGGACCGCGGACGTGCAGGGCATGTGCACCTACGAGGACCTCGTCGACGCGACGCTGCCCCACGGACTCATCCCCTACGTCGTGCCGCAGCTGCGCACCATCACGCTGGGCGGCGCGGTCACCGGCCTGGGTATCGAGTCGACGTCGTTCCGCAACGGCCTGCCGCACGAGTCGGTGCTGGAGATGGACGTGCTCACCGGCTCCGGGGAGGTGGTCACCTGCCGCCCCGGCGACGACCTCTTCGACGCGTTCCCGAACTCCTACGGCAGCCTCGGCTACGCCACCCGGCTGCGCATCCGCCTCGAGGCGGTCCCGCCGTACGTCGCGCTGCGCCACGTGCGCTTCGACGACGCCAAGCAGGCGGCGCAGGCCCTCGCCGACGTCACCGAGACCCAGCAGTGGCACGGCGAGCCGGTGCACGGGCTGGACGCCACCGCGTTCACCCCCACCGAGGTGTACGTGACGTTGGCACGGTTCACCGACGAGCCGGGTCCCACGTCGGACTACGCCGGCCAGGACGTCTACTACCGCTCGCTGCAGCGTCGCGAGACCGACCGGCTGACGATCTACGACTACCTGTGGCGCTGGGACACCGACTGGTTCTGGTGCTCGGCCGCGTTCGGCGCCCAGCAGCCGCTCGTGCGCCGGCTCTGGCCGCGCCGCTGGCGTCGCTCCGACGTCTACCACCGGCTGGTCTCCCTCGACACGCGCATCGGGCTCAGCAGGCTGCTCGACCGGGTGAAGAAGGTCCCCGGCCGCGAGCGCGTCATCCAGGACGTCGAGGTGCCCGT
Organism: Propionibacteriales bacterium; assembly: GCA_026392465.1. Classification (GTDB taxonomy): domain Bacteria; phylum Actinomycetota; class Actinomycetes; order Propionibacteriales; family Nocardioidaceae; genus Aeromicrobium. Next base: position 167,233 of record JAPLCA010000015.1, read on the forward strand.
CGACGCCGTCCCGGCCTTCCTCGAGTGGTTCGACGCCGAGGTGGGCATGCGGCCGGTGTGGCTGTGCCCGCTGCGCACGACCCGCGCCTGGGCCGGCTACCCGTTGGCCCCCGGCGAGACCTACGTGAACCTCGGCTTCTGGGGCACGGTCGTCGTGCCGGCCGGGACGCCCGAGGGTGCCGTGAACCGGCGCATCGAGGAGCACGTGCACACCCTCGGAGGCCACAAGTCCCTCTACTCCGAGGCCTTCTACGACGAGGACACCTTCGCCCGGCTCTACGGCACGGCCGCGCTCGACGCGGTGCGGGCCGTCCACGACCCCGAGGGGCGCCTCAGCTCCCTGTACGAGAAAGCGGTGAGGAACTCATGAGCAGCATCCGCGAGAGCGAGACGTTGACGATCGCCGAGGCCGTGTCGCGCCTGATGCGCGACGGCATGCCGTTCCGGCTCGAGGCGTACGACGGCAGCAGCGCGGGGCCGGTGGACGCGCCCTTCACGGCGCGGCTGGTCAACGAGCGCGGTCTGGCCTACCTGATGACCGCCCCCGGCGACCTCGGCTTCGCCCGGGCGTTCGTGTCCGGCGACCTCGAGCTCGACGGCGTCTCGCTCGCGGACCCCTACGAGATGATGGCGCTCGTGCAGAGCCGGCTGCGGCTGCGCATGCCCGGTCCGGCCGAGCTGCTGCAGGTCGTGCGCAGCCTCGGGCTGTCGAACCTCAAGCCGCCGCCCCCGCCGCCGGAGGAGCACCAGCCCCGCTGGCGTCGCATGGTCGAGGGACTGCGGCACAGCAAGGCCCGTGACGCCGAGGCGATCCACCACCACTACGACGTCTCCAACCGCTTCTACGAGATCGTCCTCGGCCCGTCGATGGCGTACACCTGCGCCGTCTTCCCCGACAAGGACGCGACCCTCGAGCAGGCGCAGTTCGAGAAGTTCGACCTCGTGTGCCGCAAGCTGGGGCTGAAGCCCGGCGACCGGCTGCTCGACGTCGGCTGCGGCTGGGGCGGCATGGTCCGCCACGCCGCCCAGCACTACGGGGTGCAGGCGCTCGGCGTGACGTTGAGCCGTCAGCAGGCGGAGTGGGCCCAGCAGGCCATCAAGAGCGAGGGCCTGGACCACCTCGCCGAGGTCCGCTTCGGCGACTACCGCGACGTCGAGGAGGAGGGCTTCGACGCCGTCTCCTCGATCGGCCTGCTCGAGCACATCGGCGTCCGCAACTACCCCGACTACTTCACCTTCCTGCAGGGCAAGCTGCGCGTCGGCGGCCGGATGCTGAACCACTGCATCACGCGGCGCGACGGCTCGCTGTCGACCAAGGCCGGGGCCTTCATCGACCGCTACGTCTTCCCCGACGGCGAGCTGGCGCCCGTCGGCACCATCGTGACCGCCATGCACGACCACGGTCTCGAGGTCCGTCACGTCGAGGACCTGCGCGAGCACTACGCGCTCACGCTGCGCGACTGGTGTCGCAACCTGGAGCAGGGCTGGGACGACGCCCTCGGTGAGGTGAGCCTCGGCGTCGCCAAGGTCTGGGGCCTGTACATGGCCGGCTCGCGGCTCGCGTTCGAGCGCAACGAGATCGGCCTGCACCAGGTGCTCGGCGTCAAGGTCGGCGAGGACGGCGACGCCCACATGCCGCTGCGCCCCACCTGGGGCAGCTGAAGGCTCAGGCGAGGTCGACCACGACGGGGGCGTGGTCGCTCGCGCCCTTGCCCTTGCGCTCCTCGCGGTCGATGAACGCCCCGTCGACGCGGGCCGCGAGTGCGGGGGACGCGAGCACGAAGTCGATGCGCAGGCCGCGCTTCTTCGGGAACGCGAGCTGCTGGTAGTCCCAGTAGGTGTAGGTGCCGGGCCCGGGGGCGTACGGGCGGACGACGTCGCTGAAGCCGGTGTCGACCATCGCGCGGAACGCGGCACGCTCGGGTTCGGACACGTGCGTCTTGCCCTCGAAGACCGTCATGTCCCACACATCGTCGTCCTGCGGGGCGATGTTCCAGTCGCCGGTGAGGGCGATCTGCGCGTCGGGGTCGGCCGCGAGCCAGCCCTCCGCGTCGGCGCGCAGGCGGGCGAGCCACTCCAGCTTGTAGGCGTAGTGCTCGTGCGCGAGGTCGCGCCCGTTCGGCACGTAGAGGCTCCACACGCGCACGCCCCCGCAGGTGGCGCCGACCGCGCGGGGCTCCAGGACGGGCGGGTCGCCGAACGTCGGCTCGTCGACGAACGACGTCGCCACGTCGTCGAGGCCGACCCGCGACAGGAGCGCCACGCCGTTCCACTGGTTCAGCCCGACGTGGACGTACTCGTAGCCCATCGACGAGAGCTCGAGCGCGGGGAACTGGTCCTCGCGGCACTTCGTCTCCTGGATCGCCAGCACGTCGACGTCGTGCCTCTCCAGGAAGGCCGTCACGCGGTCGACGCGGCTACGGATCGAGTTCACGTTCCAGGTCGCGATACGCACCCCCCGAACCTACCTCCCCGCCCGGCAGTCCCCACGATTCGGTACGTCATCGCCCATTCTGGGCGCAGGAATGGGCGATGACGTACCGAATCCTGGCGAGGGAGAGGCGCCTGTGGGCAGCGGGATGAGCGATCGAGACGTCCGCGCCAGGCTTCAGGCGTGGAGGACGTGCCGGAGGAGCTGCGGGACAGACCGTTCACGTCCGCCCAGGCTGCACGGTCGGGAGTGACGTGGAAGGCGCTGCAGTCTCGACGGTTCCGACGGCTGTTCCCGGACGTCTACGTCTGGTCGGGGCTGGACGTCGACCTGCTCGTCTGGATCCGCGGCGCCCTGCTCAAGCTGCCCCCGGACGCCGTCGTCAGCGGTGTCACCGCGGCCAGGCTGTGGGGCTTCGATCCCGTCGGCCACCGCGAGCTGCACTTCGCCACGAGGTCGGACGTACGGACCAGGCTCCCGGTGCGTCTTCACCGGCACCTCCACGAGGTCGCACGGGTTCGGCGGCACGGCGTGCCGACCACGGCGGCACCGCGCACGGTCGTCGACTGCGCTCGGGAGCTCGGCATGGTCCAGCTCGTGCAGCTGATCGACCACCTCGTCCACGTCGGTGCGCTGACCAGGGAGCAGCTCTTCGGGTACTGCTGGAGTCGGCACCTCCACGGCGTGCGACGCGCGCGACGAGCGCTCGTGCTTGCCGAGGACGGGGCCGAGTCGCCACGGGAGACCGCGCTGCGGCTGATGATCGTGCTCGCTCGTCTCCCGCGTCCTCGCCCGAACGTGGACGTCCTCGCCGCCTCGGGGCGGTTCGTGGCTCGCGTCGACCTGCTCATCGAGGAGTACGCGGTCGTGGTCGAGTACGACGGACGTCAGCACGAGACCGATGCGTGGCAGTGGCAGCGTGACCGCGTGCGACGCGAGGAGCTGGAGGCTCTCGGCTACCGCGTGATCGTCGTGACAGCGGTCGACATGCGACGGCCCGAGCAGGTCATCCGGCGGATCCACCGGGCTCTCGCTGACCGCGGCTATGCGGGTCCGCTCGTCACGAACGTCATGTGGCACCGCTGGTTCCCCTCCGCGACGTGAGGATTCGGAACACCATCGCCCGTTCTCGCGCGCGGAACGGGCGATGACGTACCGAATCGGGGGGACTAGACGTCGTCGAGGTCGTTGCGCTCGAGGCGGGAGGTGTCGGCGATGCCGGTGCGGAAGGCGGCCCGCGCGACCATGTGGGCCGACACCGGGGCGGTGATGAGCTGGAACAGCGCCACGAGGGCGATGATCGTCAGGGCGCCGGGGTCGTGGATGCGCAGGGCGAGGCCGGCGAGCACCAGCAGCAGGCCGAGCGTCTGCGGCTTGGTCGCCGCGTGCATGCGGGTCAGCACGTCCGGGAACCGCACCAGGCCGATGGCGGCCACGAGCGCCAGCGCGCTGCCCGTCAGCAGCAGAGCGCCCGACACGACGTCGACGAGCAGGTCGGTCGTCATGCGTCCTCCTGGGGGGCGTCGATGTCGCGGGCGGCGAACCGGGCGATGCTCACCGAGCCCAGGAACCCGACCAGGGCCAGGGCGAGGAGCACGGGCGCGGTGTCGACGTGACCGGCGATCGCAGCCTCGACACCGACGGCGGACAGGCAGGCGGCGACGAAGACGTCGGCCGCGACCGTGCGGTCGAGCATCGTCGGACCACGCACGATCCGTACCAGGCACAGGACGCCCGTGACGGCGAGCATCGACGCGCACGCGACGGCGACGGGGATCATCGGGACACCTCCTGCGGGCGGCGACGGTAGGCGTCGCGCTCGTCCTTCGGCGCCATCGCCTCGACCACGCGCCGCTCCTGCTCGTGGACGCTCGCGATCGCCCGCTCGAGGTGCTCGGGCGACCGGGCGTCGAGCACGTGCAGGTACAGCGCGGGCTGCTCGGGGTCGAGCTCGACCAGCAGCGACCCGGGCACCAGCGACACCAGCTCCGCCGTGACGGTGACGAGCAGCTCGTTGCGCGTCTCCAGCGGCACCCGCACGACCGCGCTCCTCGGCGGTGCGGCGGGTCGGAGGGCCAGCCACGACACCTGCACCGACGCGCGCACGAGGTCGACGACGAAGCGCAGCAGCATCGTGAGGGTCGGCCAGGGGCGCAGCGTCCAGCGCCACGGCGCCTGCGGGAACGGGAACAGCATCAGCACGAGCACCGACGTGAGCACGCCGCCCACGACCAGCGTCGGCGTCACCGCACCCCACAGCAGCAGCCAGATCGCGGTCAGGCCGACGACGATCCGCCAGCGCGGCATCATCGGTCGCCGCCCAGGACGGCCTGCACGTACGGCGTGCGCTGCAGCAGCTCGTCGGCCGCGGCGTCGGTGACGCGGAACAGCGGACCGGCGAACACGGTGAGCGCGACCGAGGCGACGACGAGGGCGAGGGTCGGCAGGCCCATGCCGAGCGGCAGCCTCTGCTCCTCGGCGACCCGTGCCCACGACGACGTCTGCTGCGTGCGGGTGGACACATCGCCACCGCCGTGCAGGGCGCCGTGCGACCAGACGTCGGAGCCGTCGTCGACCACCGACTGCGCGAGGTCGTCGTCGACCGGCTGCCAGAAGGCCCGGTTCCAGACCTTGGCGATGGCGTACAGCGTCAGGAGGCTCACCGCGACGCTGGCGACGACGGCCGTGACGGCCAGCCAGTCACCCGCCTCGATGCCCGCCCGCCCGAGCGCGACCTTGCCGAGGAACCCGGAGAACGGGGGGATGCCGGCCAGGTTCATGGCGGGCACGAAGAACGCGACGGCGAGGATCGGCGCGGACCGGGCGAGTCCGCCGAGCCGGTCGAGGTTCGTCGTGCCGGTGCGGTACTCGACCAGCCCGGCCAGCAGGAACAGAGCCGTCTGCACGGTGATGTGGTGCGCGATGTAGTAGACGGCGCCCGACAGCGCCAGCTCCGTCCCCAGCGCCACCCCGAGCAGCATGTAGCCGATGTGGCTGACGAGGGTGAAGGACAGGATGCGCTTGATGTCGGTCTGCGCGACCGCGCCGAGGATGCCGACGAGCATCGTCAGGATCGCCATGGTGAGCAGCAGCGGCCGCAGGGAGTCGTCGGGGAACAGCAGCGTCTGGGTGCGCACGATCGCGTACACGCCCACCTTGGTGAGTAGGCCCGCGAAGACGGCGGTGACCGGCGCCGGTGCGGTCGGGTAGGAGTCGGGCAGCCAGGCGGACAGCGGGAACACGGCCGCCTTGATGCAGAACACGGTGAGCAGCAGCAGCTGCAGCAGGTGCGCGACCGCGGGGTCGAGGTCGCCGAGGCGCTGCGACAGCTGCGCGAAGTTGACGGTGCCGACGGCGGCGTAGATGCAGGCGATCGCCACCAGGAAGATGATCGACGACAGCAGGCTGACCACGATGTAGACCGTGCCGGCGCGGATCCGCGCCTCCGTGCCACCGAGCGTGATGAGCACGTAGCTGGCGGCCAGCAGCACCTCGAACCCGACGAACAGGTTGAACAGGTCGGCCGACAGGAACGCGTTCGACACCCCGGCGCTCAGCACGAGGTACGTCGGGTGGAACACCGAGAGCGGCGTGTCGCGGCCGTACTCGACGATGCCCTGGCCGAAGGAGTAGAGCAGCACGGCGAGGGTCACGACGGACGAGACGAGCAGCATGAGCGCCGAGAGCCGGTCGGCGACCAGGGTGATGCCGATCTCGGGACCCCAGCCGGCGACGGTCAGCGCCTGCGGGCCCTGCGTGTCGGCGCGGTACAGCAGCACCGAGGCGGTGGCGACGACGGCCGTGAGCACGGCGACGCTGACGATGCGCTGCGCACGTGCGGACCGGCCGAGCACGAGGCACAGGCCCGCGCCGAGCAGCGGGAGGAGCACGGGCAGGACGACGAGCTGGGTCATGCGTCGGCACCTTCCTCGTCGGGGACGTCGGTCTCGGGCTCATCGAAGGAGCTCGACGTCTCGTCGGCCTCCGCGCGTCGACGGATCAGGTCGTCCTCGACGTCGTCCTTCACGTCGTCGTTGCCCGACAGCTGCCACGACCGGTAGGCCAGGGCCAGCCCGAAGGCGCTCACCCCGAGGGTGATGACGATGGCGGTGAGGGCCATGGCCTGGGGGAGCGGGTCGGTGATGCCGCCGCGGCCGACGATCGGGGGTGCGCCGCTGGGGCCGGACGCCACGAGGAACAGCAGGTTGACGCCGTTCCCGACCATGACGAAGCCGACGAGGATCCGGCTGAGGCTGCGCTCGAGCATGAGCGTGGTGCCGCAGCCGACGAGGACGACGATGGCGATCACGAGGGCGAGGTCGACGGTCATGCGGGTGCTCCTCCGCGCGACGGGGCGCTGGTGCACTCCTCGGAGAGGCCGGAGTCGGTGTGCCCCTCCTCGCCGTGCCGGTCGATCCCGCCGCCGAGGCTGCGCAGGACGTCGAGCGCCAGGCCGACGACGACGAGGTAGACGCCGACGTCGAACGCGACCGACGTGACCACGTGCACGTCGCCGAGCAGCGGCACCGGGATGTCGAAGACGCCGCTCTGGAAGGTGTTGGCGCCCACGAGCACCGGCACGATCCCCGACAGCGCCGCGACGGCCAGCCCCGACCCCAGCACGACGCCGGCGTCGACGGGCGCCGCGGCGTCGAGCTCGCGGCGGCCGCCGGCGAGGTAGCGCACGGCGAGCGCGAGACCCGCGACCAGGCCGCCCGCGAAGCCGCCACCGGGCGTGTAGTGCCCCGTGAACATGAGGTAGACCGAGAAGATCATCAGCACGGGGAACACGGCGCGGGCGACCACCTCGAACACGACGGAGCGTCGCACGTCCTCCAGGGAGCCGGAGCCGGGCAGCCAGCCCTGACGCTCGTCGCCGGGTCCCGGCCGGGCCCGCCGGGTCTCGCGGTGGGACTGGGCGCGGTCGGTGATGAGGAAGATGAGGCTCGCGATGCCGGTGGCGGCCACGACGAGCACGGCCAGCTCGCCGAAGGTGTCCCACACACGGATGTCGACGAGGGTGATGTTGACGATGTTCTCGCCGCCGCCGAACTCGTAGGCCGGCCCCTCGAAGGCACGACCGATGGGCGACGCCGTCCGCGCGTTGGCCGCGACGACGGCGTACGCGCCCACCGCGAGCCCGGTGGTCGCTCCGATCGCGATGCGCACCCGTCGGGTGACGGTGAAGGGCCGGTCGGAGAAGAACGGCGTGAAGCGGCGCAGCACCAGCACGAAGGTCACGAGCGCGAAGGTCTCGACCAGCACCTGGGTGAGCGCGAGGTCGGGGGCGCCGTGCAGCACGAACAGCAGGGCCGTGCCGTAGCCCGTCACGCCGAGCAGGAGCACGGCCCGCAGCCGGCGGCGCGAGCGCACGGTCAGCAGCGCGGCTGCGCACACCAGCGCCACGGTGGCCACCCGCAGCGCGTCGTCGGGGCCGAACGTGCTGCCGTCGCCGACCGAGACGTCGGGGGCGCCCCAGGCGCGCACGGCGGCGGTGCCGGGCACGACCACCAGCACGACGAGGACGATGCCCAGGTAGAAGGGGAGGGAGCCGCGCTGCGTGAAGCCGGTGACCTCGATGCTGGCGCGGTCGACCCCGCGCACGATCGCGTGGTAGCTGCGCTCGGCGTCGGGCAGGTGCAGCCGCTCGACGAGGGTCGCCTGCAGCCGCGCCACGGGGCGGCGCAGGAGCCACAGGGCGAGCCCGCCGACCACCACGACGACGGACAGCCAGAGCGCCGGGGTGAAGCCGTGCCAGAGCGTCAGCACGGGTGCGTGCGCGCCCTCGGCGAACACGTCGCCGTAGGAGGCGATGCGCGGGGTGAGCGCACCGCCCGCGAACCCTGCCGCCAGGCCGAGGACGGACAGGACCACCGGCGACACCTGGAACATCACGCCGGGCGGGTTCAGCGTGGGCGCCGCGACCTGCTTGGTGCCGAAGGTGCCCCAGACGAACCGTGCGGTGTAGGCGACGGTCAGCACCGACCCGACCACGAGGCCCGCGAGCGCGAGGGTGCCCCAGCCGCCGATGCCGGCGTCGTCGCCGAGGTCGACGAACGCTGCCAGGGCGGCCTCCTTCGTGGTGAACCCGAGGAGCGGGGGGAGGCCGGCCATCGATGCGGCGGCCAGCACGGTGGCCACGAAGAGGACGGGAAGGGACCGGGCAAGCCCGGTGAGCTCGCGCAGGTCGCGCGTCCCGGTGCTGCGGTCGACCACGCCCACCACGAGGAACAGGGTCGACTTGAACAGTGCGTGGCCGAGGACGAGTGACAGGCCGGCGAACGCCGCCGCGCGGGTCCCGGCACCCGCGACGGCCACCAGGAAGCCGAGCTGGCTCACCGTGCCGTAGGCGAGCAGCAGCTTGATGTCGTGCTGGCGCAGCGCCCGCAGGCCGCCGATGATCATCGTGACGATGCCGAGCGTCAGCAGCGCCGGGCGCCAGCCCGGGGTGTCGGCGAACGCGGGGGCCAGGAGCAGGACGAGGAACACGCCGGCCTTCACCATGGCCGCGGCGTGCAGGTAGGCGCTGACGGGGGTGGGCGCCGCCATGGCGCCCGGGAGCCAGAAGTGGAACGGGACCAGTGCCGACTTGCTGAGCGCGCCGACCAGCAGCAGGGCGACCGCCGCGGTGACGGCCGGGCCGGACGGCGGGTCGGCCACGACCTCGCTCAGGCGCGCGGTGCCGGTCTGCGCATGCAGCACGAAGAGGCCGACGAGCATCGAGAGCCCGCCGAACGTGGTGACGAGGAGCGCGTTCATCGCGGCCCGACGGTTGGCGCGGCGCTCGGGGTTGTGGCCGATGAGCAGGTACGACAGGACGGTCGTCAGCTCCCAGAACACGAACAGCACGTACATGTTGTCCGACAGGACGAGCCCGAGCATCGCGCCGGCGAACGCCGTCAGGACGCCGGAGAAGCGCCAGATCTCCGGGTCGCCGTGGCGGAAGTACCAGCCGCAGTACAGGAGCACGAGCGCACCGACGCCCGTGACGACCAACGACATGATCGCGGTGAGCGGGTCGAGCACGAGGTCGACGTCGACACCGAGGCTGGGGATCCACGACCACCGCTGGACGAGCGGTGCGCCGCCGTCGGTGACGTCGAGCGCCCGGGGGAGCAGCCAGAGGAACGAGGCCGCCGGGACGAGGGCCAGCGCGACGAACGCGCGGCGGTCGAGCAGCCGGGTGAGGGCGGGGGCCCCCGCTGCGGCGATGAGGTGCAGCGCGAGAAGCCCGATCATTGCGATCATCCTATCGGGCGGCCCCGTGTGACGGCACGCCGTACCGTGTCGTCATGAGCGAGCGTCAGCGAGTGAACGACGGGGCCGTCATGCTGCGCGTCTCGTGGGCTGGTCTTTTCTCGACGAGGCTCGCAGCATGATCGACTGGCGCGTCGCGCGGAGCACCGCGACGACCCTCACCCGTCCCGGCCCCGACCTGTCGTCCGCCGAGGCCGACGAGGTGGTGGGCGAGCTGCGCGAGGCGGCGGCGCGCTCGGAGGGTCCGGTGCGTGACTTCTCCGACCTGCACGCACCCGACACCGTGCAGGCGCAGGCGCCGGTCCTCGTCGTCGACCGCCCGCGCTGGATCGAGGCCAACCTGGCCACGTTCGAGGTGCTGATGGACCCCGTGGTGGCGCGGCTCGAGCAGGGTCGCTCGGGCGGTGCCGGACCGGTCGGCGGGCTGACGCGCGCGGTCGGCAGCCGGGTCAGCGGTGCGGAGGTCGGCGGCCTCGTCGCGCTGCTGTCGGGCAAGGTGCTGGGCCAGTTCGACCCGTTCTGGACCGGACCGCGCGGGGAGGGCGGTCGGCTCCTGCTCGTGGCACCCAACATCGTCCAGGTCGAGCGCAGCCTCGACGTCGACCCGCACGACTTCCGGCTCTGGGTCTGCCTGCACGAGGAGACGCACCGCGTGCAGTTCACGGCCGTGCCGTGGATGCGGGACCACCTGCGCACCCTCATCGACGAGCTGACGGAGGCCACCGACCTCGACTCCGAGGCGCTGCAGCGCTTCCTCACCGACGGGCTCCCGGAGCTGGTGAAGGTCGTGCGCGGCACGTCGGAGGCGTCGTTGGCCGAGGTGTTCCAGAACGAGCGGCAGAAGGCGGTCGTCGACCGGATCACGGGCGTCATGTCGCTGCTCGAGGGGCACGCCGACGTCGTCATGGACGGTGTCGGCCCCGACGTCATCCCGACGGTCGCCACCATCCGCCGCCGGTTCGACTCGCGGCGCAAGGGCGGCAACGGCGTCGACCGGCTCCTGCGTCGCCTGCTCGGCCTCGAGGGCAAGATGCGCCAGTACCGCGACGGTGCGGTGTTCGTGCGCCAGGTGACCGACCAGGTGGGGCTCGCCGGGTTCAACGCGGTGTGGGAGAAGCCCGAGAACCTGCCCGACCGCGCCGAGATCGCCGACCCGGACGCCTGGGTCCGGCGCGTCCACGGCTGACGGGTCGGCGGGTGAGGCTGCTCGACGCCGAGGCTCGCGGTCGCGCGGGCGTCCGGGCCGTCCTCGCCGACCTCGACGGCACCGCGCCGGTCGTGCTCGGGGTCTCGGGCGGCGCCGACTCGCTGGCACTCGCTGCCTGCGCTTCCTTCGTGGCCGACCGCGACCGCCGACCCGTGCGCGCCGTCGTGGTCGACCACGGGCTGCAGGACGCGTCGGCCGAGGTGGCCGTCCGTGCCGCCGACCAGGTCCGCGGGCTCGGGCTCCCCGCCGAGGTGGTGCGGGTGGTCGTCGGGTCCGCGGGGGGACCCGAGGGAGCCGCGCGCTCGGCGCGACGTGCCGCCCTCCTCGACGCCGCCGGTCCCGAGGGGGTCGTGCTCCTCGCCCACACCCTCGACGACCAGGCCGAGACGGTGCTGCTCGGGCTCGGCCGGGGCTCCGGTCCGCGCTCGCTGGCCGGCATGGCAGCGGTCGACGGCGCCTGGCGCCGCCCCTTCCTCGGCCTGCGCCGCGCGGACACCGAGTCCGTCTGCGACGCGCACGACCTGCGCTGGTGGGACGACCCGCACAACCGCGACCCGGCCCTACGACGCGTCCGGGTGCGTCACGAGGTGCTGCCGCTGCTCGACGACGTCCTCGGCGGCGGCGTCGCCGAGGCGCTCGCCCGCACCGCCGACCAGCTGCGCGACGACACCGCCCTCCTCGACGCGCTCGCTGCCGACGTCGCCGACCCGGCCGACGTCGCGACGCTGGCCGCGCTGCCTCCCGCGCTGCGCTCACGGGTGCTGCGCCGGCTCGCGCACGAGCTCGGCGCGCGGCCGGGCGAGCTCGCCGCGACGCACCTGGCCGCCCTCGACCGGCTCGTCACCGACTGGCGCGGGCAGGACCGTGTCGAGCTGCCCGGTCACGTCGCCGTCCGCCGCGGCGACGGACGCCTGCACCGGGCCTGACGGGCGCGCCCTCCCGGGTGCCGTGCAGCACGGGTCGGGCACCAGGGGGCTGGCCCCCTCGTCGGCCGGTCCTGTGGCAGGCTGGCGTCGTGGACCTCCAGCACGTCGAGTCCGACCTCGACCTCGACCAGACCCTGTTCACCGAGGACCAGATCATCGAGCGTCTCCAGGAGATCGCTCGGGAGGTCGAGGCCGACTACGAGGGCCGCGACCTGCTGCTGGTCGGCGTCCTCAAGGGCGCGGTCATGGTGATGGCCGACCTCGCCCGCAGCTTCGACCGGCACGTCGAGATGGACTGGATGGCGGTGTCCTCCTACGGGTCCGGCACCACCTCGTCCGGCGTCGTGCGCATCCTCAAGGACCTCGACGCCGACATCTCCGGTCGCCACGTCCTCATCGTCGAGGACATCATCGACACGGGCCTGACCCTGTCGTGGCTCGTCACCAACCTGCGCTCGCGCGGCCCGGCGTCCGTCGAGATCGCCACGCTCCTGCGCAAGCCCGACGCCCTGCAGATGGAGGTCGACGTCAAGTACGTCGGCTTCGACATCCCGAACGCCTTCGTCGTCGGCTACGGCCTCGACTACGCCGAGCGCTACCGCAACCTGCGCAGCATCGGCACGCTCGCGCCGCACGTCTACTCCTGAGCCGCGACGCACCTGCCGCCGGTGACGGCGGGAACGCAGGGGGTGTCCATGACGTTGCAGGAGTGGGAGATCGGCGGGTCGGGATTCCCCCCGGCGTGTACGGTTCCCTGTGTCGGCGGGGGAGACCGCCGACCGAGCACACGAGGAGGAGTGGCCCGTCTGCGGGCCGTGCCATGAACGCCAAGCGCCTGTTCCGCGGTCCCTGGGTGTGGATCGTCCTCATCCTCGTCCTCGTCGTCGTCACCCTCCAGCTGTCCGGCCGCGCCGACGGCTACAAGGAGGTCCGCACGGCCTCGATGGTCAACTACCTCGACGACGGCCGGATCAGCGAGGTCACGTTCGTCCAGGGCGACCAGGACATCCAGGCCACGCTCGACGACGGCACCAAAGTGCGGGCCAAGTTCCTCGACGGCCAGGGCGACCGCCTGGTCGAGAAGGCCGAGGCGCAGGTCGCGGCGAAGAAGCTCAAGACGTTCGACGTCAAGGTCCCCACCACCGGCTTCCTCACCTACCTGGCCAGCTCGATCCTGCCGATCCTGCTGCTCGTCGGCATCTTCCTGTTCTTCATGTCCCGCTTCCAGGGCGGCGGCGGTGGCGTCATGAAGTTCGCCAAGTCGCGCGCGAAGCTGATCACCAAGGACACCCCGCAGACCACGTTCGCCGACGTCGCCGGCTGCGACGAGGCCATCGAGGAGCTCGGCGAGATCAAGGAGTTCCTGCAGGAGCCCGCCAAGTTCCAGGCCGTCGGCGCCAAGATCCCCAAGGGCGTGCTGCTCTACGGCCCGCCCGGCACCGGCAAGACGCTGCTCGCGCGTGCCGTGGCCGGCGAGGCCGGGGTGCCGTTCTACTCGATCTCCGGCTCGGACTTCGTCGAGATGTTCGTCGGCGTCGGCGCCAGCCGCGTCCGCGACCTCTTCGAGCAGGCCAAGGAGAACGCGCCCGCGATCGTCTTCATCGACGCGATCGACGCCGTCGGACGCCACCGCGGCACCGGCATGGGCGGCGGCCACGACGAGCGTGAGCAGACCCTCAACCAGCTCCTCGTCGAGATGGACGGCTTCGACGTGCGCGGCGGCGTCATCCTCATCGCGGCCACGAACCGCCCCGACGTGCTCGACCCGGCGCTGCTGCGTCCCGGTCGCTTCGACCGGCAGATCGGCGTCGAGGCGCCCGACCTCAAGGGTCGCGAGACGATCCTCAAGGTCCACGCGCGCGGCAAGCCGATCGGCCCCGGCGTCGACCTCTCCAGCGTCGCGCGCCGCACCCCGGGCTTCAGCGGCGCCGACCTCGCGAACGTGCTCAACGAGGCCGCCCTGCTCACGGCCCGCAGCAACCAGAAGGTCATCACCGACGCCGCGCTCGACGAGGCCATCGACCGCGTGATGGCCGGACCGCAGAAGCGCACGCGCCTGATGAACGAGCACGAGCGGCTCGTCACGGCCTACCACGAGGGCGGGCACGCGCTCGTCGCCGCGGCGCTGCCGCAGAGCGACCCGGTGCACAAGATCACGATCCTCCCGCGTGGCCGTGCCCTCGGCTACACGATGGTGCTGCCCGACGAGGACAAGTACAGCCAGACGCGTGCCGAGCTCCAGGACAAGCTGGCCTACATGCTCGGCGGCCGCGCGGCCGAGGAGCTGGTCTTCCACAACCCGACCACCGGTGCGGGCAACGACATCGAGAAGGCCACGGGCCTCGCCCGTGCCATGGTGACGCAGTACGGCATGAGCGAGCGCGTCGGTGCCATCAAGCTCGGCAGCGACAACACGCAGCCGTTCCTCGGCGGTGGCATGGGCATGGGGCACTCCCGCGACTACTCCGAGCGGGTCGCCGCGATCGTCGACGAGGAGGTCAGCTCCCTCATCGCGCACGCGCACCAGGAGGCGTTCGACATCCTCGAGGACAACCGCGACGTGCTCGACGCCCTGGTGCTCGAGCTGATGGAGAAGGAGACCCTCGACAAGGCCGAGGTCGCCCGCATCTTCGAGCCGCTGCGCCGTCGCGAGGTGCGTCCGGCCTGGACCGGCTCCGACACCCGCCAGCCCTCGGACCGACCGCCGGTCGAGGCCCCCGAGGCGACGCGGCTGAAGGACGCCGAGCCGGACACCGGGATCGTCGTCGGTCCGGACGCCGGCCCCGACGCGCCCCCGCCGGCCGACCCGGCCCAGCCCTCCGACCCCGGGCCGCAGGGTCCGGTCGGCCCTGGCACCGCCTGAGCGTGCGACGCGACGGGCGCGACGGCATGATCGACGGGCGGGCGCACCGGGCGTCCACCGCACCGGCGCGGCCGGGCCGCGGCACCTCGACAGGAGGACTGGCATGACGGTGGATCTGGCGCGGGCCGAGGCGGCGGTGCGCGAGCTGCTCCTCGCGGTGGGCGAGGACCCCGACCGCGACGGCCTGAAGGAGACGCCGGCGCGCGTCGCCCGGTCGTACGGCGAGCTCCTGGCCGGGCTCGACCAGGACCCGCGCGAGGTCCTGACCGCCACGTTCGACGTCGGCCACGACGAGCTCGTGCTCGTCAAGGACATCGAGCTCTGGTCGATGTGCGAGCACCACCTCGTGCCGTTCACCGGCGTCGCCCACGTCGGCTACATCCCCCGCAGCGACGGGTTCGTGACCGGGCTGTCCAAGCTGGCACGCCTGGTCGACGTCTTCGCGCGGCGCCCGCAGGTCCAGGAACGGCTCACGACCCAGATCGCCGACGCGCTCACCGACGTGCTCGAGCCACGCGGCGTCATCGTCGTCATCGAGGCCGAGCACCTGTGCATGGCCATGCGCGGCGTCCGCAAGGGCGGTGCGCGCACGGTCACGAGCGCCGTCCGCGGCCAGCTGCGCGACCCCGCCACGCGCGCCGAGGCGATGGGCCTGATCACCGCGGGGACGCGCCGGTGACGGAGCCCGTCCCGTGACGCCCCCGACCCCGCACGGCCCCACCCTGGGCGGCCCCGCCGTGCTGGAGCCGATCGGGCGCTGCCGGGTCATGGGCGTCGTCAACGTCACCCCCGACTCCTTCTCCGACGGCGGACGCTGGTTCGACCCCGCCCGCGCCGTGCAGCACGGCCGCGACCTGGTGGCGGCGGGAGCCGACGTCGTCGACGTGGGTGGGGAGTCCACGCGTCCGGGCGCGGTGCGGGTGGACCTGGAGGAGGAGCTGCGACGCGTCGTGCCCGTCGTGCGCGCCCTGGCCGAGGAGGGGCACGCCGTCTCCGTCGACACGATGCGCGCCGCGGTGTCCGAGGCGGCCCTCGACGCCGGCGCCGCGCTGGTCAACGACGTCTCCGGCGGTCGGGCCGACCCGGGCATGGTCCCCCTGGTGGCCGAGCGGGACGCACCCCTCGTGCTGATGCACTGGCGCGGCCACTCCGACCGCATGCAGGACCTCACGCACTACGACGACGTCGTCGCCGACGTCCTGCGGGAGCTGCGCGACCGCGTCGAGGACGCCCTCGCGGCGGGCGTCGACGCGCAGCGGATCGTCGTCGACCCCGGGCTCGGGTTCTCCAAGACCGGCGCCCAGAACTGGACCGTGCTGGGGGACCTCGCCGCGTTCGTGGCGCTGGGGCACCCCGTGCTGGTGGCCGCCAGCCGCAAGCGCTTCCTCGGCGAGCTGCTGGCCGACCCCGACGGGACGCTGCGCCCCACCGAGGGCCGCGAGTCCGCGACCCTCGCGCTCACGACCCTCGCCGCCCTGCAGGGCGCGTGGGCGGTGCGCGTCCACGAGGTGGCCGCGTCGGTCGACGCCGTGCGGGTGGTCGCCCGCGTCGCCCAGGAGCAGGACGGTGCCGACCATGGCCGGTGAGGTGCTCGTGCGGCACCGCGCGTTCTACGACGCGGTCGAGTCCGGCGACGTCGACCTCATGGCGTCGCTCTGGGTCGACTCGCCCAGCGTCACCTGCGTGCACCCCGGCGCCGAGGCGCTGGAGGGCACCGAGACGGTGCTGAGGTCCTGGACGCTCCTCATGGCCAACGTCGAGTACATCCAGTTCTTCCTGACCGACGTCCAGGTCGCGTGGCCGCTCGGACCGGACGCCGACCTCGCCGTGGTCACCTGCACCGAGAACATCCTGTCGGGGGAGGGCACGGAGTCGCCCGAGCAGTTCGCGGGCGGCAAGGCCGTCTGCACGTCCGTGCTCGTGCGGTCCGGCGGCGACTGGAGGTTCTGGTCGCGGCACGCGTCGCCCGTGCTCGACATCGACCCCGAGGCCCCGCAGGAGCCCGGGATGACCGACCCGGCCTGAGGAGGCACCCGATGACCTGTCCGGAGGGACTCGACCGCATCGACCTGACCGGGGTGACCGCGTTCGGCCACCACGGCGTGCTCGAGCACGAGCGCGCGTTCGGCCAGACCTTCGTCGTCGACGTGAGCCTGGGCCTGGACCTCGGCGCGGCGGGCCGAAGCGACGACCTGACGGCCACCGTGAGCTACGCCGACGTCGCCGACCACGTGCTCGCGGTGCTCACGGGGGAGCCGGTGGACCTGATTGAGACGCTTGCGCTCCGTATGGTGGACTGGTGTCTGGCACGCCCGTCCGTCGAGTGGGCGAGCGTGACCGTGCACAAGCCCCAAGCGCCCATCGCGGTGACGTTCTCCGACGTCAGCGTGACGATAGAGCGGAGCCACCAGTGACCGAATCGCCCACGCCGTACGTGCTGGACGCCGACACCATGACGGGCGGGATGCGTCCCATCCGCCAGGCCGTCATCTCGATCGGCTCCAACCTCGGCGATCGTCTGAACCGGCTGCAGGGTGCCGTCTCGGCCCTCGAGGACACGCCCGAGGTGCAGGTCGTCTCCGTCTCCTCCGTCTACGAGACGCAGCCCGTCGGCGCTCCGGAGGGCTCCGGGCCGTTCCTCAACGCCGTCGTCCTCATCGACACGACGCTCACGGTGCACACGCTGCTGGACCGCGCGCACGCGATCGAGGACGCCTTCGGGCGCGAGCGCTCCGAGCCGGGCGCCCCGCGCACCCTCGACGTCGACCTCGTCGTCGTGGGCGACCGGGTCGCGGACGACGAGACCCTCACCCTCCCGCACCCGCGCGCCCACGAGCGCGCGTTCGTGCTGCTGCCGTGGCTCGAGATCGACCCCGAGGGCGAGATCCCGGGCCAGGGCTTCGTGGCCGACCTCGTCGGCGACGTCGACACGACCGGCGTCGTCCGGCGAGAGGATCTCGAGATCCTTCTGTGATGACCGCGGGACGGACGACCGCCGTCCACGTCGCCGCCCTCGTGGCCCTCGGGCTGCTGGTGGGCTCGGCCGTCAGGCCGGTGTCGGTGCGTCTGGGCGCGTCCCCGCCGCGGCCGGGCTGGCTGGTCACCGTCCTGCTGGTCGGGCTGGCCCTCATCGTCGCGCTCGTCGCGTGGAGCACCTGGCAGAGCCTGCACCGGCGCAAGGAGCGCATGACGTCGCAGCACGCCATGACGCTGCTCGCCCTGGCGAAGGCCTGCTGCATCGTCGGCGGGCTGTCGCTCGGTGCCTACGGCGGCGTCGCGCTCTCCTTCGTCCGCGACTGGGACACGATGTTCGGCCAGGACCGTGTCCTGCAGGGCGCGGCCGCCTCGGTCGCCGGTCTGCTGCTCCTCGTCGCCGCGCTCGTCCTGGAGCGCACCCTCCACCTCCCGCAGCCCGACGACGAGGACGACGACGCGCCCCCCGGCGCGGCCGCGTCGGCGTAGCCCTCCCGACGCCCTCCTGGTCGTCGCGTTCTGTGGAGCTGACGACGGAAACTCGACAAACCTTCGTCGACAACTCCACAGAACGCGGGGAGGGCGCGGGCGCTCAGGTCAGGGCGGAGCGGAGGGTGTCGAGGCCGACGGAGCCGAGGCTGAGGGCCTGGCGGTGGAAGGTGCGCAGGTCGGGGCCGTGGGTCGCCACCCAGGCGTCGCGCACCTGCTCCCAGATCCGTTGCCCGACCTTGTAGCTCGGAGCCTGGCCGGGCCAGCCGAGGTACCGGTTGACCTCGAACCGCACGAACGGCTCGTTCATGTTCACGTGCTGCGCCATGAAGTCGAAGGCATAGTCGGCGGTCCAGGGACCCCGGCCGTCCGGGCGGGGCAGCTCCAGGTGGACGCCGAGGTCGAGCACCACGCGGGCCGCGCGCATCCGCTGGCCGTCGAGCATCCCGAGCCGGTCGGCCGGGGCGTCGAGGTAGCCGAGGTCGGCCATGAGCCGCTCCGCGTAGAGCGCCCAGCCCTCCCCGTGGCCCGACGTCCACAGCGCCCCGCGGCGCCAGGCGTTCAGCTCGGCCGCGTTCCAGGCGGCGTACCCGCACTGGAGGTGGTGGCCCGGCACCCCCTCGTGGTACACGGTCGTCAGCTCGCGCCACGTGTCGAACTCGGTGACGCCCTCGGGCACGCTCCACCACATGCGTCCCGGCCGGGCGAAGTCGTCGCTCGGCGGCGTGTAGTAGATCCCGCCCTCCTGCGTGGGGGCGATGCGGCACTCCAGGGTGCGCATCTCCTCGGGGACGTCGAAGTGGGTGCGGCCGAGCTCCTCGACGGCACGGTCGCTGGTCTCCTGCATCCACGCCTGCAGCGCGTCGGTGCCGACCAGCCGGTGCTCCGGCGACGACTCCAGGTGCGCCACCGCCTCCGCGACCGTGGCGCCCGGCAGCACCTCCTGGGCCACGGCCTCCTGCTCGCGCACCATCCGGTCGAGCTCCTCCAGACCCCACGCGTAGGTCTCGTCGAGGTCGACCTCCGCACCCAGGAAGCCGCGCGACGCGAGGGCGTAGCGGTCGCGTCCGCACGCGTCGCGCTCACGGGCCGCCGGCAGCAGCTCCCCGCGCAGGAAGTCGGCCAGGTCGGCGTACGCGGCGCGCGCACCGTCCGCACCACGTCGCACGTCGGCCAGCAGGGAGTCCGGCAGCCCGGCCCCCTCCGCCGACGCAGCCAGGTCGTCGAAGAACGCGCCGGCGGCGGCCTGGCGTCGGGCCTGCTCGGCGACCTCGACCACCTGCCGACGTGCGGGGGTGTCGTCCGCGCGCACGCCCTCGCGCAGCGACGCGACGTAGCCGGTCAGCGCGGAGGGCACGCGGGAGAGCCGCGTCGCCACGTGCGACCAGTCGTCGACGCCGTTGCGCGGCATCAGGTCGAACACGTCGCGCACGCCCTGGACCGGCGACGCGATGACGTTCAGGTCGTGTCGCCACGTCCCCGCGTCGTGCTCCTCCAGCGCCAGGTCGAGCACCCGCACCAGCTCCGCGTGCGTCACGGCGTCGACCGCGTCGACGAGCGGCACGTCGTCGAGCCGACGTCGGGCGGCGCGTGCCGCGTCCGCGAACGCGGCGTGCCCGTCGGGGGAGAGGTCGGTGTACTCGCCCTCGCGCCCTGGGCGGCCGAGCGACACGTGCCACTCCGGCTGGAGCGCGAGCATTGTGTCGAGCCAGTCCTCGGCGACCGCGTCGACCGCCGACGGCGTGCGCGCGGCCGGGCTCTCGTGCGTGGTGTCGGTCATCGGTCGTCCTCTCCTCGGGGCGTGCTGTCGGTCAGAGCAGGAAGCGGAACAGCGGGCTCTCGCTCTCGATCCGCTCGATGCGCGGTGGCGCGGCGTCCATGCGCTCCAGCAGGCCCGCGAGGTCCTCGGCGCGGCTCAGCTCCACGCCGACGAGGGCGGGGCCGGTCTCGCGGTTGTGGTGCTTGACGTACTCGAACAGCGTGATGTCGTCGTCGGGGCCGAGCACCTCGTCGAGGAAGCGGCGCAGCGCGCCGGGCTCCTGCGGGAACTCGACGAGGAAGTAGTGCTTGCGGCCCTCGTGGACGAGCGCACGCTCGACGACGTCCGCGTAGCGGCTGACGTCGTTGTTGCCGCCGGACAGGATGCACAGCACCCGCGAGCCCGGCTCCACCGGCAGCACCCCGCCGAGCGACGCGGTCGCCAGCGCGCCCGCGGGCTCGGCGATGATGCCGTCGCTCTGGTACAGGTCGAGCATCTCGCTGCAGATGCGTCCCTCCGGGACCGACAGCATGGTCGGCGCCGACCCGGACACCGTGTCGAACGTGTGCCGACCGACCCGTCGCACCGCCGCACCGTCGACGAACGTGTCGATCGACTCCAGGGTCACGGGCTCGCCCGCCTGCAGTGCCGCCGCCATCGACGTCGCGCCGGCGGGCTCCACCCCGACCACGCGCACGTGCGGGTGCCGCTCGCGCAGCCACGCGACGCTGCCGGCCAGCAGCCCGCCGCCACCGACGGGCACCACGACGACGTCGGGCAGCGGCTCGCCCAGCGCGGCGAGCTGGTCGAACGCCTCCCGCAGCACCGTGCCCTGGCCTGCGATCGTGCGCGGGTCGTCGAACGCGGGCACGAGCGTGGCGCCCTGGAGCGCCTCGTCGGCCGCGGCGGCCGACACGTCGTCGTAGGTCTCGCCGTCGAGGATCATCTCGATGGCGTCGCCGCCGATCGACGCGATCCGGTCGCGCTTCTGACGCGGCGTGGTGCGGGGCAGGTGCACCCGGCCGCGCACCCCGAGGGCCGCGCAGGCGAACGCCACGCCCTGCGCGTGGTTGCCGGCGCTGGCGGTCACCACACCGGCCGCCCTGGCCTCGGCGTCGAGCTGGGCGATGAGGTTGTAGGCGCCACGGGCCTTGTAGGAGCGGACGACCTGGAGGTCCTCGCGCTTCAGCCACACCTCGGCGCCGGTCCGCTCGCTGAGCCGGGCGCTGCGCTCGACCGGGGTGGTGGAGACGACCCCGGCGAGGCGCTCGGCGGCGGCGTCGACGTCGTCGGCCGTCACCCGCGCCGCGGTCCCGCTGGGGCGTGCTGCGTCCGTGCTCATGCAGCCTGTCTACCCGACCGCGTGCCGGGGCACGGCAGCGCCCGTGCGGACGACGGTCGACCGTGTGACCCGCGACACCTCGGTCACGGTGTGCACCCTGCGCGCCCGGTCGTAGACTGAGGTCGTCAACAGTCTGGTACCCGCTCGCGGGACTGGAACGAGAGGCACCACCATGACGTACCCCCGTCCGCACGCACCTGCGCGCCCGCGCACCTACGGTGTCGTCGGCGCAGGCCGTGTCGGCTCCGTCGTCGCCGCCCGCCTGCACGCCGCCGGCCGTCCCGTCGTCGGCATCAGCGCCCGGTCGCAGGCGTCGCTGCTGCGGGCCCGCACGCTCGTCCCCGAGGTGCCGGTGCGGTCCGCTGCCGAGGTGGCCGCCGCGTGCGACGTGCTGGTCCTCGCCGTGCCCGACGACGCGCTCGTCGCCGTCACGGAGGAGCTGTCGTCGGTCCTGCGACCCGGACAGGTCGTCGTGCACACCAGCGGACGGCACGGGCTCGACGCGCTCAGCGCCGCCACGCGCGTCGGCGCCCGCGCCGTCGCCCTGCACCCGGCCATGACGTTCACGGGCTCGGCCGTCGACCTCGGCCGCGAGTGCGCGATCGGGCTGACCGCCGGCGACGCCGAGCGCGAGCTGGCCGAGGATCTCGCCGCCGTGCTCGGCGGCACGCCGGTCTGGATCGACGACGCCGACCGCGTGCGCTACCACGCCGCGCTCAGCCACGGCGCGAACCACCTCGTCACCCTCGTCGCCCAGGCCCGCGACCTGCTGCAGGGCATCGGTGCCGGCGCGGAGGCGGCGACCATCCTGCGTCCGCTGCTCGAGGCCGCCCTCGACAACGCGCTCGACCTCGGCGACGCCGCGCTCACCGGCCCGATCGCGCGCGGCGACGTCACCACGGTCCGAGCCCACGTCGACGCGCTCGCCACGGAGCTGTCGTCGACCCGCGACGCCTACGTGGCCATGGCGCACGCCACCACCGAGCGGGCCGCAGCCGACGGCCGCCTCGACCCGGCCACCGCCGCCGTCCTCGACGCCGCGCTCGACGAGCGGCCCCGCGTGCCCGGGCGCGTGCGATGACCCCCGTCGTCGCCCGTACCCGCGCCGAGCTGCGCGCGGCCCTCGCCGACGCCGGCCGCGTCGCGTTCGTGCCGACGATGGGCGCCCTGCACGACGGACACGCCCGCCTGATGCGGCACGCCCGCCCGCTCGGCGACACGCTGGTCGTCTCGATCTTCGTCAACCCCACGCAGTTCGGACCGGGCGAGGACCTCGAGGCCTACCCCCGCACCCTCGACGCCGACCTGCGGGTCTGCGCGCGGGAGGGGGTCGACGTGGTCTTCGCGCCCGACGTCGCCGAGGTGTACCCGGGCGGTACCGACGGTGCCGTCACCGTTGACCCCGGCCCGCTCGGCCGGGTGCTCGAGGGCGCGGCCCGCCCCACCCACTTCCGGGGGGTGCTCACCGTGGTCGCGACGCTGTTCGCGCTGGTGCGTCCCGACGTCGCCGTGTTCGGCGAGAAGGACTTCCAGCAGCTGGCGCTGATCCGCCGGATGGTCCGCGACCTGGCGCTCGACGTCGACGTCGTGGGCCACCCGATCGTGCGCGAGGCCGGCGGCCTGGCCCTCAGCTCACGCAACACGTACCTGTCGGCCGACGAGCATGCCGAGGCCCTCGCGCTCTCCCGGGCGCTGGCCGCCGGCGCCGACCAGGGGGTCGTCGGCCGCGACGCCGTGCTGAAGGCCGCGCGCGATGTGCTCGACGCCGCTCCCGGCGTCGACGTGGACTACCTGGTGGTGACGGACCCGTTCCTCGGCGATGTCGACGACCGCTTCGAGGGGGAGGCGCGGATCCTGGTGGCAGCCAGGGTCGGCACCACGCGCCTGCTCGACAACCAGCCCGTGGTGCTCAGAAAGGGACCCTGACCATGCTCCGCACGATGATGACGTCGAAGATCCACCGCGCGACGATCACGCAGGCCGACCTGCACTACGTGGGCTCGGTGACCGTCGACGCCGACCTGCTCGACGCCGCCAACCTGCTGCCCGGCGAGCTCGTGCACATCGTCGACATCGACAACGGCGCCCGGCTCGTGACCTACACGATCGCGGGCGAGCGCGGGTCGGGCGTGATCGGCATCAACGGTGCCGCCGCACGGCTCGTGCACCCCGGCGACCTGGTCATCCTCATCGCCTACGGCCAGATGGAGGACGCGGAGGCGCGTGAGTTCCAGCCGAGCGTCGTGTTCGTCGACTCCGAGAACCGGGTGATCGGCACCGGCTCCGACCCTGCCGAGGCGCTGCCGGGGTCCGGTCTCGTCCGCGGTGACGTCGTGGAGAACCCGCTGGTGACGCACGGCGGGGGTGCGGGGCCGCGGGCCGCAAGGGCGGCGCAGTGACCCTGCTGGCGCTCGACGTCGGCAACAGCCAGTCCGTCATCGGCGCGTTCGACGGCGACCGTCTCGTCGAGCACTGGACGGTGTCGTCCCAGACGCAGCGGACGGCCGACGAGTGGCACCTGCTGGCCCACGGGTTCGTGCGCGCGGCCGGCATGGCCGACGTGGAGGCGGTGGCGATGTGCTGCACGGTGCCGTCGATCCAGGTCGAGCTGAAGGCGATGCTCGAGCGCTACTACGCGGGCCTGCCGGTCTCGATCGTCGGCCCCGGTGTGAAGACCGGCATCCCGATCCACACCGACAACCCGCGGGAGGTCGGTGCCGACCGGATCGTCAACGCCCTCGCCGCGGCGGAGGTGTACGGGGGGCCGGCCGTCGTGGTCGACATGAACGGCACCGCGACGATCTTCGACGTCGTCGACGAGCGGAACCGCTACGTGGGGGGTGCCATCGCGCCGGCGGTCGAGCTGTCGCTGGAGGCCCTCGCCCGCCGCGGCGCGCAGCTGCGCGCCGTGGAGCTGGCGGTGCCGCGCGACGTCATCGGGAAGAACACGGTCGAGGCGGTGCAGTCGGGCGCGGTCTACGGGTTCGCGGGGCTCGTGGACGGGATGGTCGACCGCATCATCGAGTCGCTGGGCGCCGATCCGGACGACGTCGCCGTCATCGCGACCGGCGCCTACGCGGACGTCGTGCTGGACCACTGCACGAGCATCACCACGCGCGACCCGTGGCTGACCCTCACGGGTCTGCGTCTGGTGCACGAGAAGAACCACTGATCCAGGCGGGCCACCAGGTCGCCCGTCGGCCGGCCCGTCCGCGAGGCCGCCTTCCCGGCGGTGGGGCGTCGTGAGCCAGGTGTGCGCCGAGCTCGACGAGCTGGGCCTCGAGCGCGCCCAGGCCCGCGGCCCGGGCCGCCTCGACCGGCGTGGCCTCGTCCAGCTCGGAGACCAGTGTCGGGTCGGCCCCGTGGGCGAGCAGCTCCCGAGCCACCACGTCCTGACCGGCCAGGATGCTGGTCACCAGTGCGGTCGACTGGAGCTCGGGGTGCACGTAGTCGGGGTCGACGCCCCGCTCCAGGTGGAAGCGGACCAGCTCGACGTCGCCGCGCGCGGCCGCGGCGAACATGTCCTTGAAGTCCCCACCCGACACGGGCGCTCCCTTCGTCGCAGGGAGTCTAGGGCGGCGGTCGGGTCGTCGGCCCCGTCGCCCCGTGGCACGATCCCTCCATGTCCTCCACGTCCCCTCGGCGCGGCACGCTGACGCGCCGCAGGATCGCCGAGGCCGCCCTGGCGCTGATCGACGAGGAGGGCGTGGGGGCCGCGTCGATGCGAGCCATCGGCAAGCGGCTCGGCGTCGAGGCGATGAGCCTCTACAAGCACGTCGGCACGCGCGACGACCTGCTCGACGCCGTCGTCGACCTCGTGGTCGCCGAGCTGGACGCCGACCCCGAGGTGCTGCGGACGGCCGAGCACGGCTGGCGCGACTACCTGGAGCGGCTCGCGCGGGGGGTGCGGCGCTACGCCCTCGCCCATCCGCACGCCTTCCCGGTCGTGGCCACGCGTCCGTCGGAGGCGCCCTGGATCAACCCGCCGCTGAGGTCGCTGGCCTGGATCGAGTCCGTCCTGGGGGCGCTGGAGGCGGAGGGCTTCGACGACGACGAGGTCGTGTTCGCCTACCGCTCGTTCAACAGCTTCCTGCTCGGCTACCTGTTGATGGAGACCGGTGCGCGCACCCTGCGTGACCCCCAGGACGGGGACGGGTCGTTCGCCGCCGGTTCGGACGCGTCCGAGCCGGTCCCCGGCGGTCTGACGCCCACGCGGGACGCCGACCAGCAGGAGGCGGTGGCCGACGCGTCCACGCCGGAGCAGGTGATCGACCCGGCCGGCATGGTCGACGAGGAGACGTACCCGACGATCCACCGGCACGCGGCCCGGCTCGCCGCTGACCGCTATGCCGAGGAGTTCGAGCGTGCGTTGGCGGAGATGCTGGACGGCATCGCCTCGCGCCTGGGTGAGTGAGCGCACGCCTGACCGCGCCGCGTCCGGGCCGCGTCCGCGCCGAGTCCGTGCCGCGTCCGGGGTGACCGGGCTCTCACCGTCTCGCCTTGCGCGGCTCGGCTTACGGCGTAAGGTTTACAACGTAAGCCGAACGGTTCGGCTCCGCACCCACCCACTCAGGAGGACGACATGAGCTTCATCGACAAGGCCAAGAACACCGCCGAGAAGGTCGCCGGCGAGGTCAAGGAGGCCGTCGGCAAGGCGACGGACGACAAGGACCTGCAGGCCGAGGGCGCGAAGGACCAGACGAAGGGCTCGCTCAAGAACACGGGCGAGGACGTCAAGGACGCCTTCACCAAGTGAGGTGCGGTCGGGGACTGAGAACTCTCTGAGGAGTTCGGCGACAGCCCGCGCTCGAGTTGCCGCCCCCCGCAGCCGCCGTAGCGTCGTACCTGTCACCCCACCGATCCAAGGAGGATCACCATGAGCTTCATCGACAAGGCGAAGAACACCGCCGAGAAGGTCACCGGCGAGGTCAAGGAGGCCGTGGGCAAGGCCACCGACGACAAGGACCTGCAGGCCGAGGGCAACAAGGACCAGGCCAAGGGCTCGCTCAAGAACGCCGGCGAGGACGTCAAGGACGCCTTCAAGAAGTGACGTCCTTCCCGCAGGTACTGCAGGAAGCCCGGTCGACCGCGTCAGCGGTGACCGGGCTTCTTCGCGTCCGGGGGTCGGCGGGCCTCAGGTGACGGGACGCCGCTCGTCCAGGGCGGCGATGAGGGTCGGCGCGTCCCACTGCCCGTCGTAGCGGTCGGTGCCGATGAAGAACGTCGGGGTCCCCGCGACGTCCATCAGGTCGGCGTCGTCCTCGTCCTCCTGGACCCGGCGCAGCACGTCGTCGGCGTCCAGGTCGGCCTCGAACCGCACCAGGTCGAGCCCGATCTCGTCGGCGTAGCGCAGGAGGTCGAGCCGCTCGAGCTGGTCCTGGTGGGCCCACAGCAGCCTCGCGTACTCGAAGTGCCGGCCCTGCAGGTGAGCCGCCTCGTAGGCGCGGGCCGCGAGCTCGGCGTGCGGGTGGTGCTGGTGGAGCGGCAGGTGCCGCCACACCCAGACGAGGTCGGGGCCGTAGTGCTCGATGAGCTCGTCGACCATGCCGGTGGCCCGGCTGCAGAAGGGGCACTCGAAGTCGCCGTACTCGACCAGGACGAGCGGGGCGTCGGGCCGGCCCTTGTAGTGGTCGCGACGCGGGTCGAAGGGCCGCAGCAGGACGGTGCCCGGCGGCACGACGGGTCGCCGGGCGTCGAGCGCGCGCAGCACGGCCGCGCCGAGCACGAAGGCGAGCACCGACGCGACGAGTACGCCGACCCTCGCCTCGTCCTGCGCGGCGGGGTCGTCGATGGCGATGCCGACGATGAGCAGCGAGATGGTGAAGCCGATGCCCGACAGCGCGGCGCCGCCGGCCACCCGGCCGATCGTCAGGCCGGGGGCGAGGACGCCCAGCCGCAGGCGCTGGGCCAGGAGGGTGGCGCCGGTGATGCCCACGAGCTTCCCGACGACGAGGCCGGCGACCACGCCCCAGAACAGCGACGACGACATCGACCGGCGCAGGGTCTCGGAGTCGAGCACGACCCCGGCGTTGGCCAGGGCGAAGACGGGCAGGATCACGTACGCCACGTAGGGCGCGAAGGAGCGCTGCAGCCGCTCGTTGATCGAGATCGACTCGCGCAGCTGACGCCCCGCCGCCGCGGCGTAGGCCGGGTTGGGCGACTGCCGGAAGGCGCGCGTGAGCTCGACGACGCGCTCCACGTCGTTCTGGCGCGGCGCGGCGACCGGGATGAGCAGCGCGACCGCCACGCCGGCGAGCGTGGCGTGCACACCCGCCTCGTGCAGCCCGAACCAGACGACCACCGACAGCATCGCGTACAGCGGACCGCGGCCGGACGGCATCAGCCGGACGAGCGCGATGAGCCCCAGCGCGACCAGCGCCACGAGCAGCGGCACGACGTGCAGCTCGTCGGTGTAGAAGAGGGCGATCGCGGTGAGCGCGCCGATGTCGTCGACGACGGCGAGGGTCAGGAGGAAGACGCGCAGCCGCGAGGGGTGCTGCGGCCGGATGATGGCGAGCGCGCCGACGAGGAAGGCCGTGTCGGTCGAGATCACCACGCCCCACGCGTGCGCCTGCCCGGAGTCGCGCGCGATGAGCAGGAACACCAGGGCCGGCACGACGAGACCCGCGAGCGCGGCCGTCGCCGGCACGATCGCGCGGGAGCGGTCGGTCAGCTCGCCGATCGTCAGCTCGCGCTTCACCTCGAGGCCGACCGCGAAGAAGAAGAACGCCATGAGCGCGTCGTTGACCAGGTGGTAGAGGTCGAGCCCCATCGACCACCCACCGACCGCGACGCGTGCGTCGGTGTGCCAGAACGCGTCGTAGCCGCTGCCGAGGTTGGCCCACGCGATCGCGGCCACGGTCGCCACGAGCAGCAGCGCCGCCCCGACCTGCTCCGTCTCGGCGTCGGCGAGACCACGCCGCAGCCGGGTGGCGCGGGACTCGGTGAGGGTGTCGGGGTTGCTCACGGGCTCATCCTTCCAGGCCGTCGCGGGATCACGCCCGGACGAGGGACCCCGGGGCCCCAACGCCTGGACCCGCTCGTCCATTCCTCGACGAGGGGCCGCCGCAGGTGGGATGCTCTCGACCGTGACGCGGAGAACGTGGTGGAGGGTGTGGGTCGGCGCGGTGGCCGCGGCCGCGGTGGTCGCCGGGTGCGACGGAGGTTCGAGACCGACGCAGGCTCCTCCGCAGATCGACCTCGCCGAGGCTGTCCGCGCGACGGTGGACGACGGGCCGGTCCACTACCTCCTGCAGACGGGGTCGATGCGCTTCGACGGCAGCGGCGACTTCGACCTGTCCAGAGGTGCGTGGCACGCGGAGCACAACCTGGGACTGGTCGACACCACCGAGAGAGGAACGACCGTCCTCAAGATCATCATGCGCACCGTGGACCAGGAGACGTTCTTCTCGGCAGGGGACCTCTTCGACGGTTGCTGGACGGAGCTGGACGAGCGAGCGCGTGTCGACGCGCCGGCCGTCGGCGCCTTGCTGGACGACCTCGAGCCGGTCGGCCGGTCTCGTGGGGCCGCCGTCCCCGTGGACCTCTCTCTCAAGAGCCTGTTGACCGCACTCGTCGCAGGAGCGCCGTCGCGGGAGTCGCTCGGGACGGCGGTGGCGGTGTCGACGAACGTGAGCGGGCCGCGGGTCCCGGGGATCGTGCGGGTGGTCGACGGCAAGGTCACCACGCTGGTCGTCGACATGCAGGTGGCCGCGAGAGTCGCTGAGCGGGTCGGCTTCGAGGTCCCTGACCCGGCCCAGGATCTGGTGGGCTCGCTGCGGGACCTGGAGTCCCTCATGACGGTGACCGTGAGTCTTCGTCCGTCGAACGCCCCGTTGGAGCTGCGGGCGCCCGCGGAGCAGGACAGGATCGAATCAGGCTGTGACCCGGGTGATCGTACGCCCGGCTCCGCGAGCCCCTGAGTCCTCCTCCTGCCCTCGGTCCGCGCGCGGAGACGGTCGAAGCCGCCTCCGGCGACCGGTCGTTTCCCGACTAAGGTGTCCTCTCGTGAGCGACTCCGTCGAGAACCCTGCAGCGCCCCCTGGTGAGAACGCGGTCGACGACCTGCCCGAGCAGCTGCGGATCCGTCGTGAGAAGCGTCAGCAGCTCATCGACGCGGGCATCGAGCCCTACCCGGTCGACCTGGGGATCACGCACACGATCACGCAGGTGCGCGACGCGTACGACGCCGAGGCGCTCGGGCCGGACCACCACTCCGGCGACGTCGTCACGGTCGCCGGCCGGGTCATCTTCCGGCGGGGCACCGGCAAGCTGGTGTTCGTGTCCCTGCGCGAGGGTGACGGCACCGCGCTGCAGGCGATGGTGTCGCTCGACGGCGTGGGGGAGGAGTCGCTCGACCGGTTCAAGCAGCTCGTCGACATCGGCGACCACCTCGCGGTGACGGGCGAGGTCATCACGTCCCGCCGTGGCGAGCTGAGCGTGCAGGCGTCCTCGTGGGCGATCGCCGCCAAGACGCTGCGTCCGCTGCCCAACGAGCACAAGCCGCTGTCGGACGAGGCGCGCAGCCGCATGCGCTACGTCGACCTCATCGTCCGTCCCGAGGCCCGCGAGACGGTGCGGGTGAAGGCGAAGGTGCTGCAGTCGCTGCGCCGCACGCTCGACGCGCGCGGCTACGTCGAGGTCGAGACGCCGGTGCTGCAGCACACCAACGGCGGCGCCGCGGCGAGACCCTTCCACACCCACGTCAACGCGTTCGACGAGGACGCGCTGCTGCGCATCGCGCTCGAGCTGCACCTCAAGCGCTCGCTCGTGGGCGGCATCGACCGGGTGTACGAGATCGGCAAGACGTTCCGCAACGAGGGTGTCGACAACACCCACAACCCCGAGTTCATGATGCTGGAGGCGTACGAGGCGTACGGCTCCTACGACACGATGGCCGAGCTGACCCGCGACCTCGTCGTCGACGCCGCGCGGGCGGTGGGGAAGACGGTCGTGCCCGGACGCGACGGCACCGACATCGACCTCGAGGCGCCGTGGCGTCGCGCGACCATCCACGAGCTCGTGGGCGAGGCGGTCGGCGAGACCGTCGACGTCGACACGTCGCAGGAGACGCTGACGGCGCACGCCGCGCGGCTCGACGTCGCCCTGCAGGACCACTGGGGACCCGGCGAGATCGTGCTCGAGCTGTTCGAGAAGCTCGTCGAGCACACGCTGGTCCAGCCGACGTTCGTCTGCGACTACCCGGAGGCCGTGCGACCTCTCGCGAAGAAGCACCGCACGGTGCCGGGCCTGGTGGAGGCGTGGGACCTCATCATCAACGGCGTCGAGCTGGCACCCGCGTACACCGAGCTCAACGACCCGGTGATCCAGCGTGAGCGGCTCGAGGGGCAGGCGCGTCTGGCGGCCGCGGGCGACCCCGAGGCGATGGACGTCGACGAGGACTTCCTGCGGTCGCTGGAGTTCGGCATGCCCCCGGCGGGCGGCCTGGGTCTCGGCGTCGACCGGCTCGTCATGCTGCTGCAGGGTGTCGGCATCCGCGAGGCGATCCTCTTCCCGCTGTCGCGACGCGAGGTCTGACGCCTCAGGCCGAGTAGGCCGACGCGTCGCCCTGGCGCAGCGTCGACCGCACGCCGTCGGTGCTGACCGGGACGCTCCCGGCGACCGTGATGCGGTGCATGACGCGGTGGTGGTCGTCGTAGTCGGCGACGGCGTAGTGCTGCGTGGCGCGGTTGTCCCAGATCGCGACGTCGCCCGGCTGCCAGCTCCAGCGGGCGGTGTTCTCGAGCCGGGTCACCTCGCGCTGCAGCAGCTCGAAGAGATCCGCGGAGTCGCGGGTGGAGAGGCCGACGAGCCGCTTGACGAACTGGCCGAGGAGCAGCGAGCGCTCGCCGGTCTCGGGGTGCACGTGGACCACGGGGTGCTCGGCCTCGAACAGCCGCGAGCCGAACTCCTCGCGGTAGCTCTCCTCGCGGACGTCGATGCCGCCGATGCGCTGCTCGTCGACGTCGGCGGCGTAGTCGTAGCGGTTGGTGTGCACGGCCCACAGCCGGTCGGCCATCGCCTGGAGCGCCGGGTGCAGGTCGGCGTAGGCGGCGGCGGTGTTGGCCCAGACGGTGGTGCCGCCGTAGGGCGGGAGGGTGACCGCGCGCAGCACGCTGATGGCGGGCACGCGGTCGACGAAGGTCACGTCGGTGTGCCACGCGTTGGCCTTGCCGTGCGAGGAGTCGATGGGCAGCACGGCGTTGGCCGCGCCGCGCACCGTCGGGTGCGGCGACGTCGGGGTCCCCAGCAGGGCCGCGAACGCGTGGTGGTCCGCGTCGTCGAGGTGGTGCTGGCCGCGGACGAAGACCACCTTGTGCCGCAGCAGCGCGGCGCGGACGTCGTGCACCTCCTCGGCCGTCAGGTCGCCGCCGAGCCGTACGCCGGACACGACGGCACCGATCCGCGCACCGACGGGCGACACCTCCACGCGCGAGCGGGTGGTGGTCGGGTCGGGCGCGGTGAGGGTCATGGGAGGCTCCGGGGTCGACGGCGGTGTCTCACCCCACCGTGCGCCTCGCCGTCGTCGCGTGGGGACGATCTCGGAGTGTGGACGCTGCGGTCAGGAGGCGGGAGAGCCTCGTCTCGCCCTCTGGACGCGCGGGCCCACTGACCCTGGTTTGCCCTCACCCACCTGCGGATGATTCCTGGGGTGAGTGAGGGACAGCCATGGTGAGCTGCTGATTCCCATCAACTGATGGGAATCAGCAGCGGGCGTCAGGCGTCGAGGACGGCAGCGACCGCCTCGCGGGCGGAGGCGGGGTCGGCGGCGGCGAGGGCCACCCGGGCGGCCTCCTGGCACTGGTCGAGGGTCACCGAGGCGAGCCGTGAGCCCACGGGTCGCACTGCCGACGCGGCGCACGACAGCGAGGTGACGCCCAGGCCGACGAGCACGCAGGCGAGCGCAGGATCGGCGGCGGCCTCGCCGCAGACGCCCACGGGCTTGCCGGTGCGCTGGCCGGCGCGGGCCACCGCCTCGACCAGCACGAGCAGACCGGGCTGCCACGGGTCGGTCAGGTCGCCGAGCTCGGCGGACATGCGGTCGGCGGCGAAGGTGTACTGGCTGAGGTCGTTGGTGCCGATCGACACGAAGTCGACGTGCTCCAGGACCCGCTCCGCGAGCAGCGCGGCCGACGGCGTCTCGATCATCACGCCGGGCGTCAGGCCACGGGCGCGACACTCCACGGCGAACTCAGCAGCCTCCGACGGCACCGACACCATCGGCGCCATGACCCAGACGGTCGCCTCCGACGCCTGCGACGCCGCGGCCACCGCGTCGAGCTGGTGGGCGAGCAGGTCCGGCAGCCGGCGGCCGACCCGCAGCCCGCGGACGCCGAGCGCGGGGTTGGCCTCGGTGCCCATGTCGGCGAACGCGAGCGGCTTGTCCGAGCCGGCGTCGAGCGTCCGGACGACGACCTTGCCCGACCCTGCCGCCGCCAGGACCGCGCCGTACACGTCGGTCTGCTCCTGCACGGTCGGCTCGGACGGACGGTCGAGGAAGCTCAGCTCGGTGCGATAGAGCCCGAAGCCCTCGACGGGCTCCTGCGCGGCCCGCTCGGCACCCTTCGCGTCCTGGACGTTCGCGAGCACCTGCACCGGGTGCCCGTCGGCGGTGCGGCCCGGACCCTCCCAGGCGGCGCTCGCGGCGCGCCGCGCGGCGTCGGCCTCGGCACGCGAGGCGGCGCTCGCGGGGTCGGGGGACAGCACGACCTCGCCGGTGCCGCCGTCGACGAGAGCGGTGTCGGGGAGGTGCTCGGGCAGCCCGGCGACACCGACGACGCAGGGGATGCCGAGCTGGCGGGCGATGATCGCCGTGTGGCTGGTCGGTCCGCCGAGCCGAACGGCGATGCCGACGACGAGCTCCGGGTCGAGGCCAGCGGTGTCGGCGGGTGCGAGGTCGTCCGCGAGCAGCACCGACGGGCGCGTGGGCACGCCGACGCCCGGCTCGGGCTGGCCGAGGATCTCGGCGATGACGCGGTCGCGGACGTCGCGCAGGTCGGTGACGCGCTCCGCCATGAGCCCGCCGGCCGCCGTGAACATGGTGACGAGCTCCTCCACGGCCTGCGACGTGGCGGTCGCGGGTCCGCTGCCGGCCTTGGCGTGCTTGGCGACGAGGGCCGCGAGGCCGCGGTCCTGCACGAGGGACGCCGTGGCGTTCAGCACCTCCGACGCCGACCCGCTGGCGAGGCCGGCGCGCTCCAGGAGCCGGGCCGCGACGGTGGTGGCAGCGGCGGCGAACACCTCGGCGGTGTCGTCGCGCGCGGGCTCGTCCAGAGGGACGACCGGACGCTCGCCCGGCACCAGCACGGCGCCGTGACCGACGCCGGCGACCACAGGGGTCCCGGTGAGGGTGACCGCCGTCATGGAAATCTGTGGGGATGTGCCCGACATGCTTGACATGGCCTGAGACTATCGCGTAGAACAGCAGACATCAACATCAAATCCACACAAATCCACACAACGCGGTGACGCAGGACACCCTGCACCCCCCTGCACCGTGTCGTGGGACGTGGACCGGACCCCAGGAGCTCCTGTGTACGCCGCCGAACGCCGCGCACTCCTCGTCGCCCGCCTCAGCGAGCACGGTCGAGTGAGCGTCGTCGACGCCGCGGACGAGCTCGGGGTGTCCGGCGAGACGATCCGCCGCGACCTCGATGTGCTGCAGCGACACGGACTCGCCCGTCGCGTGCACGGTGGAGCGGTCGCCCGCACGGTCGCCCAGGCCGCCGAGCTCGCCGTCACGGACCGCGCGACGCAGCACGCGCCCGAGAAGGAGGCCATCGCGCAGGCCGCCCTCCCGCTGCTGCCCGAGACCGACGGCTGGGTCGCGTTCGACGCCGGCACCAGCACCGCCGCCCTCGTCGACGCCCTACCCGCCGACGCCGCGTTCGACGCCGTCACGCACGGGATCGACGTCGCCGGCCGGCTCGCGCGGCACGAGGGCGTCTCGCTGCTCGTCGTGGGCGGTCGCGTCCGCCCGACGACGGCCGCGGCGGTCGGCGCCGACACCGTGGCCGCCTACGGGCGCATGCGTCCCGACGTCGCCTTCATCGGCGCCAACGGCATCGGGCTCGAGCGCGGCCTCACCACCCCCGACGTCGAGGAGGCGGCGGTGAAGCGGGCGCTCGTGGCCGCGGCTCGTCGCGTGGTCGTGCTGGCCGACTCCTCCAAGATCGACACCGAGTACGCCATGAGCTTCGCCTCGATCGACGAGCTCGACGTCGTCGTCACCGACAAGGGCGTCACGCGCGAGCAGGTCTCGCGGCTCGAGCGCGCCGGCCTCGAGGTCGTGGTCGCATGATCGTCACGCTCACCGCGCACCCCGCGATCGACCGGCTGGTCTGCCTCGACGGACCGCTGGAGCGCGGCGCCGTGCTGCGCACCTCGGCCTCCATCGACCAGCCGGGCGGCAAGGGCATCAACGTCGCCCGCGTGGTGCAGGCGGCGGGTGTCGACGTGCGGGCCGTCGTCCCCGCCGCGCCGGGCGACCCCATCCTCACGTCGCTCGCGCCCACCGGGCTGGCCGTCGTGCAGGTCCCGG
This sequence comes from Propionibacteriales bacterium, assembly GCA_026392465.1. GTDB lineage: Bacteria > Actinomycetota > Actinomycetes > Propionibacteriales > Nocardioidaceae > Aeromicrobium. The sequence continues at coordinate 202,020 of JAPLCA010000015.1, forward strand.
TCGCCGGCGCCACGCGGGTCAACCTCACCCTCACCGAGCCCGACGGCACCACCACGAAGCTGAACGCGCCCGGCACGCCGCTCGACGCCCGCGAGCAGGACGCCCTCGTGGCAGCGCTCGTCGACGCCTCCCGGGGTGCGTCGTGGGTCGCGCTGTGCGGCTCGCTGCCCCCGGGCGTGCCCGCCGACCTCTACGCCAGGCTCGTCCCGCGGCTGCGCGCCGTCGGCGCCACGGTCGCGGTCGACACGTCGGGCGCCGCCCTCGCCGCCGCGCTGGCGGACCCGGCGACGGCACCCGACCTGGTCAAGCCCAACGGGCACGAGCTCGTCGAGCTGATCGGCGGCGACGGCGACGCGATCGAGGCCGACCCCGAGCTCGCCGCCCGCGAGGCGCAGCGCCTGCGCACCGAGCGCGGTCCGGCCGAGGTGCTGCTGACGCTCGGCGCCACCGGTGCCGTGCTGGCCACGGCCCGCGGGACGTGGTTCTGCGCCACGCCCCCGGTCACGCCGCGCAGCACCGTCGGCGCGGGCGACTCCTCGCTCGCCGGGCTGCTGCTGGCCCGGGAGGCCGGCGACGACGACGCGACCGCGCTCGCCACGGCCGTGGCGCACGGGAGTGCCGCCGCCTCCCTCGACGGCTCCACGCCCCCGACCCCGGCCGACGTCGCCGCCCTCGAGCCCGTCCGGGCCCGACGCCTCGACGCCGTGGCCCACCCGACCCCCTGAGCAGCACCACCGCAGCACCCGAACACGGCAGCACCGCACCGAGCAGCACCGCACCGAGCAGCACCGCAGCACCCGACCCCCGCACCGCCCAGAGAGAAGAACGACCATGTCCCGCTTGATCACCCCCGCCCTGGTGGCGCTCGACGCCGACCTCGGGGCCGACGCGACGTCCGTCGTCGCCGCACTCGCAGGTCGCGTCGCCGACGCCGGGCGTGCGTCGTCCGCCGACGCGCTCGCCGCCGACGTCATGGCCCGCGAGGCCACCTCCGCCACGGGCCTGCCCGGTGGCATCGCCATCCCGCACTGCCGGTCCGAGGCCGTCACGGAGGCCACGCTCGCCTTCGCCCGGCTCGAGCCCCGCGCCGACTTCGGTGCGCCCGACGGTGGCGCCGACCTCGTCTTCCTCATCGCCGCGCCCGCCGGTGGCGACTCCGACCACCTCACGCTGCTCTCGACGCTCGCGCGCGCCCTCGTGCGCAGCGAGTTCACCGACGCGCTGCGCGCGGCGTCGTCCGACGAGGAGGTCGTGGCGCTCGTCGAGGACGTCGTGTCCCCGCAGCCGGTCGCGACCCCTGCGGCGGAAGGAGCGGCGGAGGCCGTCCTCGCCGCCGCGCCCGCCGAGGGCAACCCCGTGCGCATCGTCGCCGTGACCGCCTGCCCCACGGGCATCGCGCACACCTACATGGCCGCCGACTCGCTCGTGCAGGCCGGCGAGCGTGCGGGCGTCGACCTGCAAGTCGAGACGCAGGGCTCCTCGGGCGCCCGTCCGCTGAGCTCGGCCACCATCGCCGGCGCCGACGCGGTCATCTTCGCGACCGACGTGGGCGTCAAGGACGCCTCGCGCTTCGCCGGAAAGCCGGTGATCGTGAGCGGCGTCAAGCGCGCCATCAACGAGCCCGACACGATGGTCTCCGAGGCCGTCGCCGCCGCCTCCGACCCGAGCGCCAAGCGCGTCGACGGCGTCGCCGCGGCGCAGGCCGACGAGTCGTCGTCGCGGCAGGGCCTCGGCCTCAAGCTGCGCCAGTGGCTGCTCACCGGCGTCAGCTACATGATCCCCTTCGTCGCGGCCGGCGGTCTGCTCATCGCCCTCGGCTTCCTGCTCGCGGGCTACGACATCAACGGGACCGGCCAGGACATCGCCAAGGCGAACTCGCTGTGGGACCTGCCGGCCGCCGGTCAGCACGCCCTCTTCGGCAGTGCGCTCATGACCTACCTCGGAGCGCTGCTGTTCGCCCTCGGCGCGTGGGCGTTCGGATTCCTCGTCCCGGCGCTCGCGGGCTACATCGCCTACGCGATCGCCGACCGTCCGGGCATCGCCCCCGGCTTCGTCATGGGCTTCCTCGCCAACGAGATCGGCGCAGGCTTCCTCGGCGGCATCGTGGGCGGTCTGCTCGCGGGCCTGATCGCGCACTGGATCGCCAAGCGGGAGGCACCGCGCTGGCTGGCCGGGCTCATGCCCGTCGTCATCATCCCGCTCGTCACCACGGTCGTCGCGGGACTGCTGATGCTGCTCGTGCTCGGCAAGCCGATCGCGGACTTCTCCGCAGGCCTCACCGACAAGCTCAACGGCATGACGGGCGGCTCGCTCATCCTGCTCGGCGTGATCCTCGGCGCGATGATGGGCTTCGACCTCGGCGGCCCGGTCAACAAGGCGGCCTACGTCTTCGCCACGACCGGCCTCACCGCCGAGGCGATCGCGTCGGGCGGCGCGGAGGTCAAGATCATGGCCGCGGTCATGATCGCCGGCATGGTCCCGCCGCTCGCCATGGCGCTGTCGACGGCCGTCCGCTCGAGCCTCTACACGGAGGCGGAGAAGGAGAACGGCAAGGCGGCCTGGCTGCTCGGCGCCGCGTTCATCTCCGAGGGCGCCATCCCGTTCGCCGCGGCCGACCCGCTGCGCGTCATCCCGTCGATGATGCTCGGCTCGGCCACGGCCGGTGCGATCTCGATGGGCGCGGGCGTCACCCTCGCCGCGCCGCACGGCGGCATCTTCGTCCTCTTCGCGGTCGACCACGTGCTGTGGTTCCTGGTCGCGCTCGTGGTCGGCACGCTCGTCAGCGCCGCGTCTGTCACGCTGCTGAAGTCGCTGCGTGTCGAGAAGGACAGCAGCGAGTTCGAGCACGTCTACACCCGCGTCCCCGTCGACGCCTGACCCATCGCCCACCTGAAGGGACCCACCATGCCCAGCAAGACCGTGACCGTCGGCTCGTCCGTCGGCCTGCACGCCCGACCGGCCGCCACCATCGCGGCCGCCGCCGCCGACCAGTCCTCGCCCGTCACCCTCGCGGTGGTCGGCGGCGACCCGGTCGACGCGGGCTCGGCGCTGCTCATCATGACCCTGGGCGCCGCCCAGGGCACCGAGATCGTCGTGGAGAGCGACGACCAGGCCGCGGTCGACGCCGTCGCCGCCCTGGTCGAGGCCGACCTCGACGCCTGACGGCACCGCCGTCCCGGACCAGGGGCCCGCGTCGCAGCTGCCACTGCGACGCGGGCCCCTCGCACGTCCCTCGAACGACCTGGCGCGAGGCCGGTTACGCCCAGGGTGAACATCGGAACAGGGCACCTCGTGTTCCAGTTGTGTGACGTACGTGGACGTCGCGCAGTGCGGCGAGGCGGCCGCACCTAGACTGAAGAGAACACACCCGATCAAGGGGGCCACATGTTCGAGAGGTTCACCGACCGCGCCCGTCGCGTCGTCGTGCTCGCCCAAGAAGAGGCGCGCATGCTCAGCCACAACTACATCGGCACGGAGCACATCCTCCTCGGCCTCATCCACGAGGGTGAGGGCGTCGCCGCCAAGGCCCTGGAGAGCCTCGACATCTCGCTCGAGGCCGTCCGTGGGCAGGTCGAGGACATCATCGGCCAGGGCCAGCAGGCGCCGAGCGGGCACATCCCGTTCACGCCGCGGGCCAAGAAGGTCCTCGAGCTCAGCCTGCGCGAGGCGCTCCAGCTCGGCCACAACTACCTCGGCACCGAGCACATCCTGCTCGGCCTGATCCGCGAGGGCGAGGGCGTCGCCGCCCAGGTCCTCGTGAAGCTCGGCGCCGACCTCAACCGCGTCCGCCAGCAGGTCATCCAGCTGGTCTCCGGCTTCCAGGGCAAGGAGGCCGAGACCTCCGGCGCCCCCGCCGAGGCCGCGCCCAGCACCTCGGCCGTCCTGGACCAGTTCGGTCGCAACCTCACCCAGGCCGCCCGTGAGGGCAAGCTCGACCCGGTGATCGGCCGTGAGAGCCAGATCGAGCGGGTCATGCAGGTCCTGAGCCGTCGCACCAAGAACAACCCGGTGCTCATCGGCGAGCCCGGTGTCGGCAAGACGACGGTCGTCGAGGGCCTGGCCCAGGACATCGTCAAGGGCGACGTCCCGGAGACGCTCAAGGACAAGCAGATCTACACGCTCGACCTCGGCGCCCTGGTCGCCGGCTCGCGCTACCGCGGTGACTTCGAGGAGCGCCTGAAGAAGGTCCTCAAGGAGATCCGCACCCGCGGCGACATCATCCTGTTCATCGACGAGATCCACACGCTCGTCGGTGCGGGTGCCGCGGAGGGCGCGATCGACGCCGCCAGCATCCTCAAGCCGATGCTGGCCCGCGGCGAGCTGCAGACGATCGGTGCGACCACGCTCGACGAGTTCCGCAAGCACTTCGAGAAGGACGCGGCGCTGGAGCGTCGCTTCCAGCCCATCCAAGTGCCCGAGCCGTCGATCGCGCACACGATCGACATGCTGAAGGGTCTGCGCGACCGTTACGAGGCGCACCACCGCGTCACGATCACCGACGACGCGCTCGTCGCAGCGGCCACGCTGGCCGACCGCTACGTCTCCGACCGGTTCCTGCCGGACAAGGCGATCGACCTCATCGACGAGGCGGGCTCGCGGTTGCGGATCCGTCGGATGACGGCTCCGCCGGACCTCAAGGAGTTCGACGAGAAGATCGCCGACGTCCGGCGCCGCAAGGAGGGTGCCATCGACGCGCAGGACTTCGAGGCCGCGGCCTCGCTGCGCGACGAGGAGAAGAAGCTCATCCTCGCCAAGGCCGAGCGCGAGAAGGCGTGGAAGTCCGGCGACATGGACGTCGTGGCCGTGGTTGACGAGGAGCTCGTCGCCGAGGTCCTGGCGCTCGCCACGGGCATCCCGATCGTCAAGCTGACCGAGGAGGAGTCCGGCCGCCTGCTCAACATGGAGGCCGAGCTGCACAAGCGGGTCATCGGCCAGGACGAGGCCATCAAGGCGCTCAGCCGGGCCATCCGACGCACGCGTGCCGGCCTGAAGGACCCGCGCCGTCCCGGCGGGTCGTTCATCTTCGCCGGCCCCTCGGGCGTCGGCAAGACCTGGCTCTCCAAGGCGCTGGCGAACTTCCTGTTCGGCGACGACGACGCGCTGATCCAGCTCGACATGAGCGAGTACAGCGAGAAGCACACGGTGGCGCGACTGTTCGGTGCGCCTCCCGGCTACGTCGGCTACGAGGAGGGCGGCCAGCTCACCGAGAAGGTCCGCCGCAAGCCGTTCAGCGTGGTGCTGTTCGACGAGGTCGAGAAGGCCCACCCGGACATCTTCAACTCGCTGCTGCAGATCCTGGAGGAAGGTCGCCTGACCGACTCCCAGGGTCGGGTCGTCGACTTCAAGAACACCGTGATCATCATGACCACGAACCTGGGGTCGCGTGACATCGGCAAGGGCGTCTCGCTCGGGTTCGCCGACGCCAACAACACGGTCGGCTCGTACGACCGGATGAAGGCGAAGGTCTCCGAGGAGCTCAAGCAGCACTTCCGGCCCGAGTTCCTCAACCGTGTCGACGAGATCGTGGTCTTCCCTCCGCTCACGCAGGACGAGATCATCCAGATGGTCGACATGATGATCGGCAACCTCGAGGACCGTCTGAAGGACAAGGACATGGGCATCGAGCTCACGCCCGCGGCCAAGGACCTCCTCGCCCGCCGTGGCTTCGACCCCGTGCTCGGTGCGCGCCCGCTGCGTCGCACCGTCCAGCGGGAGATCGAGGACACGCTCGCCGAGAAGATGCTGTTCGGTGAGCTGCGCGCCGGCGAGATCGTCCTGGTCGACGTCGAGGGCGAGGGCGCCGAGGCGGTGTTCACCTTCCGGGGCACGCCGAAGGCCGACCTGGAGCTGACCGACGGTCACGACCCGCTGGCGGTCGAGGCGGGCACCTCCGAGTAGCCGGCACCGATCGTCCGCACGTCCGACGAGGCCCACCACCCCCCGAGGGTGGTGGGCCTCGTCGCATGAGGTGGACGTCGTCGACGAACCAGGACATTCTTCTCGTCATGACTCCCCAGGCACGCAACCTCCTCTCCGCCCGCCGCTCCGGGAAGACGGCCTAGTTGTAACCGGCCATGAGGTTGGTGCCTGGTCGTTGACGTGGAGAGAGCCTCCGGGGTGAGGTGTGGATTGTCTAGATTCACGCCGCCCAGGAGGCTCTCGTGTCCCACCGTAACGCCCGGACGACATTCCACGGCCGGCTGC
>JAPLCA010000005.1 GCA_026392465.1 Propionibacteriales bacterium
CGCGCGAAGGCAGAATCTTGGGTGCCCTTTGGGGTGGGGGGACGAAGGATTCTTCCTTCTCGTGGACCGTTCCACGAGAAGGAAGCATCGTTCACACGTCTGGCCCCCTCGTCGGTGGATGCGCCACCTGAAGAGCGCTCAGAAGGTGGCAGATGCACCGCCGGACCGCGCAAACGCAGAATCTTGGGCCAATCGCGCACGAAGGGAGAATCTTGCGTCCACCGCGGGAGCCGCAGCCCGAGAACCCAGCCCGGCATCGTTGCCAGCCGCCCGGTCGAGGCCCTTTCGGAGACCACCTCCTCGAGAAGCCGCGCCAGCGCAGCCCCACCCGAGCGGGAAGCCGAGCCCACGCAGCCCCACCCGACCACGGAGCCGCGCCACCGCACCCCCACCCGAGGCAGAAGCCGCACCACCGCACCCCCACCCGACCGAGAGGCCGCGCCGACGCAGCCGCAGGAGAGAGGTGGTCGAGCCCTAGAGTGGGCGCCATGGCCGTGCTCGACCCGACCCGCGACATCGTCCAGCTCACCGCCGACCTCTGTGACATCGCGTCGGAGAGTCTCGAGGAGGCCGAGATCGCCGACGCCGTGGAGGCGGTGCTGCTGATCGCACCGCACCTGACGGTCGTGCGTGACGGGCACACGCTCGTCGCCCGCACCGACCTCGGCCACGCGGAGCGGGTGGTGATCGCCGGTCACCTCGACACCGTGCCCGCGAACGACAACTTCCCGACGCGCCTCGACGGCGACACGCTCTGGGGCCTCGGCACGTGCGACATGAAGGGCGGGGTGGCGGTCGCGCTGAAGCTGGCGGCCACGCTCCCCGACCCGGTCCGCGACGTCACGTACGTCTTCTACGAGGCCGAGGAGATCGCCGCGCGGTTCAACGGGCTCGGTCGGCTCGCCCGTGAGCGGCCTGCGCTCCTCGCCGGCGACTTCGCCATCCTCATGGAGCCCTCCGTCGCTTCCGTCGAGGCCGGATGCCAGGGCACCATGCGGGTCGACGTGGTCACCCGCGGTGAACGCGCCCACGCCGCCCGGTCCTGGATGGGGCACAACGCCATCCACGACGCCGCCGAGGTGCTCGTGCGCCTGCGCGACTACGAGCCGCGCCGCGTCGTCATCGACGGCCTCGAGTACCGCGACGGGCTCAACGCCGTCGGCATCAGCGGGGGAGTGGCCGGCAACGTCGTCCCGGACCTCGCGACGGTCACGGTCAACTACCGGTTCGCGCCCGACCGCTCCGAGGACGACGCGCTCGCGCACCTGCGCGAGGTGTTCGACGGCTTCGAGCTGACCGTCACCGACTCCGCGCCCGGAGCGCTGCCCGGCCTCGACCAGCCGGCCGCCGCCGCGTTCGTCGAGACGCTGGGTGCCGAGCCGCGACCGAAGTTCGGCTGGACCGACGTCGCGCAGTTCACCCAGCTCGGGATCCCCGCGGTCAACTACGGACCGGGCGACCCGATCTACGCCCACAAGCAGGACGAACACGTCCCCGTCGCGCACCTGCGCACCGTCGAGGACGCCCTCAGGAGATGGCTGACCGCATGAGCTACCAGAAGGGCCCGGTGCACCTACGCCGCGGCCACGTCCCGAGCAGCACCACCGACCAGCGTCTGCTGGACTCGCGCGGCCCGACCGACTGGGTGCACACCGACCCCTGGCGGGTGCTGCGCATCCAGTCCGAGTTCGTCGAGGGCTTCGGTGCGCTGTCCGAGCTCGGGCCGGCCGTCGCCGTGTTCGGGTCCGCGCGCACGACCCCCGACGACCCGATGTACGCGAAGGCGCAGGAGGTGGCGGAGAAGCTCTGCGGCCTCGGGTACGCCGTCATCACCGGAGGCGGCCCCGGCGCCATGGAGGCGGCCAACCGTGGCGCCAGCGAGTGCGGGGGCGTGTCGGTGGGGCTCGGCATCGAGCTGCCCCACGAGCAGGGCCTGAACGAGTGGGTCGACCTCGGCATCAACTTCCGCTACTTCTTCGTGCGCAAGACGATGTTCGTCAAGTACTCGCAGGGCTACGTCGTCATGCCCGGCGGCTTCGGCACCCTCGACGAGCTGTTCGAGGCGCTCACGCTCTCCCAGACCGGCAAGGTCACCACGTTCCCGATCGTGCTCTTCGGCACGGCGTACTGGCAGGGCCTGGTCGACTGGCTGCGCCAGACGATGCTGCCCGACGGCAAGATCAAGGAGTCCGACCTCGACCTCCTGCTGCTCACCGACGACGTCGACGAGGCCGTCGCGCACTTCGACGCCGTCGCGTCCAGCTGACGTCGTGCGGGTCACGTCGCGCAACGCGGCCTTCCAGCAGTGGGAGGCGATGCTGACCAACCGGCGCAAGCGCACCCAGCTGCGCCAGCTGCTCGTCCAGGGCGTCCGGCCGGTGTCCGTCGCGCTGGACTCGCCGCTCGAGGTCGTGGCGGTGCTGCACGACGACCGTCGCGACCCGTCGCAGTGGGCGCGTGACGCCGTGGCGCGTGCGGTCGCGCGCGGAGCGCAGCAGTACACGCTCTCGGCCGAGCTCCTCGCCGAGCTGGCCGAGCAGGAGCAGGACCGTCCCGAGGTGGTGCTGGTGGTGGCCCAGCCGGCCGACGACCTCGCGCGTCTGCCCGTCGGTCCCGACCTGCTCGCCGTGGTGCTCGACCGTCCGACCAGCCCCGGCAACGTCGGCAGCATCGCGCGGTCCGTCGACGCGTTCGGCGGTAGCGGGCTCGTCGTGTGCGGCCACGCCTGCGACCCGTACGAGCCCCGAGCCGTGCGGGCGTCGACGGGCTCGGCGCTGACCGTGCCGACCGTGCGCCTCGGGTCGCCCTACGAGGTGCTCGCCTGGGTCGAGGAGCTGCGGTCGCAGCTCGGCTGGGTCCAGGTCGTGGGCACCGACGAGGAGGGTCCGGTGGAGCTGGCCGACGCCGACCTCACGGCGCCCACCGTCGTCGTCACGGGCAACGAGACGCGTGGGCTGTCCGCCGCATGGCGCGAGATCTGCGACGTCATGGTGCACATCCCGATCACCGGCACGGCGTCGTCGCTGAACGCGGCCAACGCGACGTCGGTCGTGCTCTACGAGGCCTCGCGCCAGCGTCGACGCGCCTGACCCGGTTCTCCCAGCGGAGCACGGAGAGCTTTCCGTGCCTCGTTGAGGAAACCGTGCCCGGCGGGAGATTCCCAGGTCGACCTGGGAATCGATGCCTCAGGGGCGCTGGCGGGCGAGGTCGGCGCGCAGGGCCGCGACCTCGGCGCGGAGCTCGGCGACGGCGTCGACCACGATCCGCTCGCTCTCCTCCACCTCGTCCACGATCTCGCGTCTGTCGTCCTCCTTCTGCATCTCCAGCGCCTCGACGGCGACGGCGATGAACAGGTTCAGGACGATGTAGGTCGAGACGAGGATGTAGCCGATGAAGAACACCCACGCGGCGGGATAGGCGTCCGTCGCGGGACGGACGATGTTGGCCCAGTCGTCACCGGTCATCACCTGGAACAGGCTCAGCAGCGACGTCGGCAGGTCGCCGAAGTGCTCGGGGTCGACGCGGCCGAACATCTGCGTCGACATGACGCCCGCGACGTACACGAGCATGACCAGGAGCGCCCCGATCGAGACCATGCCCGGGATGGTCGCGGCGAGCGCCGACACCACGCGGCGCATCGAGCGGACCGCCGACAGCAGCCGGAGCACCCGCAGGACCCTGAGCACCCGCAGCACCCCGAACGCCCCCGACGCCGGGATGAGCGCCACCAGCACCACGAACAGGTCGAACAGGCTCCACCCGTCGCGGAAGAAGGCGCCACGGTGCGCGTAGACCCGCAGCGCGATCTCGACGACGAAGACCACGACCGTCGCCCAGCCGAGCGGCACGAGCCACTCCTCGCGGCGCAGCAGCTGCGGCGACGTCTCGAGTCCCAGCACGACGGCGTTCACCACGATCACCGCGATGATGAACCACTGGAAGCGCGAGGACTCGACGAGCGCGAGCACGCGGGCACGGGTCGGGTTCACACAGGCTCCGGAGAAGGCGACGGCAGGTCAGCCGCATCGTAGCGAGGAGCTCCTCGTCCCTGGCAGGATCGGCGCATGACGGTGACCGGCCCCGACGGCCTCGAGCGCTGCCCGTGGGGCGACGACCCGGCGCTGCGCCGCTACCACGACGAGGAGTGGGGTCGTGAGCTCCGCGGCGACCGGGCGATGTTCGAGCGGCTCAGCCTGGAGGCGTTCCAGTCGGGGCTGTCGTGGTCGCTCATCCTGCGCAAGCGCGAGGCGTTCCGCGAGGCCTTCGTGGGCTTCGTGCCCGCGCTCGTGTCGCGGTTCGGCGACGCCGACGTCGAACGACTCCTCGCCGACGCGGGCATCGTGCGCAACCGCGCGAAGATCGAGGCGACCATCAGCAACGCGCGGGCGGTCCTCGATCTCGACGAGAGCCTCAGCGACCTCGTCTGGTCGTTCGCGCCCGACACGTCGCCCGCGCCGCGGACGGTCGCGGACGTGCCCGCGACGTCGGCCGAGTCCACCGCGCTCGCGAAGGAGCTGAAGCGGCGTGGCCTCAAGTTCGTCGGCCCGACCACCGCCTACGCGCTGATGCAGGCCACCGGGATGGTCGACGACCACCTCGTCGGGTGCCTCGCCCGCCGCACCCCGCCGCTCTCCTAGCCGTCGCGACCGTCACGCACCCCAGCCCCACCAGGCACGGTGCGCCTCCCACGACGACCACGCGCTCCGACCTACCCTGGCGCCATGACCACCTCCCGTCCCGCCGATCGACGCAGCCACCGCTCCGTGCGCACCCTGGCCGCCGTCGTGCTCATCGTGTCCGCCCTCGTCGCCGGCGCCGCGGCGATCGTGGTCTCGACCGTCGTCGCCCTCGCGGCCGCGGTCGTCTATGCCGTGACGGCCTGCTCCGTCGCAGCCCGTCTGCTCGCCAACGAGACCGCCCAGGTGCGCCGCGACTGGGCGCGCGACCGCGCCGCCGCCGCCCACGACCGCAGCCGCGAGGCCACGCGTCGTGGACGCGAGCAGATCGCGTTCGCCGAGACGATGTCCGGCAAGGTCGAGCGCCGCGACGAGCGCATCGCCGAGCTCGCCGCCCGCCTCGAGACCGCCGAGACCGCCCTGGCCCAGGCCGAGGCGGCGCACGCCGCGGCCGAGGAGCGGACCGTGCTGCTCGACGGCGACCTCGCACAGACCCGGACCGCCCTCCAGAGCACCCGCGCCGAGGTGCGCCGGCTCCGCGACGAGCTGGCAGCCAGCCAGAGCGCCGAGCTCGAGGCGCGCACCGAGCTCCTCGCCTGGCAGGAGCAGGCGGAGGAGCGTCGCCGGCTCGCCTGAGCCCGCCGCCCGCCGCCCGTCCCCTCCACGTCCGAGCCGCGGGCCGACCGACGTCAGTCGTGCAGGTCCACCACGGCCCGCAGGCGCGCCTCGTCGGCGAGCGCTGACGCGACGTCGCCCGTGCGCTCCCACGTCGCGAGCGCGCGCACCACGGCCGCACCCAGGCCGGCCCTCGCCGTCACCCGTCCCGCGAGCTCGCGGGCTGCCGCCGCGGGGTCGTCGTGCACGGCGTCGAGCAGCCCGAGCCGGAGCGCCTCCTCGGCGTCCACATCGGCAGGGTCGAGCAGCAGCCGTCGGGCGACCGCGCCGCCGACGAGACGCGGCAGGCTCGCGCTCGTGCCGCCGACCAGGGGCTCGACCCGCAGCACGACCTCGCGCGAGCCGACCCGCAGGTCCGCCGCCAGCGCCACCGCCGCCGCGCGGCCCTCGACGCGGCCGTGCAGGACCGCCACCACCGGGACGGACGCGTCGGCGACCGCGACCACCGTCTCGTCGGACCACGACGGCGACCCACCGTCGACGAGGAGCAGGAGCGCCCGGAGGCCGGGCGCGGTGAGCGCCGCGCGGACCCGGTCGTGCGCGGAAGCCGAGCGCTGGCCGCTCGAGGACAGGTCCAGCGCGACCACACCGTCGGTGGCCGGGGGAGCGGCGTCGGGAGCGGGAGAGGTCACGAGGTCCTTCGTGCCGGTTGGAACTGAGAAGGGGGCATGGGAGATACTAGGCGTCTGAGGAGACCGGACGGCGGTCACCGAATGGAAGGGGAACCCATGGCGGCCATGAAGCCTCGCACCGGTGACGGACCGATGGAGGTCACCAAGGAGGGGCGCTGCATCGTCATGCGCGTCCCGCTCGAGGGCGGAGGACGTCTGGTGGTCGAGCTCAACAACGAGGAGGCGGCCACCCTCGGCGACGCCCTCAAGGCTGTCTGAGCTTGTACGGTCTCACGATGCGCTGGTCCCTGGCCGGCGCTCCGGTGGGCACCCTCGACCGACTCCGCGAGTACGTCGAGGACGTCAGCTTCGCGAAGTTCGCCGGCCTCGAAGGGCTGCGCTTCAAGTCCTGGCGGGCGCGTGAGGACGAGTGGTTCGAGGGGACGTACGTGTTCGTCGACGCGAGCTCGCGTGCGGCGTTCCAGCAGGCGATGGAGGACGGGCGCGCCGACCTCCCCGGCACCACGATCATCGGGCGCGAGCCCGAGCTGATCGAGGCGTGCGAGATCGTCGCGGTCGTCCGGGGACCGGCGGGCTTCCGGTCGTCGGCCTCGTTCGAGCGCTGAGCGGCTCGTCGAGCGCGGGCGCCCCGTCCGCAGGCGCTGGGCGACCTGCTCCCGGTCCGTCCGGCCGGGGGCGGGTCAGCCCACGCGGCGCGCGGCCAGGAGACCGTCGCCCACGGGCAGCAGCGTCGGCACCAGGCGCTCGTCGGTCGCCGCCTGGGTGAGCAGCTCGCGGATCGCGACCGTCTCGGCGTCGCGGCGCTCCGGATCGGCGACGCGGTCGTGCCAGAGGGCGTTGTCGAACACGACGACGCCGCCCGGGCGCACGAGGCGCAGGGCCTGCTCGAGGTACTCGCCGTACTCGACCTTGTCGCCGTCGACGAAGACGAGGTCGTACCCGTCGTCGGTGAGCCGGGGCATGACGTCGAGCGCCGAGCCGGCGATCAGCCGGAAGCGCTGCGGTGCGAAGCCGGCGGCGGAGAAGACCTGGCGGGCGTGACGCTGGTGCTCCGCCTCGAGGTCGACCGACGTGAGGACGCCGTCGGGCGCCATGCCGCGCAGCAGCCACAGGCCGGAGACGCCGGTGCCGGTGCCGACCTCGGCGACGGCGCGGGCGTCGAGCACGGAGGCCAGGAAGCGCAGGGTGGCGCCGCCGGCCGGACCGATCGGGGTCACGCCGACCTCGCCCGCGCGTCGGCGTGCCTCGGCGAGGTGGTCGTCCTCGTCCTGGTAGCCCTCGACGTACTGCAGGCTCGCTTCGCTGGTGATGATGGCTCCTCGGCTGACCGGGCCGGACGGGTACCGGCTCGTGCAGAAGCATAGTGAGCCGGGGCCCTTCCGTGCCGCTGCACCGCCGGGCGGGATCCGTGTCGCGCCGGCCCGCGGGACCGGGGATGATCGAGGGGGAACCGTCAGCGTCCTCTGGGCGTTCTCTCAGGAGACGACGCGACGATCGACGACATGAAGGATGACGACGTGAGCACGCAGGCCGCGACCCTGGAGACGGGTGCCGACCTGTCCTGGGACAGCATCGTGGAGGAGCACTCCCCGCGGGTGTACCGCCTCGCCTACCGGCTCACGGGGAACCGCCAGGACGCCGAGGACCTCACGCAGGACGTGTTCGTCCGCGTCTTCCGCTCGCTCGACCGCTACGAGCCGGGCAACTTCAACGGCTGGATCCACCGGATCACGACGAACCTCTTCCTCGACCGCGTGCGCCGCTCGAGCAAGCTGCGCATGGACGGCTTCACCGACGGGGCGGAGGACCGCCTCGAGGGCCGCGAGCAGCTGCCGGAGGCGTTCGTGCACGACGCCGGCTTCGACCCCGACATCGAGGCCGCGCTGTCCTCGCTCACCGAGGAGTTCCGCGTCGCGGTGGTGCTGTGCGACGTGGAGGGCCTGTCCTACGAGGAGATCGCCGACGTCCTGGGCGTCAAGATCGGTACCGTCCGCTCCCGGATCCACCGCGGACGCACCCAGCTGCGCCAGGCGCTCGCGCACCGTGCACCGACCGCCGGCCGTACCCGGGTCTTCGGAGCCGTAGGAGCCTGATGGCCCACCTGGACGCCGACGTCGCCGCCTTCGTGGACGGGCAGCTCTCGCCCGACGCCACGGAGGCGGCCTCGCGTCACGTCCAGGCCTGCGCCCGCTGCCGTGAGGCCGTCGCGCAGCAGCGGCACCTGAAGATGCGCATGCAGGCCACGGCCGACGTCCGGCCGCCGGCGTCGCTGCTCGCCTCGCTCGCGGAGCTGCCCCGCACGCCCGCCCCGCAGCCCCCGGCCCTCTGGACGCGGGTGCTGCACTCGGCCGTCTGGGGCGCGACCGGGGTCGTGGTCGGCGCGTCGCTCGCCGTCGTCCTCATGGCCTACGTGGCCGGGGCGCCCGGCCGAGGGCTCGGCGACGCGGTCGTGCCGCCGGTCGACGCGTACGCCGCCGACTTCCGAGCGGCCGTGGTCGGTGGCGACGTCGTCCGGCCCGTGAGCAGCGGGCAGGACGTCATGACGACGGCGCGCATGGCCGACCTGACGGCCAACGGGTGGCCCTGCCACGGCACCCTCGGCCACGACCTCGAACGGGTCGAGGGAAGGCTGCAGGCCGAGGGCGCCGTCAGCCTCACCTACACCGACGGCACGGGCCGCCTGGAGCTGCACGAGCAGACCGGTGCCCTCGACGCCGACCGGCTGCAGGGCTTCGCGCAGCAGGAGCTGGGCGGCCACGAGGTGTGGGTTCGGGAGCAGCCCGGGATGCGGACCGTCGTGTGGGACGCGGAGGGCGTCGTCTACACCGTCGTCACCGACGTGGACGACGCGCGACTCGTCCCCGCCCTCGGCGACCTCCCGGCCGCGTCGCCGCGACCGGGTCTGCGCGAGCGCGTCGGGCACGGGCTCGACCGGCTCACCGGCTGGCTGACCGTCTGAGACCGGCCGTCCACCGGACGCCGTCGGGAGGGCCGGCTCAGGTGGCCTCGTCGTCGTGGGGCGGGACCTCGCCGGGACGCAGGATGCGGTCCTGGCGGACGGGCGCGGGCTCGTCGGGCTGGTCGAGGACGTGCCGGCGGACCACCTCGCGCGGGTCGAGGTCGCGCAGGTTCAGCTCGGAGAAGTCCTGGCCCATCTCACGGCCGAGGTCGTTCTTGGCGTTCTCGGCCATCTGACGGACCGTCCGGACGAACTGCCCGGCCTGCTTCGCCATGCCCGGCAGCTTGTCGGGCCCGAACAGCAGCAGACCGACCACGAGGATCAGACCGATCTCCGGCCAGCCCATCCCGAGCACGTCGGGTGCCTCAGAGTCGACCGACGGGGGCGAGACCCAGCTGCATGCCGGCCAGGCCTCGGGAGCGTCCGGTGAGCGTGTCGGCCACCTGCTGCAGCACCTTCGCCGACGCGCTGCCGGGATGGGTCGCGACGATCGGGCGTCCCTCGTCGCCACCGACCCGCAGCTGCTCCTCGAGCGGGACCTTGCCGAGCACCGGCACGTCGTGCCCGAGCCGCGCGCTCAGGGTCTGGGCGACGGTGTCGGCACCGCCGCTGCCGAAGACCTCGAGGCGCTCGCCTCCGGGAGTCAGGAGGTAGGACATGTTCTCGACGATGCCCACGACCCGCTGGTGCATCATCGACGCCATCGTGCCGGCGCGCTCGGCCACCTGGGCGGCGGCCTGCTGCGGCGTCGTGACCACCACGACCTCGGCGTTCGCGAGGTGCTGGCCGAGGCTGATCGCCATGTCGCCCGTGCCGGGCGGAAGGTCGAGCAGGAGCGCGTCGAGGTCGCCCCAGAAGACGTCGCTCAGCATCTGCACGAGCGCACGGTCGAGCATCGGGCCGCGCCAGGCGACGACCTGGTCGCGCTTCGGCTTCAGCATGCCGATGCTCATGACCTTGACGTCGGGCGCGCCGGGGGAGTCGGGCACCTCGATCGGCACCGGCAGGATCATGTCGTCGACCTGGGTGGGCCGGCGGTCGCCGACGCCCATCATGTCGGGGATCGAGTGGCCGTAGATGTCGGCGTCGACGATGCCGACCTTGAGGCCGCTGCGGGCCATGGCGACGGCCAGGTTCACCGTGACCGACGACTTGCCGACCCCGCCCTTGCCGGACGCGATGGCGTACACCTTGGTGAGCGAGCCGGGCTGGGCGAAGGGGATCTCGCGCTCGGCCTGGCCTCCCCGGAGCATCTCCCGCATGCTCTTGCGCTGCTCGTCGGTCATGACGCCGAGGTCGACGTGGACGGCGTGCGCGGGGGCGATCTTCTCGACGGCCGCCGTGGTGTCACGCGTCAGCGTGTCCTTCAACGGGCAGCCGGAGACGGTGAGCAGGAGACGGACCGTGATCGACGTGTCGTCGATCGTGACGGTGTCGACCATGCCGAGCTCGGTGACGGGGCGCTTGATCTCGGGGTCGACCACGCTGGCGAGAGCCTCGCGGACCTGCTCCTCGGTGGGGACGGAAGCCATGCCTCCCATCGTACGGGCGACACCCGCGCCGGTGTCCCGCAGGCGAGCCTCAGTGACCGCGGGGCCCGGAGCGGCCTCGCTGGCGGCCGTCCGATCCGGCCTCGGGCGGTCCGTCGCCGGGGTCGTCCGGCTGCTCCTGGAGCGACTCGAGCAGGTCCCGCAGCTCCGAGCGCAGGAAGTCGCGCGTGGCGACCTCGCCGAGGCCCAGCCGCAGGCTGGCGACCTCGCGGGCGAGGAACTCCATGTCGGCGTGCGACTGCGCGTCCGCGCGACGGTCCTGCTCCTGCTGCACGCGGTCGCGCGCCTCCTGGCGGTTCTGCGCGAGCAGGATCAGGGGTGCGGCGTACGACGCCTGCAGCGACAGCATGAGCGTGAGGAAGATGAACGGGTACTCGTCCCAGCGCGGGCGCTCCGGACCGTACGGCACGTTCCAGACGACCCACACGAGGATGAGCAGCGTCATCCAGATCAGGAAGCGCGCCGTGCCCATGTAGCGGGCGAACGACTCGGCGAAGCGGCCGAAGCGGTCGGTGTCGCCGGAGCGCGGTCGCAGCGAGCGTCGACGTCCGCGCTCGCGAGGCTGGTCGAGGCGGTCGCGGTCGCGGCGGGCCTGCTCACGGTCGCGGCGCGCCTGCTCGCGGTCGTGCCGCGTGCCGTCGCGGGAGCGCTCAGCCATGCAGACCCACCCCCTGCGTCGCGTCGCTCGGCGTGCGCTCGCTGTCGCGCTCGCGCCAGCCCTCCGGCAGCAGGTGGTCGAGCACGTCGTCGATGGTCACGACGCCGAGCAGGTGGCTCGTCTCGTCGACCACTGGCAGCGCCAGCATGTCGTAGGACGCGAGGAGGTTCGCGACGTGCTCGAGGCTGGCGTCGGGCCGCGGCCAGTCGATGTCGTTGTCGGCGAGCCCGCCGACGAGCGTCGAGGGTGGCTCGCGCAGCAGCGCCTGGAAGTGCACGATGCCGAGGAAGCGCCCGGTCGGCGTCTCCAGCGGCGGACGGCACACGTAGACCATCGACGCGAGGGCCGGGCCCAGCTCGGGCTCGCGCAGACGGGCCAGCGCCTCGGCGATGGTCGCGTCCGGCGGGAGGATGACGGGCTCGGTGGTCATCATGCCGCCGGCCGTGCGGTCCTCGTAGGTCAGCAGACGTCGCACGTCCTCGGCGTCCTCGGGCTTCATGAGGGCGAGCAGCTGCTCCGACGTCGCCGGGGGCAGCTCGCCGAGCAGGTCGGCCGCGTCGTCGGGGTCCATCTCCTCGAGCACGTCGGCCGCCCGCTCGGGGTCGAGGACGCCCAGCACCTCCACCTGGACGCTGTCGGGCAGCTCCTCCAGCACGTCGGCGAGCCGCTCGTCGACCAGCTCTCCGACGATCTCGGCGCGCCGCTTCGTCGGCAGGTCGAGCAGGGCGTTCGCGAGGTCGGCCGGTCGCATCTCGTCCATCGTGGCCAGCAGGTGGGTCGCGCCCTGGCCGGGCTCCTGGCCGACGAGCCCGGTGACCTCGTCCCACTGGACGACGTGCGTGGCCCCGCGGCGGCCGAACCGCTTGCCGGACTCCTGGACCGCGACCGAGCCGAGGTACCAGTCGCGGCGCGTGTCCTGCTCCATCGCCAGGTCGTACACCGTGCCGGTGCGGGCGTCGGGCAGCGTGACGGTGCGGTCGAGCAGCTCGTGGATCGCCAGCGTCTCGGTGCTCCGCTTCTCGAAACGGCGCATGTTGAGCACGCCGGTCGTGATGACCTGGCCGGAGTCCAGCGAGGTCACCCGGCCGATCGGCAGGAACACCCGACGGCGCCCGAGCACCTCGACGACCAGCCCCACGACGCGCGGCCGTCGGGTGCCGCGCAGGGCCACGACGACGTCGCGCAGCTTGCCGACCTGGTCGCCCGCGGGGTCGAAGACGTCCTGCCCGACGATGCGCGACAGGAAGATGCGTCCGGGGCTCGAGGTCACGTGCCCACAGTAGAGCCTCGACGTCGCCCGACACCTCGCCCACCTGTCGCCCGCCGGGCGTCGAGACCGGCTCCCGACGGGCGGACCGGTGCGTCCTCTCGTACGCTTCGAGACGCACGTCACAGGCGGTCCGGCCGTCCGATCCGACGAGGGGGAACCATGTCCACGAGCGTCCTGGCGCGGGAGCGCACCGTCGCCGGCCCCGGCTTCAACCGCTGGCTCATCCCGCCGGCCGCGCTGGCGGTGCACCTGTGCATCGGACAGGTGTACGCGACCAGCGTCTACAAGGCGTCGCTGGTCGAGCACTTCGACACCAGCCTGACCGCGGTCGGCGTCGTGTTCTCGATCGCCATCGTCATGCTGGGCGTGTCGGCGGCCGTCTTCGGCACCTGGGTCGACACCGGCGGACCGCGTCGCGCCATGGTCGCGGCCGCCACCTGCTGGGCGACCGGCTTCCTCGTGGGCGCCCTCGGCATCGCGACGAGCCAGCTGTGGCTGTTGTACCTCGGCTACGGCGTGATCGGCGGCATCGGCCTGGGCATCGGCTACATCTCGCCGGTCTCGACCCTCATCAAGTGGTTCCCGGACCGCCCCGGCCTGGCGACCGGCATGGCGATCATGGGCTTCGGTGGTGGCGCGATGATCGCGAGCCCGCTGTCGAGCACCCTGCTCGGCTGGTACGACTCCTCCTACGACGCCGCCACCGGGCTGGCCTCCGGCTCGGCGGTGGCCCAGCTGTTCGTCACCCTCGGCCTCGTCTACCTGGTCGTCATGCTGTTCGGCGCCTGGCTCGTGCGCGTGCCGGCCGACGGCTGGGCACCGCGCGGCTTCGACCCGTCGACGGTCAAGAAGAAGGCGCTCGTCACCTCGGAGAGCGTCTCGGCCAACAACGCCGTCCGCACGCCGCAGTTCTGGCTGCTGTGGGTCGTGCTGTTCTGCAACGTGACCGCCGGCATCGGCATCCTCGAGCAGGCCGCGCCGATGATCCAGGACTTCTTCCGCGACGGCCAGGACTCGACGGTGGCCGCAGCCGCCGCGGCGGGGTTCGTCGGCTTCCTGTCGCTGTGCAACATGGCGGGCCGCTTCGTGTGGTCCTCGACCTCCGACGTCGTGGGCCGCAAGAACATCTACGTCCTCTACCTCGGCGTCGGCATCGTCCTCTACGCGACGCTCGCGCTCGGCGGCTCGGGCTCGACCGTGCTGTTCGTCGTCCTCGCCGGGTTCATCCTCAGCTTCTACGGCGGCGGCTTCGCGACCATCCCGGCGTACCTGCGCGACCTGTTCGGCACCTTCCAGGTCGGCGCCATCCACGGCCGCCTACTGACCGCGTGGTCCGCGGCCGGCGTGGCGGGGCCGCTGATCGTCAACGGCTTCCTCGACGCGCGGGGCGAGCCCGGGGCTCTCACGGCGGCCGACTACCGTCCCGCGCTGCTCACGATGGTGGGCGTGCTGGCCGTGGGCTTCGTCGCCAACCTCCTGGTGCGTCCGGTGGCGTCGCGCTTCCACGAGCCGCGCAGCACGGAGCCGACCGCCGACCAGGGCGGGCCGTCCTCCGCGCAGGGCGAGGACACGACGGCCGAGGGCGTCACGCCGCTCGCGGTGGTCGCGTGGCTCGTGGTCGGGATCCCGCTCGTCTACGGCGTCTACGAGACGGTCGTGAAGGCCTCGGCCCTGTTCTGATCGCCGCTCATCGGCCCGGGCGCGTGGTCAGGCGACGACGCGCTCGGGGCGGCTGTAGACGTTGAACGTGCTGCCGCGCGAGAAGCCGACCACGGTCACGCCGAGCCGGTCGGCGAGGTCGACCGCGAGCGACGACGGTGCGCTCACGGCCGCCAGCACCGGGATGCCGGCCATGGCGGCCTTCTGCACCAGCTCGAACGACGCACGCCCGGACACCTGCAGCACCGTGCCGGTCAGCGGGAGGCGGTCCTCGCGCAGGGCCTGCCCGACGACCTTGTCGACGGCGTTGTGCCGGCCCACGTCCTCGCGGACCACGAGCGGCGCGCCGTCGGCGCCGAACAACCCCGCCGCGTGCAGCCCACCCGTGCGCTCGAAGACCGCCTGCTGCTCGCGGAGCCGGTCGGGCAGCGCGGCGAGGACGGCGGCGTCGACCCGCACCTCGTCGGCCGCCACGTCGAACGCCGACGTGGTCGCCACCGCGTCGATCGACGCGAGACCGCAGACCCCGCACGAGCTCGACGTGTACACGTGCCGCTCGCGGCCCGACGCGACGAGCGCACCGGGCCCGCTGACGCCGACGTCGATGACGTTGTAGGTGTTCTCGTCCTGCTCGGGTGCGCAGTACCGCATGGCGTGCAGCTGGTCGGTGCGCGCCACGACACCCTCGGAGACCAGGAAGCCGGCCACCAGGTCGAAGTCGTGGCCGGGCGTGCGCATCGTGACCGCGAACGACGCGCCGGCCACACGGATCTCGAGCGGCTCCTCGGCGGCGAGCGAGTCGTGCCGGGGCGTCACGCCCACGCCGACCTCGACGCGCTGGATCCGGCGCCGCTGGACGGGCTTGGTCATGACGGCGACCCGCTGGTGTCGCCCTGGTCGCTGCCGCGGATCTCGCCCTGGTCGCTGCCGCGGATCTGGGCGAGGAGCTCGGCCTGCGCGACGACGCGACGGACGGTGTCCTCCCCGCCGCCCGCCAGCCCTGCCGCGTAACCGACCAGGAACGTGGTGAGCGGGGCCGCGGGACGCACGACCGCGTGCGCCGCGACGGCGGCGAGGTCAAGGACCCGCTCCACGTCGGCGCCCGGGTCGTCCACGCCCAGCTCGGCGCACAGGTCGCGCCACCAGGCCTGCATCGTCTCGTCGCGGTCGCTCATCAGTGGTCCTCCTGCAGGGCGTCGAGGTCGGCGGGGGAGTCGAGGTCGTGGGTGGCGCCGTCGGGTGCGGGCACCAGCGTGACGTCAAGGTGGTCGAACAGGCGCCGCAGCGACACGTCGACGAGGTCCGGCAGCCCACGGACCACGTCGGCCGCGTCGGCGGAGAGCAGCGCCGAGGTCCAGTGGGCGCGACCCGTGCCGTCGGCGAGGACGAGCGCCCCGGACGGACGCGGGGCGTCCAGCAGGGCGTCGACGAGGTCGGCGGCCCGCGGCAGGTCGGCGGCGAGCACGACGACGGGCGCGCCCGGTCGCAGCGCGCGCAGACCGGCCTGGACGCCGGCCGCCGGCCCCGACCCGGCGGGCTCCTCCCGCGTCCACCCCACCGGGCGCGACGTCGGGCGCGGGGGCCCGACGACCACCACGTCGGCGTCGTCGGGCAGCGCCGTCAGCGCGTGGTCGAGCAGCGACCGGCCGGCGACGACCAGCTGCGTCTTGTCCTGGCCGTCCCAGCGCTGGCTCGTGCCACCGGCGAGGACCACGGCCTGGACGGACCGGTGGGGTGCGGAGGTGGTCACGACAGGTGCAACGGCTCCGGCTGCGGGTGCGACCGGTGCTCACCGTCCGCGTCGACCGGGCGCTGCGACCCGTCCGCGCCCTCGCCCGTCTCCCCGACCGTGGTCGGGACGAGCCGGACGACGACCGACTTCGACGTCGGCGTGTTGCTGTGCTCCGCGACGGAGTCGAGCGGCACCAGCGGGTTCGTCTCCGGGTAGTAGGCCGCCGCGGTGCCACGCGGCGTCTCGTAGGAGACGATCCGGAACCCCGGGGCCACGCGGTCGACGTCGTCGTCGGTCCAGTGGGTGACGAGGTCCACGACGTCGCCGTCGCGCCAGCCGAGCGCCTCGATGTCGTCGGGGTGCACCAGGACCACGCGTCGCCCGTGCTCGATGCCGCGGTAGCGGTCGCTCATGCCGTAGATCGTGGTGTTGAACTGGTCGTGGCTGCGCAGCGTCTGCAGGAGGAGGTGCCCCTCCGGCACGTGCAGCACCTCGATCGGCGAGACCGCGATCCGGCCCTTGCCGGTGGCCGTGTGGAACGAGCGGGAGTCGCGCGGCGGGTGCGGGAGCACGAAGCCGCCGGGACGGTCGACCTTGCGCTCGTAGTCCTCGCAGCCGGGGACGACGCGGGAGATGTGGCCGCGGATGATGCTGTAGTCCTCGGCCATCGCGTCCCAGTCGATGCCGTGCCGGTCGGTGCCGTCGTCCTGGCGCAGCGTGGCCCGGGCGATGCCGCAGACGATGGCCGTCTCCGAGCGCAGGTGCGGGCTGGCCGGCTCGAGCGGGCCCCGCGAGGCGTGCACCGACGACATGGAGTCCTCGACCGAGACGAACTGCGGACCGGTGGCCCGCTCGTCGACCTCGGTGCGCCCCAGCGTCGGCAGGATGAGCGCGGTCTCGCCGGTGACGAGGTGCGAGCGGTTCACCTTGGTCGACACGTGCAGCGTGAGGTCGGCGTTGCGGAGGGCGTCGGCGGCGACGTCGGTGTCGGAGACGGCGTGCACGAAGTTGCCGCCGAGGCCCATGAACACCCTGGCCTTGCCGTCACGCAGGGCGCGGACCGCGTCGACGACGTCGAGCCCGTGCTCGCGCGGCGGGTCGAAGCCGAACTCTGCCTGCAGCGCGTCGAGGAAGGTGTCGGGCGACTTCTCCCAGATGCCCATCGTGCGGTCGCCCTGCACGTTGGAGTGGCCGCGCACGGGGCACAGGCCGGCGCCGCGCTTGCCGATGTCGCCGCGGACCAGGGCGAGGTTGGTGACCTCCTTGATGGTCGCCACCGAGTTGCGGTGCTGGGTGAGGCCCATCGCCCAGCAGTAGATCGTGGCGTCCGAGGCCTCGATCATGCGGGCGGCCTGCTCGATCAGCTCGCGGGTCAGGCCGGTCGCCGCCAGGACGAGGTCCCAGTCGAGGGCGCGCACGTGCTCGACCCAGGCGTCGTAGCCGTCGGTGTACTGCTCGACGAACTCCCGGTCGACGGCGCCCCACTGCTCCAGCAGGTGGCCGAAGGCCTGGAAGAGGGCGAGGTCGCCATTGATGCGCACCGGCAGGTGGAGGTCGGCGATGTCGGTGCCGCGGCCCACCACGCCGCGCGGCTTCTGGGGGTTGCGGAAGTTGACCAGGCCGGCCTCGCGCAGCGGGTTGATCGCGAGGATCCTCGCGCCGCGCCGTTTCGCGACCTCCAGCGCCGAGAGCATCCGCGGGTGGTTGGTGCCGGGGTTCTGTCCGGCGATGACGATCAGCTCGGCGTCGTAGATGTCACGCAGGCTCACGCTGCCCTTGCCGATGCCGATCGACTCCGCGAGCGCGACGCTCGTCGACTCGTGGCACATGTTGGAGCAGTCGGGCAGGTTGTTCGTGCCGAAGGCGCGGACGAACAGCTGGTACGTGAACGCCGACTCGTTCGACGCGCGCCCGGACGTGTAGAAGACGGCCTCGTCGGGGGAGCCGAGCCCGTTCAGGTGCTCGGCGACGAGCGCGAAGGCGTCGTCCCACTCGATGGGCTCGTAGTGCGTGCCGCCCGGTCGCTTCACCATCGGATGGGTGATGCGGCCGAGCTGGCCCAGCCAGTACTCGTCGTGGGCGTCGAGCTCGGCGATCGAGTAGCGGGCGAACACCTCGGGCGTCGCCCGCGCCGTGGTGGCCTCCTCGGCCACGGCCTTCGCGCCGTTCTCGCAGAACTCGGCCGTGTGGCGGGCCTCGGGGTCGGGGTCGGGCCAGGCGCACGAGGTGCAGTCGAAGCCGTCGGCCTGGTTGAGCTTGAGCAGGGTCTGGGCGGTGCGCTTGGGACCCATGTGGGAGAGCGCGCGCTCCATCGACACCTTGACCGCCGTGACACCCGCCGCAGCGTCCTTGGGGGAGTGGATCTCCAGGTCGCTCTCGTCCTGCGCGCCGAACCCCTCGACGACCGGTGCGGTGCCCGGCCCTGCCGTCCCGTTGCTCACGATGCTGCCTCCCGGTGCGTGCCTGCGGTCACCTTCGACCGTACCCGCTGGACCGGTGGGGCGCCTGTCGCCCGGGGGCCGTCGTGGTGCGCTCAGACCGCCGCGACGCCGGTGCGCCGGCCACGCCGGACGGCGGTGCTCTCCGTGCCGGTGCCGGTGCTGACTGCGGGGGAGCTGGAGGTCGAGCGGCGCGGGGCGTCCGCAGCGGCGTCCTGGCCGGCGAGGCCGGTCACGAAGTCGCCGATCTCCTCGATCGCCGCCCGCGCCTCCGGCACCCACGAGGCCGCAGCCTGGAAGACGTGCACCTGGCGGTCCCACACCTGCAGGTCGACCGGCACGCCGGCCTGCACCAGCCGTGCGGCCATGTGCTCCGCGTCGGCGAGCAGGATCTCGCGCGACCCGATCTGGATCAGCGCCGGCGGCATGTCGTCGAGCGGCATGTCGACCGGGCACACGCGCTGGCCGTTGATGCCGCGGCGGGTGTCCATCCGCAGGGCGACGTCGGTGAACTTCTCCAGCGCCCGGAGGGGGAAGGTCTGGCAGCGGTCGGCGTTGCGGTGCTGGCGCTTGCGCTCGACGTCGACGTCGAGCAGGGGCGAGATGGCCACGACGCCCGCGGGACGGCCGAGTCCCTGGTCGAGCACGGCCCGCGCGACGCTGAACGCCAGGTAGCCGCCGGCGGAGTCGCCGGCGATCGTCACGTCCTCCGGTCGGTAGCCCTGCTCCAGCAGCCAGCGGAACCCGTCGACGCCGTCGGCCACCGACTCGGCGATCGGCTCGTAGGGCATCTGCCGGTAGCCGACGTTGAGCACCGGCTGGCCGGAGGCGTGCGAGATGCGGGAGACGAGTCGACGATGGGTGTTCAGCCCGCAGGTCAGGAAGGCACCGCCGTGGAAGTAGAGGATCACGCGCGGGTTGCCGCCGTGGATGTCCCTCACGTCCTTGGCAGAGAGCAGCTCGCTGCCGCAGCGGGCGAGGTCGACGGTGCGCCAGCTCGTGCCCTCGTGGACGGGCAGCAGGCGCGCGGCGTGCTCGAGCAGGTTCGGCGGGAACAGGTCGAACGGCAGCCGCGTCCAGAGGTCGAGCACGGGACGCACGGTGTGCCGCAGGCCCAGGCCGAGCGCCCGCGACTGCAGGCTGGCGCCCTCGAAGTACCGCGCGTCGGCGGCGACCGACAGGTGCCCGGCACCGTGCGTCCGGGCCCTGCTGCGCTCCCTCGTGCTGACCATCGGTCTCTCCCCTCGTCATGTGACGTTCACGAATATGTCACACCCGGTGACCTACGCCACACGAGATCGTTACGTTAGCGCCACCGTCCCGTCTGCCGCAGGAGATTGATCGCATGCCCTTCATGCCCCCCACGGACTCCATGTTCCTGTTGGCGGAGTCCCGAGAGCACCCCATGCACGTGGGCGGGCTGCAGCTGTTCCGGCCTCCTGAGGGGGCCGGGCCGGAGTTCGTGCGCGAGCTCGTGGAGGGCTTCCGGTCGGTGCAGGAGGTCTCGCCGACGTTCCGCAAGCGGCCGGCCGAGCCGGTCGGCCTCGCCGGGCAGACCTGGTGGTCCCAGGACGCCGCGATCGACCTGGACTACCACGTGCGGCACTCGGCGGTGCCGCCGCCGGGACGCATCCGCGAGCTGCTGCAGCTGACGTCGCGCTGGCACGGGTCGCTGCTCGACCGGCACCGCCCGCTCTGGGAGGCGCACGTCGTCGAGGGGCTGCGGGACGGCCGGTTCGCCGTGTACAGCAAGATCCACCACTCGATGGTCGACGGCGTGTCGGCCCTGCGGCTGCTGCAGCGCAGCCTCAGCGACGACCCGGACGCCCGCGACTGCGTGCCGCCGTGGGCCCTGGCGCCGCGCCGTCGCCCGTCGACGGAGGTCGCGCGCCGCTTCCCGGACCCGCTCGGCCTGTTGCGCGGCGGTCTCTCGGTCGCGGAGGACGTCGCCGGCCTGCTGCCCGCGTCGATGAGGATCGTCAACCAGATCGTCCGCGAGGGCGACGTCACGCTGCCGCGGGCGCCGCGGACGATCCTCAACGGGCCGGTGGGCGGGGCGCGTCGCTTCGCCGCACAGTCCTGGGAGATCGAGCGGATCCGTCGGGTCGCGAAGTCGTCGGCGACGACGCTCAACGACGTCGTGCTCGCGATGGTCTCCGGCGCGCTGCGGGAGTACCTGCTGGAGCAGAACGCGCTCCCGGACGAGCCGATGACCGCGATGGTGCCGGTCTCGCTCGCCCTGCGCGCCGAGTCGGCCGGCCAGGCGGGCGACGGCGGCAACTCCGTCGGCGTCATCGTGGTCAACCTCGCGACCGACGTCGAGAACGGTGCCACCCGCCTGGAGGAGATCGCCTACTCCTCGCGACGGGCGAAGAAGATCCTGGGCGGTCTGACCCCGATCCAGATCCTCGCCTTCTCGGCGCTGCAGATGGCGCCGCTCGCGCTCACGCCCGTGCCCGGGTTCGTGCGCATGACGCACCCGCCGTTCAACGTGGTCATCTCCAACGTGCCCGGCCCGAAGCAGCCGATGTACTTCAACGGGGCCGAGCTCGACGGGCTCTACCCGGTCTCGATCGTGCTGGACGGACAGGCCGTGAACGTCACCCTCTGCAGTCGCGACAAGTACCTCGACTTCGGCATCATCGGGTGCCGCACGAGCGTGCCGCACCTGCAGCGGCTGCTCACCCACCTGGAGACGTCGCTCGCCGAGCTGGAGACCGCCTGGGGCTGACCCACCACCGCGCGGGGGAGTGGGCCTGCCGACACCTAGACTCGCGGCCATGACGTCAGGGAGCCCGGCATGACCTGGCTCCTCGCCGCCGTCGGCCTGCTGGGGGTGAGCGCGTCGGGACCGCTCATGACCGCGACCGCGGCGCCGGTGCTCGTCATCGCGTTCTGGCGCAACGCCGCCGCGACCGCGGTGCTCGCACCGTTCGCGGTGCGCAGCCGAGCCGCGCTCACGGGCCTGCGCTGGGCCGACCTGCGGGGGACCGTCTTCGCGGGGGTCATGCTGGCGGTGCACTTCGCCGCCTGGGTCGGGGCGCTGAAGCTGACGACCGTGGCCGCGGCGACGGCGCTCACCTGCACCCAGCTGGTCTGGGTGGTGCTCGTCGACCGGCTGCGCGGCGTGCGACCCGGCCGCGCGGTGCTGCTCGGCTGCGTCGTCGCGTCGGTCGGGGTCCTGGTCGTGTCCGGCGTCGACCTGACGGTCTCGCGCCGCGCTCTCCTCGGCGACCTGCTCGCGGTCGTCGGTGGGCTCGGCGCCGCGCTGTACCTGGTGGCGGGGGAGTCGGCGCGACGTCGGCTCAGCACGACCCACTACACGACGTTCTGCTACGGCACGTGCGCCGCGGTGCTCGCCGTGGGCTGCCTCGCGACCGGTGCGTCGTTCGTCGGGTACGACGCGCACGTGTGGCTGCTGCTGGCGGCGGTGACGGTGTGCGCACAGCTGCTGGGGCACTCACTGTTCAACCACCTGCTGGCCGTCATGAGCCCGACCGTCATCTCGCTCGTCCTGCTCCTCGAGGTGCCGGGCGCGGCGCTGCTGGCTGCGGTGTTCCTCGGCCAGGCGCCGCCGGTCGGCGTCTACGGGGGGCTGTTCCTCGTGCTCGTGGGCCTCGCCGTGGTCGTGCGAGCCCGCCGGGTGCCGACCGAGCCGGTCGAGCCGGTCGCCTGACGGCCCGCGGTCGGGGCGCGCCGACGCGCTGTGCGACGGCTCACGGGGAGTCCTGCGGTGCTGGACGTTACTCGCGGGTATCGTCGGCGTGTCACCCACGAGACGGAGGAACAACGCATGGGACGCCTCGCCAGCACCGAGAACCTCACCGAGGAGCAGACCGCGATCCTCGAGACGATCCGCGACTTCGTGGACGAGAAGATCATCCCGGTCGCCCAGCAGCTCGAGCACGACGACGAGTACCCGACCGAGATCATCGAGGGGCTCAAGGAGCTCGGCGTCTTCGGCCTGACGATCCCCGAGGAGTTCGGCGGCCTCGGCGAGTCGCTGCTGACCTACGCGCTGGTCGTCGAGGAGATCGCCCGCGGCTGGATGAGCGTCTCCGGCGTCATCAACACGCACTTCATCGTCGCCTACCTGCTGCAGCAGCACGGCACCGACGAGCAGAAGCAGAAGTACCTGCCGAAGATGGCCGTCGGCGAGGTACGTGGTGCGTTCTCGATGTCCGAGCCGGGTCTGGGCTCCGACGTCTCGGCCGTCTCGACCAAGGCGACGAAGAAGGACGACGGCTCCTACTCGATCACCGGCCAGAAGATGTGGCTGACCAACGGCGGCACGTCGACGCTCGTGGCCGTGCTGTGCAAGACCGACGAGGGCGCCGACTCGGTCTACAAGAACATGACGACCTTCCTCGTGGAGAAGGAGCCGGGCTTCGGCGAGACCGCCCAGGGCGTCACGGTCCCCGGCAAGATCGCCAAGATGGGCTACAAGGGCGTCGAGACGACCGAGCTCATCCTCGAGGACCACCAGATCTCGGCCGACCAGATCCTGGGCGGCGAGCCGGGCAAGGGCTTCTTCCAGATGATGGACGGCGTCGAGGTCGGCCGCGTCAACGTCGCGGCCCGCGCCTGCGGCCTCGCGATCCGCGGCTTCGAGCTGGGCATCGCCTACGCGCAGCAGCGCAAGACGTTCGGCAAGCAGATCGCTGACCACCAGGCCGTCCTCTTCCGCCTCGCGGAGATGGCCACGAAGGTCGAGACGATCCACGCCATGATGGTCCGCGCGGCCCGTCTGAAGGACACCGGCAAGCGCATGGACGTCGAGGCCGGCATGGCCAAGATGCTCGCGAGCGAGTACGCCAACGAGGTCGTGGAGGACTCCTTCCGGATCCACGGCGGCTACGGCTACTCCAAGGAGTACGAGATCGAGCGCCTCATGCGCGAGGTCAAGTTCATGCTCATCGGCGAGGGCACGTCCGACATCCAGAAGATGATCATCGGCCGCGCGCTGCTCAAGGACTACAAGCTCTGACATGAGCGTGCGCGAGGACGTCACGTTCACGTCGCAGGGCACCACCGTCGCCGCCTGGCACTACCGGCCGGACGGCGACGGGGGTGGCGACCGCCCTGTCGTCGTGATGGCGCACGGCCTCGGCGGTGTCCGCGAGATGCGCCTCGACGCGTTCGCCGAGCGGTTCGCGGACGCCGGCTACGCCTGCCTGGTGTTCGACTACCGGCACTTCGGGGCGAGCGACGGGCAGCCGCGCCAGCTGCTCTCCGTCAGGCGCCAGCGGCAGGACTGGGCCGCGGCCGTCGCCTTCGCGCGCACGCTGCCCGGCGTCGACCCCTTCCGCACCGTGCTGTGGGGGTCGTCGTTCTCCGGGGGGCACGTCATCGCGGTGGCGGCCGAGGACCCGTCGGTCGCGGCCGTCGTGTCGCAGTGCCCCTACACCGACGGGCTGGCCTCGAGCCTGGCGGTCGCACCCCTGACGTCGCTGAGGGTGACGCTGCGGGCGGTCCTCGACCTCGTGGGCAGCCGGCTCGGGCGTGGCCCCCGCGGCATCCCGCTGGCCGGCGAGCCGGGGACGGTCGCGCTGATGACCGCGCCCGACGCCGTGCCGGGCTACCTGTCGCTGGTGGAGGAGGGCTCGACCTTCCGCAACGAGGTCGCCGCCCGCGTGGCCCTCGAGATCGCCCTCGGTCGCCCCGGAGCCCAGGCGAAGCGGCTGCGGTGCCCGGCGCTGTTCGTGGTCTGCGAGCGCGACACGGTGGCCCCGGCGAAGGCGACGCTGAAGCACGTGGCGAAGGCTCCGCGCGGCGAGGTCGTGCGTCGCGACACCGGACACTTCGACATCTACACGGGCGCGGAGTTCGAGACGACGGTGCGCGACGAGCTCGACTTCCTGACGCGGCACGTGCCCGTCGGCTGACCGCCCTCGGCTCCTAGGCTGGACCGGTGCCCAGCCCGTTCGTCCTGCGCAGGTTCCAGGCCGAGGCGCTCGCCGCCGTCGAGCAGGCGCGGGAGAACGGTCGGCGCCGCTCCTGGGTGTCGCTGCCGCCCGGTGCGGGCAAGACCGTGCTCGGCACGGAGCTGGTGGCCGCGCGGCTCGCGGCCGAAGGTCGTCGGGCCGTCGTCCTCGCGCCCAACACGGCCATCCAGGCGCAGTGGATCGCGACCTGGCAGCGCTACGGGCGCGGCCCTGCGAGCCCGGACCGCGACCTCGCGGCCGACGTCACGGTCCTGACCTACCAGGCGGTCGCCACCTTCTCGCCCGACGAGGAGGACGACGACCTCGAGCCGTCGGCGGGTGGGCCCGGACCGCTCGTGGACCGGCTGCACGAGAACGGTCGCGCACTGGTGTCCGCACTGCGGGCGGCCGGACCCCTCACGGTCGTGCTCGACGAGTGCCACCACCTCCTGGAGACCTGGGGTGCGCTGCTGCGCGAGGTGCTCGACCCGCTCGACGACGTCCTGGTCCTCGGCCTCACCGCCACGCCGCCGGGCGTGCTGACCCGTCGACAGGCCGAGCAGGTCGAGGAGCTGTTCGGCTCCCTCGCCTACCAGGCGTCGATCCCCGCTGCCGTCCGCGAGGGGGACCTCGCCCCGTTCGCCGAGCTGGCCTGGCTGGTGCGGCCCTCCGCCGAGGAGGAGGCGTGGCTCGCGTCGTCGGCGATGCGGTTCGCGGAGCTGACCACGGAGCTGCTCAGCCCCGGCTACGGCTCGGTGCCGCTGCTGACCTGGTTCGACCGACGCGTCGGCGAGCTGCCCGTGCCGTGGGCGACCTTCGGGCGCGACGAGCCGGCCCTGGCCACGGCCGTGCTGCGGCTCGTGCACGCCGGCCTGCTCGACCTCCCGCGCGATGCCGTGCTGCGCGAGCAGCACCGCACCGACCTGGCGGCGCAGGACTGGGCGCAGCTGGTCGACGACTGGGTGCGCGGCTGCCTCGCCCGCAGCGACGTCGACGCGGACCGGGCCGTGCTCGAGGACCTGCGCCGCGCGATGCCCGGGATCGGGTTCCACGTCACGCGTCGTGGGGTGAGCGGCGCAGGGTCGCCGGTCGACCGCGTGCTCGCGCGCAGCGCAGGCAAGATGCGTGCCGCCGCCTCGGTGCTGCACGCCGAGCGCGACGCGCTCGGGGACCGGCTGCGCGCGGTCGTCGTCTGCGACCACGAGCGCGCCTCGCCCACGTCGTCGCTCGTGCTGCGTGACGCACCCGCCGAGCACGGGTCGGCCCTCGAGGTCATGGACGCCCTCCTCGACGGCGGGTTCGAGCCGGTCCTGCTGACCGGACGCACCGTCGCGGCGGGAGGTGGCACGGCCCGGCGCCTCCTCGAGGTCCTGCACCGGCTCGACGGGGGCCTCGAGCTGCGCACCGAGCCGCTCGAGGGCGCCGAGGACCGGCTCCACCGCCTCGTGGGCCCCTGGACGAGCCGACGCTGGACGCCTCTCGTCACCCGGGCGTTCCAGGACGGCCACTGCGACGTGCTCGTCGGCACCCGGGCGCTGCTGGGGGAGGGCTGGGACGCCCCGCGCGTGTCAACGCTGGTCGACCTGTCCACCGCGTCCACGACGTCGGCCGTCACGCAGACCCGCGGCCGGGCGCTGCGCACCGACCCGACCTGGCCCGAGAAGGTCGCCACCACCTGGAGCGTCGTCTGCGTGGCCCCCGACCACCCCGGCGGCGACTCCGACTGGCGTCGGTTCGTGCGCAAGCACGACGGCTACCTCGGCGTCGACGACGACGGGCAGGTCGTCTCCGGCGTCGCGCACGTGGACGCCCGCTTCTCGCCGTTCGTCCCGCCCGACCCCGACCTCTTCGACGTCGTCGCCCTCGACATGGCGCGACGAGCGGGGGAGCGCGACGTGGTGCGGACCCGTTGGCGCGTCGGCGAGCCGTACCGCGACGAGGTCCGGCGGGCCATCCGTGTGCGCCCCGACGACGCCGCGCGGGCTGTCCACTCCACCCCCACGACGATGCACGCGCCGGAGCCGCCCTGGGCCCGCATGGGCGAGGACGGTGTCGTGTCCACCGCGCGCTCCGCGCGGCTCGAGCCCTGGGACGCCGCCCGGGAGGCCGCCCGGGATCCCGGCCTGGCCGCCCACGCGTGGGTCGTCGCCGACGCCATGGCCGAGGGCGGTCTCGGCGGCCCCGGAGCAGCAGGCGTGCGGGCGGTCGTCGACGCGACCGGCACCTACCGCTTCGAGCTGGACGCCGACGCAGCCACGGCCTCGGTCTTCGTCGACCTGTTCGAGGAGCTGCTCGGTCCGCTGGTCGCGCCCCGCTGGCTGGTCGCGCGCCACCAGGCGCCACCGCCGTCCGCCGGCACCGGCTGGCGCGTGCTGCTCGGTCGCGCCCGGCCCGTCGCGCGCACCTGGTACGGGGTGCCGACGGGGCTCGCGCGCAACGTCGCCCGGCGGCGCGCGTTCGAGGGTGCCTGGGCACGGTGGTTCGGCCCGGCGGCGGTCGTCGCGTCCACGTCGGCCGCGGGGGAGGCCGCCCTGACGTCGGCGTACGGCACGACACCGCTCGACGTCGTGACGCTCCTGCGCTCCAGCTGGTCCTGAGCCCGTGTCCGCGGGCCGGAGGTCCGTGGGCGGCGAGGAGGTCGCGCCCTAGACTGACGGCATGCCTCCCGTCAACCAGGGCCTCTTCACGCTCGAGTTCCCGCAGTCGCTCGGCGTCTACGACGACTACGCCACGGCGCAGAAGGTCGTCGACCACCTCTCCGACCAGGAGTTCCCCGTCGAGAACCTCCTCGTGGTCGGCACCGACCTCAAGCAGGTCGAGCGGGTCACCGGTCGGCTCACCACGAGCCGCGTGGCCGCGGCCGGCGCCGCGTCCGGCGGCTGGCTGGGCGTCCTCGTCGGCCTGCTCCTCGGCATCTTCAGCAGCGAGAGCACGTGGCTGCAGACCGTCGTCGGCGGTCTCGGCATCGGCATCGTCTTCGGTGTCGTGTGGGCGCTGCTCGGCTACGCGGCCACGCGCGGACGCCGCGACTTCAGCTCCGTCAGCAGCGTCGTCGCGACCAAGTACGAGGTGATGGTCGAGCACAAGCACCGGGCCAGGGCCCAGGAGCTCATCGCCGACCTGCCCGAGGCGCGCCAGAACCCCTTCGCCTGATCGTCCCGCGGCCCCGCGCCGTGCCCCTCCGCCCCGCCGACGGCGGTGGGGCGCGACCCAGGAGAGCCATGACCAAGACCAACCCCGGCCACTTCTTCGAGGACTTCCACGTCGGCCAGGTGATCGAGCACGCGACTCCCCGCACGATCACCGACGGCGACCGCGCCGTCTACGGGTCGATCTACCCGACCCGGTTCGCGATCCCGTCGTCGGCGGAGTTCGCGGCCTCCGTGGGCCTGCAGGAGCACCCCGTCGAGGACCTGGTGGCGTTCCACGTCGCGTTCGGCAAGACCGTCCCCGACGTCTCGCTCAACGCCGTCGCGAACCTCGGCTACGCCGAGTGCCGCTTCCACCGGCCGGTGCTCACCGGCGACACGCTGCGCACGAGCTCGGAGGTCATCGGCCTCAAGCAGAACTCCAACGGTCGCACGGGCGTGGTCTATGTCCGCTCGACCGCCACGAACCAGCGCGGCGAGGTCGCGCTGGACTGGGTGCGCTGGGTCATGGTGCACAAGCGCGACGCCGGTGCCCCCGCACCGGAGACCGTGGTGCCCGCGGTGGCCGCCGTCGTCGCGCCCGAGGACCTCGTGCTGCCCGCGGGACTGGACTTCTCCGGCTACGACACGACCGCCGCCGGTGAGCCGCACCGCTACGACGACTACACGGTCGGCGAGCGGATCGACCACGTCGACGGCGTCACGCTCAGCGAGGCGGAGCACATGATGGCCACCCGGCTGTGGCAGAACACGGCCAAGGTGCACTTCAACACCGAGGCGCGCCCCGACGGTCGGCGGCTCGTGTACGGCGGTCACGTCATCTCGATGGCCAGGGCCCTCTCCTTCAACGGCCTCGCCAATGCGCAGCTCGTCGCCGCGATCAACGCCGGCTCGCACGTCGCGCCCGCGTTCGCCGGCGACACCGTCTACGCGTGGTCCGAGGTGCTCGACAAGGCCGCCCCGGCAGCGTGGGACGGCACCGGGGTCGGGGCCCTGCGGCTGCGTCTCGTCGCCACCCAGGGACGCGACGAGACGATGACGCTGCGCGGCGACGACGGGAAGTACGCCGAGGGCGTGCTCCTCGACCTCGACCTGTGGGCCCTGGTGCCGCGCTGATGGGGGCCACTCTCGTCCTGGTGCGGCACGGGCAGACCGAGTGGAGCCTCGCCGGCAGGCACACGGGCCGCACTGACATCGAGCTGACGGCGGCCGGGGAGGCGACGGCGAGGGCCCTCGCACCTGCGCTGGCGGACGTCGACTTCGACCTCGTGCTCACCAGCCCGCGGCTCCGCGCGCGCCGGACGGCCGCACTGGCCGGCTTCACGGAGGCGACGGTCGAGGACGACCTCGCCGAGTGGGACTACGGCGACTACGAGGGGCTCACGACGCCGCAGATCCGCGAGTCGGTGCGAGGGTGGACGATCTGGGACCACCCGGTGCCTGGCGGGGAGAGCGCCGAGGAGGTGGGTGCCCGGCTCGACCGCGTGGTCGACCGGGTGCGTGCCACGGACGGTCGGGTGCTCGTCTTCGCCCACGGGCACAGCCTGCGGGTGCTGGCGGCCCGCTGGCTGGGTCTGCCGGTGCAGGACGGACGCATCTTCGACCTCGACACGGCCACCTACTCCGTGCTGGGCGACGACCGGGGGCAGCCGGTGGTGCAGCGCTGGAACGTCGGCCCCACCCTCTAGCCTGACCTCGTGAGGATCGATCTCCACACCCACTCCAACCGCTCCGACGGCACCGACACGCCCGCCGAGCTGGTGGCCAACGCGGTGCTCGCCGGGCTCGACGTCGTCGCGCTGACCGACCACGACGCGACGACCGGGTGGGCCGAGGCGCGCGCGGCGGCCGAGCGGGAGGGCATCGTGGTGGTGCCGGGCATCGAGATCTCCACGACGTTCCGGGGCGAGAGCGTGCACCTGCTCGGCTACGCCTTCGACCCGGCGCACCCGCCGCTCGTCGAGGAGCTCGAGCGGGTCCTCGGGGGTCGCGACCAGCGCCTGCCGCGCATCCTCGCCCGGCTGGCCGAGCACGGCATCGACATCACCGAGGAGGACGTCGCGCTGCAGTCGGGTGCCGCGGCGGCGTCCGGGCGCCCGCACATCGCCGACGCGATGGTGGCGAAGGGCTACATCGGGCACCGTGACGAGGCCTTCCAGGGCTGGCTGAACAGCGGCGGGCGGGCGTACGTCGAGCGCTACGCCGCCCCGCTGCTCGACGCCGTCCGGCTGCTGAAGGACGCCGGCGGCAAGGCCGTCGTCGCGCACCCGTGGTCGAGGGGCAGCGACCGCGTGCTCACGGCCGACGCGTTCGAGGAGCTGGCGGCCCTCGGCCTCGACGGCATCGAGGCCGACCACGTCGACCACGACGCCGCCGCCCGCCGCGGCCTGCGCGACGTCGCCCGCGCCCTCGACCTCGTCGTCACCGGCTCCAGCGACTACCACGGCACGGGCAAGTCGTCCGCCTTCAACCTCGGCGCCAACCTCACCGACCCGGGGGAGTACGAGCGCCTCCTCGGCTGACCCCTCAGCGGTGGATCCGCCACCTGCTGGGCGCTCTTGAGGTGGCAGACCCACCGCTGCGGGGCCAGAGGCGACAAGAGTTCTCCCTTCTCGCGGACCGTGCCACGAGAAGGAAGCATCGTCCGTGACCCCACCCCAAGGGCACGCAAGATTCTGCCTTCGCGCGCCGAAGGTCGAACGCTTCTGCGTTCACGACGGGATCCCGTAGGAAACGCAGCATCCTCGGCCCTCCACCGCACGAACGCAGATCCTTGCGTCGCCCGAGCCCAACCGACAGCCCGGAACACCACACCAGCGACCGCCCAGCCGCTCGGTCGAGGCCCGCTCGGAGCGCAGGTCGGGAAGCCGCGCCGACGCAGCCGCAGGTCGGCGAGCTGCCGGCACGACGTGGCCGACCGGACCACGCCTCCTCGAGACGAAGTCCCTTGAGCAAACGCTCAAAACATGTCATGCTCTCTTTGAGCGACCGCTCAAGATGCGAGGAGGACCCATGAAGCAGCCCACTGCGCGAGCCACCGCCAGGCCGCCGTTCGGACTGGACGCGCTGGGACGATCCCGAGTAAGCCGGACCGCGCGGGGCGGGCACGCCAGGTCGGCCGGGGACGGCAAGAACCGCGCACCCCGCCACGGCATCCACGTGGCCGTCGTCACCAGCGCCGATGTCGACCGCCTCTGGGAGCTGACTCAGGAC
The DNA here is from genome assembly GCA_026392465.1 of Propionibacteriales bacterium. Lineage (GTDB taxonomy): Bacteria > Actinomycetota > Actinomycetes > Propionibacteriales > Nocardioidaceae > Aeromicrobium. Next base: position 30,536 of record JAPLCA010000005.1, read on the forward strand.
CCCGCCGTGCATGCCCGGTGGGACGTCCGCTTCGGCCGCATCGAGCCGACGACGCCGGGTGCCTTCACCTACCGACGTTTCGGGGTGAGCGGCACCGGCACGCACGCGGGCGAGCGGCGCTCCGCCGACGGGGGTGCCACCTCGGCGCTCACCTTCGCCTGCCCGAACCCGTTGTCGCCGATCGAGGTCGGTTCGGGGTACTGGCGCTACCGGCCTCTCAGCGAGGGCACCTCGTTCGAGACCGGCTACGACTACCGCTGCCGGTACCCCGTGCTCGACCGCCTCTTCCGCCCTGCGATGGCGTGGGGCACGGCGTGGTCCTTCGACCGGCTCCGGCTCTGGGCCGACCGGGGCGTCGCGCCCGAGCTGTCGCTCGCGCTCGCGCTGCTGGAGGTCGCCGCCCGGATCGCGACCGTCCTCGCCGTCGTGCTGCTGCTCGCAGCCGCCGGGCCCGCGGCCGCGACGGCCGGCGCACTCGCCGTCGTCGGGCTCCTCCTGCACGTCCCCGCCCTGCCCTGGCGTCCGTCCGCGGGCCGGACCACCTGGTCGTGGCAGCCCGCCGCGACCACCGACCACCGCTCCGCGAGCCGACCCGAGGAGAGCCTCCGATGACCGTCACGCCGATCCGCCCGCTGGGCCCGACCCCTCGCCCTGACGTGGCACCGGTGGCCGCCCGCGACCCGCACCGCTCGATCTTCGCCCGCGCGCTGGGCAGCGACGTCGAGCGCCTGCACCCTCGGTTGCAGCAGCGCTTCGGCGTCAACGCGCACGACGGGGTCGGTGTGGTCGGGCGCGGTGTGATGGACGAGGTCTGGCGGGGGCGGCCGGTGGTCGTCCCGTTCCTGCACCTGGGCACCCGACGCAACCTGTTGTTCCCCGAGACCGGCCGAGACGTGCCGTTCACCATCGAGAACTACCCGTACGTGGACGACCACGGCCGCGAGACGGTGACCTTCGTGCGCACGTTCGAGGTGGGACGCGGCCGTCGGCGGCGCTTCGACGCCACGATGGTGCTCGACACGTCCCGCGACCGGGGACGTCCGGTGGTCGTCGACTACCTCGGCACGCACCAGCACGTCGCTGCCGACCTCGAGCTCTCGGCCGAGCCCGACGGCAGCCTGCGGATCGAGAGCCGGGTGATGCGCCTGCACGAGGGCCCGGTCAGCCTCACGATGTCGCCGCTGGTGTGCGGCCGCGCGGTAGTCCGAGAGCGCTGGGACGAGCAGGAGGCGTGCTTCCGCATCCGCGTCGAGGTGCTGCACGACGTCGTCGGCCCCGTGTTCGGTTACCACGGGCGGTTCACCACCACGGAGGTCGACGCGTCCAGGCTTCCCGCCGCGGTCCGGCCCTACCGTGAGCAGCCACGGATGTGACGGCGTCGCTCCGCACCGCCGTCCGGCGCCGAGGCTAGGCTCACGACGTGAGCGACGACCCCCGCACGCTGGCCACCCGGCGCCGACTCGTCGACGCCACGATGCAGACCATCCGCGAGCAGGGGATGGCAAAGCTCTCGGCCCGCACCATCGCCGCCACCGGCAGCGTCAACCAGGCGCTGGTCTTCTACCACTTCGGCACCGTCGACGGGCTCGTCGCCGAGGCCTGCCGCGTGCTCACCGGCGAACGGGTCGACCGGCACCGACCGGCGCTCGACGCGGTCACCAGCTGGGCCGGGCTCATCGACGTCGCCGAGCAGGTGCGCGCCGACGAGCGGGAGGAGGGCAATGTCGCCGTCCTCGGCCAGATCCTCGCCGCCTCCCACGGCAACCCCGACCTCGCGTCCGCCGCCGGCCAGGCGATCGGACTCTGGACCGGCGCGGTCCGGCCCACCCTCGAGCGGCTCCTCGCGACGTCGCCGGTGGGCGAGCTGTTCGACGCCGACGTGCTCACCGACCTCGCCGCGTCGGCGTTCGTCGGCATCGAGCTCATGGAGCCCACGCGCACCGGCGGGAGTCGGCCGGCCGACGACCCGCTCGCCCGCCTGCGGCCCGTCGCCGAGCTGCTCGACGGCCTGGGCCCCATCGCCCGCCGCGCCGTCCGCAGCGTGCTGCGCGGCACCCAGCGCACCTGACCCCCGCCCACCCCCGCCCACCCCAGCCCACCCCCAACTTTTGGACACTTCCGGGGCACTCTGACGACCTCGAATGCCCCTGAACTGTCCAGAAGTTGGGGGAGGGGTGGGGGATCAGCCGGTCTCGCCGAACTGCTCCACCCGGATCGCGTCGGACGGGAACGCCTGCTCGCGCAGCAGTCGCGTGGCGTAGCCGACGAAGCCGACCGACCCGCACACGAACGCGGCGTCCACGTCGTCCAGCAGCGGCGCGACCTCGTCGGGGTAGGGCGGCGCGGCCACCCGAGCGCCCAGGTTCTCGCGCGTCAGCGCCACGAAGGCCCCCGACGCGAGCAGCTCGTCGGCGTACGGCAGCCGGTCCAGCGACTTCGCCACCGCCACCACCCGCAGCGCGTCCGGGTTACCGGTGCCGATCGCGTGCCGCAGCATCGAGACCATCGGCACCACGCCCGAGCCACCGGCGAACACCAGCGCCCGCTCCCGGCCGTCCCACGTGAACCAGCGCCCGATCGGGCCACGCACCTCGAAGGTGTCGCCCACACGCACCTCGTCGTGCAGGAACCCCGACACCTCGCCGTCGTCCATCCGCTCGACCATCAGCTCCACGAGCGGGTCGCCCGGCGCCGACGCGGTCGAGTACGACCGCTGCGCCGTGTAGCCGTCCTCCGCGCGCAGCCGCACGACGTAGTGCTGACCGGCCCGGTGCGGGGCCGGCTCGGGCAGCTCCAGGCGCAGCCGCACGAACCCCTCCGTCGGGTGGTCCTTCGCGCGCACCGTCGCCAGCTGCCAGCCCGTGCCGCCGGGGTTCTCGACGACGGGGTCGGACCCGGCGGGCTGACTGCTCACGGGTCCCCCTGGTAGCGCTGCTCGAGCCACGGGTCGCCGCGGTCGTGGTAGCCGCCGCGCTCCCAGAACCCGGGCTCGTCGTGGTCGAGCAGCTCCAGGCGGGTCAGCCACTTCGCCGACTTCCAGAAGTACAGGTGCGGCACCAGCAGACGCACCGGCCCGCCGTGGTCGGCCGTCAACGGCCTGCCGTCGGCCTCCCAGACCACCCAGGCCCGGTCGCTGCGCACGTCGTCCAGCGGGAGGTTGGTCGTGTACCCCGACGCGGTGTGCGCCACCACGTGCGTGGCGTCCGACGCGACGCCGCAGACGTCGAGCAGCGTCTCCACGCTGACGCCCGTGAACGGCGTGTCGAACCGCGACCACGTCGTGACGCAGTGGATGTCGACGGTGGTCGTCGCGTGCGGGAGGGCGTGCAGCGCCGACCAGTCCCACGTGTGCGGCTCGAGCACGGCGCCGTCGACCGTCAACGTCCACCGGTCGAGATCGACCTGGGGCGTCGGCTCGGCCGAGAGGACCGGCCACTGGCGGCCCGCGTCGTACTGACCTGGCGGCAGACGGTCCGACTGCGCAGGCCGACGTCGGCCGACGAAGCCGCGGGTGACGGGTGCGTCGCTCATGACAGGTCCTCCAGGAACGGGAGCCAGGCAGCGGCCAGCCCCACCGGGTTCTCGACGGCGGGGGAGTGGTCGGCGCCGGGCACCACCTGCACGGTGGTCCCCAGCCGCGCAGCCAGGTCGTCCTGCACGGCGTGCGGCCACGCGTCGTCACCGGCACCCCGGCCCACCCAGGCCGGGAGCCCGGTCGCCGCGACGTCGTCCACCCGGTCGGGGGCGTCCAGCAGGTGCTGTGTGAGGGCACGCAGCCCCACCCGCGAGTTCCCCTCGAACCGACGGAGCAGGAACGCCTCGATCTCGGGCGGGTGGGTGCCGAGGGTCGACGCCTTCAGTGCCCGGTAGACGTCGCCGATCGGCTCAGGCCCGTCGAGCCGGGCGACGAGCTCGTCGAGGGGCCGCTCGGGGCTCGCCCCGAGCGCGGCGGGGCCGGTGCACAGCAGGCTGATGCTCGCCCACGCGGCGGTGTGCTCGATCGCCGCCGTCTGTGCCACCAGCCCACCGAAGGAGTGGCCCAGCAGGTGCACCGGCGTCGTGGCGACGGCCTCGGCGAGCGCGGCGGCGTCGGTGGCCAGGCCGCTCAGCGAGAAGTCGTCGGCGTCGTCGGCCCGCGTCTCGTGCTGGCCGCGCTGGTCGTAGGCCGCCACCGCGAACCCCGCACCCGCGAGGAGCGGCAGCAGCGGTGTGAAGTCCTCCTTGCTGCCCGTCCAGCCGGGCACCAGGAGCACGTGGGCCCGCGGGTGCTCGACGTCAGCACGGTGCACGGCGAAGCGCCCGCGCGAGGTGTCCAGGGTCGAGGCCACCACGCCGGGCGGGAGGTCGAGGGAGCGCGGCGTGCTCATCGTCCGCGCTTGGCGGCCCGCGCCACGAGCGAGGTCGGCGCGTGCCTGGCCAGGGTCGCGAGCACCTTGTAGCGCAGGCTGGGGATCGACACGGTGCGGCCGCGCTCGAGGTCGGCGAGGGCGGCGGCCACGAGCTTGTCGCTATTCAGCCACATCCACCGCGGCACCCCGGAGATGTCCATGTCGGCGCGCTGGTGGAACTCCGTGCGCACGAAGCCGGGGCACAGCACCATGACGCGCACGCCCGACGACGCGTAGTGCCAGTCGGCCCACTGGGACAGGTTCACCAGCCACGCCTTGTGCGCGGAGTACGTGCCGCGCGGCGTGAAGGCGGCGACGCTCGCGACGTTGACCACCTGGCCGCGCCCCCGTCCCACCATCGACTTGATGGCGGTGTCCATGAGGTGCATCGGCGCCCGCACGAGCAGGTCGAGCTGACGGTCCTCGTCGGCGACGTCGGTGGTGCCGAACCAGCCCGCGAGCGACGCGCCCGCGTTGTTCACCAGCAGGTCGACGGGTGCGGTGGTGCTGGCGAGGGCGGCCTCGGCCGCAGCCAGTCCGTCCGCCGTGGTCAGGTCGGCCACGACGACGTCGGCCTGCACGCCGTGCGCGCCGCGCAGCTCGGCGGCCAGCTGCTCCAGACGCTGTGCGTCACGTGCCAGCAGCACGACGTCGTCGCCGCGAGCGGCGAGGGCGCGGGCGAAGGACAGTCCGATGCCGGCCGTGGCGCCGGTGACGAGAGCGCGGGTCATACCGTCAGCATGCCATGCCGCCACGGTGGCGGACGTCGCAGCCAGGAGGCCGTCTCCGGTGGCATGATGTGCGGCGTGACGACGACGATCTCCGTGGTGAACCAGAAGGGTGGCGTCGGCAAGACGACCACCGTCGCCTCCCTGGGCGCGGCGTTCGCCGAGCTCGGCAAGCGTGTGCTGCTCGTCGACCTCGACCCGCAGGGCGGTCTGACGTTCTCGCTGGGCATCGACCCGGAGGACGTCGACGTGACCGTGGGGGAGGTGCTGCTCGGCAAGGCCAAGCCCGCCGACGCGATCGTCGTCACCGAGGACGGCATGCACCTGCTGCCGTCCAACGTCACGGTCACGCAGGCCGAGGAGGCGCTCGTCAGCCGCACGGGGCGTGAGCAGCGGCTGCGCGTCGCGCTCGACAAGGTCGCCGACGACTAAGACCTCGTCGTCATCGACTGCCCGCCCACGCTCGGCGTGCTCACCGTCGGCGCGCTCTCGGCGTCGCAGAAGGTCGTCATCCCGCTGCAGGCGGAGACCCTCTCGCACCGCGGGGTGCTCCAGCTGCTCGACACGGTCCACGACGTCAAGCAGTTCATCAACTCCGAGCTCGAGGTCGCGGGCGTGCTGCCGACGATGTTCGACGGGCGGACCAACCACGCCCGCGCCGTGCTCGCCTCCATCGAGGAGCAGTTCGAGCTGCCCGTCCTGAGCCCGCCCATCCCGAAGTCGATCCGGTTCGCCGAGGCGCCCGCGATCGGCCGCTCGATCCTCAGCGTCCACAAGAACCACAAGGGAGCCGACGCCTACCGCGAGGTGGCCAAGAGCCTGCTCTGAGGCCGCACGGCGAAGGGCCCCACGCACGGCGTGGGGCCCTTCGTCGTGTCGCGGTGGGTCAGTCGGCGGAGACCGGCGCGGACGCCGGAGCGCCGCCCTGGCCGTTCTGCCCCTCGACCTTCTGGCCGCTGCGGGTGCGACGGCGCCGACGGTTGCGGTTGCGGCTCGAGCCGGTGCCCTCGCCGTTCTGGCCGTCCTTCGGCTGCTCGTCCCTCGGCTGGTCGGTGCGGGGAGCCGAGGAGCGCTCGCCCTGCGGACGTCCGCCGCCCTGGCCGCGTCCGCCCTGACCCTCACGGCCGCGTCCGCCGCCCTGACCGCGACCACCCTGGCCACCGCGGTCGCCGTCCTTGCGGGGCTCCTTCGGCGACGGGGGCTTGAGCCGGCCCTTCACGGACCGGTCGATGCCGAGGTCGTGGAAGAGGTGGTCCGACGTCGAGTACGTCTCCTGAGGGTCCGCGAACGGCAGGTCCAGCTCGGCGTTGATCAGCTTCCAGCGCGACAGGTCGGCCCAGTCGACGAAGGTGACCGCGATGCCCGAGGCGCCCGCGCGACCCGTGCGACCGATGCGGTGCACGTACGTCTTGTGGTCCTCGGGGCAGTTGTAGTTGATGACGTGGCTGATGTTGGCGACGTCGATGCCGCGGGCGGCGACGTCGGTGGCGACGAGCACGTCGACCTTGCCGTCGCGGAAGCCCTGCAGCGCCTTCTCACGTGCACCCTGCGCCATGTCGCCGTGCAGCGGCGACGCGGGGAAGCCGCGGTCGATGAGGTCGTCGGCCACGCGCTGCGCCGTGCGCTTCGTGCGCGTGAAGATGATGACGCGCTGCACGTCCTCGGCCTGCAGGATGCGGGCGATGACCTCGGGCTTGTCGAGCTCGTGGGCCTGCCATACGAACTGCGCCGTGGCGGGGACCGTGTGGTTCTCCTCCGGCGACTCCGCACGGATGTTCATGGGGTGGCGCATGTGCTTGCGCGCCAGCGAGACGATCGCGCCCGGCATGGTGGCCGAGAACAGCATCGTCTGGCGGGTCTCCGGGGTCTTCGCGAGGATCGCCTCGACGTCGGGCAGGAAGCCGAGGTCGAGCATCTCGTCGGCCTCGTCGAGCACGAGCGACTTCACGTGCGAGAGGTCGAGCGCGCGACGGTTCGCGAGGTCGAGGATGCGTCCCGGCGTGCCGACGACGATGTCGACGCCCCGCTCAAGCGCCTCGAGCTGGCCCTCGTAGGGCACGCCGCCGTAGATCGTGAGGTTGCGGGTGCCGCGGTTCGCCGACGCCGTCTTGATGTCGTTGGCCACCTGGAGCGCGAGCTCGCGGGTGGGGGCGACGACCAGCGCCTGCGGCTTGCCCGGCGCGGCCAGCTGGTCGTAGTCGGGATCGTGCGGCGCGACGGTGCGCTGGATGACGGGGATGGAGAACGCCAGCGTCTTGCCGGTGCCGGTGCGCGCCTGGCCGATGAGGTCGGTGCCCATCAGCGCGACGGAGAGGGTCATCTCCTGGATGGGGAACGGGCTGCTGATGCCGACGGCGTCGAGCGCGTCGGCGATCTCGGGCATGACGCCCAGGTCGGTGAACGTGGTCACAGGATCTCTAATTCGTGAGGGAACAAAGGATGCTCGGGTCGAGTCGTGAGGCGGCGTCGACGGCGGTGCGTCCGAGAGCTCACGACGGAGATACGGCCCCAAGGGCTCCACCAGGGTACCGGTTGCGGCGTGCGTCCCGGGAATCAGGAGGCGTGTGGCCGGGGAGCGCTACGCTGCGGCGCATGGCCCACCACGCAGAGTCGAGCGACCCGTCGGCCCCCGAGGACGCGGCGACGCCCGACGATCCCACTCCGTCGGCGCCGCTCGCCAGCGCCCTCGACGACCCCGAGTACCGGCGCGGTGTCGTCGAGCTCCTCGGCGTGCTCGCCTTCGGCGAGATCAGCGCCTGCGAGCGGCTCGTCGCCGACTCCCAGATGGCTCCTGACCTGCGCAGCAAGGTGGAGGTCGCGACCATGGCCGCCGCCGAGTTCGACCACTTCGAGGTGCTGCGCGACCGCCTCGTCGAGATGGGCGAGGACCCGTTCGACGCGATGGAGCCGTTCGCCGCGACCTTCGGCGACTTCCACCGCAAGACGAAGCCCGCCGACTTCCTCGAGGGCCTCGTGAAGGCGTTCGTCGGTGACGGCCTGGCGGCCGACTTCTACCGCGAGATCGCCGCCTACCTCGACCCCGTGACGCGGACGACGGTCATCGACACCCTCAGCGGCACCGGGCACTCGGAGTTCGTCGTCGAGCAGGTGCGCGCCGCGATCCAGGCCGACCCGCGGGTCGGCGGACGGCTCGCGCTCTGGGGACGTCGGCTCATGGGCGAGGCCCTGCGCCAGGCCCAGACCCTGGTGGCCGAGCGCGACGCCCTGAGCGCCGTGCTCGTCGGGGGAGTGGAGACCCCTGGCCTCGACCTCACCGCCATCTCACGCATGTTCACCCGCATCACCGAGGCGCACACCGAGCGCATGGCGCGGCTCGGTCTCGCCGCCTGAGCCGCGACGGAACGAGACCGACGGGCAGCTGTTCGGGCCCAGCGTGCGTCCGCGCCGCTACCCCCGGACGTGCGTGAGGATCCAGTCGAGGAACGGCTTGCCGGCGCGCCAGTCGGCGCGCACGTGGTCGAGCAGCTCCGCGGTGTGCAGGTACGGCGCGAAGCCGTGGTCGTGGCCGAGCGTGAGGGAGCGGTGCCGCAGGAGGTCGATGCGCGGGTGGTCGGCCGGCCAGCCGCGCGGGGCCGTCTTCACGGCGTCGCCCCCGACCGTCCAGCCCTGACGCTCGAGCCGGCCGAGGATCCGCTGCAGCCCGACCCCGAAGCTCTCGTGGTCGACGGCCTCGCGGAACGACGCCAGCCGCGCCGGCGGCGCCTGGTAGAACCCGACGCCGGTGCGCACGCCGGGGGCGCCAACCTGGACGTAGTAGCCGGTGGAGGGGGCGACGGCCACGAACGCGCCCTGGTGGGTCTTGTACGGCGTCTTGTCCTTCGCGAACCGGACGTCGCGGTAGGGCCGGAAGATCTTGGCGGGGCCGAACTCGTCCTCCAGGGCCGCCGTGAGCGCCACCATCGGGGCCTTCACCGCCTCGTCGTAGACGTGCCGGTGCTCCTCCCAGAACGTCTTCGTGTTGTCGACCTCGAGGTCGTCGTAGAAGTCGAGCGCGGCGACGGGGAAGCCTGCGAAGATCACGGGAGCGAGCCTAGGCCGGGGCTGCGGGTGCCGCTGCGTGGCGGCACCCGCAGACCTCAGTTCTCCTGCGTGACCGCGCCGAAGCCCACCTTGCGGCCGGTGTCGGCGACGAAGTACAGGTAGGCGACCTTGTCGGCCGGCACGGCGACCGTGCGGTCCTTGTCGTCGGTGAGGCTGAAGACGGCCTCGTCCTTCAGGGCGGAGTCGAGCTTCGCGAGCACCGTGTCGGGCGCCTCGCTGGTCTCGACGGACAGCTCGCGGGCGGCGTTCTGGACGCCGATCTTGACCTCCATGGTCGGTCCTCTCTGACGTGCGGGTGGGGCGGGTGGAGAAGGGGCTACTCGGCGCCGTCGGCGTCGGTCACGTCGCGCGGGAACCCGCCGATGCCCCGCCAGGCGAGCCGCCCGACCAGGCGCACGGCGTCCTGCTGGGACAGCGACGACGCCTCGGCGAGCCAGTTGCGGGCGCCCACGTGACCCATGCCGACCAGGCTGACGGCCAGCAGGTAGGCGGCGTCCTGGGGCAGGCCGGTGTCCTCGCGGATGACCTCGGCGATGGCCAGCGCCGACTCGCGCACGACCCGGTCGACCTGCTCGCGCACGTCGGGGTCGTTGGTCAGGTCGGACTCGAAGACCAGGCGGAACGCCGCACCCTGGTTGGCGACGTACTGGTACCAGAGCTGCATCGTCGCCTCGACGCGGTGACGGTTGTCCTGCGTCGACGCGAGGGCGCGCTTGATGTCGTCGACGACCTCGTCGCACGAGGACTCCAGCAGGGCCAGGTAGAGGTCGAGCTTGCCGGGGAAGTGCTGGTACACGACCGGCTTGGAGACACCGGCGCGCTCGGCGATCTCGTCCATCGAGGCGGCGTGGTAGCCCTGCTCGACGAAGACCTCGAGTGCGACCTCCAGCAGCTGGGCGCGGCGGGCGCGGCGCGGCAGTCGGCCGGCGCGCGTGCGCAGGATCGGGGTCTCGCTCACCCGCACAGCCTAGTGCCCGGTCCCCACACGCTCGTCGGCGCGCACCCGTGTCGGCGCCTGGCGTCCACGGGACGGACGTCGGTACCGCATGTCGGACGGTCGGGGAACAATGGACGACACGACCGGCGTTGTGCCGGACGTCCCCTTCACCGTCACTGCGAGGAGCAGCCGTGGTCGCCCCCATCGTGGAACCCGCCGACGAACTGACCATCGACGAGGTCCGCCGCTACAGCCGGCACCTGATCATCCCCGATGTCGGGATGGACGGTCAGAAGCGGCTCAAGAACGCCAAGGTGCTCGTGATCGGCGCGGGCGGGCTCGGGTCGCCGGCCCTGCTCTACCTGGCGGCCGCCGGCGTCGGCACGCTCGGCATCATCGACGACGACGTCGTGGACGAGTCGAACCTGCAGCGCCAGATCATCCACGGCCAGTCCGACATCGACCGGCCCAAGGCCGTCAGTGCCGCGGAGTCGGTCGCCGAGGTCAACCCGTACGTGAAGACGATCGTGCACGAGGCGCGCCTCGACAACGACAACGTCCTCGACATCTTCAGCCAGTACGACCTGATCGTCGACGGCACCGACAACTTCGCCACGCGCTACCTCGTCAACGACGCGGCCGTCATCCTCGGCAAGCCGTACGTGTGGGGCTCGATCTACCGCTTCGAGGGCCAGGTGTCGGTGTTCTGGGCGCAGGAGGGTCCGCAGTACCGCGACCTCTACCCCGAGCCGCCGCCCCCCGGGATGGTCCCCTCGTGCGCCGAGGGCGGCGTGCTCGGCGTCCTGTGCGCGTCGATCGGGTCGATCATGGTCACCGAGGCGATCAAGCTGATCACCGGCATCGGCGACCCGCTCATCGGCCGTCTGATGGTCTACGACGCGCTCGAGATGCGGTACACGACGTTGAAGATTCAGCGCGACCCCGAGGGCGAGCTGCCGACCGAGCTGCTCAGCGACTACGAGGCGTTCTGCGGTGCGATCAGCGACGAGGCCGCCGACGCCGCGGCCGGGTCGACGATCTCCGTCGCCCAGCTCGACGGGTGGCTGAAGGAGCGCAACGACGGTGGACGCGACTTCGTCCTCGTCGACGTCCGTGAGCAGGTCGAGCGGGACATCAACCACATCCCCGGCTCGATCCTCATCCCCAAGGGCGACTTCCTCAACGGCAAGGCGCTCTCGGAGCTCCCCGACGACAAGCAGATCGTGCTGCATTGCAAGTCGGGCGTCCGCTCCGCCGAGGCCCTCGCCGTCCTCAAGGGCGCCGGCTTCAAGGACGCCGTCCACGTCGCCGGCGGTGTCGTGGCCTGGGTCGACCAGATCGACCCCAGCCAGCCGTCGTACTGACCCCACCCCGACGCCGCGGGTCGGGTGCCTCGAGCACCCGCCCGCGGCGTCGGTGCGTGTGAGGGGGTGCTTCGCGTCGGTCTGCGGCTGCGGTGGAGCGGCTTACCGCTCGAGTGGGGGTGCGTCGGTGTGGCTCACCGCTCGGGTGGGGGTGCGCTGGTGCGGCTTCGTGGTCGAGTGGGGCTGCGTCGGCGCGGCTTTGACTCGTCCTGCGTTCCGAAAGGGCCTTGACCGGGCGGCTGGGCGGGGGTCGGCTTCGGGTCCCGGGCTGTGGCCTGCGTGGGACGCAACATGCTGCGTTTGTGTGCGGGAGGGGCAAGGATGCTGCGTTTGCTACGGGATCCCGTCGTGAACGCAGAAGCGTTCGGTCTGGTTCGCGTGAATGCAGAATCTTGGGTGCCCTTTGCGTTGGGGTGACGAAGGATTCTTCCTTCTCGTGGACCGTTCCACGAGAAGGAAGAATCCTTCACCCGTCTGGCCCCGTCAGCGGTGGATGCGCCACCTGAAGAGCGCTCAGAAGGTGGCAGATCCACCGCCGGCACGCACGAATGCAGATTCTTGCGTCCGACGCGGGCCGCAGCCCGAGAACCCAGACCACCGGCCCGCCAGCCGCCCGGTCGAGGCCCTTTCGGAGACCACCTCCACGAGAACCCGCGCCGACGCAGCCCCACTCGAGCGGTGAGCCGCACCGACGCAGCCCCACTCGAGCGGTGAGCCGCACCGACGCAGCCCCACCCGAGCGGTGAGCCACGCCCACACAACCCACCCGACCACGAACCCACACCAGCGCAGCCGCAGGTCGACGACAAGCCCGACCGCCGCAGCCGCAGGACCAGACCTCGCGCCAGGCATGATCAAGGGGTGGACGAGGAGTACGTGGAACGGGTGCTGAGGCTGGTGGAGCGGATCCCGGCCGGGCGGGTGCTGCCCTACGGGCGGGTGGCGGAGGTGCTGGCGGGTGGGTACGGGCCCCGCTACGTCGGGCGCATCATGTCGCTGTACGGGCACGCCGTGTGCTGGTGGCGGGTGCCGCGGGCCGACGGCACGCTGCCCGCCCCGCTGATGATGGAGGCCCAGCAGCGGTGGGCGGAGGAGGGCACCCCGGTGCGCAACGGCCGCGTCCACGTCGCCGAGGCGCTGTGGGGCGAGGCGGGGGTGTCCTGACGCTGTCGGAGCCCTCTGCTGGGATGGTCTCGTGACCGTCCAGTACCACCTCCAGCGCCCCGAGCCCGCGACGTCGGCGCGCCGTGTAGTGCTCGACCCGAGCCAGCAGGCGGTGCTCGACCACGTCGCGACGGTCGGCGGCCCGCTCCAGGTGCTGGCGGGGCCTGGCACCGGCAAGACGACGACGCTCGTCGAGCTGGTGGCGCAGCGTGTCGAGTCCGGTGCGCTCGCGGCCGACCAGGTCCTCGTGCTCACGTTCAGCCGCGCCGCGGCGCAGGAGGTCAAGGCGCGCATCGCCCGACGCCTGGGCCGCACGGTGGCCACCACGCCGGCCATGACCTTCCACTCCTTCTGCTACGCGCTCGTGCGTGCCGAGCAGGACACCACCGACTTCCGCAGCCCCGTCTCGCTGCTCAGCGCGCCGGAGCAGGACGCAGTCCTTGCCGACCTCCTCGCCGGCACCGACCCGCAGGAGTGGCCGGAGGCGCTGCGGCCCGCGCTGCGCACGCGAGGCCTGACGGCCGAGCTGCAACGCCTGCTGGGCGCCGCCCGCGCCCAGGGTCTCGACAGCGTCGACCTGCTCGCCGTCGGGCAGCGGACGGGGCGGGCCGACTGGCAGGCCGCCGCCCGCTTCTTCGACGACGTCACCTCGGTGGCCGCGTTCACCAACACGATCGACCACACCGACCTCGTGTTCCAGGCCGTCACCCTCCTCGAGGACCCCGAGTGCCGGCGCCGCTGGCGCGACCGCCTGCGGCTCGTCGTCGTCGACGAGTTCCAGGACACCGACCCGCTGCAGGTCGCGCTGCTGCAGGCGCTCGCCGGCGACGGGCGCGACCTCGTGGTGGTGGGCGACCCCTACCAGTCCATCTACGGCTTCCGCGGTGCTGACGTCACCGGCATCCTGCGCTTCACGGAGCAGTTCGCGACGCCGCGGGGCGAGCCCGCGGTGCTCACCCTCGCGCGCACCAACCGCTACGGCGCCGCGATCGCCGCGGCGGTCCGCTCGGTCGTGGAGAACCGTGGAGCGGTCCCCGGGCCCGACGGGGAGCGTCTCGCCGCCCTGCGCTCGCCCGCCACCGACCCCGCGCGCTCGGGCGCCGTGGAGGTCCGCACCTTCTCCTCCGCCACGGCCGAGGCCGAGCACGTGGCGCTGCTGCTGCGCGAGGCGCACCTCGTGGCCGACCGTCCCGTCCCGTGGGACCGCATGGCGGTGCTCGTCCGGTCCTCGGCCCACCTCGACCGGCTCCACCGGGCGCTCTCCGCTGCAGGGGTACCGGTCCAGGTGGCCGGCGACGAGCTCCCGCTCGCCGTCGAGCCGGCCGTGCGCACGCTGCTCGCCGCCCTGCACGCGGCGCAGACCCTGCACGCGGGCGAGCCGCTCGACCCCGAGGCGGCCACGTCGCTGCTCACCGGCCCCCTGGGGGCGATGGACGCGGCAGGCCTGCGACGGCTCGGCCGGGTGCTGCGCCGCGACGACGCCGCCGAGCACGGTCGGCCCCGACCCTCGCGCCTCCTCGTCGCCGAGGTGCTCGCCGACCCGCCGCGGCTCGCCACGCTCGCCGCCGACGGACCGGAGGGCATCGCCGTGCAGCAGGCGCGACGGGTCAGCGGCCTGCTGGTGCGCGCCGTCGAGCAGCTCGCGGCCGGCGCGTCCGCGGAGGAGGTGCTCTGGACGTTGTGGGACGGCACCGCCTGGCCACAGCGGCTGCGCGCCGAGGCGGAGTCCGGCGGGGAGGGGGCGGCCCGCGCGCACCACGACCTCGACGCCCTCTGCGCGCTGTTCGCCGAGGCGGCCCGCGCCGAGGAGCGGGAGGCCCACCGCTCGGTGGGCGAGGTCGTCCTCGCCCTCGAGGCGCAGCAGATCCCGTCCGACACGCTGGCCCAGGCCCCCGACGACACCCGCGCGGTGCGGCTCATGACCGCGCACCGCTCCAAGGGCCTGGAGTGGGACCTCGTCGTCGTGGCCGGGGTCCAGGACGGTGAGTGGCCGGACACGCGGCTGCGCAGCAGCCTCCTGCAGCCCGAACGGCTGACCCGGGACGGCGTGGCGCCGTACCCGAGCACCCGTGCCGCGATCGCGGAGGAGCGTCGACTGTTCTACGTCGCGTGCAGCCGGGCCCGGGAGCGGCTCGTGGTCACCGCCGTGGCCAGCGGGTCCGACGACGGCGACCAGCCGTCGCGCTTCGTCGGCGAGCTGCACACGTCCCTCACCCGTCCCGACGAGAGCCGCCCGGCACGGCGGACCCTGCCCGAGACGGAGCACCGGCCGCGCCGTGCGCTGTCGCTGCGCTCCGCCGTGGCCGAGCTCCGACGCATCGGCGAGAACACCGACGACCCGGTCGAGCGTCGGCGCGTGGCCGAGCAGCTCGCCCGCCTGGCGAGCCACCCGGCGGGCCGGGCGGCCCACCCGGACCGCTGGTGGGGTCTCGCGCCCCGTACGGCCTCCGACGCACCGCTGCGGCCCGCCGACCAGCCGATCCGGCTCTCCGGCAGCCAGGTGTCCGCCCTCGAGCAGTGCCCGTTGCAGTGGTTCCTCGACCACGAGGCCCGTGGCGCACACGCCACCACGTCGGCGCAGGGCTTCGGCTCGATCGTGCACGCCATCGCGGCCGACGTGGCGCGCACCGGTGCCACCCCCGACGTCGCCGCGATGTCGGCGCACCTCGACGACGTCTGGCACGAGCTCGACCTGCCCCCGTGGGTCGGGGCCCGGGAGAAGGCGGCCGCCGTCGACGCGCTCGGCCGGTTCGCCACCTGGCACACCGAGAACCCGCGCACCGTGGTCGCGGCCGAGCACCCCTTCGACGTCGAGGTGGAGGTCGAGGGCCGGGCGGTCCGCCTGGGCGGATCGATGGACCGCGTGGAGGTCGACGACGAGGGGGGCGTGCACGTCGTGGACCTCAAGACCTCCAAGAACCCGCCGTCCTCGCGCGACATCGCCGTGCACCCGCAGCTGGGCGTCTACCAGCTCGCCGTCGAGCACGGCGCCACCGCCGACGTCGCCCCCGAGGGACGGGCGGCCGGTGCCGAGCTGGTGCAGCTGCGCGTCGACGCGTCCGGTGCACCGAAGGTCCAGCCGCAGGACGGCCCCCGCGACGACCAGCCGTTCTTCGCGGTGGAGCAGCTGCGCCGCAGCGTGCGCACGGTGGCCGAGGAGCAGCTGGTCGCCACGGCCTCGCCGAACGCCTGCGGCTGGTGCCAGTTCCGTCGCGTCTGTCCCGCCCACGACGACGGTGCCAGCATCCTCGTCCGGCAGCGCGGGACGGTCACGGGGGAGGAGCAGGCATGAGCGTCGTCCGCGACGCGCACCACCTGCGCGACCTCGTCGGCATCCCGTTCTCCGAGCCGCAGGTCGCTGCCATCACGGCCGGGCTCGACCGTCCCGGCGCCATCATCGCCGGTGCCGGGTCGGGCAAGACGACCGTCATGGCGGCGCGGGTGCTGTGGCTCGTCGGGCACCTCGGCGTGGCACCCGAGCGGATCCTCGGACTGACCTTCACGAACAAGGCGGCCGCGGAGCTCGGGCAGCGGATCCGGGCGAGCCTGGAGCACCTGCCCGCCGACCCGGGCGACCCGTGGGGCGACGTGACGGCCTCGACGTACCACGCGTTCGCCGGGTCGCTCATCACCGAGCACGGGCTGCGGCTCGGGATCGAGCCGGACCTGCAGGTCGTCACCGATGCGTCGCGGTTCCAGCGCATGGCCCGCGTCATCTCCTCCTACGACCGCGAGCTGCGCTTCATCGGCACCCACGTGCCCACGCTGGTCGGCCAGGTGATGGCGCTGGACTCCCAGCTGTCCGAGCACCTCGTCAGCCCGGAGCAGCTGCGCCAGCACGACGCCGCCGTCGTCGCGGAGTTCGAGGCCGTCGGCAAGCCCGCGCTGCTGCGCGACGCCGCGCTGACCGCGCTCAAGCGCAGCGAGCTGAGCCTGCTGGTGGAGGCCTACCGCGCCGCCAAGGCGGCCGACGGCGTCATGGACTTCTCCGACCAGATGGCGTGGGGCGCCCAGCTCGCGCAGCTGCCGGGGGTCAGGGACGCCCTGCGGGAGCGCTACGACGTCGTCCTGCTCGACGAGTACCAGGACACCTCGGTCGCCCAGCGTGACCTGCTGCAGGCGCTGTTCTCGGGCCTTCCCGTCACGGCCGTCGGCGATCCCGCGCAGGGCATCTACGGCTGGCGGGGAGCCGCCACCGGCAACCTCGAGGAGTTCCTCGACGACTTCCCGGCCGCCGACGGCAGCCGGGG
Organism: Propionibacteriales bacterium; assembly: GCA_026392465.1. Taxonomy (GTDB): domain Bacteria; phylum Actinomycetota; class Actinomycetes; order Propionibacteriales; family Nocardioidaceae; genus Aeromicrobium. The sequence goes on from JAPLCA010000005.1 coordinate 47,429, forward strand.
TCGCCAGTTCGCCCTCGTGGAGACCCGACGGTGCGCGCCGGAGGTCATCGCCGCCGCCAACCACCTCGCCCAGCCGTTCTACGCGTCGTCGTCCGTGGTCTCGCCGCTCGTCTCGGCGGCCGACCTGACCGGACGGGTCGACGTCGCCCTGCACCGCACCGTCGACGAGGAGATCGCCGCCCTCGTGACCGGCGTCGTCGCCGAGCACGAGGCCGGCCGGCCCTGGGCCGACATCGCCGTCCTCGTGCGGGTGGCCCGCGAGAACGGAGAGATCGTCAAGGCGCTGCGCGACGCGCACGTGCCGTTCGAGATCGTCGGCCTGGCAGGGCTGCTCGTGCAGCCCGAGGTGCTCGACGTCGTCTCCCTGCTCGAGGTCGTCGAGGACGTCACCGCGAACCCGGCCGTGCTGCGGCTGCTGGCCGGGCCGCGCTGGAACGTCGGACCGCGCGACCTCGCCCTCCTCGGTCGACGCGCGGCGGCGTTGAGCGGCCGCGGGCACGGGGCGCAGGACGACGCCACGCTCGCCGAGGAGCTGGCGCGAGCGGTCGAGGGCACGGACCCCACGGAGGTCGTCTCGCTCGCCGAGGCGCTCGACGACCCCGGCGACCTGCCCTACGACCCGCGGGCGCTCGACCGCTTCGCCGACCTGTCGCGGGTCGTCCACCGGGTCCGCGCGCACGTCGGCGAGCCGCTGCTCGACCTCGCACGCCGGGCGGTCCGTGCGCTCGACCTCGACGTCGAGCTCGAGGCGGGCGACGTCGAGGGTGCGTCCGACAACCTCGCGACGTTCCTCGACGCGGTGGCCGACTACGGGGCCACCGACCGCTACGCGTCGCTCACCGGCCTGGTGACCTACCTGCGAGCCGAGTCCGAGTTCAACGAGGGAATGGAGGTCACGACGCCCTCGGAGGCGGACTCGGTCAAGCTGCTGACCATCCACCGCTCGAAGGGCCTGGAGTGGGGCGCGGTCTTCGTGCCGCTCGTCTCGGGCACCGTCTTCCCGTCCGGTCGGGGCCGGCCGAGCTGGCTGACGAACGGCAGCGCGCTGCCGACGTCGCTGCGCGGCGACGCGGCGAGCCTGCCCGACCTCGCCGAGTGGACTCCGGCCGCCGGCCGCGAGCTGCGCGCGGCGAGTCGGGAGGCCGACCTGCTCGAGGAGCTGCGCCTCGGCTACGTCGCCTACACCCGCGCCAAGGAGCGCGTGGTCGTGAGCGGTCACTGGTGGGGACGCACCCAGCTGAAGCCGCTCGGGCCCTCCGACTTCCTCCTCACCACGCGCGACTGGCTGGCCGAGCAGGGGCTCGACCCGCTGCACTGGGCCGAACCGCCCGCCGAGGACGAGACCAACCCGCACCTCGTGGTCGCCGACGGGATCGCGTGGCCGGTCGAGCCGCCGGCGCTCGACGGGCGGCGCGCGCTGGCCGAGGAGGTCCTCGCGGCGCTCGACGGCGGCGGGGCGCCGGTGCCCGAGCTGCCGGTGCCGGGGGACCGGGTGGCTGAGCTGTCGCTCGAGATCGACCTGCTGCTCGCGGAGGCCGAGTCGGCGGAGGCGGAGGGCCGGCCGGTCGAGCTGCCGTCCACGCTGTCGGCGACGTCCGTCCTGGCGCTGGCGCAGGACGAGTCGTCGTTCGCGCGCAGCCTCGCACGGCCGATGCCGCGCCAGCCCTCGGGCGCGGCGCGGTTCGGCACCCGGTTCCACGCGTGGGTGGAGTCCCACTACGGCCAGCGACCGCTGCTCGAGCCCACCGAGCTGCCGGGTCAGGGCGACGTCGAGCTCGCGGACGACGCCGAGCTCGCCGACGTGATCGAGCGGTTCGAGGCGGGCCCGTACGGGCACCGCACGCCGCACACGATCGAGGCGCCCTTCTCGATGCTGCTGGCGGGCCAGCAGGTGGTCGGGCGCATCGACGCCGTGTTCGCGACGACCACGCCGACCGGCCGCGGGTTCGAGGTGGTCGACTGGAAGACGAGTCGCCAGGCCGACGCCGACCCGCTGCAGCTCAGCCTGTACCGGCTGGCGTGGGCCGAGCTGCACGGTCTCGACCCCGCGCAGGTGTCGGGTGCGTTCTACTACGTGCGACTCGGCACGGTGGTGCGCTACGCCCCCGAGGACCTCCTCGACCGGGAGGCGCTCGAGGCGCTGCTCGCGCCGGGCGACGGCCTCGGGCCTAACCTGGCGGGGTGAACGCCTCGACCTCGTCCGCGACCCCGCCGTTCGCCTTCGACCGGGCCCGCCACGACCGCGCCGGTCTGCTGCGGGCCGACGACGCGTGGGACGGTCCGCGGGTGCGGGTCCTGGTGCTCGGCGGTGAGCACGTCGCGACGGTCGACGGACCCGCCCTGCGCTGGCTGTCGCGTGAGGAGGCTCCGGAGGGCACGTGGATCTTCCTCGGCGAGCTCGCCGGGGTGCCGCACGCCGCCGTCGTCGTCGAGCGCGTGCCGCAGGAGCTGACACCGGTGAGCATCCGCGTCCTCGCGCCCCTCCTGGGTGCCGACGACCTCTCGCTGGCGGTCCACGCCGTCGGGATGGCGCGGTGGCTCGCCGCCACCCCGTTCTGCCCGCGCTGCGGCGGTGCCACCGAGATCCGGTCGGCCGGTCACCTGCGTCGGTGCACCGTGTGCGGCACCGACCACTTCCCGCGCACCGACCCCGCCGTGATCATGCTCGTCACGGACGACGAGGACCGCGCGCTCCTCGGGCACCAGGCCAGCTGGCCGGAGGGACGCTGGTCGACGCTCGCGGGGTTCGTCGAGCCCGGGGAGACGCTCGAGGACGCCGTCCGCCGCGAGGTCGCCGAGGAGTCCGGTGTCGTCGTCGGCGAGGTGTCCTACGCGGGCAGCCAGCCCTGGCCGTTCCCCGCCAGCCTCATGGTGGGCTTCTTCGGCCGGGCGACGGCCACCGACATCGAGGTCGACGGCGTCGAGATGGCGGCGGCCCAGTGGGTCACGCGGGAGCAGCTGCTGGCGCAGGGCGAGGCGGGCACGCTGCTGCTCCCGCCGAGCGGGGTCTCGATCTCCAGCTGGCTCATCGAGAGCTGGCTGGGCGAGCGCGTCCCGGCTGGCTGGTACTGACTGACGCTGCGTCGCCCTCGTCCCGTCCTGCGCCTCGGCCGGCACCCGGCCCTCACCGATCTCGCGACGTCATCTCGTCACCCTGCGTGACGGTCGCGTCACGGTCGCGGTCGCGGACGCCGTCGACGGCACGCTCGTCGTAGACGTCACGGTCCAGCTCGCCCTCCGCGCTCGCCACGAGGACGGCGACGAGCGTGTCGCCGTTGACGTTCAGGAAGGTCCGCAGGATGCCGGTGAACCAGTCGACGGCGATGAGGAGGCCCACGGCCTGCAGGGGGAGGCCGAGCGAGGTGGCCAGGAACGTGGCGACCACGGGGAACCCGCCGGGGACCGTGATGGTGCCCATGTTGAGCAGCACCGCCAGCGCCATGCCCAGGACGATGTCGCCCCACCCGAGCTGGACGCCGCCTGCCTGCGCCAGGAACATGACCACGACGACGTAGTTGAGGACCGCGCCGTAAGAGCCCATCGTGAGCCCGACCGACAGGGTGAAGTTGGCGACGCGGGGGCTCACGCCGATCTTGTCGATCGCGGTCGTCAGGACGGTGGGATACGTGACGGCCGAGCTCGTGGTGGTGACGGCGATCGCCGTCTGGTCGGCGACCTTCCTCGGCAGGCGCCTCGGGTCGATGCCGGTGCGCACCACCACGACCGCGACGAACAGGACCAGGAGCAGCAGCACGCCGAGCGCCGTCGTGCCCAGGTAGGCGAAGGAGGTCGTGACGACGGCGAAGCCGACGTCGCCCGCCAGGGCGGCGAGGAGGCAGAAGACACCGATCGGGGCGATCCGCATCACGATCTGGATCATCGTCAGCACGACCTGCTGGACGCTCGACAGCACCTCCAGGACGAGCGTGCTGCCGGTCTGGTTGATGGTCGTCCGGAGCGCCAGGCCGAAGAGCAGCGAGAACACGATGATCGGAACCATGGTCGCCGTCGACATGGCCTCGAAGACGTTGGTGGAGACGAAGCCGAGGAGGGTCTGCTGCCACCCCGTGTCGGCAGCGGCCTGGGCGGAGCCCTCGAGCGCCGGGTCGAGCCGGCCGTCGAAGGTCATCCCCGACCCCGGCTCGAGCAGGCTGCTGAGGGCCCATCCGAGGACGGCCGCCACGCAGGAGAAGCCGATCATCCACCCGAAGGTCCGCGCCGCGAGCCGCCCGGTGCCGCTGCCGCTCATGCCCGCCGTCGCGACGATCACCGACGCCATCACCAGGGGCACGATCGACATCTGGATCAGCCGGATGAACAGGTCGCCGACGAACTTCAGGTTCGCCGCCCAGTCGCCGACGGCCAGACCGAAGACGATGCCGAGCAGGGCGGCTGCGCCGACCTGCGTGGCGGGGTGCTTGAGCAGGGTCATGGGGCCTCCGACGGTGGTGCGGGACGAGGGCCCGCTCGACGGAGGGGCAACCACACCTGCGTCCCCCCACGGGCCCGGATCGTGACGCCCCTACGTTCCAGGCCGGGTGTTTCGAGCACGCTCCAGCGACATCAAGGTTTCATGAACCGTGTCGGAGCGAGACGTCGGTTTCAGGTCGAGCGCCGCGCTGGCCCGGGGTCGTCGGAGGACCGCCGGACCCCTGGGCGGGTCAGACGCCGAGCTGGGCCTTGACCTGGGCCACGGAGGGGTTCGTCAGCGCGGTGCCGTCGGCGAACACGAGGGTGGGCACCGTCTGGTTGCCGTTGTTGGCCTTCTCGACGATCGCGGCAGCCTCGGGGACCTGCTCGATGTCGACCTCCTCGAAGCTGATGCCCTCGCGCTGCAGCTGCGACTTCAGCCGGTGGCAGTAGCCGCACCACGGGGTCGAGTAGAGGGTGAAGTCGCCGGTCATCGTTGTCTCCTGTGCGGTCTAGGCTGGTCGTACCGGCGTCGACGACGCCGGTGCCACGGAGGTCAACGACACCACGGCCGGGCTTGTTCCGTCCCGCCGCCCCGTCGCCGCACCCCCGCCCGTGCCCGACCGACCAAGGAGAAGTGCCCGCGTGCCCAGCCCCGAGGACCTCCTCGAGAACCTCGACCCCGAGCAGCGGGCCGCCGCCGAGGCCCTGCGCGGCCCGGTCTGCATCGTCGCCGGTGCCGGGACGGGCAAGACCCGCGCCATCACCCACCGGATCGCCTACGGCGTCGCGACTGGGCTGTACGTGCCGACCGAGGTGCTGGCGCTCACGTTCACCACCCGTGCCGCGGGGGAGATGCGCGGGCGGCTCGCCCAGCTCGGCGCACCCCACGTGCAGGCCCGCACGTTCCACTCCGCGGCGCTGCGCCAGGCGCGGTACTTCTGGCCGCAGGTGTACGGCACCGAGCTGCCCGAGGTGGTGGGCTCGAAGTTCGGTCTCGTCGCCGAGGCCGCGAGCCGCGAGGGCATCCGTCGGCCCGACAACGCGGTCATCCGCGACCTCGCCGGCGAGGTCGAGTGGGCCAAGGTCAGCAACGTCCGCGGCGCCGACTACCCCGACGTCGCACGCCGTCGCGGACGTGAGGTCGCCGACCTCGACCCCGGGCGGGTCGCCGCCGTCATGGCCGCGTACGAGGACGTCAAGCGCGAGCGGGGCCGCATCGACTTCGAGGACATCCTGCTCATCACGGCCGCGATCCTCGCCGACGACGAGCGCATCGCCGCCCAGGTCCGGCGCCAGTACCGGTGGTTCGTCGTCGACGAGTACCAGGACGTCAACCCGCTCCAGTCGACGCTGCTCGACCTGTGGCTCGGCGGACGCGACGACGTGTGCGTCGTCGGCGACCCGCGCCAGACCATCTACACGTTCGCCGGGGCGTCGCCGCAGATCCTCGCCGACTTCGCGCAGCGCTACCCCGACGCCGAACGGGTCTCGCTGGTGCGCAACTACCGCTCCACCCCGCAGGTGGTGGCGGTCGCGAACGCGGTGTTCGACGGCGTCCGGGGCGAGGCCCACGGCCGACCGCTCCAGGCGCAGGCCGCCCCGGCGGAGCCCGTGCGGTACCTGGGGTACAGCGACGAGCCGAGCGAGGCGTCCGCGGTCGCCGACGAGGTGGTGCGGCTGCACCGTTCCGGGGTGCCCTACCGCGAGATGGCCGTCCTGTTCCGGATCAACGCGCAGTCGGAGGCCTTCGAGGAGGCCCTGGGCGAGCGCGACGTCCCGGTCACGCTGCGCGGGGTCGAGGGCTACTTCCAGCGCGCCGAGGTGCGTCAGGCCGTCACGCTCCTGCGCGGAGCGGCGCGCGCCGGCGAGTCCGGTGCCGACGCGACGGTCGACGTCGACGCACCCGACCACGGCAGGCTCGGGCACGAGGTCCGCGCGGTCCTGGCGAGCATGGGACACACGGAGACCGCGCCGTCGGGCCCCGGTGCCACACGCGACCGGTGGGAGTCGCTGCACGCGCTCGTGACGATGGCCGACGACCTGGCCGAGTCCCAGCCGGAGGCCGGTCTCACGGAGCTGCTCACCGACCTCGACCGTCGCGCCCAGTCCGCCCACGCGCCCACCGCGGAGGGCGTCACCCTCGCCACGCTGCACGCCGCCAAGGGCCTGGAGTGGGACGCCGTGTTCTGCGTCGGCATGCACGAGGGGATGCTGCCCATCACCCACGCCGACACCCCGCAGGCGGTGGCGGAGGAACGCCGGCTGTTCTACGTCGGCGTCACCCGGGCCCGGCGCCACCTGACCATCTCCTGGGCGCGAGCCCGCAGGCCCGGTGGACGGCAGGGTCGCAAGCCCACCCGGTTCCTCGACCCGCTGCTGCCGCCGGACCACCCGGCCCGCGGCGGCTCCGTCGGCCCACGACCGAAGAAGCGCAGCAACGTCGAGCTGGAGTCGCTCGACGCCGACGCGCGCGCGGTGTTCGAGCGGCTGCGCGAGTGGCGCAGCGCGACCGCGGCGGAGGCTAAGGTCCCGGCGTACGTGGTGTTCACCGACGCGACGCTGCTCGCGCTGGCCGAGCTGCGGCCCGCCGACGCGCACGGCCTGGTCGGGATCCCCGGGATCGGCCAGACGAAGCGCGAGCGCTACGGCGAGGCCGTGCTGGAGGTCATCGCCCAGCAGGGCTGAGCGTCTCGGCTGCGGTCGCCACCACCACGTCGGTCAGCTGGTCCAGGAGGGCCGAGGGCGTCCGCCAGCGCTGCCACGACAGCGGGGAGCGGATCGTCGGACCTCCGAGGTCGACGAGGTCGGGTCCGTACATCGCGGCATGCTCGGCGGGCAGGAGCCCCCAGCCGAGCCCGAGGGAGACGGCCCGCGCGAAGTCGTGCGGCGACGGCACCAGGTGGCGTGGGGTGAGAGAGGCGTCGACGTCGTGCGCGGCCAGCCAGTCGGCCTGGAGCGAGTCGGTCGGGTCGTAGTCGACGCGCGGCGCGGTGCGCAGCTCGGTCTCGCCGACGCCCCCGGCAGCCCAGCGCTGCAGCCAGCCGCGCGACGCCATCGCCCGGTAGGTGAGTGCGCCGAGCGGGACGGCCCGGCACCCGGGCACGGGCTCGGCGCGGGCGGTGACCGCCGCCATCACCGTGCCGTCCTCGAGCATGCGCGCGGTGCGGGTCTGGTCCTCGCGGTACAGCTCCACCTGCACGTCGCTCGTGCGGGTGAGACGCGCGAGCGCCTCGAGGAACCAGGTGGCGAGGGAGTCGGCGTTCACGGCGACGGCGATCCGCGGCAGCCGCGCCCCGGCCAGGCCGAGCTCGGTGGCGGCGTCCTCGTCGAGGAGGGCGAGACGGCGCGCGTAGCGGAGCACGACCTCCCCGGCGGCCGTCGGTCGCACGGGCGTCGTACGCACGAGCAACCGCTGACCGACCGACTCCTCCAGGGCCTTCACCCGCTGGCTGACCGCCGACGGGGTCACGTGCAGCGCGCGAGCGGCAGCGTCGAACGTGCCGGCCTCCATCACCGCAGCGACGGTGCGGACGGCGACGGGATCGGACCACATGAAGCCATGCTAATGCTGGTGAAGGATGCTTCGCTGGTCCTGAAGGTGATGGCGTCCTAGCGTGGCCGCGTGACCAGTCTCCTCTCCGGCCTCGGCGCCGGTCTTGCCCTCATCGTCGCGATCGGCGCGCAGAACGCGTTCGTCCTGCGCCAGGGGCTGCGCCGCGAGCACGTCGGGCTCGTCGTCGCCGTCTGCGCGCTCTCCGACGTCGTGCTCGTCGCCGTCGGGGTCGTCGGGCTGGGCCGGCTCGTCGAGTCGGTGCCGTGGTTCGTCGACGCGGCCCGCTGGGGCGGCGCGGCGTTCCTCGCCGCCTACGCGGTCCTCGCGCTGCGCCGGGCCGCGACGGGGCCCGGGGCGTCGCTCGAGGTCGAGGACGAGGCGCGTCGTCCGGCCGGCGGCGCGGTGGCCGTGCGGGTCCGGTCGAGCGCGGGACGGGTCGGTCTCACGGCCGTCGCCCTGACCTGGCTCAACCCGCACGTCTACCTCGACACCGTGGTGCTGCTGGGCTCGGTCGCAGCCTCGCACGGCGACGCCCGCGGATGGTTCGCTCTAGGTGCCATGACGGGCAGCGTCGTCTGGTTCACGGCCCTCGGCTTCGGCGCGCGTCACCTCGGCCGCTGGCTGCGCGAGCCGCGCGCCTGGCGACTGCTCGACGGCACGATCGGCTGCGTCATGCTCGTGCTGGCCGCGGGCCTCGTGCTCCGCTGAGCGTCGTGCGTCATCCCCAGGGCCTCGACCGGGCGGCCGGACGGGGCGCTGGTCCGGGGTCCCGGGCTGTGACGTCGGCGCGGGGTGGACGCACGATGCTGCGTTCGTGTGTCGGCGGGTCGAGGAGGCTGCGTTGGTGACGGGATCCCGTCGTGAACGCAGAAGCGTTCAAGCCCTCGCGCGCGAAGGCAGGATCGTGCGTGCGCTCTGCGTTCAGTCCGGTGGCTCGAACCCGGGGATCGACTCCTCGAGGATCGAGCGGAACGGTGCCGTCGCGTTGAGCTGGCACAGCACGCCGACGCCACCGAGCCAGACGCGGTGGATGAGCAGGTACTCCGGCGGCAGGTTGATCTTCATCGACGTCGACATCCCCTCGCCGCCGAGCCCGACCCGGCCCGCCTGCTCGCGCAGCCAGGCCCGGGAGAACGTGAACTCCGGCGCGCCCGCGGGCTCGACGAACGGCGCGATGTAGCCCGCCATCACCTCGGGGTCGATCTTCGTGCCGGGCCGCAGGAACCCCTCGCTGCGCAGGTGGTCGGTCACCGCCTGCGCGTCGCCCGACAGCGCCGCGGTGAGGAGCGGCCCGAGCGCGGGGGGCAGACCGTCGGGCAGGTGCGCCACCGCGCCGAAGTCGACGACGCCGAGACGTCCGTCGGGCAGCACCCTGAAGTTGCCGGGGTGGGGATCGGCGTGCAGCAGCCCGACGCGGTCGGGGCTGGTGAGCAGGAACCGCACGTACCGCTCGCCGTAGCGGTCGCGGTCGTCCTGGCTGCCGTCGCGGATGAGGTCGGCCAGGGAGCCCGTGGACTCCATCCACGTGCTCACGAGGACGCGCTCGGTCCCGTGCACCACGCCGGGCACGAAGACGTCCGGGTCGTGGGCGTACTCCTCGTGGAAGCGCTGCTGAGCGGCTGCCTCGAGCGTGTAGTCGAGCTCCTCGACCACGCGGTCCTCGAGCTCCTGCAGCAACGCCTTGACGTCGATGCCCGGCGCGAGGACGCCGAGCAGACGCGAGATGCGCGAGAGCTGGCGCAGGTCCGAGCGCAGCGCCTTCGCCGCCCCGGGGTACTGGATCTTGACGGCCACCTCGCGTCCGTCGTGCCACCGGCCGCGGTGCACCTGCCCGATCGACGCCGCCGCGGCGGGCTGGTCGCCGACCTCGACGAGCCGGTCGCGCCAGTCGGCGCCGAGCTCGGCGGACAGCTGGCGGTGCACGACGTCGACGGGCATCGGGGGTGCGGCGTCCTGCAGGCGCGTGAGGGTCTCGCGGTAGGGCGCGGCGATCTCCTCGGGCAGGGCCGCCTCGAAGATGCTCATGGCCTGGCCCATCTTCATGGCGCCGCCCTTGAGCTGGCCCAGCACGCTGAACACCTGCTCGGCGGTGCGTCGCTGCACCTCGGTCAGCACCGCGTCGGCGGGCGCGCCTCCGATCCGCCGACCCACGCCGAGAGCGGTGCGGCCGGCGAAGCCGACGGGGAGCGCGGCGAGCTTCGCACCACGGGTGAACGCGCCGACCGGGAGCGACGACCGACTCCGGCGGCCGGTGCCGCGCTCGTCGGCGGCGTCGTCCGGCTCCTGTGGCTCCACGTCTCCCAGGATAGGTGGCATCGGCTCAGGCGTCCCGATGGAGCAGGCTCGTGCAGCCCTCGTGGACCGGGACCGGTTCGCGCACGACGTCGCGTCCGTGCAGGTGGAGCACTCCTGCCACCGTCTCGGGGCGATCCGGTCCGGCGCAGGCGGCCGTCTGCTCGGCGACCACGGCCGCGACGCGGTGCAGCAGGGCCGGTGCGGGCGAGGGCGGGGGAGCGGCGACGAGTGGGCGACCCAGCTGCCGCACCACCGCCGCCCAGGTCGGGTCCGCCGTGGCCCGGGCGGCGTCGTGGCACCCGAGGCACGACGTGCGTCCCGCGAGCGTCAGGGGCCCGACCCGGGCCCGGTGCTCGTCCACGACGACGGGAAGGACGGGCAGACCGGTCTCCACCGCTCGCGCCACCCACTGCCGGTCCGGTTCGCCCGCGGCGACGAGCACGAGCAGCGCGGCGTCGCCGACCGGGTCGGGGCGCAGGCCCAGCGCGTCGACCGCCGACGTCACGACCTGCGCCACGTGCTCACTGCCCGCCCAGGCGCGGATGCGGACCGAGAGCCGGGGCGGCGTCGGCGGCGGGCCCGCCCGCAACGCGCCACGGGCCAGCAGCTCGTGCACGACCGCGCGCGGGTCGTCCTCGAGCTCCGGCACCCTCTCCACAGCCAGCTCCGCGACCGACGCCAGGCTGCGACCGTCGAGCAGCCGCAGGAGGGCGACGAGGCCAGGTCGGTCCGCCAGCACCACGCCTGGCCGGCCCGCCACCGTCAACGTCCGCGCGTCACGACGCACGACGTCGCCCCCGGGCAGCAGGACGGGCCGCAACGTCATGAGGCCCACCCTGCGTGGCCCGAGAGGCTCGGACCAGCGGACGTCCACAGCGTCGGGAGAGGCCTCGCTGCGTCCGGACGTGCGAGAGCCGGGCTCCCGAGGGTCTGCCTTCCCCTGCGGACCTGATTCGGGAGCCCGGCTGAGGACACCGTAGGGGTACGACGGGGGCGCGTCAACCGACTTGGCAGAACCGTTGTCCACTCCTGTGGACAAGCCTGTGGGGAAGATGTGCGCATCGCCGTCCACCGGTGTGGACGACGGGTGGACAGACGGGGCGGGGCCCGTGGAACGACACGTTCCAACGGTATGGAACCGCCCTCTGACCTGCGGTGGGACGGCGGCGTCGTCGAGCGGGGGATGTGGACGAAGATTCCTCGCCGGTCTGAGCCCTCGGCTACCGTCGAGGACGTGGGCGAGGTGGAGATCAGGCGCAGCACGCGACGTCGTCGCACCATCCAGGCGTACCGCGACGGCGACCGCACGATCGTGCTCGTGCCCGCCCACCTGTCGCCGGAGCAGGAGCGTGAGGAGGTCGCGCGGCTCGTGGCCCGTCTCGACGCCCGCGTCGCCCGGACCCCTGCTGGCGACGACGAGCTCATGGCCCGGGCGCGCACCTTGTCGGACCGGTACCTCGACGGTCGTGCCGTGCCCAGCTCGGTGCGGTGGGTCACCAACCAGACGCAGCGGTGGGGGTCCTGCACGGCCGCGACCGGTGCGATCCGCATCTCCCACCGCGTGCGCGACATGCCCGACTACGTCGTCGACCACGTCGTCCTGCACGAGCTCGCCCACCTGCTCGAGCCCAACCACTCACCGAGGTTCTGGGCGCTGCTCGCGGACTACCCGCACGCGGTCAAGGCCGAGGGGTTCCTCGAAGGCGTGTCCTGGCAGCAGCGATGAGCGCGAGGGTGTCGGCGTCGGTCGGGTCCACGGGCTCGTCCACGCCGAACCAGGCCACCGGGTCCTCCCCGTCGGCCACGACGGGCTCGGCGTCGACCGGGGCCACGGCGAGGAGCTGGACGTCGAGGTGGTGGCCCCCGGGCGAGCAGAACGGCACGGCGTGCCGCGAGAGCCGGAGCGGCTCGGGGTCGACCTGCAGCCCGTCGATGCCCGTCTCCTCGAGAGCCTCACGCGCCGCGGCGTCGACCAGGCTCGCGTCGTCCGCCTCGCAGTGCCCGCCGGTCTGCAGCCACAGCCCGGCCTTGCGGTGACGTACCAGCAGCACCCGCCGCGCGTCGGCGGTCATCACCAGCGCGCTGGCCGTCAGGTGGTCCGGGCGGCAGGGGCGCAGCATCCCGTCCGGGTGCGCGGCGAGGTGCGCCAAGTACGACACGCGCAGCTCCTCCTGCCCTGCGTCGGGTGCCGTCCAGGCCGCCAGCGTGCGCGTCGCGTCGGCGTGCAGGCTCACCGCGCGTCGCCGGTGCCGGGCTCGTCGTCGCGGTCGTGGGCACCGTCGCCCGACTCGCCGGACAGCAGCTCGTCGAGGGCGGCGTCGAAGTCGTCGTCGCCGGACTCGCCGTTCGCGAAGCCCAACGGGTCGTCGAGGTCGGCCGCGGTCGGCATGAGGTCGGGGTGGGTCCAGGCGGCGTCACGGGCCGCCGGGCCCTGACGGTCGCGGACGGCCGCCCAGAGGTTCGCGGCGTCGCGCAGACGCCGTGGGCGCAGCTCCAGACCCACGAGCGACGCGAACGTCTGCTCGGCCGGACCGCCCGTGGCACGGCGACGGCGGACCGCCTCGGCGAGGGCGGGCGCGGAGGGCATGTCCCGGGAGGCCTGCGAGACGACCTCGTCGACCCAGCCCTCGACGAACGCGAGCAGCGTCTCGAGCCGCTCGACCGCGTGCTGCTGGCCGGGGGTGCGGCGCGGCTCGAACAGGCCGCCCTGCATCGCCTCCGCGATGGCCTCGGGGCGGCTGGGGTCGATCTCGCGCACCTGCGCCTCGATCGCCTCGACGTCGATGTGCGTCCCCGCACCGAACTCGTCGATGGCACCGACCAGGGCCTGCTCCAGCCAGGGAGCGTGCGCGAACAGCCGGTGGTGCGCGCACTCGCGCAACGTGACGTAGAGCAGCACGTCGGCCGACGAGTGCTCGAGCCCCTCGCCGAAGGCCTCGACGTTGTGCGGCAGCACGGCGGCCACGCGGCTCGGACCCATCGGCAGGCCGATGTCGGTGGACGACAGCACCTCGGTGGCCAGGCCCGCGAGGCCCTGTCCGATCTGCTGCGCGAACATGGCGCTGCCGGCCTGGTTCAGCATCCCGATGAGCGGACCGGCCATGGCACGCGCCTCGTCGGGGATGGCCTGGGCGATCGCCCCCACGACGTTGTCGGCGATCGGCTCCACCAGCCGACGCCAGGACGTGCCGGTGGCCTCGACCCACTCCGCACGGCTCCACGCGACGGACGACGTCGTGGCCGCGGGCACGTCCGTGACGCGGTCCAGCCACGTCTCGGCCAGCCGGACGGCGTCGGCCACCGCCCCCACCTGGCCCGCGTGCGGCGACGGGTCGGGACCGGCTGCGGCGACGGTGCGGCGCGCGACGTCGCGCGCGGTGTCGAAGTCGACCGAGCCGTCCTGGGTGGCGCCGCTGAACAGCTGCTGCATCTGCCCGAAGATCGCGCCGAGGTCGGGTGCCTGTCCGGCGGGGCCGCCGGCGGCGCCCGGGATCCCGCCGAGCGCGCCGAAGACCTGCTCGAAGGGGGTCCCGGCAAAGGGGTTGGGCTGCTGCGGCTCCCGGTTCTCCTCGGAGGAGGAGTCGTCGCGGTCGTCAGGTGTGTCGGCCATGACGCCAGCGTATCGAGGCGGCCCCACGGGGCGGGGCGTTCGCCGCCGCTCGCGCTGGGCGGCGCGGCGCGGTCGCGCCGACTACGGTGGTGTCCCATGAGCACGGTCCGCCTGGTCGACGTCCGCGACACCGCCCTGAGCCTCGACGAGGTCTTCGCCGCGGTGCGCGACCCGCACGCCGGCGGCGTGGCCCTCTTCGTCGGCACGGTGCGCGACCACGACGGCGGGCAGGACGTCAGCGCCCTGTCGTACAGCGCGCACCCGAGCGCGGTCGAGCGGCTGCGCGACGTCGCGGAGCGGGTCGCGGCCGAGGAGGACGTCGTCGCGGTGGCCGCGGTGCACCGGGTGGGCGACCTGGAGATCGGCGACCTCGCGGTCGTCGTCGGCGTCTCCGCCGCCCACCGCGCCGAGGCGTTCGTCGGTGCCCGCCGGCTCATCGACGAGCTCAAGGCGGAGGTCCCGGTCTGGAAGCACCAGACGTTCGAGACCGGCGACGCCGTGTGGGTCGGGGCCTGTTGACCGGCCGGGTTGTCGCCGAACTCTAGGGTGGAGCCGTGCCCGACGACCCTGGACGAGACACCGCCGTGCCCGAGGGCGCCCCGCTGGACCCCGACGCCCACCGCCTCGGGCGGCGCTACGTCACCCTGCTCGTCGCAGGCGTGAGCGTCGTCGCCCTCACCTGCGTGGCGTTCCTGCTGCCCGCCCCCTACGTGACGATGCGCCCCGGTCCGGCGTTCGACACGTTCGGCGAGATCGGCGGCCGGCAGATGTTCACGTTCGGCAAGGGCGTCAAGACCTACCCGGTCGACGGTGCGCTGGACTTCACCACGGTGTCCGTCACCCGGGCCGACACCCACGTGAGCCTCGGGTCGGTCGTCGAGGCGTTCCTCACCTCCGACGTGGCCGTCGTGCCCCGCGACATCGTCTACCCCGACGACGAGTCCGCCGCGGCGTCGAAGGCCGAGGGCCAGGCGCAGCTGACCAGCTCCAAGGACAGCTCGCTCGTCGTCGCGTTGAGGGCCGCCGGCTACCGCGTGGGCGAGCGGTCGTCCGTCGCCGCCGTCGCGCAGGACGGTGGCGCCGCGGGCCGGTTGAAGCCGAAGGACGAGATCACCGCCGTCGACGGTCGACGCACGCCGTCCTCCGCGTCGGTCGTCGAGGCCGTGGGTCGGGTCAAGCCGGGTGCGACCGTCACCCTCGACGTGGTCCGTGACGGCAAGCAGCGCACCGTCGACGTGACCACCCGCCCCGACCCGCGCGACGCATCCGTCCCGCGGGTGGGCGTCTCGCTCGGCACCGTCTACGACTTCCCGATCGATGTCGAGAACAACGTCGGCGACGAGGTCGGCGGGCCCAGCGCCGGCACCATGTTCGCGCTCGCGATCTACGACCGGCTCACGCCCGGCTCGCTCACGGGTGGGCGCAAGATCGCCGGCACCGGCACCATGAGCCCCGACGGCACCGTGGGTCCCATCGGCGGGGTGCGCCAGAAGATCGCCGGTGCCGCCGCGGCGGGCGCCACGGTGTTCCTCGTCCCCGACGCGAACTGCGCGGA
Organism: Propionibacteriales bacterium; assembly: GCA_026392465.1. GTDB lineage: Bacteria > Actinomycetota > Actinomycetes > Propionibacteriales > Nocardioidaceae > Aeromicrobium. The sequence continues at coordinate 62,855 of JAPLCA010000005.1, forward strand.
GGCCGCGCAGGGCTCGGACCACGGCATGACCCTCGTGCGCGTCGCCACCTTCGACGAGGCCGTCAAGGAGCTCGAGGCGCTCGCGAAGGACCCCGACGCCCGGGTCAGGACGTGCTCGTGACCACGCCCGAGCAGGAGCCACTGCCCTCCACGCCGCTGCGGCTGGCCGCGCTCGAGGTCGAGGCGCACGTGGCTGCGGACGGGTGGGACCAGGCGCCCCGCCTCTACGCGCTCGTGCGCACCGCCGCACTCGTCGAGGCCGAGCCGTCGCTCGCCGCCCAGCTCGCCGTCCCGCTGCGTGACGCTCCGGACGGGTTCACGACGATCGAGCAGGAACTGCACCTCGAGGGACGACCGCTCGAGGACGTGCTCGACGAGATCCAGTGGCCCGACGCCGTCGACGGGTGCGCCGTCGTCGTCGAGCGGATCATGCTGCCGCCGGAGGCCGAGCAGGACCTGCCGTCGGACCCGGCCGCGGTCGCGGAGGCTGCCGCCGGCCACCCCGCCCGCCAGGACGTGCGCCTCGTGGCCGCCGTCGACCGGACGGGGGAGCGGCACAGCGCCGTCCGAGCCCGCACGCCCGCCGACGCGGCGCTCCTCGAGGGCCCCGACCTCGTGCCCGGTCTGGTGCAGGCCCTGCTCCGCACCCTCGACCTGAACGCCTGACGTAGGCTCGCCCCACCGTCAGCCCCACCGCTGGACCCGACCCCAGAACGACACCTGGAGCCCCGTGAGCGACATCTTCGGTACCCCCCGTCCCCGACCCGAGCCGACGCCCGGCGGGGTGGACAAGCGCCGGAAGGTGCTCGTGCCCACGCTCGTCACCCTGGCGGCGCTGCTGTTCCTCGGGTCGATCTTCACGTCGGTGTGGACCGACCGGCTCTGGTTCCGGTCCGTCGACTACTCGAACGTGTTCACCACGGTGATCGTGAACCGGGTCGGCCTGTTCGCGGTGCTCGGCCTGCTGTTCGGGCTCGTCGTCGCCGCCAACGCGTGGCTCGCGCACCGGCTCCAGCCGGACGCGCTCCCGGTGCGCCGCGACGACCCCGCGTTCCGGTACCGGCAGGCGCTCTCGCCGGTGAAGCGTCCGGCGCTCGTCGTGCTCGCGGTCGTGCTGACGGTCTTCGCCGGCTCCGTCGCGTCGTCGCGCTGGGAGACCTTCCAGCTGTGGCGCCACGGCACGTCCTTCGGCCAGCAGGACCCGCAGTTCAAGAAGGACATCGGCTTCTTCGTCTTCGACCTGCCGTGGCTCAACTTCCTGTCCTCGTTCCTGTTCGCCCTGGTCGTCGTGGCCGTCCTGGTGAGCGTCTTCGTGCACTACGTCTTCGGCGGCATCCGGTTCGCCGGTCGCGGCCCGCGCTTCACGCGCGCGGCGCAGGTGCACCTCGCGGTGCTGGTCGGGTTCGGCGTGCTGCTGCGGGCGTTCGGCTACTGGCTCGACCGCTACAACCTGGCCGTCAACGGGTCCGGTCTGTTCACCGGCATCGGCTTCACCGACGCGAAGGCCCGGATCCCCGCGGCGAACATCCTCATCGGCGTCGCGCTCGTGTGCGCCGTGCTGTTCTTCGCGTCCGTCTTCGTGAAGTCGTGGGTGCTGCCGGGGGTGGGACTCGGCCTGCTGCTCCTCACCTCGGTGCTCATCGGCGGTGTCTGGCCCTACGTGATGCAGTCCTTCCAGGTGCGGCCGTCGGAGCCGGACAAGGAGGGTCCGTACATCGCCCGGAACATCGAGGCGACCCGCGACGCCTACGACGTCGCCGACGTCGAGACCGAGGACTACACCGCGAACACGACGCTGACGCCGCAGGAGCTCAACGCGTCGGCCGAGTCGCGCGTCAGCACCCGGCTCCTCGACCCCACGCTCATCTCGCCGGCGTTCCAGCAGCTGCAGCAGGTGCGCGGCTACTACACCGTCCCGGACACCCTCGACGTCGACCGCTACAAGCTCGGCGACGACGACATCCCGCAGGACGTCATCATCGCGGCCCGCGAGCTCGACCTGGGCGGCCTGCAGGACTCGCAGCGCAACTGGGCCAACGACCACACCGTCTACACCCACGGCTACGGCATCATCGCCGCGCGCGGCAACCAGCGGGGCGAGCAGGGCGAGCCCGTGTGGGTCGAGAAGGACATCCCGCCGGTCGGTGAGATCGAGACCGAGGTGCCGCCGCGGATCTACTTCGGCGAGAGCTCCCCGTCGTACTCGATCGTCGGTCGTCCGGACGGCGCCGCACCGATCGAGGTCGACATCCCGCGCGGTGGCGGGTCGGGCAACGACGGCGCCGAGAGCGCGACGCAGAACACCTACGACGGCGAGGGTGGCGTGCCCGTCGGCAGCCTCTTCCACAAGGTGCTCTACGCGTTCAAGTTCGCCGAGCCCAACATCGTGCTCTCCAACCGCGTCAACGAGAACTCCAAGATCCTCTACGACCGGCACCCCCGCGACCGCGTCGAGAAGGTCGCACCGTGGCTGACGGTCGACGGCGACACCTACCCGGCCGTCGTCGACGGTCGCGTGGTGTGGATCGTCGACGGCTACACGACGAGCAACAGCTACCCCTACAGCGAGCGCCGCTCGCTGCGCCAGGCCACCGACGACACGCTGACGCAGGGTACGTCGCAGGCCGCGCTGCCGACGGACAACGTCAACTACATGCGCAACTCCGTCAAGGCCGTGGTCGACGCCTACGACGGCAGCGTGAAGCTGTACCAGTGGGACACCCAGGACCCGGTCCTCAAGACGTGGATGAAGGTCTTCCCGGGTGTCGTCGAGCCCCGCTCGGAGATCGACCAGAGCCTGCTGGAGCACCTGCGCTACCCGGTCGACCTGTTCAAGGTCCAGCGCAACGTGCTCGAGCGCTACCACGTGACGGACGCGCAGACGTTCTACGAGGACGGTGAGCGCTGGCGTGTGCCCGAGGACCCGGCGACCCCGTCGGGCCAGACGAAGACCCAGCAGCCGCCGTACTTCCTGACGACGGCCCGTCCCGGCCAGGAGGACCCGGCGTTCTCGCTGACCAGCGTCTACCTCCCGAACAGCCGCCAGAACCTGGCTGCGTTCATGTCGGTGAACTCGGAGGCGTCGAGCGAGGACTACGGCAAGATGCAGATCCTGCAGCTGCCGAGCGACACGCAGGTGCCGGGTCCGAGCCAGATCGCCAACCAGTTCAGCTCCGACCGCGGCGTGACCCAGGCGTTGCTGCAGTTCCGTCAGTCCGACGCGCAGGTCCTCAACGGCAACCTGCTGACCCTGCCGGTCGGCGACGCGCTGCTGTACGTGCAGCCCGTCTACATCCGACGGCAGGCGACCGAGGGCACGTACCCGGTGCTGCAGTTCGTCGCGGCGTCCTTCGGCGAGGAGGTCGGCTTCGGTCAGACCCTCGACGAGGCGCTGCGCGTCGCGCTCGGCCTGGCCGAGGGGTCGGTGCCCGACCCCGACGAGGAGTCCTCGGGCGGCGGCACCGGCGGCGGTGGCGACGGTGGCGCGAAGACGACCCAGGAGTACCTGCGCGACGCATCGGCGGCCTACTCCGCGGCCCAGAAGGCCCTCGAGGAGGGCGACCTCGCCGAGTACCAGCGTCGGATTGACCAGATGAACGCAGCGGTCGAGAACGCCCAGGACGCCCTCGGCCAGTCCGACCAGTAGCCCCGCCCGGGGTTCCGCTGGTCGAGTAGTCCGACCGGCGACGAAGGAGCCCGGTCGGGCGTATCGAGACCACTCTGGGCTGTCGCTGGGGGTTGGTCCGCGCTGATCCATTGCCGGGTGGTCTCGATACGCGGCACGGAGCTCCTTCGTCGCTCGTGCCGCTACTCGACCAGCGGAGGGTTTCGCTGGTCGAGTAGCGCGGAGCGCTGGGGGCACCTCCCGCTTGCGGGGGCGGAACGAGCGTGCTTCGGGCGTATCGAGGCCACTCTGGGGGTTCGCTGGGGGCCGGTCCACGCTGATCCGTTGCCGGGTGGTCTCGCTCCGTCGCGGCTACGCCCCCTGTGCGACGGCTCCATCGCAGCGACGAGCTCGCTGGCGCTCGCCGTCGCTGCTGCTCGACCAGCGGACGGTTTCGCTGGTCGAGCAGCGCGGAGCCGCGGGAGGTGCCCCTAGCGCGGGGCCGCTGCTCGACCAGCGGGGGCTTCGGGGGCGGTGGCACGCTGGGGGGATGAGACGGGTCGGGTGGGTGCTGGTGGCGGTGGTCCTCGCGGGGTGCGGGGGCGGCGGTGGGGGAGACGAGCAGGACGGCACAGCGGCGCCCGCGCCGTCGTCGTCGCTGCCGGACGACCCCACACCGACGCTGCCCGACGACCCGACGGGCAAGCCGTCGGCCGGCCTGCAGAGCGTCACGGGCGTCGTGGAGCGCTCGCCGGAGGACCGGTGCGTCACGCTCGCCGCGACCGGCCGCACGTGGGTGCTCACAGGAACGGTCGCCGGCCTGGAGGCCGGCGACCGTGTCACCGTGCGGGGCCGGCCCGACCCCGACGCGACCACCACCTGTCAGCGAGGACCGGTGCTCGTCGTCGTCGAGGTCGAGCGCGGCTGACTACTCCTGCTCGTCCTTCGCCGTCGCCTGCGGAGCGAGCGGCTGAGCCGTCTCCGGGGCGGTCGGCGTCGTGGTGGTCGCCGACGGCGTCGGCTCGGGAGCCGAGCCGGTCACCCGGACCGTGCCGCTGCCGAGCACCGCACCCTCGGACGAGACCACCTGCATCTCGCCGAACAGCGAGCGACCCTCGGTCGGCTGCGCCGTGGGCTGCAGCGACCCCTGGACGACCGCCGAGCCGCCGCGTGCCAGCTGGACGGGCGTGTCGTCGACCGCGAGCGTGCCCAGCCCCGAGGAGTAGAACACGTCCAGGTAGTCGTACTCGGTGCTTCCTGCCGGGACGGAGTAGCCCTGGACCACGACCGTGTACGTGCCGGCGGCGGGTGCGTCGAGCGTGACCGACTCCTCGGAGTCACCGTCCGCCGACTGGCCGGCCAGCGACCCGTCGGCGTTGAGGACGGCGAGGTCGAGGTCGGCGCCGGCGTCGGACGTGCTGCCGATGGTCGCCGTGAGGCTCGACGCACCCTCCGGGACGTCGACGGTGTACGTCTGCTGAGCACCGTCGTCGATCGTCTTGCGCTCCGCGAGGGCACTGCCCAGGTCGCCACCACGCGGCGTGACCGTGACCGGACCGAACGCGTTCTTGAGCGTCCACTCCAGGTCGGTCGCTCCACCCTCGGCGGCCGGGGCGACCTCCTGGGAAGCCGGGTCGACGGTGACGCCCTGGACGGCGGCGGTCAGGGTGAACGGGTTGTCGAGCAGCGGCGACGTGCGACGCGACTCGACCTCGATCTCCCAGACGCCCGGCAGCGGGTCGGCGTAGCTCCGCGACGTCGGCTTGCAGGCCTTCGCGTCGCTGAAGTTGGTGTAGCACGCCGTCGACGCCGTCGACTCGACCGGGACGCCGTAGGGGTTGATCGCGATGAACCGGGTCTGGCTGCGCGTGGCGATGCCGGACAGGTTCACCTGCAGCGCCTTGGCGCCCTCCGGCACCGACACGAAGTACGACGTGGACCGGTTGCGCTGGACCGTGCCGCGGTTCTCCTTGGCGAAGCTCGGCGAGGTCAGCCCCGTGGACTGCACGACCGTGACCATGACGCGGTGGTCGACGACCGGGGTCGCCGGGTCGTCGATCTCCACGATCGCCGAGTGCGCTCCCTGCGTCTTGGCGGTGGCGGTCACCGGCAGGCTCACCGTGCGACCCCGCGCGAGCGTGATCGAGGTGGGCGCGCGGAAGGTGCCGTCGTTGCCGACGATGCGGACCGTGTGCTTGACCGACCGGTAGGTGCCGGACGAGCGCGTGATCTTGACGTCGTACTTCTTGGCCTTGTTCAGCGTCTGACCGCCCTGGTCGGCGGCACAGCGGTTGTACAGGCCCGTGCCGCGACCCGGCTTCGCCAGGAAGTCCGACAGCGGGGTGCAGACCGGCGCGTCCGTGCGGTAGTCGGCCGTGACGGCCTTCTTGAGCAGCAGGCTCCACGCACCGGGCACGTTGACCTGGCCGGCACCCTGCCCCGCGACCGACTCGCCCGGGAAGAGCTTCGCCGACGAGTACAGCGCGTTGCGCAGCTGCTTGGGCGTCACCGGGACCTCACGGGCGAGGGTGCCTGAGAGCAGCACGGCTGCGGCGCCGGCGGCCTGCGGCGAGGCCATCGACGTGCCGTTGAACATGGCGTAGCCGACCGGGAGCGTGTAGCCGGCCTCCTTGAGGTCGGGCTGCTTGAGCCACTGGGGCACGGTCGAGATCGCCGAGCCGGGGGCCGCGATGTTGGGCTTGAAGTCGCCGGACTCCGTCGGGCCACGCGAGGAGAACGGGTGCAGCGCGAGCGCGGCCGAGACGACCGAGCCGTAGTTGGCCTTCCAGGTCCCCTTGGAGATGGACGACGCCACGCTCACGACCTTGCCGGCCACGGACGGGTCGCCGATGGTGTTCAGGCCCGGGCCGCTGTTGCCGGCGGAGATGAACAGCTGCACGCCGTAGTCGTCGATCAGACGGTCGTAGACCGTCGCACGCGCGTTGTTCGCGTCGTTCAGGGCGGGCAGGCCGCCGATGGACATGTTGACGACGTCGACACCGCGGTTGGTGACGAGGTCGACCATGCCGTCGAGCAGGGCCGCGGCGGTGCAGCCGCCACCCCACGTGCAGGCACGGCTCGACACGATCTTGGCGCCGGGCGCCTGGCCGTTCATGGCGCCACCGAACAGCGAGTGACCGGCCGCGATCCCGGCGACGTGGCTGCCGTGCGCGTCCTCGACGATGCCGATGTTGACGAAGTCGGCGGTGCCGGGCAGGTCGGCGGGCGCGAGACTGACGTCCTCGCGGTACTCGACGGTGAACGGCATGCGCTCGACGATGTCGGTCGACGGGTCGTCGGTGCCGAAGTGGCCGACCTGGAACTTCTCCTTGTACGGGCGCATGAGCTCGTCGTCGGAGAAGACGTTGTCCTGGTTCGCGTCGACCCAGATGTCGTGGGTGTCCTCGTCGTAGAGGATGCCGAACCGGTCGGTGGTGTCGCCGTCGCGGTTCACGTCGCCGTCGGGCTCGCTGCCGGCGGTGATGCTCTCGCTGAAGCGGTTGACGCGGAAGGTGCCCTCGCGCGGCGCGGTCCAGGTCTGCTCGGCGTAGGTGAACGTCGGGGTCGCCTTGACGGACGTGAGCATGGCCCGCCATGTGCCGTCGTCGTCGAGGAGCGGGTCGGTGCCGGTGACCCAGTCGACGATCTTGCGCTCGCCGGTGCTGGTCTCCTGCAGGGCCGGGTGGTCGAGGTCGACGCCGGAGTCGATGATGCCGATGGTGACGCCGCGGCCGTCGTACTTCGGGTTCTTCGCGACGAAGTCGGTCGTGCCGGTCTCGCGCGTGGGCATGTACGGGTTCGCGTTCGGGGTGCTCGCGCCGGGCGCGCTGGTGGGCGCGGAACCGTCGGCCGAGACCTTGCCGGGGGCGGGGTCGTCGATCGGGATGGTCTCGTCGAGGTCGACGGCCGTGACCTTCGAGAGCGCGGCGACCTTCTCCACGCGCGACGTGGGCACGCTGGCGCGGACGTAGCCCAGCTTGTCGTCGACGCGACCGACCCAGGCGCCCGACGACTCGAGGGCGTCGACGACGGCCCCGGTGGCCTTGCGCTGGGTGGCGATCATGACGGTGACGCGCTTGTCACCGTTCTGCCGCGCCTCGGCGAGCAGCTCGCGGTCGGGCTGGCCGAGCTTGTCGCCGGCCGGCGCGTCCTTGACCTCGTCGGTCTGCGCGGCCCGCTCCGGGGCCTGCTCGACCTTGGCGCGCGGGTCGTCGTTCGCGGCGTTCGCTGCGCCCGCCGAGGTGATGGCGAGCGCGAGCGCGATGGTGGAGGCGGCTCCTGAACGGAGCAGCCGTGTGCGGCGTGTGCGCAAGGTGGTGCGTCCTCTCTGCTACCGGACCGTGGTCCGGCGTCCCCCCGTGGGACAAGGCGTGCCTGCCCTGGAGGGGCGAGGCATGGGAGACAGTCTCACCCCGAGCCTGCTGCTGCGCCAGGGCTGAGGAGCCTGCAATCTCGGGCTTAACCGTTTCGTCACCTTGACGACCAGGACGCACGAGGCCCCTCCCGGACGGGTCCGGGAGGGGCCTTCGCGGCGGGTGGTCCGCCGGGGCGGGGCGGGGTCAGCGCTGCAGGAAGTCGAGCAGCACGCGGTTGAACTCCCCGGCGTGGCTCACGTTGAACCCGTGCGGGCCGTCGGCGACGACGTGGACCGTGGCGTCCTTCACCGTCTCGCCCGTGCGCTTGCCGGAGACCTCGAAGGGCACGACGGCGTCAGCGTCGCCGTGGATGACGAGCGTCGGCACGTCGATCTTCTCGAGGTCGTCGCGGAAGTCGGTGGTGCCGAAGGCCTCGACGCAGCCGAGCATGGCCGTCGTCGACGCGGGCTCGACGAGCGCGATGGCCTCCTGGCGCTGGGCCTCGGTCACCTTCAGCTCGTCGTTGGCGCTGAAGAAGTTCGTGGTGAACTCCTCGAGGAAGCCGGCACGGTCGTTGCTGACGCCGTCCTTGAAGCCCTGGACGTCCTCGGGCGTGAGGCCGCCGTCGGGGTTGTCGTCGGTCTTCAGCAGGTACGGCGGGACGGCGCCGGCGAACACGGCCGAGTGGATGCGCTCGGAGCCGCGTGAGCCGAGGTAGCGAGCCACCTCGCCGCCGCCCATCGAGAAGCCGACGATGGTGGCGTCGGTGACCTCGAGCTGCTCGAGCAGGCCCGCGAGGTCCTCGGTGAACGTGTCGTAGTCGTAGCCGGTGTCGGGCTTGTCACTGGCGCCGAAGCCACGACGGTCGTAGGTGATGACGCGGTAGCCGGCCTCGGTCAGGGCCGGGACCTGCTCCGACCAGGAGGCGCCGCTGAGGGGCCAGCCGTGGATGAGGACGACGGGGCGGCCGTCTCCGCCGCTGTCGGTGTAGCTGATCTGGATGCCGTTGGTCTCGAGCGTGCTCATGGGTGTTCCTCCGTCTGTGTCGGGGATCGTGCGCTCTGGCACCTTCGAGTCTGGTCGCCCACGGCTATGCCGCAACTCGAAAGTGCACAATTACATTGTACGCAATGTAACGCATGGTCTCAGCCCGTGGATGGATGTGCCGCGTTGCCGAGCGCGGACTCCTGGACGGACGTACGCTCGCCGTGACGCACACCACACGGCCGACAGGGGTCGTCCTGGAGGGCGCGAGACCGGGGAGGCGGGCCGATGGCTGACTCACTGATCGAGAGGTCGACCGTGCTGCGTCGTGTGCGTGCGGTCGGCAAGGCGTTCACGACGCCGCTGCACCCCGACGACTACCTCAAGCTCATCAACCCGCTGTGGTCCGCGCGCGAGCTGCGTGGCCGCGTCGAGCGGGTCGAGCAGGTGACCGACCGCTCGGCGACGCTCGTCATCAAGCCCGGGTGGGGCTGGTCGTTCGACTTCCAGCCCGGCCAGTACATCGGCATCGGGGTGGAGATCGACGGGCGCTTCCACTGGCGGTCCTACTCGTTGTCGTCGGCGCCCGTCCGCTCCGAGGGCACGGTGGCCATCACCGTGAAGGCCATGCCCGAGGGCTTCCTGTCCGAGCACCTCGTCAACGGCCTCGAGCCGGGGACGATCGTGCGCCTGGAGTCGCCGCAGGGCGACTTCGTGCTCCCCGACCCGCCGCCGGAGAGGATGCTGTTCGTCGTCGGCGGCAGCGGCATCACCCCGGTCATGTCGATCCTGCGCACCCTCGACCGACGCGACTCGATGCCCGACGTCTTCCTCGCCTACTCCGCCGTCGACGAGGACGACATGATGTTCCTCGCCGAGCTGCGCGAGCTGGCCGCGAAGCACGAACGCTTCACCTTCTACGAGCGGTTCACCGACCGTGACGGCTTCCTGACGCCCGACCAGCTCGACGACGTCTGCCACGACTGGACCGACCGGGAGACGTGGGCGTGCGGGCCGCAGCCCATGCTCGACGCTCTGGTCGAGCACTTCGAGCGGCTCGGGCGCGACGAGGACCTGCACGTCGAGCGGTTCTCGCTCGGCGCCACGGAGACCGACGCCGAGGGCGGCACGATCACCTTCGGCGACACGGGCAAGAGCGTCGAGGTCGACGGGGCCACGACGCTGCTGGAGGCCGGCGAGCAGGCCGGCGTCAACATGCTGTTCGGCTGTCGCATGGGCATCTGCCACACGTGCGACGTGCCGCTGCTCAGCGGCCGCGTGAAGGACCTGCGCAGCGGCGACGAGCACACCGAGGGCGAGTACGTGCAGACCTGCATCAGCGTCGCCGCCACCGACTGCACGCTCAAGATCTGAGGAGACACCCATGGCCTACGCCGACGTGCGCGAGTACACCCACCTGACCGACGAGGAGGTCGAGGCGATCGGGCGTGAGCTCGACGAGATCCGCGCCGAGGTCGAGGCCAGTCGTGGTCAGGCCGACCGCGACTACGTGCTGCGCATCATCGCGCTGCAGCGACGGCTGGCCGCCGCCGGGCGCATCACCCTGTTCGCGAGCCTGTTCCCGCCCGCGTGGCTGCTCGGGACGGCCCTGCTGTCGTCGGCCAAGATCCTGGAGAACATGGAGATCGGCCACAACACGATGCACGGCCAGTGGGACTGGATGAACGACCCGGAGGTGCACTCGAGCAGCTGGGAGTGGGACACGACCCAGCCGGCCGAGCAGTGGAAGCACTCGCACAACTACATCCACCACCAGTTCACGAACGTGCTCGGCCACGACAACGACGTGGGCTACGGGATCCTGCGGATGAGCCGCGACCAGAAGTGGACGCCGTACAACCTCGGCCAGCCGATCTACAACGCCCTGCTGGCGCTGTTCTTCGAGTACGGCGTGGCGCTGCACGACCTCGACATCGAGGCCATCCGCAAGGGCGAGAAGGACCCGAAGCTGCTCAAGCGCCAGCTCAAGCAGATCGGCGACAAGATCGGCAAGCAGGCGCTCAAGGACTACGTCGTCTACCCGGCACTGACCGGTCCGGCGTTCCTGAGCACGCTGACGGCGAACGTCACGTCCAACCTCGTGCGCAACGTGTGGGCGTACATGATCATCTTCTGCGGGCACTTCCCGGACGGTGCGGTGCACTTCACGGAGGAGGAGCTGGAGGACGAGACGCGCGCGGAGTGGTACCTGCGCCAGATGCTCGGGTCGGCCAACTTCGAGGGCGGCAAGCTCCTCCACGTCATGAGCGGCCAGCTCGGCTACCAGATCGAGCACCACCTGTTCCCCGACCTGCCCAGCAACCGGTACGCGGAGATCTCGGTGAAGGTCAAGGACCTCTGCCAGCGCTACGGCATCCCCTACACGACCGGTCCGCTGTACAAGCAGTACGGCCAGACGCTGCGCACCATCATGAAGCTGTCGCTGCCGAACCGTCGGACGAAGGACAACCCGGCGCCGCCCGCGCCCCGCAGTCGTCGACTGCGCGACGACGAGCGCCCCGGACGTCGCCACGAGCTGGGCCGCTGGACGAACGCGGCCGCCACGTCGTGAGCGAGGGTGCGGTGACGGCGGCGTCGGGTCCGATGGTCGAGGGCTCGGCGCTGCCGTTCGCGTGCGTGGACGACGAGGGACGCGGCACGCACGAGAAGGTCGTGAAGAAGCAGGCCATCCGGTGCTCCCTGAGCCGGATCTGCGGGGTGTGCGGCCAGACGTTGACGCGTCCGGTCGCGTTCGTCGGCACCCCCGACGAGGCCCTCGACGGGGAGTTCGGGTTCCCGCCGTGCCACGTGGCGTGTGCGCGGGAGGTGGCCGGCGATCCCGCCCAGAGGCTGGGCCGTGCGCAGCGCCCGCGCCGGTGGGTGCTGGTGACGACGGCGGGCTTCGACCTGGTGCGCCCCACGCGTCGTGGTGAGCCGGTGTCGTTCCGACCGAACTCGGTGCTGGAGCGCGAGACGCTCTGAGCTCAGGCCGCGAGCGCGCCGCGGATGAGGTAGCGGTCGCCCTCCTGCGCGAGCAGCAGTGTCAGGGCCTGGGTCCGGCGGACCCCGCCGATCTCGTAGGAGTACGTGTACGTCACCCGCATCTGGTCGGGGTCGGAGCGCACCCCCTCGACACGCACGTCGCTGACGCGTCCCCAGAAGTCGGTGTAGCCGGCGATGCCGCCGCTGGCCTGCTGGTACGAGGCGGTGAGCAGTCGGAAGCCACGTTGCGGGTCGCTGGCGGCCGTCTGGACGTAGTCGGTGGCGAACTTCTCGAGGCGCTGCTGGACGGTGAGCGGTGGGCGTGCCGACGTGGCCGCGGCGACCGGGGCCGTGTCGTCGCCCGTCGTCGCGACCACGCCGGCACCGGCCGCACCGAAGGCGACGAGCGCGGCGGCGGCGACCAGGATCGTGCGCCGGTCGCGACGACGTGGTCCGCGTCGTCGGCGGGCCGGTGGCGGGAGCGTTGGTGGAGTGGTCGTGGTCGCGCGGACGGCTCGTGGCTGCGCGACCGCGGGGCGCGGCCTGTCGAGGACGGGGATCGTCGCGGTCGACTCGGTCGCTCGTGCGGTCGCGGCACGCGCGACGGCCAGGTCGGCCGGCACAGGCCGGAGGTGACCGAGGCCGCCGGGCGCGGCGAGCGTCTGCAGGAGGTCGGCGGTGTCGCGCATGGTGGCGCGGTCGGCGGGGTCATGGCGCGTCGACGCGGCGACGACGGGAGCCAGCGGGTGGTCGGCGGGCAGTGCGGGCGCCGGCGCCTCGAGGATCTTCTGCACGGCGGTGACGACGTCGTCACCCTCCACGTCATAAGGCGCTGTGCCGGTGACCACGCGGTAGACGGTGATGCCGAAGGCCCACACGTCGCCCGCGGCCGTGGCGGTGGACCCGCGGGCGATCTCGGGGGAGAGGTAGGCGGGCGAGCCGGTGATGAGGCCCGTGCGGGTGAGCGCCTCGTCGTCCTCGCGGCGGGCGATCCCGAAGTCGCCGAGCTTCGCGACGTCGTCGCCGGTGACGAAGACGTTCGACGGCTTGACGTCGCGGTGCACGAGCCCGTCGGCATGCGCCGCGGCGAGTGCGTCGGCGACCTGGGCCAGGAGACGGGCGGCACGTCCGAGGTCGAGGGGACCGTGCTGTGCGAGGTCGGCGAGGGTCGGCCCGTCGACGAGCTCCATGACCAGCCAGGTGAAGTCGCCGTCGTCGGCGAGGTCGTAGACGGAGACGACGTGCGGGTGGTGGACCCGTGCGGCGAGCCTCGCCTCACGCTCGGCGCGTGCGGCGTCGACCTCGTCGGAGCCGGGCGAGAAGCCCAGTCTCTTGAGTGCCACCCGACGGTCGAGAAGGGTGTCGTGGCCTGCCCACACGCTCGTGGAGCGACCTCGACCGATCTCGCGCTCGAGCCTGTACCGACCTGCGATCACCGACGACTCCTTTCCACACGACGGTAGGAGCGGATCGCCGGTCTCGCGAGTCGAGAGAACCCCTGTGAGCGTCGTCTCACACCCCCGATTTGGATCCCCGTTCACCGTGGCGTAATGTTCTATGTGCGACGCGGGGTGGAGCAGTTCGGTAGCTCGCTGGGCTCATAACCCAGAGGTCACAGGTTCAAATCCTGTCCCCGCTACCAAAAGTAAGTCGTTGGAACCACGGTCCTCTGAGGGCCGTGGTTCTTTCTTTTCCCATGAGAGGTGACCCCGAGGGCGTTCGAGGGTCAGAAACGGTCGAATCCGGTCCTCGGGCCGTGTTCGACGGGCGCGCGGCGGCAAGTCCCATGAGCCCTGCTCGCCACCCCTGTGGGCGTTTTCATCGACCCCTGGCAGAGCGTAGAGGCCACTAGTTCTGGTCTGACGCTTTTGGTGGGTCTTCCGCTCGCTCTCCAGTTCGACGGCGAGGTCTTCGGAGATGAGTCGCCGGAATGCCTCATTCATGTCGCTCGCCACGATCTCGTCGTCATCGACGTAGAGGTGCTCGAACATGGCTTGGTTGAGTTCGCGTCGTGCGAGCTTGTCCGCCTGCTCGTAGTGCTTCTGACCACTGGTCAGGAGTTCGAGACACAGCTCAAGAGAACGAGTGATGACACCTTCGTCGAACTTGTGCTTCGAGGACTCGGCCTCGATGGCACCGCGGCGCACCGCCAGTCGACTCGCGGTTGGCTGCGCTCGACGGGAGCACGATGCCCATGTGCTCGAGAAGCAAGGCGCGGATCTGCGCGACGTGCGTGGACTTCATCGTGACGGTCTTCCAGTGCTCTTGTACGAGCCGTTCGAGCTGAGCGGCCTCGATCGCACGGAAGGTGCACCCGTTCCGGTGGCTATTGCGGCCGATGCAGATGAAGTAGTCGTAGGTGGTGCCTTGGCGGTTGCGCGACCTGGCAAAGGTCAGCGGCTCACCACACTGCCCGCAGAAGACGGATCCCTTCAGGTAGTGGTTGAAGACGCGAGGCTTCTCCTTGCTCTGTGCCCTGGCGGCGCGCATGCGTTGGACGCGCTGGAACAGTTCTTCGGACACCAGTGCCTCGTGCTGCCCCGGGTACTCGACGCCCTCGAAGGTGACGAACCCGAGGTAGTAGCGATTGCGAAGAATGGCGTGGACGTGAGAGGTGGCGATTGGACGGCTCGGCCGATTTGGACGTGGACGTGTCATGACGCCTCGTCGGTTGAGTTCGTCACGAAGTGCGGCTGCGGTCCAGTCGCCGGATGCATAGTGCTCGAAGATCCACGGCACCCACTCGGCGCGCTCGGAGTCGAGCTCGACAGTGCGAACCTCGCGGCCATCGTTGTTGCGGGTACGAGTGTTGATGTAGCCGAAGGGCGCCATGCCGGCGGTGCCCCCGTTCTTCACCTTCTGGCGCATCCCCTTCTTGGACTCAGCAGCCAGGTTGCGCGAGTAGAACTCCGCGATCGAGCTCATGATGCCGTGTAGGAGCACACCGCTCGGTGTCTCATCGATGTTCTCGGAGCACGACACCAGCTGTGCGCCGGATGCTTGGAGCTGCAGGTTGATCTCGACGTCGTCGGCTCGGTTACGAGCGAGGCGGTCGACCTTGTGCACGATGACGTGGGCGACCTTGTTCTGTCTGATGAACTTCAGCATGTTCTTGAGCTCGGGCCGGTTGGCCGAGCGAGCGCTTTCCCCGGCATCGACGAACTCAGCAACGACGACGGCACCGAGGGACTCGGCTTTGCGAAGGCACGCGTCGCGCTGCGCTGGGATGGAGAAGCCTTCCGCCTCACCGCCGCGTGAGGCCTGGTCCTTGGTGCTCACCCGTAGGTAGATGACGGCCATCGGGCGAATACCGATCGGAGCCAGTGCGATGTCGTTCATGCGTATCTCCTCTGGGAGTAGCGAGGACGGGTGGCACGAAACCGCTGCGCCTTGGATCGAGGGGTGGCGACGGGACGGGCGCAGCGAGGCGCCGGGACCTTATCGACGACGACGTCGAGACCAGTCTGAGACAGACGGACGCGCATGGCGTCGGGGCTGACGCTGAACTGTGACGCGAGGTCTTCAACGCGCTGCACCCTGTTGCCCCATGCTGACTTGAGGGCGCGCTTGTCGACGAGCGCGCAGCCGGCGAAATAGTCGGCGGCGGACTCGGCCTGCTGTTCAGCCGTGTGGCGGCGATCCCCGGTGTAGAGCAGATCAGTCGAACCATGGTCGACGATGTGCTTGAACTCGTGGAGCAAGGTGAAACGTTGGCGCGTGACACTCTCGGTCTTCGAGAGAGCAATTACCCAGTGCTTGCCGTTCCAGTAGCTCAGACCGGATACCGGCAGGACTTCGTGCACGACGCGGATGCGCGGCATTGCAGCCACATGAAGTTCGTGGATGCCGTCGACGTCATCAATGAGGTCGACCAGTCGGCGGGCTTGCTGTTCAGCGATCTGCAGCGCCTCGGCGAAGTTCACGACGCGGTGCGGCAGCAGGGCGCGGAGGCTCGAGAGTGGTGATGGTGATGGTGATGTGTTCATGTAAGCCTCCTTTCCCTAGTCGGGCTGTTTAGTTGGTTGTCTGGTTACTGCGCTTCGTCCTCGCCGGGGTTCGGCCCGCCGGGGTCGTAGCCATGCTTGGCAGCGATACGGGCGAAGGTCTTTTCGAGCTCTGCCTGAGCGCTGTCAGGAAGGTCGCTGTACTTGCTGCGCAGGTAGGGCGCGAAACTCGGCAGTCCGTTGGTCGGCATGACGCCAGCGGTGGCGTAGAGGTCGGAAGCATCGAGGTCGAGCACGTCAGCTAGAGATTTGAGCGTCTCGATTCCCGGGTTCGCAATCGCGCCCTGTTCCAGGCGTCTGACGCTTGAGGCGACGAGGCCGCTTCGAGTCGCTACTTCACGGGCTGAGAGCCCTTGAGTTTCGCGTGACTGCTGCAGCATTTTCCCGAGTTTCCGAGCTTGCTTTTCGTCCATTTGATTCTCCATGCAATTAATTGGTTCTGCTCTCATTATACGCCTTGTGTTGCATAAATGCACCACCCAATTTGCGCTTTCCGGGCCTGACCGCTGGGACGAACGTGCAGATTTGTCAGCGCGACGGGGGATGCTCAGGAGAGCGGACGTTCGAGCAGACGGCGTCCTCGACAGCCAGGGAGTCGAGCCTTGATCTACATCACCGGGATCAGCATGAGTCCGAAGGACTCGCAGCAGCACGAGCACATCACGCATGTCTATTGGTCTGAGTACGGCACTTCCAATGAGGCGTGGTGGACGAAGCAGCGGGCGGTCGACTGGATCAACGGTGGCGGCGAGGCCCGGGTGTCGGCTGACGGCCGGTACGACGTCAAGGTGCACGTCGTGAATGCCAGCCCGCCCTACTTGAGGACGGCGGCGAACGGCACGTACACCGACAACCTGCTGAGCCTGCCCCGCTTCTAGTTCTGGTTGTTCAGCGCGACAGGAACCGAGCGACGTGCCGGGTGGGCAGCGTCGACGGTTCCTGTCGCGAGAGAGGCGTGACTTCACCTCAGGCTCCGGCGCTCTTCGAGCGGGAGCTTGTGCGCGGCTTGGTGCCATCTCCGAAGAGTCCGGCGATGGCGGCGCGCTGCTCGGCAGCTTCACGGTCGATCTCGGCGGCCAGCGACTCAGCCTTGGCTGAGATCTCTGGGTCGTTCGACATCTTGGTGAGGCGCTCCTCGATGGCAGTACGGATGGTGTCCGTGACGGCCACTTCGGCGAGCTTCGACAGGATGGTCAGACGAGCGTGCTGCTCATCTTCCAGTCGTACGGCGAGTGTCTTCATGTGCCTCTCCTCCTTCCTGAGGGACTTGTCCGAGGGTGTTGCTCGGAGCACCTCCTCGGGGTGGTGCGACCGGCGACGGCGGATGCCGTCGCAATCAGCGGTCGCAGGCCCCCGATGAGGCCGTCGGTCAGAGCCGATAGATGTAGACGCCGCCGTCCGAGGCGTCTTCGTAGTGCAGGTCGACCAGCAGGTCTCGCAGCACGCCGTCGCGATCAATTGAGACGTGGGCTGCGAGCCAGTCGGGCAACGAGTCGGCGAGTGACTCACGAATGCCGAGATCGTCGAGTAGGTCGTCGACGAAGGCGCTGAGGGAGTGCCAGTAACCGACGAAGGCCTCGACGTAGCCAGTCTCGAGGTCCTCGCCACGTGCGCCGGATAGCTGGGCGTAGGTGGCGAAGGCTTCCCCGTCCTCGGCGATCCCTCGGGCGACGGCGGCCACTTGGTGCAGGTCCTCGTACTCACCGACGCGGTACGGACCGAAGTTGTCGAAGTCGAAGATGGCCCACTCCTCTGCCCCAGGCTCTTGACTCGTCGCGAGGATGGCCTCTGCTGCGGCGACGAGTTCCTCTCCCTCGACGGCCGCGTCGACCCAGTCGCCATGGAGCCGGCCGGCGTTGTAGTCGGCCAAGCTGGCGATCCAGACTCGAGGCGAGTCCGGGGTTGATTCGTGCTCTGGACTTGCTGGTTGCTGTTCATTCATGACACCTCCTTTCGGTTGCTTGTTGATGGGTGGCGGACCGCCTGCTCGATGCGCTCGTTGGCGAGTTCGACGAAGTCCGGGTTGAGCTCGATACCCAGCCAGTCGCGGCCGAGCTTGCTTGCGGCGATGGCAGTTGTCCCTGACCCGATGAACGGGTCGAGCACGATGCCCGGTTCGGCGGACTCGTGGTCGCAGGTCGGGCGTGGTGGTGCTCGTTCTGCTGCGTCCCCGGTGCGGATGAGTTTTCGGGTCCACGGCGCGCGGCACTGGCTGCAGCGGATACGCGGCGTCCCTGCTTCGACCATGCGGCGCGCCAGACTTTCGGGGAAAGTCGCGAAGTGGGCGCCGCGGAAGCCGCTGACGCCGAGCCGCCAGACGTCGCCCGGGTTCTTGCCGAGCGGGTGGCCCCGGATACCCCGGGCATGCAGCTTGGCGAGTCCGCTGTCGCCGTCGCTGTTGGGGCCGAGCCAGGCCGGTCGCTCGTCGCGGATGGTGATGGCGCGCTTCTTCGGGACGCGGCTGGTGTGCGGCTCGCGGATGCTGTCGAGGTCGAAGTAGTACGTGCGGGAGCGGACCAGCAGGTAGACGAGTTCGTAGCGAGTGCTGAGGCGGTCGGTGACGCTGGAGGGCACGGTGGTGGTTTTGGCCCAGACCACCTTGTTCCGGATCGTCCATCCGTCCTCGATGAGCGCCAGTGCTAATCGCTCGGGACCAAAGAGCAGGCTCTTACGCGTCGCCCCTTCTCTTTTGTGCGTGCTGAAGCTGTCGCCGAGGTTGAGCCAGACGGTGCCGGTCGGAACGAGGACACGGGCGGCTTCTTGCAGCACGGCGCGGAGGTGGCTGACCCAGTCGTCGATATGTGACTCGAGGCCAAGTTGTCCGGTCGCCTGGTAGTCGCGGAGGCGGAAGTACGGCGGGCTGGTGACGAGGCTGTCAATGGAGTGGTCCGGGAGGTCGGCGAGCCGTTCGGTGGCGTCTCCGGTCAGGATCTGATTGCGGGGGAGATGTCTCGTCATGGCAGCGGCTCCCGGAGCACAGCCTGCACGGTGTCGGCGGTGGCGAAGCGGTAGAGCTCAGGCGTCAGGCGCGGCGAACGCAGGATGGCAGCCTTCAGCTTCTCTGCCCGGTCGCTCCGGCTGAACATCCAGAGCACCAGCGGGAAGGCGCCGTGCGTCTCCTGCTCGATGCCGCTCGCCCGATAGGCCTCGTACTGGCCGCACTTCTTGAGTAGTGTCGGCAGCGACTCAGTGCCGAGGTCGACCTCGATGAACCAGCGGTCGCTGAAGTCGGTCAGGTGGATGATCACCGCCAGGTCTGGTTGCAGCCAGCGCGGTTCACCACCAGGACCGGTGTAGCGCCGCCACGAGGTCGGCTCTGTTTCGACGTGGACCTTGGTGACGTTGCTGATCTTCTCGAGATCGAGCGCACCGAGGTGGACGTCGGCGATCGCGAGGCAATGCTTGAGGAAGCGCAGTGATGGTTCGTGGGTGCGCTTGGTGGCGCCGTCGTCCTGGATGAGGCGAGCGCCGGCTGGGGCAAGCTGCCAGACCTTCGCGGCGCTGCCAGCACGGCTGCCGCCGACGCGCTGCTGGGTTACCCGGATCAGGGCGTTACGGGCCAGGCGCTGCAGCACATGCCGGGTCGTGCGAGCAGCAGACTCAGGCGTGCCGAGGGTCGTGAAGACGAAGGACTGGATGTGGTGGGTCGTCAGGTAGCGGTGCTCAGAGATGCGGCGGAGCACTTCCCAGTCGCGCTCTGGCATGAGTTCGGCGATGCGGGCCAGCACGTCAGCGTCGACGCGGCGGCGACGCTTGCTGGGGGTGAGCTCCGGAGACAGAGTCGCCGGAGTATTCGTCCCCCGAAGGGCGCGGAACTCTGCCCTGACCAGCGAAGATGTCCGATCCGGCTCGGTGCCGAGCGGAAGGGCGAGCGGAAGCCCTCTACCGGGGATGTAACGGGTCATGAGGAGCCTCCATCTGCGGGACGACGCGGAGCGCGGCCGAAGGTTTCGCGGGACGAGCGCGGTGGCTCGATGAGGCCGAGCAGATCGGCTTCGACCTCGCTCAGCGGCTGGCCGTAGCGCTGGCGGGAGCGCTCTCTCGGCTCGTCGGCGGTCCGCAGCGCCTGGGGGAGCGGTTCGGTAGTGACGCTGACCCAGTCGCCGGGTTCGTTGCGGCTAAGGAGCGAGGCGTAGGCAGCGAAGGCCGGCAGCGACTCGAAGTCCTGAGGCACTAGGCGTCCGCGCGTCGTCGCCGCGATGTCGCGGGCATCCGCGTGTGGCAGCCCGAAGGCGACGCGGGAACGAGCGTTGGCAAGGACGGCTCTACGCAGCTGCTGCGGCAGCTGGTCGAGGTGCTGGTGAGCCAGCGTGTAGCCGACGCCGAGGCCACGGGCCTGGGCGAGCGCGTCACCGAGGTCGCCGGGCAGTCGCAGGTAGTCCTGCACCTCGTCGATGTGCACCATGACGGGATGGCGCTTCGCCGACGGCAGATCGACTCGGGCAAGCGCGGCCGTCCAGAGCTGCGACACCACGATGGAGCCGAGCAGGTCGGCGGCCTCGGGCCCGACGGCACCCTTGGCGAGGCTGACGAGGAGCACCTTCTTCTTGGTGAAGACGTCGCGCATGTCGAACTTGGGTTTGCGCTGCCCGAAGATGGCGCGGATGCCGGGGCGCATGAGGATGGGTCGGAGGCGACGTAGGAGCGGCGCGGTGGCCTGCTGCCGCTCGGCGTCTGAGATGGCGTCGTACCACCCCCAGTACGCACCGAGCCCCATTGGGTCGTCCGTGCTCGCCTGCCCCACGATGGAGCGACGGAAGCCGGGGCTAGAGAGCAGCAGCGGCAGCATGGCGATCGAGGCGTCACCGCGACGTGCCAGCGTCAGCAAGCTGGCCTGGAGCAGCTCGTGTGTTCGTGGCAGCCAGCCCTCGCCGTAGAGCGAGCGAAACAACGCCAGCAGCACGTCGGCAGCCAGATCGGGGTCACTCGTGCCCGTAAGCGGGTTGAGCCCCACTGGCATCTGATCGCGGGCGTCGAGCACCACGACCCGGTCGAGGTGACGCTCGTCGATCCGGGTCAAGAGGTCGTCGATGACGTCGCCCTTCGGGTCGATGACTGCCACGCCGCGACCGGCGTTGATGTCTTGCAGCGCGAGGTGTGTGAGCAGCGTGCTCTTGCCGACGCCGGTTGGCCCGATGAGGTGCAGGTGGCGGAGTGAGTCTTCGACAGAGAGCGCGACGCGTCGAGTGGACGAGGTAGAAGAGACGCCGATTGACCGACCGCTGCGCGCCACCGCGTCGGACGGGGTGAGGAGCCGCGGATGCGGCGACCGGACACCGGGCAGCCGATCCGACGAAGCAGCGACGGGCCAGCCAGTAAGGGGGACGAGGTCCGAGACGCTGAGGGAGTTGGACCAGACGAGTGGACTCTTGGCGTACGAGAACTGACCGAGCGAGGCGCGGCTGACGCTGAGTCGGAGGCCCGGTGCTTCGAGTTGACGGAGCGCTCCGATGACTCCTTCGATGAGGCTGCGTGAGCGGGCCGGGTCCGACGTGGAGGCGCCAACGCGCACCCCGCAGGCGAAGCGGTGCTCGAGTCGTTTCGGACTCTGGCGGCGGTTCGGGGGGAGTGGCCGACTCGGACGAGAACGCGGGCCAAGGACAAGCTGGAGATGAACGAGCTCTCCCTTTCGTGCGCTCGCCAGTACGGTGAGGACGCCGCGGGTCGTTGGCTGAATGGCGTTGTGGTTGAGCGGCGCTGCGCGGTCACCGCGGACCTTGAGTGCGGCGGCGGTGTCGGCTCGCAGTCCGTCGAAGGTGGAGGCGCGGCGCTGACTGCGTAGGTCGGGCAGCTGGCCGCCGAGCGCGCGAAGGATGCGCGGCGTATCGGTGGCGTTGGCGCCGAGCTTCCAGGTGACCGCACCCTGCCGACCAGTGGCTTCGAGAACGATGCGCGGTTGTCCGCTGAGCCCCGCCAGTGAGGACAGGGCTGCGCGAGCAGCGTCCTCGCTGACGGGGGCCGGGATGAAGAGGTCGGTCCAGATGAAGGGCCCGCTCACGAGGACTTCTCCTTGTGAGCGTCGGCCTCGGCTTGGGCCTCCTTCTCGGCCTGCGCGAGCGCCAACGCCTGGATGGTGAGGGCGATGCGGGCGAGGTCGGGCTGCTTGCGAACGTCCGCACGGATGCGAGCACGACGCTCACGACGACGCCTCGTTGGTTTGGATGGCTTGTTTGTGGACATGCGAAATAGACCTCCTTTCAGGGTTGGTGCTTTGGCGTTGGCGACACATGTTGCATTTATGCAACGGTCTGCCTTTACTATGCGTTGCATTTATGCAACGGTCAATGCAGTTTGTGCATTCGACAACAGCGAGCGGAAGGCTGGCTGATCTGGACTACCAGCGCCGATTTCGCCAGTAGAAGACCGTCGCCACGCTGCCGCTGAGGACGATGACGACCAGCCACGGCCAGAGCGACAGCAACAGGTCGGACGCCAGCGTTAGGCAGATGGCGCAGACGAGCGCACCGATACAGAAGTTCACGATGCGCTCGCCCACGCTCCTGCCCTGTTCACGGCTCACGATGCGTCGCCTGTCCGGCGAAGTCGCGGCGGAAGCGAGCGGACAGCCGCCGGTACGACACCGCGTGGACCACCGCCTGCTGCGACAAGCTGCTGTCGACTTCGGCGAGGAACGCCAGCTCCTTGTCCAGGCACTCGATGTGCGAGCAGAACGTGAGCATGTCCGTCTCCTCTCTAGTCCACGAGATTGCGCCAGGACTGACCCGCCGCGTCGTTCATGGCCCGCTTGGCCGACTCGGCCTGGCGGTCGATGGTCAGCTCGGCGCGGCGCTGCTGCTCCTGCAGCTCCGCCTCCGTCGACTCGGCGCACCAGACGACGAAGCTGATGACGCCGAGCACCAGCAGAATGAGCAGGAAGGCGATCACGGGAGGTCACCACCCTCGAACACGCGCAGCCGCTCACGCAGCAGCGGGTCGTCTCCGGCGAGCTTGTCAGCGAAGTCGCTCACCTGGCTGCGCATCGAGGCGATGTGCGCCGCGAAGTTCGCCTCGAGGTCGTCGTGCTCCTCAGGGTCGATGTGCTCGGGTCGGTGTGCGCTCCGACGGTCGCGGAGCTTCCTGGCGAGCGTCGAGGCCAGGGCCCCGATCCCCGTCCCGATGGCGAGACCATAGACCAGGGGGATCACAGCGGGAACTCCGAGCCGAAGCTCTTCTGGACCCGCTGCGCCTTCTCAACGAAGCCGAGCTCGATGCGGGTGAGCACCATGTTGAGCGTCTCGTCGTTGCCGGCCAGCGCCTTGCGGTACTGGTCGATGTCGACGGCGCGCTCCATGATGCGGCCAGTGAGTGCCGCCTCGGCGTCGACCTTGAGGCCGGCGAATTTGGTCTCGCGGACGAGGTTGGCCACGGCACGCTTGTGCTGGCGCTCGTCCTTGCTGGGCACCACGGCGGACGCGCCCGCCGCCCAACGCTGCAGTTCGTTCGTCATCCCTATTACTCCTTCGGTTGCGACGGCTGAGCAGTGGCCAGGGGGAAGTCCGGGTAATCCAGCAGCCACTCGCTGCTGAACCACGCCGCGTCGATCTCGACGTAGTCGTCGTTCATGGTCATCGCTCCTCCGGTCTGGTGAGGTGGACCGAAAGTGGCCCTAACTCACGAAAACAGAGCCCTCGAGGGCGCTCCAGCGGCCAAACTGTTAGAAACGGTGGAGACCCGTTGAAGCCGTCAGGAAATTCGGGAACTGCCTGTCGTGACTGCTAAAATGGGGAGTGATACATGCAAGACCTTGACCCAGAGCTCGACCGACAACTACGCCTCCTTCACTCACAAGGACTGGCTCACATCGATGTGGACCAGGTTGGCCAGATCCTCGAACTTCCGGTCGTCAAGGCACACCTGCAGGAGTCGAACGATTCAGATCCGCGCGCGGGTCTAATGGATGCCCTCGTCACCGCAGCCAATCGGCTGAGCCAGAAGGACCGCGACCTAGTCGTTCTGCTCTTTGGGATCGAGCATGCGTATGGGTGGGGCGTGCAGAAGCGCCACGTCGCAGTCGCTGCTGAGTCCGGGCTCTCCTGGAACGTCTTCCGGCATTCACCCTTCGAGGGATTGAGGAAGCGACTCGTGTCGGTTCTGGCGAGCGAGAAACCGACCTTCCGGAGGGCGGTCTCGCCTGGCGGTGCCGGATACCGCTTGGAAGTGCTCGAGCACGATTACGTCGTACCGACAGAGAGCGATCCGTCCATCGTGGTGATGGAGCGGCGGCGACTGGTTGCCGAAACCGATGGCCTTGAAGAGTGGCGCATCCCCATCTGGTACCACCTGAGCTCGCTCGACGGTGATCCAACGATCCGACTGATTGGTTCGGGGAAGCTCGCGTTCGAGCCCGTGATCCTGCGCGGTCAGGAAGGCGCGGGATTCAAAGCCGATCTGTCAGTGAGGTTCCCGCGCCCGCTGTCCCATGGAGAGTCGTTCGAGTTCAAGCTCTACCGACGAATCCCCGTCAATCTGGAGGCCTACCGGAAGGCAATGGGACCGTTCTACACCGGCTTCGACCTTCTACCGCGGGCAGAGCGGCTCGATATTCGGGTTCAGTTTGACCCCGACCACCTACCGGAGCGACTGGAGCGACAGGACGGAGTGACGCCGTCGCAGCAGTTCGAATTTGGAGCTGTCGGCACGGAAGCTGTCGAACTCGGCACGCGAACAGAAGTTCGCTGTCATTGGAAGAACACCCAACCGAGGTACTGGTACGGGCTAATCTGGGAGTAGTCGTTCGTCGTCGAAGGAGCTACTCATGGTCACTGCATGGATCCGGCAGCCGAAGCCCACGCCTGAAGGCGGAGGCTCGGGTGGACAGAGGCCGGGCGGTGGAGGCCGACCGAAGCGCTGAACTAGTCCTGCGATCGGGAGCCCTCGCGGGAGACCGCGGGAGCTCCCGATTCTTGCGTCCGATCAGTGACACCTACCCCGGGTCGAAAGCGACCAACTTCGTTGGGGTCAACCTGTCAGCGGTGCACGCCATGATGATGCTTATGCTCGCAGCCAGTGCTCGAATTTGCTAGAATTGGAGCAGTAAATAGGAGAACAACGCATGCGCTTGAAGTCGATCAAGGTCCAAAGGTTTCGTAACTTCGTCGAGGCTCAGACCGTCGATATCGAGGATGACGTCACGTGTCTCGTCGGTAAGAACGAAAGCGGCAAGACGACCGTTCTGAAAGCGCTGCATCGCCTCAATCCAGCTAACGGCTCGGAGCGATCGTTCGATCTGACTACCGAGTACCCCCGTTGGCGGCTTGCTCGTGATCGTCGCGCCGACGCAAATATCTCGAAGACCAAGCCTGTGGAGGCAGTCTTCGGCTTGACTGACAGCGACTTTGACGAGTTTGAGTCCAACTTCGGTATCCGTCCGCCGGCTTCGCTCGAAGTGCACGCCGCCCGCAACTACGACAACGGCAAGTTGATCTGGTTGTCGTGCTCGCGCACTGCAGTGATTCAGAAGGCCGCAGAGGACGTGGAGATCAGCGGAGAGGATCTCGAAGGCCTCGTGGCTGCTGGTTCCTACGCGGACGCCCGTTCGACCGCCAAGGAGACGGCCAAGCAGCTCAAGGAAGCTGGCGAGGCGCTGCGCTCCAAGGCTATGAGCGCCTTCGGCACGTCACTCAACAAGTACGCCTTCATCTATGACGGCGAGATGGAGCAAGAGCAGCGAGACCGGATGTGGAACTCCCTGCCCGAGTTCTTCTACTTCTCGAACTACAACATTCTGCCGGGCGAGACGGATCTCAACGAGCTTCAGACGAAGATCGATGACGGCGAGGAACTTGACGATGGGGAGCGATCCGTGCTCGCGCTGTTGGCTCACGCTGGTGAGACTCCGCAGGATTTCATGGACGCTGACTATGACAGTCGCAAGGCTGAACTCCAGGCCGCCAGCGCCGACTTGAGTTCCCACGTGTTCGAGTACTGGAAGCAGAACCAGGACCTTGACGTCATCTTCGATACGGACAATGTGGTCGTCCGCGAGGTCAGTGGCAACGAGAAAACGCATCGAATCCTCAAGATCGAGCTTCGCGATGGGCGACACGGAAACGTCGAGACGAACTTCTCGACTCGATCCACTGGCTTCCAGTGGTTCTTCTCGTTCTTCGCAGCTTTCAGCGAGTACCAGAGTTCGGGCAACTCGATCATCGTCTTGCTCGACGAGCCGGGAACGAGTCTGCACGGCGACGCGCAGCGAGACTTCGTTCGCTTCATTTTCGAAGAGCTGGGCGCCTCCAAGCAGACGATCTACACGACTCATTCGCAGCACATGGTCGATCCGACCAAGTACGAAAAGCTTCGAGCCGTTCACGACCGGGCGACCCGTCAGGATCCTGATCAAGGCGTCAAAGTGACGCCAATTCAACTGAGTGCCGACCCCTCAACGATCTTGCCGGTGGAGTCCGCCCTCGGGTACTCGGTGAGTCAGCACCTCTTCATTGGGTCAGGACAGCATCTCTTGGTCGAAGGCAGCAGTGACTTCGTCTACATTCAGCGCCTCACGGAGCACCTGCTGGTGAACCCGGAAGGTGACTGCAGCGGCCTGGATCCGCGCCTTGCGATCTTGCCCGTCGGTGGCATCGACAACATGCCTGCGTTCGTTGCGCTCCTCGGTCGCCGCCTCGCGGTTTCAGCGCTTGTGGACGGCGACCGCACGAATGCGAAGTTGCAGCGTGTGAAGAAGGCGGCTAACCACAACGGAGTCGACGAGAGCGTGATCGTTGTCTGCTCGGACATCGACAAGATGCCCACCAATGCCGACATCGAGGATCTCTTCGACGTGGCTGACTATCTGAAGCTCTACAACTGGGCGTTCGATAGCAATCTGAAGGCGGCTGATTTGCTTGAAACTGATGAGCCAATCGTCAAGAAGATCACGTCGATCCGTGGCGCCTTCGACCACGCGCTGCCTGCCCACGCACTGACGACGCATCGTGAAGAATTCTTCTCGGGGATCAAACCCAAGTCAGTGAAGCAGTTCACCGCGTTAATCGAGAAGCTGAACGCTACGGTCAAAATTTGAGGGATATAACGTAGTCGGTTATGAAGTGGGCCAAGGATCGCTGCGTACGCCCGGACGGGCGTGGGAATCACAGCCAGACAGATGGTGCAATCAAGCATTCTAAGACTAATTGGCTCTGATCGCTGCGCGATGCTCGGTGGATCCGCGCGTTGAGGTCGAGCTACCTCCGTCTATCGCAGTCGGATGAATCCATTCAGGCGTCCATCAGTGTGCACGTACTCGAGGTCATTCACGGGTACCTTTCTTTGCGCAATGAAATAGAGCCCGACCCGGGAGGAGCAAGCTCTACTCCCGGATCGGGCTGACGTGTGCGGACTGGGTCGGGTTAGTCGTCGTCTTCGACGAGTTCGCCTTCCCACGCTTCGCGCCCTTCGTGGATGGCAAAAGCTGCGATGACGAACCCGGCCACTGGATCGATCCATGCTGCGCCCGTCCATGCGTAGAGCAGCAAGCCGATCAAAGTGGACACGCTCAACAGCACACAGATCCGAGTCTCTGCCGCATCGGCCAGGATCAGCGGATCATTGTTGAGCTGGATGCCGACGCGCTTCTTCGCGTAGGCGAGGACCGGCATGATTACGATGGACGCGATCAACAGGACGATGCCGACAACTGAGTTGTCTGGCGTCTCGCCGCTGATCAAATTGCGTGTTCCCTCGAAGATGACGTATGCCGCCAGCAAGAAGAATGTGCCAGCAACCATCTTCAACGCTCGACGCTCCCGGTCTTCGTCTGCTTCGCCGGATCGCAGTCGTGCTGCCAGACGAAGGCCAACCAGCACGGCGGCGATGGACTCGATGCCCGAGTCGAATCCGAAGCCAACTAAGGAAACGAGTCCGGCGAGGATACCTGCCGCGATCGCCACTGCTCCTTCGATGACGTTGTAGCCGACAGTAAACTGGGCGAGCCTCAGTCCTCGCTTGGTGAGGTGTTGGTCTCGGGCAGACAGCTGCCCTTTGGTGACGTCTGTCATGACTGATCTTCCTTTCCATATCGGGGGCATAGCGCCACCTGGTGGTCGGTAGCTGCCAGAAGCTCTTCGGCCGAGCCGAGGAGCTCAATGAGCTCTGGTCGGCTGAGCGTGTAGAACATTTGGCGCCCCTCGGGACGGCCAGTGATCAGCCCGCAATCCCGCAGGCAGGCCACATGCGTGGAGACTGTTGACTGAGCCAGTTGCAGCTCAGCGGTCAGGTCCACAATGCGCGCTTCGCTACCTGTCAGACGCTGCAGGAGTCGAAGACGGATGGGATCAGAGAGTGATCGAAACAGAGCTACTGCCGGGGCAAGGTCGCTAGTTTCGGTCAGATCTGATGTCATAGCCATATCCCGATTATATCTAATCCTGGCGATCTTGGCCATGGAGGCGGTGAAGCCATCTACGTCAGCCGTCGGCCTTGTTGTCGGATCGCAGCACGATCTCGTCGTCATCGACGTAGAGGTGCTCGAACATGGCTTGGTTGAGTTCGCGTCGTGCGCGCTTGTCCGCCTGCTCGTAGTGCTTCTGACCACTGGTCAGGAGTTCGAGACACAGCTCAAGAGAACGAGTGATGACACCTTCGTCGAACTTGTGCTTCGAGGACTCGGCCTCGATGGCACCGCGGCGCACCGCCAGTCGACTGGCTCGCGCACTTGATACCCCTACGGGGTACGGGTATATTAAAAATACCCCCAGGGGGTATCACGTAAGCGGAGGATCTAGCTATGCAGCATCACGACCATCACCATCACGAGACACACGACCCGAGCGCTGGGCAACATGCCCACGAAGATGACCACAGTCACCACGGACATGGTGGGCACGAGGGACACGTCGCGGTGTTCCGTCGCCTCTTCTGGTGGTCGCTGTTGCTCGCAGTTCCGACCGTCCTGTTCTCTTCGATGTTTGCGGACCTGGTCGGCTACTCGCTTCCGGATATCCCGGGTCTGGAGTGGATCTCGCCGATCCTCGGAACGGCGCTCTACGCGTGGGCAGGCCGACCGTTCTTGATTGGCGGATGGCAAGAAGCGAAGAGCCGCCAACCCGGCATGATGTTGCTGATTGCCCTCGCGCTCACGGTTGCCTTCGTGGCTTCCTGGGGATCGACCCTGGGTCTCCTACCGCACCACCTGGACTTCTGGTGGGAGCTCGCGCTCCTGGTCTCGATCATGCTTCTCGGGCACTGGATTGAGATGCGTTCGCTGGCCCAGACGAGCTCAGCGCTCGACTCGCTGGCGGCACTTCTCCCGGATGAAGCGGAACGTGTTGAGAAGGACGGATCGGTCTCAGTTGTCGCGCCCAGTTCTCTAGCAGTAGGCGACGTTGTGATTGTCCGACCGGGCGGCCGCGTGTCGGCTGACGGCAGGATCGTCGACGGCTCCGCTTCGATGGACGAGTCGATGATCACGGGCGAGTCTCGACCCGTTCGCCGGGAGGTTGGCGAGCAGGTCGTTGCCGGCACTGTTGCAACCGACTCGGGACTGCGTCTCGAAGTGACGGCGACCGGTGACGAAACCACGCTCGCGGGAATTCAGAAGTTGGTGGCTGACGCGCAGGCATCTGCGTCGCGGACGCAGCGACTCGCTGACCGAGCCGCTGGTTGGCTGTTCTGGTACGCCCTCGGTGCAGCCATCATCACGGCAGCGGTCTGGTCGATCTTCGGCCTGCCCGAAGACGCCGTCATACGCACCATCACGGTGTTGGTCATCGCGTGTCCGCACGCACTCGGATTGGCGATTCCGCTGGTCATCTCCATCTCGACGGAGCGAGCCGCCCGCGCGGGAGTCCTCGTGAAGGACCGCGTGGCCATGGAGCAGATGCGACGGGTCGACACGGTGCTCTTCGACAAGACAGGCACTCTCACGAAGGGTAAGCCGACGGTGACTGCCATCGAGCCTGCACCGTCCACCGGCATCGCCATCGATGAGGTGCTTGCGCTCGCGGCGGCAGCCGAAACAGATTCTGAGCATCCGCTGGCTCGCGCCATCGTGCGTTCCGCCAAGGAGCGCGGCGTGGCGGTGCCTGCGGCCACGGACTTCTCTTCTCATCCTGCGGTTGGTGTGAGTGCGCTCATCGGCGGGCGCCGTGTGCAGGTCGGCGGGCCAGCGCTTCTCCAACAAGCCGGTGGCAGCGAGCTCGAGGTCGCGGACGAATGGCGGCGGAATGGATCGATCATCTTGCACGTGCTCCGCGACGGTGAGGTCATTGGCGCTCTTAGCCTGGCTGACGAGATCCGTGCCGAATCGCGGATTGCCATCGATCAGCTCCACGAGCGTGGTGTTCAGGTCGTCATGATCACCGGAGATGCCGAAGCTGTAGCGCACTCTGTAGGAACCGCTCTGGGCATTGACCGTGTCTTTGCCGGTGTACGGCCGGAGGACAAGGCCAGCAAGGTCGCGGAACTGCAGGAGGAGGGTCGGCTCGTCGCCATGGTTGGCGACGGTGTCAACGACGCTCCCGCGTTGGCTCAGGCGAATGTCGGGGTTGCCATCGGCGCAGGCACCGACGTCGCGATTGCCTCTGCCGGGATCATCCTTGCCTCGGACGACCCTCGCTCGGTGCTCTCGATCATCGACCTGTCCCGTGCGACCTACCGAAAGAGCATGCAGAACCTGGCGTGGGGCGCTGGCTACAACTTGGCAGCCGTTCCCCTGGCCGCTGGTGTCCTTGCTCCGATTGGTTTCATCCTCCCGATGTCGGTGGGAGCGATCCTGATGTCGGCTTCGACCATCGTGGTGGCGCTCAACGCGCAGCTGCTGCGCCGGCTCGATCTGCGCCCAAAGGAGATTAGTCAGGAAGACCGGGCGCACACCGATGATCGAGAAAGGAAGTCGGTATGACCGTGAACGATCACGCTCAGGATGGAGCGCCCGACTCTGCTCCGGGGTATCTCCATCGGAAAGACAGCCATCTGCGCCGACTCCGCAGGATCGAAGGCCAGGTGAAGGGCATCAGCCGGATGGTGGACGAAGACACCTACTGCGTCGACGTACTCACTCAAGTGTCTGCCGCGACCAAAGCGTTGCAAGCCGTTGCGCTGGAGCTACTCGACGAGCACATGGCGCACTGCGTCGCTGATGCAGCACGTGGTGGCGGCGCCGACATGAAGGCGAAGCTCAAGGAAGTCAACGACGCCATGGCCCGCCTCCTGCGGTCCGCTTGAGCGACAGCCCCGACAACCAGACTCGAATCAATCAACGAAGGTGGAATCTGATGTGCACATCATGCAACTGCGGTGACTCAAAGAGTGACGTCGTTCTCGGCGTCGAGTCTCTGACGACCCGCGCGCCGGAGGTCTTCGAGGTCGAAGGCATGA
The DNA here is from genome assembly GCA_026392465.1 of Propionibacteriales bacterium. Taxonomy (GTDB): domain Bacteria; phylum Actinomycetota; class Actinomycetes; order Propionibacteriales; family Nocardioidaceae; genus Aeromicrobium. Next base: position 94,099 of record JAPLCA010000005.1, read on the forward strand.
CCTGCGGCCACTGCGTGGGCTCGGTGAGTGACAGCGTCGGACAGGTGGACGGGGTCCGAAAGGTCTCGGTTGATCTTGCGACCGGTCGCCTCGAGGTGCAGTCCGATCGGGGCGTTTCGAGGGAGAGCATCGATTCAGCGGTCCGGGCTGCGGGCTACACGCTGCGATAACTGGCTGACCGCCTAGAAATTGCCAGGCTGAAGACCCGATAGATCAGCGGCAGAATGAGTTTTCAATCCGAACTCGAAATCATGAGATAATAGAAGTAGTGAATTCTCGTTTCGAAAGACCACCGATACTGGTGCCAAGGAACTCGTGTGGCGTGCCCATCGTTGTCATGAAGGCACACCAGTCTGGCCGCGAGATCGGAGGAGCGTCGTCATGAGGCATGTCTCGACGTCGCTGGTGTCTCGTGCTGCTGTCGCTGCACGCCGTGGGCTCGTCGTCTTGGTGATCGCTTTCGGTCTCGTCGTCATGCACGGCGGGGTCGGGCAAGCGCAGGCCTGTGTCGGCGCGATGTCAGGGATGCCGACGCCGACGTCACCGACCCTGATGTTGGAACACAGTCATGACGACACTGCGGTGGATGTCGAGGATCCGAGTGGCAAGCCAACTAAATCTCCGACAAGCGCGCACTCCAGTGACGTGTGCTCGAGCACGCCAGCCGCCTCTGGTGGCGCGGGTCCCGACACTGCGCCTGCCCTGACCGCGGCATCATTCGTGTTGGTGCCCTGCATCGACCTGGAGCCTGGTGCAGTTAGCGATGTGACAGGTCGTCATCCGCCACCCCCAGATCTCGTCACGGAACTCTGTGTGAATCGCCGGTGAGAAGTCGTGTCTTACTCGACTTTCAATACCGGTTAATCACAAGGAGTTTTACGAACCATGAAGACAATTAGTACTAAGGGCGCCATCGTGGCGTTCGCGATCGTTGCTGTCGTCGCCGTCGGCGCCTACCTCGCCATCAACAACACGTCCGGTCACGACGGACACTCCGCGAGCTCGAACTCGTCGGACTCGTCAAGCGCGAGCAACACCTCCGCAAAGTTCAACGACACGGATGTCATGTTCGCGCAGATGATGATCCCGCATCACGAGCAGGCAGTTGAGATGGCCCAGCTTGCTGCCACGCGAGCTGGATCGTCGGAGGTGAAGGCTCTGGCCTCCAAGATCGAAGGAGCTCAGGGACCGGAGATCACCACCATGAAGGGCTGGCTGAAGGACTGGAACGCCCCATCCGATGGATCGTCGATGGGCGGGATGGATCACAGTGCTCACGACATGGAGGGGATGATGTCCGACTCTGAGATGTCCGACCTTGAATCGAAGTCGGGTGACGCATTCGATCAGGCCTTCCTCTCAATGATGATCGAGCACCACAGTGGTGCACTCGGCATGGCGAAGTCTGAAATCGCTGACGGAGAGAACCCTGAGGCCATCGCACTCGCAAAGACCATCGAGTCGACGCAGCAGGCCGAAATCAAGCAGATGGAAGCGCTGCTCAAGTAGTCCGCGCAGTCTGGCGCCCCCGCTTCTCGATGAGCGGGGGCGCCCGGCGCACCGCATTGATGCAGCGCGGTGCTTGTCCATCTGCCTGTCCTCCATCCCGTGGAAGAAGTCGCTCATGAACCTTCGATTCTCAACGGTCGTCACGCTGGCGGCAATCGCTGGACTAACTGGTTGCGCCGCCGACCAAGAACAGGCATTGCCGGACGCACGCACTGTCGTCGTCTTGCCAACACCGGACGCCACGTCTCAGCCGCCTTGGCAAACCCCGGGTGATGTCCTGGCTCACGCGAAAGCTGCTGGCCTTGATCTAGGACCCATGGGCACGGCCGAGCACTATCACCCGAGCCTGCGCATCGTCATCGACGGGAACCAAGTCCCGGTCCCGGCAAACATCGGCGTCGACCCGGCGACCGGCGCGATGTCAGCGGTGCACACCCACGAGGGCGACGGAACCATTCACATTGAAGCTGACTCGGTCGGCGAACAGTTCACACTTGGTCAGCTGTTCACTCAATGGGGAGTGGCGCTGTCATCTCAGCAGATTGGTGGAGTGCAGGCGGACGCTGACAGTGAAGTCGAAGTCACTAGCAATGGTGTGAAGTTTGCCGGCGATCCTGCGGATCTCGTCCTCGAGCCCGACCAGGAGATCGTGCTCTCGGTCAACTGATGGACCAAAGGGCAGGTAGTCGGTCCGTCCACCTCTCAGGTCAGTCGGCGTCCTTGCGGTCGAACTTCGACACCGGCGTCACGGAGGATTCGCAACACAGTGCTCTTGCCCACGCCGAACCGTTCAGCGGTTTCGAGCGCGCTGACCGTACCCGATTGATAGTGCTCAACTATCTGCAGACGTAAGCTCGCTGTGAGGCGAGCTCGAGCACGAGTTGAGACCTGGGTCGAGTCTTCGTGTTCGGAAGGCTTCGACATCTGTCTTGCGGTGTTGAAGTTGACTTTGGCGAGCACTACCACGAAGAAGTCCGACAGAACCCCCGACCTCCAGAGGTCGGGGGTTCTGTCGTTCCTGGGGAAGAAGGCCATTCATACGTTCGCGTCTCGAACTCTCTGGCGACGGGGGCGTCGCCTCGCCGCCGTGCCCACTGGTGGATCGCACCTCGTGGTCGAGCGTCTTGGCTAGCCGGTCGTCGAGGACCCGCCGGAAGGGCGAGGCGAGGTCGACTCCGGCGACATCGTCGTTGTCATGGTGTCTCCCCGAGTCTCGACATCCCCGTCAGTCCCCGCACCATCCCGGGCCCGCCTTGTCGGTCGAGACGTAGCCGCCGAGATCGGGGGAGTGGTAGCGACCGTTCACGATCGTGTCGCGGTAGAAGTTGGTGCACGGGGCGAGCCAGCCGTAGTACGCCTCACCGTTGGGTGTGGCGAATAGCCTCGTCGAACCAGTGGAGTTGACGTGCACCTTGTGCAGGTCAGCGGTCGCGGCCGGCGATGCCGGGCGAGACTCGTGGGCGGGCGCGGCCGTCGACGGCGTCGAGACGGCCAGAGCCAGGCTCGCGGTGATGGCTGCGGCCGACAATCCGAGTCCGAGCGTCCTGCTCGGGATGCGTTGCTTCATGAGATCCCCCTCGATCGATGGTGCTTCGACGCTCCGCTTGGCATGGTCGGCTGTCAACGGTCGTTCGCGTTTTCCGTATCGGATGAGGTCGAACATCCCAGAACGACGCCCGGTGCAAGAGCTGCGTCCGTGGACCGCGGTCCGGTGGCTAGGTGCAGGTCGACGCGTTCGAGGTCAGTCTCATGAATGTGCCGCGCTTTCATCACCAGGAGCGCAGGCAGCATTCGACGACATGACCAACGTCAAGAAACGGGCGGCCTTTGAAGGCTTCGCGCCCGGGCTACGCCACCGGTCCGCGAGCGGATCCTTCCTGTGGCGACCGAGCGGGCATCGTCCAGGTCTGCTTCGCAGTGCCTGTCACGCACGGTCGGTTGGCCCTGGAAGCGCAGACGCCTGGTTCGCAGCAGATTCGCAGTGGCACTCGTCAGCATCGTCGAGACGGAGCGATCCCCTCCCGAAACGACAGCAGGAAGGCACGTGTCAATGGACGCAACCATGCACCTCTCGAGGCGCTCGCTCATGCAGGCCGCCGCAGTCGGCGCCGGTGCTGCGGCGCTAGGCATCACACGAGGTTCTGAGGCGGCACAGGCAGCTGATGGGCAGCCCGAGTGCCTTGCCGATATCCCGAGCGGAGATCGCTGATGTCGATGCCTTGGCTCGCGCGCCAGTTGCGCAACATCGGGTTGGCGGTCACCGAGACACCGGGTTGGACGACCCGCGGGCGATCGGGTTCCTTCGAGCCGTACGGCGTTCTCATCCACCACACCGCAGCCCGCTCCTCGCCGTCAAACCCAGCCCCATCCAAGAACGTGGCCATCAATGGCAGGACGAATCTTCCTGGGCCCGTGTGCCACGTGCTCATCGACATCCATGGCCGGTGCCACGTGATCGCCGCTGGCCGGGCGAACCACGCGGGGCAGGCGAAGAAGGTCGGGAGCATGCCGGCCGGGGACGGCAACACCATGTACGTGGGCATCGAGATCGACTACTTCGGTCCCGCGCGCACCGAGAACGGCACCTGGCAGCCCGAGCAGAAGATGTCTGACAACCAGTACGCGGCGGCGGGCGCCGCAGCGGCGGCCATCCTGCACCGTTTCGGGCGCGACGAGACCCACGTCAACGGACATCTCGAGACCAGCACCACGGGAAAGATCGACCCCTACGGCATCTCGATGACCAACTTTCGCAGCCACGTTCGCGCTCGTCTGCGAGGCGGCCCGCCGCCCGGCGCCGTCTGAGATGCTGGAGTCGGTACGGCGGTCGGCACGGACGCGTGTCGTTCCAGGTCAGCTGGGGGTCTCCGTAGCGCAGACAAGGTCTCCGCGGCGGTGGCGGGCCTACCCGGGACGTACGTGACGTCGTGAGCCGTGGGCCGACCGGAGGAGTTGACGCTCGTGACAGGTGCAAGCGCGGACGGTAGGGAGCCGCTGCGGGTTGGTGACCCCGCACCGCTCACCGGCACGACACCGCGCATGCTGCGTCGGTACGAGAATCACCATCTCACCCGCGCCCGACGCACCCCCGCGGGACAGCGCCTCTTCCACCCCGACGCGGTTGGGCTCCCCGTCGCGGCGGTCCGGGAGCTCCTCGACTGCGTCCTCGACACCGACCGCCTCGAACCCTGTGCCGTGCCCACGCTCGCCGAGCACCTCCGCGCATACCACGCACGCATCGCGGACCTCGTCAGCACCCGGGACCCCCTCCAGGAGCTGCGGGACCCCTTCCAGGAGCTGATCGACTCCTCGACCGCCCAGCGCCAGCCCCTGCCACGCCTCAGCTCCTCGCAGAGCACGGCGCCGGATCGTGGTTGAGGCGGACGTGGTCAGTGTCGTGGTGGTCAACGGGGCCTCGAGTGCAGGAAAGAGCACTCTCGTCGCTGCGGCGCAGCCGCTCCTGCCCCGACCCTTCCTGGCCTTCGGGCTGGACCTGCTCCTGTTCGGCGATGCCCTCCCGCGCGACGCCGAAGGATCCCTGCGTGACTGGACCGTGCTGCGGCCAAGGGTGCTCGCCGGTCACCGCCGGGCGGTGCGCGCGTTCGCCGACACTGGCGTCAACGTCATCACCGACGTCGTTCTCGAGACGCAGCAGCAGGCGGACGACTGGGACGAAGCGCTACGGGGCCTGGACGTCCTCTGGGTCGGCCTGCACGCGCCGGTCGCCGAGCTGCGCCGTCGTGAGCGGGAGCGAGGAGACCGCCCGTCGGGCGACGCCGAGCGCGACCACGCCGTGGTGCACACGTTCCACGCGTACGACCTGGAGCTGGACAGTACCGACGGCCTGGATTCCTGCGCGCGCAAGCTCGTGAGCGCCGTGCAGCCAACCGATCGCTGAGCCGCCCTCTCGCGTGGAGCGTTGCTCGACTCAGGACTACCCGAAGAAGTCCGGCAGAACCCCCGACCTGTGAAGATCGGGGGTTCTGTCGTCCCGGCCCGTCGTGGACGTCGGCCACGTGCCGGACGGCACGCCGCATTCCCCTGCGAACGTCGTCGAGCGGCATACGCTCGAGCCCGTGACTGAGCGGAGTGCAGGACGACCTGCCGGCGGACCGTTCATGGTGCTGGGAGCCGTGGGCGTCGTCTTCGGCGACATCGGGACGAGCACGTTGTACGCGATGAGTGCGGTGCTCCAGGCCGACACGTCGGGAGGTGGCGCCGTCGCGAGGCCGCTCGTCTACGGCATGGTCTCGACCATCGTCTGGTCGATGATGCTGGTCGTGACGGTGCTGTACGTGCGCCTCCTGCTGCGCGCCGACAACGACGGGGAGGGTGGTCTGCTCGCGCTGGTCGGGCTGCTCCGGCAGCGGCTGGCGCCAGGTCGCGTGCTGGCCGTGGTGAGCCTGCTCGGGGTCTTCGGGGCGGCGATGTTCCTCGGCGACAGCGTGATCACGCCGGCGATCTCGGTGCTGTCCGCGGCCGAGGGCCTCGAGCTCCTCAACCCGTCCTGGTCGCACGTGGTCGTGCCGTTCGCGTTCGCCGTGCTCGTCGGGCTGTTCGTGATCCAGCGGTTCGGCACCGGCAGGATCGGCAGGCTCTTCGGGCCCGTCATGGTCGTGTGGTTCGCGTCCACCGCGCTCTGGGGCGCGCTGGCCGTCGCGAAGGAGCCGTCCGCCCTGCAGGCGCTCTCCCCGCACTGGGTCTTCCTCTACTTCCGGGACGAGCCGCTGATCGCCTTCCTGTCGCTCGGTGCCGTGGTGCTGGCGGTGACGGGCGCGGAGGCGCTGTACGCCGACCTCGGGCACTTCGGCCGCCGGGCCATCGCGCGGGCATGGGTGTTCGTCGTCCTCCCGGCCCTCGTGCTCAGCTACCTCGGACAGGCGGCAGCGGTCGCCGGCTCGACGACGGCCGTGGGCAACCCGTTCTTCGCCATCGTGCCGGGCTGGGCCCGGTTGCCGATGGTGGTCCTGGCGACGCTGGCGACGATCATCGCGTCGCAGGCGGTCATCTCGGGGGCGTTCAGCGTGGTCCACCAGGCGTCTCGTCTGGGCTTCCTGCCGCACCTGCGGACGACCCACACGTCGCGGCACCACGCGCGGCAGATCTACCTCCCGGCCGTGAACTGGACGCTCGGCCTCGCGGTCCTCGCGGTCGTGCTGCTGTTCCGCAGCTCGGCGTCCCTGGCGTCGGCGTACGGCGTCGCCGTCACCTCGACCATCACCGTGACGACCCTGCTCTACCTCACCTACCGGTGGCGACGGGACGGCGGAGCGTCACCAGGGTTCCTCGTGGGGGCGGCCATCCTCGTAGTCGAGCTCGTCTTCCTCGCGGCGAACCTCCCGAAGATCCGCTCCGGTGGCTGGCTCCCGCTCGGCATCGGCGCGATCCTGGTCCTGACGATGACGACGTGGCGGGCCGGCCAGCGGCGCATCGAGGCGGCGCGCGCCGACGCCGAAGGACCGGTCGAGGACCTCGTGCCGCGCATCCGCGCGACCGAGGCAGGGCTCGCCCGCGTGCCCGGGACGGCGGTCTACCTGACCCGAGGGCCAGGCGTCGTCCCGATCGCGCTCGACGCGATGCTCGACCTCAACCACGTCCTGCACACCACGACCGTCCTGCTCAGCTGGGAGTCCGTGGACGTGCCAGCGGTTCGGCACGACGACCGCGTCGTCGTCGACGTCCTGGACGACCCGACCGACGGCATCGTGCACGTCCACGCGACGTTCGGGTACCGCGAGAGACCGGACCTCCTCGCGGTGCTGGAGCAGGCGATCCCGCTCGCGGAGGGCGAGCTCGACCACGTCGACCTCGACCGCGCGATCTACTTCACCTCCGTGCCGGTCGTGAAGTTCAGCCCGCGCTCGGGCATGCCGCGCTGGCGCCAGAGGATCTTCCTGACGCTCGTGCGGCTGAGCCCGGACCCGGTCGACGTCCTGCGGCTGCCGCGGGAGCGCACCATCAGCGTCGGTCGGGAGATGCCGTGGTGAGGACGGGACGAGGCGAGGACGTGGCGCCGGTCCGCTGAGGGCGTGCTGCCGGGCGTAGCGGGTCCAGGCATCGTCGACGTCCTGCCTGCCTCGTCGTCGTCCTGCACGCCCGTCGTTGCGTCGCGCGTGCAGGACGCCCGTGTGGATCCGCAGAGACCCGCGAGACTACTTCTGCTGCTCGGTCGGCTCGACGTAGTCGCTGGGGACGTGGTCCTCCGTCTCCTGCGTGATCCGGGTGACGGCGAAGGTGTTGTCGCCCGTGCTGATGACGGCGAAGCGGGAGTACGTGGTGCCGGCCGAGTCGTAGGCGTCTGCAGTGACCGGACCACTGGGGGTGACCAGCGTGGCCGTGATCCCCGTCAGGAGACAGACGCCCCGCGAGGAGGCCTCCCACGTCGTGTTGGTGGTGACGTTGTAGTCGTCGTTGCGGCAGAAGATGGAGGCGTACTCCACTGTGCCGCTGGCGTTGTACGGCGTGGAGTTGTGAATGGTGACCTTGTCGTAGCTCATGGTGGCCCCTTCAGGACGACCCCGTCCGCGTCGGGCGTGGCGCGCACTGGAGGTAGTGAATGTAAGTCAGATCACACTCGGTCGCCGGTGCGCTCGTCGCGCCGCCATACGTCCGTACCGGTGCATCGGTCTCACGGGCTGCCGGAACACGAGACGGGCCGCAGGATGACGGATCCTGTTCGATACTGGGCACAACCGAGCATCGGAGGTCCATCGTGCAGATCCTCGACGAGGCGGCGTCGCTGACGCGCTGGGGGCTCAACCATGCGGTGCCTCGCCTCGGCATACGAGCAGGGGCGCGTCGCGGTGACCTGCAGGCTCGGCTGATCGTGGCGACCGCGTCGGGCAGCGACGCCGAAGACGACGGCAGCCTGCCACTCGACCTCTTCGAGGAGGTGCGTGCGAGCGGACCTCTGCACAAGAGCGCCTTCGCGTACGTCACCGCCACGCATCCGGTCGTCAAGGAGGTGCTCGGCAGCCCCGACGTGCACGCCGGCGTCGATTTCGGCACGGGCGGGCTGCTCGGTCCCGTGCGCCGCTGGGCCGAGAGCAGCACCCCGATCGGGCCCCTGACGCCGCCGTCGCTGCTGTCGGTCGAGCCACCGGAGCACACGCGGTACCGCAAGCTCGTGACCCGCGTCTTCTCCGTCAAGGCGGTGCGGGGACTGCAGGACCGGACCCAGGACATCGCCGACCAGCTGCTCGACGACCTCGCCGGCAGCGACGACGGGACCGTCGACCTCGTCCAGCGCTACTGCGCGCTGCTGCCGGTCACGGTCATCGCCGAGATCCTCGGCGTCCCGCACGACCAGCGCGACAAGGTGCTTGAGTTCGGCGAGGGCGCCGCGCCCAGTCTCGACCTCGGGCTGCCGCTCGGACGGTTTCGGACCGTCGAACGGTCGCTCCGCGCGTTCGAGCGCTGGCTCGACGACCACATCGCCGCCGTCCGCCACGACCCGGGCGACGACCTCCTCAGCCAGCTCGTGCTCGCGCAGGACGACGACGGTGTCGAGCTGACCGACCTCGAGCTCAAGGCGACCGCCGGCCTCGTGCTGGCCGCCGGCTTCGAGACGACCGTCAACCTGCTCGGCAACGGCATCGCCCTGCTCCACCAGCACCCCGAGCAGCTCGAGCTACTCCAGGAGAAGCCGGACCTGTGGTCGCGCGCGGTCGACGAGGTGCTGCGCTACGACCCACCCGTGCTCCTCACCGGCCGCAGCGTCGTCAACGACACGGTTCTTGGCGGACGCGAGGTCCCACGCGGCTCCGTCGTCACGACCCTCCTCGCGGGCGCCAACCGCGACCCCGACGTGTTCGCCGACCCGCAGCGCTTCGACGTCAGCCGCGAGGACGCCGACCAGCACGTGTCGTTCTCCTCCGGCCGCCACTACTGCCTGGGCGCCGCCCTCGCGCGCATGGAGGGGGAGGTGGGGCTGCGCACCCTCCTCACCCGCTACCCGAACCTGACCCTCGAGCCCGGCGCGGAGCGACGTTCGACCAGGATCCTGCGCGGTTACGCGGCGCTGCCCGCTCGCCTTGCAGGCTGATGCGGCGAGAGCACTCGCGCGCAGGCCCCGACGGGGCGCCGTGACGGCGTAGCGCGGATGCGATCGCGTACCGGAGGTGATGTTCTCCAGCCTGAGCTCGAGCAGACCGGTTCGATCGTCCCATGCGGGCATGCGTTTCTCGGGAACGAGCCGTCCATCCAGAGGGGCTGCCGACACTGAGGTTCTCACCCTCGACGATCGGACCCCCACCATGCCCAAGGACACACCCCTCTTACGACCACGGCGGCTTGCGCAGCCGTCGACCTCGGACGCCCCGGTCCTCAACGTGGCGATCTATCCCTACCTCCCGCGGCCCCAGCAGTTCGAGGACGCCATCACGGCGGCGTGGCAGTCGGTGCGTCCGCAGGGCCCGGCGATCAACTTTGTCGACTACGACTGCTACACGTGCGATCCTCCGATCACGCTCGACGTCTTCACCTTCGACACCATCTTCATCAACCACTTCGTCCAGGCGGGTTACCTCCTCCCCGTGGACGGTCAGCTCTCGTCGGACTTCTTCGACTTCGCGGTCGGTGCCGTCACCGTCGGCGGACAACCGGTCGCCTACCCGCAGCTCGGTTGCCTCAGCTCGCTCGTCGTCCGACGTGGAGACACGCCCCTGCTCCTGGCGGAAGGAAGTGACGGCGTGTACGACGTGCTCGGTCCCGCGGCCGATCCCACCGTCCCCCAGCCACCGCCGGGATCAGGCCTCCTGATCGACTACACCGGCCGCACGACCGACGCCTGCGAGTACGCGCAGGCTGTCCAGCAGCACACCGGTGTCTACGACACGGCGTTCGTCCCGCCTCCGTCCCTCGACCAGCCCTCGATCGACGCTCTGCTCAACTACACGAAGGCGGCAGGACGTGCGCAGGCCGGCTTCCACGACTCCGGTTCACAGCGTCAGCAGTGGTTCACGGGCGGCTTGGGTCGAGCGATGGCAGGCGTCACCGAGAGCCTGTCGACCTTCCCGGTCGACCAGATCGGCAACTACACGGTCCGACCCAAGCCGCTCGCCGTGGCCGCCGGTCGCGGCCAGAACGGCTACTTCGTCGATGGCGTGGGCGTCAGTCCCCGAAGCACCGACCTGGACGCTGCTCAAGCGATGGCGCAGGTGATGACGTCCCAGCAGGTTCTTGCCCAGGGGTGCGTGGCTCGCTCGTCGAACGAGAACCCGCAGTACCTCATCCCCGCCAGGCAGTCGACACTCGGCTACCTCGGCACGACCGACCGGCTCTACAACGACATCAATCAGATCGTGTCCGGCGGACCTCGCCACGCCTTCACGGTGGACGTGACGGTCCGTGACTGGATCGCCGCTCAGGCGGTCGCCATCCGCGACCAGCTTCTGCAGAACGACGTCGAGGCCAACGACACGATTCACGTCAACGACCTCCCGATCCATCCGGCGCTTGCAAGTCTCCCCGCCAACCTCGCCCGGAAGAGGTGACGCCCATCCACGGCACGCGCGACTGACCTTCGTGGTCGACCACGGCCGGAGCGCACCGGTCCTCCGGCCGACCACGCCTGGGCAGGATGTCGTCACCGGGCTCGGGGCGGGCCGGGAGCGTACGCGACGCGACGCGGAGGTCCGACCGTCCTCTCGGGGTTGCGGCATGCTGCGCAGGTCGTGCGGAGGTTTCTCCCAGTTTTGAGGACACGGCGATGAAACCGCTGTTACGTTGCGGGTCGACCACGGTGCCTGGAGCTCCGCCGCGACGCGGCGGTGCACCGCGGTCCTCACCGGCCCCGCGGCCACTTTCTTGGGAGAACTCGTGTTTCGTCATGCCATCACGCCTGCCCGTGGGGGAGGGGGACGATCGCGCCGTACGGCCGCGACCGCGCCCCGGTCCCTCGTGAGCGTCGCGACGCTCGTCGCGCTCGTCCTGTCCGCCCTCGCGTTCGGTGCGCTGCCCGCGCAGGCCGAGCCGGAGGCCAAGCCCACCGTCGGTCTGCTCAACGCGAACGCGAGTGCGTCCTGGGACGCGGACACCCGGGACAAGCTGAAGGCGACCGATGGCTTCGCCGACGTCGTCGTCCTGCCCGAGTCCGCGTGCGGTGCCGGTACCCCGACGCTGCAGGACCTGGAGAAGTACGACGCCGTGATGGTCTGGAACGACTGCGGCTTCCAGGACCCGCGCGCTCTCGGTGACGTCCTCGCCGACTATGTCGACGGCGGCGGACACGTCGTGGTCGCGGCCTTCGCTGGAGCGAACAGCATCGCCGGTCGGTTCAGCACCGAGGGCTACTCGGCCGTCGTGTCGTCCGGGGGCGGCGGGGGTGGCCGCGCCCACCTCGTCGTCGACGACGCCGACGACCCGTTGCTGGCCGGCGTCGGCTCGTTCGACGGAGGCGGCAGCAGCTACCGCATCCCCGTGGCCCCGGCCGAGGGATCGACCGTGGTCGCGCACTGGAGCACGGGCGAGCCGCTCGTGGTCCGCGGCGAGAAGTCGATCTACCTGAACTTCTTCCCCCCGTCGAGCGACGCCCGCTCGGACTTCTGGGACGCGTCCACCGACGGCACGCGCCTGCTCGCCAACGCGCTCAACGCGACGCTCGCGCCCGTCGTCAAGGCCCCCAGCTTCACGAGCGACGCGACGGCGTCGTTCACCGCCGGTGTCGAGGGAAGCTTCACCGTCACGACGAAGGCGAAGCCCGCGGCGACGATCTCGGCGACGTCCGAGCTGCCCAGCGGCCTCACGCTCACCGACAACGGCGACGGCACGGCCACGCTGGCCGGCACCCCGGCCGCCGGGACCGGTGGCCTCCACGACGTCGCGCTCAAGGCGACCAACGGCACCGACCCCGACGCCACACAGACGCTCGCGCTGACCGTCGACGAGGTCCCGGGCATCACGAGCCCCACGACTGCGGGCTTCACCGTCGGTGACGCCGGGACGTTCACGGTCACCACGACCGCCGGGTTCCCCTCCGACACGGCGCTGTCCGTGGCCGGCGACCTGCCGGCCGGTCTGACGTTCGTCGACAACGGTGACGGCACCGGCACTCTCGCCGGCACGCCCGCCGATGGCTCCGCCGACTCCTACCCGGTCACGGTCGAGGCGTCGAACGCGAAGCTGTCGAGCACGCAGGACGTCACGGTCACGGTGTCGCTCGCGACGCAGACCGTCGCCATCACGTCCGAGGCCCCCGCGAACGCGGTGGTCGGCCAGACCTACGCGGTCACCACCTCCGCCGGCGACTCCGGACAGCCCGTCGTCCTCTCCGTCGACGAGGCCTCGGCCGGCGTCTGCGCCATCGACGGCTCCACGGTGACGTTCCAGCACCCGGGTGCCTGCGTCGTCGACGCCGACCAGGAGGGCGACGGCCGCTACGCCGCCGCCTCGACGAGCCAGACGATCACCGTCGCCCAGGCCGCGACGTCAACCACGCTCACGGTCGCGCGGGACGCGCTCTCCGCTGCCGTGAAGCCCACGGCTCCCGGCGCCGGTGCGCCGACCGGCACCGTGACCTTCTCGGTCGACGGCGAGACGGTCGGCACCGCACCCGTCGTCGACGGTGTCGCGTCGCTCGCGTACCGGGTCGAGGCCGGCAAGGAGCGGGCCGTCGCGGCGGCCTACGCCGGAGACGCCGACTTCGTCGGCTCGTCGGACTCGACGGCACGTCAGGACCCGGTCGTCACGGCCAAGGTCAGCAGCGCGGTCAGGAAGTCGGCCAGTGGCTGGTACCGCACGCCCGTGACGATCTCCTTCCAGTGCACCCCGACGAGCGGCGCGCTGGTCGGCAGCTGCCCGGCGCCCGTCACGCTCGGCCGCAACGGTGCGGGCCAGTCGGTCACGCGCACGGTGCTCGCTGCCGACGGCGGCGCCACGACCGTCACGGTCGCCGGCGTCAACATCGACCGGACGGCTCCGCGGGTCGCGGTCAAGGGCGTGTCGAAGGGCCGGGTCTACGCCGGTCAGGCGCCCCGCGCCACGTGCACGAGCCGCGACGCCCTCTCGGGCATCGCGTCGTGCCGGACCAGCCGTAAGGTCTCGGGCGAGACGGTGACCGTCACCGCCCGCGCCACCGACCGGGCGGGCAACACGAGCACCGCCTCGGTGACCTACCGCGTCGCGAAGTTCTACGTCGCGGGCGCCACGTTCCGCGACGGCGCGTGGCAGGTGCGGGACGGCCAGACGTACCAGGTGGTCGCCCTGACCTCCGGCACGGCCCGGCCGCAGTACTACAACGCTGCACCGCGCGGCAGCCGTCCGACCGCGTCGGGCAGCTACCTCGTGCGGGCCGGCAAGCAGGCGGGCCTGAACCGCTTCTCGCTGCCGGTGCGGATGGACCGCGGCATGAGCCGCAAGGGTCACTGGGTGCTCGGCGTCAAGACCGGCTCGACCCTGCACACCATCCCGGTGCGTGCGCAGCGCTGAACCAGCCACACCCGGAGCCGGGCCCGTCCGTGAACCTCACGGGCGGGCCCGTCGCCGTGCTGGGGACGTGCGTCCCAAGCCCGACCGGCCGATGAGGATGGTCGGCGGTGGTTCTGCCACCTGAAGCGCGCGTATGAGGTGGAGGATCCACCTCCGAGCGGGACGCCCGGGGGAGGTGCCTCGCCTACCCTCGACGCCGACGGTCCGCACCAACCCACGCTGGTGCGGACCGCTTCAGGCGATGCTGGCGACCACGACGAGCGACACGGCGACCTGGGTGGCCGCCGGGACGAGCGTCGCGGGGTGGAAGGTCGTCTCCATCGCGGTGGCGGCGAGGTCGTCCGGCATGACGAGGTCGACGAGCCGGAACGCGACCGCCTGCACCACGACGCCGAACAGCCCGAAGACGATCGTGTACCCGAGGGCCTCGCCGAAGGAGGCGTCGGCGTGGTGCCAGATCGCGGTGTAGACCACGAGGCCGAGCCCGAGGATGCCCGACGCCGCGACCAGCGCCGCGTTCACCGAGCCGGCCATGATGTGCCGGCCGAGGTGGCCGGGCGTCAGCAGGTCGAGCACGCCGTAGCCGACGCCGAGCACGACGATGCCGACGACGGCGTAGGCGAGGGCATAGCCGACGGAGGTCAGCAGGTCCATGGAGGTCTCCTCGGATGGTGGGATCGGGCGGCGGTCAGGGGTGGTCGGTGTCGGCGAGCCAGGACGCTACCTGCTCGGGCGACGAGCGGGGCGTGTCCATCAGGTGCGGGACGAAGCGGGCCCGGGTGGTGGTGATCCGCTCACGCGACTCGCGGATGCCGAGGCCCGCGGCGCGGCCGCCGATCACCCACGTCCCCAGCACGGGGTGGTTGCCGTCGAAGTCGGGCAGGTCGACGTACTGCTGGTAGACCACCTGCTGGCTCTCGGTGTGCGAGCGGGGGACGGACTCGGCGATCCCCTCGCCGTGGACCTCCACGCCGTCACCCTCCCAGCCGAACAGCGGCTTGGTCACGTAGCGCCGCATCGCGTACGGCGCGTCGAAGTAGGAGGGGAGCAGGTTCGGGTGCCCGGGGAACATGTCCCACAGCACCGGCAGCAGCGCCTTCGAGCCCAGCAGCAGCTTCCACGGCGGCTCGATCCAGCGCGTCGTGCCCCTCCCGGCGATCAGGTGCTGGCCGAAGATCGAGTCGAGCATCCACTCCGTCGGGTACATCGCGAAGCAGTAGCGCATCTCCACGTCCTCGGGGTCGAGGAAGACCTCGCGGTCGTGGTGCCACCCGATGTCCTCGATGGTCACCCCGAGGGTCTGCACGCCCGCCTCCTGCGCGGTGTCCCGCAGGTACGCCACGGTCACCCAGTCCTCCGTCGGCTCCTGCTGCCCGACCGCGAAGTGCACGAGGTCGACGCCTCGCGTCCGCAGCTCGCCCCAGCGCCTCACGAGGTGCTCGTGCAGCATGTTCCACTGGTCGCGGTCGGGGTGGGTCTCCTCCAGCCACGTCCACTGGCAGACCGCCGCCTCGACGAGCCCGGCCGGGGTGTCGGCGTTGTACTCGAGCAGCCGCGGCTCGCCCGTGCCGTCCCACGCGAGGTCGAAGCGTCCGTAGAGGGAGATCTCGTCGGGGTCGTGCAGGGACCGGGCGAGCAGCTCGCCCGACCCTGGCGGCAGGCCCAGACGTTCGACGACGCTGGGGTCGGCGACCATCCGACCGGCCGCCTCCACCGCCATCGCGTGCAGGTCGTCGGTGACGCGCTCGAGGTGCTCGACCTCGGTCTCGCTCAGCACGTAGCAGGCCGACTCGTCCCAGTAGGGCAGCTGCTCGCCGTCCTCGGCACGGTCGACGGCGTACGTGAGGCCCTCGCCCTCGACCTTCGCGAGCCAGTCGGGGCGTGGCTCGGACGCGAGTCGACGCACGTCAGCCGCCGAACGAGCTCTTGCCGGAGAAGAACCCGCCACGGGTCACCTCGCCGCCGTCGTACGCGACGCCGCCGCGCTTCACCGACGACGCCGGCGGGGTGTAGGAGCCCTGGCCCGAGACCTTCTCGCCGACGCCGGGCGCCGTGCGGCCCGAGGGGATGTAGTACCAGCCGTAGCCGCCCCCGCCCGAGGAACCGCCGCCACCGGAGGCGCCGCCCCCGCCCGAGGAGTCGTCGTCGCAGCGTTCGTCGGAGACCCGGGTGTCGGTGTACCGGTCCACGCACACGCCGCGGTTGTCGGCACCGCCGTCGTTGGAGATGGCCACGATCGCGGTGACCGCCAGGGCCACGGCCCCGACGCCCACGATGGCGGAGCGCTTCCTGTCCTCGTCCACGCAGCACCGTAGCGAAGGCCGGTCCGGCGCGCCCGCCCAACGACGTCAGGCGGGCGGCAGGTCGATGGTGAACGTCGTCGGGTCGTGCGCCGACGTCACGCTCACCGTGCCGCCCACCGTCGCCGCGACCCGTCGGGCGAGGGGGAGGCCGAGGCCGGCGCCCTCCCCGTCGTCGCTGCGCCGGAAGCCCGCGCGGAACACGTCCTCGCCGTGCGCGGGGTCGAGACCGGCCCCGTCGTCGCTCACCTCGACCACGACGCGGCCGGCGCGACGGCGCACCACGACCTCGACCCGGGTGCGGGCGTGCCGCACGGCGTTGTCGACGACGGGTCCGACGATCCGCTCCACGAGCTCGGCCGCGGCCGCGACGTGCAGGCCGGCCGCGGCGGCCACGTCGGTCCGGACGTCCGCGGCAGGCCGCGCCGCGACGAGCGCGGCGACGACCTCCCCGACGTCGGCCCGCCGAGGCGACCCTGTGGCGTGACGGGCCACCTCCAGGAGCGCCGTGATGGTGCCGTTCAGCCGGTCCACCTGCTCGAGCACCCGGACGAACCGCTCCCGGACGTCGGGTGGGGGCGAGCCGAGCAGCGCCAGCTCGGCCTCACCGCGCAGCGCGGTCAACGGGGTGCGCAGCTCGTGCGCCAGCTCGCCGGTCAGGCGCTGCTCCGCGCGGATGGCCTGGGCCACGCGGTCGAGCAGGCGGTCCAGCGTCCGGCCCAGCCGGGCCAGCTCGTCGTCGCCGGTCAGGTCGAAGCGGGCCTCGAGGTCGTGCGCGCTCCACTCGTCGGCTGACTCGGTCATCTCCCCGACGCGGCGCAGCGTGCGTGACACGGTCCACGCCGTGGTAGCGGCGGTCCCGGCGACCACGAGGAGCGCGGCCACGCCGAGCGCGCCGAGCAGGATGTCGCGGCTCGCCTCGTAGACGTCGAGCGACTCGGTGGCCACGACGACGGCGGTCAGGTCGTCACGTCCGGGGACGGCGACCGGTCGGGCCCGGAACAGCCGCTCGCCCCGCTTGAGCGTCGTCGCCTGCCGCACGTCGGCGAGACCGTCGACGACCGCTGTCGTCCGCGCGCCGGCGTCCGGACCCGAGACCTCCACGCCGGCGGCGTCGAACACCCAGACGCCGTCGAGGACGGTGTCAGCACCCACGTCGGGCACCTCGACGCGTCCCTGGCGGTCGGCGAGCGAGGCGGCCACCGTGTCGATGCGGTCGTCGAGGGCGGTCTGCACCTGCGCGGCCATCAGCTGGTTGGCGGCGAGCAGGACCACCACGAGCATGAGGGCCATCGCGCCCGTCGTGATGAGCGCCGTCGTGAGCACGAGGCGTCCGCGCACCCCGGGCGAGCGGCTCATCGGAGCACGAACCCGACGCCGCGGACGGTCTCGAGGGTCACCGGCGCGTCGATGGCGTCAAGCTTCACGCGCAGGCGGCGCACGTAGGTGTCGATGGTGTTCTCGTGCACGATCGCGCCGTCGGGCCAGCCGGCCGCGACCACGGCGCGTCGTCGCACGACCTCGCCCGGTCGGGCGGCGATGGCCGCCAGCATGCGGAACTCGGTCGGCGTGAGCCGCTCCTCGCCCCCGGGTGAGCGGACCGAGAAGCGCTCCGGGTCGAGGACGAGCCCGGTGGCCTCGGCCGGCGCGCTGCGCGACCGGCGCATGAGGGCGTCGAGCCGCACCAGCACCTCGCTGATCGAGAACGGCTTCGGCACGTAGTCGTCGCCCCCTGCGTGGAACCCCGAGACGCGGTCGTGCACGGCGTCGAGCGCCGTCAGGAACAGCACCGGCGCGTGCTGGCCGCCGGCCCGCAGCGCCTGGCAGACGTCGCGACCGTCGGCGTCGGGCAGGCCGATGTCGAGGACGAGCGCGTCGAGCTCGAGGTCGGCGCCGAACAGCTCCATGGCCTCGCGCCCGGTGCGCGCCAGCACCACGTCGTGCGACGAGAGCCGCAGCCCCTCGACGAGGACGCGCCGCACCGAGGCGTCGTCCTCGCACACGCCGATCCTGGCCACAGGGTCATCCTGCCCGACGCCAGCGTGAGCGCGGGGTGACCGGGCGACGGCATTCAGGTGGCGTACAGGTGCGCGCTCCTAGCGTCGAGGCCATGACCAGCATCACCGGCACGACCCGTGTGCGTGGCGTGGCGACGAGCCTGCCCGGGGTCGCGTGGGTGCCGTGCGCCGCAGGGGTGCTCGCGGCGCTGCTGCGGATGACCTGGGCCGATCGCGGTCTCGGCTCCGACGAGGCGGGGTTCCTGACGGTCGCGGGACAGTGGAGTCCCGGGACGTCGCTCTACGGGCACTACTGGGTCGACCGCCCGCCGCTGCTGATCACCCTGTACCAGCTGGCCGACGGGCTCGGGGGCGCCGTCGGGCTCCGTGTCGTCGGTGCGCTGGCCGTCCTCGTCGCCGTCGTCACGATCGGTGCCGCCGTACGCCGCGCGACCGGCTCGGCGACCGCCGCAGCCTGGACGGCCGTCGTCGCCGCGGCGTTGCTCGCCTCGCCCGCCGCCGGCGCCTACGAGGTGAACGGCGAGCTCCTGGCAGCGCCCTTCACCGCGCTCGGCGTCCTGGGCGTCGTGCTCGCGTGGCGCGGATCCAGCGGCCGCGACCACCTGCGGGGTGGGGCGCTGGCCGGCGCGGGCCTGGCGGCCGCGTTGCTCGTGAAGCAGAACATGGTCGACGTGCTCGTCGTCGCCTCGGGCGTGGTGGCGCTCGGGGCGGTCACCCGGACGCTGCGACCGCGGACTCTGCTCACGGCCCTCGCGGGGGCGGTCGCCGGCGGCCTCGCCGTGACGGGGGCCGTGCTCGGGTGGGCCGTGCTGCACGGCACGTCGCCGGGCGGCGTCTGGTACGCCATGTACCCGTTCCGCGTGGCCGCGGGCGCGGCGCTCGCGTCGTCGCGAGGCGTCGCCGCGCACGCACGAGGACTGCACCTGCTGGAGGCCGCTGTGGTGAGCGGCGTCGTGCCCGCCCTCGGAGCCCTCGTCGTCGGGGTGCGACGGATGCGTCGTGACGTGCGCCTCGTGGCCGTGGTGGCGCTGGCCTGGATGGCGTGGGCGGCGTTCTCGATCGTGATCGGCGGGAACTTCTGGACGCACTACCTCGTGCAGCTGGCGCTGCCCCTCGCCGTGGGCGTCGGGCTGCTCGCCACCGCACGGCCCCGTCTCGCGACCGTCGCGGCAGCGTGCTGCCTCGTGACGGCGGTGCTGAGCGCGACGGTCATGTCTGCGCGCGCCGACGACCTCACCCGTGACCAGCGCGTCGGGCGGGCGATCGGCGCCGCGTCGGTCGGTGCCGACTCCCTCGTGGTCGCCTGGGGCCACCCGGGCGTGGTGCAGGGCAGCGGGCTGACGTCGCCGTACCCGTCGCTGTGGAGCCTGCCCACCAAGACGCTCGACCCCGACCTGACCGGCTTCACCGCGGTGCTCGCCGGTCACCGTGCCCCGACGTGGGTCGTCACTGGGCGCACGCTGCACACCTGGGGCCTGCACACCGCTGCCGCCGACGCGGTGCTCCACCGCCGCTACCACCGCGTCGCCGACGTGTGCGGCTCCACCGTCTACCTGCGCGACGGGCTCACCCGTCCCGTCCCCGCCGCCGACTGCGGCTGACCAGAGGAGGATCCATGAGGAACATCGTCATCGTCCCGACCTACGAGGAGCGCGACAGCATCGTCACCCTGCTCGACGCCCTGGCCGCGACCGCGCCGGACGCCGACGTGTTGGTCGTCGACGACGCCAGCCCCGACGGCACGGCCGACGTGGTGCGCGCCCACCCGCGCTTCGGACCGCACGTGCACCTGCTGGAGCGCTCGGGCAAGGACGGTCTCGGCGCCGCGTACCGCGCGGGCTTCCAGTGGGCGCTGCAGCACGGGTACGAGGGCATCGTGCAGATGGATGCGGACCTGTCGCACCCGCCGGAGCGTGTGCCGGCGCTGCTCGACGCGCTGCGCGACGTCGACGTGGCCGTCGGGTCCCGCTACGTGCAGGGCGGCGGGTCGCGCGGGTGGCCCTGGCGGCGGCGTCTGCTGTCGCGGGCGGGCAACGTCTACGTGCGTGCCGTGCTCGGCCTGCACGTCCGCGACTGCACGGCCGGCTTCAAGGCCTTCCGGGCCGAGGCGCTCGTCGCGGTCGGGGCGCTGACGTCACGGTCGGAGGGCTACAGCTTCCAGGTCGAGAACACGTGGCGTGCGGAGCGCCTCGGCCTGCGGGTCCGTGAGCTGCCCATCGTCTTCACAGAGCGCACGGCCGGGGCGTCGAAGATGTCGACGCGGATCGCGCTCGAGGCGCTGCGGCTCCCGCTCGTCTGGCGTCGCGAGGAGCTGCGCGCCGCCCTGGCACCCCGACGTCGGGTCGAGGTCGGCGCCGCATGACCCTGCTGCGACGGCTGCTGACGCGTGAGGTGCTGACCTTCCTCGTGGTGGGCGGGTCCGGGTACGTCGTCGACGTCGTCGCGTTCAACGAGCTGCTCGTGCTGCCGCCGTTCCGGTCGTGGGACCCGAGCGTCGCCCGGGTGCTCGCCGTCGGCATCGCGATGATCGTCACCTTCGCCGGCAACGCGGCCCTGACGTGGTCGGGGCGGCGATGGGGACGCCGTGAGGTGGCCTGGTTCGTGCTGCTGAACGTCGTCGGCCTGGGGTTCTCGGTCGTCTGCCTCCTGGTCTCGCACGACCTCCTGCACCTCACGTCGCGGCTGGCCGACAACGTGAGCGCCAACGGCGTCGGCCTGCTGCTCGGGACCGTCTTCAGGTTCTGGACCTACCGGCTGCTGGTGTTCCGCGAGGACGCCCGGCCCGGGGTGGGCGTCGGTGGTCCTGACCGCTGCGAGCAGTCAGGTGGCAGTCAGGTGGAGCCGGGGACGATCGCCTCATGACCGCCGTCTTCACGCCCCTCCTGCTGACCCTCGGGCCGGCCGCGGTGCTTGTCGTCATGCTCGTCGTCTTCGCCGAGACGGGGCTGCTGCTCGGGTTCGTGCTGCCGGGGGACTCGCTGCTGTTCCTGTCCGGCGCGCTCGTGACCTCGCACGTCATCGGTGTGCCGATCTGGCTGGTCATGACCGGCGTCGTGCTCGCCGCGGCGGCCGGCGACCAGCTCGGGTACCTGATCGGTCGCCGGTACGGGCCCGCCGTCTTCCGCCGGGAGACCTCCCGGTTCCTGCGACCCGAGTACGTCGACCGCGCGCACGACTTCTTCGAGCGCCGCGGCAACGCGGCGGTCATCATCGGACGCTTCATCCCCATCATCCGCACCTTCACGCCGACGGTGGCCGGCGTGGCGCGGATGCCCCGCGGTCGCTTCACGGTCTACAACGTCGTGGGCGCGGTGCTGTGGGGGAGCGGCATGGTCGCGCTCGGTGCGCTGTTCGGCGGCATCCCGCTGGTCGCGCACCACGTGGAGGTCATCACGATCGGCTTCGCCGGGCTCTCGGTGGTCCCGCTCGGCATCGAGCTGCTGCGCATGCGACGGTCACGGGCGCGCGCCGCGCAGGCCCCCGAGCCCTCGGAGCCCGCTGAGCCCGCCGAGACTGCCGAGGCCGCGTAGCCGGAGGTGCCGGGACCGCCCTCATGGTGTGACCACGACGACATCGACAGAAGATGCACTCAGTGCAACGACCTGCCTAGTCTGGAAGAGTGACCCAGAACGCCGACCGCCGCCAGCAGCGCGGCGAGCAGCACCGCGAGGCGATCCTCGCCGCTGCCGCCGACCTGGTGGCCGAGACGCGCTCGGTGCAACTCAGCACCGAGGAGCTGGCGCAGCGAGCCGGCGTGTCGCGCCGGACCGTCTTCAACCACTTCGCGACGCTCGACGAGGTCGTCACGGAGGTGCTGGCGCGCAGCATCGGAGAGGCCGTCGACGCCCTGGAGTCGGCGGCGCGACGGGTCGAGGGTGACGACACCCTGGACGGCACCTTCGCCCGCATGTCCGCGGTCTTCGAGCAGACCGACCTGACGCCGCAGATGTCGTTCCTGTGGACGGTGCTCAGCGTCGACGACACGCTGCCGCGCCGCTACGGCCACGTCATCGACGACGCCTTCCACCGGCTGCGCGACCTGCTCCTCGCCACCGCGCGCGAGCCGGAGGACACGACGGACACCTTCGGCCGCGCGCTGCTCGTCACCTCGCTGATGAACGGGACGGCCTTCGTCGCCCAGCGCTGGTGCGAGGAGACCCGGGGTGTCGTCGACGACGCCTCCCGTGCGCTGTGGACGACGCTCGTCGCCCGCATGACCGACCAGCTCGGCCGTGGCTACCGCCACGCCGGGACCTGACCACCCGTCCGCTCGAGACCCGAGAGAGACCACCATGGCATCGTTGCTCTACCGACTCGGTCGCTTCGCGGCCCGCCGCGCCTGGACCGTGCTGGCCGCCTGGGTGGCGGTGCTCGCCCTCGCCGGCGGCGCCTTCGCCCTCTTCGGCGGTGCGCTGACGACGACCGTCACCATCCCGGACACCCCCACGCAGCGGGTCGCCGACCAGCTCGCGGACCGGTTCCCCGACGCGAGCGGCGGCAGCGCCACGGTCATCTTCCGCAGCAAGGACGGCGAGCCGCTCACCGACGCCCAGCGCGCCGGGATCGCGGCGGTGCTCAAGAAGGTCGACCAGGTCGACGGCGTCACCGGCACGGTCGACCCGTTCGCCGTCGAGCAGCAGGTCGGCGCGCAGGTCCAGAAGCTGGAGGACGGCCGACGCCAGCTCGAGCAGGGACGTGACCGCCTCGAGGCGGGCGAGCAGCAGCTCGCCGCGGCACGGCAGCAGCTCGAGGCCGCCCCGTCGGTGCCGCAGGCGCAGCGCCAGCAGCTCGCCGCCCAGGAGAAGGAGCTCGCCCAGGGTCGCGAGCAGCTCGAGGCCCAGGAGCGCACGCTCGATGACGGCGCCGCGCTGCTGAAGCTCAGCGAGGGGCTGCGGCAGGTCTCCGAGGACGGGACCACCGCCCTCGCGCAGGTGCAGTTCAAGGACGAGCTCGTCGAGGTGACGCCGGAGGTCCGCGAGGACGTGCTGGACGCGCTCACCGACGACCCCGTCGACGGCGTCGAGGTGCTGCCGTCCGCCGAGATCTCCCAGGAGATCCCGAACGTGTTCGGGCCGGGCGAGGCCGTCGGTCTCGTCGTGGCCGCGATCGTCCTCGTCGTGATGCTCGGGACGTTCGTGACGGCGGGGCTGCCGCTGCTGAACGCGCTGCTCGGCGTCGGTGTCGGCGTCCTGGCCAGCCTGTCGCTGTCCGGGGTCGTCGAGATGCTGTCGGTCAGCCCGGCCCTGGGCGTGATGCTCGGCCTGGCGGTCGGCATCGACTACTCGCTCTTCATCATCAACCGCCACCGCAAGCAGCTCGCGCGCGGCATGGACGTGCACGAGTCGATCGGCCTCGCCAACGGGACGTCGGGCAACGCGGTCGTGTTCGCCGGCAGCACCGTGCTGATCGCCCTGCTCGCGCTCAACGTCGTCGGGATCGGGTTCCTCGGTGTCATGGGCACGGTCGGCGCGATCTGCGTGTTCGTCGCCATCCTCGTCGCCATCACCCTGACGCCCGCGATGCTCGGTCTGCTCGGACGCCGTGCCCTGACCCGCAAGGAGCGCGGCCAGGCACCACAGCCCGAGGGTGCGCACCTGCCGGCCGACCGCCCGATGAGCACCGTCCGGGCGTGGCTCACCGTGGTCGGGACCGTCGTGGTGCTGCTCGTCGTGGCCATCCCCGCGCTCTCGATGCGGCTCGGCCTCAACTCGGCCACGTCCGAGCCCGAGGACTCCGTCGTCTACCAGTCCTACAGCACCGTCGAGCGGGCGTTCGGCCCCGGTGCGAACGGCCCGCTGCTGGTCGTCGCGACGCTCGAGGACCCGGTCACCGACGCCACGCTGACGTCGGAGCAGCTGCGCCTCGGGGAGCTGCTGCGCGACCAGGGCGACGTCACCGCCGTGGCACCCGTCGGTGCGTCCGAGGACAAGATGCTGCTCGCGTTCCAGGTGGTGCCGAAGACCGGACCGTCCGACGAGGCGACCGAGCAGCTCGTGCGCGACGTGCGCGACCTGCGCGCCGACGGCGTGGCGTCGTTCGGTGTCGCCGGCGCGACGTCGGGGAACATCGACGTGAGTGCGCAGCTCGCCGACGCGCTGCCGGTCTACCTCGCGGTCGTCGTGGGGCTGTCGCTGCTGATCCTCGTGCTGGTGTTCCGGTCGATCCTGGTGCCGCTCACCGCGACGCTGGGCTTCGTGCTGTCGCTGCTCGCGACGTTCGGCGGACTCACCGCGATCTTCCAGTGGGGCTGGATCGGCTCGGTGTTCGGCGTGCACGACCCCGGTCCGGTGCTGAGCTTCCTGCCGGTCATCCTCATCGGCGTGCTGTTCGGGCTCGCGATGGACTACCAGCTGTTCCTCGTGTCCGGGATGCGCGAGGCGCACGCGCACGGGGCACCGGCACGGGTGGCGGTCCAGCGAGGGTTCCACGCGGGCCGGTCGGTCGTGATCGCGGCGGCGCTCATCATGGTGTCCGTCTTCGCCGGCTTCATCTTCGCCGACTCCGGGATGATCAAGTCCGTCGGCTTCGGGCTGGCGTTCGGGGTGCTGGTCGACGCGTTCGTCGTGCGGATCCTGCTCGTCCCGGCGGTCATGCACCTGCTGGGGGAGTCGGCGTGGTGGATGCCGCGCTGGCTCGACCGCATCCTGCCCGACATGGACGTCGAGGGTGCCGCGCTCGAGCGCACCCACCCGGTGCCCGGAGGCCACCTCGACGAGGCCCCCACCGGCGACCCCCACCCCCGCTGAGCGTGACGTTCGCGGGGTGGACTGAGCGTCCTGGCCCCGCGAACGTCACACTCAGAGGGGAGGGGAGGAGGCGCGCGTGGGTGAGCTGCACGGACTGGTGCTCGCGGCCGGGGCCGGACGACGCCTCGGACGACCGAAGGCCACCGTAGTCGGCGCGGACGGCGAGCCGTGGGTCGCGCGCGCCGTGCGGGTGCTGCGCGAGGGCGGGTGCGACCCCGTCCACGTGGTGCTGGGCGCGGACGCCGACACGGCACGCGCCCTCGTCCCGCCCGAGGCGCGGGTGGTGGTCGCTGACGACTGGGCCGAGGGCATGTCGGCGTCGCTGCGTGCGGGGCTGCGGGCCGTCGCCGCGACGTCGGCCGACGCCGTGATGATCCACCTCGTCGACCTGCCCGACATCGGAGTCGACGTCGTCGCGCGGGTCGCGGGACGCGGCTCGGGACCCGATGCGCTCGCCCGCGCAGAATTTTCTTCCCGTCCCGGTCACCCCGTGCTGATGGGGCGTGACCACTGGTCCGCATGTGCGGAGACGCTGACGGGCGACCGAGGCGCACATGCGTACCTGACCGCGGCGTCCGCCACCGCAGTCGCGTGCGACGACCTCGCGTCCGGAGAGGACCGCGACGCGCCGCTCGACGGCGCCTGAGGATGGTCCGACCGGACTAGTTCGTCTGCACTACGGCGTGACCCGTGACACAGTGCTGCGCATCCCCCACTTCGTCCATCCCCTCAGCCCGACGAAAGTGTGCTGCAGTGCCCATCCCACTCGACCCCGCCCTGCCCGCCCCTGCTCCCACCCGCCGGACGTTCCTCGGCTACGTGATCGGCGGTGCGGGTCTGCTCGTCGCAGCCGACCTCGGCCTCGGCGGCTCGCCCGCGTCGGCCGCCGTCGTGCTGCCGTCCGTCCCGCAGATCCCGGAGGCCTACGACCTCAACGACTTCCTGACGCAGTGCGCGCTCCCGACGTCGAACCTCGTCGCCGTCCGCATCGACCGTGAGGGCGACGCCCACTTCGCGCTCCCGCGCATGGAGGTGGGGCAGGGCATCACGACGTCGACGGCCATGATCCTCGCCGAGGAGCTCGACCTCCCGCTGGACCGCGTGCACGTGACGCTCGCCCCGGCGCGACCTGAGCTGCTTTTCAACCAGCTCACCGGCGGCTCGAACACCACCATCTCCACCTACACGCCGATCCGCGTGGCTGCCGCCGTCGCCCGGCAGTCGCTGCTCGAGGCCGCGGCGATCCTGCTGGGTGCCCAGGTGACCGGCCTGACGACGAAGGGCGGCACGATCCTCGACTCGCTGGGCTCGTCCGTCACGTACGGGCAGGCTGCGCAGAAGGTCGACACGTCGCGCACGCGCGAGGTGAAGGTGACCCTCGACGAGTCCCGCGAGCGCACGGTCGTGGGGACGCCGCAGCGTCGGATCGACGCGCTCGACGCGGTGACTGGTCGCAAGACCTTCGCGATGGACCTCAAGGTCAGGAACGCGCTCCCGACCATGGTGTGCCGCGCGCCCGCCCTGAACGGCAAGCCC
Source organism: Propionibacteriales bacterium (assembly GCA_026392465.1). Classification (GTDB taxonomy): domain Bacteria; phylum Actinomycetota; class Actinomycetes; order Propionibacteriales; family Nocardioidaceae; genus Aeromicrobium. The sequence continues at coordinate 120,634 of JAPLCA010000005.1, forward strand.
GTGAAGGTCCGCAACGCCGCGAAGGTCAGGAAGATGCCGGGCGTGACGCACGTGGGCGTCGTGCCCACCGGCGTCGCCGTCCGCGCCCGGACGTTCGGCCAGTGCATCGACGCGGTCCGCGCGCTCGACGTCCAATGGTCCGAGGGCACGGTCCCCGGCAAGAAGGCCGACGACGTCGCCCGCGAGCTGAAGGCTGCCGAGCTGCCGCTGGCCGTGCCCGCGCTGGGCGCGACCACCGTCGAGGGATCGTTCACCTTCCACTTCCGCAGTGGCTCGGCTCTCGAGCCCAACTGCGCGGTCGCCGACGTGCGCCAGGGTTCCGCGCGGATCTGGAGCGGTCTGAAGTCGCCCATCGACGCACAGTCGAAGATCGCCAAGCTGCTCGGCCTGCCGCAGTCGAAGGTCGAGGTGAACGTCGTCACCGGTGGCGGCTCCTTCGGTCGCAAGCTCTTCAGCGACGGCGCCATCGAGGCGGCGCAGATCTCGAAGGCCTTCGGCGTCCCCGTCAAGCTCATGTGGCACCGGGCGGACGAGCCGCGCCAGGGCCGCGTGCACCCGATGGCGACGTCGCGCATCCGCGCCACGGTCGTCGGTGACACGGTCGCGACCTTCGAGCAGCGGCACACGTCGGTCTCGTGCGACTTCACCCACGGCCTGGGCGAGCGCATCACCGCCGAGGTCGCGTCGCTGCCGTCGGGGCTGGGGAACCTCGGCTTCTCCGAGACCGTGTTCCTGCTGACGCAGGAGCTGCCCTACAACTTCGGCGTCGTGACCCAGCTGCTCAACGAGTCGAACTACGACCAGAGCAGGTTCAACACCAGCTCGGTGCGCAACATCTACTCACCTGACGTCCGGGTCGCGAACGAGCTGGTCGTCGACCAGCTCGCCGCTCGCTTCAGGACCGACCCGGTCGAGTTCCGCAGGACGTTCACCAAGAGCGGCGTCGTCCGCCGGGTGCTCGACCGTGCCGCCGAGCTCGGCGAGTGGGGCCGGACGCTGCCGAAGGGCGTCGCCCAGGGCATCGCGATCCACAAGGAGTACAAGGGTGCGACGGCGGTGGTGGTCGAGCTCGACTGCCGTCCGGCCACCGTGAACCGCAAGGTCCGCGACGCCGTCACCGGGCCACGCGTGCTCCGGGCGACCGTGGTCGTCGACTGCGGTCTCGCCATCAACCCGCTCGGCATCGAGGCGCAGATGATGGGGGGCTTCAGCGACGGGATGTCGCAGGTGCTCACCTACAGCAACCACCTCGTCGACGGTCACTTCCTCGAGGCGAGCTGGGACAACTCGGCGTACACGCGGCAGTGGAACACGCCGCTGGAGTTCCGGTGCGAGGTGATGGAGTCCGAGAGCACCGAGCCGGGTGGCATCGGCGAGGCCGGCGTCGCCGCGTCCGCCGCCGCGGTGGCCTGCGCCTACGCGCGCGCCACCGGCACCATGCCGACCGAGTTCCCCGTCAACTTCCGCCAACCCCTGCACTTCACGCCCAAGTCCTTCGTCCCGCCCGTGCCCGCCTCGCCCACCAACGGCCTGACCTTCGTCTCCTGAGGAGCCCGACATGCCCCGATACAGCTTCCAGCTCAACGGCGAGAAGGTCACCGTCGACGTCGAGAGGGGCGTGCGCCTGCTGTGGGTGCTGCGCGACGTCCTCGGCGTGACCGGCCCGAAGTACGGCTGCGGCATCAACGTCTGCAAGGCCTGCACGTCGCACCTGAACGGGAAGGCGTTCAACCCGTGCGCGGTGCCGGTCGAGAAGATCCGGCCCAGTGACAAGGTCACGACGATCGAGGGCCTCGCGGACACCGTGCCCGGTGACGACCTCCACCCGATGCAGGAGGCATGGCTCGAGCACGACGTCGCGCAGTGCGGCTACTGCCAGCCCGGCCAGATCATGACTGCGGTGGCGCTCGTCAAGCGGGTGCAGCGCGAGGGTCGCGCCATCACCGACGCCGACCTCGACGCGATCCGCAACGTCTGTCGCTGCGGCACCTACACGCGCATCCGCGAGGCGGTCCGGACCGGCGAGAGGCTGATGCGCCGGTGACGGTCGCCGACGACGCGCTCGCGAGCGCCGCTCGCTGGGTGCAGGACTCACCCGTGGCGCTGGCCACGGTCGTCGGCACGTCGGGCTCCGCGCCTCGGCAGGCGGGTGCGGCCATGGTGGTCGCGGCGGACGGCCGCATCGCCGGGTCGGTGTCGGGCGGGTGCGTGGAGGCGGCCGTGGTCGACCTCGCCGAGGCCACGCTCACGTCGGGCGAGCCGACCCTGCGCACGTTCGGGTTCGCGGCGGACGACCTGTTCGACGTCGGGCTGACCTGCGGTGGACGCATCGAGGTGCTCGTCCAGCGCGTCGGGCCCGACGACGGGCTGGCCGACGTGGCGGCGCGGGTCGCCCGCGGGGACGCCGTGGCGGTCGTGACCGTCCTGGAGCACCCGGACCCACGGCGCGTGGGGGAGCGGCTGGTCGTCGACGCCCCGTCCACGAGCGGCGCGACGGGGCTGCGTCGGATGCTCGAGGAACGCGCCCTCGCCATGCTGGCCAGTGGTGCCACGGGCGACGTGCACTGCGGCCCCGACGGCTCGCCGCTGGCGTCCGGAGTGCGGGCGTTCGTGCAGACGTGGACGCCGCCACCGCGCCTCGTGGTGCTCGGCGCGGTCGACTTCGCGCGGGCCCTGGCCGGGGCAGGACGCTTCCTCGGCTACGACGTCACCGTGTGCGACGCCCGGCCCGCGTTCACGACCAGCGACCGCTTCCCCGACGCCCACCGCGTGGTCGTCGACTGGCCGCACCGCTACCTCGACGCCGAGGTCGCTGCAGGTCGCTTCGACGCCAGGACCGTGGTGTGCGTGCTCACCCACGACGCCCGCTTCGACGTCCCCACGCTGACCCGTGCCCTGCGGCTCCCGATCGCGTACGTCGGGGCGATGGGCTCGCGGCGCACCCACCGGGAACGGCTCGAGCAGCTCCGCGCGGCAGGGCTCACGCCCGGGGAGCTCGACCGCCTGCACTCGCCGCTCGGCCTGGACCTGGGCGCGCGCACGCCGGAGGAGACGGCGATCAGCATCCTCGCCGAGGTCGTCGCCGTCCGTCGTGGCGGGACCGGCCGCGGGCTGGGGGACACCGAGGGGCCGATCCACCGGGCCGCACCGGCGCCCGACCGGCCCCCTGCCGGGACGTCCGGATGGCCCACCGTCGACGTCGGCCGTACGAGGTCGCCGGTGCGCTAGCCTTCCGGCATGGCGGTGCTGGGTTGGGTGCTCTCGACCATGGTCGTGGTCCTGCTCGCGGTCGGGCTCGCCGTGGTGATCCGCCGAGTGCTCGGGGCGCGCGTCGGTAGCCTCCGCACCGTCCTCGTGTCCCTCGTGGCGCTCGTGGTCGGGGTTCCGGTCACCTCGGCGCTCGCCGAGCGCGCCGACCTGGGGTCCGCTGGGGAGGGTCTGACCGCCCCCGTGGCCGTCGGCGTCGTCTTCTTCTGCGTCGCCGCGCTGTGGGTCTTCGCCGCCTGCCTCGCCGTGGTGCTCGTGCTGGAGGTGCTGGTGCCGACCGGGTCGGTGCCCGGTCCGCGCCGTGCCGCGCTGGCGCTGCGCGACGCCGTGCGTCGCGGGCGACGGTACGCGCAGCTCGGCACGGTCGTCGTGACGTCGGGGGCCCTCGTCACACTGCGTCGGGGTCCGGGGTCGAGCACCTTCGGCCCCACGCTGGCGACGGTGCTGCAGCGGTCCGGCGTCACCTTCGTCAAGGTGGGGCAGATCCTCGCCACCCGGGAGGACCTGCTGCCGGAGGAGACCACCCGAGCGCTGGCGACGCTGCAGTCCGATGCCGAGCCGGAGTCGGCCGAGGACCTCTGCGCGACGGTCGTCGCCGAGCTCGGAGCTCCGCCCGGGGAGGTCTTCGCCTCCTTCGAGACGACGCCTCTCGCGGCTGCGTCGCTTGCGCAGGTCCACGCAGCGACCACCGTCGACGGACGAGACGTGGTGGTCAAGGTCCAGCGGCACGACGCGCAGCGGCAGGTGCTGGTCGATGTCGACATCCTCGGACGGCTGGCTCGCCGCGCCGAGCGGCAGTGGCCGTGGGCGCGCGAGATGTCGGTCGTGCGCCTGGCCGACGGCCTCGGGCAGTCGCTGCGAGAGGAGCTCGACTACCGCGTCGAGGCCGCGAACACGCTGGCCGGAGGTGCAGCGCTCGCGGAGTGGCCCGACCTGGTGGTCCCGGCGATCGACACGAGTCTGAGCACCCGGCGCCTGCTGGTCATGGAGCGTCTAGTCGGGCGACCGCTGTCGGGCGGCCCCGACGTCGTCGCCGGTCTGTCGGCGGAGCGACGTCAGGAGCTGGCCGACACGCTCGTGGCTGCCCTCCTTGACACGATCTTCGTCACCGGCGTGTTCCACGCCGACCTGCACCCGGGCAACGTGCTCCTCACCGACGACGGCCGCCTCGGAGTGCTCGACTTCGGCGCGGTGGGTCTGCTGGACAGCGAGACGAGGCACCTCCTGGCCCTGCTCCTGCTCGGCGTCCTCGGTGACGACGCGGTGACGGCCGTCGATGCGCTCGTGCTGGCCTTCGACGTCCCGACCGACACCGACGTGCTGGCGCTGCGGCGCGAGCTCGGCCGGGAGATCGCGGCACTGCAGCTTCGGTCGGTGCTCGACGCCGACACGTTCACCCGACTGTTCGGCGTCATGCGTCGTCACGGCATCGGCGTGCCGGGCGACGTGGCCGGCGCGTTCCGCACCCTGACGTCCGCCGAGCGCGTCGTCACGCTGCTCGACCCGCGACGCAGCCTGCTCGCGTCCGCCCGCGAGCAGCTGCCGTCCGTCGTGCGCAGGTTGACGTCGCCGCGCCGAGTCGGCACACAGGCTGCGGGGCAGGCGGGCGTGCTGGCGGCGGTGGCGCGCCGTCTCCCAGGCCGGGTCGAGCACGTGAGCCGGGCGCTCAGCGACGGTACGTTCACCGTCCGAACGAGGACACTGGGCCACACCCAGGACCGCACCTGGCTACGGGACCAGCTCAACGGGGCCTTCGTCGCGGCGTTCGGTGTCGCAGCCAGCGTGCTCGCCGTCGTGCTGGTGCTGGTCGGTGGAGGACCCGACCTCACCCCGCGTCTCTCGCTCTTCGACCTGCTCGGCGGCCTGCTCGGGTTCGCCGGCGTCACCGTCGCCCTCCGCGTCGCGGTCGGCATGTTCCATGGACAGGAGCGGCCGTCGGACCAGGGTCGATGATCCACCCGTCTCGTCGGGCCGGACCCGCCGATCGTCGGTACGTTCGAGGCATGACGACCACGACGCGCAGCACGCACGCAGCGGCCCGGGCCGGCACGCAGGGACTCGCGTGGGCGGTGCTCGTGGCCTCGGTGCTGGAGGTGGTCGCCCCCGTCGTCACGATCAGTGGTCCCGGCGCGTCGCCCGCCCAGGGCTCGGGGCCGGACCTGCTGATCACGCCCGTCGGCTGGGCGTTCTCGATCTGGGGCGTCATCTACACGCTGGCGACCGCCCAGGCCGTGGCCACGCTGGTCCGTGGGTCGGGTGCGGTGCCGCGGCGTCTCCAGGTCGACCTGGTCGTCCTCTACCTCGGCGGCACGCTGTGGATCCTGCTGGCCGCCCTCGACAGCAGCCTCGCGACCGCGCTGGCGCTGCTCCTCATGCTGGTGACGGCGATCGACGCCGTGCTCACCGTGGGGCTGACCACGAGGGGTTCCTCGTTCGAGCCCGGCTGGTTCGCGGTGCTGACACGCACGTCGGTCGGTCTGTTCGCGGGCTGGGTCACCGCGGCGTTCTTCCTCAACCTGTCGACCGCGCTCGTCGACCTCGACGTGGTCTCGGCGCAGTCGGTCGGCTGGCAGGTCGGCGTGCTCGCCGTGGCGGCGGTGACGCTGCTCGCGGTGCTGGTCCGCACGGGCGGCGTCGTGGCCTACGCCGCCGCCGGGGCGTGGGCAATGCTCGGCATCGCGGTCACGGGTCGCGCCGACGGCACGACTCCGGTGCTCGTCGCCGCGGCCGTGGCCGGGGTGGCAGTCGTCGCGGCGGCGCTGGCGCTTGCGTTGCGAGGGCGCAGCGGCTGAGCGTCGGGCGCATCAACGGCACTCCCCGCGCGGTCGACGGTCACCACAGCACCTGCCCGACCGGCGTCACCGGGCCGGGAGCGTCCGCACCGATCATCTCGAGCAGGTCGATCTCGATCGTACGGCTGATCGCCGTCATCGGGACGTCGTGCACGTCGTCGGAGAACGGGTCCGCGAGGTCCTTGCCGACCTGGACCGCGAGCAGGAACATCATGCCGATCAGGCCCGAGCCGATCGGTGTCCACCACTGCAGGTCCTGGTAGACCGCGAACGGCAGGATGATGCAGAACGTGCGGGCGAAGAACGAGGGCAGCAGCCGGTACTGCACGGGCAGCGGCGTCTTCTTGATCCGCTCGAGACCGCCCTGCGCGTCCGTCAGGACGCTGAGCGTCGACTCCACCTGCACGCGCGCGATGTCGTCGATCATGCCCCGCCGGTGCGCCTCGGACAGCAGCCGGCCGAGGTGCGTGAGCGTGGCCGTGGGACCGCTGCTGGCGTTCTTCACCCGGACGGCGGCGTCGCGCGGGAGGTAGCGGTCGATCTCCGGCGGCGGGTCCTGCTGGCGCAACGACGTCCGCAGGCTGTGCACGTAGGCGATCTGGGTGCGCACCATGTCGGGGCCGACCTCGCGGCGTGCGTTCGCGACGGTCGGGTCGAGCAGGGTGGTCGCCTCCCGCGCCACGTTCCGGGAGTGGTTGACGATGCTCCCCCAGAGGGTGCGCGCCTCCCACCACCGGGCGTAGCCCGCGTTGACCATGAAGCCGAGGAACAGGGCGATGGCCGTGCCGTACAGCGTGTACTGGATCGTGATGCCGGGGAACTCGAACCACTCGAGCTGGAACGCCACGGTCACCCCGACGTCCCAGGTGAGCAGCATGACCATCGGCACGAGCAGCGGTCGCCAGACGGATGCGGACCTCGGGAGTCGCGAGGTGATCATGCCTCAAGCGTCGCCCGGCTCCTGGCCGCCCGCAGGTCGGACCGGGGCTCTGTGACCGAGGAGACCCTCAGAAGTGCGCCGGCCCTGACGACGGCGGATCAGACGACGCGGAACACGACGGCGAGGCGCTGGCGCACGGCGGGCACGTCGACCCCGGCGTCACCGGAGCGCAGCACCAGGGCCTCCAGCTCGGCGGGGCGCACCACCGCGACACCGCGGGTGGTGACGCCGTCGGTGGCCGGGCCGTCGTCGAGGACGCACAGGACCGGGTGCACCGGGACGTCGGGGCCCACCACGTCGCGCACGGCGGCTGCCTGCTTCAGCACTGTGTCGACCGGCCGCGTGACGGTGCGCCGACCCACGACGAGACGCTCGCTGCGGGGGCGCAGCCGTCTGCCCTCGACGACGACGCGCAGCTCGCCCCGGAGGTCGGACTCGGCGACCACCCAGACGCCACCGGTCGTGACGACGACGTGGTCGAGGGTGGCGGACGAACCGGGGACGCGGCGCCCGTGGAGCAGCCGCACGTCGTGGTCGCGCAGCTGGTCGAGCCGGCGTCGCAGGTCGGCGGACGTCTCGGGGGAGCCCACCGGCGTGCCCTCGTCGTCCGCGCACCGACGGTGCCGAGCCGAGGCTGCCAGGGCTGAGCCCCCCTCGCAGTCGAGGCATCGGACCGTCCCGTGGTCCGGGTCGGCGACGGCGGTCGTGCGCGGCGCGAGCGTGCTCGCGCACAGGCTGCACGTGCCAGGCCGGCGCAGGACGATCCGGCGTTCGCCGCCCGACGTCTCGGCCCGGTGGCGCCCGTACGCGGGTCGCTCCACCTCGTGCACCGTCACCGTCAGACCCCCTCGCTCTCCACGACCGTCGGTGGCTGAACCGTACGCGCTCCCAGGCCATCCTGCAGGCGTTGATCGCCGGAGAGGGGAGCACGCGGAATAGTGGGGGAGGGCCGGTGCTTGAAGTAGATGAATCTTGAACTACTTTGGTCGAGAGACCACAGCGGAAGGTGACCAGCATGACCACGCAGACCGACGACACCACGACGACCCCCGCCGTGCAGTTCGGGCTCGACACGTTCGGCGACATCCCCCTCGGACCCGACGGGCAGCTGCTGTCGCACGCGGACGCCATCCGCCAGGTCGTCGAGGAGGCCGTGCTCGCCGACCAGGTCGGCGTCGACGTCATGGCGCTCGGCGAGCACCACCGCGACGACTTCGCGATCTCCAGCCCCGAGACGGTGCTGGCCGGCATCGCGTCGCGCACGGAGCGCATCCGGCTCGCGTCGGGCGTGACCGTGCTGTCGTCCGACGACCCGGTGCGCGTGTTCCAGCGCTTCGCGACGCTCGACGCGCTGTCGAACGGCCGGGCCCAGGTGATCCTCGGTCGCGGCTCGTTCACCGAGTCGTTCCCGCTGTTCGGCTTCGACCTCGCCGACTACGACGTGCTCTTCGAGGAGAAGATCCAGCTCTTCACCGAGCTGCTCAAGGAGAAGCCGGTGACCTGGTCGGGCACCACCCGTGCCCCGCTGGAGGATGCCGACGTGTTCCCGAAGACGGACTCCGGGCACCTCGACACGTGGGTCGGCGTCGGCGGCTCGCCGCAGTCGGTCGTCCGCGCCGCGCACTACGGCCTGCCCCTCATGATCGCGATCATCGGCGGCTCGCCCGATCGCTTCGCGCCGTACCTGGAGCTGTACGGCCGGGCCGCGGAGAAGTTCGGCACGACCGCGCACCCGGTCGGCATGCACTCGCCCGGGTTCGTCGCGGACACCGACGAGGCCGCCGCGCGCATCGCCTGGCCGCACTTCAAGGCGTCGCGCGACCGGATCGGCCGGGACCGTGGCTGGCCTCCGGTCACCCCGCGCGACTACGAGCGCGAGATCGAGCACGGGTCGCTCTACCTCGGGTCGCCCGAGACGGTCGCGCAGAAGATGGCCGCCGCCATCCGCACGCTCGGCGTCGGCCGGTTCGACATGATCTACACGACCGGCTCCACGCCCGCCGCGGACCGTCTGCGCTCGGTCGAGCTGTACGGCACCGAGGTGATCCCGCGGGTGCGCGAGCTGCTCGCGGCCGACACGACGGTCGCGGCCGGGACGGCGCAGGCATGACCACCGTCGGCATCCTCGGTGCCGGCAAGGTCGGCACCGTCCTCGCCCGGCTCGCCGTGGCGGCGGGTCACGAGGTGCTCGTGGCGGGGTCGGGGCCCGCGGAGGACATCGAGCTCACGGTCGACGTGCTCGCACCCGGTGCGACGTCGACGGTGGCCGAGGACGCCGCCCGCCGCGCCGACGTCGTCGTGCTGGCCCTGCCCCTCGGCAAGCACCGCACCGTCCCGGTCGACGCGCTGGCGGGCAAGGTCGTCGTCGACGCGATGAACTACTGGTGGGAGGTCGACGGCGTCCGGGACGACCTGACCGACCCGCGGACGTCGACCAGCGAGGTCGTGCAGGCGTTCCTGCCCGGCGCGCGGGTCGTGAAGGCGTTCAACCACATGGGCTACCACGACCTCGAGGACGGTGCCCAGCCGTCGGGCTCGGCGGACCGGCGGGCGATCGCCGTCGCGGGTGACGACGGCGACGCCGTGGCCGTGGTGTCGCGGCTCGTCGACGAGCTCGGGTTCGAGCCGGTCGTCGTCGGGTCCCTCGCCGACGGCGTGCGGCTCGAGCCGGGGACGGAGCCGTTCGGCGCGAACGTCGGCGCCGAGGAGCTGCGCGCGATGGTGGCGCGCTTCCCGGAGTCCGAGCGCGGTCGTGAGGTGCTCGCCGCCCGCGCCTAGTTGTGCTGGGTCGGCCGCGGTCGCCCGTCCGGGGTCAGCCGATCAGCTCGTCGGGCGCGACGACGCGAGGTCCGGCGTCGGTGGCGAAGAACAGCGGACGGCTCGCGAACGGCGCGATCCGCAGCTGACGGTGCAAGGCCCGGCACCAACGCAGGTCGGCCGCGGTCATGACGGGCGAGCGCCCCGGGCGGGCCTTCATGACCGCCACCCCGCCCCCGGGCGCCTGCTCCTCGACGGTCTCGGCGAGCCGCTCGACGAGCAGGCCGAGCAGCTCCTCGTCGGGTGCCTCCGCGTACTGCTCGTCGTACAGCTGGATCACGTCGCCGGTGACCCGCCCCCGACGGTCGAGCACGAGCACGAACAGCTGCGGGGCCGAGTACCCGTGCCCGCCGTCGACGAACCGCCACGCGGCGGTGAGGGCAGCCATGGAGGAGAGCGAGCGGTCGAGAGGACTCATCCCCCCAGGGTCCTCACCCGGCTCGGGGTGGCCCAGCGCTCGTCCACAGGGCACGCGCTCGGTCTGCGGGGCGGGGGGCTTCTCCGTTGGGTGGGGCTGCGCTGCTGCGGTCTCGTGGTCGGGTGGGGGTGCGTTGGCGCGGCTTCTCTCTCGGGTGGGGCTGCGCTGGCGCGGCTTCTCGTGGGGGTGGTCTCCGAAAGGGCCTCGACCGGGCGGCTGGGCGCGAGCTGGGCTGGGTTCTCGGGCTGTGGCCCGCGTTGCACCCAAGATTCTCCCTTCGTGCGCGATTGGCCCAAGATTTTGCGTTTGCGCGGTCCGGCGGTGGATCTGCCACCTTCTGGGCGCTGTTCGGGTGGCGGATCCACCGCTGAGGGGGCGAGGGGTGTGAAGGATTCTTCTTTCTCGTGGACCGTTCCACGAGAAAGAAGAATCCTTCGTCTCCCCAACGCAAAGGGCACCCACGATTCTGCATTCACGCGAACCAGACCGAACGCTTCTGCGTTCACGACGGGATCCCGTAGCAAACGCAGCATCCTTCGAGCCCCAGCGCACGAACGCAGATTCTTGCGTCCACCGCGCGAGCCACAGCCCGAGACCCGAAGCCGGTTCCCGCCCAGCCGCCCGGTCGAGGCCCTTTCGGAGCGCAGGACGAGTCAAAGCCGCACCAACGCAGCCCCACCTCCCCGAGAACCCGCGCCAACGCAGCCCTATCTCCACGAGGACCCGCGCCAGCGCAGCCGCAGGCGACGTCGCGACACGCCGACGCCGCCCCCACCCGGCGAGGGGTGGGGGCGGCGTGGGGTTGGTGCGTCAGGCGGCGGCGGGGGTGGCCTCGGCGGGAGCCGGGGCGGCCTCGCGCGGCTTGCGGTCGGGGAGGGCGAAGCGGCAGATCTTCTTGGCGACGCTGAACAGCTGCTTGTGCAGCGGTCCGGTGTTGTACTCGATGCCGTAGCGCTCGCAGATCTCCTGGACCTCGACGGAGATGGCCCGGTAGCGGCGGGCCGGGATGTCGGGGAAGAGGTGGTGCTCGATCTGGTGCGACAGGTTGCCCGACATCAGGTGCAGCAGCTCGCCGCCGCTGATGTTGGCGGAGCCGAGCAGCTGGCGGTAGTACCAGTGGCCGCGCGACTCGTCCTCGCACTCCTCCTCGGTGAACGTGGCGACGCCCGCGGGGAAGTGGCCGCAGAAGATGATGTTGAACGCCCAGACGTTGCGGATGAGGTTCGCGGCGGCGTTGCCCGCGAGGGTCAGCGGGAAGAGCGGCCCGGTGAGGGCGGGGAAGACCAGGTAGTCCTTCAGGGCCTGCTTCTTCACCTTCTTCATGATCGCGGAGTGCATGTGCGCGTTCTCCTCGATCTTGCGCTTGCCCTTGACGATGTTCTCGACCTCGAGGTCGTGCATCGCGACGCCCCACTCGAAGAAGATCATCAGCAGGAGCGCGTACACCGGGTTGCCCAGGTAGTACGGGTGCCACTTCTGGTCGGCGTCCATGCGCAGGATGCCGTAGCCGATGTCACGGTCCTTGCCGAGGATGTTCGTGAACGTGTGGTGGATGTAGTTGTGGCTGTACTTCCACTGCTCGCCCGGGCACACGTTGTCCCAGTCGTAGATGCGCGAGCTGAGGTTCGGGTCGCCCATCCAGTCGTACTGGCCGTGCATGACGTTGTGGCCGATCTCCATGTTCTCGAGGATCTTGGAGAGGCTGAGCGCGGCGACGGCGAGCGGCCAGGCCGGCGGCACGTAGAAGAGGGCGCGGCCGGCGACCTCGAGCTGCTGCTGACGCTTGACGACGCCGCGGATGTACTTCACGTCCTCCTCGCCGAGGTCGGCGAGGATGCGCTGGCGCAGCGCGTCCATCTCGTTGCCGAACGCCTCCAGCTGCTCGGGCGTCAGGTTCGGGACCTTCGGGTCGGACGCGCGGGTCTTGGTCTTCTTGGCGCGAGGGACGAACGGGATGGTGGTCATGTCGTGTCCTTCCGGGATGGGGAGGTCGTGAAGGTCGGTGGTCAGAGGTCGACGGCGCAGCTGCCGACGGGGGCCGAGACGCAGATGCGCACGTCCTCGTCGGGCAGCGACGACGTCTCGCCGGTGAGGATGTTGCGGACGGTGCCCTCGGTCTTGCGCGACGTGCACGAGAAGCAGATGCCCATGCGGCAGCCGAACTCGGGCGTCAGGCCGGCGGCCTCGGCCTGCTCGAGGATGCTCGAGCCGTCGTTCGAGGCCGTGGACCCGGCGAGGTTGAAGGCGAGGGTGCCCTCGGCGTCGTCGTCCTTCGCGAAGGCCGGCGGCTTGAAGAACTCGACGCGCAGCCGGGGGGAGTCGCCGTACGCCTCCTGCACGAGCTCGACGAGCCCGGCGGGGCCGCACACCCAGGTGTCCATGTCGGTGTAGTCGCCGCCGACCATGAGCCGCAGCTCGTCGGCGTCGAACAGGTGCGGGCCGTAGCGCAGGTGCACGGTGATGCCGTTGTCGGCGGCGGCGATCTCGCGCAGCTCGTCGGCGAAGATCTGGTCCTCGGGGGAGCGGGCGTAGTGGACGAAGGTGATCTTGCGCTGGGCGTGGCCGTCGTAGCCGTCGCGCAGGAACGTGCGGATGTGCGACATGACGGGCGTGATGCCCGACCCGCCGGAGATCATGACGAGGTGGTTGTTGGTGGGCGTCGCCGCGCTCTCGTGCACGGTGAAGGCACCCTCGGCCTGGCTGAGGTGCAGGATCAGGCCGGGCTGGGCCTCGCGGACGAGGTACTTGGAGACGATCCCCTCCTCGTGCGCGCGGACCGTGATGGTGAACCGCTCGCCGGGCAGCGAGGCGGCGGAGGAGATGGAGAAGCAGCGGGTCGTGCGACGGCCGCCGACCTCGAGGCCCACCTGCACGTACTGGCCGGAGCGGTGTCCGCGCCACGTGCTCGTCGGCTCGAGGGTCAGGGTGGCGACGGGGTGCTCGCCGTCGGTCTCGCGCGTCACGTCGACGACGCGGGCGCGGACGTCGGTGGCGGCCCACATCGGGTTGATCTGGCGCAGGTAGTGGTCGACGCCGTGCGGCGAGGTGAGCGACGCGAGCAGGCGGGAGCCGAGAACACGCTGGGCCAGCGGAGGGAGCGCGGCGGTGGAGGTCATCGGGCTGTGTCCTTCACGGGTCGGGATGGATGGTGTTGGTGGACACCTGTCCACCAACTGTCGGTATGTGACATCCCGGATGTCAACGTCCTGGCGCTGTGACTACGGGCACGTCCGGTGTTTGCGCAGGTCAGGGCCTCGCGTCGGTGGTCACGTGTCCACCGATGCGTATGATCTGGCTCATGGACGACCAGCCCGTCGCGCTCCCCACGCGCACCGAGCGCAAGGAGCGCACCCGTCGGGCCATCCTCGACGCCGCCCTGACGCTCACCGAGCAGAGCTCGTTGTCGGCCCTGTCGTTGCGGCACGTGGCGCGTGAGGTCGGCATCGCGCCGACCGCCTTCTACCGGCACTTCACCTCCGCGGAGGACCTCGGGCTGGCGCTCGTCGACGAGTCGTTCTCGAGCCTGCGGCGCACGCTGCGCGACGTCCGCGCCGCGCAGCCGTCGGTGGGCGGTGTCATCGGTCCGTCCGTCGAGGTGCTGGTGGACCGGGTCCGGGCCGACCCCGAGCACTTCGGCTTCATCAGCCGCGAACGGGTCGGCGGCCTCCCGGGCGTGCGGGCGGCGATCCGCCGCGAGCTGGACCTCTTCGAGGCGGAGATCGCTACCGACTTCGCCCGCCTGCCCGGTGCCGTGCACTGGTCCACCGACGACCTCCGCACCTCGGCCAACCTCATCGTCATCGCCATGGTCGCGGCCGCCGAGCGGCTCCTGCAGGGGCCCGGCACGCCGGCGTTCGAGCGCGAGGTGACGCGGACGACCACCACCCAGCTGCGGATGCTGTCGATCGGTGCGATCCAGTGGCGCTCGCGCCCGCAGGACCGCGGTGGCAGCGGTCGGCTGCGGGCCACCGACGACACCACCACCAGCTAGGTGTAACCGGCCATGAGGTTGGTGCCTGGTCGTTGACGTGGAGAGAGCCTCCGGGGTGAGGTGTGGATTGTCTAGATTCACGCCGCCCAGGAGGCTCTCGTGTCCCACCGTAACGCCCGGACGACATTCCACGGCCGGCTGC
>JAPLCA010000026.1 GCA_026392465.1 Propionibacteriales bacterium
GGTGATGCCGATGTGGAAGCGGCCTCGCCCTGACGTGGTCACGGTGTCGTCCTTGCGCAGGAGGGTGTCGACGAGTGCGTCGGCGCGGGCCTGAGCCAGCGTCCGGGCGTCGTCCGGGCTCTGGCTGCGGGAGGCCTTCGCTGCGAGGGTCAGATCCCGGTCGATCAGCACCGCGTCAGCGGTGGGGATCAACGCCTGGAGCAGGCTCATCCCGTCATCCAGGGCGGTGATCGTGACAGTGCGATCCTCCTGCGCAGCCTGGCGGCGGGCGGTGGCGTGGTCGGGTTCGACCCGGACGAGGAACCTGCGTAGCCAGCCCTTGAGCTGGCCCAGGGTGTGGGTGGTGGCGTAGGCGAGCACGGTCTCGTCCAGCCTGGTGATGTTCTCCGGCGCGTGGAGCTTCCACGCGGTCGAGGCGATCTCGCGGGCCTTGGCCCGGTCGACCTCACCGGCCTGGTGCGCGGCCCACACGGTCGGCAGGTCCATCACCAGGGTCCGGGTGGCCGAGACCAGGTTCGCGACGAACCCCTGCGCGACGTTCAGTTCCACGCTGATCTCGAGGATCGCGACCTGACGGGCGTCCTCCACCTGACGTGCGCTCAATCCTTGGGTGAGGGCGTCGGTGCGGCGGGTCTCGACGAACCGCAGCACCGCCCGCGCCTGCTCCGCCTCCGCCGCCCACACCCGACGCGACGCATCCATCGCGTCGGCCAGGAGGGTGTCGGTGGGGCTCATAGTTCCAACCTAGGCACCCCCTCCGACACCACCCTCCAGCCCAGAAAACCCTGTGGACGCGGGGGTTTCGGCGTGGTGCACGCGGGGCTGTTGCCGAGTGGTCTCGATACGTCCGACCGGGCTCCTCCGTCGCCGGTCGGCCTACTCGACCAGCGGAACCCTCTGCTGGTCGAGTAGCGCGGGCACGCGAGGCACGAGCGTCGCCCGTGCGTATCGAGACCACTCCAAGCGTTCGCGGGGAGCCGGTCCGCGCTGATCCGTTGCCGAGTGGTCTCGATACGTCCGAGCCTCGCAAGCTCGCTCGGACTGCTCGACCAGCAGACCGTGTCGCTGGTCGAGTAGTCGACGCCGCTGGGGGCACCTCCCGCTTGCGGGGGCCGACGGGGCGGGTGGAGACGTGATTCGGCCCCGAGAGCGGACGACGAGACTCGAACTCGCAACATTCTGCTTGGAAGGCAGAGACTCTAACCAATTGAGCTACGTCCGCTCTCGGGGCCGAAGCGGGTCCATGATGCCACACCTGGCCGACCGGGGGCCGGGGCGGGGCTCGGTCAGTCCTGGCGCGCGACGAGCAGGACGGCGCGGTCGTCGTCCTTGGCGCGGACCCGGCCGAGGATCCGACCGGCAGCACCTTCGACACCCGCGCGCAGGGCACGCGTCGCGGCCGTGCGCAGCCAGGCGACCCCCTCCTCGACGCCCTGGTCGCGCGACTCGACGACGCCGTCGGTGTAGAAGAGCAGCGTCTCCCCCGGCTCCAGACGGCCGTGCGTCTGCGTGAAGATCGGGTGACGCATGATGCCGAGGGCCGTGCCGCGCGCCTCGTCGATCGCCCACTCCCCCGTCGAGGGATGCCAGTGGAGGACGGGCGGGTGGCCGGCGCTGATGATGCCGTAGGAGCCGGTGCGCAGGTCGATCGACACGTGCACGGCCGTCGCGAAACCCTCCTCCCACTGCTGGCGCAGCAGGAAGTCGTTGGCGGCCGCGAACAGGGCCTGCGGGGGCAGGGCACCGATCAGGCCGCCGAGTGCACCGGCGAGCTGCAGCGACTGCGTGCCGGCCGCGACGCCCTTGCCGCAGACGTCGACGAGGATCATCTCGAGCTCGACCTCGTCCGCCGACAGGTTGGCGACCATGAAGTCGCCGGAGAAGTGCACGCCACCCGCGGTGAGCATCGCCGACTCCGAGTACCAGCCGCTCGGCAGCGGGGGCACCTTGCCCTGGGCGTGGAGCCGGTCGCGCAGGTCGACGAGCATGGCCTCGCCCAGCGGGCCGGGAAGTCCGCTGCGCCGACGCCGCGCCTCCCAGAGCTGGATGGCGGCGACCGTCGCCATCATGACGAGGGAGCTGACCCGGCTGACCGTGATCCCCTCGCGCACGTACTCCAGCGAGACGGTGATCGTCACCAGCACGACGATGACGCCGACGAGCACCAGCAACGGCTGGAAGCGCAGCGTGATGCTCCCGATCAGCAACGGGATGACGAAGGTGAGCGCCGGGAACACCGCGTAGTTCGTGAGCGACAGCAGGAAGATCGCGACGCAGGCGACCAGGAGCACGGCCAGCACGGCGACCTGTCCCTCACGGGTGCCCGTCTGCCAGCGGACGACGCGGTCGTCCACGTACCGGCCCAGGCGCATCCGCGCATGGCTCACACGTGACCTCACCGGCCGAGCGTACCCGCGCGCTGGCACGTCGAGCACCAGAACAGGTTGCGGGCCGCGAGCTCCTGCTTGCGGACCGTGTCGCCGCAGACGTAGCAGGCTCGACCGTCGCGGCGGTACACGTAGACCTCGCCGCCGTGGTCGTCCTGACGGGGTGCCCGCCCCATGACGTCGGGACCGTGCTCGACGTGCACGGTGTCGATGCGGCCCTGGCGCACGCCCTCGCGCATCAGCGCGACCAGGTCGGCCCACATCGCGTCCCAGAACGGCTCGGGCAGCTCCCGACCCGGCAGGAACGGGTCGACGCCGTTGCGGAACAGCACCTCCGCCCGGTACACGTTGCCGACCCCTGCGACCACCGACTGGTCCATGAGCAGCGTGGCGATCGGCGCCCGCGAGCGGTGGATGCGCGCCCACGCCCGCCCCGGGTCGGCGTCCTCGCGCAGGGGGTCGGGCCCGAGCCGCGAGAGGAGGGTGTCGACCTCGTCGGGCAGCAGCAGCGTGCACGCCGTCGGCCCCCGCAGGTCGCCCGTGCGCGTGGGCCACTCAGCCGGTCCGACGAGCCGCCACCGGACCTGGCCGGTCACCTCGGGCACCTCGCCCTCGGGGTGCTTGCGGACGCGGAACTTGCCGAAGAGCCCGAGGTGCACGTGCACCTGCTCCGCCAGGCCATCGAACCGGACCAGCAGGTGCTTGCCCCACGCGTCGGCGGACACGAGCGTCAGCCCGTCGATGCGGGCGGCGCCCTCCTCGAAGCGACCCTGCGGGCTGCTGGAGGAAACCCGGTCGCCGGCGAACGCGTCGTCGATGCGCTGGGCGAGCCGGTGGAGGGTGTGACCCTCAGGCACCGTCGTGCCCTGCGCGTGGAGTGGTCGGGAAGGACCCGTGGGTCACCCGAAGCCGCCGGTGGTCTCGTAGGTGCCGAGCAGGTCGATGCGACGCTGGTGGCGCTCCGCCCCGCTGAAGGGCGTCGTCAGGAAGGCCTCGATGATCTCCACGGCCTCCTCGAACGTGTGCATGCGACCGCCCACCGACACGACCTGCGCATCGTTGTGCTCGCGGGCGAGCCGCGCGGTCTCGACGCTCCAGGCCAGCGCGGCGCGGATGCCGCGGACCTTGTTCGCCGCCATCTGCTCGCCGTTGCCGGACCCGCCGATCACGACGCCCAGCGACCCCGGCTCGTCGGCGACAGCCTGCGCGGCCGCGACGCAGAACGGCGGGTAGTCGTCCTCGGCGTCGTACTCGTAGGCGCCGTGGTCGACGGGCTCGTACCCGTGGTCGGTCAGCCAGGCGGCGAGACGGTCCTTCAGCTCGAGTCCGGCATGGTCGGTTCCCAGGTGCACGCGCATGCGGTCAGTGTCCCAGAACCGGGCCCGCGTCGGACGTCGACCCGTCAGGGCGTGCGGGACGACGCACGGGCGGCGTCGAGCCACGCGCCGACGGCCGCGACCGTGCTCCGGGCGGCGTCGAAGAGCTCCGGCTGGCGCCAGAAGGAGTGGATCATGCCCAGGGCACGGTGGGCGACGACAGGGACGCCCGCGTCGGCGAGCGCCGCCGCGTACGCCTCGCCCTGGTCGCGCAGCACGTCGTGCTCGCACGTGACCACGACGGCGGGCGGGTGGTCGGCGAGGTTCGTCGCCCGCGCCACGCTGACGTCGGGCCGGTCGGCGACGTCGTCGGGCGCGTAGGCGTCCCACATCCAGGTCATCGACGCCAGGTCGAGAGCCGCGTTCTCGAGGCCGGGGTCGAGCGGGGCGCGTCGGTCGGTCACCGGGTAGAGCAGCACCTGGTGGTCGAGCAGCCGCGGGTCTCGCACGCACAGGCCCGCCACGAGGTTGGCCCCCGCGGAGTCCCCGATGCCAGGCACCCAGGAGGTGTCGACGCCGAGGGAGGCACCGTGCTCGCGCAGCCAGCGCGCCGCCCGCTCCACGTCGTCCAGCGGCGCCGGGTAGGGGTGCTCCGTCGCGAGACGGTAGTCGACGGCGAGCAGGGCCCACCCCGTCACGTCGGCCAGGTAGCGGCAGAACGAGTCGTGGGTCTCGAGGTCGTGCAGCACCCAGCCGCCGCCGTGCACGTACAGCGCCACGGGCGCCCCCGCCGACGGCCGGTACAGCCGGCAGGACACACCGTCGGCGTCGACGTCGGCCACGTGGTCGACCTCGGTCCGGACCGGCGCCGCCAGCGCCGCCTCCCGCGACACCGACCGCATCGTGCGGACCAGCTCGACGTCGAGCGGCGTGTCGTCGGTGCCGAGGGCGTCGAGGTAGGCGCGGGCCTGGGGGTGGAGCGTCATGGCGTCATCGTAGGTGGGGCGGGGTGTCCGCCCGGGCGGCCGGCGGGGCTACGCCCCCCGACCTGCGGGGGTCTGGACGCCCACCAGGTCTCGATACAGCGAGACCGGCTTCGCCGGTGCACCACTCGTCCGTCGCGGCTACGCCCTTGGACCTGCGTGAGTCTGGACGCCCACCAGGTCTCGATACAGGCCGACGCCTTCGGCGTGCACTACTCGTCCGTCGCGGCTACGCCCTTGATGCGACGGCTCCACATGACTGAACCGTTCGCGCCCCCGCAAGCGGGAGGTGCCCCCAGCTGCGCTCGCTCAGGTTCAGTCAAAGATCGGGTCGCGGTCGCGGGTGCGCTTCAGCTCGTAGAAGCCGTCGTAGCCCGCGAGCAGCCGCGCGCCGTCGAACACGCGGCCGGCGTCCTCACCCTTCGGGGCCGGCGAGAGCACCGGGCCGAAGAACGCGGTGCCGCCGACCGAGATGACCGGCGTGCCGACCTCCTGGCCCACCCGCTCGATGCCGTCCTGGTGCGAGGCGCGCACCGCGTCGTCCAACGACGTGTCGTCCGCGGCGTCGGCCAGCTCGGTCGGCAGGCCGATCTGCTCGAGCACCTCGACGTAGAGGTCGTGGGTGAAGTCGCGGCCGCCCGGGTGGCGCGCCGTGCCGATGGCCGTGTAGAACTCGCGCAGCTTCTCCTGCCCGTGCTGCTGCTCCACCGCGATCGCGAGGCGCACCGGGCCCCACCCGCGCTGGATCATCTCCTTGTACTCCTCGGGGACGTCCTTGTCCTCGTTGAGCACCGAGAGGCTCATGACGTGGAAGACGGTGTGCACGTCGCGCACCTGCTCCACCTCGAGCATCCAACGGGACGTCATCCAGGCCCAGGGGCACAGCGGATCGAACCAGAAGTCGACGGTCTCGACGGTCTGCGACTCAGTCATGCACGCGTCAACCACGTGCGCAGCGTCACCATTCCCCGCGATCTCCCCCGCCCCACGATCTCCCCCTGCCTGCGATCTCCCCCGTGCGATCTCACAGTGCGTCGTGTCGCGGCGTGCGGACGGTGTTACCCCGACCTGACACGAGCAACGCACGACGCGAAACACGCCGTCCCTAACGTCGGCGACGACCACGGGCCGACCAGCGGCCCGCGCAGGAACCGAGCGAGGCAGTCCATGACGATCGAGATCGACACCCCGCGCCCCACCGCGACGGCGCCCGACGCCGACGCGGCCGCCCCGCCCCGTCGGCGCACCGGCCGCTGGATCGACCACTGGGACCCCGAGGACACCGCGTTCTGGGAGTCGACCGGCAAGCGCGTCGCGCGTCGCAACCTGGCGTGGTCGATCTTCGCCGAGCACCTCGGGTTCTCCGTCTGGCTGCTCTGGAGCGTCACCGCCACGTTCCTCGCCTCCGCCGGTTTCGCGTTCACGCCGCAGCAGCTGTTCTGGCTCGTCGCGGCGCCGAACCTCGTCGGCTCGCTCATCCGACTCCCCTACACGTTCGCGGTCCCACGCTTCGGGGCGCGCAACTGGACCGTCGTCAGCGCACTGCTCCTCCTCGTCCCGACCGCCCTGTTCGCGTTCTTCGTGCAGCGACCGGACACCCCCTACTGGGTGTTCATCGTCATCGCAGCCACGGCGGGCGTCGGGGGCGGCAACTTCGCGTCGTCGATGGCGAGCATCAACTTCTTCTACCCGGCGAGCCGGAAGGGCACGGCGCTCGGCCTCAACGCCGCCGGCGGCAACCTCGGCGTCTCGCTCGTGCAGCTGTTCCTGCCGGTGATCGTCGGCGGTGCCGGCCTGTTCGGGCTCGTGGCGGCGAGCGGCTCGATCCACCTCGAGCGCGCGGCGTACGTGTGGGGCGGCCTCGCCCTGGTGGCCGCGGCAGGCGCCTTCTTCTTCATGAACAACCTCGCGGTCGCCTCGTCGCGGCCGCGCGAGCAGCTGCGCGTCGTCCGCTACCGGCACACGTGGATCATGGCCTTCCTCTACATCGGCACGTTCGGCTCGTTCATCGGCTTCTCGGCCGCCATGCCGCTGCTCATCAAGATCAACTTCTTCAACCAGCCCACGCCCGACGTCGTCGGCATCGGCATCAACGTCGCGTCGTTCGCGTTCCTCGGGGCGCTGGTCGGCTCGATCACGCGACCGTTCGGCGGCTGGCTCGCCGACCGCTTCGGCGGCGCGCGGGTGACGGTGGCGTCGTTCGCGCTCATGACGGTCGGCACGCTGGCCGTGCTGGTGACGCTGACCCGGCTGACCCCCGTCCCGAAGGTCGACCCGACGGCGGTCGACCCCGCGACGTTCACCTACCCCGACGCCGTGCGCAGCGCCGTCGAGTCGAACGAGCAGGTCTTCTGGTTCTTCCTCGCCGCGTTCCTGTTCGTGTTCGCCGCGTCGGGCATGGGCAACGGCTCGACGTACCGGATGATCCCGATCATCTGGAAGGTGCGCGCCGAGGCTGCCGGCCCCGAGGGCTCGCCCGAGCGGGGCGCCGCGCTCGTCCAGGCCACCCGAGAGGCGTCGGCCGTGCTCGGCATCGTCGGCGCCATCGGAGCCATCGGCGGCTTCCTCATCCCCATGACGTTCGGCGCCCCGTGGATCGACGACCCGGTCGCCGCCGTGCGCAGCGCGTTCGCCGTGTTCGCCGGGTTCTACGTGGTGTGCCTGCTGGTCACCTGGGCGGTGTACCTGCGGCCCGGGTCGGCGATGTCCCGCGCCCGGGTCTGAGGTACCCGTGCCCCACGACCAGGTCGCGCAGGTCCCGACGACCGACTCCCACTGCCCGTACTGCGCACTGCAGTGCGCGCAGCGGCTCGGCGGCCACCCGGTGGCCGCCGAGCCGCGGGACTTCCCCACGAACCGTGGCGGGCTCTGCCAGAAGGGGTGGACGTCGGGCGAGCTGCTGCGCACCCCCGACCGGCTCACCCAGCCGCTGCGTCGCACGGCCGACGGGCTCGTCCCGACCACCTGGGACGACGCGCTCGACGACATCGCGGCCCGCGTGCAGACGCTGCGAGCAGACCACGGTCCCGACGCGGTCGCGGTGTTCGGCGGCGGCGGGCTCACCAACGAGAAGGCGTACCAGCTCGGCAAGTTCGCGCGGCTGGCGCTGCGGACCCGCCTCGTCGACTACAACGGGCGGTTCTGCATGGCGTCGGCCGCCGCCGCGGCCAACCGCAGCCTGGGTGTCGACCGGGGCCTGCCGTTCCCGCTGACCGACCTCGACGACGCCGACGCGGTGCTGCTGCTGGGCAGCAACCTCGCCGACACGATGCCGCCGTCGGTGCAGCACCTCGCGGGACCGCGGTCGCGTGGCGGTCTCGTCGTCGTCGACCCACGGCGTTCGGCCACGGCCCGGCTCTGCGACGACGGCGCGGGCACGCACCTGCAGCCCCTGCCGGGCACCGACCTCGTGCTGCTGCTCGGCCTGCTGCACGTGGTGCTGGGCGAGGGACTCGCCGACGTCGCCTACCTGCGCGACCGCGTCGACGGGGTCGAGGAGGTGCGCCGCTCGGTGGCGGCGTGGTGGCCCGAGCGGGTCGAGACGGTCACGGGCGTGGCGGCCGGTCAGCTGCGCGACGTGGCCCGCCGACTCGCCGCCGCGTCACCGCACCGCGGCGGCCGAGGCGCGTACGTGCTCACGGGCCGCGGCGTGGAGCAGCACGTCGACGGCACGGACACGGTCAGCGCGGCGATCTCCCTCGCGCTCGCGCTCGGCCTGCCCGGCGCACGACGCGGGGGTTACGGTGCGATCACCGGCCAGGGCAACGGCCAGGGCGGCCGCGAGCACGGCCAGAAGGCCGACCAGCTCCCGGGCTACCGCTCGATCGAGGACCCCGCCGACCGGGCGCACGTCGCCGCGGTGTGGGGCGTCGACCCCGAGCTCCTCCCCCGGTCCGGCGTCCCGGCGGTCCAGCTGCTCTCGTCGCTCGGCACCCAGGACGGGCCGCGCGGCCTGTTCGTGCACGGCAGCAACGTCGCGGTCAGCGCGCCGCGGGCGGGTGCCGTGCGCGACCGGCTCGCGGCCCTCGACCTGCTCGTCGTCTGCGACGTCGTCCCGTCCGAGACCGCCCTGCTCGCCGACTACGTCCTCCCCGTCACGCAGTGGGCCGAGGAGGAGGGCACGATGACCAGCCTCGAGGGTCGGGTGCTGCGCCGCCGACGCCACCTCGACCCGCCGGCGCTCGTGCGCGACGAGCTGTGGATCTGGGCCGAGCTGGCACGACGTCTGGACGCCCCCGGCACGTGGTCCACGGACGCGTCGGCCGTCTTCGACGAGCTCGCCCGGGCGAGTGCCGGCGGTCGCGCCGACTACGCCGGGCTGAGCCACACCCGCCTCGACACGGGCGAGGCGCTGCACTGGCCGTGCCCCGACCCGGACCACCCGGGCACCCCGCGGCTGTTCGCCGACCGCTTCGCGACGCCGTCGGGCCGGGCCCGGATGGTGCCGGTGCGACCGGTCGGGCCCGACGACGACGTCCGCGCCGACGCGCCGCTGCACCTCGTGACCGGCCGGCTCCTCGCGCACTACCAGTCGGGGGCGCAGACCCGTCGCGTCCCGGCCCTGTGCGACGCGGCCGGCGGACCGCACGTCGAGCTGCACCCGAGCCTCGCCGCGCGGCTCGGTCTCGACGGGGCCGAGCTCGTCCGCGTGACGTCGGCCCGCGGCTCGATGGTCGCGCCCGCACGCATCACCCGCGACGTGCGGCCCGACACCGTGTTCGTCCCGTTCCACTTCGCCGGGGACAGCCTGGTCAACGCGCTCACCAACGACGCGACCGACCCCGTGTCCGGCATGCCCGAGTTCAAGGTGTGCGCGGTCCGCGTCGAGCGGGTCGCCGACGACGCCGGGCCGTCACCCGCCCGCGTGCTGCAGGAGGTCGAGTCGTGAGGATCGTCGTGGTGGGTGCCGGGATGGTCGGCCACCGGTTCGTCGAGGAGACGCTGCGGCTCGACCCCGCGGCCGACGTGGTGCTGCTGGGCGAGGAGTCCTACGAGCCGTACAACCGCGTCCTGCTGTCGGAGCTGGTCGCGGGCCGTACCGACCTCGCGGCGCTGACGCTGCCCGAGGCGTCCGGCGCACGGGTCCGGCGCGGCGTGCGGGCGGTCGAGCTCGACGTCGCCGCCCGTCGGGTGCTCCTCGACGACGGGTCCTGCGAGCCGTGGGACCACCTCGTGCTGGCCGTGGGGGCGCGAGCCCGGGTGCTGCCGCTGGCAGGTCTGGACGCCGGCGGCGGCCGGCTCGTCGGCGGCGCGCACGTGCTGCGCACGGTCGACGACGCGCGCGGCGTCGTCGCCGGGGCGCTCAACGCCCGGCGCGCGTGCGTGGTCGGGGCCGGGGCGATCGGCGTCGAGGTCGCGTGCGGGCTGCGTCGGCGCGGCCTGGACGTGACGGTGCTGGCGTCCCGCGACGGCGTGCTCGACCGCGACCTCGACCCGCGCGTGTCCGCCGTCGCGACCCGCACGCTGCGCGACCTCGACGTCGCGGTGGTGCCGCAGGCCGGCGTGCGGGCGGTCGACGTCGCCCACGGGCACGTCGACGCGGTGGTCCTCGGCGACGGGACGCGCGTGCCGACCGACCTCCTCGTGCTCGCGACCGGGTCCGTCCCGCGGACCGAGCTGGCCGTCGAGGCCGGGCTCACGGTGCGCCACGGGATCGTCGTCGATGCCGACCTGCGCACCAGCGACCCGACCGTCAGCGCGATCGGCGACTGCGCCGAGACGCCGGACGGCGTGAGCGGCCTGGTCGCCCCGGGCTGGGCGCAGGCCGATGCGCTCGCCGCGCGCCTCGTGCGCGACCGTCCCGTGCCGACGCTCCCGGTGCAGGGCGCGACCCTGCGACTGAAGGCCGTCGGCCTCGACGTCGTCACGGCGGGCACGCGCGCGTCGACGGCGCACGAGGACGACCGCGTCCTGGCCCTCGACGACGCCGGCGCCCGGCGCTACGTGGAGGTCGTGGTCCGCCAGGGGACGCTCGTCGGGATGACGTGCGTCGGGTCGCCCGAGCTGGCCGCGCGGCTCTCCGTGCAGCTCGACCGCCCGGGCGTCGTCCCGCCCGACCCGCTCCAGCTCCTCGTCGGCGCGCCCGAGGACCAGCCGGGCTCCCCCACGACGATGCCGTCGAGCACGACGGTGTGCCGCTGCAACGGGGTCACGAAGGCCGACGTCGTCGCCGCGTGGGACGGCGGCTGCTGCACGGTCGACGAGGTGGTGACGACCACGCGCGCAACCACGGGGTGCGGCGGCTGCCGCACCCTCGTGTGCGGTCTCGTCGACTGGCTGCAGGAGGTCGACCCGGCCGTCCCGGCGACCTCACAGGAGGCCCTCGCCGTGCGTGAGCGAGGTGTTGCAGCGCGGTAACCGGCGGCGTCGGGACCCGACACACGCCCTGCCTAGCGTCGTCGACATGGAACGCAGCACCCTGGTCGTGGCCGGAGCCGGCATGGTCGCCCGACGTCTCGTCGAAGCCCTCGTGGAGCGCGACGCGACCTCGCGGTGGGACGTGGAGGTCTACGGCGAGGAGGTGCACGCGCCCTACGACCGGGTGGCGCTGACCAGCTACTTCGGCCTCTCCGGCCCCGAGGAGCTGCTGCTCGGCGACGCGTCGCTGTGGGACACGCCCGGCGTCACGCTGCACACCGGCACGGCGGTCGAGTCGGTCGACGCGGCGGCGCGCACGGTCGTCGTCGGCGGCCGGGAGCGGCGCTACGACGCCCTCGTCCTGGCCACCGGCTCGTACGCCGCGGTGCCGCCGGTGGAGGGGGCCGACCTGCGGGGCTGCTTCGTCTACCGCACCGTCGACGACCTCGACGCCCTCCGCGCCTGGGTGTCCGAGCGCGGCGAGGCGCTGGGCCGCCCCGTGCGCGGCGCGGTCGTCGGCGGCGGGCTGCTGGGCCTGGAGGCCGCCGGTGCCCTGACCACGCTCGGCACCGACACGACGGTGGTGGAGTTCGCCGACCGGCTCATGCCGGTCCAGGTCGACGCGGGCGGCGGCGAGGCGCTGCGTCGACTGGTCGAGGGTCTCGGCGTCGCCGTCCGCACGTCCACCGCCACGTCGCGCGTGGTCGCCGACGACGCCGGCCGCGTGACGCGCATGGAGTTCGCCACCGGCGACCCGCTCGACGTCGACGTCGTCGTGTTCGCCACCGGCGTGCGTCCGCGGGACGAGCTCGCCCGCGGAGCCGGGCTGGCGGTGCACCCACGCGGCGGCGTGCTCGCCGACGCGGCGTGCCGTACGAGCGACCCCGCCGTCTACGCGGTCGGCGAGGTCGCGTGCGTGTCCGACCGGGTCTGGGGGCTGGTCGGGCCGGGCTACACGATGGCGGAGGTGGTGGCCGACCGCCTGCTCGGCGGCGAGGCCACGTTCGCCGACGCCGACCTGTCGACGAAGCTCAAGCTGCTCGGGGTCGACGTCGCCAGCTTCGGCGACGCCTTCGGGACCACGCCGGACAGCCTCGAGGTCGTCTACGCCGACCCCGTGCAGGGCCTGTACAAGAAGCTCGTCCTCAGCGACGACGCCTCGACCCTCCTGGGTGGCGTGCTCGTGGGCGACGCGTCCGCGTACGGCAGCCTGCGCCCGCTCGTGGGGCACCCGCTCGGCGGAGACCCGGCCGCCTGGCTGCTGCCGGAGTCGGCGGAGGGACCGACGACGGGCGCGCTGCCCGACGCGGCGACCGTCTGCTCGTGCAACAACGTCACGGCCGGCACGGTGCGCTGCGCCGTGACCGAGCAGGGCTGCACCGACGTGGCCGGGGTGAAGGCGTGCACGAAGGCCGGCACGAGCTGCGGCTCGTGCGTGCCGATGGTCAAGCAGCTGCTGCAGGCCCAGCTCGCCGAGGCGGGCATCGAGGTCGGGAACGACCTGTGCGAGCACTTCTCGCTCAGCCGCGCCCAGCTGTTCGACGTCGTGCGGGTGAGCGGGATCCGCACGTTCAGCGAGCTGCTCGCCGCGCACGGCCGGGGCCGCGGCTGCGACGTCTGCCGCCCGGTGGCCGCGTCGATCCTCGCGTCGCTGTACCAGGAGCACGTGCTCGACGGCGAGCGCGCCGCCCTGCAGGACACGAACGACCACGTCATGGCCAACATGCAGAAGGACGGCACCTACTCGGTCGTGCCGCGCATCCCGGGCGGTGAGGTGACGCCGGAGGGGCTCATCGTCATCGGCCAGGTCGCGCAGGACTTCGGCCTGTACACGAAGATCACGGGCGGCCAGCGCATCGACCTGTTCGGCGCGCGCATCGAGCAGCTGCCCGCCATCTGGTCGCGCCTCGTCGACGCGGGGTTCGAGTCGGGCCACGCGTACGGCAAGTCCCTGCGCACCGTGAAGTCGTGCGTGGGGTCGACGTGGTGCCGCTTCGGCGTGCAGGACTCGGTGGGTCTGGCCGTCGCGCTCGAGCTGCGCTACCGAGGCCTGCGCTCGCCGCACAAGATCAAGCTCGGCGTCTCCGGCTGCGCCCGCGAGTGCGCCGAGGCGCGCGGCAAGGACGTCGGCGTCATCGCCACCGACCAGGGCTGGAACATGTACGTGGGCGGCAACGGCGGCTTCACGCCCCGGCACGCCCAGCTGTTCGCCGAGGACCTCACCACCGAGCAGCTCGTGCGCGCGATCGACCGCTTCCTCATGTACTACGTGCGCACCGCGGACCGGCTGCAGCGCACGGCGCCGTGGGTCGAGTCGGTCGAGGGCGGCATCGACGCGATCCGCGCCGTCGTGCTCGACGACTCGCTCGGCATCGCCGCCGACCTCGACGCCGCGATGGACGCGCACGTGGGCGGCTACCGCGACGAGTGGGCCGCCACCCTCGAGGACCCCGAGAAGCTGCGCAAGTTCGCGTCGTTCGTCAACGCGCCCGACGTCGCCGACCCCGACCTCGCCTACGTGCCCGAGCGTGGCCAGAAGCGCCCCGCCACCGCCGAGGAGCGCGGCGTCGTCATCGGTGGACCCACCCTGCCCGTCCGTACCGCCGGAGGACCCCTGTGACCACGTTCCTGGACGCACCCGACGCGCCCCCGACGCTCGTGCCCGTGTGCCGCCTCGACGACCTGCACCCGGACCGCGGTGCGGCCGCGCTCGTCGACGGCCGGCAGGTGGCGCTGTTCCGGCTCGCCGACACCGACGAGGTGCGCGCGGTCTCCCACCGTGACCCGTTCACCGGGGCGAACGTCATCGCGCGCGGCCTGGTGGGCTCGCGCGGCGACGTCCCGATCATCGTGTCCCCGCTGCACAAGCAGGCCTTCGACCTGCGCACCGGACGCTGCCTCGACGACCCCGACGTGTCCCTCGACACCTACACCGTCGACGTCGTCGACGGTGTGGTGCACGTCGGCGTCCCGCAGACTGGGTGATCGTGAACGTCCTGCGTCCCGTCCTGTCCGGCACCGCGGTGCTGGTCACCGCCCAACGGCGTGCCGACGAGCTGTCCGGTGCCCTGCAGCGGCGCGGTGCCGAGGTGACGACCGCGTCGGCGCTCGGCGTGGAGTCCCACCTCGACGAGGCCGGTCTGCTGGCCGCGACCCGCGGGCTCGTCGCCGACCCGCCCGACGTGCTCGTCGTGACGACGGGCATCGGCTTCCGCGGCTGGCTGGACACGGCCGAGGCCTCGGGCCTGGGGCACGACCTCGTCGAGGCCCTCGCGCAGACCCGCATCGTGGCCCGCGGGCCCAAGGCGCGCGGTGCCCTCCAGGCGGCGGGTCTCGTGCCCGACTGGGTGGCGGAGTCCGAGACGTCGGCCGAGATCGTGCAGCTCCTGCTGACGGAGGGTGTCGACGGCCTGCACGTGGCCGTGCAGCACCACGGCGCGGGCGACGACGGCATCGAGAAGGCGCTGCAGGGCGGCGGGGCGGTCACCACGACCCTCGTCGTCTACCGCTGGGGCCCGCCGCCGGACCCCGAGGCCGTCGAGCGCTCCGTGGTCGCGGCGACCGCGGGCGGGTACGACGCGGTCGTGTTCACCTCGGCGCCCGGCGCGTCGGCGTGGCTCGAGGTCGTGGAGCGGCACGACGGCCTCGACGCGCTGCACGCCCTGGTCGCGGCCGACAGACTCACCCTCGCCGCCGTCGGACCGGTCACCGCGGAGCCGCTCGTCTCCCGCGGCTTCGACCCGTTGGTGCCGGAGCGGTACCGCCTCGGTGCCCTCGTGCGGGAGCTGATCGTGCACCTCGGCGAGGACGCGGCCGCGATCGCGCTGCCCGACGGCCAGCTGCGGCTGCACGCCACGACCGCGACGCTCGACCACCAGCCGCTGCCGGTCTCCCCGAGCGGGCTCGCGGTGCTGCGCCTGCTCGCCGAACGCCCCGGGGCCGTGTGCAGCCGCGAGCAGCTGCTCGCCGTCCTGCCCGGGGAGTCGACCGACCCCCACACCGCGGAGATGGCCGTCGCGCGCCTGCGCGAGGCGATCGGCCGCTCCGCCGTCCTCACCGTCGTCAAGCGGGGCTACCGCCTCGCCGTGCAGGAGCACCCATGAGCCCCCGTTCCACGAGCCCTCATCCCACGAACCCAGGCCGCACCCGTCCCGCGCTCGTCGCGACCAGCCACGGCACGTCCAGCCCGGCGGGTCGACGGGCCGTGCTCGGCCTCGTCGAGGCGGTGCGTCGGCGCCTGCCCGACGTCGACGTGCGCGACGCGTACGTCGACGTGCAGGAGCCGTCACCCGACGACGTCGTCGCGACGCTCGCCGGCCCCGCCGTCGTCGTGCCGCTGCTGCTGGCCCCGGGGTTCCACGTGCGGGTCGACGTCGCGCGCGCCGCGTCAGCGCCCGGCTGCGTCGCCGCGACCACGCTCGGGCCGGACGACCGGCTCGTGGGCGCGTTGGTGCGCCGGCTGCTCGAGGCCGGCACGCAGGACGCCGACGTCGTCGTCATGGCCTCCGCCGGCTCGAGCGACCCGGTCGCGCAGGCCTGCTTCGAGCAGGTGGCCCGCGACCTGAGCGTCGCCATCGGCCAGGTCGTGCCGCTCGGGTACGTCGGAGGCACCGGCCGTCCGCTCGCCGACGTCGTCGCCGACGCCAGGGCCCAGAACGCCGACCGCCGGGTCGTCGTGTCGTCGCTGCTGATGGCGCCGGGGTTCTTCCACGACCGGGTGTCCCGCTGCGACGTGGACGTCGTCAGCCGCCCCCTGCTCGACGACGACCTCGCCGACCCCCGGCTCGTCGACCTCGTCGTCGACCGCTACGCCACCGCGGTGGCGGCTCAGGGGGCGCTGACCGGCACCGGGTGACCGGCGCGCATCTCCGCGACGAGCGAGGCGACGACGGCGTCGAGACGGCCGTCGTGCGCGTCCGCGACCCGACGCTGGCGCCGGTAGGACGGGCCGGTGCGCACGATGTCGGCGATGCCGGCGAGCTCCTCGCTGCAGCCCAGCCGCTCCGCCACCGGCTCGAGGGTGACCAGGAGACGGGAGAGGTCGGCGGTCACGAGGTCCTCGCGCGCGTGCTGGTCGAGGATGAGCCAGGAGTCCATGCCGTAGCGCGCCGAGCGCCACTTGTTCTCCTGCGCGAACCACGGCGGCAGGTCGGGCAGGTCGCGGCCCGCGTCGAGCTCGCTCGAGAAGTGCTCGACGAGGCAGTGGGTGAGCGCCGAGATGCTGAGCAGCTCGCTCATCGTGGGGATCCCGTCGCAGACGCGCACCTCGAGCGTGCCGAACTTCGGCGACGGGCGCAGGTCCCAGCGGATCTCGTCGAAGACGTCGATGACCCCCGTGGTCGTGAGGTCGTCGACGTAATGCTCGAGCTCGGACCACTGCTGGAAGTGGAACGGCAGACCCGCCGTCGGCAGCTGCTGGAACATCAGCGCGCGGTTCGACGCGTACCCCGTGGCCTCGCCGCCCCAGAACGGCGACGACGCGCTCAGCACCTGCAGGTGGCCGTAGTACGCGAGCATCGCGTTGCTGATGGGCAGCACCTTCGCGCGGTCCTCGATGCCGACGTGCACGTGGACGCCGTAGATGAGCATCTGGCGACCCCACCACTGGGTGCGGTCGATGAGCGTGGCGTACCGCTCCTTGTCGGTGACCTTCTGGTTGTCCCAGCGCGCGAACGGATGGGTGCCCGCGCTCATGAGCTCGACGCGCAGCGGGTCGGTGACCGTGCGGATCTCGTCGATCGCCTCCTGCAGGTCGGCACCTGCCTCCGCGACCGTGCGCCGCACGCGCGAGACCACCTCGACGGTGTTGAGCAGCAGCTCCTGCCGGATCAGGGGGTGCTCACCTCCGCCGGCCGGGGCGACGGCGTCGAGCACGGTCTGGGCGACCTGGCGCAGGTCGCCCGAGTCGGCGTCGACGAGGGCGAGCTCCCACTCGATCCCGACGGACGAGCGCTCGGAGCGCGCGAAGGGAAGGTCCACGGCGTCCATCCTGCCGCAGGTCCGGGCCCGAGGTCGTATCGTCCCAGCATGAGCGACGGCAGGCGCGACTCGAGCGGCACGTGGCAGCGCGACCACCCGTGGGCCGCGGTCTACGACCGGATCAGCGGCGACCCGCACCTCGGGGCGCTGCTGTGGCGGGTCGGCATGGGCTCGAGCGTCGAGGAGCTGCACCGTCGGGCGCGCCGCGAGCTCGCCGCCGTGCCTGCGGGCGGCACCGTGCTGGACCTGCCGTGCGGCGGCGGGGTGGTGCTGCGCGACCTGCGGGCGGACCACGCCCTGCACTACGTGGCCGCCGACATCTCGCCCGCCATGCTCGAGCGGACGCGACGCGAGGCCGACCGGCTCGGCGTCGCGGCCGACGTCGAGACCCGCATGTCCGACGTGGAGCAGCTCGCCGACGCCGACGAGACGTACGACCTCGTGCTCACGTTCACGAGCCTGCACTGCTTCCCGGACCCCGAGGCCGCGGTGCACGAGCTGGCGCGGGTGCTGCGGCCCGGCGGACGACTCGTCGGGAGCGCCTTCTGCGTCGACGCTGGCCTGCTGTACCGGCCGGGGCACCGGATCGGGCGGGCTCTCGGCGTGCTCGGTCCGCCGGTGCGGGGCACCGAGGTGCGCGCCTGGCTCGGCGACGCCGGCCTCGTCGACGTCCGGCTCGACCGCGCCGGCGCGCTCACGTACTTCGAGGGCACCCGCGCCTGAGCGGTCGGTGACGCGCGGCACGCCAGGGGATTCGGCGCGTCGCCCTCGGCGCCCGGTGCATAGAGTGGGCGCCATGCCCGGAACGAACCTGACTCGTGAAGAAGCCACCGAACGCGCCAGCGTCATCTCGACCGACCACTACGTCGTCGAGCTCGACCTGACCCAGGGCACGGAGAGGTTCGGGTCCGTCACCACCGTGCAGTTCGGCGCCGTCCCCGGCTCCGCCACGTTCGCCGACCTCGTGGACGGCGAGATCGCCTCGATCACCCTGAACGGGACGTCGCTCGACCCCGCCACCTACGCCGACAGCCGCATCCCGCTGCCCGACCTGCAGGCCGAGAACGAGCTGCGCGTCGAGGCCACGTGCGCGTACTCCCACTCCGGCGAGGGGCTGCACCGCTTCGTCGACCCCGCCGACGAGCGCGTCTACCTCTACACGCAGTTCGAGGTGCCCGACGCGCGCCGCGTGTTCACGACGTTCGAGCAGCCCGATCTGAAGGCCACCTTCGACTTCCGCGTGACCGCGCCGAGCCACTGGGCCGTCGTGTCCAACGCCCCGGTCGCCGAGACGGTCGAGGGCGAGGGCGGCGTCAGCACGCGCGTCTTCGAGACCACGAAGACGATGTCGACGTACATCACGGCGCTCGTCGCCGGCGAGTACCACGGCGTCACCGACGTCTACTCCGGCGAGTACGGCGACATCCCGCTGGGCGTCTGGTGCCGTCAGTCGCTCGTCGAGCACCTCGACGCCGACGACATCCTCCTCGTCACCAAGCAGGGCTTCGCGTTCTTCGAGGACGCGTTCCAGATGGCGTACCCGTTCGTGAAGTACGACCAGCTGTTCGTGCCGGAGTACAACATGGGCGCGATGGAGAACGCGGGCTGCGTGACGTTCCGCGACGAGATGATCTTCCGCAGCCGCCAGACGGTGGCCGCCTACGAGCAGCGCGCGAACACGATCCTGCACGAGATGGCGCACATGTGGTTCGGCGACCTCGTGACCATGAAGTGGTGGGACGACCTGTGGCTGAACGAGTCGTTCGCCGAGTTCGCGGCGCACCACTCCTCGGTCGAGGCGACGCGCTTCACCGACGCGTGGACCGGGTTCACGAACAACCGCAAGAACTGGGCCTACCGCCAGGACCAGCTGCCCTCGACGCACCCCATCGCCGCCGACAACTACGACCTGCACGCCGTCGAGGCGAACTTCGACGGCATCACCTACGCGAAGGGCGCGTCGAGCCTCAAGCAGCTCGTCGCGTGGGTCGGCGTCGAGGACTTCTTCGCCGGGCTGCGCGCCTACTTCAGCAAGCACGCGTACGGCAACACCACGCTGCAGGACCTGCTCACCGAGCTGGAGGCGGCGTCGGGCCGCGAGCTGGCGTCGTGGGCCGAGGAGTGGCTGCAGACGTCGGGCGTCAATACGCTGCGCGCCGACGCCGAGGTGGGCGAGGACGGCACGTTCACGTCCTTCGCCGTCGAGCAGACCGCCATCGAGGCGTACCCGACGCTGCGTCGCCACCGGATCGCGATCGGCCTGTACGACGTCGTCGACGGTCGCCTCGTGCGCACCGAGCGCGTCGAGACGGACGTCCGCGGTGAACGCACCGAGGTGCCCGAGCTGGTCGGCCTGCGCCGGCCGGCGCTCGTGCTGCTCAACGACGACGACCTCACCTACGCCAAGATCCGCCTCGACGAGCAGTCGTTCGCCTCGCTCGTGGAGCACGACATGGCGTTCGAGGAGTCGCTGCCCCGGGCGCTCTGCTGGGGGTCGGCCTGGGACATGACGCGCGACGCCGAGCTGTCGTCGACGGACTTCGTGTCGCTCGTGCTCGCGGGGATCGGCTCCGAGACCGACCTCACAGCCGTGTCCTCACTGCTGCGTCAGGGCCAGTCCGCCGTCAACCTGTACACGTCCGACGAGAAGCGTCCGCCCCTCGCGGAGCGCTGGGAGTCCGGGGTCCGGGCGCTCGCGGAGGCCGCCGAGCCCGGCAGCGACCACCAGCTGGCGTTCGTGCGCGGCTACGCGTCCGCGGCCACCAGCCCCGACCACCTGCGCACCCTGCTCTCGGACGGCCTGCCCGGGCTCGACGTCGACACCGACCTGCGGTGGACGCTCGTGACGGCGCTCGCACGTCTCGGTGCGGCCGACGAGGCGGAGATCGAGGCCGAGCTGGAGCGCGACCAGACCATCTCCGGCCGTGAGCGGGCCGCCGCGGCCCGCGCCGTCCGGCCCTCCTCCGAGGCCAAGGAGGCAGCCTGGCAGGCGGCGGTCGTCGACACGTCGACGCCCAACGAGACCCGCCGCCAGACCGCGTCGGCGTTCCAGGTGTCGGGCCAGGCCGACGTGCTCGAGCCGTTCGTCCAGCGCTACCTCGAGATGGCCGAGACGGTCATCGAGGACAAGGGCGTCTGGATCGGCCAGGTCGCGCTCGTCTACCTGTTCCCCCTCGCCAACCCCACGCAGGCCGCACTCGACGCCGTCGACGCCTGGCTGGGCTCCACCGAGGCCCCGGCCGCCGCGAAGCGCTACGTGTCCGAGGGGCGCGACGACCTCGCCCGCGCCCTCCGCGCCCGCGCGGCCAGCTGACCTCGCCGCTGGGTGGAGATTCCCAGGTCGACCTGGGAATCTCCACCGAGCACGGGAATCTCAGGGAAGCGTGGAGACCTCTCCGTGCCTGGCTGAGATGTCCGTGCCTGGCCAGAGATTCTCGTGCCTAGCGAAGATTCCCAGGTCCGCCTGGGAATCCCCCGCCCCACGACGCACGACGGCCGGCCCGTCCAGGACGAGCCGGCCGGGGTGGGGGTCGGTCAGTGGTGGTGCGCGGCCTCGTGGCCCGGCGCGACCTCGACGTCGGTCGACGGCGGCGGGGGCACGTAGTTGTTGCGGGCCGTGAGCAGGCCGAAGAGGGCGACGACGACGAAGAGGCCGACCGTGCCGCCGCCGACCAGCAGGATCCACTCGAGCGTGCTGCGCTCCGGCGGGGCCGGCCAGGCCTCGGAGGCCGGCGAGTCGGCCCAGGCCGTGGCAGAGGTCGTGCCGAGCACCACGAGCGTGGAGACGACGACGGCGAGGATGCGCGCGGGAGCCTTCATGGGGTCATCGTATCGCCCCTGGCCCCGCCCGTAGGCTGGTGACCATGCTGAGCCTGGACGTGAACCTGCCGTCGGCCTGGACCGGCGACCGGCTGATGGAGAGCGGGACGCAGATCCTCGTGATCCTCCTCGTGGCGATGGTGGTCCGCTGGGTCACCCGCCGCGCGATCCGTCGGGTCGTCAAACGAGCCGGCGAGGGCCAGGTCCCCGACGCCCTCGCCAACAGCCGCGCCGGAGCGCTGCTCTCGGACCTGCGACCCGGGTCCGGCGAGCGCCGCAAGCAGCGTGCCCAGGCCATGGGCGACCTGCTGAGCTCGATCGTCGGCCTCGTGATCGCCGGCGTCGCCTTCGTCATGGTGCTCGGCGTCGTCGGCGTGCCGATCGCCCCGCTGCTCACCAGCGCCGGCATCCTCGGCGTCGCGCTCGGCTTCGGCGCGCAGACGCTCGTCAAGGACTACCTCGCCGGAGTCTCGATGATCCTCGAGGACCAGTACGGCGTCGGCGACTCCGTCGACCTCGGCGAGGCGAGCGGCACGGTCGAGGCCGTCGGCCTGCGCGTCACCCGCCTGCGCGACGTCAACGGCACCGTCTGGTACGTCCGCAACGGCGAGATCCTCCGGGTCGGCAACCAGAGCCAGAACTGGGCCCGCACGGTCCTCGACGTCACCGTCGACTACGACTCCGACCTCGACGAGGTGCAGGCGATCCTCGCCGAGGAGGCCGAGTCGATGTACCGCGAGGACCGCTTCGCCGGCGTCATCATCGAGGAGCCCGAGGTGTGGGGCGTGGAGCGCTTCGACAAGGACGGCGTGGTCGTGCGCGTCGTGCTCAAGACCGCGCCGCTGCAGCAGTGGCTCGTGGCCCGCACGCTGCGCCAGCGCGTCAAGCGTCGCTTCGACAAGGCCGGCATCCGCATCCCATCCAGCGCGATCCCCGCCGAGAGGCCCGCCCCGTGAGCACCACCTTCTACGAGGAGATCGGCGGCCGCGCCACGATCGAGCGGATCGTCGACGTGTTCTACGCCGGCGTGGCCACCGACGCCCTCCTGCGCCCCATGTACCCGGAGGAGGACCTCGCGCCGGCGGCCGAGCGCTTCACCCTGTTCCTCGAGCAGTACTGGGGTGGCCCGACGACGTACAGCGAGACCCGCGGCCACCCGCGCCTGCGCATGCGCCACGCGCCCTTCGCGGTCACGATGGCCGCCCGCGACCGCTGGCTGCACCACTTCCGCGCGGGCCTGGACGCCGTCGACCTCACGCCCGAGCAGGACGCGCAGTTCTGGGCCTACGTGCAGCACGCCGCGACGTTCATGGTGAACACCGCCGACGACGCGCCCGTCAGCTGAGCTGCGCCTCCAGCACGGCGCGTTCCTCCGCACCGAGCACGCGCGACGTCTGCGTCTCCAGGTCGAACCCGACGAGCACGGCGTCGGCACGACCCCGGCGTCCGTCGTCGAAGAGCGTGGTCACGGTAAACGACGACCGCCCGACCCGGGTGACGGTGCTGCGGGCCGGGACCGTCGCCGTCCCCCACGTGAACGGACCGCCGCGCTGCACGTCGACGCGCGCGACCACGTACCGACCGCTGCCGGCCGTGCCGGCCACCCGGACGACGGACACGATGCGCGCCTCCTGGGCGAACTCGAAGAGCGCCTCGACCGTCACGTCGCCGTCGGGTCCGAGGTCGCTGCGGCGCACCCTCAGGTCGTAGGTCTCCCCCGAGGCCCCGAGGTCGAGGTCGGGCAGCGGCTCGTCGTGCCACGTCGCGCGGGCGAACGGCGTCGTCGCCGTGGCCGGCGCGATCTCCTGCACCAGGCGCTCGCCGTCGTCGACGGACGTGACGCGCACGGGGGTGCTGCTCAGCAGCAGCGGCCGCAGGTACTCCACCGACACCGTCCGCGCCGGTCGGTCCCGCAGGTCGCCGTCGGCCACGTGCACCGCCCGCGCCTCGGCGGCGTAGTCGACGTACGTGACGTTGTTGACGTGCCCCAGCTGGTCCAGGTCGGCCCAGCGCATCGGCAGGTCGTGGACGAGGGGCGTGGTCGGCTCGGGCACCCGAGCATGCTCTCAGACCGCTGCGGGGGCCTCGTCCTGGGTGGCGATGACGACGAGGGCGTCGCCCTCCTGGACGATCTGCCCCTCGGCGACGAGCACCTCGGCCACCGTGCCGGTGGCGGGCGCGTGCACGGGCAGCTCCATCTTCATCGACTCGAGCACGGCGAGGATGTCGCCCTCCCGCACCTGCGCGCCGACCTCGGTGACGAGCTTCCAGACGTTCGAGACGATGTCGGCGGTCGCCGTCGCCGTGGTCGCGGCGCTCATGCGCGGCTCCCCTCGGCCCGCGGGGCCAGGACACCGAGCGCCTGGACCATGCGCTCGCGCGTCTCCTCCGGGACGATGACGTCGTCGAGGATGCCGGCCTCGGCGGCGAGGTAGGGCCGCGCGACGTTCTCGCGGTACTCGGCGGCGAGCTCGTCGCGCAGGGTGTCGGGGTCCTCGGCGTCCTTCAGCGCGCGGCGGTGGAGCAGCGCCACGGCGCCGCCCGGGCCCATGACGGCGATCTCCGAGCCCGACCACGCCCAGGTGAAGTCGGCGCCCAGGGAGCGCGAGCCCATCGCGATGTAGGCGCCGCCGTACGCCTTGCGGACGACGACGGTGAGCACGGGCGACTGCGCCTCCACGTAGGCGCGCAGCATCGTCGCGCCCTGCGTGATGACGCCACGGCCCTCCTCGACCGTGCCGGGCAGGAAGCCGGGCACGTCGACGAAGGTGAGCACGGGCAGGCCGTAGCGGGCGCAGAAGTCGACGAACCGCGAGGCCTTCACGGACGCCTTGGCGTCGAGGATCCCGCCGCGCGCCCTCGGCTGGTTGGCGACGATGCCGACGGGGCGGCCGTCGAGGTGGGCGAGCACCGTCAGCACGCTCGGAGCGTGCGCG
Source organism: Propionibacteriales bacterium (assembly GCA_026392465.1). Lineage (GTDB taxonomy): Bacteria > Actinomycetota > Actinomycetes > Propionibacteriales > Nocardioidaceae > Aeromicrobium. The sequence goes on from JAPLCA010000026.1 coordinate 23,778, forward strand.
GGGCTGAGCTCGAGGCGGGGGCGGTCGTCCAGCACACCGTCGAGGACCTCGTGCATGTCGAAGACGATGCTCGACTTGTCGGGCACCACGTGCGGCAGGCGGGCGACGGCCTCGGGCCGAGCGGGCACCGGCTCGACCAGCACCTGTGCGCCGCCGACACGCGAGGGCAGGAAGGAGAGGATGCCGCGAGCGGCGTCGAGGGCGGCCTGCTCGTCGTCCACCTCGAGGTGGGCGACGCCGCTCGTGCGCGTGTGCATGCCCGAGCCGCCGATCTCGTCGGCGGTCGCGTCCTCGCCGGTGGCCGCACGGACGATCTCGGGCCCGGTGAGGAACATCTGTCCCTGCTCCTTGACCATGATCGTCCAGTCGGTCAGTGCCGGCGAGTAGGCCGCGGCACCGGCGCACGGGCCGAGGATGAGGGAGATCTGCGGGATCTTCCGGCTGGCCTCGACGTTGTTGGCGAAGATGCCGCCGCAGCCGTGGAGGGCGTGGATGCCGTCGTGGATCCGCGCTCCCCCGGAGTCGTTGATGTAGACGATCGGGTGGCCCCGGTCGATGGCGATGCGCTGCGCGCGCTGGACCGTCTCGGCGAACACCGCGCCGATCGCGCCCGAGGCGACCGCAGCGTCGTGGCTGGCCACCACGACCGGCCGTCCGCCGACGAGGCCCCAGCCGATGACCACGCCGCTGCCGCTCGAGGGACCCGCCGTGCGCAACGGCGAGATCTCGACGAACGTGCCCTCGTCGACGAGGAGGTGGGCCCGTTCGCGCGCGGTGTGCTGACGACGGCCGCGAGGCTCGACGCGCGCCGTCCGGTCCGCACGTCGCTGCGCGAGGACGTCGCGGTGGTGGGGTCGGGCCGCCTGCGTCGCCGCACCCGCCGCGGGGTCGGGGGCGGACACGTCGAGCTGCGTCATGCGATCTCCTGAAACATGAGGGTTTCCTCAACCTTACCCCAAAGCCGAGGGATTCCTCATCTTCTGTGACTCACCTCGCGCGTCGTCGCGCCGTCGTGGTGGCGCCGCGGTCGGGCCCTGGCCGCGACGAGCGCCGTGCGCTACCGTGAGCGCAGACCTAAGCAAGCGCTTACCTCAGGAGAACTGCATGAGCGAGAACCGCCGCACCGCCCTCGTCACCGGAGCCGCCCAGGGCATCTGTGCCGCCGTGGCCCAGCGCCTGGCCGCCGACGGCTTGGCCGTCGCCGTCGTCGACCTCGACGAGAACGCCTGCTCCGGCACCGTCGAGGCCATCACCGCGGCCGGTGGCACGGCCCTCGCGGTCGGTGCCGACGTCTCCGACCCCGCCGCGGTCGACGCCGCCGTCGAACGGATCACCGCCGAGCTCGGCGGCCCGACCGTCGTCGTCAACAACGCCGGCATCATCCGCGACAACCTGCTCTTCAAGATGACCGTCGAGGACTGGGACGCCGTCATGGCCGTCCACCTGCGCGGCTCCTTCAACACGGTCAAGGCCACCCAGAAGCACATGGTCGAGGCGAAGTTCGGCCGCATCGTCAACCTCTCGAGCACCTCCGCGCTCGGCAACCGCGGCCAGGCGAACTACTCCGCCGCCAAGGCCGGTCTGCAGGGCTACACCAAGACCCTCGCCATCGAGCTGGGCAAGTTCGGCGTGACGGCCAACGCGATCGCCCCCGGCTTCATCCAGACCCACATGACGGCCGCCACCGCGGAGCGCATCGGCGTCCCGTTCGACGACTTCATCACGTTCTCCGCCGAGCAGATCCCCGTCCAGCGCGTCGGCCAGCCCGAGGACATCGCGCACACCGCGTCGTTCCTCGTCAGCGAGGGCGCCGGCTTCGTGTCGGGCCAGGTCATCTACGTCGCCGGCGGACCGAAGGACTGACCCGACCGTGAGCACGCCAGAGGGACTCGACCTCGACGCCTTCGCGCGCTGGCTCGACGAGCAGGCCCCCGGCCTGCTCGTCGGCCCGCTCGAGGCGTCGCTCATCACCGGCGGCAAGTCGAACCTGACGTACGCCGTCACCGACGGACGACGTGACGTCATCGTCCGCCGGCCGCCCCTCGGTCACGTGCTCGCCACGGCCCACGACATGGCCCGTGAGCACCGCGTCATCACCGCGCTCGCCGACACCGCGGTCCCCGTGCCCGCCACCTACGGGCTCTGCCAGGACGACACGGTCCTCGGTGCGCCGTTCTACGTGATGGAGCGGGTCGTCGGCACGCCGTTCGCGCGCGCGTCGGACCTCGCCGCGCTCGGCGAGCAGCGGGTGCGGACCATCACCGAGCGCATGGTCGACGTGCTCGCCGACCTGCACGCCGTCGTGCCCGAGCAGGTCGAGCTCGGCGACTTCGGCCGTCCCGACGGCTACCTCGAACGTCAGGTGCGGCGCTGGAAGAAGCAGCTCGACGCGTCGCGCAGCCGGGACCTCCCAGGCATGGACGAGCTGATCGCGCGGCTCGACGCGTCGATCCCCACGTCGGGCGAGGGCACGGTCGTGCACGGCGACTACCGGCTCGACAACCTGCTCGTCGACGCGAGCCCCGAGTGCGGCGACCGGGTGACCGCGGTGCTCGACTGGGAGATGAGCACGCTCGGCGACCCGCTCACCGACGTCGCCGTCCTGCTCGCCTACCAGCAGCTCGCCGAGGCGGCCGGCGACGCCGCGGCCGGTCTGGTGACCGACGCCGCCCAGGCGCCCGGGTACCTGTCGCGCGAGGAGGTGCTCGCGCGCTACGCGCAGCGGTCGGGACGCGACGTCTCCGACATCGACTTCCACCTCGCGCTCGCCTTCTTCAAGCTCGCGGTGATCCTCGAGGGCATCCACTTCCGCCACAGCCACGGCCAGACCCTGGGCGCCGGCTTCGACGGCATCGGCGACCTCATCGAACCGCTCATCCAGGCCGGGCTGCGAGCCTGAGCGGCCGCTCCCCCGCGTCGTCGGCGGCGGGAGGCGGCAGGTGACTCGCGAGTAGGTCACGGCCGGGAACGCTCTCGCCGGCTCGCCGCGTCCCCTAGGGTGGGCCGCGTGACCGCCGAGATCCTCGAGCCCCGACGTCGCCCCACGCAGGAGCGCAGTCGGGCCAAGTTCGAGCTGCTGCTGCGCACCGCGCGCGAGCTGCTGCTCGACGTCGGGTTCGAGTCGTTCACCTGCGAGGAGGTCTCGCAGCGCGCCGGACTGCCGACCGGCACCCTCTACCAGTACTTCGCGAACAAGTACGTGATCGTCTGCGAGCTCGACCGCCAGGACGCCGTCGCCGTGCACGAGGAGCTCACCCGGTTCTCGGAGATGATCCCGTCCCTGGACTGGCTGCGCTTCCTCGACCGGATGATCGACCACATGGCGAGCCTGTGGTCCGACGACCCGTCGCGTCGCGCGGTGTGGCTGGCCGTGCAGTCGACCCCCGCGACCCGCGCGACCGCCGCCGTGACCGAGCGCGAGCTGGCCGCCGCCGTCGCCCGCTTCCTCGCCCCCCTCACCCCGGGCACGCCGCGCGAACGTCGCCAGATCATGGCCGAGGTGCTCGTGCACGTCACCTACTCGATGCTGAACTTCTCCGTCCGCGACGGCCAGGGTCACGCCGAGGCCGTCATCGAGCTCAAGCGCCTCCTCGCCTCCTACCTCCTCGCCTCCGAGCCCGACCCCCGCTGACCCCCTCCCACCCTTTGGGTTGGGCCCAACCCAAAGGGTGGCTCCCCTACCCAGCGTTGGGTGGGGACGCACCCGTGGGGGTGGGGCGACGCAGATCCCAGCCGACGTGCCCTCGTCCACAGCCCTGTCAGGGAGGGGGCCGCCGTCCACAGGACGGAGTGCGACCCTGGCTGGCCCCGGTGTCGGGGGCGTTCGCTCGTCCTATGAGCGATCTCCTCGACCATCTCGTCGCGCGCGCCGCCGCCCACGGCGGGTTCCTGCTGGCCCGTCACCTCCGTGACCTCGGCGTGGACAAGAACCGCACCACCGCCCTGCTCACGCTGGGCGTCCTGGTGAAGATCAGGTACGGCGCCTACGCCGTCGCGGCCGAGTGGGAGAAGCTCGACGTCGTCACCCGGCACGCCGTCGTCACGCGCTCCGTCCTGGCGCGCGTCGATGACGGAGCAGTCGCGTCGCACCAGTCCGCCGCTGCACTCCACGGCCTCGACCTCTGGGACGTCGACCTGTCGGAGGTGCACCTCACGCGCCTCGACGGGCGGACGGGACGACACCGGGCCGGAGTGGTCTGGCACGAGCCGACGATCACGGTCGACGACGTGGTCGACGTCGACGGCTACCGTTGCACCTCGCCGGTCCGTGCGGCCCTCGAGACGACGAGCCTGCACGGCGTCGAGCAAGGGGTCGTCGCGCTCAGCAACGCACTGCGGCGCACCGGTATGGATGCCGACGAGGTGGACGCGCACGTCGCCCGCTTCCGCTCCTGGGCCAACGCGGACGCTGTCCGCCGCGCCGTCCAGCTCGCCGACGCACGGTTCGAGAGCGTCGGCGAGTCGCGGTCCTTCGTGATGTTCTGGCGCCATGGCGTGGACCTCCCCGAGCCGCAGGTCGTCATCGTTGACCTCATGGGGCGGACGGTCGGACGCGTCGACTTCCTGTGGACCCTCGACCGTCATGTCGGTGAGTTCGACGGCCTCGTCAAGTACGGGCGGCTCAACCCGGATCCGTCCGATCCCGGGCGGACCATCGTGCAGGAGAAGATCCGCGAGGACCTTGTCCGCGACGCTCGTAACGGCGTGTCGCGGTGGGGGTGGGTCGACCTCTCCCCGGTGAGACAAGCCACGACGTGCGCCCGGATCGAGGCCGCACGGGCGCGTTCGCGGAGGTTGTACGTCGAGGTCGCGCGCCCCTGGGGCTGAGACGTCGCGGCATCTCCCCCACCCAGAGGGTTCGTCCCCATCCAACGCTGATGTGGGGAGTCACCCTTTGGGTGGGGCCCAACCCAAAGGGTGAGCGGGGGTCAGTGGGTGAGGAGGACGTAGGCAAGGGCGTGGTCGGTGTCGTGGGTCAGGCTCAGGTGCGACCGGACGTCGGGGAGGTGGCGGGCGACGGCGCCGAGCAGGCGCAGGCGGGGGCGGCCCCAGGCGTCGCACACCACCTCCACCTGCCGCAGTGCCTCGTCGCCCATCACCGGCGGCTCGCCGAAGAGCGACGCCGACCACGCCGTCACCAGCGCCTCCTTCGCCGCCCACCGGACGGCCAGGTGGCGCCCCGGGCCACCACCGTGCCCGGCTGCACGGTCGGCCGCGTCACGACGCTCACCCGGCGTGAACACGCCCGCGAACCGCGACCCCGCCAGCTCCAGCTGCTCCGCGAACGACGGCACGTGCACGAGGTCGACCCCCACACCGATCACGCCGGCCCCCAGCACGTCGGCCCCCAGCACGTCGACCCTCGGGGCGACGGCGTCCGCCGCCCCCAGGCCGGCCTGCTCGAGCGGGCCCGCCCCGGCGCCCGCAGCGCCGGACGGATCCGACGTCACGAGCACGACGGCCCCACGTAGACGCCGTCGGCGCCGAGGCGCGCCTGCGGGTCGAGCAGCACCGACGCCTCGCGACCGCGGACGCCGTCCGTGCCGAGGCGACGTCCCGACGGACGCTCGTACGCCGCCGCCGAGCCGACCATCACCTGGGCCAGGCGCATCCGGCCCGCCACGGCACGCTCCCGTGCCCGCGCCCGGTACGCCTCGCGCTCACCCTCGGGCAGCGCCTGCACGAACGCCTCCGGGTGGGCCAGCGCGATCAGGCCGGCCACGTGCCCGAAGCCGAGGCTCGTCACCAGACCCGCCTTGAGCGTCGCTCCGGCGAGCGGCTCGCGCAGCCACACCAGGTGCTCGTGCTCGGCCAGGACGTCGTCGACGCAGTCGAGGCTGCGGTTCGGCGGCAGCACGCCGCTCGTGAGGACCTGCGTGAGGCCGATCAGCTGGAACGCCGCCGCGCCGCCCTTCGCGTGCCCGGTCAGCGTCTTCTGCGACACGACGAACAGCGGGTTGCCGGCGCTGCGCCCGATCGCCGCCGCGAGCCGCTCGTGCAGCTCGGACTCGTTCGGGTCGTTCGCGGCCGTCGACGTGTCGTGCTTGCTGACGACGCCCACGTCGTCGGCGTCGAGTCCGAGCGCCGCGAGCGAGCGGGCCAGCTGCGACTCGCGTCCGCCGATGCCCGCCGCCAGCGCGCCGATGCCGGGCGCCGGGATCGACGTGTGCACACCGTCCGCGAACGACCCGGCGTAGGCCACGACAGCATGCACCGGCAGCCCCATCCGGGCCGCCACGTCACCTCGGGCGAGCAGGAGCGTGCCGCCGCCCTGCGACTCCACGAACCCACCACGCCGACGGTCGTTGGCCCGGCTGACCCGCCGCGGGTCGATCCCCTGCGCGAGCATCGCGCCGGAGTCGGCCGTCGCGGACATGTCGGCGAAGCCGATGATGCCCTCGGTGCTGAGGTCGTCGAACCCGCCGGCCACCACGAACTCGGCCTTCCCGACACGGATCTTGTCGACCCCCTCCTCGACGGAGACGGCCGTGGTCGCGCACGCGGCGACCGGGTGGATCATCGCGCCGTAGCTGCCCACGTACGACTGCACCACGTGCGCGGCGATGACGTTGGGCAGCGCCTCCTGGAGGATGTCGTTCGGGTTGCTCTCCCCCAGCAGCGTGTTGATGTACAGCGCGTGCATGGAGGCCATGCCGCCCATGCCGGTGCCCTGCGTGTTCGCGACGAACGCCGGGTGCACCCAGCGCATCAGCTCCGCCGGCGTGAACCCGCTCGACAGGAACGCGTCGACGGTGCACACGAGGTTCCAGATCGCCACGCGGTCGATGCTCTCGAGCATCTCGGCCGGCACGCCCCAGACGGCCGGGTCGAACCCGGTCGGGACCTGCCCGCCGATGGTGCGCGTGAGCTCCATCCGGCGCGGCACGCGGATCTCGGTGCCGGCCTTGCGGGTCACCGTCCACTCGCCGTCCTGCGACGCGGTGATCGTCGTGCGCTCGGGGTCGGCGGCGTGCATGGCGCGCGCCTCGGCCTCGCTGCCGACGGCGAACGTCAGGTCCTGCTCGAGGAACACCGACGTCAGGAGCGGCGCGCTGTTGTCGACCATCGAGCCGTCGTCGCCGTACGTGCGGATGCCGCAGCGCTCGACGACGGTGTCGTGGTAGCGCTCGTGCACGTCGGCCTCGTCGACCGCCTCGTTCGTCTCGACGTCGTACCAGCCCTGGTTCGCCTCGTCCCACGCCAGCAGGCCGGTGTTCCACGCCAGCTCGAGCACGCCGGCCGCGGACAGCTCGTCGTGCACCTCCATCTCGAAGCGGGTGCGCGCCGAGCCGTACGGGCCGAGCTCGCCGGTTCCGACGACGACCACGAGGTCCTCGGGACGCGCCGACACGTCGCCCCACGCGGGGGCAGCGATGTCGGGCAGCTGCGCGGGCGACGGCGCGAGGGCCGCGACCGTCGCGGTCGTGTCCTCGACGTCGGCAGCCGGCCGCTCCAGGTTCTCGGCGAGCGCGCGCAGGTCGAGGTCGGCCTCGCCGAGGCCGCCGGTCAGGTCGAGCTCGACCGGGGCGACGGCGGCCTGCTCGCGCACGGCCGGGGTGCAGCCCTGCTCGAGCAGCGCGGACGCCATCTCCTCGGGGCTCCAGGTCCGGACTCCCGCCGCCTCGACGGCCTGCACGAGCGGGTCGTTGCCACCCATGAGCCCCGTGCCGCGGACCCAGCCGATGACGGCGTGGGTGAGCGTCACGCGCTCGGACCAGCTCTTCTCGGCCCCCCACTTCGTGACGACGGCGTCGAGCGCGGCCTTGGCCTCGCCGTACGCGCCGTCGCCGCCGAACATGCCGCGGTTGGGCGAGCCCGGGAGCAGCACGTGCAGGCGCGAGGCGAGGTCGTGGTCGCGTCCGGTCGTGGCGAGGGCACCGACGAGGCGCTCCACCGACCACAGCAGGATGCGGGCCTCGACCTCGGTGCGACTGCCCGCGTCGGACAGGTCGCCCATGACGCGTCCGGCTGCGAACGGCACGAGCATCGTCGGCACGAGCGCCGGCTTGGCGACGTGCTTGGTGCTGCCGACCGTGCGGGACTGCTCGGCGACCACCCACGACGCGAGCGCATCGACGTCGGCGAACGACGCCATGTTGGCGGGGACCACCCAGAGGCGGGCGCCGGCGCGGGCGTGCGAGCGGTAGAGCTCGCGGAAGAAGCCGACCTTGCGGCTGTCGAGGCCGGACGTGGTGGCGACGACCGTCGCGCCACCGGCAAGCAGCTCACCCACCACCGACGCGGCGATGGAGCCGCGGCTGGCGCCGGTGACGAGCGCGACCTCGTCGGCCCAGGTGCCCGGGGTCGTGTCGAGCGCGAGCTCGGCCACCTGCCCCAGACGGGCCTCCAGGCCTGCGTCGTCGGTGCGTCCGGCCCACCAGCGGGCCTGGGTCGCGACGACCTCTCCCGCACCCGCGAACCGGCTGGGCTCGACGTCGACCTGGCCGAGCGCGAGTCGCGCGAGGTCCTCACGGGCGCTCGCCCACCGGTCGTCGAGCAGCACCGCCCGACGCTCGTCGAACGCAGGCGCGACGGCGTCGACCCAGTCGGAGCCGAGCTCGGCGTCCACCCGGGCAAGCACACGCCGGACGTCCTCGTCGTCCTCCGTCATGGGCACCTCGGCCGACAGGCCGAGGCGGGCCAGGAGGTGACGAGCCGTGCTCGCCAGCACGCCGTCGGGGCCGGTGATGTCGCCGGTGATCTCCGCCAGCGCGGCCGCGTCGACGGTGGCGTCGGAGCCGCCGGCGGCCGGCAGCGCGACGGTCACGCCGTGGCGCGCGGCCACGGCCTGCACCGCCGCGTCGACGGCCGCGTCGACCTCGGCGCCGTTGGTCGGCGTGGTGACGGTGGCGAGGTCGCCACCGCGCACGCTCGCACCCTCGCGGGTGGAGAGCGCCAGCTCGGCCAGCACGTGGCTGGCCCAGCCGGGGCCGAGCTGCCAGACGTCGCTCACGCGGTCGGCCACGGACGACTGCTTGCGCCCCGTCGGGCCGAGCGCCTTCTTGAGGTGGTCGGCGAACGTCGCCGAGAGCACGGGACCGAACGGCTTGTAGCCGCGGGCCAGGCCCTTGACCTGCGCCGACAGCGTGGGCACGTCGGCGTCGGCCGCACCGTCGATCGCGCCCAGCGACAGCTCCCCGCCGAGGTCGACCAGCAGCTGGTTGCGGCGTGACGACGCACCGTCGCACAGCGACTCGATGGAGTCGGCCGCACCGATCTGCTCGGGGCGCAGCTTCGTCCACCACGCGATGAGCGTGCGGGTGCCGTCGGCGGCGTCGAACGTCAGGTCCGCGGGCCTCGGACCTCCGGAGGAGGCGGGTGCGGCCGTCGGGGTGGTCGTCGCAGGAGTGGGCGCGGCCTCGGCGGCCGGGCGCTCCTCGACGACGTCGTCCTCGACCGGGGTCGGGTCCTCGTCGGTGGCGAAGACGGCAGCCGCGTCGCGCTCGATGTTCGCGACGTCGACGCCGCGGGCGCCGAGCGTCGACTGCACGGCCGGGAGCTTGAGCGTCGAGGAGGCGAGGTTGGCGACCGTCGGCGACTGTCCCACCCCGATCTCCACGAACCGCTCGACCCCGAGGCCACCGTTCTCGACGCTCGCGAACATCAGGTCCTGCGTCTCGATCCAGCGCACCGGGCTGGCGAACTGCCAGGCCAGCAGCTCGATCAGCAGCGTCCGGCACAGCGCCTGCGGCCGCGCGGCCCAGGCGGCGAAGTCGGAGAGCACCTCGTCGAGCGGAGAGGCGCCGACCAGGTCGGCGACCTCCCGGATGAAGTCCTCCGCGAGCGAGAACGGCCGCGGCACCAGGTTCGGCACGTAGCGGCCCTCGAGGATCGACGGGTCGATCTCGGCGGGCAGCAGCTCCTCGAGTCGCGCGCGGAAGTCGGGCACGCCGCCGTGCAGCACCCGCGAGTGGAACGGCACGTCGATGCCGGGCACGAGGATGAACGCGGCCTTGCCGCCGAAGCGTGCGCGACGCTCGGCGATGTCGGCCTCGAGGACCTCCAGGCCCTTCACCGTGCCGGCGATCGCGTACTGCGAGCCGCGCAGGTTGTAGTTGACGATCTGCAGGAACTCGCCGCTGCGCTCGGCCACGCCGTCGACGTAGGCCGTGACCTCGTCGTCGGCCAGGCCGATCTGGGACGGCCGGATGGCGGCGAGGCGGTAGTCGCTGCGGCCCTGCTCGTCGCGCGGGACGAGCGTGTGCATGACGGAGCCACGCTGGAACACGACCTCGACGACGGCCTCGAGCGGGATGACGCCCGAGACGGCCGCGAGCGCGTTGTACTCGCCGACCGAGTGGCCGGCGAGCACGGAGCCCTCGACGAACGCGCCCGACTCGCGCAGCTCGGCCATCTGCGCGGCGCCGAGCACCGCCATGGCCACCTGCGTGAACTGGGTCAGGAACAGCACGCCGTCGGGGTGCTTGTGGGTCGTGCCGTGCGCGACGAGGACCGTCGGGTTGTCGCGCACGACGGTGAGGATCGAGAACCCGAGCGCGCTGCGGGTGTGCGCGTCGGCGCGGTCCCAGACGGCACGCGCGGCCTTCGAGCGCTGGTAGCCGGCCATGCCCATGCCCGCGTGCTGGATGCCCTGGCCCGGGAAGGCGTAGGCGGTCCGCGGTGCGCGCAGCCGCGCGGTGGCGGCCATGACGAGCTCCCCGCCTGCCCGGCAGGTGACCTCGACGACCTCGTCACCCTCGACGAGCGCCGTGCGCTCGGCCTTCACGGAGACCTCGGCTCCGGGTGCGAGCGGGCTGAGCCAGCGCGTGGTCCACCCGAGCAGCGTGCGACCGGTGCCCTCGACGACGACGCGCTGCGCGGCGGCCGAGAGCCACATGCCGTGCGCGATCGGCTCGCCGAGCCCCGCGAGACGGGCGGCGGCCATGCTGGTGTGGATCGGGTTGTGGTCGCCCGAGACCGCGGCGAACGCACGGAGGTCGGCGGGAGCGGTCACGGTGCCCTCGGCGCGCGTGCGACGCGGGGTCGGGTGCACCTCCGCGTCGTCCAGACGTCCGCCGGCGCGCACGGGCTCACCCGCGTCGGCCGTGCCGGGACGACCGCGCACGCAGAAGCGCTCGACCAGGCTCGCGACGGAGACGTCGCCCTGACGGACGTCGACGTCGACCGTGACGACGCGTCCGAGGTCGGTGGCCTCCACCGAGCGCAGCGAGGCGCCGACGGCGAGGTCGGCACCGTCGGTCGGCGCGGTCTCGACGTCGACCGCGTGGTCGAGGTGGACGAGGTCGAGCATGCCCTCCACGACCGGCTCCCCCGACGCTGCGCGTGCTGCACCGACGACGGCGAAGACCGCCGGCCAGGCGAGCCCGACGAGCGCGTCGGGGACGAAGTCGGTGGTGGTGCCGGCGGTGACGCCGGCGTGGTCGGCCACGACGTCGTCGCTCCAGGACGCGACGAGCTCGGCGGCGTCGTCCGACACGGTGGGCAGCGAGCCGCCCGCCGCGGCGCTCAGGAGGTCGAGCATCGCCGCGGCAGCCGTCGAGACCGGCACGACGGGTGCGGCGCCGGTCGCGACCGCGTCCGTCACGTCGAAGGCCAGGGTCAGCACGCGTCCCGCACGGTCGAGCGGGACCGTCAGCTCGGCCGAGCCGCCCGCCCCGGTCAGCACGGCGCCGGTCTCGGGGTGCTCAGCGCGCTCGGGCGCCACGATGACCCAGCCGCTCGACGTCGAGGCGGGCGCGCCGAGCCGGTGGACGGGGTTGCGGACCGTGCGGCCCGACCAGACGGCGTCCGGCGCCGCCAGCACGAGCGAGACGGCACCCTCGGCGCCCTCCGCCCGACGCAGGCCGACGACCTCGCGCGGTGCGGCACCGGCGGCGAGCACGGCGTCGACCGTCGCGTCCTCGAAGCGGCGCAGCAGGTCGCCCACGGGCTCGTCGACGCGCGTGATGCCGGCGACCGAGACGGTGCCGGGGATGACGCACACCTGGTCGGCGCCGAAGCGCGGGTCGTGGGCCTGCCACAGCGAGTCCGAGCGCCACCAGCGACGCACGTCGGCGTCGACCACGGGCACGAACGGCACGGGCTTGCCGGATCGGCGGCAGACCTGCACGAAGAACGGGACGTCGGCCGGGTGCAGCACGACGTCGTCGGCGGCCGGGTAGGTCTCCCGCAGCGTCGCGAGGGCGACGGCCGCGTCCTCGACGTCGGCCGGGGCGGCGAAGAGCGTGGCGACGTCGCCGTGGTCCTCGGGCGCCAGACGCGCCTCGGCGCGCTGCAGCATGGCGTGGAAGCGGTCGCGCAGGGTCACGTCGAGCCAGCCCCTCCGCCGCCCACGGCCCGGCACCCCCGCCGGGGCCGAGCCACCGTCCTCGTCGATCCCCGTGGGGGCGACCCGGTCGGTGGTGAGCGCCGCGAAGCGGTCGAGCCACGTGCCGTACGTCATCATGGCGACGTCGCCGAAGTACGGCTTGGCGGTGCGGTCGAGCGCCTCGACGATCTCGTCACGGCGGGCCGCGACGGCCTCGGCGTCACCGGCCACCTCGTCGAGCAGGCGGCCGGTGCGCGAGGCGGTGTTGTCGATCTCGTGGATGTCGGCGCCGAGCTGGCTGCGGCCCGAGGCCATGCCGCCGGACGCGTGGCCCGCTCCGACCCAGTCGGGGGTGCCGGGGGTGTCGACGAGCAGCCGCTTGACCTCGGGCGCCGTGGTGGCCTCGAGCGTCGCCATGGCTGCCGTGCCGACGAGCACGCCGTCGAGCGGCATCACCGGGTGGCCGTGGGCACGGGCCCACTCGCCGGTCAGGTAGGCGGCGGCGACCTCGGGGGTCCCGATGCCTCCGCCGACGCACACCACCACGTTGTCGTGCGCGCGCAGCTGGGCGTAGGTGGCGACGAGCAGGTCGTCCAGGTCCTCCCACGAGTGGTGCCCACCGGCCTTGCCGCCCTCGATCTGGATCATCACGGGACGCGGCGCGACCTGCTCCGCGATGGCCAGCACCTGACGGATCTGCGCGACGGTGCCCGGCTTGAACGCGACGTGCTGGACCCCCACCTCCGAGAGCTCCTCGACGAGCGCGACGGCCTCGTCGAGCTCGGGGACGCCCGCGGTGACGACCACGCCGTCGACCGGCGTCCCGGCTGCGCGGGCCTTCTGCACCAGGCGCTGACCGCCGAGCTGCAGCTTCCAGAGGTACGGGTCGAGGAAGAGGGAGTTGAACTGGAACGTGCGGCCCTCGTCGAGCAGCTCGCGCAGCTCGGCCATGCGGTCGGCGAAGATCGGCTCGCTGACCTGCCCGCCACCGGCCAGCTCGGCCCAGAAGCCGGCGTTCGCGGCAGCGGCGACGATCTTCGCGTCGACGGTCGTGGGCGTCATGCCCGCGAGCAGGACGGGCGAGAGACCCGTGAGACGCGTGAACGCCGTCTCGACGCGCAGCGAGCCGTCGGGCAGCTGGGCGGCCGTGGGGGCGTAGGAGCTCCAGGGACGGCTGCGGCGCGGCGCGGCGCCCGGGACGGTGAGCTCTCGGTGGCCGCGGCGGGTCGCGACGGACACGACACCGGCGCCCCGGACCTTGGCCTCGGCGGCGCTGAGTCGCGCCGCGAGGTCGCCGGGGCCGACGTCGAGCAGCCACTCGGCGCCGGCGTCGAGGACGCGCTCGACCTCCGCCACCCAGTCGACCGGGTCGACGATCGCGCGGCGCGTGAGCCGACGAGCCTGCTCGGCGTCGAGGCCGCAGGCGTCGGCCCACGTCGCGGCGAGGTCGGCGGCGGCGTCGAGGTCGGGGTGGTGGAAGGCGAGCTGGGCGGCGACCGGCTCGACGACGGGTGCGAAGGCGGCACCCCCGGTGACCTTGCGCGACCGCTCGTCCTTCTCCGCGGCCGCGGCCTGCTCGAGCAGGTCGACGGCGCGCCGCAGGCCCTCCTGCGGCCCGGACAGCACGACGGCGCGGCGACCGTTGCGCAGCCGGGTGACGACGCCGGCCGAGGCGGGCAGCGGGGCCAGCGCCGCGGCGACCCGTTCGGGGCTCTCCCCCGACACGCTGAGCATCGTGGCGCCGAGCAGGCCACGGCGACGGCCGACGACCTGCGCGGCGGCACCCGCCAGGCGCGCGTGGGCGTAGAGGTCGGCCGGGTCCGCCCCTGCCAGCGCCTCGACCACGTACGCGCCCTGGGAGTGCCCGGCGCAGGCGACCGGCGGCGTCGCGACGACGTCCAGCCCCTGGCGCTGCAGGGCGGCGAGACCGGCCAGCTGCGTCAGCAGGATGCCGGGGACCGAGACCGCAGGGGCCTGGAGCGTCGCTGCGTCAGGCACCTCAGGGGCGTCGTCGTCCTCGGCCGACTCGCCGACGGCGAGGGCGTCGAGCCACGCGAGAGGTGCGACCTCGACCCCGGTGCGCAGCAGCTCGGTGGCGACGGGTGCGAGACGCTGCTCGGCCCGCGCGACGACACCGGCGACGTCGGACTCGAGGGCGAAGTCGCGCACGAGCGCGGCGAGCGGCTCGAGCCACGGCCCCCCCTGCCCGCCGGCGACCACGGCGTAGCGCTGCCCCCCTCGGAGCCGGTCGACCAGCGCCTCGCGGCGGCCTCCCGTGGCGGTGGTGGTGCTCGTCGGGCTCGTGGGGGTGGTGGTCACGTCGTGATACCTCGCTGCGACAGGTGGGCGGAAGCACCATCGTCGCAAAACGTGAGAGGATCCTCAAGTTTATTCCGAGGGTTTCCTCATGTTCTTCGTGTCACACGACGCCGCGCACGCCACCCGCCCGCTTCTCCTCCCCCATCGGTGCCTGGGCAACCGCAGACGTGCTCCTGTCGTTGCCCCGACACCGACAGGCCGACCTCCTGCGCATCGGTGCCTCAGCAACGTCAGGGGCACTCCTGCGGTTGCAGATCCACCGATGAACGGGGGAGGTCACGCGGCGCGGCCGCAGGCACCCGGCACAGACGGACGACCCCGTGGCCACCAGGTGGCCACGGGGTCGTCCAGGACTGCAGCGAGGTCAGACGCCGCCGGTCAGCAGCAGGCCGCCGTCGGCGGTGATGGTCTGGCCGGTCAGCCACCCTGCGTCGTCGGACAGCAGGAAGCCGACGACGCCCGCGATGTCCTCGGGCAGGCCGAGCCGCTTGAGCGGGTACGGTGCCGACACCTCGTCCTCGCGACCCTCGTAGAGCGCCTTCGCGAACCTCGTCTTCACGACGGCCGGGGCCACGCCGTTCACGCGGATCTCGGGGCCGAGCTCGACGGCGAGCTCCTCCGTGACGTGGATGAGCGCGGACTTCGACGCGCCGTACATGCCGATGTTCGGGGCGGGCTTGAGCCCGGCCACCGACGACACGTTGACGATGGCGCCGCCGTGCTCGCCCATCCACTGCCGATAGGCCTGCTGCGCCCACGCGACGGCCGACAGCACGTTGACCGCGAAGATCTTCGCCGCGGCCTCGAGGTCGATGTCGATCATGCGGCCGTACACCGGGTTGATGCCGGTGTTGTTCACCAGGAAGTCGAGCCGACCGAACCGCTCGATCGCGGTGCGGACCGCCTCCTCCTGGTGCGCGGCGTCGTCGCCCGAGCCCGCGACGTACGCGGCGCGGTCGGCGCCCAGGGTCGCGACGGCCTCCTCGAGCGCGTCGGTCTTGCGGGCCGTGACCAGCACCTTCGCGCCGTCGTCGACCAGACGCTGCGCGATGCCCAGGCCGATGCCCCGGCTCGCGCCGGTGACGACCGCGACCTTGCCGTCGAAGCGACCCATCAGGACAGCCGCTCGATGACCATCGCCATGCCCATGCCGCCGCCGACGCACATCGACTCGACGCCGAACTGCTTGTCGTGCCACTGCAGGGAGTTGATGAGCGTGCTGGTGATGCGGGCACCGGTCATGCCGAACGGGTGACCGACGGCGATGGCGCCACCGTTGACGTTGAGCTTGTCCAGCGGGATGCCGAGCACCTTCGCCGAGCCCCACGACTGGACCGCGAACGCCTCGTTGATCTCGTAGAGGTCGATGTCGTCGATGCCCATGCCGGCGTTGCGCAGCGCGGCCGGGATGGCCTCGACGGGGCCGAGACCCATGATCTCCGGCGAGAGGCCGGTCACGGCGGTCGAGACGATGCGCGCCAGCGGCGTCAGGCCGAGCGCCTTGGCCTTCTCGTCGCTCATGATCACGACGGCGGCGGCGCCGTCGTTGAGCGGGCACGCGTTGCCGGCCGTGACGGTGCCGTCGGGACGGAACACCGGCTTGAGCTGGCTGACGGCCTCGAGCGTCACACCCGCGCGCGGGCCGTCGTCCTTCGAGACGACGGTGCCGTCGGGCAGCGTGACGGGCGTGATGTCCTTCGCCCAGAAGCCGGACTCGATGGCCGCCTCGGCGAGGTTCTGGCTGCGGACGCCGAACTCGTCCTGCTCCTCGCGGCTCATGCCGAGGTGCTGGGCGACGTTCTCCGCCGTCTGGCCCATCGCGATGTAGAGGTCGGGCAGCTCACCGGCCTCGCGCGGGTCCGTCCACGTGTCGGCGCCACCTTCGGCCCGCTTCGCGGTGCGGGCGATGGCGTCGGCGAACAGCGGGTTCTCCGAGCCGGGCAGGTCGGAGAAGCCGTTCTGGAAGCGGCTGACCGTCTCGACGCCGGCCGAGATGTAGGCGTCGCCCTCACCGGCCTTGATGGCGTGGAAGGCCATGCGGGTGGTCTGCAGCGACGACGAGCAGTACCGGTTCACGGTGACGCCGGGCAGGTGGTCCATGCCGGAGAGCACGGCCACGGCGCGCGCCAGGTTGTGGCCCGCCTCGCCGGCCGGCTGGCCGACACCGAGGTGCAGGTCGGTGATGTCCTTCGGGTCGAGCCCGGGGACCTTGGCCAGGGCGGCCTGCACCATCTGCACGGTGAGGTCGTCGGGACGCATGTCCTTCAGCGAGCCCTTGACCGCGCGCCCGATGGGCGAGCGGGCGGTCGAGACGATGACGGCTTCGGTCATGGTGCTGCCTTCCGGTGGTGGGGGGATCCTGCGGGGCGGCCCGGCAGGGGTGCCGGGCCCTGGGCGGCGAAGGGAACAGCGCTCAGAGGCCGAGGTCGCGGCCGATGAGCTCCTTCATGATCTCGTTGGAGCCGGCCCAGATGCGGGTCACACGGGCGTCGCGCCAGGCGCGGGCCACGCGGTACTCGTTCATGAAGCCGTAGCCGCCGTGGATCTGGACGCAGTGGTCCAGTACCTGGTTCTGGACGTCGGACGTGTACCACTTGGCCTTGGCGGCGTCGACGGCGCTGAACTTCTTCTCGGCGTGGGCGGCGACGGCGTTGTCGAGGTAGGCCTCGGCGACCTCGATCTTGGTGACGAGCTCGGCGATGAGGAACTTGTTCCACTGGAAGTTGCCGATGGCCTGGCCGAACGCCTTGCGGTCCTTGGCGTACTGGATCGTCTCGACGAGGATCTGCTTGGCGTGGGCGATGTTGGAGATCGCGCAGCTGAGCCGCTCCTGCGGGAGCTTCTGCATCATGTGGATGAAGCCGCGGTCGAGCTCGCCGATGATCCGGTCGTCGCCGACACGGACGTTCTCGAAGAACAGCTCGGCGGTGTCGGACTCGGTCTGGCCCACCTTGTCGAGCTTGCGGCCGCGGCTGAAGCCCTCGTCGCCGGCCTCGATCGCGAAGAGCGTGATGCCCTTGGCGCCCTTCTCCGGGGAGGTGCGGACGGCGGTGACGACGAGGTCGGCGCTGTAGCCGTTGGTGATGAACGTCTTGGAGCCGTTGATGACCCACTCGTCGCCGTCGCGGACGGCGGTGGTCTTGAGGGCGGCCAGGTCGGAGCCGCCGCCGGGCTCGGTCATGCCGATGGCCAGCAGGCACTCGCCCGATGCGATCTTCGGCAGCCAGCGCTCCTTCTGCTCCCGGGTGCCGAGCTCGACGATGTAGGGCGCGGTGATGTCGGCGTGGATGCCGACGCAGGAGGCCAGGGCGGCGCTGACCTTGCTGAGCTCCTCGGCCCAGACGGCGTTGAAGCGGAAGTCCTCGGCACCGGCACCGCCGAACTCCTCGGGGATCTCCAGCCCGAGGAGACCGAGCTCGCCGGCGGCGAGCCAGAAGTCGCGAGGGAGGGCCTTGTCCTCGATGTACTGCTCGATGTGCGGGGCGACCTTCTTGGCCAGGAACGTCGCGCAGGTGTCGCGGAAGTCCTCGTGGTCGGCGGTGTAGACGGTGCGGTCCATCGGGTCCCTCGTGCTCTGGTGTGACTCGTGCTCGGACGTGAAGTGACGCGCCAGTAGGTAAGCGCTTGCTTAGCGTGCCCGCCATGGGCCATGCTGTCAACCGACGAAAGGGACGATGTCATGACCGCCACAGCGCGCGAGCGCCTCCTGGAGGCCGCTGTCGAGGCGTTCGCCGAGAAGGGCTTCACGGCGACGACGACCCGCGACATCGCGGCGCGTGCGGGCATGAGCCCCGCAGCGGTCTACGTCCACCACGACACCAAGGAGTCGCTGCTCTTCACCGTGAGCATCGACGGACACCGCTCGGCCCTGCAGGTCGTGGAGTCCGCCGACGACCCCGCCACCACTCCCCCCGAGCGCCTGCGCCGCTTCGTGCACGACTTCAGCGCCTGGCACGCGTCGCACAGCCGGGTCGGCCGGATCGTCCAGTACGAGTTCGACGCCCTGACCCCGGAGCACCGCTCCGAGGTCGCCGCGCTGCGGCGCGCGATCGAGCGCGTCATGCAGCGGGTGCTCGAGGCCGGCGTCGCGTCGGGCGACTTCGCCGTCGACGACGTGGTCGGCACCACCCGCGCGATCCTCTCCCTGAGCATCGACCTCGTGCGCTGGTTCTCCCCCACGGGACCGCAGACGCCGGAGGACGTCGCCGAGCTGCACGCCCGGCTCGCGCTGCGGATGGTCCTGGCCCACGACGACTGACGGCGCCCACCCGCGAGGGGTGGACGCCGCCAGGGGTGCTGTCGCAGTCGTGCTGCGCAGCGGTGCGTGCGGGCTCAGGCCTCGAGCACGGCCTCCGCGTTGATCGTGATGGTGATCTTGTCGCCGATCATGACCTTGTCACCCTCGAGCGGGATGTTGAAGTCGATGCCGAACTCCTTGCGGCTGATCTCGCCGGTGGCCTCGACGCCGACGCGCGTGCCGCCCCACGGGTCCTTGCCCTCGCCGAGGAAGTCGACGTCGAGCTGCAGGGGCTTGGTGACGCCCTTGATCGTCAGGTCGCCGTTGACGACGTAGGACTCCTCGGACTTCTGGACGACGCCCGTGCTGACGAAGGTCATCTTCGCGTGGGTCTCGGTGTCGAAGAAGTCGCTCGAGCGCAGGTGGTTGTCGCGGTCGGCGGTGCCGGTGTTGATCGAGGAGAGGTCGACCTCGACCGTGACCTTGGAGTCGGTGATGGGCTCGGCGGTGACGATCGAGCCCTCGAAGGTCTCGAACTTGCCGCGGACCTTGCTCATGATGTGACGCACGGAGAAGCCGATCTCGGTGTGCGTGGGGTCGAGGTTCCAGGTGCCGGTGGTGATGCTCATGGGTGTCTCCTGAAGTCGGGGTGCGGCTCGTGGTTGAGCCGTCAACGAGAGAGACGCTACCATGTAGTTGAAGCCTCAATCAACACCCTCTCCTGGACCGCCTCTCCACGAACCTAGGATGTGCCCCATGACCAGCGCCCCCATCGACGAGAACTCGGACACGACGCCGTGGCTCGACACCGAGCAGCAGCGGTGGTGGCGCTCCTACCTCGGGGGCTCGACGGTGCTCCTCGACCAGCTCGACCGCGACCTGCGCGCCGCGCACGACCTCTCGATGGCCGAGTACGAGATCCTCGTCCGCCTGTCCGAGGCCGAGGACCGCTCGATCCGCATGGCCGAGCTCGCCTCCGCCGTGTCGCACTCGCGCAGCCGCATCACGCACACGATCGCCCGGCTCGAGCGTGACGGCATCGTGCGTCGCGCCGCGAGCTGCACCGACGGGCGCGGCGTCAGCGCCGTGCTGACCGACCACGGGCACGACGTGCTGGCGCAGGCCGCCCACACCCACGTCCGCGGGGTGCACGACTACCTCGTCGCACGCTGCAGCCGCGAGGACCTCGCCGCCGTCGGGAGGGTCCTCGAGGCCGTCCGCACCGGCCTCGAGGGCCGCGACTTCTGACATCGGGGAACGGAGACATCGCACGCGCGCTATGGACAGGCATAGCATGTGTGCGATAGCGTGCCGGTCGTGAAGGACATCCAGGACGAGGCGCTCTACGCCAACGTGGTGGCCCAGGTGGTCGCCCGGCGCACCGAGCTCAAGCTGTCCCAGCGCGAGCTGGCCGACCTGCTCGGCACGACCCAGTCGGCGATCGCCCGCTTCGAGTCCGCCCGACGGCCACCGAAGCTCGACACGCTCGCGGCGATCGCCGAGGCGCTCGACTGCACGCTCGAGGTGTCCTTCCGACCCCGTACCCGCCCCACGAGGAGGACACCATGAGCACACGCGTCGATCCCGAGGACGTCGAGGCGACCCGCAGCGAGAAGGTCCTCGCCGTCGTCCTGGCCGTCTTCCTGCTCATCGGCACCAGCTGGTTCTACGTGAAGGTCGCCGACTGGGTCGGCGAGACGCCGTCGTACGCGTACACGGCAGCCGAGCAGCGCACCCTGGACCGGGCGAGCGAGGCGCAGGACGAGGTCTACGACGCGGAGAGCCGACGCGACGACGCGCGGACCGAGCTGGACCTGGCCCGCGACCGGCTCACGCTCGCCCTCGACCAGGGACGGGCGACCGATCGTCTCGAGGCCGCCCTCGACCGCGCCGAGGCCACCTACCGCAGCGAGCGCGGGAAGCTCCAGGAGGCACGGGCCACCGCCGACGCCGCGCAGGAGAAGGCCGATGCCGCGCAGCGGTCGTTCGACCGGCGAGCCGACGGGAGGGACGACCGGTACTGGCTGGTCGCCGGCCTGAGGCTGCTGCTCGTCGCTGCTCTGGTCGGCGGGTCGCTGCGGTTGCTGACCGTCCAGCGGGCTCGCGGCTCGCGCTACCTGACCCTCGGCTTCTCGGCCGTCGCCGCCGCCACCCTGACCGCGGTCTGGTTCGCAGGCGACTACGTGACGGACTACATCGACGTCGTCGAGCTCGGTCCCATCGTGCTGTCCGTGCTGGGCGCGGCGGCCACCGTCGTCGCGTTCGTCGCCCTCCAGCGCTACCTCGCCCGTCGGGTCCCGCGCCGCCGGGTGCGCAAGGGCGAGTGCCCGTTCTGCGGGTTCCCGGTACGCGAGGAGGGACCGCACTGCGAGGGCTGCGGCCGCGACGTCGTCGCCGAGTGCGGCAGCTGCTCACGCCCACGACGGGTGGGCGCACCGCACTGCGCCACCTGTGGCGCCGACTGACCCGTCTTGGAGCACGATCGCCCCTTCCCGGCTCGGGAAGGGGCGATCGTGCTCCGATGCGTGGGGCGTGCTCAGTCGCGGGTGAGGCGACGGTGCGTGACGCGGTGCGGTCGGGCCGCCTCCTCGCCGAGGCGCTCGATCTTGTTCTCCTCGTAGGAGGCGAAGTTGCCCTCGAACCAGAACCAGCGGCCCGGCTCGTCCTCGGTGCCCTCCCACGCCAGGATGTGCGTGGCGATGCGGTCGAGGAACCAGCGGTCGTGCGACGTGACCACGGCGCAGCCCGGGAAGTCGAGCAGGGCGTCCTCCAGCGACGAGAGGGTCTCGACGTCCAGGTCGTTGGTGGGCTCGTCGAGCAGGAGCAGGTTGCCGCCCTGCTTCAGGGTCAGCGCCAGGTTGAGGCGGTTGCGCTCACCACCGGAGAGCACACCGGCCTTCTTCTGCTGGTCGGCGCCCTTGAAGCCGAACGACGCGACGTACGCGCGGCTGTTCATCTCGAAGTTCGCGACCTTGATGAAGTCGAGCCCGTCCGAGACGACCTCCCACACGTTCTTGTCGGCCGCGATGCTCCCGCGGCTCTGGTCGGCGTAGGAGATCTTGACGGTCTGGCCGACCTCGAGCGTCCCGGAGTCGGGCTGCTCGTGACCGGTGATCATGCGGAACAGCGTGGTCTTGCCGACGCCGTTCGGGCCGACGACGCCGACGATGCCGGCGCGCGGCAGCGTGAAGCTGATGTCGTCCCACAGCGTGCGGCCCTCGAAGCCCTTCGTCAGGCCCTTGGCGTCGAGCACCACGTCGCCCAGGCGCGGACCGGCCGGGATGTTGATCTCGGAGGTGTCGATCTTGCGGGCGCGCTCGGCCTCGGCCGCGAGCTCCTCGTAGCGGGCCAGACGCGCCTTGCTCTTGGCCTGGCGGCCCTTCGCGTTGGAGCGGACCCAGTCGAGCTCCTTCTCCAGCATCCTGGCGCGCTTGGCGTCCTTCGCGCCCTCGATCTTGAGGCGCTCCTTCTTCGTCTCCAGGTAGGTGGAGTAGTTGCCCTCGTAGCCGTGGATGCGACCACGGTCGACCTCGGCGATCCACTCGGCGACGTTGTCGAGGAAGTAGCGGTCGTGGGTGACGGCCAGGACGGCACCCGGGTAGGACTTGAGGTGCCCCTCGAGCCACTGCACCGACTCGGCGTCGAGGTGGTTGGTGGGCTCGTCGAGGAGCAGCAGGTCGGGCTGCTGGAGCAGCAGCTTGCACAGGGCGACGCGACGGCGCTCACCACCGGAGAGGTGGTCGACGAGCTCGTCCGGCGGCGGGCAGCGCAGGGCGTCCATGGCCTGGTCGAGGCGGGAGTCGAGGTCCCACGCGTTGACGCTGTCGAGGAACGTCTGCAGGTCGCCGGTCTCGGCCATGAGGGCGTCGTAGTCGGCGTCGGGCTCGCCCATCTCGGCGTACGCCTCCTCGAGGCGCTTCATCTTGTCCTTGACCTCCGAGACCGCCTCCTCGACGTTCTCCAGGACGGTCTTGCCCTCGGTCAGGGGCGGCTCCTGCTGGAGCATGCCGACGGTGGCCTCGGGGTCACGGACGATGTCGCCGTTGTTCGGCTGGTCGAGGCCGGCCATGAGCTTGAGCAGCGACGACTTGCCCATGCCGTTCGGCCCCACGACGCCGATCTTGGCGCCGTGCAGGAACGAGAGGGTCACGTCGTCGAGGACGACCTTGTCGCCGTGGGCCTTGCGGACGTTGCGCAGGGAGAGAACGTAGTCAGCCATAGGAGGCCCAGCCTACCGACGGCGGCGGAGGTGGCGCGCCTCGCGGGTCGTCACCGACACCCGTGGGGTCAGCCCAGGGCGCGCAGGATGCCCGAGCGGTAGCGCTCGTAGCGGTCGAGCTCGACCTGCAGCGGTGCGACCACCTTCTGCTCGGAGACCTCGGCGACGGCCCGACGCAGCGTCGCGTCGGCCTGCTGCGCCCGCCGCCGCGCACTCGCCCGCACCGCCGCACGGGACAGCGCGGCCAGCAGCACCCCTCCGACCAGCCCGCCGAGGAGCAGCAGCAGCGGCAACGACGTCCCGGCCACCACGGGCGCGTCGCCCACCTGCCAGCCCACGAGGCCGCTGAGCAGCTCGACCGCTCCCCAACCGACGCCGACGACGAGCGCCGCGAACGCGAGCCACTGCAGCACGTCGACCGCTCGCCACCAGAACGGCGTGCGGGACAGGCCGAGGTCGATGCGGTCGACCGTCTCGTCGAGCTCGCGCACGACGTCGGCGCTGGTGCTGACCGACGCCTCGCGGACGGCGTCGCGCCAGGGGCGCTCGAGACCGACGGCCGCCTTCTCGGAGATCTCGCGCACGGCCGACTCGGCCTGCGCGCGCTGGACGTGCCCGACCGACGGCCGCACGGCGCGCGAGAGCGACGCGATCGACCCGTCGGGGTCGATGCCGAGCTCGCGCAGGGGGTCCTTGCGCAGCCGACCGACCCAGCGCAGCGGCGGCCAGCCGGTGTGCCGGCGCGCGGTGCGCAGCGTCGAGGCCTCCACCGCCTCGACGAGCTGCGGTGCGCCCACGCTGTCGAGCAGGGCGAGATCGAGCGCCTGGCGGTCGATGTCGGTGATGCCGGGGATGTCGCTGCGGCCCCCGACCGTCACGATGCCGGCGGCCGAGGCCGCGATGTCCTGCGCCAGACGCTCCTTGGCCGAGGCCTTGGCGCGGATGCGCCGCGCGAGCTCGCGCTTGAGGTCGTCGACCCCGTCGCCCCGGTGCGCGGAGACGCCGAGGACGGGCACGCCGGGCAGACCCTCGCGGTCGAGGATGGCGCGCACGTCGCCCAGCGCCCGCTCCCGCTCGGAGAAGTGGATCCGGTCGATCTGGTTGAGCACGACGAGCGTGACGTCGCGGTAGGCCGCCATCGGCCGGATGTAGCGGTCGTGGATGGCGGCGTCGGCGTACTTCTGGGGGTCGAGGACCCAGATCAGGAGGTCGGCGTACTGGACCAGCCGGTCCATCTCGAGGTGGTGCGCGACCTCGGTGGAGTCGTGGTCGGGCAGGTCGAGCAGGACCAGCCCGTCGAGCTTCGTGTCGGCCGACGAGCGGTCGAGCATGCTCATCCGCGACACCTGGTGGCGCGCGGGGATCCCCATCCACTCGAGCAGCTCCTGCGCGCCGTCGGGCCCCCACGAGCAGGCCAGGGCCCACGAGGTGGTCGGACGGCGCACGCCCACACCGGCGAGCTCGAGGTCGGTCAGGCAGTTGAACAGCGACGACTTGCCCGAGCCCGTGGCGCCCGCGAGCGCGACGATCGTGTGCTCGCCGGAGAGCCGCAGCCGCTCCGAGGCTCGCTCGGCCAGCGCCGCGGCGGGGTCGAGCAGGGCGTCGTCGAGGCGGCCCCGGGCGGCCTCGACCGCCTCGCCGAGGCCGTCGAGGCGGGCGGCGACGTCGTTGCGCTCACCGCCGAACAGCGCCGAGGTCGCGCGCGCGACGGGTCCGGGACGCTCGCTCATGAGGCTGTCTCTCCGTCCAGGAAGTCGATGTGACGTGCGTACTCGGCCCGGCGCGCGGCGTCGCGCAGCCGGGTCTGGGAGGCCTCGATCGCGGCGGGGTCGGTCACGAGGTCGAGGTAGCGCCGGCTCTCCGCGGTCGCCAGCGCCTCGACCGCGGTGACCAGCGACGTGTGGGCGCGCTCGGCGAGCCGGCGGACGGCCTGGTCGCCGAAGATCGCCTCGAGCAGCTTCTGCGCGACGACGGCCGTGCCGCCCGCCACCCCGACCTCGGCGCCGGTGAGCCCGGCCGACCCGCTGACGAACACGAGCACCATGAGGGCGACGCCGATGCCGTTGACGCCGAAGGCGAGGAACTTCGCGGTGAGCCGCTTGTCCGAGCCCTCCGCGCGGACGAGCTCGAGCACCTCGGCCTGCCAGTCGCGGACGAGCCGCTCGGCCTTGACCCGGACGTCGCGCGACGCTCGGTCCAGGCCGCGCTCCGAGGCGATCAGCGCCCGGCCCGCGCCGACCGAGGACCAGGAGCGGTACACCGCCTCCGCGGCGGCCTCGAGCTGCTCCACGAGCAGGGTCTGCAGACCGGACTCGACCGCCTCGCTGACCTCCGCGGACCGGGTGCGCTTGCCGGTGACCTGGTCGACGAGCCGGTCGCGGATGCGGCTCACGCGCTCCTCGACCGATCGCAGCAGCTCGCCGTTGCCGACGAACTCCTGCCAGCGCGTCAGGACCTCGCCACGCATGACCGTGCCGTCGGCGGTGGCCCGGCGCAGCAGGTCGACCGCCTCGGCGTAGGTGCGAGTGGCGTCGTCGTGGAGCTGACGCGCGGCCGCGAGCTGCTCGTCGAGGCCGTCGACGACGACGTGCGAGCGCATCACGTTGTGGCGCACCGCGCCGTCGAGCGTCCCGAAGACGACGGCGGAACGTCCCTCCGGGTCGGCGGCGAGGTCGCGCAGCCAGCCCCGGATGGGCTCGACGGCCTCCCGGGGCAGCAGTCCGTCCTCGCCGACCGGCGACTCCGGCACCGTGAAGAGCGGGGAGTCCGACAGCCCGCGCGACGTCATCATGCGCGCGAGGTGGCCGCGCACCTCCACGACGGCGTCGGCGTGCGTACGGTCGAGGACCACGGCCACCGACGTGCTGCGCTCCGCGGCCCGTCCCAGGTAGTCCCACGGCACCTGGTCGGCGTAGCGCGCGGCCGAGGTGACGAACAGCCACAGGTCGGCGGCGGCGAGCAGCTGGGTGGCCAGCTCGCGGTTGGCCGCGTCGATCGAGTCGATGTCGGGCGCGTCGAGGATCGCCAGGCCGCGCGGGACACCCGTGGAGGGAGCCAGGCGCAGCGCGTAGACGTCGTTCGTGACCGCCTTGGTGCGAGGCAGCTCGGGCAGGATGCGGTCGGGCTGGAACCACTCCGCGTCGTCGGGATGGTGCACCAGCACGGGCGAGCGCGTGGTCGGACGCAGGACGCCGGACTCGGTGACCTGCTCCCCCACCAGCGAGTTGACCAGTGTCGACTTGCCGGCGCCCGTCGACCCGCCCACGACGGTCAGCAGCGGCGCTTCGAGCTGCACGAGCCGCGGGATGACGTAGTCGGACAGCTGGTCGACCATCTCGGCGCGCGTCGCGCGCACCTCGTCCACGCCGGGGACCTCCAGCGAGAGCGGCGCCGCGGTGACGTCGGTGAGGAGCTTGCTCAGCGCTCCCAGCAGCTCGGCCGAGGCGTGTTCGCTGGGCACCGGTGCTCCTCCCGTCTCGACGTGTCGTTGCGGCTCTTCCGCGGGGTCAAGGGACACGGTAGTGGACTCCGCGTGACCACGGTGCGTCCGCGTCGCGTCACCGTCGGTGCGCGACGGGCAAGGGCGGCGGGAAGCGGAGCGCGGGGCGCAGCTCGTACATCGCGTCGAGCAGCGCGTAGGTCCGCTCGACCCCGTGCGGCTTCGTCTGGCCCTGCATGATCGCGTCGTGCAGGAAGGCCATCTCGGTGGCGAGCCGCTGGTAGCGGCGCACGATCCGTCCGGCCACCCGGCCGTGCTGACGTCGGGCGTGCCGGCGGGCCTGCTTGCGGTAGCCGAAGCGCGAGAGGTACGGGATCTCCGCGGGGTGGATCCAACCGCGTTCGGCGACGTACGACAGCGAGCGCTCGAGCGTCCGCACCTGTCGCGACCGCGCCACGATCGCCACCACCGCGAGCGTGACGAACAGGAGGAACAGCGCGAAGTAGGTGAGCGCGAAGCCCACGCCACCGAAGTAGGAGGCGGACCCGTTCCAGAGCCCGTGCAGGACCATGCTGATCGCGAGGCCGACGGTGCCGACGAGCACCTTCAGGACCTTCGAGCGGATGCCGACGGCCAGGCCCAGCGCGATGCCGAACGCCGACAGGAAGAGCGGGTGGGCGAAGGGGCTGGCGATCCCGCGGACCACGAAGGTGCCGGCGGCGCCCTCCGCGCCGGCGATGGGCACGTCGGGCCCGCCGGCGTAGCTGAGGGCGTAGTAGCCGATGTTCTCGACGAACGCGAAGCCCAGGCCCACGAGGCCGGCCACGATCAGACCGTCCAGGAAGCCGTCGATGATGCGGCGCCAGCGCAGGAACGTCAGGAGCAGGAACAGGCCCTTGGCCGGCTCCTCGCTGGCCGGCGCGACGAACGTCGCCAGCTGCTCCTTCGTCAGGTCGGTCGTCTCCCCCAGCAGCACCTGGACGGCGAGCGCGATGCCGACGGCGCCGACACCACCCCACACGAACGCCGCGACCTTGTAGCGACGCGGCTCCGGCTCGTAGCGGTCGAGCCACCAGTAGACGAACCACAGCACGGGCAGCGGCACCAGCGCGTAGATGATCGCCAGGCGTGCGCCCTCGAGCGCCTCCGCGCCCGCGGCGACCACGACGACCTCGACCAGGCCCAGCGCCACGCCGATGCCGGTGAGCACCATGAGCGCGGTGCGTCCCCGCTGGCGCGGACGCTCGACGTAGCGCGGCATCCGACGCGGGATGGTCCCGCGGCCCGCCACCTCCGGCGCGGCCTCCTGGGCGTGTGGCTGGCTCACCCCCCGGAGCCTAGGGGAACGCACCGCGCCGCGCCCCGCGGCGCGCGTCACGTCCCCCCGATTCGGTACGTCATCGCCCGTTCCGGGCGCCGGGACGGGCGATGAGGTACCGAATCGGGGGCAGTCGTGTGGGACTAGGGTGGGGGCGGGCCCCCGTAGCTCAGTTGGATAGAGCAGAAGCCTTCTAATCTTCGGGTCGCAGGTTCGATTCCTGCCGGGGGCGCTCACATCGACGAGCAGAACCCCTTCTCCCCGGGTCGCGGGTCCTGCCGGGAGCCAGGGTCCTCAGGTGGGGGCGTCGAGGGCGGCGAGCTCGTCGGCGGCCAGGTCGACGTCGGCGACGCGCAGGGCCGACTCGAGCTGCTCCACCGAGCTGACCCCCAGGATCGGACGCACCTGCGGCCGCGACGCCAGCAGCCACGCGAGCACGACGACCGACCGCGCCACGCCGTGCGCGTGCGCGACCTCGTCGAGCGCCGCCAGGCGTCGCTCCGTGCCCGGGTGCCGGTAGGCCTCCGGGAACGGTCGGTCGGGACGGTCGTAGGAGCCCTGCACGAGCGGCGAGTAGGCCCACAGCTCCACGTCAGGGTGCTCGGCGACGTAGTCGACCGTCTCGTCGGTGACGAAGCCGAACCGGTGGTCCTTGCCCTCGACGACCGCGCCGGGGCGCGGGTGCACGTACGACGTCGTCAGCTGCAGGGCGGTCCAGGGCTCGAGCCCCAACGCCTCGGCGATGGCGCGACCGCGCTCGACCCGCCACGTCGGGTGGTTGGACACGCCCAGACGTCGCACCGACCCGTCGCCGACCAGCGACCCGAACGCCTCCACCGTCTCCTCCAGCGGGGTCCCGCGGTCCTCCCCGTGCGCCCAGTACAGGTCGATGACGTCGACGCCGAGGCGCCGCAGGCTCGCCTCGCATCCGGCTCGCACGACCTCGGCCGAGAGTCCCTCGACGAGGTGGCCGTCCGCGCCGGGCACGTCGAGCGGCTCGACACCGACCTTCGTGGCCAGCTCGACCCGGTCGCGACGCGACGGCTCCGCCGCGAGCCAGCGACCGATGACGCGCTCGCTCGCTCCCCCGTGGCCGCTCGGGTCGACCCAGAACGCGTAGCAGTTGGCGGTGTCCAGGGTCCTGCCCCCCGCGGCCAGGTACCGGTCGAGCAGCGCCCGCGACGTCGCCTCGTCCGTCCGGGTGCCGAAGTACATCGTGCCGAGCACGAGCCGTGAGACGTCCATGCGACGAACCTATCGGCGGGTCGTAGAGTCCGACCATGGCGACGACCTGGCCGCGTCCGGACGCGGTGGCGCTCGTCGCCGTCGGCGGCGCGGTCGGCGCCCTCTCGCGCTACGGCGTGGCCGTGTCCGTGGCTCCCGTCGACGGGCTGCCGGTCGGCATCCTCGGCGTCAACGTGCTCGGCGCGTTCCTGCTCGGCCTCCTGACCGCCACCGTGGCGTCCACCCGGATCCGACTGCTGCTCGGCACCGGCCTGATGGGCGGGTTCACGACCTACAGCGCCTTCGCGCTCGACACGCAGTCCCTGCTCGCCGACGGCCGGGCCGCCGACACGCTCGTCTACCTCCTCGCGACCCTCGCGGGCGGCTTCGCGGCCTCGGTGGGCGGTCTCGCCGCCGGGCGTGCCCTGCGGACCAGGGGCGCGCGGTGACGGGCGTGCTCCTAGCCGGAGCGGTGGCGGTCGCCGGCGGCGCCGGCTCGGTGCTGAGGCTGCTCGTCGACACGTGGGTGGGCCAACGCTCCTCCGGGCGGTTCCCGTGGGGCATCGTCGCGGTCAACGTCAGCGGGTCGTTCCTCATCGGGCTGGCCGTCGGCCTGCTCGACGACAGCGCCGCGCGCACGGTCGTGGCGACGGGGTTCCTCGGCGGCTACACCACGTTCAGCACTGCGAGCCTCGACTCCGCCCGCCTGGCGCTCCGGGGCCGGGGCGGCCGGGCGGTCGCCCACGCGGTGGGCACCGCCGTCGTCTGCGTCGCGGCGGCCTGGCTCGGCCTGCTGCTGACGTGACACGGCCCCCGCACCGAGGGTGCGGGGGCCGTGCGCGACGAGGACGAGGTCAGGCCTTGGCCTCCTCGACCGCCTTCTGGATCGTGGCGGGGCTGAAGTCGTCGAGCTTCTTGCCGTCCACGAAGACGGTGGGCGTGCCGCTGATCTTGCGGTCGCTGTCCTGCGCGACCTCCTTGGCCTTGACGACCCACGGCACGAACTTCTCGGACTTCACGCACGAGTCGATGCCCGCACCGGTGATGCCGAGGCTGTTGAGGTCCTCCACGAGCTTGGCGTTCTCGGGGCCGGCGGTGCCCTCCTGCGGCTGGTTGGCGTACAGGAAGTCGTGCACCTTGACGTAGTCGTCGACGCCGCCGGCGTCGAGCGCGCAGAGCGCGGCGTTGGTGGCGCGCTTGGAGTAGTCGTTGGTGCTGCCGCCGTTCTCGTCGAGGAAGGAGAACGGCTTGTAGGTGAGCGCGATCTCGCCCGACGCGACCTGCTGCTTGAGCATCGGGCCGGCGACCTGCTCGAACTGCTGGCACACGGGGCACTGGAAGTCCTCGTAGACCTCGACGCTGACCGGCTTGGCGTCACCGGACGCGGCGCCGCCGTCGGAGGCCTCGGCGTCGGCCTGGTCGTAGAGGATGCCGTAGTCCTTCGTGTTCTTCGGCGCGACGAGGTCGGTGCTCTTGGCGTTCTTGTCGGCCGTCGACTTCACGGCGTAGCCGCCGACGCCGACGAGGGCGATGACGACGGCGACGATCGCGATGGTGATGACGTTGCGCTGGCGCTTGTCGGCCTTCTCGCGCTCCTTGCGCATCTGCTCGGCTCGCTGCTTGCGGTCGTTGCTCACGTGGTCTGGCTCCTGTGCGGCGTCTGGGACAGGACGGGAGGCGTGCGCCCGTCGTTCGTGGGGCACAACGAAGACCGCGCCCCGTCGGTTCCCTGGAAGGCTACCCGGGGTGGGCGGCTGGGGCGGCCACGGTGGCCTAGGGTCGGTCGCGTGAACGACAGACTGGTGTGGATCGACTGCGAGATGACCGGGCTCTCCCTCGAGACCGACGCGTTGGTGGAGGTGGCGGCTCTCGTCACCGACTACGAGCTCAACGTGCTCGGCCAGGGCGTCGACCTCGTCATCAAGCCCCCGGCACAGGCTCTGGAGCAGATGAACGACGTCGTGACGCGCATGCACACCGCGTCGGGCCTGATCACCGAGCTGGAGGCCGGCACCACGCTGCGTGACGCCGAGGAGCAGGTGCTCGCCTACGTCCGCGACCACGTGAAGGAGCCGCGCAAGGCGCCGCTCGCGGGCAACACGGTGGGCACCGACCGGACGTTCCTCGCGCGCGACATGGTCGAGCTGGAGGGCTTCCTGCACTACCGCGTCATCGACGTGTCGTCGATCAAGGAGCTCGCCCGCCAGTGGTTCCCGCGCGCCTACTTCGCGGCCCCCGCGAAGGCGGGGCACCACCGCGCGCTGGCCGACATCGCCGAGAGCATCGACGAGCTGCGCTACTACCGTCGCGCCGTGTTCGTGGACGATCCCGGGCCCGAGACGGAGGCGGCCCGTGCGCTCGCCGCAGAGGTCTCGGCCAGCTCGACCCTGGCCCGCCTGGAGGCCTCCGCAGAGTCGTGACGGGGCACCGGCGGGGCCGCGCGCCACGTGGGCTATGATCGTCCGCGTCGTGACGGCCTGCCGCCACGCATGGTGGGCGTAGCTCAGTTGGTAGAGCACCGGCTTGTGGTGCCGGTGGCCGCGGGTTCAAGTCCCGTCGTCCACCCCATGTGACCGAGGCGCGAGCCGCCCGAGGTGTATGCCTCGGTGCGGGTCGCGCCTCGTCCGCGTCCAGGCGGCGATCGGGCCGCCCGCAGCACCGTCGCACCCCGCATGTCCGCGCCCGACAGGCCGACGGGACGAGGGGGTGCGTCGCCCTCGGCTGGACGTGTAGGGTGGGTGTCAGTTGTAGGCGTTTGTTGTGCCAGAAAGATCGAGCGCACCGGGTCCCCCCGGTCGCTCCAGCTTCTCCCGGTTGATGCGCGTCGCGACACCCGTCGCATGCGACACGCGCATGCGCACCACCGAAGGAGAAACACATGGCTACCGGAACTGTGAAGTGGTTCAACGCTGACAAGGGCTTCGGCTTCATCGCCCCCGACCAGGGCGGCGAGGACGTCTTCGCCCACTTCAGCGCCATCCAGGCGAACGGCTACCGTTCGCTCGAGGAGAACCAGAAGGTCGAGTTCGACGTCGAGCAGGGCCAGAAGGGCCTGCAGGCGGCCAACATCCGCCCGATCTGATCTCAGCTCGTCGCTCTGACGAGTCGCACGACGCCCCCACCGATCGCGGTGGGGGCGTCGTCCTTTTCGGGGGGCACAGGTGGGGTGCGTCGTCGGGCTCGGTCACGTCCTTCGGCTGCGGTGGTGTGACTTCTTGTTCGGGTGGGGGTGCGTCGGCGCGGCTTACTGCTCGGGTGGGGCTGCGCTGCTGCGGCCTCTCGTGGGTGTGGTCTCCGAAAGGGCCTCGACCGGGCAGCTGGGCGGGAACTGGGCTGGGTTCTCGGGCTGTGGGTTGCGCTCGGGGTGGACGCAAGATTCTGCGTTTGCGCGTGCCGGCGGTAGATCCGCCACCTTCTGAGCGCTCTTCAGGTGGCAGATCCACCAACGAGGGGCCAGACGCGTGAAGGATTCTTCCTTCTCGTGGAACGGTCCACGAGAAGGAAGAATCCTTCGTCTCCCCAACGCAAAGGGCACCCAAGCTTCTGCCTTCGCGCAATTGAGACTGAACGCTTCTGCGTTCACGACGGGATCCCGACACGAACGCAGAAGCCTTCGAGTCCCAGCGCACGAACGCAGCATCTTGCGTCCACCCACAGCGCGGGCCACAGCCCGAGAACCCAGCCCACTTCGCGCCCAGCCGCCCGGTCGAGGCCCTTTCGGAGCGCAGGACGAGCCAAAGCCGCGCCAGCGCAGCCCCACCCAAGAGAGAAGCCGCGCCGACGCAGCCGCAAGACGACGCCGAACCGCGCCGACGCAGCCCCACCCGAGAGACAAGCCGTGCTGACGCAGCCCCACCCGAACGAGAAGTCCCACCACCGAACCCGCAGGACGCCGAGAGGCCGACACCCCCAGCAGCAGGCCCCCTACGACCCGTCGAGCTCGACCTCGACGTCGCCGGAGCCCGTCCTGATGCGCACGACGCGTGCGTCCTGCGCGTCGGTGGCGGGGATCGTGTCGTCGACCTCGCCGGACTCGCTGCGTGCGTCGACGGCGTAGGGGGTCTCGGCTTGCGGCAGGCCCAGCTCGACGCCGCCGCTGCCGGTGGCGACCTTGACCGCGAACGGCGGGCGGGCGAATGTCGCCTCGACGTCGCCGGACCCGGTGCGGACGGTGAGGTCCTGCGTCCGCAGCCGCTCGGCGTCCACGTCGCCGGAGCCAGTCCGCACGGCCACCGCACCGTCGAGACCCGACACGTCCACGTCACCGGACCCGGTGAGGAGGTCGACGGCCGTGCCCTCGGGCACGGTGATCGTCACGTCGACCCCGCAACCGGGGCTCAGCAGGGGGCGGCACGCGGTGTCGAGCCGGGTCGCCCCGCCCACCCGCTCGACCTCGAACCGGGTGTCGACCAGACCGCTCGTCACGCGAGCCACGTAGCGCGGGACCGTGACGTCGCCCTGGACGACCCGCACGTCAGCCGGCCCGGCCTGGAGCCGCAGGAGGCCCGAGCCCTCCAGGTCGAGCCGGCCGGTCTCGGTGCGGGTGTCGCTCCACAGGTGCGACGCGAGCGCGAACCCGCCGAGCACGAGCGTGGCGAGCACGGCCGTGATGAGCACCGGCCGCAGCGTGCGCAGGAGCGGCGACGGTCCCGGGTCGTCCTCGAGGTCGTCGAGGGCACCAGGGGGCGGGTCGTGCATCACGGCGTGTCGGCCGTGGCGACCGGCACGACGTCGGGAGCCCCCATGCGGGCGGCGTCGGCCGTCTCGTCGTCGGGCATGGTCTGCGACTCGCGCTCCGCGGCGACCCGCTTGAGGTAGTGCTCGACCTCGACGTCGCGCTGGTCGCTCGTCCACCCGAGCGCGTCGCCCATGAGGTCGGCGACCTCGCGGGCCACCTCGGTGCCGCGGTCGAACGTCTCGATCGAGATCCGGGTGCGGCGGGCGATGACGTCGTCGAGGTGCCGCGCGCCCTCGTGGGTCGTGCCGTAGACGACCTCGGCGCGCAGGTAGTCGTCGGCGCCCGCGAGCGGCTCGCCGAGCGTCGGGTCGGTGGTGACGAGGTCGAGGACCTCGACGACGAGCGACCCGTACCGTCGGAGCAGGTGCTCGATGCGAGCGACGGACAGTCCGCTGTCGGCGGCCAGACGGTGCCGCTGGTTCCAGAGCGCCTCGAAGCCGTCGGCGCCGAGCAGCGGCACGTCCTCGGTGCACGAGGCGGGGACGACGCGGTCGAGCTGGCGGGTCATGCTGTTGACGGCCGCGTCGACGGCGTCCTTGGCCATCACCCGGTAGGTCGTGTACTTGCCGCCCGCGATGACCACCAGACCCTTGACGCTCGTGGAGACGGCGTGCTCGCGCGAGAGCTTGCTGGTGGCCTCGTCCTCGCCGGCCAGCAGGGGCCGCAGCCCGGCGTAGACGCCCTCGACGTCGGCGTGGGTCAGCGGCTCGACGAGCACGCGGTTGACGTGCTCGAGGAGGTAGTCGATGTCGTTGCGGCTCGCGGCGGGGTGGTCCTTCGACAGGTCCCAGTCGGTGTCGGTGGTGCCGATGATCCAGTGGCGTCCCCACGGGATGACGAAGAGGACCGACTTCTCGGTGCGCAGGATGAGCCCGCCCTCGCCGCGGATCCGGTCACGCGGCACGACGAGGTGGATGCCCTTGGAGGCGCGCACGTGGAACTGGCCGCGTTCGGCGGCCATCCCCTGCGTCTCGTCGGTCCAGACGCCGGTGGCGTTGAGCACCACGGAGGCGCGGACGTCGAGCTCGCGCCCGGACTCGAGGTCCTTGAGGCGGGCGCCGACCACCCGACCGCCCTCGCGGAGCAGGTCCACGACGCGGGTCCGGCTCGCGACGTGCGCGCCGTAGGCGGCGGACGTGCGGGCGAGGAACATGGTGTGCCGGGCGTCGTCGACCTGCGCGTCGTAGTAGCGCAGCGCGCCGACCAGCGCGTCCTTGCGCAGGCCCGGGAAGATCTTGCGCGCCCCACGCCGCGTGTGGTGGCGGTGCAGCGGCACCCCCTTGCCGTAGCCGGACGCCTTGCTCATGGCGTCGTAGAGCGCGACGCCGGACCCGGCGTAGAAACGCTCCCAGCCGCGGTGCTGCAGCGGGTACAGGAAGGCGACCTCCTGCACGAGGTGGGGCGCGAGCTTCTGCAGGTTCAGCCCACGCTCCTTCAGCGCCTCGGCGACGAGCCGGAAGTCGAGCATCTCCAGGTACCGCAGGCCGCCGTGCATCAGCTTGCTGGACCGACTGGACGTGCCCGACGCGAAGTCGCGGGCCTCGACCAGGCCGACCGAGAGGCCGCGGGTGGCGGCGTCGAGGGCGGAGCCGGCGCCGACGACCCCTCCCCCGATCACCAGGACGTCGAGCGGGGCGGCCTCCATCGCGTCGAGGGCGGCCTGGCGGGCGTGGGGCGAGAGAGGGACGGGGCGCATGCCTCCAGTCAAACAGAGACCCCTCCACGATGCGCCCTGGGAGGCGCTGCGCCGGTGCGCTCGGCCTAACCCGGTGACGCCTTCCTCGTTGTGCAGCCGTGGACGCGATACGACGGCACCCCTTCGTGGTGGTGGGGATCCTGGCCGGGCTCGCCCTGCTGACGGCCCTGCTGGTGCCCGTGGGCGGGTCCGGCGCGACCGGCAGCGACGCCGTCGCCACCGACGACAAGGGCGTCGAGCGTCCTGGCCTGAGCCGATCCACCCCGTCGCCGTCGATGTCGGCGGCCGCGTCCGACCCCGACGCGGAGCCGGCGGGGACCGCCCCCCGCTCCGTCACCGGACTGCGGGAGCCCGCCGGACTGCCTGGCACCGGCGGCACCGCCAGCATCCGCGCCCGGCGCATCACCCTGAGCGCGACGTCGAGCGAGCCGATCGGCGTCGTCGGCTACCTGGTGCCGACCAGCCGCGACCGTCCCAGCGGCACCGCCACCGGTGTCGGCACGTCGTGGTCGCTGAGCACGCTCGTGTACGGGCGACCCGACTACGCGCAGATGTTCATGCAGGCCGGCCCGAGCGGCGCGACGATCACGTGCACGATCACCGTCGACGGCAGGGTGACGGAGCAGCGCTCGTCGGCCGGGCCGTACGGGCAGCTGTTCTGCCAGGGCTGACACCGACGCTCCGCGGGCGACGTGCTCGCTCTGCCAGAGTGGGGCCATGACGAGCAGGTGGTTCACGCAGCCCGAAGGTTCGGGCTGGTACGCAGTGCCCTCCGACGAGGTCACGGAGTCACGCGAGGAGACGGCTGACGTCGTGGTGCTCGGCGGAGGTCACAACGCGCTGGTCGCCTCCACCTACCTGGCCCGGGCGGGCCTCGACGTCGTGCTGCTGGAGCGGCTCGACCACGTGGGCGGCGCGGCGGTGAGCGCACGGACGTTCCCCGAGCACGACGCACGCCTGTCGCGGTACTCCTACCTGGTGAGCCTGATGCCGCAGGCGCTCGTCGACGACCTGGGCCTGCGGCTCGAGCTACGCTCGCGCCCCACCGCCTCCTACACGCCGTACGAGCGCGACGGCGAGGCACGCGGGCTGCTCGTCGAGACCGACGAGGGCGACGCCACCCGGGCGTCCTTCCGCGCCCTCACCGGCGACGACGACGCCTTCGAGGCCTGGCAGGCGTTCTACGGCGAGGTCGCCGGGCTCGCCGCTGCCGTCGCGCCCACCCTGCTGCGACCGCTCCCACGGGTCGGCGACCTCGGGCCCGCCACCGGCCAGCCCGTCTGGGCCGACGTGGTGGAGCGACCGCTGGGCGAGGCGCTGGAGCGTCGCTTCGCCGACGACGTCGTGCGCGGCGTGGTCGGCACGGACGGGCTCATCGGCACCTTCGCGTCGCTGCACGACCCCTCCCTGGTGCAGAACCGCTGCTTCCTCTACCACCTCGTGGGCAACGGCACGGGCGAGTGGCGGGTGCCGGTCGGCGGGATGGGCGCGGTCACCGCCGAGCTCGAGCGGGTGGCGCGGGAGGCGGGCGTGCGGATCCTCACCGGTGTCACGGTGACGTCGGTGGACCCGGTGGAGCACCGGGACGCTTGCGAATGCAGCAGCGACTGCGACGACCGGGGCGAAGAGGCCGGCGTGGTCGTGGACGCGGCGAGCGCGGACGGCCACGTCCATGTCGATGCCCGCTACGCGCTCAGCGGCATCGCACCGCACACCCTGGACACGCTGCTGTGGCCTGGCGAGCAGGACGGCGTGCCCCGGCCGT
Organism: Propionibacteriales bacterium; assembly: GCA_026392465.1. Classification (GTDB taxonomy): domain Bacteria; phylum Actinomycetota; class Actinomycetes; order Propionibacteriales; family Nocardioidaceae; genus Aeromicrobium. The sequence goes on from JAPLCA010000026.1 coordinate 61,001, forward strand.
CCGGCTCCCAGCTCAAGATCAACCTGCTCGTGTCGCGCCTGCCCCGGCTGCGCTCCGGCGACGACCCGACGGTCGCGTTCGCCGGCACCTTCCACGTCGACGAGGCCATGAGCCAGGTCGAGGCCCTGCACGCCGCAGCTGCTCGCGGGGAGCAGCCGTTCGCGTCGGGCGAGCTGTACTGCCACACCCTCACCGACCGCTCGATCCTCGGCCCCGAGCTGGCGGCGACCGACGCCCAGACCCTCACCTGGTTCGGCCTGCACACGCCCTACGAGAACCTGCTCGACGAGGGAGCCGCCGAGCGCGAGTACCGGCGGTTCCTCACCGCCATCGATGCACACCTCGCGGAGCCCCTCGAGCCGCTCGTGCTCGGCGTGGAGGTCAAGACGCCCGCCGACGTCGAGCAGGCCCTCGCGATGCCCGGCGGACACATCTTCCACGGCGACCTCGCCTGGCCCTGGCTCGCCGACGACGAGCCCGCCGACACCCCGGCGCAGCGGTGGGGCGTCGCGACCGCCCACGACCGGATCCTGCTGTGCGGCAGCGGCGCCCGTCGGGGCGGCGCCGTGAGCGGCATCGCCGGCCACAACGCCGCCCACGCCCTCCTCGAGCTGCTCGGCCGCTGACCCCGATTTCGGCTCCCAGACCCCTGCTGGTAATGTTCTCTGAGCGCGAGCACCCCTAGCTCAATTGGCAGAGCAGCTGACTCTTAATCAGCGGGTTCACGGTTCGAGTCCGTGGGGGTGTACCAGACAGAAGGCCTCGACCACCACGGTCGGGGCCTTCTTCACGTCCCACAGGACCAACCGCCTGCCAGCCCGACACTGCCCCAAGACCCCCTCGACACACCAGCCGACTCCTCATCAGCGGGTTCACGGTTCGAGTCCGTGGGGGTGTACCAGACAGAAGGCCTCGACCACCATGGTCGGGGCCTTCTTCACGTCCTTCAGGACCCGGCCGACCTTGCTCTTCCGCATTTTTGTATGACGCTTGACTCATGGAAGCGACCCCTCCCGCGCCCGTGACCGAGCAGCAGATCCAGGACTGGGCGGACGAGGCCGAGGCAGGGTACGACGTCGCCGTGCTCAAGAAGCCTCCAGGAGCGCCGGCCGACGAGACCACCGCCCGGGAACCCGACGACGTCCTTGACCGTTCTCGCACCATGAAGTGCCCCACCGACGGTTCCACCCTGACCATGAGCGAGCGCGCCGGCGTCGAGATCGACTACTGCCCCGAGTGCCGTGGCGTCTGGCTCGACCGCGGCGAGCTCGACAAGATCCTCGACCGCGCGACGGCCGACGTCCCCGCGGCGCCCGCGCCGCTCCCGGCACCGCCGCGCGACGAGCGTCGTCCCGAGCGCGACCGGGACGACCGCTACCGCTCCGACGACCGGTACCGCGACGACCGCTACCGCAAGCCCAAGAAGAAGGAGCACTGGCTGATGGAGATCCTCGGCTGAGCCGTCCACGGAGCGGACACGCCGGAACACCGCACCGCCCGCGGCGGTTGACCCGTCCATGAAGATCCTGCTCACCGGGGGAACCGGGTTCGTGGGCGCAGCCGTGCTGCGCCGCCTCGTCGACGACGGTCACGCCGTCACCGCCGTCGTCCGGAGCCAGGGCTCCGGGGAGACCGTCGCCGCCGCGGGCGCCACCCCGCTGCAGGGCGACCTGTTCGACGGCGCCTGGCTGGCCGCGCAGCTGCGCGAGCACGACGCCGGCGTGCACACCGCCGCCCCCGGTGACGAGACGTCGGCGACCATGGACGACGCGGTCGTCGACGCCGCGATCAAGGCGTTCAGCGGCATCGACAAGCCCTTCGTGCACACCGGAGGGGTCTGGACGTACGGCTCCGGCGCCGACCTCGACGAGGAGACGCCGTACGACGCACCCGCCATCACCGCCTGGCGCCAGGCGCGCGAGGACCGCCTGCTCGACTCCTCGGTCCGCGCCACCGTCGTGCAGCCCGGCATCGTGCACGCGCCCGGCCGGGGCATCCCGCAGCAGCTCGTGGCTGCCTCCCGCACCGGCGAGGGCGCGCTCGAGCTGATCGGCTCCGGGGCGCAGCACTGGACCACGATCCACGTCGACGACCTGGCCGACCTCTACGCGCTGGTCGTCACGAGCGGCTCCGGCCACGGACGCCTGCTCGGCGTCAGCGGCCACTCCCCCAGCGTCCGCGACCTCGGTCTCGCGCTCGCCGACGCCGTCGCGGGCACCTCCGTCGACACCGTGCACGCGCGGCTCGGCGAGGCCTTCGGCGACGCGCTGCTGCTCGACCAGCAGGCCAGCGGCGCCAAGGCTCGCTCGCTGGGCTGGACGCCGACGCGTCCGACCCTCGTCGACGAGCTGCGGGCCACCCGCGCCTGAGCGCCGTGGCAGCCATGTGGGTCGGGTGGCTCGAGGCCGAGCTGCTCCTCGGCGACGTGCACACGCTCAAGCAGAAGCGGGCGGTCGTGCGACCGGTCGTCGCCGAGCTGCGTCGGGCGCTCGACGTGTCGGTGGCCGAGGTCGGCCACACCGACCTCTACCGACGGACCGTCGTCGGCGTGGCCCTGACGTCCGGCGACCACGCGCACGCCGACGCCCTGCTCGACCGGGCCGAGCGGCTCCTCGCCTCGCGTCCCGACGTCGACCTGCTGTCGGTGCGTCGTCGCCTCGTGCGCAGCGACGACCTCGACTGAGACGTCACCCGACGACGACGCGTGCGGTGAGGGCCACCGCCCCGACCACGGTCGTCACGCCGGCCGCCAGCCACGCGCCGCCGAACTGCTCCAGGCTCTCCTGCAGCGTGTGCGGAGGTCGCGGCTCGTCGGCGGGTGCGGCGGGGGCGGGACGGTGGTCGGGTGCGGCGGTCATGCTCAGAGCCTGCGCCCGCGACGCGTCAAGGATCCAGCGGGCGGCGCGTCAGGATCGCGTCAGGACAGGTCGGACAGCAACCGGTAGCCCAGGCCGGGATCGGTGATGAGCATGCGCGGGTGCGCGGGGTCGTCCTCGAGCTTGCGACGCAGCTGCGCGAGGTAGACCCGCAGGTAGTGCGTCTCCCGCTCGTACGACGGACCCCACACCTCCGTGAGGAGGGTCGTCTGGCGCACCAGACGGCCCTCGGCCCGCGCGAGGACCTCCACGATCTTCCACTCCGTCGGCGTGAGGTGCACCGGCTCGCCCGCCCGGGTAGCCCGCCGGTCCTCGACGTCGAGCACCAGGTCGCCCACCGTCACGACGGGGGCCCGCGACGGCGCGGCCCGGCGCAGCGCCGCCCTGACTCGCGCCAGGAGCTCCTCCATGCCGAACGGCTTCGTCACGTAGTCGTCGGCCCCGAGGTCGAGCGCCTCGACCTTGTCGTCGGACTCGTGCCGTGCCGAGAGCACGACCACCGGCACCTGCGACGTCTCCCGGATCCGCCGCAGCACCTCCGTGCCGTCGAGGTCGGGCAGGCCCAGGTCGAGCAGCACGACGTCCGGCACCCGCTCGGCCAGCGACTGCAGCGCCGACCGGCCGTCCGCGACCGTCTCGACCTCGTAGCCCCGCGCGCGCATCGCGATGCCCAAGGTCCGCAGGATCGCCGCGTCGTCGTCGACCGCCAGCACGACCGTCATGCGTCACCGCCTTCCGTCGTCAGCGGCACGGCGCCCTCCCGGGGCAGCTCGACCACGAGCGTGAGCCCGCCGCCGGGCGTGTCCTCGGCGGTGAGGCTACCGCCCATCGCCTCCGTCAGACCCCGAGCCACCGCCAGTCCCAGCCCGACGCCGGCGCCCCGCGGGACGTCGCCGAGCCGCTGGAACGGCTCGAACATCTGCTCGCGGCGGTGCTCCGGCACGCCCGGTCCCCCGTCGACCACGCGCACCACCACGTGCTCGCGCGTCGCGGTCGCGTCGACGCGCACCGTCGAGCCCGCCGCGTGCTTGTGGGCGTTCTCCACGACGTTGGCCAGCACCCGCTCGAGCAGAGCGGCGTCGGCCTGCGCCTCCGGCAGGTCGTCCGGCACCTCCAGCACCGTCGGCGTGCCGGCGGCGGCGCGCTGGACGACCGCCAGCACGTCGACGGGCTCCGAGCGCGCGACGACCGCCCCGGTCTGGAGCCGGCTCATGTCGAGCAGGTCGACCACGAGCGCGTCGAGCCGGTCGGCGCCGTCCTCGATGGTCTCCAGCAGGTCGGCGCGGTCCTGGTCGGACCAGTCCACGCCGGGGTCGCGCAGGCTGCTGACCGCCGCCTTGACGGCTGCCAAGGGCGTCCGCAGGTCGTGGGAGACGGCGGCCAGGAGGGCCGTCCGCGTGCGCGCCGCCTCCGCGAGGACCCGGCGCTCGGCCTTCAGGGCCACGGCCGCCCGGCGCTCCACGAGCACCGTCGCGTGGGCCACCACGGCAGCCAGCAGCGACTCCTCGACGGACTCAGCCGCCGGACCCCACAGCACCAGGACGTGCTCCTCCCCCACCGGAACCGTCCGTTCGGGACCGGACGTCACGCCGTGCTCCCCGAGCACGCGGCCGTCGGCCGTGCGCAGCTGGGCACCGTCGACGCCGAACAGCTCGACGGTCGTGCGCAGGAGGCGTCGCAGGTCGTTGCCCGCGTGCACGAGCTGGTGCGCCAGAACGCTCAGGCTGTCGGCCTCCGCCCGTGCCCGGCTCGCGAGACCCGCGAGCCGCGCGGCACGGTCGACGACGAGCGCCACCGACATGCCGACCACGACGAAGAGGACGACCGCCACCGCGTTCTCCCCGGTGGCGATGCGCAACGTCTGCACCGGTGGGGTGAAGAAGTAGTTCAGCACGCCGCCGCTCACGAACGCGGCCACGACGGCCGGGCGCACACCACCGACGAGGGCGGTGCCGATGACCAGCACCATGAAGAGCATGGCCTCGGTGGGCAGCCCGTGGAGGTCGCGCGTGGCGAGCAGCAGGCCCGCGAGCACGAACGGGCCGAGGAGCGCCACGGCGAACCCCGCCCAGGTCCGTCGACGCCCGAGGGCCGACTCCTCGCGCACCCGCGCCTGACGGCGACGGGCCTCGTCGTGCGTGACGATGTGCACGTCGATGTCGCCGGACTCGGACACGATCGTCTCGCCGATGCCGGGTCGTAGCAGCGTCGACAGCCGTCCGCGCCGGCTCGCCCCGATGAGCACCTGGGTCGCGTTGCGGGCGCGCGCGAAGTCGAGGATGGCGGCCGCGGCGTCGTCCCCGACCACCGTGTGGAAGCCGCCGCCCAGCTCCTGCGCCGTCGTGCGCAGCTCCTCCAGCCGGTCCGGTCCCGTCTGGCGCAGACCGTCCCCGCGCGAGACGTACAGCGCGGTCCAGGGCGCTCCCCCGTCACCCGACGGACCCGATCCGCGCGACGCGATCCGCGCGGCGCGCCGCATCAGCGGCTCCGACTCCGGGCCGCCCGTGACCCCCACGACGATCCGCTCGCGGGTCGCCCACGTGGCCTCGATCTCGTGGCGCGCCCGGTACCGCTCCAGCCCCTCGTCGACCCGCTCGGCGAGCCACAGCAGGGCCAGCTCGCGCAGCGCCGCCAGGTTGCCCTCGCGGAAGAACTGCGCCAGCGCGGCGTCGACGCGCTCGGCCGGGTAGACGTTCCCGTGCGCCAGTCGCCGGCGCAGCGCCGACGGGCTCATGTCGACGAGCTCGATGGCCTCCGCGGAGCGCACGAACGCGTCGGGCACGGTCTCGCGCTGGCGGACGCCGGTGATCGCCTCGGTGACGTCGTTGAGCGACTCCAGGTGCTGCACGTTCACGGTGGTGACGACGTCGATGCCGGCCGCGAGCAGCTGGTCGACGTCCTGCCAGCGCTTCACGTGCCCGGACCCCGGAGCGTTGGTGTGCGCCAGCTCGTCGACGAGGCACACCTGCGGCGCGCGGGCCAGGACCGCGTCGACGTCGAGCTCCGTCAGGGTGGTCGCACCGTGCTGGACGGTGCGTCGCGGCACCACCTCGAGCCCGCCGATCCGCTCCTGCGTCAACGCCCTGCCGTGCGTCTCGACGATCCCGACCACGACGTCGGTGCCGCGCGCCGCCCGGCGACAGCCCTCGTCGAGCATCCTGTACGTCTTGCCGACGCCGGGGGCGGCGCCGAGGTAGACGCGCAGGCAGCCGCGCCCCTGCTCGGGCGTCCCGTCGCCCTGCACCTGAACCGTCTGCACAGCGTCAGTCTGCACCCGGCAGGCTCGCGTTCAGCTCGAGGACGTTCACCGTGGGCTCCCCGAGGAACCCGAGCTGGCGTCCGGAGGTGGCCTCGGCCACGAGGCGCCGCACGGTCGCCTCGTCGAGTCCGCGCTCCCGGGCGACCCGCGGCACCTGCAGCGCCGCGTAGGCGGGGCTGATGTCGGGGTCGAGCCCGGAGCCCGACGCGGTCACGGCGTCGGCGGGCACGGCCGACGGCGACACGCCGTCCTCCTGCGCCACGGCGGCACGTCGCTCGCGGATCGCGGCGAGGAGGTCCGGGTTCGAGGGCCCGAGGTTCGACGGGGCCGACGCGAGGCCGTCGTAGTCGTTGGCCGACGGGCGCGGGTGGAACCACTGACCGCCCTCGAATGCCTGGCCGAGGAGCCGGGAGCCGACGGCGACGCCGTCGACGCGCAGGAGGCTGCCGTCGGCGCGGTCGGGCACGACCCGGCCCACGGCCCAGACGGCGGCCGGGTAGAGGACGCCGAGCAGCACGGTGAGCACGAGCAGCACACGGACGGCGGCGAGGGACTGACGCAGGAGGTCGCGGATCACGACGGTCACCTGATTCCTGGGATCTGGGAGACGAGCAGGTCGATGAGCTTGATGCCGACGAACGGGACGACCACGCCGCCGACGCCGAACACGAGCAGGTTGCGCCGCAGGACGCTCGCCGCGTCCGCGGCCCGGCTGCGCACGCCCTTGAGGGCCACCGGGATGAGCCCGACGATGACGAGCGCGTTGAAGATGACGGCCGAGAGGATCGCCGACTCCGGCGTGGCCAGCCGCATGACGTTGAGCGCGTCGAGCGACGGGTAGGCCGTCACGAACATGGCCGGCACGATCGCGAAGTACTTGGCGAGGTCGTTGGCGATGGAGAACGTGGTGAGCGCGCCGCGCGTGATGAGCAGCTGCTTGCCGATGCGCACCACGTCGATGAGCTTCGTCGGGTCGGAGTCGAGGTCGACCATGTTGCCGGCCTCCTTCGCCGCCGACGTGCCCGACGCCATCGCGACGCCGACGTCGGCGGCCGCGAGCGCGGGCGCGTCGTTGGTGCCGTCGCCGGTCATGGCCACGAGGCGACCGCCCGACTGCTCCTCGCGGATGAGCCGCATCTTGTCCTCGGGGGTGGCCTCCGCGAGCACGTCGTCGACCCCGGCCTCCGCGGCGATCGCCCGCGCCGTGAGCGCGTTGTCGCCGGTGACCATCACGGTGCGGATGCCCATGCGCCGCAGCTCGGCGAACCGCTCGACCATGCCCTCCTTGACGACGTCCTTGAGGTGGACCACGCCGAGCACGCGGGTGTCCCCGGCGCGACGCTCGGCGACGAGCAGGGGCGTCCCGCCGGACATCGAGATCTCGTAGCCGGCCGCCCCGACCTCCGCGGGGAGCGCGGCACCGCTCCAGGCCTCCACGGCGCTCCCGGCGCCCTTGCGCAGCTCGCGTCCGTCGGGCAGGTCGACGCCCGACATGCGCGTCTGGGCGGTGAACTCGACCGGCTCCGCACCGTCGGGCAGCGGTGCACCCGTGCCGGTGGCGCCCGTGTCGGCGACCGCGAGGTCGACGATGGAGCGACCCTCCGGCGTGAGGTCGGCCAGCGAGGCGATGCGGGCGGCCTCGGTCAGCTCGGCCAGGGTGACGCCCTCGGCGGGCACGAACCGCGAGGCCCGTCGGTTGCCGTACGTGATCGTGCCGGTCTTGTCGAGCAGCAGCGTGCTGACGTCGCCCGCGGCCTCGACCGCACGACCCGACATCGCCAGCACGTTCACCCGGACCAGGCGGTCCATGCCGGCGATGCCGATCGCCGAGAGCAGCGCCCCGATGGTGGTCGGGATCAGGCAGACGAGCAGCGCGACGAGCACCACCGTGGGCTGCGGCGCACCTGCGTAGTCGGCCATCGGGGAGATCGTCACGACGGCGAGCAGGAAGATGATCGTCAGGCTCACCAGCAGGATCGACAGGGCGATCTCGTTGGGCGTCTTGCGACGCTCGGCGCCCTCGACGAGGGAGATCATCCGGTCGAGGAAGGTCTCGCCGGGCGCGGAGGTGATCCGCACGACGATCTCGTCGGAGAGGACGCGCGTGCCACCCGTGACGGCGGACCGGTCCCCACCGGCCTCGCGCACGACCGGCGCGGACTCGCCGGTGATCGCCGACTCGTCGACCGTGGCGACGCCCTCGACGACGTCGCCGTCACCGGGGATCACCTCGCCGGCGCTCACCCGCACGAGGTCGCCCACGGCCAGCTCCGTGCCGGCGACGACCGACTCGCTGCCGTCGGCGGCCACCCGGCGGGCGGTGACGTCGGTGCGTGCCGCGCGCAGCGAGTCGGCCTGCGCCTTCCCCCGGCCCTCGGCGACCGCCTCGGCGAGGTTGCCGAACACGACCGTGAGCCAGAGCCAGACGGCGATGGCGACGGCGAACACGCTCGGGTCGACGACCGCCGAGACGGTCGTGACGAGCGAGCCGATCCACACGACGAACATCACCGGGCTGCGCCACAGGTGCCGGGGGTCGAGCTTGCGCAGCGCCGCGGGGAGCTGCTGGACGAGCTGCCGCGACAGCGGCGTGGCAGCGGAGGTGCGGGTCATCGCGGGGCTCCTGTCAGGGCCTCGGCCACGGGGCCGAGGGCGAGGGTCGGGAAGAAGGTGAGGGCCGAGACGAGCAGCACGACGCCGACCACGAGCCCGCCGAACAGGAGGGTCGCGGTGGGCAGGGTGCCTGCCGTGGTCGGCACCCTGCGCTGGCGGGCCAGCGAGCCGGCGAGCAGCACGACGAGGACGATCGGCACGAACCGGCCGAGCAGCATCGCCGCGGCGAGCGTCAGCTGGAAGAACGTCGACGTCACGGTGATCCCGCCGAACGCGCTGCCGTTGTTGTTCGCCGCGGACGTGAAGGCGTAGACGACCTCGGAGAAGCCGTGGCCTCCCGGGTTGCCCATCGCGTCGGCGGTCGACGGCAGCGCGATGGCGGTGCCGATGCCGACGAGCACGAGCGCCGGGACCACGAGCGTGTAGAGCGCGACGTAGGTCATCTCCCGCGAGCCGATCTTCTTGCCGAGCAGCTCGGGGGTCCGCCCCACCATGAGGCCGGCCACGAACACCGCGAGGATCGCGGCGACGAGGATGCCGTAGAGGCCGGAGCCGACGCCACCGGGCGAGACCTCGCCGAGCATCATGTGCGCCATCACCGTGCCGCCGCCGAGTGGGGACATCGAGTCGTGGGAGGCGTTGACGGCGCCGGTCGAGGTGCCCGTCGTGGAGACGGCGAACAGCGCCGACGCCCACTCCCCGAAGCGGGTCTCCTTGCCCTCCATCGCGGCGCCCGCGGCCTGCGCGGCCTGCCCCTGGCCGCCGACCTCGGCCCACGTCGTCACGGCGAGGGCACCGGCCCACAGCACGCCCATCGCGCCGAGCAGCACCAGACCCTGCCGCCGGGAGCCCACCAGCGTGCCGAAGGTGCGGGTGAGGCTGACGGGCACGACCAGCATGAGGAAGACCTGCAGCAGGTTCGTCAGCGCGGTCGGGTTCTCGAACGGGTGCGCCGAGTTCGCGTTGAAGAACCCGCCACCGTTCGTGCCGAGCTGCTTGACCGCCTCCTGGCTGGCGACGAGACCGCCCGGCACCACCTGGGTGCCGCCGCCGAGGGCGCGCACCGTGACGTCGGAGAGGTTCTGGACCACGCCGCCGAGCAGGAGCAGCACCGCCGCGACCAGGGCCAGCGGCAGCAGCACCCGCACGGTGCCGCGGACGAGGTCGACCCAGAAGCTGCCGAGTGTGCTCGACTCCGCCCGCGCGAAGCCCCGGACCAGCGCGACCGCGACGGCGAGGCCGACCGCGGCGGAGACGACGTTCTGCACCGTCAGGCCGAGCGCCTGGGTCGCGAAGCCGAGCGTCGACTCGCCGGCGTAGGACTGCCAGTTGGTGTTGGTGACGAAGGAGACCGCGGTGTTGACCGCCATGTCCCAGGGCATCCCGGGCAGGCCGCGGTCCCACGGGAGCGCGGCCTGGCCCACGAGGATGGCCAGGAGGAGCACGATGCTGACGACGGAGAACGCGACCAGGCTCAGCACGTAGCCGCGGGCGCTCTGCTCGGCGTCGGGGTCGATGCCGCCGACGCGGTAGAGCGCGCGCTCGACGCGCAGGTGGCGGGTCGAGGTGAACACGCGAGCCATGTGGTCGCCGAGGGGCACGTAGACGACGGCGAGCAGGGTCAGCAGCGCCGCGATCGTCAGCAGGCCGGAGACGGTGTCGGACATGGGCGGCTCAGAACCGGTCGGGCCGCACGAGGGCCACGACGAGGTAGACCAGCAGGGCGGCGACGCCGAGCAGCTGGAGTGCGGTGACGAGGGACATGGCTCCACACCACACCCGGCACCGCCGCGCGACGTCGCTCCTGACGAGCCCCTGACGCGTCTTGACGCGATCTTGACGCGCCGCCCGACCGACGGACCCGCGGGCGTCGCGGCCGACGGACCGCAGCCCCGGTCAGAGGGCGCCGACGTCGGGCGGGGCGTCGCCGAAGTACCGGTGCAGCTGCTCCTGCCGGTAGCGGGCGGCCCACGCGTCGAGGCGACGCCGCCCGCGCGCGGTGCGGGCGACGAGGCGGTAGAGCACCGTGTTCGCCGCGACCACCTGCACCGTCGCCCAGGGCAGACGCACCGGCAGGTCGAGCTCACGCATGCTGGCCGTGCCGAGGAAGGGTCGCAGCATGCTGAGCAGCCGCGCCGGCGCGTACCGGCGCTGCAGCCGGGCGAGACGTCGGAAGTGCAGGTCGGCCTGGGCGTCGACGATGCTGTGGGTGAGCAGACGCCCCGCCTCGGTGAGCCCGTCCTGGCTGCACAGCACGTGGTAGCCGAAGCGGTGCTGGGCCCGCTCGTCGTCGAAGAGCCACGCGTCGTCGACGCCCAGGAGCCAGCCGACGTACCGCCACAGGTGCATGACGGCCCTCGAGTCCTCCCGGCTCACGGGCACGCCCAGCGCACGCACGCCGAGGAGCAGCGTCCCCGAGAACAGCGCGAGCGTGGCCGCCTGGTCGGACTGGTTGATCGGCTCGCCCCAGTGCCGCCGGTCCCAGCGGGGGTCATCGCGCAGCCGTGCGTTGACGAGCGCGTGCATCAGCCGCACGTGCACCGTGAGCCGCCAGCCGTCGGCCCACGGGCGCAGCGCTCCCGGCTCCGTGACCGCCATGGTCCAGTGCTGGGTCTCGGCGAGCCGCCTCATCGTCGACGGCCCCGTCAGCCCACCGGTCAGGACGAGCAGGTCCGTGGGTCCTCCGAAGCGGTAGCCGCCGATCAGCGACAGCTGCAGCAGCACGTCGCCGGCGTTGCGACCGAGCCGACGGTAGAACCGGGCCCCCTCCTCGAGCAGCGCGAGGTCGAGCCAGTCCGGCGGCTGCGCCAGCTGCTCGACGAGGTCGCGGAGCACGTCCGGCAGGTCGTCGAGCTCGCCGCGCAGCGCACGTCGCAGGTGGGCGTGCGTCACGCGGTCCGTGCGACCGGGCGCGCAGAGGGCTGCCACCTCCGCGCCGCGCTCGTCGACCCGGAGGTAGCCCTCGCCGATGTCGCGCATCAGCGACTCGTCGAGGTCGCGCACCCGGCCGAGGACACGCAGCGGGCGGCCGAGCCTCGCTCCACGCGCCTCGGCGGCACGGTGCCGCGTCGGGACGGTGCTGGGTGCGGGGAGGTCGGACGGGGGGAGGTCGGACGGGAGGAGGTCGGGGGCCGGGGTCGACGGCCGGAGGCGTTCCATGTCGGCAGCGTGACACGAGTTTTTGCTCGCATACCATTCGCGTATGAGCGACCTGCCCCGCAGCCTGCGCAAGGAACCGACGCAGGAGCGCTCGCGCCTGATGGTGGAGCGGATCCTGGAGGCGGCGCGGGCGGTACTGGCGGAGGAGGGCTACGAGCGCGCGAGCACCAATCGCGTCGCCTCGCGTGCCGGCATCAGCCCAGGGTCCCTCTACCAGTACTTCCCCGACAAGCAGGCGGTGCTGTCGGGCGTCATCGACCGGTACGCACGCGAGCTCGGCGACGAGCTGACCGCCGTGCTCGCCGACCGGCTCGACCTGCCCCCGGACGACCTCGTGCGGGCCGCGTACGACGGCCTGCTCGACGTCCTCGAGGAACACCGCGAGTACCTCAGGCTCGTCACCCGCGAGCTGCCGGTGTCGCGCGTGGCCGGCCACGTCGACGCGGCCGAGCAGCGCGTGGCCGAGCTGGTGGGCGCGTACCTCACCGTCTCCCGCACCCCGACTCCCTGGCCGCCGGCGGCGACCGCCTGGCTGCTCGTGCGGATGGTCGAGCACCTGGCGGTCGACTACGTGCTCCAGCGTCCGGAGCTCGACCGTGACGTCTTCGTCGACGAGCTGGTGCATCTCACGCAGGCGCACCTCGTCCGCCCGTGACGGGGGTGCGAGTCGGCACGCACGGCGCGCTCGACGGGTGCCGCGAGGACGGTCGGCGTCAGGCGGACAGACGCGCCACGGCAGCGGCCACGCGCTCGTCCGTGGCCGTGAACGCGACGCGCACGTGCTGCGCACCGCGCTCGCCGTAGAAGTCGCCCGGCGCCACGAGGATGCCCCGCTCGGCGAGCCAGGCGACGGTCTCGCGACAGCCCTCGCCGCGCGTGGCCCACAGGTACAGCGAGCCCTCGGAGTGGGTGATGGTGAAGCCGGCCGACTCCAGCGCACGGCGCAGGGCGACGCGACGCTCCGCGTAGCGACGACGCTGCAGCACGACGTGCTCGTCGTCGGCGATGGCGGCGGCGAACGCCTGCTGCACGGGGGTCGGGAGCATGAACCCGAGGTGCTTGCGCACGGCCAGCAGCTCGGCGACGACCGACGCGTCGCCCGCCACGAACCCGGCACGGTAGCCCGCGAGGTTCGAGCGCTTCGACGTCGAGTGCACGGCGAGCAGGCCGTCGTGGCTGCCCTCGCAGACGTCGGGGTGCAGGACGGAGACGGGCTCGCGCTCCCAGCCGAAGTCGGCGTAGCACTCGTCGGAGACCAGGAGCGCCCCCCGCTCGCGGCACCAGCGGACGACCTCGCGCAGGTGCTCGGCCGACAGCACCTCGCCGTGCGGGTTCGCCGGGGAGTTCACGTAGACGAGCGCCGGCACGTCGGTGAGACCGTCGGCGACCGGGTCGCCGAGCACGACCCGGGCCCCGGCGTAGCGGGCCCCGACCTCGTAGGTGGGGTACGCGAGGGACGGCAGCACGACGGTGTCGGCCGGTCCGAGCGCGAGCTGCGACGGCAGGTTGGCGATGAGCTCCTTGGAACCGACCGTGAGGAGCACCTGGTCGACGCCGAGGCCGGTGACCCCGAGACGGCGTGCGAGCCAGTCGACGGCCGCCTGGCGCACGGCCTCGGGGGCCGCCACCGTCGGGTAGCCCGGGGCGTCCGAGGCCGCGGCCAGCGCCTCGCGGGCGACCGCCGGCGTGGGGTCGACCGGCGTCCCGATGGAGAGGTCGACGATGCCGTCGGGGTGCGCGTGGGCGCGCTGCTTCGCGGCCGCGAGGGTGTCCCACGGGAAGTCGGGGAAGCGGGAGGAGAGACGGGGTCGGTCCATCAGGACGCTCCTTCGCGGGTGGCCTCGGGGGTGGCGGGCCGACGGTGCGGCCCGGCCGTCACTCCTGGTTCTGCGGGGGAAGTGCGGCGATGAAGGCGTGGTCCTTGTCGATCACGCCCATCTTCGCGGCACCGCCCGGCGAACCGAGGTCGTCGAAGAAGTTCACGTTCGCGTCGTAGTACTCCTTCCACTCCGACGGGGTGTCGTCCTCGTAGAAGATGGCCTCGACCGGGCACACCGGCTCGCAGGCACCGCAGTCGACGCACTCGTCGGGGTGGATGTAGAGCATCCGCTTGCCCTCGTAGATGCAGTCGACGGGACACTCGTCCACGCATGCGCGGTCCTTGACGTCCACACACGGCTGGGCGATCACGTAGGTCACGACGGCTCCTTCGACGGCAACGCTGGTCCGCCCTGGTCGGCGGCGGACCGTCCCAGTATCCCGCCTGCTCGACGGGGCGCCGTACTGAGGTATGCCTCATGAGACGGTGGCGTCGTGGCAGACCACCAGGACCTCCTCGGCCGACGGGTGACCGTGCGGCACCGGCTCGCCGACGGGAGCGCCACCGACGTCGTCGGCCGGGTCGTCGCGGTCGACGCAGCGGGCCTGGTCGTGCAGCGTCGCGACGGGTCCGAGACGTCCGTGGCCGCCGACCGGGTGGTCGCGCTCAAGGTGGTCCCCCTGCGCCCCGCCCGCAGCCGACGCGCGTCCGACGTCGACGTGGACGAGCTCGTCCGGGTCACCTCGCGCGGCTGGCCCGCCCCGGAGTCGGTGCCGCTCGGCGAGTGGGAGCTGCGGGCCGCGGGGGCCTTCACGGGCCGCGCGAACTCCGTCGCCGTCGTCGGCGACCCTGGTGTGCCCGACGCCGAGGCGTTCGCCGCCGTGCTCGACTTCTACACGTCCCGGGGCCTGGAGCCGCAGGCGCAGGTCGTCGTCGACTCCGCCTGGGAGCGCCGCTTCCTCGCCGCGGGCTGGACGCCGCGCACCGACTACCTCGGCGGCGCCGTCGTGCAGGTGGCCGACCTCCCGGACGCCCCGCAGCCGGACGACCGGGCGACCGTGACGGCACGGGCGTCGGACGCCTGGCTGTCCCGCTACGGCCGGGTCGACGACGTCGAGGCCGCACGGCGGGTGCTCGAGGGACCCCGCACCGTCGGCTTCGTCGAGCTCGTCGACGACGGTGTCCCGGCCGCAGCCGTCGGACGGGTCGTGGTGACCGGCGAGTGGGCCGGCGTGGCCGCCGTCGAGACGCTGCCCGCGCACCGCAGACGCGGCCTCGCCGACGCCGTCGTGCGCACCAGCCTCGCGTGGGCGCACGAGCGCGGCGCCACCCGGGTCTACCTGCAGACCATGCCCGACAACCACGCGGCGCTGGCCCTGTACGCCCCGCACGGCTTCGTCACGCACCACCGGTA
Organism: Propionibacteriales bacterium; assembly: GCA_026392465.1. GTDB lineage: Bacteria > Actinomycetota > Actinomycetes > Propionibacteriales > Nocardioidaceae > Aeromicrobium. The sequence goes on from JAPLCA010000026.1 coordinate 76,141, forward strand.
CCGCTACCTCGTGCCCGCCTCCTGAGCTCCGCGGGCCGGTCCGGAGCGACCGGCCGGGCCGGCCCCCGCGCAGACGCGACCCGCTCGCCCGGCTCCCGGCACCCCACGAGGAGGTGACGGGAGCCGGACGGGCGGACGTCAGCGCCGGACGACGCGGATGGTCAGCGGAGCCGTGGCCGACCCGGTGCGACGGTCACCGAGGTACTCCACGGTGAGCCGCTTGGTGCCGCTGCTGCGCATCGGACGCAGGCGCACCTCGGCGACACCGTCGCGCACCGTCGCCGCGCCGAGGACCGTCGAGCCGATCCGCACGCGCACGGTGCCACCGTCGGGCCGGAAGCCGTCGGCACTCACCCGGACCGGGACGACGGCCCGGGTGCGGCCGACGACGACCTTCCCGCGCGGCGCCGAGGCGCGCACGGTCGACCTGGCCTTGGTCACGGTGTGCTCCACCATCACGTCGTCGGGCTCGACCCCGTCGTTGCCGGCGTAGAAGACCCCCAGCCGGTGGGTGCCGGGCTCGAGCGCCGTGCCGTCGATGCGCACCTGCGCAGCGCCGGCGCGCAGCGAGCCGCGGCCGACGACCGTCGAGCCGGACACCACGTAGACCAGTCCCGACGCGGCTGGGTCGGCGGTGACCTCCAGCGTGGCGTCCGTCCCGAACGGGGTGGACCCGATGGTGGCGGCGAGGTCGGCCTCGGCCTTGAGCACCGTGATCCGGTACTCGCCCTCGAGCGCGCGGGTCTCGGTGTCGCCGGCGTACTCGACGCGCAGCACGTGCGTGCCGACACCGAGGTCCGTGGTGTCGAGCGGGATCGTCGCGCGGCCGCCGTCCAGGGTGGCCGTGCCGAGCTCGGTGTCACCGTCGCGCAGCGTCACCGTGCCCGTGGGCACGACGCCCTCGAGCGAGGAGCGGACCTGAACGTCGACGTCGACCTCTCCGCCGAGGCGGCGGCTGCGGGGTCCGTCCACGACCACCTCGCCGTCGACCGGGGCGACGTCGAAGCCGACGAGCGTCGGGTCGTGGTCGCTGGAGCGGAACGGCGAGTCGTCGTAGAGGTTGGTGACGTTGTAGTTGAACCGGCTGTACTCGCGGGCGATCGCCTCGGGGGCGTTGATGCGCCACACGTCGGCGTCGCGGACCCGGCGTGCCGCCGAGGGCGAGGCGAAGACGTGGTCGAGCGAGCCGAGCAGGCCGCCGAACTGGTAGGTGTCCTCGTCGCTGAGCTCGTCGGTGACGTTCGTGAACCCGGCCTCCTCCAGGACCACCATCGGGTCCTCCTTGGCGTAGGAGTTGAAGTCGCCCGCCAGGAGCACGCGGTCGGTCCCGGTGGCCTTCTCGACCTCCTCGGTGAACGCCACCAGGGCGCGTGCCTGACGGATGCGGTCGGGGTTGGACGCCCCCTGGCCGTCGCGCTGGTCGGCGTTCTCCCCGGTGCCCGAGCCCTTGGACTTGAAGTGGTTGGCGATCACCACGAAGTCGCTGCCGGCCACGCCCTTGGCGCGGAACTCCTGCGCGAGCGGGGCGCGGGCGTTGCTGAACGCGGCGTCGTCGGCGATGCGGGCCTCACCGGCCGTCTCCACGGTCGCGGTGCGGTAGATGAACGCCGGACGGATCACGTCCTCGCCCGTGCGGGGGACGACGCTCGGCGAGGCCGCTCCGGCCCAGGTCCCGGCGCCTGCGTCGGCGTTGAGCGCCTCGACGAGCGTCGTCAGCGCCGTGTCGCGAGGCTGGCCCAAGGTCGCGGAGTTCTCCAGCTCCTGCAGGGACACGACGTCGGCGTCGAGGGCGTTGATCGCCTTGACGATCTTGACCTGCTGGCGCGCCAGGCTGGCGTCGTTCGCCGCACCGCGCGGACCGTTGTTGGTGCACGTGTTGTTCGTGATCGGCGTGCCGGTGCGGTCGGTGTAGTAGGTGCAGGTCCCGCGGCCGGAGGCGACGTACTTCTCGCCGGTGGTCGGGAAGTAGTTCAGCACGTTGAAGGACGCCAGCTTCAGCTCGCCCTTCACGGGCTCGGGCGTGCGCTCCTGCGCGCGCGTCGCGCCGAAGGTGGCCGGTGCGTCGGCGACCCCGGTGAGGCGGGTCGTGGGCTGCAGCTTCCAGCCGAAGCGGAAGTCCAGCACCACGGGGGCCACGAAGGTCGCCGGAGCTCCCTGCCGGACCTCGTTGTCGGCGGTCAGCCACGGGAGCGGCACGTCCTTGCTGCCGTTGACGTAGTTGACGCTCGCGCCGTCGTCCAGGGTGACCAGCCGGCGGGCGTTGTCGGCCACCAGGTCGGTGTAGGCCTGGGTGCGCGGACGGACGACGTCGGTCGGCTGGCGCAGCGGCTCCGCGCCGGCTGCGAGACCCACCTCACCGAAGGAGTTCGTCGCGAAGTTGTTGGTGACCGTGTACCTGCCCTGCGGTGCCAGGAGCATGCCCTCGAGCGACTCACGCTGCGCCTCGTCCAGGGGGAACGTGACCTGGGCGGCCTTCGGGGCGACGGCGGGCTCGGTGAGCACGCTCCAGCCCCCGGCCGGGACGGCCAGCTGGGTCAGCCCGCTGCTCTCCTGCACGGTGCCCGTCACCTGCAGGTGGTCCCCGATCTCGACGTCGTCGGCCAGGGCGGCCGAGGCGACGAACAGCCCGGTGGAGGCCCGGTGAGTCGCGAGGTCGACGTCGCCGGTGCCCTCGGTCTGCAGGTAGGCACCGTCGAAGCCACCGTCGGGGTAGACCGCGGTCACGACGCCGCGAGTGGTGGCCCGCTGGCCGACGACCGGGCTGGCGGACCCCGTGCCCTGGATCTCCGCGATCGGGACGACGGGCGTCGGCTCCACCGGCGCGGGCGCGGTGTCGCACGCCGTGCCGCAGGCGGTGGGCGTGGGCGTGACGGCCGTGAGATCGGCCTTGTTGTCGTTCGTGTCGGCGCCACCGGTGCGCCCGACGGCGGAGGTGAGGCCCGTCCCGGACGCCGGTGCCGAGCCCTCGAACGTGAGGGAGCTGCCGTACCCCACGAGGTCGACCACCGACGCGTCCGCGAGCACGGCGGACGGGGCCCCGGTGAGCGGCGTCGCGGAGCGCGAGAGCGCGATCGTCCCACCGCCGCCTGCGAAGGCCACGGTCGAGGAGACGTCGGGGTCCGGGAGGTTCGCACCCGGGTTGGTGGAGGCGTTGTTGCTGTTGGCTCCCACCAGCAGCGTGCCGCCGGCGGGGACCGTGTGGTCACCGAGCGGGATCACGCCCGTGAAGCCGGCCGAGCTGCTCGCCGAGCGGTACTGGACGGACCAGCCCGCGACGTCGACGGCCTTGGCTGTCGGGTTGTGCACCTCGACGTACTTGTTCTTGAACGACGCCCCGCTGGACCCGCCGTTGACGTAGACCTCGTCGATCACGAGGTGGTCGGCCGGCACCGCCTGGGCTGCCGGCGCTGCGGCGAGCGCGCCGGCGGCCAGGCCGCCGGCCAGGGCGAGCCGCAGTGCACGCGAGAAGGGTGATCTGGACACAGGTGTCTCCTGGTTCGAGGGATGCTGACGACGGCCGCCGGTCAGCGGGAGCGGACCGTGAGCGTGGCGCGGCCCGTCGACGGCTTCGCGAGATCGTTGCCGGCGTAGGAGACCGTCAGGGTCCTGCGGCCGGTGCTCGTGAACGGACGCAGGGTCACCGACGCCTTGCCGTCGCGCAGCTCGCCGCGACCGACGACCTTCGAACCGACACGCACCACGATCGCGCCGCCGTCGGCGGTGAAGCCGGCGGTGCGGACGGAGACCGCCACCGTGGCCTTGCCGCGGTTGCGGACGACGCTCGTCGGCCGCACGGACGCCGAGGTGGCGGAGGCCGCCTGGGTGATCGTCACCGTGACCGGGACCTTCACCGGCTCGAAGTCGGCGCTGCCGTTGAAGTACACCTCGAGCGTGTGCTCGCCGGGCCGCAGGGCGGTCCGGTCGAGGCTGACGCGTCCCGAGCCGTCGGCGATCGTGCCGACGCCGACGACGGTGCCGTCCGACGTGGAGGCGAAGACGAGGCCGCGGGCGTCGTCGTCGCTGCTCAGCTCGATCACGGACGAGGTGCCGTAGGGCGTGGCGGCCGGCGCAGTCACGGCGAGGCTCACGACGCCCTTGGCGAGGTCGACGGCTGCCGTCGTCGTCGACGTGGCGTGGTCGTCGTCGCCGACGTAGACGATCTCGACGGTGGTGGTGCCGATCGGCAGGCTGGACGTGTCGGCCTCGATGGTGGCCTTCCCGTCGGACAGCGTCGCGGTGCCGAGGACCGTGCCGTCGTGCTCGGCACGGACCTCCCCCGTGGGCTGCGTGCCGGTGGCCGAGGCCACGTCGACCGTCAGCTCGACGGGTGCGCCGCGGCGCGGGTTCGCCTCGACGCCGACCTCGGCGGACGTGGCCGCCTTCTCGACGACCACGGTGACCGTGCCGGTCGCGGCGGGCAGGTCGGTGTCGCCCGCGTAGCCGACCTCGAGCTCGTGCGAGCCGGCGCCGAGACGCTCGGTGTCGATGCTGACGTCGGCGCGACCCTCTGCGTCGAGTGTGCCCGTGCCGAGCACGGTGTCGCCGTCACGGACCTCCACGGCGCCGGTGGGCGCGGCACCCGGGGCGCCGACCGTCACGGCGACGGTCGCGTCCTCGCCGAAGGCGACCGTGGCGGCCTCGGCCTTCACCGAGGCGCCCTGGATGGAGATCGGGACCGTCGCGAGCGTGCCGCTGCGCGACGCGCGGACCTCCAGGACGAGGTCGCCGGCGACCTTGCTGGGCAGGCGGCCGGCGATGGTGACCGCACCGTTGGCGACGGCGCGGGCACCGAGGTTCGCGACGACACGGTCGCCGTCGAGCAGACGCGCCGACACCGAGCGGTTGGCGGGGCTGCCCGAGGACGTGAGGTCCAGACGCGGCAGCGTGATCTCGTAGGCGCCACCCGCGCGGTAGGACGCCTGCAGACCGCGCAGCTCGACGGCGTGGCGCGCGAACGACGGCGACACGGGCTGGTTCCTCGACAGGTACGTCGTCCAGGCGTCGAGATCGGCCAGGCCGGTGTCACGACGCGCGCCCGAGGCGAAGGCGCGGAAGTTGTCGCCACCGGAGGCCAGGAAGCTCGGCACCGCGACGGTGTAGGTGCGCTCGGGGACGACCTTCTCGCCGTCCACCCACAGGGAGGTGATCCGGTCGCCCTCAGGCCGCGTGGCGTCGAACGTGTAGCGGACGTTGTCGGAGGTGCCGAGCTGCAGGTAGGCGCGGCTCGGGACGGTGCCCGCCGCGGTGCGCTGCCACTGCTGCTCGAAGACCGTCTTCAGCTGCGAGCCGTCGAGGTCGACGACGAAGAGGCTGTTGGCGAAGGGCAGCACGGAGACCGCCTCGCCGAAGGTGACGACACCGTCGGTGTTGGTGCCGCCGGTGCCCGCGAACTCGAGGTCGTCGCGCAGGCCGCCGGGGTTGACGATGCCGAGGTCGACGTCCCGGCCGACGGCCGTCCTGGACACCTCGGAGCGGTACATCTCGGCCACGAGGTTGCCGAGCGTGGACTCGTTGGCGCGGTCGTCGCGCTTCGCACCACCGTCGGCGTAGCCCGCCGTGGTGATGTCCTCGGTGACCTCGCCGACCGGACGACGGCCGACCTCGGTCGCGTTGGCGAGGGCGGCGTCGGTGATCCGGGCGACCTCGGCCACCCGCGGGTAGGTGGCGACGAGCGTCTCGTTGGCCGTCGTGAGGCGGGCGACGTTCGACTGGGTGTGCCCGGTGACCGCACCGGTGGCGGGGTCGACGGTCAGCTGGACCCGGCCGACGTTCTCACCGTAGCTGCCGGTCTGCACCACCGGTCGGGTGCCGGAGCGCCCGGGGATCGGCGCCTCCCACGCGTAGGTCTGGTGGGTGTGCCCGTTGAAGATGGCGTCGACGTCGGGATCGGTCTTGGTGACGATGTCGGCGAAGGCGCCGCCCTTGGCGAGCTCGCTCTCGAGGGTGCCGCCTGCGGTGGTGCCGCTCTGGGCACCCTCGTGGTAGCTGGCGACGATGACGTCGGGGGCGTCGGTCAGGCCCTCGAGGCGCTCGACCTCGGTGTTCACGGCCTCGACCGGGTCCGTGAAGCGCAGGCCGGCGATGCCGTCGGGCGAGACGAGTGCCGGGGTCTCCTGGGTGACCGCGCCGACGACGGCCACGTCGAGGCCGCCGACCTCGAAGGTGGCCGACGGCGGGAGCACCGGTCGACCGGTGGAGGCGTCGACGACGTTGGCCGCGAGGTGGGGGAAGTCCGACCGGTCCGCCACACGACCGAGGAGGTCGGCGGCACCTCGGTCGAACTCGTGGTTGCCGACGGTGGAGGTGTCCAGGTCCAGCGCGTTCAGCACGTCGAGGGTCGGCCCGTCCTGCTGCACCTGCGACGGGAACAGCGAGGCGCCGATGTCGTCGCCGGAGGAGATGAACAGGGTGTTGTCCTCGCCGCCCTGCGCACGGAGCTGCTCGACCGTGCCGGCGAACTTGACCGTGTTGGCGTCGAGGCGACCGTGGAAGTCGTTGATGTCGAGCACCTGGATGGTGACGGGGTCGGCCGCGGAGGCCGGGACGGCGCCGAGCACCGAGGTGGCGGTGACCGCCGCGAGCGTGGCGGCGGCGCAGCGCAGGACGTTCTTCACAGGGGATCCTTCGACGTTCGGACGGGCAGGCCTATCTGAGAAGGTCGAGGCGTCCCTGGGGGACCGTCGAGGCGACGTCCGGGTGAACCGCAGACATCGGGTCGGGGCCAGGGCCGCGCGTGGCGGTCCGGCCCGTCGTGGTGCCGTCGGTCCCCCCGCACCCTTCGGCGCCGGACCAATGGAGGAATCTCACCCGAAGCCCCAGCCCGCGTCAATGGCGTGGCAGGTTGCGATCAGGTGACGAAGCCCCGGGCGGGCCAGGTCGACCGCCCAGGCGTCCGGACGGCCTAGGATCGTGGACCGTGCGTGAGCGTCGGGACGTCCGGGTGGGGGGCCGCGTGGTGGTCGTGGCCGGACCGTCGGGCGTCGGGAAGTCCCACCTGGCCCAGGTGCTCGGGTGGGCCGTCCTGCGGCTCGACGACTTCTACCGCGACGGGGACGACCCTCGCCTCCCCCGGTCCACCCTCGGGATCCCGGACTGGGACGACCCCGCGTCGTGGGACGCCGTGGCGGCCGTCGGGACGATCGCCGAGCTGTGCGCCGCCGGGGAGGCCGACGTGCCGGTCTACGACATCGCGGCCAGCCGGAGGACGGGGACGCAGCACCTCGAGGTCGGCGAGCGGTTCATCGCCGAGGGCCTGTTCGCCCCTGTCGTGGTGACCGCGTGCCGCGACGCCGGGCTGCTCGACCAGGCGATCTGCCTGCGGCGGCACCGGCTCGTCACGTTCGCGCTGCGTCTCGCGCGCGACCTCCGCGAGGGCCGCAAGAGCCCGTGGGTGCTCGTGCGACGCGGCTGGCGGCTGAAGAACGAGGACGACCGGATCGTCGCCGAGGCGGTGGCCGCGGGCTGCACCCCGATGACCCCGCGCCAGGCGCGGCGGGTGCTGCGCCGCTCGCCCACCCCACGTTTCGGAACGTCATCACCCCTTTTCTCGAGGAGAAAGGGCGATGACGTTCCGAAACGCGGGGACTAGCGGGGACTAGAGGGCGGCGTAGCGCGGTTTGATGACGTCGTCGATCAGCGCGAGACGTTCGTCGAACGGCAGGAAGGCGCTCTTCATGGCGTTGACCGTGAACCAGCGCAGGTCGTCGGCGCCGTACCCGAAGGCGTCGACGAGCAGCTGCATCTCCCGGCTCATGGACGTGCCGCTCATCAGCCGGTTGTCGCAGTTGACCGTCACCCGGAAGCCGAGCTCCTTGAGCAGGCCGATCGGGTGGTCCGCGATGGAGCGCATGCCCGGGACCGCCGACGTCTGCAGGTTCGAGGAGGGGCACATCTCCAGCGGGATGCGCCGGTCGCGCACGTAGGCGGCGAGCAGGCCCAGCCGGGGTCCGCCCTCGGCCGCAAGGTCGATGTCGTCGATGATGCGCACGCCGTGGCCCAGCCGGTCGGCGCCGCAGCGCTGGATGGCCTGCCAGATGGACGGCAGGCCGAACGCCTCGCCGGCGTGGATGGTGAAGTGGGCGTTCTCGCGGCGCAGGTACTCGAACGCCTCGAGGTGCAGGATGGGCGGGAAGCCGTCCTCGGCCCCCGCGATGTCGAAACCGCACACGCCCCGGTCGCGGTACTCGACGACGAGCTCCGCGATCTCGAGTCCGTGCTGCGCGTGCCGCATCGCCGTGAGCAGCTGCCCCACGACGATCGGGGTGCCCTCGGCAGCCGCCTCGGCGCGCCCCTCGTCGATGCCGGCCTGCACGGCCTCGACCGTCTCGGCGAGGGTCATGCCGCCCTGGAGGTGCTGCTCGGGCGCCCAGCGCAGCTCGGCGTAGACGACGCCGTCGGCGGCGAGGTCGAGCACCGACTCGCGGGCCACGCGGGCGAGGTCCTGCGGACGCTGCATGACCGCCACCGTGTGCTCGAACGTCTCGAGGTAGCGCGGGAGGGAGCCTGAGCTGGCGGCGTCGGCGAACCACATGCCGAGCCGGTCCGGCGGGGCGGGCAGCGGGTGCCCGACCTCCTGCGCGATCTCGGCGACGGTCGACGGGCGGACGCCGCCGTCGAGGTGTTCGTGGAGCGCCACCTTCGGGGCGCGGCGGATCTGGTCGGCGGTCAGGCTCACGCGCACATCGTGGCACGCCTCCGGGAGCGACCCGGGAGTACCTCACCGGGACGGCAGCGACGGCGAGATGACCATGCACACGCGAGGTGGCAGACTTCATGGGTCCGCGGCCACCCCCGCGCCCGCCCGACGACCCTCACCCCGCGTCGCACCGTCTCACCCGGAGGCCACCCATGAGCCCGACGTCCACCCCGACCGGCAGCACCGACGCTGCCGCGCTGCGCGCCGCGATGGGTCTCGGCGGCACCGACAACGCGGCGCTGCGCACCTTCCTCGACGGGCTGCCCGCCGTCGACCCCGTCGGCGTCGAGGCCCGCGCGACCCAGCTCGCGACCCGCTCGATCAAGAAGGACACCAAGCGCGCCCTCATCGACCTGGCCATCTCGATGGTCGACCTGACCACGCTCGAGGGCGCCGACACCCCCGGCAAGGTGCGCAACCTGTGCCGCAAGGCCGTGCAGCCCGACCGGGAGGTCGCGGGGACTCCCTCGACCGCGGCCGTCTGCGTCTACCCCGACATGGTGGCCGTGGCCGCCGAGGCCGTGGCCGGCACGGGCGTCAAGGTCGCGTCGGTGGCCACCGCGTTCCCCGCCGGCCGGTCGTCGCTGGAGGTCAAGCTCGCGGACACCCGGCTCGCCGTCGAGGCCGGTGCCGACGAGGTCGACATGGTGATCGACCGCGGCGCGTTCCTGGCCGGCGACTACGCCACCGTGTTCGAGCAGGTCGTCGCCGTGAAGGAGGCCTGCGGGGACGCTCGGCTGAAGGTGATCCTCGAGACCGGCGAGCTCGCCACGTACGACCACGTGCGCCGCGCGTCGTGGCTCGCGCTGCTGGCCGGCGGCGACTTCATCAAGACCTCCACCGGCAAGATCGCGCCCGCTGCCACGCTGCCCGTCACCCACGTGATGCTGCAGGCGGTGCGCGACCTCTTCGACCTCACCGGCGTGCAGCGCGCGGTGAAGCCCGCCGGCGGCATCCGCACCACGAAGGACGCCATCGCCTACCTCGTCGCCGTGCACGAGGTCGCCGGGCCGCAGTGGCTCGACCCGCACTGGTTCCGCTTCGGCGCCTCGGGCGTCGTCAACGACCTGCTGCTGCAGCGCCGCACCCAGACCCAGGGCCACTACAGCGGCCCCCGCTACGTCAGCGTCGACTGACCCCGTCGACCGACACCACCGAAGGACCCACCCATGGACCTCACCTACGCACCGGCCCTGGAGTCGGCCGCCCTCGCGGGGATCAAGCCGCGCTACCAGCTGTTCCTCGACGGCGCGTTCGTCGATGGCGGCGGCGACGACCTGACCTCCGTCAACCCCGCCACCGGCGAGACCCTCACCACCGTCAGCACCGCGTCCGCGGCCGACGTCGACCGGGCGGTGGCCGCCGCCCGCCGCGCCTACGACGGCCCCTGGTCGCGCATGGGCGGAGCGGAGCGCGGCAAGTACCTGTTCCGCATCGCCCGTGCGATCGCGGAGCGCTCCCGCGAGCTGGCCGTCGCCGAGACCCTCGACAACGGCAAGCCGATCCGCGAGACCCGCGACTTCGACGTGCCCACCGCGGCACAGCACTTCTTCCACCACGCCGGCTGGGCCGACAAGCTCGGCCACCTCGGGCTCGGACCCGCGCCGCGTCCCCTCGGCGTGGCCGGTCAGGTGATCCCCTGGAACTTCCCGCTGCTCATGGCGGCATGGAAGATCGCCCCCGCCCTGGCCGCCGGCAACACCGTCGTGCTGAAGCCTGCGGAGACCACGCCCGTCACCGCGCTGATCCTCGCGGAGATCCTCGCCGACGCCGACCTGCCGCCCGGCGTCGTCAACATCCTCCCCGGAGCCGGCGACGTCGGCAGCGCCATCGTCAACCACGACGGCGTCGACAAGGTCGCGTTCACGGGTTCCACGCCGGTGGGCAAGCGCATCCAGTCCGAGCTCGCGGGCACCGGCAAGAAGCTGACCCTCGAGCTCGGCGGCAAGGGCGCGAACATCGTGTTCGCGGACGCCGCCATCGACCAGGCCGTCGAGGGGATCGTCTCGGGCATCTTCTTCAACCAGGGCCAGGTGTGCTGCGCCGGCTCGCGGCTGCTCGTGCAGGAGTCGGTGGCCGAGGAGGTCGTCGAGAAGCTCAAGAGGCGGATCGAGACGCTGCGCGTCGGCGAGCCGCTCGACAAGAACACCGACGTCGGGGCGCTCAACAGCCAGATGCAGTACGACAAGGTGACCGGGCTCGTCGAGGTCGGCGCACAGGAGGGCGCCGGCGTCTGGACGAGCAGCTGCACCCTCCCGCAGAAGGGCTGGTTCGTGGCCCCCACCGTGTTCACCGACGCGACCGCGTCGATGCGGGTCGCGCGCGAGGAGATCTTCGGCCCCGTGCTCACCACCCTCACCTTCCGCACGCCCGAGGAGGCGCTCGCGAAGGCCAACAACACGCCCTACGGGCTGTCGGCCGGCGTCTGGACCGAGAAGGGGTCGCGCGCGATGGGCATGGCCGCGGGTCTGAAGGCCGGCGTCGTCTGGGACAACACGTTCAACAAGTTCGACCCGACCGCCTCCTTCGGCGGCTACGGCGAGTCCGGCTTCGGCCGCGAGGGTGGGACTGCCGGGATGGCCGCCTACCTCGACACCGACGACGAGGGAGCGTTCTGATGGCACGTCTGGCGGTCGCGAAGACCTACAAGCTCTACCTCGGCGGCGCGTTCCCGCGCTCGGAGTCCGGCCGTACGTACCAGGTGCACGACACGAAGGGTTCGCTCATGGCCAACGCCGCGCTCGCCTCCCGCAAGGACGCCCGCAACGCCGTCGTCGCCGCCCGGTCGGGCCTGGCGAAGTGGGCCGGGGCGACGCCCTACAACCGCGGGCAGGTGCTCTACCGCGTCGCCGAGATGCTCGAGTCGCGCCGGGCCGACGTCGTCGAGCTCATCGTGCGGAGCCGGGGCGTGAAGGCCGCCGAGGCGCGCGCCGAGGTCGACGCGGCGGTCGACCGGATCGTGCACTACGCCGGCTGGACCGACAAGCTGTCGGCCGTCTTCGGTGGCGCGAACGCGGTGTCGGGCCCCTACTTCAGCTACTCGGCTCCCGAGCCGACGGGCGTCGTCGCGGTGGCCGCGTCGTCCGCGTCGCCCCTGTTGCCCCTGGTGGGTGCGGTGCTGCCGGTGCTGGCGGGCGGCAACACGGCCGTCGTCGTCGCGTCGCAGGCCGACCCGACGGTGGCGGTGACGTTCGCGGAGGTGCTGGCGACCAGCGACGTCCCCGCGGGCGTCGTCAACCTGCTGACCGGCGACCAGGCCGAGATCATGCCGTGGCTCGCCAGCCACGGCGACGTGAACGGCCTCGACCTGACCGGCGTCCCCGCGGACCAGCGCGTCGCCCTGGAGCGCGCGGCCGCCGACACGGTGAAGCGCGTCTACTCCCCGCGAGCACGGTCGGGTGGGGGCGAGCCCGACGTCACCGCCGCCCCCGGCACCGCCCGCCTCCGCGCCTTCCTCGAGACCAAGACCGTCTGGCACCCCGTCGGCGCGGTCTCACTGGCCGGCGGGTCGGCGTACTGACCCCGTGACCCGCGTTTCGTGCGGTTGACGACGATCTCTCGTCGAACTTTCGTCATCGTCTCCACACAACGCGGGGTGGGTGGGGGCTTTACGGGGCCTGTGGTTGCTGGTGCGGTGACGTAGGGGGTCTCGTCCTGCTGGTGCGCTGGCGCAGGGGGTCTGTCCTTGCTGGTGCGCTGCCTCGGCTCACGCTGGGGGTGGTCTCCGAAAGGGCCTCGACCGGGCGGCTGGGTGGGGCGCTCGTCTGGGGTCTCGGGCTGCGGCCCGCGTGGGACGCAGGATTCTGCGTTCGTGCGTTGGGGTTCGAAGGATGCTGCGTTTGCTACGGGATCCCGTCGTGAACGCAGAGGCGTTCGGTCTGGTTCGCGTGAAGGCAGAATCTTGGGTGCCCTTTGGGTTGGGGGGACGAAGGATTCTTCCTTCTCGTGGACCGTTCCACGAGAAGGAAGAATCCTTCACACGCCTCGCCCCTCGTCGGTGGATCTGCCACCTGTAGAGCGCTCAGAAGGTGGCGCATCCACCGCCGGCACGCGCAAACGCAGAACCTTGCGTCCACAGCGCGAGCCACACCCCGAGAACCCAGACCAGGTCGCGCCCAGCCGCCCGGTCGAGGCCCTTTCGGAGACCACCCCCAGCGAAGGCCGAGGCAGCGCACCAGCAACCCCAGACCCCCTGCGGCAGCGCACCAGCAAGACGAGACGCCCTACGGCAGCGCACCAGCAGGACGAGACCACCCGCGGCAGCGCACCAGCAGGACGAGACCACCCGCGACAGCGCACCAGCAGGACGAGACCACCCGCGACAGCGCACCAGCAGGACGAGACCACCCGCGACAGCGCACCACCGAGCCGAGACCCCCGCAGGCGCTGCTCAGCCGGACTGGCTGCCCGCCTCGATGAGGACGGTGACGGTCTCGGCGACGCAGGCGGGCTTGTCCTGACCCTTGATCTCGATCTGGTGGCGGAGGGTGACCTGCTGGCCGCGGTCGGTGTCGTGGACGTCGACGACGCTGACGCGGTTGCGGATCTTCGAGCCGACCTTCACGGGGGTCATGAAGCGGACCTTGTTGAGGCCGTAGTTGACCCGCGCGACGTCGCCGGCGAAGGCGTACACCTGGGCGCCGAGGAAGGGAAGCATCGACAGCGTCAGGTAGCCGTGCGCGATGGTCGCGCCGAAGGGGCCCTGCGCGGCGCGCTCGGGGTCGACGTGGATCCACTGACGGTCACCGGTCGCGTCGGCGAAGAGGTCGATCCGCTCCTGGGAGACCTGCACCCACTCGCTCACGCCGAGCTCGGTCCCCACCGACTCGGCGACCTCCTGCCGGTCGTTCAGCACACGCATGTCTCGACCCTAGGCCATCGTCACTCGACGCGACCCAGCACGACGTCGCGCGGGACGAACGGGCCGGAGCCGATCTCCGCAGCGCCGTCGAGTGCCTCCAGCGCACGCTCGAAGCGCTCCGGAGTGTCGGTGTGCAGCGTCATCAGCGGTGCACCGACGCGCACCTCGTCGCCCGGCTTGGCGTGCAGCTCGACGCCCGCGCCGGCCTGCACGTCCTCACCGGGGCGCGACCGGCCGGCGCCGAGACGCCAGGCGGCGATGCCGACGGCGAAGGCGTCGAGCGACGTGAGCACGCCGTCGGCCTGCGCCGTCACGACGTGCGTCTCGCGGGCAGTCGGCAGCGGCGCGTCCTGGTCGCCGTCCTGCGCGACGATCATCCGCCGCCAGGCGTCCATCGCGCGCCCGTCGGCGAGGGCGTCGGCGGGGTCGACGTCGCCGCGACCGGCGGCGGCCAGCATCTCGCGGGCGAGCGCGAGCGTCAGGTCCACGACGTCCGACGGTCCCCCGCCCGCCAGCACCTCGACCGACTCGCGCACCTCCAGGGCGTTGCCGGCGGTCAGGCCCAGCGGGGTCGACATGTCGGTCAGCAGAGCGACGGTCGTGACGCCCGCGTCGGTGCCGAGCGCGACCATGGTCTCGGCCAGCTCGCGGGCGCGCGACTCGTCCTTCATGAACGCACCGGACCCGACCTTGACGTCGAGCACGAGCGCGCCGGTGCCCTCGGCGATCTTCTTGCTCATGATCGAGCTGGCGATGAGCGGGATCGCCTCCACGGTGCCCGTGACGTCGCGCAGCGCGTAGAGCTTCTTGTCGGCGGGCGCGAGCCCCGAGCCGGCCGCGCAGATCACGGCGCCGACGTCCTCGAGCTGGGCGAACATCTCCTCGTTGCTCAGCGCCGCCCGCCAGCCGGGGATCGACTCGAGCTTGTCGAGCGTGCCGCCCGTGTGCCCGAGGCCTCGTCCCGACAGCTGCGGCACCGCGACGCCGCAGGCGGCCACGAGCGGGGCGAGCGGCAGCGTGATCTTGTCGCCGACGCCGCCCGTGGAGTGCTTGTCGGCCGTGGGCCGGCTGAGGGAGGAGAAGTCCATGCGCTCGCCGCTGGCGATCATGGCGCCGGTCCAGCGGGAGATCTCGTCGCGGTCCATCCCGTTGAGCAGGATCGCCATGGCGAGCGCCGACATCTGCTCCGGGGCGACGACGCCGCGCGTGTAGGCGTCGACGACCCAGTCGATCTGTGCGTCGGTGAGCCGGTGCCGGTCGCGCTTGGCAGCGATGACGGCGGGGGCGTCGAACGGTTCGGTCACAGGGTCACCTCGAGGGACTCGTAGCCGCGCAGCACCCACGTGGGGCGGCGCGGGGCGGCGCCGTGCAGCGCGATGGTCGGGAAGCGGTCGAGCAGCCGGCGCACGGTGATCTCCAGCTCCACGCGGGCGAGGGGTGCGCCCAGGCAGAAGTGCAGGCCCATGCCGAAGCCGACGTGCGGGTTGGGGTCGCGGCCGACGTCGAAGGTGTCGGCTCGCTCGAACGCGGCGGGGTCGCGGTTGGCCGAGCCCATGAGGCACGCGACGGTCTCGCCCGCGCGCACCGTGACGCCCGCGACCTCGACGTCCTTCGTGGCCGTCCGCTCGAACATCTGCAGCGGGGCGTCGAAGCGGATGAGCTCCTCCAGCGCGGTGGCCGCGCTGACCTCGCCGCCCGTCACCCGGGCCTGCTGGTCGGGGTGGGAGAGCAGCGCGTGCATGCCGTTGCCGAACACGTTCACCGACGCCTCGTGGCCCGCGTTGAGCAGCAGCACCACGGTCGCGACGAGCTCGTCGTCGGAGAAGCCCTTCCCCTGCTCCCTCTCGGCCAGCAGGTCGCTGACGAGGTCCTCGCCCGGCTCCGCCCGGCGCAGCGCGACCACGTCGCGCACGTACGCGGCGAACTCGCTGCTCGCCCGCACCGCTGCCGCCCGCACGTCGTCGCCGACGCCCTGCTCGTACATGTGCACGATGGCCTGCGACCAGTCGCGCAGACGCTCGTGGTCCTCACGCGGCACGCCCAGCAGGTCGGCGATGACGAACACCGGCATCGGCTCCGCGTAGCGGGCGAGCAGGTCGACGGGACGTCCGTCCCGCAGGTCGGCCTCGAGGTCGTCGAGCATGGCGTCGGCGAGGGTCTCGATGCGCGGACCCATCCGCTCGACGTGACCGCGCGCGAACGCTCCGGCGAGGAGCCGCCGCATGCGGGTGTGCTCCGGTGGCTCGTTCTCCATGAGCTGGTTGCGGTGGAGCGTGTTGAAGGGCTCCATCTGCTCCGCCGGTTCCCAGTCGGTCCACAGCCTGCCCAGGGCGCGGTTGCGCAGCACCGCACCGACGGCGGCGTGGGTGGTGGCCACCCAACGTCCCTCGCCGCTGCGTAGCATCGCTCCGGCGGCCCGCCACTGTGCGAGCAGCGGGTACGGGTCGTCGAGGAGTGCGGGGTCGGTGAGGTCGGGTGCGGGCAGGTCGAGCGCTGCGCTCACGCGGGGTTCTCCTGGTCGGAGGCGGACGGGTCGTCGAGGTGGGTGCCGTCGAGGTCGCTGCTGTCGAAGGCGTCCGGCAGCACCTGGTCCATCGTGACCACGCCGCGGGCGGTCAGCAGCTGCATGGTCGGGCCGCCGTTCTCCCACAGGAGCTGTCGGCAGCGGCCGCAGGGCATGAGGGGACGGCCCTGGCCGTCGACGCACGCGACGGCCCGCAGACGTCCGCCGCCGGTCGCGTGCAGGGCCGAGACCATGCCGCACTCCGCGCACAGGGCGACGCCGTACGCGGCGTTCTCGACGTTGCAGCCGAGCACGACACGACCGTCGTCGACGAGCCCGGCCACGCCGACCTTGTACTGCGAGTAGGGCGCGTAGGCCCGCTGCATCACCTCGGTGGCGTACCGGGTGAGCGCGTCCCAGTCGACGGGGTCGTCGGCGGTGCTGATGCCGAGCCCGAACGAGCCGGCCACTATCCCGCACTCCCCTTGCGGTACGGCTTGCCGTCCGCGGCCGGCATCCGCAGGCGCTGCGAGAACAGGGCGAGCACCAGGAGGGTGGTCAGGTACGGCGTCATGCCGGTCAGGTCCTCCGGCACCGAGCTGGTGAGGAAGTACCAGAGCGCCACGACGACGCCCAGCACCGCGGCGACCAGCGCGGACCGACGGCCGTGCTGGCGCCACTGCCACACCGCGAGCGCGACGAGGCCGACGGCCACGAGCAGCAGCAGGCCGTGGATCGTGTCGCCACCGCCGCGCAGGCGCAGCGTGTCGGTGTAGCCGAACAGGCCGGCACCGGCCAGCAGCCCGCCCGGACGCCAGTTGCCGAAGATCATGGCGGCCAGGCCGATGTAGCCTCGTCCGCCGGTCTGCCCATCGCGGAACCCGTTGGCGGCGACCAGCGCGAGGAACCCGCCCGCCAGGCCGGCGAAGGCGCCGGACGTGACGACGGCGACGAACTTGTAGCGGATGACGTCGATGCCGAGCGACTCGGCCGCCGCCGGGCTCTCGCCGACCGACCGCAGGCGCAGGCCGAACCGGGTGCGCCACAGGACGTACCAGGTGAGCGCGAACAGGGCCAACGAGATCAACGTCAGGACGCTGAGGTTCGAGACGAGGGCACGCAGGAGCGCTGCCGCGTCGGAGACCAGGAACCAGTTCTTCGCCTCGAGGTCACCGAGCGGGTCGGCGAGCGCGCTGATCGTGATCGCCGGGAGGTCGTCGACGCGCGGCGACTGCGTCTGCCCACCTCCGGGAACGCCGGTGAACGCCAGGACGGCCAGGTACTGGACGGCACCGAGGGAGATGATGTTGATGGCGACGCCGGAGACGATGTGGTCGACGCCGAACAGGACCGTCGCGATCGCGTGCAGCAGCCCGCCCGCGGCACCCAGGAGGATCGCGCCGAGCACGCCCTGCCACGGCCCGTAGAAGTAGCCGAAGTACCCGGCACCGAACGTGCCGAGGATCATCATGCCCTCGAGGCCGATGTTGACGACGCCCGCGCGCTCGGCCCAGAGCCCGCCGAGACCGGCCAGGCCGATGGGCACGGCGGCGACCAGCGTCGCGCGCAGGGTGCCCGACGACGCGAGGTCGTCGGCGCCGGTGACGACGCGCAGCACCGCCATCAGGACGAGCAGTCCTGCCAGGCCGAGCAGCACCTTGGCGAACGAGACACGGGAGCGGCCCGCGGCGGCGGTCGGCGCCCCGCCGACCGGAGGAGTCGCGACGCTCATCCCGTGACCTCCTTGCTCGTGGAGCCTGTTCGTCGCTCCGCGTCGAGGGCGGCGGCGACCTGGCGCTGCTCGAGGCGCACCCCGTAGCGGCGCACCACCTCGTACGCGATGACGACCGTCAGCACGATGACACCCTGCGTGATCTTGACGATGTCGGGCGACACGTCCTGCACGATCTGCAGCGGGTTGGACTGCTCGTCGAGGAAGGCGAACAGCAGCGCGCCGAGGGCGATGCCGACGGGGTGGTTGCGTCCGAGCAGCGCGATCGCGATGCCGGCGAAGCCCAGCCCGGACTGGAAGGTCGAGCCGTAGGCGAACGCCTCGCCGAACAGGATCGGCAGGCCCACCAGGCCGGCGGCGGCGCCGGAGAGCAGCATCGAGACGAGGATCATCTTCTTGACGTCGATGCCGGACGCCACGGCGGCGGTCTCCGAGAGCCCGGTCGCCCGCAGGTCGAAGCCGAACCGGGTCTTGTTGATGACGAGCCAGTACACGACGCCGACGACGATCGCGATGAACACGAAGCCGTACACCTGGTTCGGCGCGCCGGGGAAGAGCGTGAAGCCGGGGATGCGGCTGCCCTCCGGGATCTCCTTCGTCGCGGTGATGTTCGAGCCGGGGTCGTCGACGGCCGCCTTGCGCAGCAGGAAGGCGACGAGGGCCGTGGCGATGGCGTTGAGCATGATCGTCGAGATCACCTCCGAGACGCCACGGGTCACGCGGAGCAGGCCCGCGATGCCAGCCCAGGCGGCACCCACGAGCATCGCGGCCAGGATGGCGGCGGCCGTGTTGAGCCAGCCCGGCAGCCACGCCTCGCCGGCCACGACCGCCGCGGCGAACGACGCCACGCGGTACTGGCCGTCGACGCCGATGTTGAAGAGGTTCATCCGGAAGCCGATGGCCACCGCGACGCCCGACAGGTAGTAGACGGTGGCGCTGTTGACGATGTTCGTCAGGCCGCGGGCTTCGGGGATGCTGAGGATCTGCCCCCACACCCCGCCGACGGAGTCGCCGGCCACCACGAGCACGAGGCTCGTGATCAGGAAGGCCGCCACGAGGGCGAGCGCGGGTGCCGCGAGCGCGAGGCCGAGGCGCTTGAGTCGCTGGTCGGTCATGCGACGTCTCCTGCTGCGTCGTCGCCGGCGCCGGTCATGGCGGAGCCGAGCTGCTGGGGGGTCACGGTCGCCGGGTCGAACGCGCCGGGGACGAGACGGCCGCGCAGGATGACGCGGATGGTGTCGGACAGGCCGATGAGCTCGTCGAGGTCGGCGGAGATGAGCAGCACCGCCAGGCCGTCGCGTCGGGCCCGCTTGATGTGGTCCCAGATCGCGGCCTGGGCGCCGACGTCGACGCCGCGCGTCGGGTGGGCGGCGACGAGCAGGCTCGGCTCACCGGTCATCTCACGACCGATGATGAGCTTCTGCTGGTTGCCACCCGACAGCGCCCTGGCCAGCACGTCGATGCCGGGCGTGCGGACGTCGTACTCCTCGACGATGCGCTGGGTGTCGGTGCGCGCGCCCTTGCGGTCGATGAACGGCCCCGAGACGTTGGGCTCGCGTGTCTGGTGGCCGAGCACCCGGTTCTCCCAGAGCGGCGCGTCGAGCAGCAGCGCGTGACGGTGCCGGTCCTCGGGGATGTAGCCGATGCCGGCCTCCCGGCGTCGGCGCGTCGACAGCCCGCCGAGGTCGGCACCGAAGAGGCGCACGGAGCCGGTGGCACCGGGCCGCATGCCCATGATCGCCTCGACGAGCTCCGCCTGACCGTTGCCCTCGACACCGGCCACGCCGAGGATCTCGCCACGGTGGATGGTCAGGTCGACGTCGGACAGCAGCGGACGGCCGCCGGTGCCGGCGAGCCCGGCCGTCGGTGCGGGCAGCGTCAGGTCGCGGACCTCGAGGACGGGCTGGTCCGTCACGGTCGACGTCTCGGTGCTGGGGCTCGGCAGCTCGGAGCCGACCATCAGCTCGGCCAGCTGGCGCGAGGTGACGCCGGCGGCGGGGCGGGTGTCGACGGTCGTGCCACGGCGCACGACCGTGACCGTGTCCGCGACCGACAGCACCTCGTCGAGCTTGTGGGAGATGAAGATGACCGCGAGGCCCTCGGCCTTCAGCTCGCGCAGGTTGTCGAAGAGCTCGTCGACCTCCTGCGGGACCAGCACGGCCGTCGGCTCGTCGAGGATGATCACCGACGCGCCGCGGTAGAGCACCTTGAGGATCTCGATGCGCTGGCGTGCGCCGACGCCGAGGTCCTCGACGAGCACGTCGGGGTCGACGTCGAGGCCGTACGCCTCGGACAGGCGCCGGATCTCCGCGCGCGCCGCGTCGCCGATGCCGTGCAGCTTCTCGGCACCCAGCACGACGTTCTCGAGCACCGTGAAGTTGTCGGCCAGCATGAAGTGCTGGAAGACCATGCCCACGCCGGCGCCGATCGCGTCCGACGGGGAGCCCAGGTCGACGGGGCGGCCGTGGATCTCGATCGTCCCGGAGTCCGGCTTCTGGACGCCGTAGAGGATCTTCATGAGCGTCGACTTGCCGGCGCCGTTCTCGCCGACGATGGCGTGCACGGTGCCGCGGCGGACGTCGATGTCGATGTCGTGGTTGGCGATGACGCCCGGGAACGTCTTGCCGATGCCCCGCAGCCGGACGACGACGTCGCCGGTCTCGGGGTTCGTGGTGCCGTCGGGGACGGACGTGGTCACGCAGCACTCCTCTGCGGAGGGCCCGACCGTCGGCCGGGCGAGGGGGAGCAGGGGTCGAACAGGTCGGACGAACGGCTCACGGTCCGGCCCCACGCTCGCGCGCAGGGCCGGACCGCGTCAAGCCGTCAGGATCGCAGGGATCCTCGTCACTCGCTCGGGACGGTGATGGAGCCGTCCACGATCTGCTTCTTGTACTCGTCCAGCTTGCTGGCGATGTCGTCGACCTGGCCACCGGTCTTGGAGTAGCCGACGCCGTCGACCTTGAGGTCGTAGACGGTCGGGCCGGTCGGCGCCTTGCCGTCGGCGACACCCTGCAGGTAGGAGAACACGGCGACGTCGATGTTCTTGAGCATCGAGGTCAGGATGACGTCGCGCACGGACGGGTCGGCCGTGAGGGCCTGGTCGGAGTCGACGCCGATCGCCTTCGCGTCGGCGTCCTTCGCCGCCTCGAAGACACCCGCGCCGGAGCCGCCGGCCGCGTGGTAGACGATGTCGGCGCCCTTGTCGAACATGCCCTCGGCGGCCGTCTTGCCCTTGGCCGGGTCGCCGAAGCCGCTGAAGTCCGGCGGCTGCGTCAGGTAGCGGCTCTGGATCTTGATGTCGGGGTTGACGGCCTTGGCGCCCGCCTCGTAGCCGACCTCGAACTTCTTGATGAGCGGCGTCTCGACGCCACCGACGAAGCCGATGTTGTCGGACTCGGTCTTCAGCGCCGCAGCGGCGCCGACGAGGAAGGAGCCCTGCTCCTCGGCGAAGAGCAGGTTCGCGATGTTGTCGCCCTCGACCGCGTCGTCGACGATGGCGAAGTTGACGTCGGGGTTCTCCTTGGCGATCTTGCCGACCGCGGAGGAGTAGGCGAAGCCCACAGCGATGACGGGGTTGTAGCCCGCGTCGACCAGCTGCTGGAGGCGGCCCTCACGCGCCGACTCGGCCTCGCCGTCCTGCGCCTCGGCGGTCTGCACCTCGAAGCCCAGCTCGCACTCGGCCTTGTCGAGGCCCTTGGCGGCGGAGTCGTTGAACGACTGGTCACCGCGACCGCCCACGTCGAAGGCCATGCCGACCTTGGTGTCGACCTTGGCGACGCAGTCCTTGCCGCTGGCGCTGCTGTCCTCGCTGTCGGTGCTCTTCTTGGCGCAGCCCGCACCAGCGAGCACGAGCACGGCCACACCGGCGACGGCGGTGACCTTCGTGAGACGACGCAATGTTCCTCCTCGAGACTTCGCCGGCGAGCCCGGCACGCCTGCACCCTAACCGCGCACAGGGTCCCGCGGGAGGGCCTCGCGTCGATTGCCCCGGGCCGTAACCGGATCGTCACCTTGCCGGGTCGGGGCGGTGCGCTAGTGCAGCGTGGAGCAGGCCAGGACCTTCGCGCCGACCGCGATCGCGCGCTCGTCGATGCGCAGGTTGCCCTGGTGCAGGTCGTACGTCGGGCCGTCCGGCGTGCGGGTGCCGAGCCGCCCCATGGCCCCCGGCACGGCCTCGACGTACCAGGCGAAGTCCTCCCCGCCGAGGCTCTGGCTCGTGGTGGCGACGGCGGCGGGTCCGATGGCGTCGGAGACGGCACGACGCAGGACCTCGGTGACGCCGAAGTCGTTGACCACGGGTGGGACGCCGCGCACGTAGGTCACGTCGGCGCTGACGCCGAACGGCTCGATGATGTCGGCGATGAGGCCGCGGACGAGGTGCTCCGCCTGGTGCCACGCTGCGGAGTCGAGCATGCGCAGCGTGCCGCTCAGCTCACCGGTCGAGGGGATGACGTTGGGCGCGTTGCCCGCGCGGACGGCGCCCCACACGAGGCTCGCGCCGGAGCGCGGGTCGAAGCGGCGCGAGAGCACGGCGGGCAGCTGGGTGACCAGGCTCGCGAGCGCGTAGGTGAGGTCCTCGGTGAGGTGTGGACGCGACGTGTGCCCACCGCGACCGGAGAGGGTCACCTGGATCCGGTCGGACGCGCCGGTGATCGGGCCCTCGCGCAGGCCGACCTGGCCGACGTCGAGCGAGGGGTCGCAGTGCAGCGCCACGATGCGTGAGACGCCGCGGAGCACCCCGGCGGACAGGAGCCGCAGCGCACCACCGGGCATGACCTCCTCGGCCGGCTGGAAGATCAGCCGCACCCGGCGGGGCAGGCCGCCGGACTGGTGGAGCTCCTGCAGCGCCACCGCGGCGCCGACCAGTGCGGAGACGTGGACGTCGTGGCCGCAGGCGTGGGCGACGCCGGGGACCGTGGAGCGCCACGGGTCGGAGGTGGTGTCGTCGACGGGCAGCGCGTCGAGGTCGGCGCGCAGGGCCACGATCGGACCCTCCTCGGGGCCGACCTCGGCGACCAGCCCGGTGCCCTCGAACCGCTCGTGGGCGAGACCCAGCTTGTCCATCCACCCGGCCACCACGTCGGTGGTGCGCTCCTCGTGCCACGACAGCTCGGGGCTGGCGTGCAGGTCGCGGCGCAGCTCGATCAGGTCGGGCGTGACGACCTCGATCGAGCGGGCGATGGCTTCGACGGACATTCGGCCAGGATAGTCCCGCCCGGCAGGTCCCGCGGGAGGTGTCCGCGGAGGACGCGTCGGGTGCGGTGGGGGCGCAGCCGGGTGCGGGGTCCGCGTCAGGGTCAGGAGAGGGCGCGGCGGATCGAGTCGACCGTCTCGTCGGCCAGCCGGTCCAGCGGCCGACGCAGGACGAGCGGCGCGAGCTGGTGCAGCGGGAACGGGAAGTCGAACTGCGCCCGGTAGTGCACCTGCGTGGCGGTGTCGTCGACGGGCGTGAACGACATGACGTCGGTGGCGGTCGTGCGCCCGTTCACGCCCTTGCACGCGAAGAACGCCGGCGGGTCGAAGCCGACCGTCTCGTACGTGAGGGTGACGGTGCGCCCCATGAACCGGGACCGGTTCCTGTAGCGGGTGCCCATGCCCCCGTCACCCGACAGGCGCGTCGTCTCGATCGTGCCGGGGTCCCAGTGCTCGGTGTTCTCGAAGTCGCTGAGGAAGGCGAAGACCTCCTCGACCGGCCGGGGCAGGGTGAAGGTGCGCTCGACGTCCATGCTGCGAGCGTAGGCGAGCCACGAGCTCGGCGACGTCGCGGCGCTGGATCTCACGCCCTCGCGCGTACAGCAGCAGGGCGACGGCCACGCCCAGCAGCGACAGGGCTCCGCCGCCGATCAGCGTCCACCGGGCGCCGAACGTCTCCCCCACCCAGCCGATGAACGGGGAGCCGAGCGGCGTGCCGCCCATGAAGATCATGAGGTACAGCGCCGCGACGCGGCCGCGCATGACCGGCTCGGTCGTGATCTGGATCGTGGCGTTGGCGGCGGTGATCATCGTGAGCGCGCAGAGGCCCAGCAGCGGGAGCACGAGCGCGTAGGTGAGGTAGTCGGGCATCAGGCCCGCGACGATCTCGACGACGCCGAACGCGATGGCCGCGCCCACCACGAACCGCAGCCGTGGACGCTCACGTCGGGCCGCCAGGAGCGCACCGGCCAGCGATCCGATCGCCATGACCGAGCCGAGGATGCCGTACTCCCCCGCGCCCTTGTCGAACACGTCGGTCGCCATGAGCGCGCTGGTCATCTGGAAGTTCAGGCCGAAGGTGCCGACCGCGAACACGATGGACAGGACCAGCACGAGGTCGGGCCGGGCGCGCACGTACCGCACGCCCTCGCGCACCGCACCCTTGCGGCTGCCCATGACGGGGGCCGGGGAGAGCCGGGCGGGGTCGAGCCGCTGCAGCGAGGCGATGACGGCCAGGTAGCTGACGGCGTTCGCCAGGATGACCCACCCCGTCGCCTCGACGCCCGACCCGCCGGCGGCGATGAGCAGGCCCGCGAGTGCCGGACCGATCATCCGCGCGGAGTTGAACGAGGCCGAGTTGAGGCCGACGGCGTTGGAGAGGTCGTCGGGTCCGACCATCTCGACGACGAACGACTGGCGGGCGGGCGCGTCGAAGGCGGTGCCCACGCCGAACACGAACGCGAGCACGTACACGTGCCAGGCCTGCGCGGCACCGGTGACGGCGAGGACGCCGAGGATCGCGGCGGGCACGGCCATGGCCACCTGCGTGCAGCGCAGCACCGTCCGCTTCGGGTACCGGTCGGCGACCACCCCGGCGACCGGCGACAGCAGCAGCGCGGGCAGGAACTGCAGCCCGGTCGTGATGCCGAGGGCGGTGCCGCTGGAGGTCAGCTGGAGGACGAGCCAGTCCTGCGCGACGCGCTGCATCCACGTGCCGACGTTGGAGACGAGGGCTCCGGCGGCGTAGACCCGGTAGTTGCGGACGTGCAGGGCGCGGAAGGTGGGGCTCACGACTCGGTGATCCGGGTCAGGATCGCCGACGCCTCCCGCAGCAGGGCCCGCTCGCGGGCGTCGAGCTCGGCGAGGCGCTGGTGCAGCCAGGCGTCGCGACGGCGGCGCTCCTCGGCGAGCGTCTTCTCGCCGAGGTCGGAGAGGCTGACGACGACCTGGCGGCCGTCCTGGGGGTGCGGCGACCGCTCGACGAGGCCGTCCTCGGCGAGGCAGTTCAGGGTGCGGGTCACGCTGGGGGCGCTCACGCGCTCACGGGCGGCGATCGACGACGGCGACGTCGGGCCCAGCTGGCGCAGCGTGCCCAGCACGGACAGCTGCGTCGGGGTCAGGTCGGAGTGCCGCTCCTGCCGGAGCCTGCGGTTGAGTCGGGCCACCGCCAGCGCGAGGTTCTGGGAGTCGGTGGGCATGTCCTTAGCGTAGGTCATTAACCATGCTAATTCAAATCTGCAACCATCTGCGTCGGGCTCGACGAGACGGACGCCGGAGCCCCTCGTCGGTGGGTCGGCAACCCCAGGAAGCGGCCTGCGGTTGAGGATCCACCGATGGAGGGGTCGGGGCTGCGTCGGCGCGGGTGGTCGTGGCCCTGCGTCTGGAGCGGCCTCGACGGGGCAGGGGCCCTGGCGTGACCGAGCACGCCGGAGCCCCTCATCGGTGGGTCAGCAACGCCAGGAGGCGACTTGCGGTTGAGGATCCACCGATCAGCGCGGTGCCGGGCGCTGCGGTTGCAGATCCACCGATGGAAGGGCTTCGAGCACGGCGCGTAGGCGCGTCGGGCGGTGAGTTCTCCACTGAAAGCCCGCGAGCGGTGGAGAAGTCACCGCTCGGGGGCACGGGGCACCCGGCGGCCCGAACACGACCGCCCGCCACCCCCGGAGGGGTGACGGGCGGTCGAGGGGTGGTGCGTCAGGCCTGGCCGGCGGCCAGCGCCCCGAGCAGGTCGCGGTTGAGGCGCGAGATGACGTCGAGCGGGATGCCCTTGGGGCAGGCCGCCGTGCACTCGCCGATGTTGGTGCAGGAGCCGAAGCCCTCCGCGTCGTGCTGGGCGACCATGCTGGCCACGCGCGACTCGCGCTCCGGCTGGCCCTGCGGCAGCAGGCCCAGGTGGGTCACCTTGGCCGCGGTGAACAGCATCGCCGAGCCGTTCGGGCACGCCGCGACGCAGGCACCGCAGCCGATGCAGGTCGCCGCCGCGAACGCGTGGTCGGCGTCCTCCTTCGGCACCGGGAGGTTGTTGGCCTCCGGGGCCGAGCCGGTGTTGACGCTGATGTAGCCGCCGGCCTGGATGATGCGGTCGAACGCGCCGCGGTCGACCACGAGGTCCTTGACGATCGGGAACGCGCCCGCGCGCCACGGCTCGATGTCGATGACGTCGCCGTCCTTGAACGAGCGCATGTGCAGCTGGCACGTCGTCGTGACCTCGGGACCGTGCGCGATGCCGTTGATGACGACACCGCACGACCCGCAGATGCCCTCACGGCAGTCGTGGTCGAACGCGACCGGCTCCTCACCGGCGAGCGTGAGCTGCTCGTTCAGCACGTCGAGCATCTCCAGGAACGACATGTCCTCGGAGACGTCGTCGAGGTGGTACCCGACCATCTCGCCCTTCGCGTCGGCGTTCTTCTGACGCCAGACGTTGACGGTGATCTTCACTTGCAGCTCCTGTTCACTTGTACGACCGGGCCTTCATCTCGACGTACTCGTACTCGAGCGGCTCCTTGTGCAGGATCGGCTTCTCGCCGCCGAACTCCCACGCCGCCACGTAGGCGAAGCGGTCGTCGTGGCGCAGCGCCTCACCGTCCTCGGTCTGGCTCTCGGCGCGGAAGTGACCGCCGCACGACTCCTCGCGGTTGAGCGCGTCGATGCACATCAGCTCGCCCAGCTCGAAGAAGTCGACGACGCGGCCGGCGCGCTCCAGGGTCTGGTTCAGCTCCTCGGCCTCACCGGTGACCTTCACGTTCTTCCAGAAGTCGTCCCGCAGCTCGCGGATCAGGCCGATGGCCTTCGTCAGGCCCTCCTCGGTCCGCTCCATGCCGCAGTACTCCCACATGATGTGGCCGAGCTCCTTGTGGTAGCTGTCGACCGTGCGGTTGCCGTCGACGGCCAGCAGCTTCTGGATGCGCTCCTCGACCGCCTGACGGGCCTCGAGGACGGCCGGGTGGTCCTCGGGGACCGGCTCGAACGGGCCCGCCGCGAGGTAGTTCGCGATCGTCGTCGGCAGCACGAAGTAGCCGTCGGCGAGGCCCTGCATCAGCGCCGAGGCGCCGAGGCGGTTGGCGCCCTGGTCGGAGAAGTTCGCCTCGCCGGTGACGAAGAGACCCTCGAGGTTGCTCTGCAGGTCGTAGTCGACCCAGAGGCCGCCCATGACATAGTGCACGGCCGGGTAGATGCGCATCGGCTCGGTGTACGGGTCCTCGCCGGTGATCCGGGCGTACATGTCGAAGAGGTTGCCGTACTTCGCCTCGACGGCCGGACGGCCCATGCGCTCGATGGCGTCGGCGAAGTCGAGGTAGACGCCGAGGCCGCCGGGGCCGACGCCCTTGCCGTCGTCGCACTGGTACTTCGCGGCGCGCGAGGCGATGTCACGCGGCACCAGGTTGCCGAAGGCGGGGTAGATCCGCTCGAGGTAGTAGTCGCGCTCGTCCTCGGGGATGTCGCGCGGGTGGCGGTCGTCGCCGGCCTTCTTGGGCACCCAGATGCGGCCGTCGTTGCGCAGCGACTCGCTCATCAGCGTCAGCTTCGACTGGTAGTCGCCCGAGACGGGGATGCAGGTCGGGTGGATCTGCGTGTAGCAGGGGTTGCCGAAGTAGGCGCCACGACGGTGCGCACGCCAGGTGGCCGTGACGTTGCAGCCCATCGCGTTGGTCGACAGGAAGTAGACGTTGCCGTAGCCGCCGCTCGCGAGCACGACGGCGTCGGCGGTGTGCGACTCGATCTCGCCGGTGACCATGTCGCGGACGATGACGCCGCGGGCCTTGCCGTCGACCATGACGAGGTCGAGCATCTCGTGGCGGGTGTGCACCTCGACGGTGCCGGCGGCGACCTGGCGCTCGAGCGCCTGGTACGCGCCGATGAGGAGCTGCTGGCCGGTCTGGCCGCGCGCGTAGAACGTGCGGGAGACCTGCACGCCGCCGAAGGAGCGGTTGTCGAGCAGGCCACCGTACTCGCGGGCGAACGGGACGCCCTGCGCGACGCACTGGTCGATGATGTTCACCGACACCTGCGCGAGACGGTAGGAGTTGGACTCGCGGGAGCGGAAGTCGCCACCCTTGACCGTGTCGTAGAAGAGCCGGTAGACCGAGTCGCCGTCGTTGCGGTAGTTCTTCGCCGCGTTGATGCCGCCCTGGGCCGCGATCGAGTGCGCACGGCGCGGGCTGTCCTGGTAGCAGAAGCTCGTCACGTGGTAGCCGGCCTCGCCGAGCGTGGCAGCCGCGGACGCGCCCGCCAGGCCGGTGCCGACGACGATGATCTTGATCTTGCGGCGGTTGGCCGCGTTGACCAGCTTGGCGTCGAACTGGCGCTGCTCCCAGCGTCGCTCGATGGGACCGGACGGCGCCTTGGTGTCGTGGATGTCCTCGCCGTGCTCGATGAACTGCTCGGCTGCCCCGGTGGGGGTGTAGGTGTCACTCATCAGGAACCAGCTCCGAAGAAGAAGACGGCGAAGGGGACGATCAGGAAGCCACCGGCGATGACCACCGAGAGCACCCAGGACGCGATGGTGATGACGGAGTCCTTGCGGGTGCTGCTGCGGTTCTGGCCGAGCGTCGTGAGGGCGCTCCAGAAGCCGTGCCACAGGTGGAAGCCGACCGCGACCAGACCGATCGTGTACAGCAGGACGACCCACCAGATCTCGAACCCGTTGACCACGCGCTCGTACTTGCTGTCCGACGCTCCGCCGGGGGCGAGCCAGTTCGGCAGCATCTGGGCGAGGTGCCCGATGATGAAGAGCAGCAGGATCACGCCGCCCCAGCGCATCGTGAACGACGCGTAGGAGCGCTGGATGCCGGTGCGGTTCTGCTTGGAGTGGTAGCGCTTGCCGCCGGTGTAGCCCGCCGCCACCTTGTTGCGCCGCCAGAGCGTGACCGCGCAGTAGACGTGCGCGACCAGCGACACGAGGAGCACCACGCGGAGGATCCACAGGGCGCCGCCGTGCGGCAGGTAGGGGTAGAAGATGTTCTCCAGGCCCTCCAGGTAGGAGTCGAAGAACTCCTTGCCCTCGAAGAACTTGAGGTTGCCGTACATGTGGACGAGCAGGTAGCCGAGCATGATCAGCCCGGACACGGCCATCGTGTACTTGAGCACGACGGTCGACCTGCGCGCCGACGCGCGAGTCAGAGTAGTGGCCACGATCCGACGTTAACGCGATTCTTACCTAGGCGCTAAGTCATCATGAGGCCAACCTTCATAGCCTGCGGCTATGGAGGAGTAGGGTGGAGGACGTGCAGTTCCAGCAGCTCTCCTACTTCGTCGCGGTCGCCCGCACGCGCAACTTCACCCGGGCGGCCGCCGAGGTCGGCGTCGCCCAGCCGAGCCTGTCCAAGCAGGTCCGCGTGCTGGAGAACTCCCTCGGCACGCCGCTGTTCGTGCGCCAGCCCGGCGGCATCGAGCTGACGAGCGCCGGCGAGGCGCTCCTCCCCCACGCCGAGCGCATCCTCATCGACGTCGAGTCGGCCCAGCGGGCCGTCCACGAGGTGGCCGGCCTGCGGCGGGGGCGGGTCCGCCTCGGCGCCACCCCGTCCATCTGCGACGGCCTGCTCCCGGAGGTCCTGACCCGGTTCCACGAGTCGCACCCGTTGATCGAGCTGGAGGTGCACGAGAGCGGGTCGCGCGTGCTCACCCACGAGCTCGCCCAGGGCCGGCTCGACGTCGCCCTGCTCATCACGCCGCTGTCCGAGGAGCGACCCGACCTCGAGACCGTGCTGCTGCGCCGCGACCGGCTCGTGCTCGCGGCACCCGTCGACGACGTCCTGCCCGACGCGGTCGACGTCTGCGCGCTGCGCGACCTGCCGCTCGTGATGTTCCGCACCGGCTACGACCTCCGCGAGACCACGCTCGCCGCCTGCGCCGCCGCCGGGTTCACGCCCCAGGTCTCGGTCGAGGGCGGGGAGATGCTGTCCGTGCTCCGCTTCGTGGAGGCCGGGCTCGGCTACGCGGTGGTGCCGGAGATGGTGCTGGCGAACCGCCCAGCGCTGCGTCCCGTGGCCCTGCGCAACCCGACGCTCGACCGGCACATCGCGCTGGCCCACCGTCGCGACACCCTTCAGCTCGCGGCGCTCGCGTTCCACGACGAGCTGCTGCTCTCGCTGCAGGAGGGCGTGCAGCCCTGACGGGCGTCACCGACCCGAGCGGCGGACGTGCTCCTCCACGACGACGCCGGACTCGAACGGGCGCAGCCGGGTCGGGGTGAAGCGGGTCGCCTCGACGTCGACCCTGCCGAAGAGCGGGATCCCGGCGCCGAGCACCACCGGATGACGCTTCAGGACGAGCCGGTCGATCTCCGGGAGCAGCGCACCGGCCAGCTCGCCTCCGCCGCACAGCCAGACGTCGAGACCGTCGGCTGCCTTGAGGTCGCGCACGCAGGCCAGCGGGTCGCGCACGAGCGAGATCGCCGGGTCCACCGTCCGCCCGCGGCGGCTGGCGACGACCTGGCGCAGGTGCGGGTAGGGGCTCGCGATGCCCGCGTCGAGCGCCGGCAGCAGGGTGTTCCACCCCATGACGACGGTGTCGAAGCGCGTCCTCGGCGGCAGGGTGCCCAGCGCGGCGTGCGCGTGGGCGGGGAGTGCGTCCGCGTACTCCTGCAGCACGACCGCGTCGTGGTCGCCGCCGACCATGAACGCCTCGAAGCCGCCCGCGGTGTCGGCGATGAAGCCGTCGATGCTGACGGCCACGTAGTAGACGAGCTCTCGCACCGTTCCCCCTGTTCACGACATCTGTCGTGGTCAGAGTACGACAGATGTCGTGGTCGCGCTAGGGTGGCCCCATGCCTCGCAACGACGACCGACGTGCCGCGCTCGCCGACGCCGGGATCCGCGTGCTCGCGGAGCAGGGGGCGCGGGGCCTGACGCACCGCGCCGTCGACGCCGCCGCGGGCACGCCGGTCGGGACCGCCTCGAACTACTTCCCGCGCCGTGACGACCTCGTCGCCGCACTGGTCGACCGCATCGGCCGACGACTCGCGCCCTCCCCCGAGGCCGTCACGCCGCGGGACGGCGTCCCGGCCGACCGCGCCCTGTTCGCCGCCTACGTCCACGACGTCGTGCGACGACTCCGCGCCGACCCGCACGTGGCGCTGGCCCTGTTCGAGCTTCGGCTCGAGGCGGCTCGCCGGCCGCACGTCGCCGCCACCCTCGGCACCTGGCGGCAGCGCGCCTTCGAGGACGACGTCGCCTTCAACACGGAGGCCGGGCTCCCTGGCGGACGCACCGAGCTCGCCCTGCTCCACCACGCCGTCGACGGCCTGGTGCTGGACCAGCTCACGGTCCCGCTGGACACCGGCGTGCCGCTCGAGGCCGCGGTCGACGAGCTGGTGGACCGGATCCTGCGCTGAGGCGGGCCGGAACGGGTCGGGGTCAGTCGACCCGCGGTCCCTGGAGCGCGAAGGTCCGGTGCGTGGACCACCCCTCGCCCTCGCGGTGCAGGTAGAGGGCCACCTCGGTGACCTCGAAGTCGCAGCCGAAGTCCTCGAGCGTCGCGTAGGCGTGGTCGAGGGCGGTGTCGTCGAGGTGGTGCGCCACCGTCACGTGGGGGTGGAACGGAAACAGCGGCTCGGGCGCGTCGAGCGCCGCGCGCAGGTCGGCCGCCAGGACGCCCGCCTCGGCGATCCCCCGGCTGACCGCCACGAAGACGACCGGCGACACGGGCCGGAACGTGCCGGTGCCCCGCAGCGTCACCTCGAACGGCGCCGTCCGGTCGGCCACGTGCTCGAGCCGCGCCGCGAGGTCGTCGAGCCCCTCCTCCGTGACCTGGTCGGGCGGCAGCAGCGTGATGTGGCTGGGGATCTGCGCGGCAGCGGGGTCGCCGAACGACGCCCGATGGGCGCGCAGCTGCTCACCGAACGGCTCCGGGACGGCGATCGCCACACCGAAGGTCAGCGCCCCGTCCTGCGACGGCACGCCCTCCACGCACGGGTCAGACACCGCGGACGAGCCCGACCTTGTCGTACACGTCCACCACCACCGGCGCCGCGACCTCACGGGCCCGGACGGCGCCCGCGGCCAGCACGCGGTCGAGCTCGGCGAGATCGTCGAGGTAGGCGCGCGTGCGCTCGCCGAAGCCGGCCACGAAGTCGGCCACGACGTCGCCCAGCTCGACCTTCAGGTGTCCGTACTGGCGCCCCTCGAACCGAGCCACGATCGTCTCGACGTCCTCGCCGGTGATGGCCGAGAAGATCGTGAGCAGGTTGGAGATCCCCGGCTTGGTCTCCGGGTCGAACACGATCTCGCTCCCGGAGTCCGTGACCGCCGAGCGGATCTTCTTGCGCGCGCGGGCGGGGTCGTCGAGCAGGTCGATGATGCCGTTGGGGCTGGACGCCGACTTGCTCATCTTCGACGTCGGGTCCTGCAGGTCGAGGATGCGTGCCGTGCCCTTCACGATGTAGGGCTCCGGGAGCCGGAAGGTCTCGCCGTAGTGATGGTTGAACCGCTGCGCCAGGTTGCGCGAGAGCTCCAGGTGCTGGCGCTGGTCCTCACCCACCGGGACGTGGTGCGGGTTGTAGAGCAGGATGTCGGCGGCCTGCAGGATCGGGTAGGTGAAGAGCGCGACGTTGGCGTTCTCCTCGCCCCGCCGACCGACCTTGTCCTTGAACTGGGTCATCCGGCCGGCCTCGCCGAAGCCCGTCAGACCGTTGAACACCCACGCGAGCTGGGTGTGCTCCACGACCTGGCTCTGGCAGAAGAGCGTCGACCGCTCGACGTCGACACCGGCTGCCAGGAGCTGCGCGACGGACGCGTAGGTCCGCTGACGCAGGAGCGAGGGGTCCGGACGCTCGTTCAGCGAGTGCAGGTCCGCGATGAAGTAGAAGGCGTCGTGGTCCTCCTGGAGCCCCACCCATTGCCGCAGGGCCCCGAAGTAGTTCCCGAAGTGGAACGAGTCGGCCGTCGGCTGGATGCCGGACAGCGAGCGTGGACGGGTGCTGCTGGACATGCTGTGCATTGTGCCAGTGGCTCCTCGCGGGACAGGTCCTAGGCTCGGGGCCGTGGACGACGTACGCACGTGGCAGGTTCCGGGTCGGGTCAACCTCGTCGGGGAGCACCTCGACTACAACGGCGGCCCCTCGGTGCCGTTCGCGATCGACCGCTTCCTCACGGTGAAGGTCCGCCGCCGCGACGACGACGCGGTCAACGTCTGGAGCACGCTGCCCGACGGCACGCGCGAGCGCGCCACCTTCGGCATCGGCGTCGCACCCGACGACGGCACGGTGTCGGCCGACGACTGGGCCGCCTACCCCGCGGGAGCGGTGTGGGCGCTCGGGACCGTGGGCCCGCTGCCGGGCGTCGACCTGGTGCTGGAGTCGACGCTGCCGCTGGGCTCGGGACTCTCCTCGTCGGCAGCGCTCACCGTGGGCGTCGTCTCGGCCCTGGCCGACGTGGCCGGCCTCGACGTCGCGCCGCTGCAGGTGGCCCGTCTCGCGCAGCGCGCTGAGAACGACTTCGTGGGTGCGCCCACCGGGCTCATGGACCAGCTCGCCGTCACGTTCGGCCGGGCGGGCGAGGCGGTCGTCACCGACCCGCTCTCCGACGACGCCCCGGCCCGCGTGCCGTTCGACCTCGCCGCCGCCGACCTCGCACTCCTCGTCATCGCGACCGGTGTCGACCACTCGCACCGCAGCGCCCCGGCGGCCCAGGGCTCCGCACCCCTGCCGGGCGGCGGGTACGGCGAGCGTCGCGCGGAGTGCGAGCGCGCCGCAGCCGAGCTCGGTCTCGACCACCTCGCGAAGGCCGGGCTCGACGCGCTCGTGCGCCTCGAGGACCCGGTGCTGCGTCGCCGCACCCAGCACGTCTTCACCGAGACCGCGCGGGTCAAGGCCGCGCTGCGGACGCTCGGCGAGGCCGACTTCGAGCAGCTGGGCACCATCCTCACCGCGTCGCACGTCTCGCTGCGCGACGACTTCGAGGTCAGCTGCGCCGAGCTCGACGTCGCGGTCGAGGCGGCCGTCGAGGGCGGGGCCCTGGGCGCCCGCATGACCGGGGGCGGGTTCGGCGGGTCGGCCATCGCCCTCGTCCCCCAGACCAAGGCGCGCGCCGTGCGCGAGCTCGTCGAGCAGCGCTACGACGCCCTGGGGTGGAAGGCGCCGGAGGTCTTCGCCGTCCGGCCCGCAGCAGGAGCCCACCGCACCGCCTGACGCGGCGGTGCGACACTGGGCGCGTGACCGCCCGCCGCATCGCGTACCAGGGAGAGCCCGGCGCCAACTCCCACATCGTCTGCCAGCAGCACCACCCCGACGCCGAGGCCGTGGCCTGCGCGTCGTTCGAGGACGTGTTCGCGGCGGTCACCGGCGGCGACGCCGACCTCGCCATGATCCCGA
The DNA here is from genome assembly GCA_026392465.1 of Propionibacteriales bacterium. Taxonomy (GTDB): domain Bacteria; phylum Actinomycetota; class Actinomycetes; order Propionibacteriales; family Nocardioidaceae; genus Aeromicrobium. The sequence continues at coordinate 110,436 of JAPLCA010000026.1, forward strand.
TCGACAACTCGATCGCCGGCCGCGTCGCCGACATCCACCACTTCCTCCCGACGTCCGGTCTGCACATCGTGGGCGAGCACTTCCTGCGCATCCAGTTCATGGTCATGGGGGTTCCCGGCACGACGCTCGAGACGGTCCGCACCGTGCACAGCCACGTGCACGCGCTCGGCCAGTGCCGCAAGATCATCGGCCAGCACGGCTGGGTCCCCGTCGTCTCCGGCGACACCGCAGGGGCCGCGCGGGAGATCGCCGAGGCGGCCGACGTCACCTCCGCCGCCATCGCGCCACCCCTCGCGGCCGAGATCTACGGCCTCGACATCCTCGCCGCCGACGTCGAGGACGAGGACCACAACACCACGCGCTTCGTGGAGCTGTCCCGCGAGCCGGTGCGCGCCCCCCAGGGCGCGGGTCCCGTCGTCACCACCTTCATCTTCAACGTCCGCAACCTCCCCGCCGCCCTCTACAAGGCGCTCGGCGGGTTCGCCACGAACGGCGTCAACATGACGAAGCTCGAGAGCTACATGGTCGGCGGGGAGTTCACCGCCACCCAGTTCCTCGCCGAGGTCGACGGGCACCCCGACGACCCGCACGTGGCACGGGCCCTGGAGGAGCTCGGCTTCTTCACCACAGAGACCCGCGTGCTCGGCGTGTACCCGGCCGACCCGTTCCGCGCCCAGCAGCGCTGAGGTCGCGCCTGTCCACAGGTCGACGACGAAGCCCTTGGTCGCGGGCGCGCACCCGCAGTAGCGTGGCCGCATGACCCCGCCGGACCGTGTGAGCCAGCTGCGCAACGACGTCGACGACCTGTACGAGATCGTCTCGGAGATCCGTTCGACCGTCGACGGTCACACGGGCACCCTCGCCGGACACACGCAGACCCTGGACGAGCACACCCGGACCCTCGCCGACCACACCCGCATCCTCGACGAGCACACCCGCATCCTCGACGAGCACACCCGGACCCTCGACGAGCACACCCGGACCTTGGACGAGCACGGCGGCAAGCTCGACGAGATCCTCGACATCCTGCGCGCGCGGTGAACGGCCTGCCGTTCCCGCTGTCGGTCCCGGTGCTGACCGACGGCGTCGTCACCCTGCGCGCGGCCACCCCGGCCGACATCGAGGCGATGTGGGAGATGACGCAGGACCCCGACATGCAGCGGTGGACCGCCGTGCCGATCCCGAACACGCGCGAGATGAGCGAGCAGTTCGCCCTGCACGTCGGCGCTCGCGCCTGGGACGAGGGCACCGCCCGCATGTGGGTCGTGGAGGCCGAGGACGACGACGGACGTCCGCGCTTCGCCGGGAACGTCGACGTGCGCGGCGGCCCCGTCGCCGACATCGGCTTCACGCTCCACCCGTGGGCGCGGGGTCGGGGCATCATGACCGCCGCCGTGCGGCTCGCCGTCGGCCACGGCTTCACCGAGGCCGGGATCGAGGCGGTGCACTGGCGGGCCCACGTGGGCAACGAGGCATCCCTACGGGTCGCGCACGCCTGCGGCTTCGAGCTGGTCGGCACCGCGCCCGCCCTGCTGCACGAGCGTGGCCGCACCCTCGACGCCTGGACGGCCGTGCTGCGCTTCGGCGACGCGCCCTACGCCCGCCGGCCGTGGCAGGACGCACCGAGGCTCAGGACCGACCGCCTGCGGCTGCGACCGCTCGTGGAGACCGACGCGCACCGCGTGGCGCAGGCGTGCTCCGACCCGACCACCCGGCACTGGCTGCGGTCACTGCCCCATCCCTACACGCCCGACGTGGCCCGCGCCTTCGTGGCCGACTGCACGTGGCGCGCCGCCACCGGGGAGAAGATCACCTGGGCCGTGGCCGACCCGGTCTCCGACGACCTCGTCGCCCTCGTGACGCTCATGCACCTCGGCGGCGTGAACCCCGGCACGGCCGAGGTGGGCTACTGGGCGCACCCCGACGCGCGGGGTCGCGGACTCGTCGCCGAGGCCGTCGAGGCGGTGACGCGCTGGGCGTTCTCGCCCGACGGCCCCGGACTGCACCGACTCAGCCTGCTGGCCGCCGCGGGCAACGTCGCCAGCAACCGCGTGGCCGAGCGGTCCGGCTTCCGCCGGCTCGGGGTCGAGCGTCAGGCCGAGATGCTGGGCGACGACACGCTCGACGACCTCGTCTCCTACGACCTGCTGGCCAGCGAGCGGCGGTAGCGGACCCGCGGCCCGGGCGGGACCGGCTGCGATCGGCGCAGGTCCCGAGCGTCACCCGACGGCTCGGGCGAGCCCGGGTGAGACGTCGGCCACTGGTGCTGCTTCTGTCGGCGCACGACGGCACACTGGTTGCGTGACCCAACTGAGCGAGCCGCAGCAGCCCGGCGCCACCTCCTCGACGACGTCGTCCCCCTGGCCCGCCCTCTGGGCGATGGTCATCGGGTTCTTCATGATCCTCGTCGACAACACGATCGTGTCGGTCGCGACGCCGGCGATCATCGAGGACCTGCGCACCGACTACAACAGCGGCATCTGGGTCACGAGTGCCTACCTGCTCGCCTACGCGGTGCCCCTGCTGGTGACCGGCCGCCTCGGCGACCGCTTCGGCCCCAAGAACGTCTACCTGCTGGGCCTGACGATCTTCACCCTCGCCTCGCTGTGGTGCGGCCTGACGGACTCGATCGGCGGGCTCATCGCGGCTCGTGTCGTCCAGGGGGTCGGGGCGTCCCTCCTCACGCCGCAGACCATGGCGGTCATCACCCGCACCTTCCCGGCGGCCAAGCGCGGCAGCGCCATGGCCCTCTGGGGAGCCGCCGCGGGTGTCGCGACGCTCGTCGGGCCGATCCTCGGCGGCGTGCTCGTCGACGCCGCCGGCTGGGAGTGGATCTTCTTCGTCAACATCCCGGTCGGCCTGATCGGCTTCGTCCTGGCCGTGCGCCTGGTCCCGGTGCTCGAGACGCACGCCCACACCATCGACTGGCTCGGCGTCGCGCTCAGCGCAGCCGGCATGTTCCTGCTCGTGTTCGGCATCCAGGAGGGTGAGCGGTACGACTGGGGCACCATCACCGGACCGATCAGCGTCCCCCTGCTCATCGCGCTCGGCGTCGTCGTGCTCGGCCTGTTCGTCGCCTGGCAGGCGCGGGTGCGCCGCGAGCCGCTCGTGCCCCTCGGACTGTTCCGCGACCGCAACTTCTCGGTCGGCAACGTCGCCATCGCGATGGTCTCCCTCGCCATCACCGCCATGAGCCTGCCGTTCATGTTCTACGCGCAGGGCGCCCGCGGCTGGAGCCCCACGGAGTCGGCGCTCTTCATGACGCCCATGGCGGTCGTGCTCCTGCTGCTCTCCCCCGTCGTGGGCAAGCTCTCCGACCGCGTCCACCCCCGCCTCCTGACGCTGGTGGGCTTCGGCACCGCCGCCGTCGCCATGCGGTGGCTCGGGAGCCTGGTCGACCCATCGACGCCGGCCTGGCAGCTGCTGCTGCCGATGGCCCTGTTCGGCGTGTCGAACGCGTTCCTCTGGGCGCCGCTCAGCGCCACGGCCACCCGGAACCTGCCCATGTCGTCGGCCGGTGCCGGCGCCGGGGTCTACAACACGACGCGCCAGGTGGCCGCAGCGCTCGGCAGCGCCGCGGTCGCCGCCCTCATCGGGTCGCGCCTGGCCGCGAACGGGCTGCAGGGCGACGCGTCCGCGTTCCAGTCGGCGGCCGGCGGGTCCGGATCGATGCCTGCGCCGGTGGCCGAGGCCTTCTCCCGGGCGATGTCCGAGGCCTTCTGGCTGCCGGCCGCCGCCTTCGTCGTCGGGCTGGTCGTCGTGCTGCTCTTCGAGCGCCCCCGTCACCAGGGCGTCGCGCCGGCGACCGCCCCCACGCAGGCCGCACCCGCTGCCTAGACTGCGGCGGTGACCAGCACCCACGTCCTGACGCTGTCCTGCCCCGACCGGCCGGGACTCGTGTACGCCGTGACCCGGTGGATCCACGAGACCGGCGGCAACATCCTCGACTCCCAGCAGTACACGGAGCAGCCGGCCGACGACGGGTCGGGCGAGTTCTTCCTGCGCCTGCACGTCGACTTCGGCGAGGACGCGCGGACGGCCGCGCTGGCCGACGGGTTCGAGCAGGTGGCCGCGGAGCTGGCCATGGACTTCCGGCTCGTGGAGGCGGAGCGGCCCGCGCGCACGCTCGTGATGGTCTCCAAGGAGGGCCACTGCCTGAACGACCTGCTCTACCGGCAGAGCTCCGGCACCCTCAACATCGAGGTGCCGGCCGTGGTGTCCAACCACCGCGACCTCGAGCGGCTCGCCGACGCGTACGACGTGCCGTTCCACCACCTGCCGGTCACCCGCGAGACGAAGGCCGACGTGGAGGCCGAGGTGCTCCGGCTCGTCGAGGCCCTCGACGTCGACCTCGTGGTGCTCGCGCGCTACATGCAGATCCTCAGCGACGACCTCTGCCGTGCGCTGGCCGGGCGGGCCATCAACATCCACCACAGCTTCCTGCCCAGCTTCAAGGGCGCACGGCCCTACCACCAGGCCCACGCGCGCGGTGTCAAGCTCATCGGCGCCACGGCGCACTACGTCACGGCCGACCTCGACGAGGGCCCGATCATCGAGCAGGGTGTCCAGCGCGTCGACCACCGCATGGGCCCGGCCGACCTCGCGCGCGCCGGTCGCGACGTGGAGGCCCAGACGCTCTCCCGCGCCGTGCGCCTGCACGCCGAGTCACGCGTGCTGATGAACGGTCCCCGCACCGTCGTCTTCGCCTGACCCGCCGCGGCCGGCCCGCGGGGGACGCAGGATCCTGCGTCTGCGCGCTGGAGGCCGAACGCTTCTGCGTTCACGACGGGATCCCGTAGCGAACGCAGCATCCTCGACCCTGCCGCACATGAACGCAGAACCTTGCGTCCCACAGCGCGGGCGACCACGCCGAGCGACGGCCGAGGTGCCGGCCGCCCCATCCCCCGTCTCACTCAGCGACCCCGGAGTCCACATGATGAGACCTGCGTGCGGGGCGGCGTCGGACGCCTACGGTCGTACCTCGACGCACCACGCCCCCGGAGGGTGCGCCCGACCCCGAGGACGACCCCATGACGACGCTCCGCCGCCGACTGACGACCGCCGCCGCGCTCGCGGCTGCCTCCGCCCTGGTGCTCAGCGCCTGCGGCTCGGGGGGATCCAGCAGCGACGAGACGATCAAGATCGTCGGGTTCGCGGTCCCCGAGGCGGCCAACAAGGCGATCGCCGAGAAGTTCGAGGAGACGCCCCAGGGCAAGGGTGTCTCGTTCAAGACCTCCTACGGGGCCTCCGGCGACCAGAGCCGCGCCGTGGCCGACGGCCTGCCCGCCGACTACGTGCACCTGTCCGTCGCGACCGACGTCGACCGTCTCGTCGACGCGGGCCTGGTCGACAAGACCTGGGACGACGGCCCCAACCAGGGCATCGTGTCGACCTCGGTGGTCGTGCTCGGCGTCCGCAAGGGCAACCCCAAGAACATCCAGGGCTGGGACGACCTGATCAAGCCCGGCGTCAAGATCGTCACGGCCAACCCCGCCTCCTCCGGCGCGGCCCGCTGGAACGCGCTCGCCGCGTGGGGCAGCGTGACCAGCCAGGGCGGCAGCGACGCCGAGGCCACCGCGTACGTCGACAAGCTCTTCAAGAACGTCGTGTCCCTGACGAACAGCGGACGCGACGCCACCCAGAGCTTCCTGGGCGGCACGGGCGACGTCCTGCTGGCCTACGAGAACGAGGCCATTCTCGCGAACCAGAACGGCGAGGGCTTCGACTACGTCATCCCCGACACCACCGTGCTCATCGAGAACCCGGGTGCCGTCCTGAAGAAGCACGTCCCCGCCGCGGAGCCCTGGCTCGACTTCGTGCTCGGCGAGACCGGCCAGCGCGAGTTCGCGCTCAAGGGCTTCCGGCCGCTCAACGAGGAGCAGCCCGGCGTGGCCGACCTGTCCGCCGTGGGCCTGAAGGCGTCCGACGTCAAGGGGGCGGCCGACGCGTCGGACCCGTTCCCGAAGGTCAAGAACCTCCTCACCCTCGCCGACGACTTCGGCGGGCACGACTGGAGCGGCGTGAAGGACAAGCTCTTCGGCGACGGCAAGGACGGCGCGCCCGTCGGCATCGTCACCGACGCCATCGCGAAGTCCGGCAAGGCCTCGCAGTAGCCGACCCCACCCGCCCCGACGACCTCCAGGACGGCATGACCTCCACCGCACCGGCGCAGCGCCGGCCGGCACGATTCCGGCCGGCGCTGCCGAGCACCCTCACCCGCGCGTCCGGGCTCGGCCTCGGCATCTCGATGCTGTGGTTCAGCCTGCTCGTCCTCATCCCGCTCTGCGCCGTCGTCGTCACCGCGTCGGAGGGCGGCTGGTCGAACTTCTGGCGCGCCATCACCAACGCGCAGACCCGCTCGGCCATCGTGCTGACGCTCGAGGCAGCGGTCGCCGTGACCGCCGTCAACGTGGTCGTCGGCACCGTGATCGCCTGGGTGCTCGTCCGCGACCGCTTCCCCGGCAAGGGCGTGCTCGAGGTGGTCATCGACATCCCCTTCGCCCTGCCGACCATCGTGGCCGGGCTCGTGCTGCTGTCGCTCTACGGCAAGGACGACAGCCCGCTCGGGATCAACGTCGCGAACTCGGGCGCGTCGGTCTACCTGGCGTTCCTCTTCGTGACGCTGCCCTTCGTCGTCCGCATGGTCCAGCCCGTGCTGGAGGAGCTCGACCTCGAGGTGGAGGAGGCGGCAGCGTCGCTCGGCGCCAGCCGCTTCACGACGTTCCGTCGCGTCATCCTGCCCAGCCTCGTCCCGGCCATCACCGCCGGCGCGGCGCTCTCGTTCGCGCGGGCCGTCGGCGAGTACGGGTCGCTGGTGCTGCTGTCGGGCAACCTGCCCTTCACGTCCGAGGTGGCGTCGGTGCGCATCCTCAGCGCGATCGAGAACGACAACCCCGAGGCGGCGGCGTCGATCGCGACCCTGCTGCTGCTCGTCTCGCTGGCGACGATCGTCGTCCTCGACCTGCTGCAGAGGAGGATCAGCGACCGTGGCTGACCTCAGCACCACCCGCCGCACCCGCGGCCCGGTCACGTACCTGCTGCGCGTCGTCGCCGTCGTGTACCTCGCGCTGCTCGTGGTGTGGCCGGTCGCGCTCGTCGTGACCAACACGTTCGCCGACGGCCTGACGTCGTTGCGCGGCCTGTTCGAGGACCCCGACATGGTGGCGGCGCTGCAGCTCACCGCCGTCGCCGCCCTGTGCGCGACGGCCATCAACCTCGTGTTCGGCGTCAGCATGTCGCTCCTGCTGGTGCGCACCGAGTTCCCCGGCAAGCGTCTGCTCAGCGCGGCGCTCGACCTGCCGCTCTCGGTCTCGCCGATCGTCATCGGCCTCGCCCTCGTGCTCGTCTACGGCGGGCGCGGCGGCTGGTTCGGCCCGACGCTCGAGGGCTGGGGCTTCCAGGTCATCTTCTCCACGCCCGGCATCGTCATGGCCACGGCGTTCGTCTCGCTGCCCCTCGTCATCCGCGAGGTGGTGCCGGTGCTGCGCGAGATCGGCACCGAGCAGGAGCAGGCCGCCCGCAGCCTCGGCGCCAACGGCTGGCAGACGTTCTGGCGGATCACCCTGCCGGGCATCCGCTGGGCGGTCGTCTACGGGGTCGTGCTGACCCTCGCCCGCTCGCTCGGTGAGTTCGGCGCCGTCAAGGTCGTGTCGGGGAACGTGCTCGGCGAGACCCGGACCGCCACGCTGGCCGTCGAGGAGAAGTACCTCAACTTCGACGTCGAGGGCGCCTACGCGATCGCGTTCCTGCTCGCCAGCGTCTCCGTCGTCTGCATCGTCGTCGTCCAGGTCCTGCGCTCCCGCGCGGACCGCCACTGAGAGGGAAGGCCCATGAGCATCGAGGTCGCAGGCGTCAGCAAGCGGTTCGGCGACTTCGTCGCGCTCGACGACGTCGACCTGTCGATCCCCACCGGCCAGCTCACCGCCCTGCTCGGCCCGAGCGGTGGCGGCAAGACGACGCTGCTGCGGATCATCGCCGGCCTCGAGACCGCCGACTCCGGCTCGGTCGTGATCGAGGGCGCCGACACCACGGGCGTGCCGGTGCAGAAGCGCAACGTCGGGTTCGTGTTCCAGCACTACGCCGCGTTCAAGCACCTCAGCGTGCGACGCAACGTCGCCTTCGGCCTGGAGATCCGCAAGCGCCCGAAGGCCGAGGTCGAGGCGAAGGTCGACGAGCTGCTGCGGCTCGTGCACCTCGAGCAGTTCGCCGACCGTCGCCCGTCGCAGCTGTCCGGCGGTCAGCGCCAGCGAATGGCGCTGGCCCGCGCGCTCGCCATCGAGCCGTCGGTGCTGCTGCTCGACGAGCCGTTCGGTGCGCTGGACGCCAAGGTCCGCAAGGAGCTGCGGGACTGGCTGCGCCGCCTGCACGACGAGATGCACGTGACCACGGTCTTCGTCACGCACGACCAGGAGGAGGCCCTGGAGGTCGCCGACTCCATCGTGGTGATCAACGACGGCCGCATCGAGCAGGTCGGCACCCCCGACGACCTCTACGACAAGCCGGCGAGCGACTTCGTGCTCTCCTTCCTCGGTCCGGTGACGACGCTCGGCGACCACCTCGTCCGCCCGCACGACATCGAGATCTCGCGGTACGAGCAGGCGGCGGTCACGGTCGGCACGATCACCCGCTGGACGCGGATCGGGTTCGAGGTGCGCCTGGAGGTCACGCCCGAGGACGCCCGCCAGCCGGGCCCGGTCCTGGTGAGCCTCACCCGCACGGACGCGACGGCGCTCGGGCTGCACGAGGGCGACCGGGTGTGGCTGCGGCTGCGACCCGGCGCCTCCTGAGCCGCAGCGGCGCTGCCACCAGCGCCCCGGCCGCGGTGAGGCCGGCGGCGGCAGCGAACGCCGCCGCGTGCCCGGGACCGTCGACGAGGGCCCCCGCCAGCGCGGACCCGAGGGCCTGACCGAGCACGAGCACGACGAACAGGAGTGCCGTCCCCGACGCCGCGCGCCCGGGGTCGACGTCGAGCGTCCACGCGATCAGCGCGCCCGTCGCGGCGACGAAGCCCCAGCCGAACACCGCGCACGCGACGACGGCGACGACCGCGGAGCCGGACCCCACTCCGAGCGTCAGCGTCGCGACGGCGGTGACGGCGGCCGTGAGCACCCAGGCGCTCCGCGGACCCCGGCGGCCCAGCCGGCCGGCGGTGGCGACGACGGCGGTGCCGCCCACGCCCAGCGCGATCCAGGCGACCACCGACGTCGTCGTCCCCGCCCCTGCGTCGAGCACGACGACCCGGCCGTAGCTCCAGACCGCGGCCGATCCGGCGCCGAGGAGCAGGCTCGCCACCACCACCTTCCGGTGGCCCCACCACCAGGAGCGCGGCAGCGCCGGGCCCGGCGCGCGGCCGGCGTCCGTGCCGCCCCGTGCGGCCACCAGCACGAGCGCCGCCACGGCGAGCGTGAGCACGCCCGACCAGGCCCACGCCGCGCGCCAGTCCGGGAGCAGCGTGAGGGCCAGCACGCCGGCCGCGACGAGACCGGGCCCGGTGCCCGCGTTGACCGCCGCCTGCGCGGACGGGTCGCCCGCGACGACCGGGTCGCGTCGCAGGATCTCCACGAGCGCCGGCGAGACGACCCCGGCGCCCACCGAGGCGACGACGGCGAGGGCGGCGAACGTCGTGGCGTCCGGCGCGACGGCGAGACCGAGAGCGCCTCCCCCCGCGGTCAGCGCGGCGACCACCACGAGGGTCCGCGCCCGTCGGCCGGCGAGCACCAGCCCCAGCAGCGCGCCGAGGCAGTAGGCGAGCGAGGCGCCGCTGGACACCAGGCCCGCCGCCGAGGCGCTGAGTCCCAGCTCGTCCTGGACGTCGGGCAGGTACAGCCCGGTCGCGAGCCTGACGAGCCCGTAGGTGGCGGCCACGAGGGCGAGCCCGCCCGGCACGAGAAGACCTGATAACGAAAACGTACGTTTCACTTTCGTGAGTCTAGGCTGCGACCATGGCCCTGCGCACCTCGACGGAGACCCGGCTGCTCGACGCCGCGGACGAGCTCTTCTTCACCGGTGGCGTCGCGGCCACCCCGGTCGACGCGGTCCTGGCGCGCGCCGGCGTCTCGGCCGCCACGCTCTACCGCGGCTTCGCGAGCAAGGAGGCGCTGCTCGCGGCAGCGCTCGAGCGTCGCCATCGGGCCTGGACGCGGACCTGGGACGACGCGGTCGCGCAGCAGACGACCCCGCAGGCCCGGCTGCTGGCGGTCTTCGACGCGCTCGAGACGTTCCGCGACGGACCCTTGGGCTCCCGGTGGTGCGCGTTCCTCGGGACCGCTGCCGAGCACGCCTCCCCGCCACCGGAGCTCGCGGCCGCACTCCGGCTCGAGACCGACCACCTGCGCCACCGGCTGGTCGACCTCGCCGAGGAGGTGGCGCCGGGTCGCGGGGAGCAGCTCGGCGAGCAGCTCCTCCTCGTGGTCACCGGCGACCTCGCGATGCGCCTGCGCACCCCTGGACGGAGCACCGACGTCGCCCGGGCCGTCGCCACCACGCTCGTCCGCGCGGCCTGAGCCGACCGGCGTCCTCCTCCGCGTCAGGCCGTGCGGCGCTGGGCCAGCAGACCGACGAGGAAGATCAGGAGTCCGGCGACGGCGAGCGCGGCACCGACCAGGCTCGGGGCGCGGTACCCGTAGCCGGCGGCGATGACGACGCCCCCCAGCCAGGCACCCAGCCCGTTGGCGATGTTGAGCGCGGAGTGGTTGAGCGCCGCGCCCAGCATCTGCGCGTCGCCCGCGGCGTCCATGAGGCGGATCTGCAGGCCGATGGCCACGAGGCTGCCCAGCGCGCCGATCGCGAAGACCCCGAGAGCGGCGGGCACCACGAGGCCCGCGGTCTGGTGGAAGACGACGAGCACCGCGACCGTCGCCACGAAGCCCCAGATCACGAGCCGTGGGACGTCCCAGTCGGCGAGGGGGCCGGCCAGCCACGACCCGAGCACCGAGCCGATGCCGAAGGCCAGGAGGAACCACGGGATCGAGGAGTCCGAGAGGCCGGTGACGTCGGTGACGATCGGCGCCACGTAGCTGTACATGGCGAAGAGCCCGCCGAAGCCCACCATGCCGGCAGAGACGGCGAACAGCACCTGCGGACGCCTGAGCGCCGACAGCTCGCCCCGGATGCTGGCCGTGCGGTCGGCGGCCTGGTGCGGCACGAAGAGCAGCATCATCGCCGCGGCCAGCACCGCCAGCACGACCACGGCCCAGTAGGCGACCCGCCAGCCGAGCTCCTGGCCGAGCCAGGTGGCGGCCGGCACGCCGGCCACGGTCGCGACGGACAGGCCGAGCATGACGCGGCTGACCGCACGGCCCCGGCGGTGCGCCGGCACCAGCGAGGCGGCCAGCAGCGAGGCGACGCCGAAGTACGCGCCGTGCGGGAGGCCGGCGAGGAAGCGTGCGGCGAGCACGGGCACGTACCCGCTCGCGAGCGCGGTGACCGCGTTGCCGACGCCCAGCGCGAGGATCAGGCCGACCGCCAGCTCGCGGCGCGGGAGCCGTGCACCGAGGGCCACGATGACGGGTGCACCGACCACGACCCCGAAGGCGTACGCCGTGATGACGTGGCCCGTGGTCGGGATCGACTCGTCGATGCCGACGGCGATCTCCTTGAGCAGGCCCATCGTGACGAATTCGGTGGTGCCGATCGCGAAGCCGCCGAGCGCGAGGGCGATGATCGCCAGCCCCACGTGCGCGGCACGCGGGGTGGTCGTCTCAGACGGGGCCAGGTCGACGGAAGAAGTCACGTGAAGAGCCAAGCACCGACCCTCGGCGTGTTGTTCCCGGTGTGGGCGACGTCATGGAGCGAGCACCCGCCGGACTAGGCCACGATGCTGCGCAGCAGGGCAGCCACGCGACGGCCCAGGAGGGTCGCCGCCTCCTGTGCTGCGTCGTCGCCTCGGGACGCCGCGACGAGGGCCTGCTCGAAGAGGCCGTCGACGGCCGCGTACGCCGTCGCCTCGTCGACGAGGGCCTGTCCCGCTCCCAGCTCGACGGCGCGGGCGACGATGCGTCCCACCATGGCCTGGAGCAGCAGGTCGATGTCGCGCACGTCCTCGCGCAGACCCGGTTCGAAGATGCTCTGCGTGCGCAGGTCGTACCAGAGGCGGTGCAGCGCGGCGTCGTCGAGCAGCGTGCGACTCATGATGGCCACGACGTCGTCGACCAGTCCCTGGGGGGTCGTGGCGGAGGCGACCGCGTCGTCGTAGCGCCGCGAGCAGATCGTCTTGTAGTGGCGCACGCAGAAGGTGATGAGCTCGATCTTGTCGTGGAAGTAGTAGTGCACGACCCCGTGGCTGAAGGGCGAGTTCGCCGCGATCTCCCGCAGGCCCGTCCGGGCGTAGCCGAGGTCGCCGAGCGTGCGCAGCGCCGACTCCGCCAGCTCGAGCCGGCGCTGCTCGACCTTGTCGACCCGCGTCGTGAGCACCATGCCGCACCTCCGTCCCCCGGCAGTGTACGCGGCGGAGGACTCGTCTGGACAGTCGTCAAGAAAAATCTTGACAACTGTCCAGAGCGTCCGTGAGTGTGTCCTGCATCACCCTGCAACCACAGGAGCAGACATGACGACACTCGACCTCACCGGGCGCACGTGCCTGGTGACCGGAGGGGCCCAGGGCCTTGGACAGGGCATGGCCCAGGCGCTCGCCGCGGCAGGAGGCCGCGTGGTCGTCGCCGACGTGCAGACCGACGCCGGCCGTGCCACGGCGGAGGCCCTGGGCGACGGCCACGGCTTCGTCGAGCTCGACGTCACCGACGAGTCCGCCTGGGAGGCGGCGGTCGCGTCCGTCGTGCGCGACCACGGCGGGCTCGACGTGCTGGTCAACAACGCCGGCATCGAGATCACCAGCCTCGTGACCGAGATCGACCCGGTCGACGTCCGGCGGATGCTCGACGTCAACGTCCTGGGGACCCTGCTCGGCGTGAAGCACGGGCTCCGGGCCATGGGTCCGCAGGGCGCCGCCGGCCGTGGCGGTTCGATCATCAACGTCTCGTCGGTCGCCGCGACCATCGCGTTCCCCGGCATCGCGGGCTACTCGGCCACGAAGTCCGCGGTGGACCGCCTGACCCGGGTGGCCGCCATGGAGGCCGGCAAGCTCGGACTGGGCGTCCGGGTCAACTGCATCTACCCCGGCCTCGTGCCGACGGCGATGGGAGCGAGCCTCGCCAGCGACGTCGCCGACCTCGGGCTCTTCGAGTCGCCCGAGGCCGCCGTCGCCGCCGTGGTCGACCTCACCCCGGCAGGCCGGCTGGGCGAGGTGGCCGACATGGCCGACGCCGTGGTCTTCCTGGCCTCGGACGCAGCGCGGTTCATCACGGGCGCAGGTCTGCCCGTCGACGGCGGAATGGGGATGTGACATGACGACGAAGCCCGTGGTGGTCTACGGAGCGTCCGGCTACACCGGTCGCCTGGTCTGCGAGTACCTCCGCGAGTACGGCGTGCCCTTCGTGGCGGCCGGGCGGAGCGAGGAGACGCTGCACGCGTCGATGGAGTCCCACGTGGCCGGCATCGAGACCGCCGACTACGAGGTGGTCGAGGTCGAGCACGACGTCGCCTCCCTGACCCGACTCTTCCAGGGGGCCCAGGTCGTGCTCAACACGGTGGGCCCGTTCAGCGAGCTGGGTCCGGCCGTGGTCGAGGCCTGCCTCGCCGCCGGGACGCACTACACCGACACGACGGGCGAGCAGGACTGGCTCATCACGTGCGACGAGACCTACGGCGCCGACTTCGCCGCCGCCGGGCTGCTGCTCTCCCCCGGCCTCGCCCAGATGTACACGACCGGCGAGATCGCGGCCCAGCTGTGCCTCGAGACCCCCGGTCTGGACACGCTCGACATCGCCGTGTTCTGGGGCGGCAGCCCGACGATCGCCTCGACGCGCACCATCCTCGTCAACGCCGCCACGTCGGCCGCCCACTACCTGGAGCAGAACGTCTACGTGCCGTTCGACCCCGCCCAGGGGCTCGTCCCGCTGGTCGTCCCCGGGCAGCACGAGCTGGCTCAGTCACTGCCCTGGGGCGGCACGTCGCACCCCGTCTGGTTCAGGCGCGACCCGCGCGTGGCCAGCTGCAAGGCGCAGGGCGGGGTGTTCAACGCCGCCCTGATGCACGGTGTGCCGCAGATCGTGGCGGGCGCGCTCGAGGCGACGAAGGACATGGCCCCCGAGGAGCGCGACGCCGCCCTGACGGCGACGGCGCGGCAGGTCATGGACACGATGCCGCCCCGCGAGAACCCGCGGGTGAACAAGTCGTTGGACTCCGTCCACGCCTCGGGGCCGCTCGGCCGCGCCCACTGCGTGATCCACGGCAACAGCAACTACAAGCAGACCGGCCTGCTGCAGGCCTACGCGGCCTACTCGCTGCTCCAGACGCCTCCCCGGCGGGCTGGTTTCGCCAGCGGCTGCCAGGCGTTCGGACATCGAGAGCTCCTCGGCGTCCTGCGCTCGTTCGGGCTCGTCGCCGCGCCCCGGCTCACGGTGCAGGAGGCGTGACGTGCGCCTGGTCGACTACCTCGACAAGGGGATCTCGGTGGCAGCCGACCAGGCGTGCCTGACGACCGGGGAGGAGTCGCTGACCTACCGCGAGGTCGGCGACCTCTCCGGTCGGATCGCGTCGGCGCTCGTGGCACGGGGCGTCGAGCCCGGTGCCAGCGTCGCGATCCTCTCGGCGAACGATCCCGTCGCCTTCGCGACCGTCTTCGGCATCAGCAGGGCGGGAGCCGTCTGGTGCCCCGTCAACCCCCGCAACGAGGCGGCGGAGAACCGCGAGCTGCTCGAACGCTTCGACTGCGAGGTGCTGGTCCACCAGGCCGCCTTCACCGGCCTGGTCGACGCCATCGCCCCCGACCTGCCCGGCCTGCACACGATCGTGTGCCTCGACGGCGAGCGGGACGGTTCCCACCCGTGGGCGGACTTCCTCGCCGGCGGCCAGGAACCCGTCGACCGGCACGAGCCCGACGACATCGCGATGATCGTCGGCACGGGTGGGACCACGGGACGTCCCAAGGGCGTGGTGCTCACGCACCAGAACCTCGAGACGATGACCGCGCTGACCCTCATGGGCTACCCGATCGGCGAGCGGCCCGTCTACCTCGCCGTCGCCCCCCTCACCCACGCGGCCGGCGTCCTCTGCTTCCCGATGCTCGTCAGCGGCGGGGAGATCGTCATCGCGCGCACCCCGGACGTGGACGCGATCCTCGACCTCGTCCCGCGGCACGGGGTCACGCACCTGTTCCTCCCACCGACGCTGGTCTACATGCTGCTGGACGCCCCGGCGCTCGACACGACGGACCTCTCGTCGCTGCGCTGCTTCTGGTACGGAGCCGCCCCCATGTCGGTGGCGCGGCTGACCGAGGCGATCGATCGGGTCGGACCGGTGATGGCCCAGCTGTTCGGACAGACCGAGGCACCCATGATGCTGACGATGCTGCCCCCGGACGAGCACGTGGACGAGGACGGCGCGCCGATCCCGTCACGGCTCTCGTCCGCCGGCCGCGCGGCGCCGCTCGTCACGCTCGCGATCGTCGACGAGCACGGCGTGCACCAGCCGACCGGCGAGCGAGGCGAGATCGTCGTGCGCTCGTCGCTCGTCATGCGGGGCTACTACCGCGACCCCGAGGCGACGGCGGCCGCGACGATCGACGGCTGGCACCGCACCGGCGACATCGGCTACCTCGACGAGGAGCGGTACCTGCACATCGTCGACCGGGCGAAGGACATGATCATCACCGGCGGCTTCAACGTGTACTCGGCGGAGGTGGAGCAGGCCCTGATGCGGCATCCCGCCGTGCAGGACTGCGCCGTGGTCGGACGTCCCGACGAGCGGTGGGGCGAGCGCGTCGTCGCCGTCGTGCAGCTGCGTCCGGGGCGCGTCGTCGACCCGTCGGAGCTGCGGTCCTTCGTCCGGGCGGAGATCGGCGGCGTGAAGGCCCCGAAGGAGCTGCACCTGTGGGACGACCTGCCGCGCTCCAAGGTCGGCAAGGTGGTCAAGCCCGACGTGCGGGCACGCCTCGACGCGGACCCGGCCACGCCGGGCTGACGACGCACGAGCGCCCCCACCGGTGCCGGTGGGGGCGCTCGTCGTGGTGGTGCGGGGTCAGACGCTGAGCGAGTCGAGGACCTCGTTGAGGGTGCTCGAGGGACGCATGACCTTCTCGGCCTTCTCGTCCGACGGGCGGTAGTAGCCGCCGATGTCGACGGGCGAGCCCTGGACGGCGAGCAGCTCGTCGACGATCGTCTGCTCGTTGCTGCGCAGCGCACCGGCGACGTCGGCGAACGCGGAGGCCAGCTCGGCGTCCTCGGTCTGCTTCGCCAGCTCCTCGGCCCAGTACAGGGCGAGGTAGAAGTGGCTGCCGCGGTTGTCGATCGTGCCGAGCCTGCGGCCCGGCGAGCGGTTCTCGTCGAGGAAGGTGCCGGTGGCACGGTCGAGCGTGTCGGCCAGCACCTGCGCGCGGGCGTTGCCGGCCGTGGTGGCCAGGTGCTCGAAGCTCGCCGCCAGCGCGAAGAACTCACCGAGGCTGTCCCAGCGCAGGTAGTTCTCCTTCACGAGCTGCTGCACGTGCTTGGGCGCGGAGCCGCCCGCGCCGGTCTCGAAGAGCCCGCCGCCGTTGATGAGCGGGACGATCGAGAGCATCTTCGCGCTCGTGCCCAGCTCCAGGATCGGGAAGAGGTCGGTGTTGTAGTCGCGCAGGACGTTGCCGGTGACGCTGATGGTGTCCTCGCCGCGACGGATGCGCTCCACCGAGTAGGTGGTCGCCTCGGCCGGGGCCATGATCTCGATCGTCAGGCCGTCGGTGTCGAGCTCGGGCAGGTAGGCGTTGACCTTGGCGATGAGGTTCGCGTCGTGGGCGCGGGTCTCGTCGAGCCAGAAGACGGCCGGAGCGCCGGTGGCACGGGCCCGCGTGACGGCGAGCTCGATCCAGTTGCGGATCGGCACGTCCTTGGTCTGGCAGGCGCGCCAGATGTCGTGCGGCTCGACGTCGTGCTCGAGGAGCACGTCGCCGGACGCGGCGACGACCTGCACGGTGCCGGCGGTCTCGATCTCGAAGGTCTTGTCGTGGCTGCCGTACTCCTCGGCCGCCTGCGCCATGAGGCCGACGTTGGGCACGGAGCCCATGGTGGTCGGGTCGTAGGCGCCGTGGGCCTTGCAGTCCTCGACGACGGCCTGGTAGACGCCGGCGTAGCTGGAGTCGGGGATGACGGCGAGGGTGTCGTGCTCCTGTCCGTCCGCGCCCCACATGTGGCCCGACGTGCGGATCATGGCGGGCATCGACGCGTCGACGATGACGTCGCTCGGCACGTGCAGGTTGGTGATGCCCTTGTCGGAGTCGACGTACGCGAGGCGCGGGCCCTCCGCGAGGCGCTGCTCGAACGCGGCCTTGATCTCGGCGCCGTTCGGGAGGGCGTCGAGGCCGGAGAGGATGCCGCCCAGGCCGTCGTTGGCGCTGAGGCCCGCGCTCGCGAGGTCGTCGCCGTACTGCGCGAAGACGTCGGCGAAGTAGGCGCGCACGACGTGCCCGAAGATGATCGGGTCGGAGACCTTCATCATGGTGGCCTTGAGGTGCACCGAGAAGAGGACGTCGAGGTCCTGCGCCCGCTGCACCTGCTCGGCCAGGAAGGCGTCGAGGGCGGCGGCTCGCAGGACGGTCGCGTCGACGACCTCGCCGGCGAGGACCTTCAGGCCGTCCTTGAGCACGGTGGTGGTGCCGTCGGTCGCGACGTGCTGGATGGTGAGCGTGTCGTCGGCGTCGAGGACGACGGACTTCTCGTTGGAGCGGAAGTCGTCGGCGCCCATGGTGGCGACCTCGGTCTTGGAGTCGCTGCTCCAGGCGCCCATCGAGTGCGGGTTCCTCCGGGCGTAGGCCTTGACCGACGCGGGCGCGCGGCGGTCGGAGTTGCCCTCACGGAGCACCGGGTTGACGGCGCTGCCCTTGACCTTGTCGTAGCGGGCCTGGGTGTCGCGCTCCGCGTCGGTCGTGGGGTTGTCGGGGTACGCGGGGAGGTCGAAGCCCTGCTCCTGCAGCTCCTTGACCGCGGCCTTGAGCTGCGGGATGGAGGCGCTGATGTTGGGCAGCTTGATGATGTTGGCCTCGGGCGTCTTCGCCAGCGCGCCGAGCTCGGCGAGCGCGTCGTCGACCTTCTGGTCGGCGGGGAGCACGTCGGCGAACGCGGCCAGGATGCGACCGGACAGCGAGATGTCGCGGGTCTCGACCTCGACGCCGGCCGTCGAGGCGAAGGCCTCGATGACGGGGAGGAACGAGTAGGTCGCCAGCAGCGGGGCCTCGTCGGTGTGCGTGTAGATGATCTTGGCCATCGCGGGCCACTCCTCAGGGTCGACCGAAAGTCTCTCGACCTCAAGATATCCCGTGCGAGCCGCGTCACCACATCGGCCCGGCGGGGGTGCCGGGCCGGGGGCGGCGGACAGCCCGGCGGGGGTGCCGGGCCCCACCCCTGACGCAGCACGGCGGAGCGCCCGACGGGGGGCGCCGGGCCTCACCCTTGACGCAGCACGGCGCTCCGGTCGCGGAGTCGGCGTTCTCGGGGGACGGTGGAGGGACACCGACGCCCGAGGAGTGACCATGACGCACGAGATCCCCCAGCCCGACGACGGCACCGCCATCGCGACCGCGCCGACGCCCGAGGCGCAGCAGGGCTCGACGACGGAGACCGGCGCGCCCGCCGTCTCGGACCGCAACAGCCTGACGCTCGGCGCGGACGGCCCGATCCTGCTGCACGACCGGCACCTGCTGGAGCAGATGGCGCACTTCAACCGGGAGCGGGTGCCGGAGCGCAACGTGCACGCGAAGGGTTCCGGCGCGTTCGGCACGTTCGTGACGACCGAGGACGTGTCGGCCTACACGAAGGCGGCGCTGTTCCAGCCGGGCGTCGAGACGGAGATGCTCGCGCGGTTCTCGACCGTGGCGGGTGAGCACGGCTCGCCGGACACGTGGCGCGACCCGCGCGGGTTCGCGCTGAAGTTCTACACGACGGAGGGCAACTACAACCTCGTCGGCAACAACACGCCGGTCTTCTTCGTGCGCGACACGATGAAGTTCCAGCACTTCATCCGCAGCCAGAAGCGGCGTGGCGCGAACGGCCTGCGCGACAACCACATGCAGTGGGACTTCTGGTCGCTGAACCCGGAGTCGGCGCACCAGGTGACCTACCTGATGGGCGACCGGGGCATCCCGCGCTCGTACCGGCACATGAACGGCTACGGCTCGCACACGTTCCTGTGGATCAACGCTGCCGGCGACAAGCACTGGGTGAAGTACCACTTCCACAGCCAGCAGGGCGTGCAGGGACTGACCGGTGAGGACGCCGACCGCATCGCGGGCCACGACGCCGACTTCCACCGACGCGACCTGTTCGAGTCGATCGAGCGCGGCGACTTCCCGTCGTGGCGGCTGTCGGTCCAGCTGATGCCGTACGAGGACGCGAGGACCTACCGGCTCAACCCGTTCGACCTCACGAAGGTGTGGCCGCACGAGGACTACCCCCTCGTCGAGGTGGGCACGATGACGCTGGACCGGAACCCGGAGAACTTCTTCGCCGAGATCGAGCAGGCGGCGTTCGAGCCGTCGGCCGTCGTACCCGGCATCGGCTTCAGCCCGGACAAGATGCTGCTGGGCCGCGTCTTCTCCTACTCCGACACCCAGCGCTACCGCATCGGCCCGAACTACCACCAGCTGCCGGTGAACCGGCCGAAGAACGTGCAGCACCACAACACGTACACGTTCGACGGACCGATGGCGTACGACCACAGCGGCGACCAGCCGGTGTACGCCCCGAACAGCGAGGGTCGCGGCTACAGCGACGAGGTGGGAGTGGTCGAGGACGGGTGGGAGGCCGACGGGCCGATGATCCGTCAGGCATACACGCTGCGCCCGGACGACGACGACTTCAGCCAGGCCGGTGCGCTCGTGCGCGAGGTCTGGGACGACGCCCAGCGCGAGCGCTTCGTCGAGACGGTCGCCGGCCACCTGCTCGGCGGCGTGACCGGCGAGGTGCTGGAGCGCGCGCTCGACTACTGGCGTCACGTCGACGAGGCGACCGCGAAGCAGATCGAGGAGCTCGTGCGCGCGGGCCTGGGAGGCGACAACCCGGGCGGTGAGGACGACCAGGCCAAGGAGCTCGTGGCGAACGCGCTCGTGGAGACGCGGACGCACGCCGGCTGACCGGGGACCGTCGGCCGGCAGCGGCCCGCCCGCGTGCGCGCGGGTGGGCCGCTGCGTTACGTTCGTCACAGACCCCGCCCGACCCTTCCTCCCACAAGGAGCACCCCGACGTGACCAGCCCCGTCAAGGTCGCCGTCACCGGCGCCGCCGGCCAGATCGGCTACAGCCTGCTCTTCCGCCTCGCCTCCGGCGACCTCCTCGGACCCGACACCCCGGTGCAGCTGCGGCTGCTCGAGATCACGCCCGCCCTGAAGGCCCTGGAGGGCGTCGTGATGGAGCTGGACGACTGCGCGTTCCCCACGCTGCACTCGGTCGAGATCGGCGACGACCCGCGCGAGGTCTTCGACGGGGTGAACCTGGCCCTGCTGGTCGGCGCCCGCCCCCGGACGAAGGGGATGGAGCGCGGCGACCTCCTGGAGGCGAACGGCGCGATCTTCACGGCACAGGGCCGGGCCCTCAACGACGTCGCGGCCGACGACGTGCGGGTCGGGGTCACCGGCAACCCGGCGAACACGAACGCGCTGATCGCGCTGAGCAACGCGCCCGACATCCCGGCGGAGCGGTTCAGCGCGCTCACCCGGCTCGACCACAACCGGGCCATCAGCCAGCTGGCCGCCAGGACCGGCAGCGCGGTGGCCGACATCCGGCGCATGACCATCTGGGGCAACCACTCGGCCACCCAGTACCCCGACCTCTTCCACGCCGAGATCGGTGGCCGCAACGCGGCCGAGGTCGTGGACGACCAGGCGTGGATCGAAGACGTCTTCATCCCGACGGTCGCCAAGCGCGGCGCGGCGATCATCGAGGCGCGCGGCGCGTCATCGGCGGCGAGTGCGGCGTCGGCGACGATCGACGCGGCCCGCGACTGGCTGCAGGGCTCCCCCGACGGCGACTGGGTGTCGATGGCGGTGCGCTCGGACGGCTCCTACGGCATCCCCGAGGGTCTCGTGTACTCGTACCCCGTCACGACGCGCGACGGCGACTGGTCGATCGTGCAGGACCTCGAGATCGACGAGTTCAGCCGGTCCCGGATGGACGCGACGGCGGCCGAGCTCGTCGAGGAGCGCGACGCGGTGACGGCGCTCGGTCTCGTCTGAGCCCGCGACACCGCCCCCTCCCCCTCGGCGGCGAGGAACTGCTCAGCCCAGCCGCGCCCGGACCCGGGCGGCGCCGGTGATGGCCAGACCGGCCCGGCGTCCGGCGTAGGCGCTGGTGACCGACGCCCGGTACTCCAGCGTCGTCGCCGTGCCGTGGCGACCGTAGTAGCGGTTGTACCAGCCGGTGAGCGTGGGGCTGGTGAGGCCGGACGGCGTCCCGACGCCGACCTCGCGAATGGGCAGGCCGAGCGCGTCGGCGAGTCGTCGCTCCCACCCTCGGTCCTTGCCGGTGCGCACCACGACGCCGAACGGCTGGTGGACCGACGCGATGTAGTCGGGACGCTTGCGACGCAGGAACGCCGCGACGGCCTTCGTCTCGCGCTCGCTCGCCGCACGCGGACCACCCCAGGTGCGGGAGCCCTTGCCGCTCGACCGGTAGCCGCTCGTGCCCCAGTTGCGGTTGAGGTCGACACCGCGGGCGTTGGTGCGGGTGCCGCGGGCGTTGCCGTCGGGGTTCATCGTCGGGATGACCCAGATCTCGCTGCCCTTCGTGGGCTTGACGTTGCGGCGGACCCAGTCGGCGGTCTGCAGGCCGGCCTTCTCGTCGCCGTGCATCTGTCCGAGCACGACGAGCGTGCGCCGCTGCGTCGTGTGCGACCAGCCGCGGTAGTACCCCATGATCGTGCGCCCCTGCACGGTCGTGCCGAGGACGGCGCTGCGCGTGATGAGCTTCGGTGTCGGCTGGGGCTTCGGCGTCGGCTTGGGGGTGGCGGTCGGCTTCGGCGTGGGCGACGCGGTGGGTGTCGGCGACGCCGTCGGGCTGGGGCTCGGACTGGGGCTCGCGCTCGGCGTCGGCGAGACGGTCGGGCCGGGACTGGGCGTGGGGCTCGTCGTCGACGTCGCCTCGACCGCGGGCTCGGACGGGTCCGGGACGTCACGTCCGAGGGCGGACGCCGCCGACGTCGCGAGCGCGGTGCCGCCGAGGGACAGGACCGTCACGAGGACCAGGGACCGGACCGGGCCGCGCCCGACGACGTGCTTCATCGCCCCACGGTAGGCCCCCGCGGACCGCCGCGCGCGGCGACGCACGCACTCGCGTCACGGCGACCGACACAGGTCAGGCCGGCGGGCCCGGAGGCACGACGAGCGCCAGGACCGCCAGGCTGACGCCGAGCAGCGTCAGCCAGACGATGTCGAAGGTGCGCCCCCGCACCCGCAGCATGCCGACGTGGTCCTGCGGCACCACCGCGCGGGCGAGACCGCCGAGCGCGAAGGTGACACCGACGACGAGCAGACCGACGCGCCAGTGCCCCAGGCCCACCAGGCCCAGCCCGACGGCGACGCCGACGAGCAGGCAGAGGTAGATCTGCGACCCGCGGCTCCGCGGGACGACCGGGCTCACGGGGCGTCCGCGACGCGCTTCTCGGCCTCGTCCACCACGTTGCTCAGGAGCATCGCGCGCGTCATCGGACCGACCCCGCCCGGGTTCGGGGCGACCCAGCCGGCGACGTCGTGGACGCCCGGGTGCAGGTCGCCGACGATCTTGCCGGCGTCGTCACGGCTCACGCCGACGTCGAGCAGGGCTGCGCCGGGCTTGACCATGTCGGGCGTGATGATGCCCGGGACGCCCGCCGCGGCGATGACGATGTCGGCCCGTCTCACCTCGGCCGCCAGGTCGCGCGTGCCGGTGTGGCAGAGCGTGACGGTCGCGTTCTCGCTCCGGCGGGTCAGCAGGAGCCCCATGGGCCGGCCGACGGTGATGCCTCGACCGACGACCACGACGTGCGCACCGGCGATCTGCACGTCGTGGCGGCGCAGCAGCTCGACGATGCCGCGCGGCGTGCACGGCAGCGGCGCCGGCTCGCCGAGCACGAGCCAGCCGAGGTTCGTCGGGTGCAGGCCGTCGGCGTCCTTGGCCGGGTCGATGCGCCCGATCACGGCGTTCTCGTCGATGCCACGGGGCAGCGGCAGCTGGACGATGTAGAGGGTGCAGGCAGGATCGGCGTTGAGCCGGTCGACGGCCGCCTCGACCTCGGCCTGCGTGGCCGTCGCCGGCAGGTCGACCCGGATCGACTCGATGCCGATCTCCGCGCAGTCGCGGTGCTTCGCGTCGACGTACCACCGGCTGCCCGGGTCATCGCCGACGAGGATCGTGCCGAGGCCCGGGACCAGCCCGCGCTCGCGCAGGGCCGCGACGCGACCGGTGAGCTCCGTCTTGATGGCCGCGGCCACCGCCTTGCCGTCCAGGATCTGCGCCGTCACGACGTCGAGTCTGTCACGCGACAGGCCCGCGGCGACAGGAGGCCCGGCGCCCGCAGGCCCCCTACACTCGGCCACGGGGAGGCCCCGACGACGGACGACGTCGCGGTGATTCGGACTCGCGTCACGGGACGCGACGTGGAGAGGTGGACATGACGACGCGTGCGCAGCTGTCGCAGGAGCGCAGTCGACTGCGGAGGGACGAGCTGCTGACGGCAGCCATCTCGCTCTTCGCCGAGGGTGGCGCCCGGGCGGTGACGCACCGCGCCGTGGCTCGCCGCGCCGGACTTCCGCCGGCCACCACCACCTACTACTTCGCCTCCATCGAGGACCTCCTCCGCGAGGCGCTCCGCGAGCACATCGCACGCTGGCGCAGCACGCTGGCCTCGCTCGCCGGGCTCGAGACGCCGCCCGAGAACGTCGACCTCGACTCGGTCGCCCCGACCTTCGAGGCCGTGTTCGCGGTGCGCGGTCCGGAGGCTGCGGCGGTCGAGCTGTCGATCTACCTGGCCTCCACCCACGATCCCGCCCTGCGCGAGGAGGCCGGCGACGCGCTCCGCGACCTCGAGGGCCTCATCGCGCTCTGGCTCTCGATCCTCGGTGTCACCGACACGTCCAGGCTGGCACCGACGGTGCTCACCCTCATCGTCGGCACGGCCATGCGGCGTCAGGCACGTCTGTACTCCGAGCAGGAGGAGGCGGCCCAGCTGGACTGGGCGATCCGCGGCCTCGTGGCGGCCGAGCTGGCCGGCCCCGACGGTGTTGCCCAGATCGTCAGCGAGAAGTTGAAGTCTTGACTACGCTGAGCAAGTTCACCAGGGGGCCCGCACGTGAGAGACAGAGGACCATGCCTGAGGCACTATCCGGAGGCCGCGCACGTCTGAGCCAGGAGCGGAGCCGAGTGCGACGCGAGCAACTCGTCGCCGCCGCCGCGAAGCTCTTCGAGGAGGGCGGCACGAAGGCCGTCACCCACCGATCCGTCAGCGAGGCCGCGCAGGTCCCGCTCGCGACGGTCTCGTACTACTTCGCCTCGATCGACCAGCTGGTCGACGTCATGTTCGGTGAGGCGCTGACCCACTGGACCGACGAGTGGGCCGCGCTCGTGCCCGAGGCCGGGACGAGCCTCTCGGCCGAGGAGGCCGCGGACCGGTTCATCGCCCCGATGCGCACCCTCTCCCCCGACCGACCGTCGCACTACCTCAACGTCTACCTCGCGGCGCTCGCCCGACCGCACCTGCTGGAGGCCGTCCACGCCATGCGCGACGCCTGCTTCGGCAACCAGGTCGCGATCCTCGCCGCCACCGGCGTGCCCGACCCGGTGGAGGTCACCCGGGGCGCCAGCCTGCTCTACTCCGGGGCGCTCGTGGCCGCCGCCGATCGCGAGATCGGCCTCGACGGAGTGCTCTTGCTCCTGCAGTCCCACGTGGTCGAGCTCGTGCGACGCGCGCTGCCGCAGCAGGCCTGACGACGGTCCTGCGTCCGCAGGTGCCGAGCGGTGGATCTGCCACGTCCTGGGCGCTGTCCAGGTGGCTGATCCACCGCTGCGCCGCGTAACGGTGCACGAGTCGCGGCAGGCGGGTCAGCGAGCCTGCTTGACCCACCTGCTCCAGTCGTCCTGCGGCGCGTAGCCGCACGCGCGCCACAGGCCACGGCCCTCCTCGTTGTCGTCGAGGACCATGGCGCAGAAGCGCTCGGCCCCGAGCCGTCGGAGACGCTCCTCGGCGAGGGCCAGCATGCGACGACCGAGGCCGCGACCGCGCCACCCGGGGTCGACGGCGAGGCGGTACAGGTTGGCGCGCCAGCCGTCCCACCCGCCGATGACCGTGGCGACGACCCGGCCGTCCGCCTCGGCGACCAGGACCGCCTCAGGGTCGTGCCGGATCAGGGCGTGCACGAGGTCAGGACGGTCGTCCGGCCGGGACCCGTTCTCGCCCGCTCGGCACCAGAACTCCAGGAGGTCGGTCACGTCGTCCGTGGTGGCGTTCCGCACGCTCACGTCGTCCATGGGCCGACCCTTTCACGACCCCGTCGAGGATCCTCCAGCACGTTCCCGTGAGCCGTCGCGCGTGGACTCAGTGGAAGAAGTGCCGGGTCCCGGTGACGTACATCGTGACGCCCGCGGCCTGCGCCGCCGCGATGGTCTCGTCGTCGCGCACCGAGCCGCCGGGCTGGACGATGGCCCGCACCCCGGCGTCGATGAGGATCTGCGGCCCGTCGGCGAACGGGAAGAAGGCGTCCGAGGCCGCCACGGAGCCGCGGGCACGGTCCTCGCCGGCCCGCTCGACGGCCAGACGGCAGGAGTCGACCCGGTTGACCTGACCCATGCCGATGCCGACGGATGCGCCGTCGTGGGCCAGCAGGATGGCGTTCGACTTGACCGCGCGCACGGCGGTCCAGGCGAAGGCGAGGTCGGCGAGCGTGGCCTCATCGGCCGGCTCCCCGGCGACGAGCGTCCAGCCGGACACGTCGTCACCCGGCGCGTCGACCAGGTCGCGCTGCTGGGCGAGCGCGCCGCCGGAGATCTCGCGCACCTCGTGCGTGGCGCGGTCGGCACCCTCGGCACGCAGGATGCGGATGTTCTTCTTGCCCTGGAGCACCTCGACGGCGCCCGGCTCGTAGTCGGGCGCGACGACGACCTCGGTGAAGACCTCGGCGACCTGCTCGGCCATCGCGACCGAGACGGGCCGGTTGGTGGCGATGACGCCACCGAACGCCGAGACCGGGTCGCAGGCGTGCGCACGGGCGTGGGCTTCGGCCACGTCGGCACCGACGGCGATGCCGCACGGGTTGGCGTGCTTGATGATCGCCACCGCGGGCGCGTCGTGGTCGTAGGCGGCGCGGCGCGCGGCGTCGGTGTCGACGTAGTTGTTGTAGCTCATCTCCTTGCCGTGCAGCTGCTCGGCGGCGGCCAGCCCCCCGGTGCCGTCGCTGTACAGCGCCGCGCCCTGGTGCGGGTTCTCCCCGTAGCGCAGGACTGCCTGGCGCTGCAGCGCCGTGCCCGCGAAGGCAGGCCAGTCACCGTCGGCCGAGCCCTCCCCCGCGCCACCGGCGGCGAACCACTCGGCGACGGCCACGTCGTACGCGGCCGTGTGCGCGAACGCCTGGGCGGCGAGCCGTCGACGCTGCTCCAGCGTGAAGCCGCCGGCAGCCAGCGCGGCCTCGACGTCGCCGTAGGCGTCGGGCGACGTCACGATGGCGACGCTCGGGTGGTTCTTCGCGGCCGCCCGCACCATCGACGGGCCACCGATGTCGATCTGCTCCACGCACTCGTCGGGGGTCGCACCCGAGGCGACCGTCTCGCGGAACGGGTAGAGGTTGACCACCACGAGGTCGAACGGCTCGACGCCGAGCTCGGAGAGCTGCGCCACGTGGTCCTCGAGCCTCGTGTCGGCGAGGATCCCCGCGTGCACGCGGGGGTGGAGCGTCTTCACCCGACCGTCGAGGCACTCGGGGAAGCCGGTCACCTCCTCCACGGGCGTCACCGGCACGCCGGCGGCCTCGATGGTCCGGGCCGTCGAGCCCGTCGAGACGAGGGAGACGCCGGCCGCGTGCAGCGCCCGGGCCAGGTCCTCCAGACCGGTCTTGTCGTACACCGAGACGAGGGCGCGCTGGATCGGTCGTGTGCTCATGCGGGGTCTCCGAGCGTGAGGGTGCGGTCGGTCAGGGTGAAGCCGCGCCGGGCCAGCTCGCCGACGGAGTCGACGAGCATGCGGCGCTCGCTGGTCTTGATGCGTTCGTGGAGGGAGGCGACGTCGTCGTCGGGCAGCACCGGCACCGCCACCTGGGCGACGATCGGGCCGGTGTCGACGCCGGCGTCGACGACGAACAGGGTCGCGCCGGTGATCTTCACGCCGTACTCCAGCGCGTCGCGGGGCCCGTGCATGCCCGGGAAGGACGGCGACAGGGCGGGGTGGGTGTTCAGCGTCCGCCCCCCGAAGCGCCCGAGGAAGTGCGGGCCGGCCAGCTTCATGAAGCCGGCGAGGACGACCAGGTCGGGCTCGTGCGCCGCCACCTGCTCGGTGAGGGCGACGTCCCAGGCCTCCCGGTCCGGGTGGTCCGCGAGCCTCACGACGAACGTCGGGATCGCGGCCCGCTCGGCCCGCGCCAGCCCCTCGATGCCGTCGCGGTCGGCACCGACGGCGACGACCTCGGCCCCGTAGGCCGGGTCAGCCGTCGCGTCGATCAGCGCCTGGAGGTTGGTGCCGGAGCCGGAGACGAGGACGACGAGACGGGCGCGCGTCGGCGTCGGGCTCGGGCTCGGGGCGGAGGGCACGGGCGTCACGATAGTGCGCCGCGAGGGCGCCGAGCGCACCGCCCACGGCCATCGCGGGGACGGCGACCAGCAGGGGCGTCAGGGCGGGCGGCCCGGCGTCGGCCAGCCGCCCAGGGCCGACCGCGCCGCCGGACGCACCGACCAGCACGCCGACGACCACGCCACCGGCCGCGCCCGCGGCGAGGCCGAGCAGGCTGCGCCCCAGCACCGGTCGGTCGGACAGCCCGAAGGGCGCCTCGGCACCGGCGCGCACGGTCCAGCCGGCGACGAGACCGGCGAGCACCGGGACGAGTCCCAGCACGACTACCCAGTCGTCGAAGGTCCCGGGCGACGGCAGCGCGGCCAGCACCGGCAGCCCCGGGACGGGGCCGAGCTGCGCGCCGGCGAGGTCGACGGACGTCTGCGTCCCCAGCACGAAGCCGGGGCCGAGGAGCACCGACGCGGTCCAGGCGACCATGGTCGGCACCGCGAGCAGGCAGATCGCGGCCAGCGCGGGCGTGCCGGCAGCGCCCGGGTCGAGCAGCGCCCACAGCTGTCCGGCGCGCTCGACGTGGCGCACCAGCAGCGTCACCACCACGACGCCCGCGGCGGCCAGCAGCACGGCGGCGCCGCGTGCACCGGCGACGACCGCTCCGCGCACCTCCGGACGACGCCACGGCGCGGGCCAGAGGTCACCGGCTCGTCCGTGGTGCATCGTCGCACCCAGCGCCGCCGACACCCCGCTCACGACGAAGACCGCCGCCGCCGCGCGGGCCGGGTTGACGACGATGTCGGGCGTGCTCGAGACGCTGGCGAGGACGGCGGCCAGCACGCCGCTGGTGCCGGCCACGGTGGCCGCGAACGCCCCCGGGGAGTCGACCGGGGCCGGGGTCATCGCTCGCGCGACCCGCGCCGTCAGAGCACCGCAGAGCAGCACGCCGCCGAGCGGCACGAGGCCCAGCGTCGTGCCCTGCAGCTCGATCCCCGCACCCTGCAGCACGAGCCAGGACCGGGCGCCGGTGCGCAGCGCCGACACCACCCCGACCCCGGCGAGGAGGGCCACGCCGGACCCGACGACGAGCGCGACGAGCGCCGAGACCCCGGCAGTGAGCACACCTGGGCGCAGGGGCGGGGTCGTGACGGTCGAGTTCACCCGACCATCCTCCCGGTAAGGTCATGACGTTCCGACCAGCCACGCCGACATCCCCGAGGAGGCAGCTCGATGACCCGCGCCGACGAGTTCACGAGCTTCTACGAGGCCACCTCCGCCACCTGCCTGCGTGCCGTGTACGCCATGTCCGGCGACCGTCAGGTGGCCCAGGAGGCGACGGTCGACGCGTACCGCCGGGCCTGGCGCAACTGGACGAAGATCCGTCAGCGCGACCCGCTCGCCTACGTGCGGACGGAGGCGTGGAAGCTCACGGCGGTCAGCCGCGGCACCCACCCGCTGCGTCGTCGCCACGAGGAGGACGCCGACACCGCGCTGCTCGACGCGCTGCACGACCTCCCCGTCGACGACCGCCGGCTGATCGTGCTCCTGACGCTCGGCGACACCGACCTCGACCAGGCCTCGCGCGAGGTGGGGGTCGGGGCCGAGGAGGGCATCGAGGTCGTCACGACCGCGCTCGACGGCCTCGAACGACGGCTGGGGCTCTCCCTCGAGGAGCTCGAGACCCGGCTGAAGGCGCTCGGGTCGGTCACCGGTCAGCTGAGCATGCCCGCTGCCGACGAGGTGCGTGCGACCGCGCGCCGCGGCGGCCAGCGCAACACGGTGCTGCTGGTGGCCGCGGCCGTGCTGGCGGTCCTCGCCGGCGGCCTGGTGGCGACCGACGGCGACGCGCTCGCGACGCAGACCGAGCTGCCGTACCGCGAGAAACTGGGCGCCGAGCGACCCGACCTCGTCCTCGAGGCCCGCGAGATCACCGCCGACAACCTCCTGACCACCCGCCAGGTGGCCGGCATCGACGTCACCCGCCGCTGGGCCTCCGAGGGCACCGACGAGGACCCGACCAACACCACCCCCTACGCGACCTGCCCGCCGCAGCGCTACGCCGACCCCGACCCGCTGCGCGTCTTCGTCCGCACGTTCACGGCGAGCGGTGGCGACGACGACCGCGTGGCGGAGTCCATCGAGGTCTCGCGCAACGACGCCGCCGCGGCGAAGGCGTACGAGACGACGCTCGGCTGGTACGCCGGCTGCAGCCACCCGAGGGTCCAGCTCGTCGGGTCGTTCGTGGTCAAGCGCCCGTTCGGCGACTTCCAGATCCTGCGACTGCGCTCGCACCGGTCGCCGCAGAAGGTCTTCACCGTCGGGCTCGCCCATTCCGGCCGGGTCACGAGCACGCTCGTGCACGAGCGGACCGGCGACGCCGGTCCGGACATCGACGCCTTCGCCACCACCCTCAACGCCTCGATCCAGCGGGTCTGCCGCGACAGCGGCGGTCGCTGCAGCGACGACATCGAGGTCGTCGACGCCCTGCCGCCCAAGACGTCGGGCGCACCCGGGTTCCTCGACACGGTCGACCTGCCGCCGGTGGCCGACATCGACAAGGTCTGGTCGGGCACCAAGCCGCTGCAGACCCGGAACAACCCGGCAGCCACGCAGTGCGGCGACGCCAGCTTCCGTCGCAAGGGCCTGGACAGCACCGCGTCGCGCGTGTTCGTCATCCCCGACGCCGTGGGCGTCCCCGCCGAGTTCGGCGTGACCGAGACGGTCGGCACCTACGACGAGGACGGCCAGGCTCGCAGCCTCGCCGACGACATCGCGCAGGACATCGACGACTGCCCCGACGAGAACCTCTCGGCCAAGGTCGGCCAGCGCAGCACGATCAAGGGCGACGGGTTCTCGGGCCGCTCCTGGCGGATCAGCGCGGAGGTCTCCGACGGCAAGCGTCAGGTGATCCGCACGGGGGTCGTGCGCCGCGGCAAGGCCGTCGCCCAGGTCACCATGACGCCGGTCGGCGACTACGACGTCGACCAGCGGGCCTGGGAGTCGCTCGTGCGCCGCGCCGGCGAGCGCCTCGCCTACGCCGAGGACCGCTGAGCCGCTCCGTCCCGAGCGGGATGCCGGCGCACCCGTGCCTCCTCGACGCCCCGCAACGTGCCCGGGCCCCGACCTCACGAGGAGGTCGGGGCCCGGGCATGGCGGACGCGAGCGTCAGCCGTTGAGGATCTCGCGCATCAGGGCGGCGGTCTCGGACGGCGTCTTGCCGACCTTGACGCCGGCGGCCTCGAGGGCCTCCTTCTTGCCCTGCGCCGTGCCCGCGCCGTCGGAGACGATGGCGCCGGCGTGGCCCATCGTCTTGCCCTCGGGCGCGGTGAAGCCGGCCACGTAGCCGACGACCGGCTTGGTGACGTTCGCCTGGATGTAGGCGGCCGCCTTCTCCTCCGCGTCGCCACCGATCTCGCCGATCATGACGATCGCCTTCGTCTCGGGGTCGTTCTCGAAGGCCTCGAGCGCGTCGATGTGCGTGGTGCCGATGATCGGGTCGCCACCGATGCCGATGGCGGTCGAGAAGCCGAAGTCGCGCAGCTCGAACATCATCTGGTAGGTCAGCGTGCCCGACTTCGACACCAGGCCGATCGGGCCCTTGCCGGCGATGTTGGCGGGCGTGATGCCGGCCAGCGCCTCACCCGGCGTGATGATGCCGGGGCAGTTCGGGCCGATGATGCGCGTCTTCTTACCCTGGGCGTAGGCCCAGAACTCGGCGGAGTCCTGGACCGGCACGCCCTCGGTGATGATGACGAGCAGACCGATCTCGGCGTCGATGGCCTCGATCACGGCGTCCTTGGTGAACGCCGGCGGGACGAACGCGACGGACACGTCGGCGCCCGTCTTCTCGATGGCCTCGGAGACCGAGCCGAAGACGGGCAGCTCCACCTCGGCGCCGGAGGCGTCGGTGTGGGTGACGGTCGTGCCGGCCTTGCGGGCGTTGACGCCGCCCACGACGTTGGTGCCGGCCGCCAGCATGCGGGCGGTGTGCTTGGAGCCCTCGCCGCCGGTGATGCCCTGGACGATGACCTTGGAGTCCTTGGTCAGGAAGATCGACATGTCAGCCCCTTCAGCCGTTCGCCAGCTCGGCGGCCTTGTCGGCCGCTCCGTCCATCGTGTCCACCTGGGTGACGAGCGGGTGGTCCAGCTCGTCCAGGATGGCGCGACCCTCGTCGACGTTGTTGCCGTCGAGACGGACCACGAGCGGCTTGGTGGCGTTGTCGCCGAGCAGCTCGAGCGCGCCCTTGATGCCGTTCGCGACCGCGTCGCACGACGTGATGCCGCCGAAGACGTTGACGAACACGCTCTTGACCTGCGGGTCGCCGAGGATGACGTCGAGACCGTCGGCCATGACCTGCGCCGAGGCGCCGCCACCGATGTCGAGGAAGTTGGCCGGCTTGACCGAGCCGTGCTTCTCGCCGGCGTACGCGACGACGTCGAGGGTGCTCATGACCAGGCCCGCGCCGTTGCCGATGATGCCGACCTCGCCGTCGAGCTTGACGTAGTTGAGGCCCTTCTCCTTGGCCTTGGCCTCGAGCGGGTCCGCCTCCTCGTGGATGACGAACTCCTCGTGCTCGGCGTGGCGCACCTCGGAGGCGTTGTCGTCCAGCGACACCTTGCCGTCGAGGGCCTCGAGCTTGTCGCCCTCGAGACGGGCGAGCGGGTTGACCTCGACGAGGGTGGCGTCCTCCTCGACGAAGACCTTCCAGAGCGACTGCACCATGGCGACGGCCTGGTCGGCGAGCTCGGCCGGGAACTTGGCCTCCTCGACGATCGCGCGGGCCTTGGCCTCGTCGACGCCGGCACCGGCGTCGATCGGGATCTGGCGGACGGCCTCGGGGTTGGTCTTGGCGACCTCCTCGATCTCCACACCACCCTCGACGCTCGCGATGCACAGGTAGCTGCGGTTCGACCGGTCCAGCAGGAAGGAGAAGTAGTACTCCTCGACCGGGGGCGTGGCCGGCGTGACGAGCACGCGGTTGACCGTCAGGCCCTTGATCTCCATGCCGAGGATGTTCGACGCGTGCTCGTAGGCCTCGTCGGCGGTCTTGGCGATCTTCACGCCGCCCGCCTTGCCGCGGCCGCCGGCCTTGACCTGCGCCTTGATCACGGTGACGCCGCCGAGCTCCTCGGCGGCGGCCTTGGCCTCGTCGGCGGTCGTGACGACCTTGCCGAGCGTCGTCGCGACGCCGTGCTTGGCGAAGAGCTCCTTCGCCTGGTATTCCATCAGATCCACGGTGATGACCGTCCTTGGTTCGTCCAGGGTCCTCTGAGGTAGGTCAGAGCCTCTCGGGACTCTAGCCGCTGTGGGAGGGAAACGGGCGGCGGGGTGCGTCACACCGGGGAGCGTGACGGCGGCCACGCCACCGCCTCGCGTCTCAGTCCGGCGGCAGCACCTCGAGCGCGACGTCGTCGATCCCGAGCTCGGCGAGCGCGACCCGCAACGCCTGCTCCGCCGCGTCGTCGGCGACCACGAGCACGCGTCCGGCGTCCTCCGCGCGCACCACCCAGGCGGTCGCCACCGGCTGGCTGGCACCGAGGTAGACGACCTCCTCGCCGTCCGCGCTCACCTCACGGGCGCGGCGCAGCGCACGCTCCTCGGCGGCACCGGACAGGTCGGCCACCACGACACGGGGGATCGGCACCCCGAGATCGTCCCGCACGGCGGTGTTCCTGCTCACAACCGCCCCCGCGACACGCCCGGAACGACGGGGACGACCGTGCGGGTGTCCCGGTTCCTCCTTGACCATGACCTTCTGTCCTCTAGACTCGACAGGTCCCGCCCGTGCATCGCTGGAGGTTTCTGCGTGTCATCACCTGCGCCCAAACGTCGACTCGACGTCAGGCAGCAGACGCCGCGCGACTCCGTCGGCGGCCGTCGGGCGGCTGTCCGGCCCCGCCGTCGCAAGACCAGCCTGCGCTTCACGCCGGCTGCCGCGGGAGCCGTCGCCCTGGTGATGGCCGGCATCGGCGCAGCAGCGTTGTCGCCGCGCGCCGACCAGGGGTCGCTCGACTCCGGCTACCAGACGATCTCGGCGAGCTACACCGGCGCGCAGGGCGTCGACGTGACGCCCGAGATCGACGAGGCCACCCTCGCGCGCCAGACCGAGCAGCAGGCGTCTCAGAAGCTCAAGGTCGACGGCGAGCTGCGCGACAAGGCGCAGAACGTCGCCGACGAGTACAAGTCGAACCAGTGGGTGCTGCCGGTCACCGGCTACGCGCTCACCGCCCGGTTCGGCCAGTCCAGCTCGCTGTGGGCGCGCGTGCACACCGGCCTCGACTTCGCGGGCCCGTCGGGCTCGACGATCGTCTCGGTCGCCGCCGGCACCGTCACCGACACGAGCTACGCGGGCGCCTACGGCAACCGCACCGTCGTCACCCTCGACGACGGCACCGAGATCTGGTACTGCCACCAGAGCCGCATCGTCGCCACGCCCGGCGAGCGTGTGCGCGCCGGCCAGACGATCGGCTACACGGGTTCGACCGGCAACGTGACCGGCCCCCACCTGCACCTCGAGGTGCGACCCGGCGGCGGCGAGCCGATCGACCCGGAGATCGCGCTGCGCGAGCACGGCGTCACGCCGTAGCCCCACCCCGACCCGACGACGCCCCCGGCCACCGGCCGGGGGCGTCCGTGCGTCGCGGCGGCTACAGCTTCTCGACGGGTGCGTAGCGCAGCAGCAGCCGCTTGACCCCCTGCGACCCGAAGTCGACGCTGGCGACCGCGTTGTCGCCCTGCCCGTCGAGCGCGACGACGGTGCCGAGGCCGAAGCTGTCGTGCGTGACCCGGTCGCCCGGGGTCAGCGACGGCACCGCACGCTTGCGCTGCGACCGTGCCGCGGCCGCCTTGGCCGTGAACGCCTGACCGCGGCCGCCTCCGCCGGAGGCACCACCGGAGCCGATGGACGGCGCCCGGGTCCAGGCCGTCGGCGACTGGCCCTCGCGGCGCCAGTCGAGCAGGTGCGCGGGGATCTCGTCGAGGAACCGCGATGCGGGGTTGTAGGACGGGGCGCCCCACGCGGCACGGCTCATGGCGCGCGTGACGTAGAGCCGCTCCCGGGCGCGTGTGATGCCGACGTAGGCGAGGCGGCGCTCCTCCTGCAGCTCGCTCGCGTCGCCCAGCGCCCGCAGGTGGGGGAAGACGCCGTCCTCGAGACCGGTCAGGAAGACGACAGGGAACTCCAGGCCCTTGGCGGTGTGCAGGGTCATGAGCGTGACCATGCCGTCGCCCTCGTCGGGGATCGAGTCGGCGTCGGCGACGAGCGCGACCTGCTCGAGGAACGCCTCCAGCGATCCGCTCGTCAGGTCGGCCTCCTCGCGACCGCTCTCCTCGTCGGAGACGGTGGACGCGTTCACGACGTACTCGCGGGCGACGGCGACGAGCTCGGCGAGGTTCTCGACCCGGGTCTCGTCCTGCGGGTCCTTGCTGTCCTCGAGCGCGGAGAGGTACCCGCTGCGCGTGAGGGCCGCCTCGAGCACGACGTCGGCGGGCTCCCCGGAGAGCGCGAGCTCGCGCAGCTCGGCCATCGTGGCGGCGAACGTCTGCACGGCCTTCAGGGAGCGGGGGGCGAGGTCGCCGGCCTCCTCCGCGCGCTGCAGGGCGTCCCAGAAGGAGATCTGCTCGCGTGCGGCGAACCGCTCGACGGCAGCCTGTGCACCGTCGCCGATGCCCCGCTTCGGCTCGTTGACGATGCGTCGCAGCGACACGGCGTCGCGCGGGTTGACCAGCGCGCGCACGTAGGCGAGGGCGTCCTTGATCTCCTTGCGCTCGTAGAAGCGCACGCCCCCGACCACGCGGTACGGCAGCCCGACGCGGATGAAGACCTCCTCGAACACGCGGGACTGCGCGTTGGTGCGGTAGAAGACGGCGACGTCGGACGGCTTGGCGTCGCCGGCGTCGGTGAGCCGGTCGACCTCGTCGGCGATGAACTGCGCCTCGTCGCGCTCGTCGTCGCCGACGTAGCCGACGATCCGCTCGCCGTCACCTGCGGCGGACCACAGCTTCTTGTCCTTGCGGCCCTCGTTGCGGCTGATGACCGCGTTGGCCGCGTTGAGGATCGTCTGCGTCGAGCGGTAGTTCTGCTCCAGCAGGACGGTGGACGCTGCCGGGTAGTCCTGCTCGAACTCGAGGATGTTGCGGATGTTCGCGCCACGGAAGGCGTAGATCGACTGGTCGGAGTCGCCGACGACCATGAGGTCGAGGTCGGGGTCCGTCTCGGGGTCGCACAGCTCCCGCACGAGCGCGTACTGGGCGTGGTTGGTGTCCTGGTACTCGTCGACGAGCACGTGACGGAAGCGTCGCCGGTAGGTCTCGCGGACGTCGGGGAAGGCCTGGAACAGGTGGACGGTCTGCATGATGAGGTCGTCGAAGTCCATGGCGTTGGCCGCCCGGAGCCGCTGCTGGTACAGGCGGTAGGCCTCGGCGTAGAGCTCCTCGGTGCCGTTGGTGGCACGGCCACCGGCCGACTCGTGGTCGACCAGCTCGTTCTTGAGGTTGGACACCCAGTGGAGCACGGCGCGGGGGTTGACCTGCTTCGGGTCCAGACCCATGTCCTTGCACACCAGCGTCATCAGCCGCCGGGAGTCGGCGGCGTCGTAGATGCTGAACGTGGACGTGTAGCCGAACCGGTTGGCCTCGCGCCGCAGGATGCGCACGCACGAGGAGTGGAAGGTGCTCACCCACATGGCGCGCGACGGGCCGCCGACGAGCTCGGCGACCCGCTCGCGCATCTCGGCCGCCGCCTTGTTGGTGAACGTGATCGCCAGGATCGAGCCCGGGTGGGCACCGCGGGCGGAGATCAGCCAGGCGATCCGGCGCGTGAGCACCCGCGTCTTGCCCGACCCGGCTCCCGCGACCACCAGGACCGGTCCCGGCTCGTGCGAGACCGCGGCCCGCTGGGCGTCGTTGAGCCCCTCGAGGAGCGTGTCGGACCGTGCCGCGCGGCGCGGGCGGGCCCCCGACGTCGGGCTCGGGTCGGAGTCGTCCGAGGACGACGAGGGGCGGGCACCTGCGGGCACGGGAAAGGGCGACGTCATGACCGGTCCAGCCTAGTCGGCGGGCCCGACAGCGCCGCGATGACGGACCGGAGCGACGACGAGACGGGCGGACGGCGCACGATCCGACAGGGGGGCTCGCGCCCGGCGGCGACGGCTGGCAGGGTGGCGGGGTGATCGACGTCGTGGTGGACCAGGCCTCGCAGGAGCCGCCGTTCGAGCAGGTGCGGCGCCAGGTGGCTGCGGCGGCCGCCGACGGCTCGCTGCCCGCGGGGCACCGGCTGCCGACCGTGCGTGCGCTGGCCGCCGACCTCGGGCTGGCCGTCAACACCGTCGCCCGGGCCTACCGCGAGCTGGAGGCCGACGGCGTCGTCGAGACCCAGGGTCGGCGCGGCACCTTCGTGACGGCCCCGGTCGCCCCCGACGGCGCCACCCGCGCGGCGGTCGAGCGCGTGGTCGCGGACGCGCGCCGCGCCGGTCTCTCCCGCGACCAGGTCGTCCGGCTGGTCGAGGAGGTGTGGGGCGCGTGAGCGACCTGGACGGCGTGACCATCAGGCTGGCCCGCGAGCGCGACCTCGACGAGCTGACCGACCTCTGGGAGCGGGCGGCGCGCACCAGCCACGGCTTCATGGCCGACCACGACTTCACCGACGCCCACCCCTACCTGCGCGACGCGCTGCTGCCGTCGATGGACGTCTGGGTGGCCGAGCGCGCCGGCCGCCCCCTCGGCCTCGCCGGATGCCGGGGCACGCACCTGGAGCTGCTCTACGTCGAGCCCGAGGTGCACGGCACGGGCATCGGCACCCTCCTGCTCGACCACGTCGGCCCCACGAGCGTCGAGGTCTACGCCGGCAACGCGCACGGCCTCGGCTTCTACACGTCGCACGGCTTCCGCACCCTGCGCACCCACACCACCGACGCCTTCGGCCGCCCCTTCCCCGTCGTCCACCTGGTCCGCGAGCTGAGCTGAGTCGGCGTCGGGCCCTCGTTCGTCGGCTGCGGGGTCGTGACCTTGCTGGTGCGCAGCCTGCAATCGTCGTGACCTTGCTGGTGCGTTGCCTGCGGTGGTCGTGACCTTGCTGGTGCGTCGCCTGCGGTCGTCGTGACCTTGCTGGTGCGCAGCCTGTGGTCGTCGTGACCTTGCTGGTGCGTCGCCTGCGGTCGTCGTGACCTTGCTGGTGCGCTGCCTGTGGTGGTCGTGACCTTGCTGGTGCGCTGCCTGCGGTGGTCGTGACCTTGCTGGTGCGCTGCCTCGGCTTTCGCTGTGTCTGGTCTCCGAAAGGGCCTCGACCGGGCGGCTGGCGGGCGCGCTGGGCTGGGTTCTCGGGCTGTGGCTCGCGTGTGACGCAAAGATTCTGCATTTGTGCGTGACTGGCCCAAGATTCTGCTTTTGCGCGTGCCGGCGGTGGATCTGCCACCTTCTGAGCGCTCTTCAGGTGGCAGATCCACCGACGAGGGGGCCAGACGTGTGAAGGATTCTTCCTTCTCGTGGACCGTTCCACGAAAAGGAAGAATCCTTCGTCCCCCCAACCCAAAGGGCACGCAAGATTCTGCATACGCGCGTTCGAGACTGAAGGCTTCTGCGTTCGCGACGGGATCCCGTAGCAAACGCAGCATCCTTGACCCTCCCGCACACGAACGCAGATTCTTGCGTCCACCGCGGACCACAGCCCGAGACCCGAACCCGACCCCCGCCCAACCGCCCGGTCGAGGCCCTTTCGGAGGCCAGGCCCAGCGCCAGCCGAGGCAGCGCACCAGCACGACGAGACCACCTACGGCAGCGCACCAGCGAGACAAGACCTCCTACGGCAGCGCACCAGCAGGACCAGACCCCCCTACTGCCCCGACTCGTTCGGGTCGCGCCAGGTGCGTTCGAAGGGCAGGCGCCAGGCGCGGGGGGCGATGAGCTGGTGGACAGCGTTGGGGCCCCAGGTGCCGACGGGGTAGGGGCGGACGGGAGGCGGGTCGTCGAGGAGGGGCTGGGAGACCTCCCAGAGCCGTTCGATGCCCTCAGCGGTCGTGAAGAGCGTCCGCTCCCCCTTCATCGCGTCGAGGATGAGCCGCTCGTAGGCCTCCAGCACCTCTCCGGCGCGTGCCGTGTCCTGCATCGCGAACTGCATCGAGAGCTTGTCGAGCCGCAGGCCGGGGCCGGGGCGCTTGCCGTAGAACGACAGCGACAGGCGGGAGGAGTCGGCGAGGTCGAAGGTGAGGTGGTCCGGTCCCGACAGCCCCACGCCCGACCCGGCCGGGAACATCGACTTCGGCGGCTCCCGGAAGGCGATGGAGATGATCCGCGCCCCCTGGGCCATCTGCTTCCCGGTGCGCAGGTAGAACGGCACGCCCGCCCAGCGCCAGTTGTCGATCTGCGCACGCAGCGCCACGAACGTCTCCGTCTCGGAGTCGTGCGAGACGCCCGGCTCCTCGCGGTAGCCCTGGTACTGGCCGCGCACGACGTCGGAGGGCCGCAACGGCAGCATCGAGCGGAAGACCTTGTTCTTCTCCTCGCTGATCGAGCTGGAGTCCAGCGACGTGGGCGGCTCCATCGCCATGAACGCGAGGATCTGGAACAGGTGGGTCACCACCATGTCCTTGAACGCGCCCGTGCCCTCGTAGAAGCCAGCCCGCCCCGACACCGACAGCGTCTCCGGCACGTCGATCTGCACGTGGTCGATGAACGTGCGGTTCCAGATCGGCTCGAACAGCCCGTTCGCGAACCGGAACGCCAGGATGTTGAGCGCGGCCTCCTTGCCGAGGAAGTGGTCGATGCGGAAGATCTGGTCCTCGTCGAACACCTCGTGGATGCGGGCGTTCAGCGCGCGGGCGCTCTCGAGGTCGGTGCCGAACGGCTTCTCCATGATGATGCGCGACCGCTCGACCAGTCCCGCCTCGTCGAGGGTGCGGACGACGTCGACCGCGGCCTTGGGCGGCACGCTCAGGTAGTGCAGCCGGCGCGGCGCACCGCCCAGCTCCTCCTCCAGTCGACCCGCCACCTCCGCGAGCCGCGCGGGCCCGTCGGCGACGTTCACGTAGTGCAGCTTGGGCGCGAAGTCGTCCCACTCCTCCTGCGGCACCGGCCGCCCGAACTCGCGGCACGCCTCCTGCGCGAAACGCCGGAACCCGTCGTCGTCGAGGTCGTCCATCGAGACGGCCACGATGCGCGAGTCCGCCACCAGCCTCGAGCGCAGCAGGTGCAGGATGCCGGGCAGCAGCTTGCGGCGGGCCAGGTCCCCCGTCGCGCCGAAGAGCACGATCAGGTGCGGGTCGCTCATGGCCCGAGACTAGACCTGTCGCGTTGCGCCCAGGTGAACGTCGGCACCGCGCAGGTCAGGTCGGCGGGCGACGACCGGCCGCGGTCTCGGCGACGTCGAGCCGGCCGAGGACCGTGTCGAGCACGCGCGAGTCGTAGCGTCCCTCGGACCGCAGCTCGAGGAGGGCCTCGCGCTGGTCCTCGATCACGGCGCGACGCAGCAGGCCGAAGTCGCGCAGGCGTCGGTCGCGCTCCGGTCCGTCCTCCCCCGCCCACTCCCACTCCGCGGCGGGCGTGCGGCGTCGGCGCACCTGCTCGACCGCCGTCGG
Organism: Propionibacteriales bacterium; assembly: GCA_026392465.1. Lineage (GTDB taxonomy): Bacteria > Actinomycetota > Actinomycetes > Propionibacteriales > Nocardioidaceae > Aeromicrobium. The sequence goes on from JAPLCA010000026.1 coordinate 150,761, forward strand.
GTCCAGGCGACGGCCGTCGAGCCCGTCCTGCGCCACCTCGGTGCAGCGCGCGTCGGCCACCTCCCCGAGCGCGTCGAGCAGGGCCCGTACCTGGGCGCGACGCTGCTCGGTCCGGTCCGACTCGGCGCCCAGCCGGCGCACCACCCACGAGAGCGTGCCGCCCTGCACGAGCAGGGAGAGTCCCGCGACGCAGAAGGCGGCGAGCACGAGCAGGCTGCGCTGGGCCGTCTCCGGCGGCAGGGTCTGCGCGGCGGCCAGGGTGATGACGCCGCGCATGCCGGCCCACACGAGCACGATCCCGTCGCGTCTGCCGAGCCGCTGCTCCTCGTAGAAGACCAGGTCGGCCTCGCGGCGGGCGACCGCCTGCAGCGCCCGTTCGCGCCGACGCTGCGACAGCTGCTGCGCCTGGTCCGAGGTGAGGTACTCGCGGAACGTCGCCAGGCGCGGCCGGTGTCGTCCGGCGGCCTGGCGACCGCGGCGCAGCTCGAGGAGCAGCAGGGCCACCCACACGGCCCGTCCCACGAGGAGGACGCCGAGCGCGATGGCCGTGACGACAGCGAGCTGCGACCACGGCTGGCCCGACGCGTCGAAGTCGGCCAGGAGGGGGCGCAGCTCCAGACCCATGACGAGGAAGACGGCGCCCTCGAGCAGGAAGGCGATGGTGCGCCAGTTGACCTCCTCGGCGATGCGGTCCTCCGCCCGCAGCTCGACGAGTCCGCGGGTGCCGGTGACCAGGCCGGCCACGACGACGGCGACGAGCCCCGACCCGCCGAGGTGCTCGGCGGGGGCGTAGGCGAGGAACGGCACGACGAACGAGATCGACGTCGCGACCGTGGCGTCCTCCACGAGGGACCGGACGAAGAGGCTGACCGCGGCCACGAGCAGACCGACGACGACGGCCACCAGCACCGCCTGCACGAAGTCGAGGCCGACGTGCCAGAGCGACGCTGACGCGCCCGAGGTGGCGACGGCGGTGCGCAGCAGGACCAGCGCGGTGGCGTCGTTGAGCATGCTCTCGCCGTCGAGGACAGTGACGAGCCGCGGAGCGACGCCGGTACGCCGGACGATGGACGTGGCGACGGCGTCGGTGGGGCTGACGATCGCGCCGAGCGCGAACGCCTCCGCGAACCCGATGCCCGGCACGACGAGCGGCAGCAGCCAGCCGAGGGTCAGCGCCGAGACGAGGACCAGCACGACCGACAGGCCGCTGATCGCCTTGAAGTCGCGGCGGAAGTCGAGCGCGGGCATGTTGACCGACGCCGCGTACAGCAGCGGCGGGAGCACCCCGGCGAGGATCGCCTCGGGCGGCACCTCGAACGCCGGCACCCCGGGCAGGAAGGAGATGCCGACACCGGCGACGACGAGCAGCAACGGTGCCGCGACCCCGATCCGTCCCGCGACCGACGTGACCGTGACGATGACGAGGACACCGGCGACGGCGAGGAGCAGGAGGTCCATGCGGACCATCGTGACACCGGCGACCCATGGTGCTCGGTCCCCGGGACCCGGCCCACCGCGAGGCCCTACGATCCGACCATGCGCCGCCTTCCCGTCCTGCTCGTCCTCGGCCTCCTGCTCGGAGCCTGCGCGCAGGACCCCGAGCCGCCGCGCTCGTTCCCCATCATCGGCGAGCGCGTGTGGGCGCGGTTCGACGACAGCGGCTCGGTCAGCGAGACCGCCACGGCCAACGAGCCGGTCCGCGTCGTGAGCGTGCAGCTCTCCTGCACGGGCGACAGCGGCGACCAGGAGCTGACGGTCACGACGCCGCTCGGCACCGCTGGACAACCGTGCCCCAACACCTCGCGCGAAGGATCGATCAGCCAGAGCCTGGCCGACGGGACGGAGCCCTATCCCGCAGGCGACCTCCCCGTTCGGGTGGACGCCCCCGACGGAGTTCGCTGGTCCGTCGCCGTGACCGTGAACGCGTCGGACGCCGCGGGCATCGTCCAGTGACCTCGCTCCTCAGATCAGCCGACGGTCGCTCGCCCACTTCGTGAGCTCGTGCCGGCTCGAGAGCTGCAGCTTGCGCAGCACGCTCGACACATGGGTCTCGACGGTCTTGACGGAGATGAACAGCTCCTTCGCGACCTCCTTGTAGGCGTAGCCGCGGGCGATCAGGCGCATCACCTCGCGCTCCCGCTCGGTGAGGCGGTCGAGGTCCTCGTCGACCTGCGCGACCTCGATGGTCCCGGCGAACGCGTCGAGCACGAAGCCGGCGAGCCGCGGGCTGAACACGGCGTCGCCGGAGGCCACCCGGTGCAGCGCGTCGACGAGCTCGGCACCAGAGATCGTCTTCGTCACGTACCCCCGGGCGCCGGCCCGGATGACGCCGATGACGTCCTCCGCGGCATCGCTGACCGACAGGGCCAGGAACCGCACCTCGGGTGCCTGCGGCAGCACGCGGCGGATCACCTCGGCCCCGCCGCCGCCCGGCATGTGCACGTCGAGCAGGACGACGTCGGGACGCGTGGCCAGGACGGCCGGCACGGCCGTGTCGACGTCCTCGGCCTCGCCCACCACGACGACGCCCGGGTCCTTCTGGAGCTCGGCGCGCACCCCGGTGCGGAACATGGCGTGGTCGTCGACCACCAGGACGTGCAGGGGGTTCATCGGGGCTCCTCGGGACTCGCGGCGGGCTGGGACAGGGGCATGGTGAGCGCGACCTCGGTGCCGTCCGGGCCGCTGCGGACGCGGGCGGTCCCGCCGTGGTTCTCGACCCGGCCGACGATCGAGCCGCGCACGCCCATCCGGTCGTCGGCGATCGCGTCGGGGTCGAAGCCCGTACCGCGGTCGCGGACGAAGACCTCGACGACGCCCTGGCCGACCTCGGCGTAGACGTCGACGCGGTCGACCCCGGCGTGCTTGGCCGCGTTGACGACCGCCTCGCGCGCGGCACGGACGACCGCGACCAGGTCGGCGTCGAGCGGCGTGTCCCCGACGACGACCAGCTCGACGGCGATCCGGTGCGTCTCCTCCACGTCGGCGCGCACGTCGCGCAGCGCGGCCGCCCACGAGTCGCCGGGCAGCTCCTCCTCGCCGTACAGCCACGAGCGCAGCTCGCGCTCCTGACGCCGCGCGAGGGTGGCGACCGCGGCCGGGTCGGACGCGTTCTTCTGCAGGAGCGCCAGCGTCTGCAGCACGGAGTCGTGCAGGTGGGCGGCGACGTCGGCACGCTCCTGCGAGCGGATCCTCTCGCGCCGCTCGCTGCCCAGGTCGGTGACGAGCGAGACGACCCACGGTCCGAGCAGCAGGAGCAGCCCGACGACGGCGACGAGCAGCGCCAGGCCGAGGTCGCGCACGGCGGAGAGGCCGCGCTCCTGCGTCAGGAGGTAGAGGACGCCGAACGCGACGAGGCCGAGACCCGCGGCCACCCGCAGCACGAACCCGCCTCCGGACGTCCGGGTGAACCAGGACTGCCACGCGGCGTCGTCGAGCTGACGCCACACGACGGCGATCCCGCCCACGACCACCAGCAGCGGAAGGAGCATCGACCCGCCCGGGCGGGCCCCGCCCTGCACGAGGAGCAGCACGCCGACGCCGACCGCCAGCACCGCGAGGGTCTGGACGACCTCGACCCCGCCGGGGCGGCCGGGGACACGCAGACCACGACGCGTGGCGGCCTCGAGGCCCGGGGACAGGTCCGGCCCGCGCAGCGGCAGGAACCGCCAGAGGAGCAGGTAGGCCAGCACGCCTGCGCCGTTGAACCACGTGGCCACGACGAAGCCGACCCGCACCCACAGCACCGGCACGCCGAGGTGCTCGGCGACGCCTGCCGCGACGCCACCGCCCAGCCGGTGCTCGGCGGGCCGGTAGGCGCGCCGCACGGGACGGGTCGGCGCGTCGGTGGGAGTCACCTCGGCATCGTCACACGCGCGCGCGAGCCGCCGCCACCAGGTGGACCACCCGGGCGACCCCGAGCCGTCGTCGCCACGCACCAGGGTCGGACCAGGGTCGCGCCGGATGGTCCCGCCCCCTCACCCGCGCCGAGGATGGAGCCATGAGCACCACACCACCTCCCGGCTCCCCCACCGACCAGACCGGGTCCGACGAGACCCGCACCGCTGCCACCCCGCGGGCGGGCGCCCGCGCCTTCGACGACCTCCGCCGCAGCGACGACGACCGACTCGTGGCGGGCGTGTGCGGCGGCGTGGCGCGTCGCCTCGACGTCGACCCGGTCCTCGTCCGCGTGCTCACCGTCGTCCTGTGCTTCGTCGGCCTGGCCGGGGTGATCCTCTACGTCGCCGGCTGGCTGCTGCTGCCGGAGGACGACGAGCCCAGCAGCCTCGTCGCCCGCTGGTTCGACCTCGGCGCGTCGCAGACGCAGGTACGCGACATCGGCCTCGTCGGGGCCGGTGTGCTCGCCGTGGTCGCGATCGTCGGCGACGGCGGCTGGGGGTGGGGCGGTGGCGCGGTCTGGCTGGTCGCCGTGGTCGGGCTGCCGGTGGCGTTCGTGATCTGGCTCGCCCGCCGCAGCGGCAGGCCGTCGACAGCCGCGGACGCGGCGGCTGCCGACCCCGCGTCGGGACCGAGCGGGACGAGCACGCCCTCCGCCGGGCCGGGCTGGCCAGGCGGACCCGAGGACACCGCGGTGCTCGAGCGACCCGCTCCCACCCGCGTCGACGACGTCCCGCCTCCTCCCCCGGCGTCGAGACGCCCCGCGCAGCCGAAGCCGCCGCGCCGCCCGCGCGAGCCCTACAGCTGGGTGCCCACCCTGCTCGGCCTCTCGCTCACCGCCATCGCCCTGGCCGTCCTGCGGCTCACCGCGGACCCGGCCTGGCCCGTGTACGTGGCCCTCGCCCTCGCCGTGCTCGGCGCGGTGCTCGTGCTGAGCACCTTCACCCGTGGCGGCGGGCCGCTGGTCGTCGTCGGCCTCGCGCTCCTGCCACTGCTCGCGGTCGCGTCGGTGCTGCCGACGCTGCGCACCGGTGAGCAGGTGGTGCGCCCGACGACGACGGCGGAGGTCCGGTCCACCTACACGCACGGTGTCGGCAGCTTCGAGCTCGACCTGGGCGCCGTCACCGACCCCGAGGACCTCGTCGGTCGCACGATCCGCGTGGACACGGGGATCGGCGAGACCCGCGTCTGGGTGCCCGAGGGCCTCCCGGTCGTGGCCAAGGCGTCGGTCGACGCCGGCGACCTCGAGGTGCTCGACACGCGCCGCAGCGGCGTGGGCCAGGAGGTCGGGCCGACCGGTGGGTCGTTCCCCGACGCCCTGACCATCGTGGTCGACCAGGGCCTCGGCCGCGTGGTGGTGGACGCCCGGTGAGCACCGCCGACCACGACGAGCCGACCTCCCCCGCGACCTCCGACAGGAGCACCATGAGCACCCCCGAGACAGCCCCCACTCCCAGCCCGCCCCCCGGCCCGACACCGATGGGCGACGCCCCGAGGCTCACGCCGCGCCGAGTGCACCCGTTCAACACGTTCTTCGGCCTGGTGTTCCTGGCCGCGGCAGGCTCCTGGTTCGCCCACGACCAGGGCCTGCTGGACGGCGTCGACGTCGGCCGGCTCGTGGCGGTCGCCCTGATCGCGCTGGGCGGGTTGGGGCTGGTGGCGACGATCCTGGTCGGTCGCCGCGGCCGGCGTGGACGCGTCGGCACCGTCCCGGCGACGCCCCCGGCCGAGACTCCGTCGTCGTCAGGCTCCGACGACGCCTGACGTCGAGCGGCCCGCGACCCACGCCTCGCGGGCCGCCACCGCGGTGGCGGCGTAGTCAGAGAAGACCCCGTCGACACCGGCGTCGAAGAACGCCCGGTACTCCGCCGCGGCGTCGCCGGCAGCGGCGCGGTCGGCGCTGGTGCGGAAGTCGGCGGGCAGGAAGTTGTTCTCGTCGCGCATCGTCCACACGTGCACGAGCAGCCCGGCCGCGTGGGCCCGACCCACGAGCCCGGTCTCGCCGTCGAGCCAGTGCCCCGTCCGCCGGGCGATGACCAGGGTCTTGTTCGGGCCGATCCCGTCGACGTGGTGGGCCAGGTCGGCCAGCGCCGCGCTGGTCGTCAGGTCGGCGTACGTGCGCGGGTCGCCGGTGGACTCGAGGTCCCAGGGTGCGCCCTTGCGGTCCATCAGCTGCACGAGCGTCAGGGGCGTCCGTGGCCTGAGCCCGCGCAGGTTCCCGGTCTCCATCGACTGGACGACGACCGGCACGTCGGCGTCGGTGCGGTTGAGGTCGGCCCGGTCGAGGACGTCGAGCAGCAGGTCGTCGAGGTCGAGCCCCCGCTCGCGGAAGTAGCTCGGGTGCTTGGTCTCCACGTACACCCCGACCCGGCGAGGCGCCTGCCGCGCGATGTCGACCACCTCCTCGAGGGTGAGCACCTCCTCTGTGCCGGCGAGGGCGAGGTTCTGTGGCCGTAGCTGAGGGAGACGCTCGCGGACCCGCAGCGTCTTGACCTCAGCGAGCGTGAGGTCCTCGGTGAACCACCCGCTCGTCCACACGCCGTCGACCCGCTTGGTGGTGCGCCGGTCGGCGAGCTCCGGGTGGTCGGCGACGTCGGTGGTGTGACCGATCTCGTTCTCGTGCCGCACCACCAGGTGTCCGTCGCGGGTGGCCACGACGTCGGGCTCGAGGTAGTCGGCGCCCTGCTCGATCGCGAGCAGGTACGACCCGCGCGTGTGCTCGAGCCGGTGACCGGGCACCCCGCGGTGCCCGATGACCGTGGGGACGGGGGGCCAGGCGGCCGGACCGGTCATCGCCTCAGGGTTCCAGCAGCGCGGGGCTCAGAGCGACCCGGCGATGGCGGCGACCGCGGTGAAGAACGCGAGCAGCGCCGAGATCGGCACGGACCACAGCGTCGCGATCGTGATCGAGACCGTCGTGCCGATCTTCGGCGGCACGAACCAGCGAGCCCGCGGCAGGTCGTCGACGCCCTCGATCCAGCGACCGGTCATGCCGACGCCCGACCAGACGCCCTTGAGCCGGGACACGAAGCGGAGCCCGCCTCCACCGGCGATGCTGGTGAGCGCACCCCGGGCCTCCTCGACCTTGTCGGACAGGCTGACCGCGATGCCGAGCTCAGTGGCCAGCTGCTCCGGCTCCTCCACCGCACGCAGCAGACGCAGGCGCCGCACCGCGAACGCGGCCGGCGCCAGCGCCACGACCAGCGCGACGACGGCGAGCACCGTGCCCGTGGTGCCGCCGGCGGCCAGCCCGAGCACGACCGTGGCGACGAGGAACGGCAGGGGCGCGAGGACGAGCACGAGCGACGGGACGCGCAGCAGCCGCACGGTCGGGACGATGACGGTCACGGCACGGCGCGCCGCGTCCTCCGTCTGGCCGTCGACCCGCGCCGTCGCCCCGTGCACGGCGCGGTTCGTGCGGTCGCGCCAGCTGCGTCGTCGGGGTCCCTCCTGCGTCGCCATGACCCCAGCCTAGAGGTCGGTCCCACCTCGGCCTCGCCCGTAAGCGCGCGGCAACATCCGGGCAACACGGCCTCACTAGCGTCGTGCTCCGGTCGCACGGCGCGGCGCGGGGCGAGGGAGCACCATGACACAGCAGCACGAGACACCCGTGACCTCGGGCTCCGGCGCGAGCGCCCAGGAGTACCTCGAGAAGCGTCAGCTCCAGCGAGGCACGGCGGGCTGGGTCCTGCTGGCCGGGCTGGGCGTCAGCTACGTCGTGTCGGGCGACTACTCCGGCTGGAACTTCGGCCTCGCCGAGGGCGGCTTCGGCGGGCTCGCCGTCGCGACCGTGGTCGTCGCGGCCATGTACCTGGCCCTCGTGCTGGGGATGGCGGAGCTGTCGTCGTCGCTGCCCGCAGCCGGCGGCGGCTACACGTTCGCCCGGCGTGCCCTCGGACCGTGGGGCGGGTTCGCCACCGGGACCGCCATCCTCATCGAGTACGCCATCGCCCCGGCGGCGATCGCGACCTTCATCGGCGCGTACGTGGAGTCGCTCGGGCTGTTCGGCATCACCGACGGCTGGTGGGTCTACCTGGCCGTCTACGCGCTGTTCATCGGCATCCACCTCGCGGGCGTGGGCGAGGCGCTCAAGGTCATGTTCGTCATCACCTCGGTCGCGCTCGTGGGCCTCGTCGTCTTCGCGGTGGCGGCGTTGGGCGACTTCGACGTCTCGCGCCTGACGGACATCGCGCCGACCGGCGCCGCCGGGGCGTCCGAGCTGCTCCCCTTCGGCTACCTGGGCATCTGGTCGGCGATCCCGTTCGCGATCTGGTTCTTCCTCGCCGTCGAGGGCGTGCCGCTGGCCGCCGAGGAGACGGCCGACGCGGAGCGGAACGTGCCGCGCGGGATCATCGCGGAGATGGCGGTGCTGCTGTTCACGTGCGTGCTGGTGCTCGTGCTCGTCCCGGGCGCCGGGGGCGCGGAGGCGATGGCGTCGTCGGGCAACCCGCTGGTGGAGGCCCTCGGCGGGGGCGCTGCCGCCACGGTCGTGAACTACATCGGGCTGGCGGGTCTCGTGGCCAGCTTCTTCTCCATCATCTACGCGTACTCGCGCCAGCTCTTCGCGCTGTCCCGTGCGGGCTACCTGCCCACGTCGCTCTCGGTGACCAACCGACGCAAGACGCCGACGCTCGCGCTCGTGGTGCCGGGCGTCATCGGCTTCGGGCTGTCGCTGACCGGGGAGGGCGCGCTGCTGCTCAACATGGCGGTGTTCGGGGCGGCGCTCAGCTACGTGCTGATGATGGTCAGCCACGTCGTGCTCCGTGTGCGCGAGCCCGACATGCCACGCCCCTACCGGACCCCGGGCGGCGTGCTCACGACCGGCTTCGCGCTCGTCGTCGCGGCGCTCTCCGTGGTGGCCACCTTCCTGGTCGACAGCACGGCGGCCCTGTGGTGCGTCGGCGTCTTCCTCGCCTTCATGGCCTGGTTCGGGCTCTACAGCCGCCACCACCTGGTCGCCGCGTCCCCCGACGAGGAGTTCGCCGCGCTGGCGCGCGCGGAGGAGGACCTCGGGTGATCCGGCGGCACACGCTCGGCGGTCGGACCTACACGTTCGACGGCCTCGTCGACCTGATGGCCAAGGCCACGCCGGTCCGGTCGGGCGACCAGCTGGCCGGCTGCGCGGCCGAGTCCGACGCGGAGCGTGCCGCGGCCGCCTGGGCGCTGGCGGACGAGCCGCTCGCCACGTTCCTGCAGGAGCAGGTGGTGCCGTACGAGAGCGACGAGGTGACCCGGCTCATCGTCGACGCGCACGACGCCGAGGCGTTCGCCCCCGTCGCGCACCTGACCGTGGGCGGGTTCCGCGACTGGCTGCTGGCGACGTCGACGCGTCCCGACGCGGCGGCCACGCTCACGACGGTCGCCCCCGGGCTCACGCCCGAGATGGTGGCGGCCGTCTCCAAGCTGATGCGCAACCAGGACCTCGTGCTCGTGGCGCAGGCCGCGCGGGTCACGTCGGCCTTCCGGACGACGATCGGCCTGCCGGGTCGCATCGCGACCCGCCTCCAGCCCAACCACCCGACCGACGACCCGGCGGGCATCGCGGCCGCGACGCTCGACGGTCTGCTCATGGGCTCGGGCGACGCGGTGATCGGGATCAACCCGGCCACGGACTCGCCCCAGGCGACGGCCCGGCTGCTGCACCTGCTCGACGACCTGCGGCAGCGCTTCGACATCCCGATGCAGTCGTGCGTGCTGTCGCACGTGACGACAACGGTCGACCTGATCGAGCAGGGTGCGCCCGTCGACCTGGTGTTCCAGTCGGTGGCGGGCACCGAGGGCGCCAACGCCTCGTTCGGGGTCGACGTGCGCATGCTCCTGGAGGCCAACGAGGCGGGCCGCTCCCTCGGCCGCGGCACGGTCGGGGACCAGGTGATGTACCTGGAGACGGGCCAGGGGTCGGCGCTCTCGGCGGGCGCCCACCTCGGCACCGGGGGCCGACCGGTCGACCAGCAGACGCTCGAGACCAGGGCGTACGGACTCGCGCGGGCCCTCGACCCGCTGCTCGTCAACACCGTGGTCGGCTTCATCGGACCGGAGTACCTCTACGACGGCAAGCAGATCGTGCGGGCCGGTCTCGAGGACCACTTCTGCGGCAAGCTGCTGGGTCTGCCGATGGGCGTCGACGTCTGCTACACGAACCACGCCGAGGCGGACTCCGACGACATGGACACGCTGCTCACGCTGCTCGGCGTGGCCGGTGCGGCGTTCGTCATCGCCGTGCCCGGCGCCGACGACGTGATGCTCGGGTACCAGAGCCTGTCGTTCCACGACGCGCTCTACGTGCGGCAGGTGCTGGGGCTCAGGCCGGCGCCGGAGTTCGAGGCCTGGCTCGCCGGTCTCGGCATGGCCGACGGGCAGGGTCGCGTGCTGCCCGTCGACCTCGACGCCTCTCCCCTGCTGTCGATCGCGAGCGGGTCGTGAGCATCGGCGACGCCGGCTCGCCCGACGTCACGGCGAGCGACCCGTGGTCGGGGCTGCGCCGCACCACGCAGGCCCGGATCGGGCTCGGGCGGGCGGGCAGCTCGCTGCCGACGCGGCGCGAGCTGGAGTTCCGGGCCGCGCATGCCGCCGCACGCGACGCGGTGCACGAGCCGCTCGACGTCGACGCGCTGGTGCCGGGCCTCGACGCGCTCGGCCTCGGACCCACGCGACGGGTGCGCAGCCTGGCCGAGGGGCGCGGCGAGTACCTCCGCCGCCCCGACCTCGGTCGACGTCCCGCGTCGCTCGACGGGCTCGACGCGGGCGGCGACGCCGACGTCGCGGTCGTGCTGGCCGACGGCCTGTCGCCGCGGGCGGTCGCCGAGCACGGCGTCGCACTCGTGACCGCCCTCGTCGACGCGCTCGGCACGGGTCTGCGCGTCGCCGCGCCGGTGGTCGCCACCCAGGCCCGGGTGGCGCTGGGCGACCACGTCGGCGCCGCACTGGGCGTGCAGACGCTGCTCGTCGTCATCGGCGAGCGGCCCGGCTTGTCGGTGGCCGACAGCCTCGGGATCTACCTCACGCACGACCCTCGACCTGGGCGCACCGACGCGGAGCGGAACTGCATCTCCAACATCCACCCACCGGACGGCCTCGGCTACGCGGCGGCGGCCCGGGTGGCCGCCGCCCTCGTCGACGGATCCCGACGGCTGGGGCGATCGGGCGTGGCGCTCAAGGACTCCTCGGCCCTCGACGACGCCACGGCAGAGGCGCTGGACACCGGACCGTGAGGTCCGGCACGTCCCACTAGGGTGCACGCGTGGCCGTCCTCCTCTCCCTGCTCTCCGCCCTCTCCTACGGGGTCTCCGACTTCCTCGGCGGGCTGTTCGCCAAGCGCTCCGGACCGTGGCAGACGGCCGTGGTCGGACAGACGTCGTCGACGGCGTGCACGGTCGCCGTCGCCGTCTTCATCGCCGGCGACCCGGTCGGCGCCGACTGGACGTGGGGCGTGATCGGCGGCGCCGGGTCGGGCGTCGGGGCGGCCTTCCTCTACCGCGGCCTCGCGGGCGGCCGGATGAGCGTCGTGGCCCCGCTGTCAGCGGTGGTGTGCGCGCTGCTGCCCGTGGCGGTCGGGCTGGTCACCGGGGACCGGCCGAGCGTGCTGGCCCTCGCGGGGATCGTCGTCGCGTTCCCGGCCATCGCCCTCGTGTCGCGGGTGGTCGAGGAGGACGCCGCGGCACAGGCGGCGCACCGCGGCGGCGTGGTCGACGGCGTGCTCGCGGGACTCGGGTTCGGCGTGCTCTTCGTCGCCCTCGGCCAGGTGCGCGACGAGGCGGGCCTGTGGCCGCTGGCCGTGGCGCAGGGTGCCGCTGCCGTCGTCGTCGTGCTGCTGGCCGTGGCGCTGCGCGAGGCGTGGGTGCCGCGCGACCGGCTCGCCTGGCGTGCGGTGCTCATGGGACCGCTGGGCGCGACCGCGACGACCGCGTTCCTGCTGGCCACGCGCGAGGGGCTGCTCTCGGTGGTGTCGGTGATCTCCTCGCTGTACCCGGCCACCACCGTCCTGCTCGCGACCCTGGTGCTCAAGGAGCGGATCCAGGCCTGGCAGGGAGTCGGGCTCGCGCTGGCCGCGTCGGCCGTGACGCTCGTCGCCCTGGGCTGAGCGGGCCCCGCACGGCGGACTACTTCAGGAACTTGCTCGTGGAGCGGTCCTTGAGCGGCTTGCCGCCGGTCTGGCAGGTGGGGCAGTACTGCAGGGAGGAGTCGGCGAAGACGACCTCGGCGACCGTGTCGCCGCAGACGGGGCACGCCTCGCCCGCGCGTCCGTGCACCCGCATGCGGGAGCGCTTGCCGTCCTTCAGCTCCGACGCGGGCTTGCCGTGCGCCTCGGCCATCGCCTCGCCCAGCACGGCACGGATCGCCACGTCGAGCCGCTCCACCTGCTCGGCGTCGAGCTCGGACGCGAGCGCGAACGGCGACAGCCTGGCCGCGTGCAGGATCTCGTCGCTGTAGGCGTTGCCGATGCCGGCCACGATCTTCTGGTCGCGCAGGAACCGCTTGACCTGCATGCGCCGCCCCTCGAGCAGCGGCGCCACCGTGAAGCCCTCGACCATCGGGTCCGGCCCGAGGGCCGCGATCCCCGCGACGTCCTGCGGGTCGCGCACGACGTAGACCGCCAACCCCTTGCGGGTGCCGGCCTCCGTGAGGTCGAACCCGACGTGCGGGCCGTCGCCGTGGTCGAGGCGGACCCGGGCGGCGAGCGGACCGTTGCCCATCTTCAGCCGCTTCTCGGTGAGCTGGTCCGACCAGCGCAGCCACCCGGCCTTCGCGAGGTGCACGACGAGGTGCAGGCCGTCGACGTCGAGGTCGAGGAACTTGCCGTGCCGCCGCACGTCGGTGACCTGCAGACCCGCCAGCGACGACACGGGCGGGTCGTAGGTCTTGAGCACGGCGAACGACGCGAGCTCGACCTCGGCGACGACGGCGCCCACGGCGCGCTCGCGCAGGAACGCGGCCAGCGCGTCGACCTCCGGCATCTCGGGCACGTCACGAGCCTAGTCCGAGACGCCTCCTGACGTCAGGGCGTGTCGTGGCGGGCGTAGAAACCCTCCATCGCGGGCCAGGAGGTGCGGCGGGCGGCGCGGCCGGTGAGCACGCCGAGGTGCCCGCCGGGCGCCTGCACGAGCTGGACGTCCGGCGCACCCGTCAGCAGGTCGACGAGGTGGCTGACGGCGCCGACCGGCGCAAGGGTGTCGTCGAGCCCGGCCACCACGAGCACCGGAACGTCGATGTCGGCCAGCCGCAGCTCACGTCCGCCGAGCTCCACCACCCCCGTCGCGAGCGCGTTGCTCCGCACGACCACGTGGTACAGCTGCCCGAACGTGCGACCCGGGTAGGCGTACATGTTGTCCGTGAAGCGGTCGACAGCCTCCAGCTGCGCGAGGAAGTCGCGGTCGTCGGCGTGCGTGAGGATGGCCAGCGGCTTGGTGAGGTACTTGTCGAGCGCGGAGATCTGGAACCCGAGCCTCGTGAGCGGGGCGGGGACGCCGCCGAGGGTGCGGTAGGCGGCGCTCACCAGCCCGCTCGCCACGGCGTTGACCGGACGGGTGATCGCGATCAGCGGCACCTGCGTCAGGTCGAACGGCGACGCGACGGCCGTCGCCGACGCGAGCGGCAGCGTCGGGTCGGACGCTGCGGTGAAGATCGTGAAGATGCCGCCCAGCGACCAGCCGGCGAGGTGCACGGGCCGCTCCCCCGCGTCGTCGTGCACGTGCCGGACGGCCTGCGGGACGACCCGACCGGTCCAGTGCTCGATGCCGAGGTCGCGGTGCTCGAAGCTCACCGGGCCGTAGTCGACGAGGTACACCGGGCGCCCCTGCTGCACGAAGTACTCGACCACGCTGCACCCACGGCGCAGGTCGAACGCGAGCGCCGGCGCCGCGAGCGGGGGCACGAGCAGCAGCGGGTCGCCGTGCTGCTCCGTGCCCGGGTACGGGTCGTACCGGAACAGGCTCGCGTGCTCGGTGACCTTGACCAGCGTGCGCGGCGTCGTCCGCAGGTCCGCGATCCGTCGCCCCTGCACCACGTCGCGCAGGTTCCCGACCGCCGCACCCAGGTCGTGCGGGACGTGCGGTCGCGGGACGAGCGGGAGGGGCATGGTTCCGGATGATGCCAGACGCCTCCCTCTGCCGCCGGGTGGGCGGGGCTTGCTGGTGCGCTGGCGGCGCTCGTCGTGGCCCTGCTGGTGCGCTGCCGTCGGGGGTCTGGGGTTGCTGGCGCGCTGCCGCAGGGGATCTGGGGTTGCTGGTGCGCTGCCTGCGGTTGCTCTGGCCTTGCTGGTGCGCTGCCTCGGCTGGCGCTGGGTGTGGTCTCCGAAAGGGCCTCGACCGGGCGGCTGGCAACGGTGCTGAGCTGGGTTCTCGGGCTGCGGCTCACGTGGGACCCAAGATTCTGCATTTGTGCGTGGCTGGCCCAAGATTCTGCGATTGCGCGTGGCGGCGGTGGATCCGCCACCTTCTGGACGCTCTTCAGGTGGCGGATCCACCGCTGCCCGGGGGCGGGCGCGGAAAGATTCTTCCTTCTCGTGGAACGGTCCACGAGAAGGAAGAATCCTTCGTCACCCCAACGCAAACGGCACCCACGATTCTGCATTCACGTGATTGAGGCCGAACGATTCTGCGTTCACCACGGGATCCCGTAGCCAACGCAGAAGCCTTCGAGTCCCAACGCACGAACGCAGAATCCTGCGTCCCACGCGAGCCACAGCCCGAGACCCGAAGCCGACCCCCGCCCAGCCGCCCGGTCGAGGCCCTTTCGGAGACCACCCCCAGCGTGAGCCGAGACAGCGCACCAGCAACCACAGACCCCCTGAGGCAGCGCACCAGCAAGACGAGACCCCCTGAGGCAGCGCACCAGCAAGACGAGACCCCCTGAGGCAGCGCACCAGCAGGACGAGACCCCCTGAGGCAGCGCACCAGCAGGACGAGACCCCCGACGGCAGCACCCCACCGAGCCCAGACCCGCGAGCAGCGCGCCCGCAGGACAGAAGCCCGCAGCCCCACGCCCACCCTCACCCGAACGTCAGCGCCAGCAGCGACAGGTTCAGGACGATGACCACGCCGGCGACGGCGCAGGCGGCGACGGTGGTGGCGGGGCGGTTGACGTGCTCGCCCATCACCGCGCGGCTGGCGGTGAGGCGGACGAGCGGGACGAGGGCGAAGGGGATGCCGAGGGACAGCACCACCTGCGAGACGACGAGCGCGCGGCTCGGCTCGACCCCGAGCGCGAGGACGACGAGCGCCGGCACGACCGTGACGACGCGGCGCAGCAGCAACGGCACCCTGACGCCGAGCAGGCCATGCATCACCTCGGCGCCGGCAGCGGCGCCCACGGCCGTCGACGCCAGCCCCGAGCCGAGCAGCGCCACCGCGAAGAGCAGGGCCACGCCGGCGCCGAGCTCGGACGTCACGAGGGCATGCACACCCGTCAACGTGTCGGTGCCCGGGAGGCCCTGCAGCCCGGCGGCGGCCACGAGCAGGAGCGAGAGGTTGAGCAGTCCGGCCAGCGCCAGGGCGAGCACGACGTCGGTCCGGGTGGCGCCGAGCAGGTCACGCACCGACGTGCCGCGACCCCGGTCGCCGAGCCGCGCCGACGTCAGGCCCGAGTGCAGGTAGATGACGTGGGGCATCACGGTCGCCCCGACGATGCCCGACGCGAGCAGCACGCTCTCCGTCCCGGCGAACGTCGGCACCAGGCCGCCCGCCACGTCCGCCGGAGCCGGCGGGTTCACCACCAGACCGGCCACGAAGCCGACGGCGATCAGCCCCAGGAAGCCCAGGATGGTGCGCTCGAGGGCGCTCTGGCCGCGCAGGTCGCCGATGCGCAGCACGAGCAGCGACACCGCCGCCGTCACGACCGCCCCGAGGACGAGAGGCAGGTCGAACAGCAGGGACAGCGCGATCGCCCCGCCGACGACCTCCGCCAGGTCGGTGGCCACCGCGACGGCCTCCGCCTGGAGCCAGAACGCGACCCTGGGCCCACGTCGCAGCCGTCGGCCCAGGTGCGACGCGAGCGACGTGCGGGTGACGAGACCGAGCTTGGCGGAGAGGTACTGGACGAGCACCGCCATGACGTTGGCCAGCACGACCACCCATACGAGGGCGTAGCCGAACCGGGCGCCCGCGGTCACGTTGGTGGCCACGTTGCCCGGGTCCACATAGGCGACGGCGGCGACGAAGGCCGGGCCGAGGAGGACGGCGCGGCGGCGCCACGACGTCGGCCCGAGCATCCCCGCAGCGTAGCCGCGGTGGTGCTCGGGCCGATCGGGACGCGTGGTCCGGCCGTTCGGGTCAGGCGACGGGGCGCGCCTGGCCTCCGCCGCTACGACGACGGTTGCGGTTGCGGTTGCCGCCCTGGCCGGCGGGGCGACCCTGGCCACCGCCGGTACCGGCGCCGCGACCCTGGCCACCGGCGGAGCGCTGTCCGCCGGGACGCTGTCCGCCGGGACGCTGTCCGCCGG
Source organism: Propionibacteriales bacterium (assembly GCA_026392465.1). Lineage (GTDB taxonomy): Bacteria > Actinomycetota > Actinomycetes > Propionibacteriales > Nocardioidaceae > Aeromicrobium. The sequence goes on from JAPLCA010000026.1 coordinate 167,091, forward strand.
AGCGCTGACCGCCGCCGGTGCGCTGGCCACCCGACCGCTGGCCCCCGCCGGAGCGCTGGGCGCCCGACCGCTGGCCGCCGCGTCCACCGGCCGACCCCGGCTCGGGGAGCGTGCCGCTGGCCGCCAGGGCCTCCGGCGTCAGGGGCGACGGCGCCGTCGCGGCGTCGTGCTGCCGCGCGGTCACGCCGGCCTTGGCCTGCAGCGCCATGACGTCGCGCAGGTCCTCACGCGTCGTCATCGTCACGACGGTGCCCGCCTCGCCCGCGCGGGCGGTGCGTCCCGAGCGGTGCGTGTAGGCCTTGTGCTCGGCCGGTGCGTCGTAGTGCACGACGAGCTTGACGTCGTCGACGTGGATGCCGCGCGCGGCGATGTCGGTGGCGACGATGACGTCGGCCGCACCCTTGCTGAACGCCGCCAGGTTCCGCTCACGCTTGGCCTGGTTCAGGTCGCCGTGCAGGTCGACCGCCTCGATGCCGGCGGTCGTGAGCTGGCGCGCCAGGCGCGTGGCGCCACGTCGTGTGCGCGCGAACACGATGGTGCGGGGGTTGTCGGCCAGCAGGCGCGAGGCCGTGGCCAGCTTCTCGGTGCGCGGGGTCACGAGCACGTGGTGCTCCATGCGCGACTCCGGCTCCTGCGCCGACTCGATCTCGTGGAGGTCGTGCTGCGGCAGGTGACGTCGCACGAGGCGGTCGACGTCGCCGTCGAGCGTCGCCGACAGCAGCAGACGCTGGCTGGTGGAGGGCGTCATCGCCACGAGCGCGTCGACCGGCTTGAAGAAGCCGAGGTCGCACAGGTGGTCGGCCTCGTCGAGGACGGTGATCTCGACGTGCTCGAGCGTGCACGCCCGGCGGTCGACGAGGTCGGCGAGACGGCCCGGCGTGGCGACGACGAGGTCGACGCCGTCACGCAGCTGGTGCATCTGCTTGTTGATCGGCGTGCCGCCGAGCACCGTCATGATCCGCAGGTGCAGGGGCGCCGCGAGCGGTGCGAGCGCGCGCTGGACCTGCGTGGCGAGCTCACGCGTGGGCACGAGGATGAGTCCGCGCGGCGCCTTGGGACGACGGGTGCCGCCGGCGAGCTGGTCGAGCACGGGCAGGCCGAACGACAGCGTCTTGCCCGAGCCGGTGCGGGCGCGGCCGAGCACGTTGCGGCCAGCGAGCGCCGACGGCAGCACGGCCTGCTGGATCGGGGTCGGCTCGACGATGCCCTCGCGGGCGAGGGCCTTGACGAGCGTCTTCGGCAGACCCAGGTCGGCGAAGCCGGACGAGCGCGGACCGGCCGACGCGGCGTCCGCGGAGGAGGGGGTGGAGGTGGACGGGGAAGGGGTGGGCAGCACACGGCCGCCGGCAGGCTGGTTCACAGAACTCTCAGACATCGTGGGCCCGGGCCGCTCTGCGGCGCACTCGTGACGAGGCGACGCGGCCTGCTCGGGCGGAAGGGGGAGGCCCTACCGAAGATGATCCGGGGCTCCCATGGAAAGGCCAGCCTAGCAGCCGACCACCCCGAACCCCGCATCGTCGCGGCGTGCGTCCCGTCACGACAGCACGCCGGCGTGCGGCTACAGGAACTGCAGCGGGTCGAACTCCTCGATCGGCACGACGCGGATCCGCGGCAGCTCCTCGTTGAACGCGCGCACGTCGTACTCGAGGTCGTAGAACTCCAGGCCCCGCTCCACGAGCGGGACGAAGGCGCTGCTGCGCATCTCGCGGAACGCCAGGAGCGCGGTGCGTCGGGTCCCGACCAACGCGCCCAGCTGGGGCACGAAGTCGCCGTCGTTGCTGGCCAGGACGACGTCGTCCTCGCGCTCGGCGAGCGCCTCCAGCGTGCGCTGGATGGCGATGTCGACGACCTTCTGGTCCGGCGTGCCGGACAGCAGCACCGGCCGGAAGTCCATGGCGGTCAGCGCCTGGACGAACGACATCGGCACCTCGCCGTTGGCCGCGATGAAGAACAGGCCCTGCGTGGGCTGCTCCCACTCCGCCGCGACGAAGGACAGCACGCGGTCCCAGCGGGGTCGCTCGTGCGGGTGCGGGCGCCGGCCGAGGATCGACTGGCCGAGGGTCGCGTCGATGTTCTCGCCGTCGACGAGCACGTAGGTGCGGCGTTCCATGCGCCCACCCTAGTGCGACCTCGGGCGAGCCCGCGTCAGAGCAGGGTCAGCAGGCCCAGCACACCGACCGCGACGCCCAGCGCCAGCGAGACGCCGATCAGCACGGCGTGCACGCGGTAGAACGTCGTGGTGCGGCCCGCGGCGTCACGCGACCGGTCGTCCTTCGCGATCCGCTGCCAGAAGCGTGGCCAGATCAGCAGGTTCCAGGCGGCCGTCACCAGCAGCAGGACCGACCAGCCGACGGGGAGCGTCACGTCAGACCGACGTGAGCTGGCGGACGGCGGACGTGAAGAACGCGAGACCGTCGGTCCCGGGACCGCAGAGGTCCTCGACGGCGTGCTCCGGGTGCGGCATGAGGCCGACGACGTTGCCGCGCTCGTTCGTGATGCCGGCGATGTCGCGCAGCGACCCGTTCGGGTTCGAGCCGACGTAGCGGAACACGACCTGACCCTCGCCCTCCAGCCGGTCGAGCGTGGGCTCGTCGGCGATGAAGCCGCCCTCGCCGTTCTTGAGCGGAATGGTGATCCGCTGGCCCTCGGCGTAGTCGCTCGTCCAGGCGGTGTCAGGGTTCTCGACGACGAGCACCTGGTCGCGGCACACGAACGTCCGGTGGTCGTTGCGGATGAGCGCGCCGGGCAGCAGGTGCGACTCGCACAGGATCTGGAAGCCGTTGCAGATGCCCAGCACCGGCATACCGCCCTGCGCGGCCGCGACGACCTCCGTCATGACGGGGGCGAAGCGGGCGATCGCGCCGCAGCGCAGGTAGTCGCCGTAGGAGAACCCGCCGGGCAGGATGACCGCGTCGACGCCCTTGAGGTCGCGGTCGCCGTGCCACAGCGCGACGGGCTCGCCGCCGGCGAGTCGGACGGCGCGCTGCGCGTCGACGTCGTCGAGCGAGCCGGGGAAGGTGACGATACCGATCTTCATGGTCGTGTCCTCACGACTCGACGCGGACGGTGAAGTCCTCGATGACGGGGTTCGACAGCAGGGTCTCGGCGATCTGGTGCACCTCGGCGAGGGTCGACTCGTCGGCGAGCTCGACCTGCAGCTCGAACCGCTTGCCCTGGCGGACGTCGGAGACGCTCTCGAACCCGAGACGCGGGAGAGCGCCGTGGACGGCCTTGCCCTGCGGGTCGAGGATCTCGGGCTTGGGCATGACGTCGACGATGATGCGGGCCATGGCGGCATCCTATCGGCGTGCCGGCTCGCCCCCTGCACTCCGGCCCCTCCATCGCCCCCTTCGGACGGCACGGCCGCGTCGTCCGACGTACGGTCGGAGCATGCGCGTGAGTGTGATCGGGCTGGGCGCCATGGGCGCCGGCATGGCCGCGTCGGTCCTTCGGGCCGGCATCGCGACGACCGTCTGGAACCGGAGCCCGGAGAGGTCCGAGCCGCTGCGGGACCAGGGTGCCGACGTCGCCGCGACCGCCGCCGAGGCGGTCGCCGACGCCGACGTGGTCGTCGTCTCCCTGTTCGACGAGGCGTCCGTGCAGGAGGTGCTGGGGCAGGCCCTGGCGGCCTCCCCTCCGACGACCGTGTGGCTGCAGACCGCGACCGTCGGCCCGGAGGGCGCACGACGACTGCACGACCTGGCGGAGCGGCACGACCGGGTGCTCGTGGACGCGCCGGTCCTCGGGACGAAGAAGCCCGCCGCCGACGGCGCGCTGACCGTGCTCGCCTCCGGTCCCGAGGAGTCGCTCACCGCGGCACGTCCGGTCCTCGAGGCCATCGGGGCACGCACCCTCGTCGTCGGCGACGCCGCCGGGCAGGCGAGCGCCCTGAAGCTCGCCTGCAACTCGTGGGTCGCGTCCGTCACCGCCGCTGCCGCGCAGGCGCTCACGCTGGCGCGGGTCCAGGGCGTCGACCCCCACCTCTTCCTGGAGGCGATCAAGGGATCGGCCGTCGACACCCCCTACGCCCACCTCAAGGGTCGCGCGATCCTCGACGACGACCTGACGCCGTCGTTCGGCGTCGACGGCGTCCTGAAGGACCTCTCCCTGATGCTCGACGCCGGCGCGGACGTCATGGACACGTCGCTCCTGGGGTCCGTGCGCGACCGCTTCGCCGCGGCCTCGGCCGCCGGACACGGTGCCGACGACATGGCCGCGGTGGTCGTCGGCTTCGAGCCCCGCTGAGCGCGCCGTGACGCGCCGCTACCCGGGCCGACGCTGGCTCGACCGCTCCCTGCGGGACGTCGTGTCCCGCGACCACCGCATGTCCCCCGCCGCGTTCCGTCGCCGCCAGTGGGTCACCGCCGGCTTCGTGGTGCTGGGCGCCCTCGTGCTCGGCGTCTCGCTGCGCGTGGAACCCGGCAGTCCCTGGTTCTACCCGCTCACGTTCGGGCTCGCGGCGGTGTGGACCGTCGGTGCCCTCGCGTCCGGGCGGCTCTACCTGGGCCACATCGTCACCGACGACCCCGACGACGAGGACGGCCTCGCGCGGCCCGTCGTGCAGCCCATCGCCATCGGCCTCGCGCTCGCGGGCGTGTTCGTCGTGGGCGCGCTCGTCGTGCGGGAGGTCCCGCTGCTGTCCGACCAGGTCGAGAAGGTGCTGGGGTTCGCGACCGAGGGGACGCTGCCGCTGCTGGTCGTCGTCACCGCCGTCAACGGCGTGGCGGAGGAGCTGTTCTTCCGCGGGGCCGCCTACGCCGCGATCCCCCGGCACCCCGTCGTCTGGACGACCGTGGCCTACACGGCCGCGACGCTCGCCACGGGCAACGTCATGCTCGCGTTCGCCGCGATCCTGCTGGGCGTGGTCGTGGGGCTGCAGCGCCGCGCGTCCGGCGGCATCCTCGCGCCCGTCCTGACCCACTGCACGTGGTCGCTGACGATGCTGCTCGCCCTGCCCCCGATCTTCGGGCTGCGCTAGCCGGGGATGACGACGGCCGGGTCCAGGACGTCCTGGACCCGGCCGTCGGAGCGGTGCTCAGATCTCGCGCTTGAGGATCTTGCCCGTGGCCGTCATGGGCAGCTCGTCGCGGAACTCCACGATGCGCGGGTACTTGTACGCCGCGAACTGCTCCTTGCCCCAGGCGACGAGGTCGGCCTCGGACACGTCGTCGTGGTCCTTGTTCTTCACGACGACGGCCTTGATCTCCTCGCCGTGGCTCTCGTGCGGGACGCCGATGACCGCGACCAGCGAGACGGCCGGGTGCGTGATCAGCACCTCCTCGAGCTCGCGCGGGTACACGTTGTAGCCGCCGCGGATGATCATGTCCTTGCTGCGGTCGACGATGTAGTAGAAGCCGTCGGCGTCCTTGCGGCCGAGGTCGCCGGAGCGGAACCAGCCGTCGCGGATGGCTTCCGCCGTCGCCTCGGGGCGGTCGTAGTAGCCCTTCATGACGTTGTGGCCCTTGATGGCGATCTCGCCGACGGCGGTCTTGCCGTCGTCCTCGAGGTCGTCGGGCACGTCGTTCCACTCGGAATCGATCAGCTTCATCTCCACGCCGGGGATCGGCACGCCGATCGAGCCGACGCGGGGCTCCTGCCCGAACACGGAGAAGGACGCCACGGGCGACGTCTCCGAAAGGCCGTAGCCCTCCAGGATGGTCACGCCGAAGCGGTCCTTGAACTGGCGGTGGATGTCGACCGGCAGGGCCGAGCCGCCGGCCGCGGCCACGCGCAGGTTCTGCGCGATCGTGGCGACGTCGACCGTCTCGTCGAGCGCGCCGAGCAGGCCCCAATACATGGTGGGCACGCCTGCGAAGTAGGTGACCTGCTCCTTGAGCATCAGGCCCAGCGCCGCCTGCGCCTCGAAGCGCGGGAGCATGACGACGGTGCCGCCGAAGGCCATGGAGCCGTTCTGGATGCACGTCTGGCCGAAGGAGTGGAACAGCGGCAGCACGCAGAGGTAGGTGTCGGGGTTGGTCTCGTCGGCCCCGAACAGGTCGGCCCCGGCGAGCGCGTTGTCGCGCATGTTGCGGTGGCGCAGCTCCGCACCCTTGGGCTGGCCGGTCGTGCCGGACGTGTAGAGGATGACGGCGGTGTCGTCGTCGTCCGTCTCGACCGTCTCGAAGGTGGGCGGCTGCTGCGCGACCAGCGGGGCGTAGTACTCCGGCGGCTCCATGGGCTCCGGGGCGGCGGAGTCGAGCTTGATGAGGAAGAAGTCCTTGCAGCCCTCGACCGCCTGGAAGCCCTCCCACGCCGCCTCGCCGATCGGCAGGTCGGGGGTGCCCTCGAACGCGAAGTAGGCGACGGCGTCGGAGTCGTCGAGGTGGTAGGCGACCTCACGGCCCTTCAGCAGGACGTTGAGCGGGACGACCGTCGCGCCGGCCTTGAGGATGCCGTAGTAGATGATCGTGAAGTACGGCAGGTTCGGGCACGACAGCGCGACCTTGTCGCCCGGCTGCACCCCGCGCGAGACGAGCAGGTTGGCCACCTGGCTCGCGGCGCCGTCGACCTGCGCGTACGAGAGTCGGGTGTCACCGAAGACGATGGCGGTGCGGTCGGCGTACGTCGAGGCGGACTTCTCCAGCAGGGCGGCGAGGTTGGCCATCGCGGGCTCCTTCAGACGAGGGTGTGGGCGGCGTCACCACCCTACCCACGTCTCGGATACCGCCGGTACGCGAGTCCGGCGCAGTCTCAGAAGGTGGAGCCCGTGAGCTGCTCGTAGGCCCGGACGTACCGCTCCCGGGTGGCCTCGACGACGTCCGCGGGCAGGCTCGGCGGAGGCGTGTCGGAGGCCTTGTCCCAGCCCGACGCTTCCGACGTGAGCCAGTCGCGCACCGGCTGCTTGTCGAACGACGGCTGGGGACGTCCGGGCTGGTACGTCTCGGCCGGCCAGAAGCGGGACGAGTCCGGGGTGAGCACCTCGTCGGCCAGCACGATCGTGCCGTCCGGGCGGGCACCGAACTCCAGCTTCGTGTCGGCCAGGATGATGCCGCGCGTGCGGGCGATCCGCTCGGCGCGCGCGTACACGTCGAGCGTGAGCGAGCGCAGCCGCTCCGCGACCTCGGCGCCGACCAGCTCGACGACCGCGTCGAAGTCGATGTTCTCGTCGTGGTCGCCGACCGCGGCCTTCGTCGCCGGCGTGAAGATCGGCTCGGGCAGCCGTGAGCCGTCGACGAGCCCGTCGGGCAGCGGCACGCCGCACACCTCGCCGGTCGCCTGGTAGTCGGCCAGCCCCGACCCCGTCAGGTAGCCCCGCACGACGCACTCGACGGGATACATGTCGAGCTTCTCGACCACGAGCGCCCGACCCCGCACCCGCTCGGGCACCTGCGTCGACACCACGTGGTTCGGCACGACGTCGGCGAGCTGGTCGAACCACCACAGCGACATCCGCGTCAGCAGCTCCCCCTTGTCGGGGATCCCGGGACTCAGCACGAAGTCGTACGCCGAGATCCGGTCCGACGCCACCATGAGCAGTCGGCCCGACTCGAGCTCGTAGAGGTCACGGACCTTGCCGGAGTGCAGGTGCACGGCACCGGGAACGTCGAGAGGCACGACCGACAGCCTAGGAGGTCCGACCCCCTCCCCCACCCACCGGCGTCCGAACGTCTCGCCCATCGGGTCGGCGGACGGGGTGGTCGGCCAGGCCCGCCTCGTCCTGCGGGTGCGGTGGCTGGGCTCTCTCCTGGGGGTGGGGGCGCGCTGGGGTGGCTTCTCTCTCGGCCTGCGGCTGCGCTGGGGTGGCTTCTCGTTCGGGTGGGGCTGCGCTGGCGCGGCGTTGACTCGTCCTGCGCTCCGAAAGAGCTTCGACCGGGCGGCTGGGCGGGGTCGGCTTCGGGTCTCGGGCTGTGGCCCGCGTGGGACGCAAGAATCTGCGTTCGTGCGCTGGGACTCGAAGTCTTCTGCGTTTGCTACGGGATCCCGTCGTGAACGCAGAAGCGTTCCGATCTCAACGCGCGAATGCAGAATCTTGGGTGCCCTTTGGGTTGGGGGGACGAAGGATTCTTCTTTCTCGTGGACCGTTCCACGAGAAAGAAGAATCCTTCACGCCCTCGCCCCCTCAGCGGTGGATCTGCCACCTGAACAGCGCCCAGAAGGTGGCAGATCCACCGCCGGACCGCACGAACGCAGAATCTTGCGTCCACAGCGCGGGCCACAGCCCGAGAACCCAGCCCACCGGCCCGCCAGCCGCCCGGTCGAGGCCCTTTCGGAGACCACCTCCACGAGAAGCCGCGCCAGCGCACCCCCACCCGAGCAGCAAGCCACACCAACGCACCCCACCCGACCACGAAACCGCGCCAGCGCAGCCCCACCCGAGCAGGAAGCCACGCCCGCGCAGCCGCAGGCCGAGGAAAAACCACCCCGACGCACCCCACCCGACCCCAAGCCCGCCCAGCCCGCTCCGGACAGGCCGAGCCGGGCTCAGGGCGTCAGAGGATCGCGCCCGGCGTGTAGGTGGCGGCGGCCGGGTCGACGGCGACGAGCTCGTCGACCTGGGCGACGACGGCGGCGACCTGGGCGGTCGCGGCGCCGGTGAACTCCAGGGGTGCGGCGACGAGGGAGGCGAGGTCGGCCTCGGTGAGGGCGAGTCGCTCGTCGGCCGCGAGGCGTGCGAACAGGTCGTTGCCGGCCGACCCTTGCTCGCGCATCTCCAGGGCGACGGCCACCGCGTGCTCCTTGATCGCCTCGTGCGCGGCCTCACGGCCCACGCCGGCGCGCACCGCGGCCATCAGCACCTTGGTCGTCGCCAGGAACGGCAGGTAGCGGTCGAGCTCACGCTGGACGACCGCCGGGAACACGCCGAACTCGTCGAGGACGGTCAGGAACGTCTCGAACAGGCCGTCCGCGGCGTAGAACGCATCGGGGAGGGCCACACGGCGCACGACCGAGCACGACACGTCGCCCTCGTTCCACTGGTCGCCGGCCAGCTCGCCCACCATCGACACGTAGCCGCGGACGACGACGGCCAGGCCGTTGACCCGCTCGCACGAGCGCGTGTTCATCTTGTGCGGCATCGCGCTCGAGCCGACCTGGCCGGGCTTGAAGCCCTCGGTGACCAGCTCGTTGCCGGCCATGAGCCGGATCGTCGTGGCCAGGTTCGACGGGGCGGCCACCAGCTGCGCGAGCGACGTGACCACGTCGTAGTCGAGCGAGCGCGGGTAGACCTGCCCGACGCTGGTCAGCACCCGCTCGAAGCCGAGGTGCTCGGCGACACGCCGCTCCAGGTCGGCGAGCTTGGCGAAGCCGTCTGCCGCCCCCGGCCCGGCACCCCCGCCGGGTGCCCCGCCCAGCAGGTCGAGCTGGTCCTGCGCGGTGCCGACGGGACCCTTGATGCCGCGCAGCGGGTAGCGGGCGAGGAGGTCGTCGAGCCGGCCGATGCCGGTGAGGAGCTCGTCGGCGACGGTCGCGAAGCGCTTGCCGAGCGTCGTCGCCTGCGCCGCCACGTTGTGGCTGCGACCCGCCATGACGAGCTCGGCGTGCTCGGCGGCCAGCCGGGCGAGCCTCGCCAGCGCCGCGACGGCCCTCGAGCGCAGCACCTGAAGCGACGCCCGCACCTGCAGCTGCTCCACGTTCTCCGTCAGGTCGCGCGACGTCATGCCCTTGTGGATGTGCTCGCTGCCGGCGAGCGCCGCGAACTCCTCGATCCGTGCCTTGACGTCGTGCCGGGTCACGCGCTCGCGGTCGGCGATCGACGCGAGGTCGACCTGGTCGACGACGGCCTCGTAGGCCTCGATCACGCCGTCGGGCGTCTCGACCCCCAGGTCGCGCTGGGCCTTGAGCACGGCGATCCACAGCTGCCGCTCGAGCACGATCTTGTGCTCGGGCGACCAGATGCGCGCGATCTCGGGCGAGGCGTAGCGGTGGGCCAGAACGTTGGGCGTCGTCACGCCGCACATCATCCCACCCGCCCCGCGGACGACGGACGGCCGTCCGCGTCAGACGGCGACGTAGTGGTCGACGTCCTCGAGGAGGATCCGCGTGCCGGTGTCGCCGTCCCACGACGCCCGGAGCCCGTGGCGCCGGAGCACCGGGAGCACCTCGTCCGACACCAGCGCGCCGACGAGCCGTGCGTAGGTGGCGTCCTTCTCGGCGTCGTCGAGCGCCTCCCACTCCTCGCGCGGCAGGTGCTCGGCCAGGAAGACGCCGTAGCCGAGGTACGTCGTGCGGGTCTCCAGCAGCGTCTCGGTGTCCTGCTGGTGGAAGTAGACGTACCCGCGCCAGCGTCGGGAGTCGTCGCGCTCGTCGCCGATCTCGGCCGTCGCGCAGCTGCCGCAGCAGGTGAAGTCGGGACGGGCCAGCACGCCGATCGCCTCGAGGTCGTCGAAGGCGGCGAGCAGCGGCGGGCGGGCGACGTCGGCCGACCAGGCCGCCTGCTGCTCGCGTCGGGCGCGGACGAGGTGCCGGAAGGCGTCGACGGCCTGCTGCTCGGTGACGCCGAGCTCGGCGATCTCGTCCTCGCGCAGCTCGAGGAGGTCCTCCACCTCGGTCCGGCCCAGGAGCACGTCCTCCCACAGCAGGTCGCGCAGCGCCTCCTCGACGTCGGCAGGCAGGCGCAGCGACGACGGCAGGACCAGTCCGGCCGGCTGGTCGTTCAGCCCTCCCGCGGGCCGGGTCGAGGCGGCCTGCTGCTGGCGGCGCCCGCGCAGCCGCGACCAGAACCCTCGGCGCTGCTCCGACCCGGACATCAGACCTCGATCTCCCCGCGCTGGGCGGCCAGGGCGATGTCCGCGCGGAACTGCGCACCGTCGAAGGAGATCGCGTCGACCCCGGCGTAGGCCCGGTCGCGAGCGTGCTCGAGGTCCTCGCCGACCGCGGTGACCGCCAGCACCCGCCCGCCGCTGGTCACGAGTCGGCCGTCGGCGTCCAACCCGGTCCCCGCGTGGATGACGTCGACGCCCTCGATCGTGTTCGCCGCGCCGACTCCGAGGATCACGTCGCCGGACCGCGACGACGCCGGGTAGCCGGCCGACGACATGACCACCGTGACGGCCGTGCCGTCGTGCCAGGCCGGCAGCCCGACCGCGTCGAGGGTGCCGGTCGCGGCGCCGTGCAGCAGCGACGCGAGCGGGGTGCGCAGCAGGGCCAGGATCGCCTGGGTCTCGGGGTCGCCGAAGCGGGCGTTGAACTCGACGACGCGCACCCCCCGCGACGTCAGGGCGAGCCCGGCGTAGAGGAGACCCTGGAACGGCGTGCCGCGACGTGCCATCTCCTGCACGGTGGGCACGAGCACACGGCGGGTCACGTCGGCGACCAGGTCGTCGGGCGCCCACGTGAGGGGCGTGTAGGCGCCCATGCCTCCGGTGTCGGGTCCGGCGTCGCCGTCGAGGGCGCGCTTGAAGTCCTGGGCGGGCTGCAGCGGCAGGACGGTCTCGCCGTCGGTGATGGCGAAGAGGGACACCTCGGGGCCGTCGAGGAACTCCTCGATGACCACGCGGTCGCAGCCGGCCGCGTGGTCGAGGGCCTCCTGACGGTCCTCGGTGACGACGACTCCTTTGCCGGCGGCCAGCGCGTCGTCCTTGACGACGTACGGCGGACCGAAGGCGTCGAGCGCGGCGGCGACCTCCTCGGCGGTCTCGCACACGTGTGCCATGGCGGTGGGCACCTCGGCGGCCGCCATGACCTGCTTCGCGAAGGCCTTCGAGCCCTCCAGCTGCGCGGCGGCGCGACTGGGCCCGAAGCAGGCGATCCCGGCGTCGCGGACGGCGTCGGCGACGCCGGCGACGAGCGGCGCCTCCGGGCCGACGACGACGAGGTCGGCGCCGATCGACGTGGCGAGCGCGGCGACGGCGTCACCGTCGAGCGGGTCGACGTCGTGCAGGGTCGCGACGTCGGCGATGCCCGGGTTGCCGGGTGCCGCGTGCACCTCGGTGACCTGCGGGTCGCGGGACAGGGCCAGGGCCAGGGCGTGCTCGCGTCCGCCGGTACCGATCACCAGAGTCTTCACGCTGCCCGACCCTATCGCCCCGGGTCGGCTCCGGATCGGTCGACGAGGAAGCTCGACCGCACTCCGACGCGACCAGGCCGCGGCAGCGCCCGACACCATGCCGCCGTCGACGTCGGGACGGGGCCGCAGACGGCGGTGGGAGACTGGGCCACGTGTACTCCGCCGATGAGGGCCCGACGCCGTGGCTCGGCGGCGAGGTCCGCGCGGAGGGCCTCGTGCTGCGGTCCTGGGATCTGGGCGACGTGCCCACGATGGTCCGCCTGTTCGACACACCCGACATCGATCGGTGGACGCCGTTGGCGCACCCCTTCGACGAGGACGCCGCCACCGCCTACGTCCGCGCTGCCTGGGAGGGACGGTCGACCGGCACGCTCCAGCTGGCGGTCACGTATGACGGCGGAGAACCCCTCGGCGAGGTGCTGCTGTTCGGGACGGAAGAGGACGGGACCTGTGAGCTCGCCTACGCAGTGGGATGCGAGCACCGCGGCCAGGGCCTGGCGGTGCGCTCCGTCCGGGCCGCGCTCCGCGTAGCCCACGACGCTGGCCACGTCCGCGCGAGGCTCCGCATCGCCGTCGGGAACCGGCGGAGCGAGCACGTCGCGCTGTGCGCCGGTTTCGCGCTCACTGGTGAGCCGGTGCAGCACCGGCGGCGCAAGGGGCGGACGCTGAGCCTGCGCACCTGGCGGCGCGCGGACCTGCAGACCCGAGACTGACCGCCCGGCTCAGAGCAGGTCGTGCAGGACCACGGTCTCCTCACGGTCCGGGCCCACGCCGACCGCGGAGATGCGGGCGCCGGACATCTTCTCGATGGCCCGGACGTACGCCTGGGCCGCGGGGGGCAGATCGTCCATGCTGCGGGCGCCGGAGATGTCCTCGCTCCAGCCGTCGAAGAACTCGTAGATCGGCTTCGCGTGGTGGAAGCCGGTCTGCGTCATGGGCATCTCGTCGACCCGCTCGCCGTCCACGTCGTACGCGACGCAGACGGGGATGCGGTCCCAGCCGGTGAGCACGTCGAGCTTGGTGAGCACGAAGTCGGTGACACCGTTGATGCGGGCCGCGTACCGCGCGACGGGCGCGTCGTACCAGCCGCAGCGGCGCGGACGACCCGTCGTGGTGCCGAACTCGCCGCCGTTGGTGCGCAGGCGCTCGCCGTCCTCGTCGAACAGCTCGGTCGGGAACGGACCCTCGCCGACGCGGGTGGCGTACGCCTTGACGATGCCGATGACGCGGGTGATGCGCGTCGGCGGGATGCCGGAGCCCGTGCAGGCGCCGCCGGTCGTGGCCGACGACGACGTGACGAACGGGTAGGTGCCGTGGTCGACGTCGAGCAGCGTGGCCTGACCGGCCTCCAGCAGCACCGTCTCGTCACGGTCGAGCGCCTCGTGCAGCACGAGCGCGGTGTCGGCGACCATGGGACGCAGCCGCTCCGCGTGCACGAGCAGCTGGTCGACGATCTCGTCGACGCTGACCGCGCGACGGTTGTAGACCTTGGTGAGCATCTGGTTCTTCAGCTCGAGCGCGCCCTCGACCTTGGCGCGCAGGATCTTCTCGTCGAAGAGGTCCTGCACCCGGACGCCGAGCCGGTTCATCTTGTCGGCGTAGGTCGGGCCGATGCCGCGGCCGGTGGTGCCGATCTTGCGGCTGCCGAGGAAGCGCTCGGTCACCTTGTCGAGGGTGCGGTTGTAGTCGGCGATGAGGTGGGCGTTGGCGCTCACGCGCAGCTTGCTCGTGTCGATGCCGCGCGCCTCGAGCGCGTCGATCTCCTCGAACAGGACGTCGAGGTCGATGACGACACCGTTGCCGATGATCGGCGTGCAGCCTGGGCTCAGGATGCCGCTGGGCAGCAGGTGCAGGGCGTACTTCTCGTCGCCGATGACGACGGTGTGGCCGGCGTTGTTACCGCCGTTGAACTTGACGACGTAGTCGACGCGGCTGCCGAGCAGGTCGGTGGCCTTGCCCTTGCCCTCGTCCCCCCACTGGGCGCCGACGATGACGACTGCGGGCATGCGATGCACCCCTCGAGGTTGGTTCGTGCTGTGCGGTGAACAGGCGACAAGCCCCGGGCGTCCGGGGCCTGACAGCCGCATCGTATCGGGCCGGACACCCCTCGGGCCAATGCGCGGCGGCCACGACGGTGCGTCGGCTGCCTGCGGGCCCTAGGCTCGCAGGGGCACCGTCGTCGACGGTGGTTCTCGGGGCCGCACGCAGAGGGAGCACCATGAGCGACAGCAGGCCCTGGGTGGCCGTGGTGAACGCGCAGGCGGGCAGCAGCGACGACCCGCGCCTCGAGGAGGCGCTCGACGTGCTGCGCGCGCACACGTCGCTGGAGGTGCGGCACACCGAGGACCGCGACGACCTGCAGGACGCGGTGGCCGCGGCCCGTGGCGGCGTGGTGGTGGCGGTCGGCGGCGACGGCAGCATCCACGCCGTCGTCACGGCCGTCGACGACCTCGACCTGTTCGACGACGTCGAGGTGGCGATCGTGCCGCTCGGCACCGGCAACGACTTCGTACGCACGCTCGGGCTCAGTGACGACCCGGTCGAGGCTGCACGGCAGGCCGTCGACTGCGCGCCCCGTCCCGCCGACGTGATCCGCGACGGTCAGGACCGGCTGGTCGTCAACGCCGTCCACGTGGGCCTGGGCGCCGAGGCGAACGTGAAGGCGACGCCGTGGAAGAAGGCGTTCGGCCCGGTCGGGTACGCCATCGGCGCGGCGATCACCGGAGTGGTCGGCAAGGGCTTCCACGCGACGGTGCACGTCGACGGCGAACGCATCGACTCGCCTCGTCGACTCATCCAGGTGGCCGTCGGCAACGGTCGCTACGTCGGCGGCGGCGCCCCGCTGCTCCCCGCGGCGGACCCGTTCGACGGCAGCCTCGACGTCGCGGTCGTGTGGGCGCACGCCCGGTGGAAGCGTCTCGGGTACGCGTACCGCCTGCGTCGCGGCCGCCACCCGATGCGTGACGACGTCGTCTACCTCAAGGGTCGCGAGGTCGTGGTGCAGGGCGAGGCGTTGCAGGCCAACCTCGACGGCGACCTCTGCGATGCGAGCCCCCGGCACCAGTGGGTGGTCGAGCCGGGACGGCTGCGACTGCGTGCCCCCGCCGACGCGCCCCCGCCGCTGGAGGACTGAGCGGTGCCGGTGATCTGAGCGGAGCCGCTCAGACGAGCTGCGCGTACGCCTCGGGGCTCGACTCGTGCAGGAACTCGCGGCAGCGGTGCGCCTCGGCGTCGTCGCCGAGCCGCTCGGACCCGGTGGCGAGCGCCGCGAGCGAACGCAGGAAGCCCTGGTTCGGCTCGTGCGACCACGGCACCGGGCCGAAGCCCTTCCAGCCGTTGCGGCGCAACGCGTCGAGCGAGCGGTGGTAGGCCGTCCGCGCGAACGCGTAGCCCTCCAGGTCGTCACCCGCGTCGAGCGCCTCCTGCGCCAGGAGCGCCCACGCGAGCACCGAGTCGGGGTGCTCCGAGGCCACGGTCCGCGCCGACGTGCCCGACGCCAGATCCTGCGCGCCCGGGTCCTCGGGAAGGAACGTCTCCGGCGGCTCACCCAGCAAGTTCGTCATGCTCTGCACCCTACGCACCGGGCCGGCGGAGGGGCTGGCGTGGGCTGGTGCGCTGGCGTGGCTTGTCTCTCGGGTGGGGGTGCGCTGGTGTGGCTCCGTGGTCGGGTGGGGGTGCGCTGGTGCGGCTCCGTGGTCGGGTGGGGCTGCGTGGGTGCGGCTCCGTGGTCGGGTGGGGCTGCGTGGGTGCGGCTCCGTGGTCGGGTGGGGGTGCGCTGCTGCGGCTTCTCGTGGAGGTGGTCTCCGAAAGGGCCTCGACCGGGCGGCTGGGCGCGAGGTGGGCTGGGTTCTCGGGCTGTGGCTCCCGCTGTGGGACGCAAGATTCTTCCTTCGTGCGCGGTTGGCCCAAGATGCTGCGTTTGCGCGGTCCGGCGGTGGATCTGCCACCTTCCGAGCGCTCTACAGGTGGCAGATCCACCGACGAGGAGGCGAGGGGTGTGAAGGATTCTTCCTTCTCGTGGACCGTTCCACGAGAAGGAAGAATCCTTCGTCTCCCCAACGCCAAGGGCACCCAAGATGCTGCATTCGCGCGAGTGAGACCGAACGCTTCTGCGTTCACGACGGGATCCCGTAGCAAACGCAGCATCCTTCGAATCCCAGCGCACGAACGCAGAATCCTGCGTCCCACAGCGCGGGCCGCAGCCCGAGACCCCAAGCCGACCCCCGCCCAGCCGCCCGGTCGAGGCCCTTTCGGAGCGCAGGACGAGTCGAAGCCGCACCGACGCACCCCCACCCGAAAGCAAAGCCACACCAGCGCAGCCCCACCCGACCACGGAGCCGCACCCACGCAGCCCCACCCGAGAGAGAAGCCACGCCAGCGCAGCCCCACCCAAGAGAGAAGCCCCGGACGCGGTCCCCGCCCCGCCCTACTCCCCCGGCGCGAGGAGCTCGGCGAGGTGGAGGGCTGGGACGTCGGCGAGGTCGTCGAGCTGGGTGCGGCAGGAGAAGCCGTCGGCGAGGACAACCGCGCCCTCGCCCATGGCGCGGACGGCGGGCATGAGCTGCTGCTCGGCGACGGCGACGGACACCTCGTAGTGGCCGCGCTCGACGCCGAAGTTGCCGGCGAGGCCGCAGCAGCCGGACAGCCGGGTGACGGTCGCGCCGGTCCGGCCGAGCACGTCGAGGTCGGCCTCGAAGCCGAGCACCGACGACTGGTGGCAGTGCGGCTGCACGACCACCTCCGTCCCGCTGAGGTCGGGGGGCTCCCAGCCGTCGGTGCGGGCGAGCAGCTCCGCGAGGGTGAAGACCCCCTGCGCGACCTCGACCGCGCGCGGGTCGTCCGTCAGCTCCACCGCGTCGGAGCGGAGCACCGCGAGGCACGACGGCTCCAGGCCGACGACCGGCACCCCCTCGGCGACGTACTCGTGCAGCACGGCGACGGTGCGCGCCACGAGCGAGCGGGCGGTGTCGAGCTGGCCGGTCGTGATCCAGGTGAGTCCGCAGCAGGCCTGCTTCTGGACGACCTCCACCCGGTACCCGGCCGACTCGAGCAGCCGCACGGCGGCGTGGCCGCCGGACGTGGAGAAGTACTCGGTGAAGGAGTCGGCCCAGATCGCGACGCGGGGCCGGTCGGTGCGCCGCGCCGAGGCCTCGAGCGCCGGCCGGGCGGCGCGGCTGAACCGACGCGTCGCGAACGAGGGCAGGCTGCGCCGCTGGTCGACGCCTGCGACCCACCGCGCCACGTGGGCGAGCCCCGGCACGCGCAGGGCCAGGTTGGCGAGCGCCGCGACGGGCGACGTCAGCCGTGCCCAGAACGGCAGCTTCCCGAGGACGTAGTGGCTGCGCGGCCGCACCCGGCCCCGGTAGGTCTGGTGCAGCACCTCGGACTTGTAGGTCGCCATGTCGATGCCCGTGGGGCAGTCGTTCAGGCAGCCCTTGCACGACAGGCAGAGGTCGAGCGCCTCATGCACCTCCGGCGCGCGGTAGCCGCCGGTCACCAGCCGCCCGTCGACCATCTCCTGCAGCACGCGCGCACGCCCGCGGGTGGAGTCCTTCTCGTCGCGGGTGGCCTGGAAGGAGGGGCACATGACGCCGTGCGACGCCTTGTTGTCGGCGAGGCACTTGCCGACGCCCGTGCACCGGTGCACGGCCGCACCGAGGTCGCCGTCGTCGTGCAGCAGCCGCAGTCCCCGGCGCGATCCCTGCAGGCCCGGCGCCCATCCGCGACCCTGCGTCCGCAGATCGGCATCCAGCGCACGAACACCCGGCAGGGGTGCCGGGCCCCGGGCGGCGGACGGCAGAGCGCCGGGATCGACGAGCACGCCAGGGTTGAGCAGGTTGTCGGGGTCGAGCACGTGCTTGACGCCGCGGAAGAGCGCGATCGCCTGCTCGGAGTACATGAGGGGCAGGAGCTCCGACCGGGCTCGACCGTCGCCGTGCTCGCCGGAGAACGAGCCGCCGTGCGTGGCGGTGAGCCGGGCGGCGTCCTCGATGAAGGCGCGGTACCCGGCCTGGCCGCCAGGCTCCGACAGCGGGAAGTCGATGCGCACGTGCACGCAGCCGTCGCCGAGGTGGCCGTACGGCTCGCCGTTCAGGCCGTGCTGCTGCAGGAGGGCGTCGAAGTCGCGCAGGTACTGCCCGACCCGCTCGGGCGGCACGGCCGCGTCCTCCCAGCCGGAGAGGGCCGGACGGTCCCAGATCCGTGACGCCAGACCCGCACCCTCCTCGCGGATGCGCCAGAACGCGGCCTGCTCGGCCACCGACGTCACGTGCCGGTGCGACAGCGAGGCGGAGTCCGCGACGACGCGCTCGGCCTGGGCCGCCAGCTCGGCAGGGTCGTCACCGGCGAGCTCGACGTAGAGGTAGCCGCCGCCGCGCGGGTACTCGGGCACGCCCGCCGTCCCCTTCGCGGCGCGGTACACCTCCACGATCCGCGCGCCGAGTCCCTCGCAGGCGATCGGACCGTGCGGCAGCATCGTGGGCACGTCGTCGCCGGCCTCGGCCATCGAGCCGTAGCCGAGCACCACGAGGTGCACGTGCTGCGGGGTCTGCACGAGGTCGACGGTGGCGCCGAGGAGCACGCCCAGCGTCCCCTCGGTGCCGGCCATGAACGAGGCGACGTCGAAGCCGCGCTCGGGCAGCAGGTGCTCGAGGCTGTAGCCCGACACCTGGCGGCCGAAACGGCCGAGCTCGGTGCGCACGGTCGCCAGGTCGGACGCGACGACGTCGCGCAGCCGGTCGAGGGTCGGCGAGCTGGTGGCGACGTCGCGCCCGAGCGTGAGCCGCTCCCCCGTGCCGGTGACGACGTCGAGCGCGGCGACGTTGTCGGAGCTGCGGCCGTACCCGAGGGCGCGGTTGCCGCAGGCGTTGTTGCCGATCATCCCGCCGACCGTGCACCGGGTGTGCGTCGACGGGTCGGGGCCGAAGCGCAGCCCCTGCGGCGCGGCGACCTTCTGCAGCGCGGCGTGCACGATGCCGGGGTCGACCCGCGCGACACGACGTTCGACGTCGATCTCGTGGACGCGGTTCAGGTGCTTGGCGAAGTCGACGACGATGCCGGTGCCCACCGCGTTGCCGGCGATGGAGGTGCCAGCGCCGCGGGAGGTGACGGGCACCCCGGTGGCACGCGACGCGTCGAGCACGGCGAGCACCTCCTCGACCGACCGCGGCCGGACCACGACCTGTGGCACGACGCGGTAGAGCGACGCGTCGGTGCTGTACAGCGCGCGGGTGGTGCTGGAGTCGTCGACGTCGGCGACCTCGCGGCGGCGGAGCTCGGCGACGACGTCGGCCGGGGAGGCGGCGACGCTGGGGCCGACCGTGTCGACGCTCACCAGAGCTCGAGGGACGCGTCGAGGATGCCGGCGACGTCGTCCTCGGTGACGTCGCGGGGCGCGGTGGCCAGGAGCCGCTGCTGCTTCATCGCGCCGTCGACGAGGGGGTCGAGGTCGTTGCTCCCGAAGCCGACGGCGGACAGCCCGGCGGGGATGCCGACGTCGCGCATGATCGAGGTGAGCACCTGCGGCAGCAGGTCCGCGGGGTCCGAGGGCATGCTCGCGTCGGGGTCCAGCAGGCGCGCGGCGCGCACGTGGCGCTCGGGCGCGGCCTCGAAGGTGAACCGGAAGGCGGCGGGCGCGGTGAGCGACACGGCCATGCCGTGCGGCACCAGGCCGGCGTGCCCGGAGGCGCCGTCGTCGCCCGGGTACCCCTCGGGACGGAACTCGCGCACCTGGCCGGCGATCGGGTAGGCGTTCGCGTGCGGGATGTGCACGCCCGCGTTGCCGAAGCCGAGCCCCGCGAACGTGGCGGCGGTGGCCACCTCGGTGCGCGCATCGAGGTCGTCGCCGTGGCTGACCGCGCGCCGGAACGAGCCGGCCATCAGCGCGAGCGCGCGCTCCGACCAGACGTCGGAGATCGGGTTCGAGCCGCAGTAGGGCACCCGCTCACCCGCCTGCTTGGCCTCGTAGGAGGTGTAGGGGCGTGCGGTGTAGCTCTCGAGCGCGTGGCACAGGATGTCGAGTCCCGAGGCGGCCGTCACCGACGCGGGCTGGGTGAGGGTGAGCTCGGGGTCGACGACGGCCAGCACCGGACGCAGCCGAGGGTGCGAGATGCCGGTCTTGACGTGCTGGTCGACGACGTCGAGCACGCAGATGGTGGTGCTCTCGCTGCCGGTGCCGGTGGTCGTGGGCACGGCCACGAGCGGGAGGAGCGGCCGGCTCGGGGCACGGCCCTGACCGACCGGCGCGTTGACGTAGTCCATCAGCTCGCCGTCGTTGGTGAGCAGGAGCGCGACGGCCTTGGCGGTGTCGATGCTGCTGCCGCCGCCGACCGCCAGGACGGCGTCGACGGGCCCGGCGTCGCGGGCGAAGGCGACGGCCTCCTCGAGGCTGCCGTCGGTGGGCTCCACCCGAGCGCCGTCGAACACGACGACGTCGAGACCGTCGCCGGCCAGGCGGTCGGCGATCTCCGCCGGTCGCCCGGTCGCGGCGACTCCGGCGTCGGTGACGAGCAGCACGCGGCGGGCACCGAGCTCGGCGAGGTCGTGCCCGAGCTCGTGCCGGGCGCCGACGCCGAGCTTCAGGCGCGGTGCGCCGTACGTGAAGACGGTCTCGGGGTGGTGGGGGGCGAAGCCGGACATGCCGCTCCTGTCAGCTCGTTTCCAGACGTGTCGAGGACGTCGACGACAGTAGCATGCTACTGGCTGTCAGCGCCTGCGCTCGAGAGCGCCAGGCGCCGACGTCGACGGCGGGGTCGAGCTGGCGCGCGAGCAGCTCCGCGGTGTGCAGCAGGTGCTCGCTCATGAGCGCGGCCGCCCGACCCGCGTCCTGGTCGAGCACGGCCTGCACGACGGGCTCGTGCTCCTCGAGGATCTCCTGCGCCCCGCGGGAGCGGTGCAGGGTGACCGCGCCGCGCGCCTGGATCGAGGCCCGCAGGGCGAGCACCTCCTCGCCCAGCCTGCCGTTGCCGCTCGCCGCGTGCAGCACGGCGTGCAGCGCCCGGTCGTGCTCCTCGAAGGCGGTCTCGTCGTCGGCGGCCGCGTCGGCCGCCATGGCCAGCAGCAGCGCGCGCAGCTGGTCACGCTGCCGGTCGTCGGCGTTCAGCGCGGCGTAGGCGGTGGCGGGCACCTCGAGCAGTAGACGCAGCTCGAAGACCTCGAGCACGTCCTGCACGGTGACACCCCGCACCCGCACCCCGCGGTTGCGCTCGACGGCGACCAGCCCGGCGTCGGCGAGGCGCAGCACCGCCTCCCGGACCGGCGTGCGCGACGTCCCGAGCTCCTCCGCCAGCCGGTAGATCGAGTGCTGCGACCCGGGCTCGAGGCGACCGGTCAGGATGTCCTCGCGCAGCCGGGCGAAGACGCGCTCGGCAGCCGTCGTCCGTCCCGCCATCGCCGCGCCTCCTCGCCCCGTCGGACCCTCCGGTGCTCGCAACCTACCGCGCCCGGTGCCGCGCGACCTTGTCCGGCTGCGGCAGGATGGGGCCGATCGGTCCGACCGGCCCGGTCGACCGACCACCCCGGCCCGGGGACCGCACGACCTCCCCGAGGAGACCCATGAGACGGATCGCGACCCCGCTCCTGCTCGTCGGCGTGCTCGCACTGGGTGCCTGCGAGACGCGCACCCAGGCCGACCCACGTCCGAGCGCGGGTGCTTCGTCGTCGGCTGCCGGTGCGTCGGACGCGGACGTGACGGAGCACGAGTCGGGTCCGCAGTCCCCCATCATCTACGGCCTCGAGGTGCCGTCGGGCGCGACGCAGCTGGGGCCGCTCGTGCGCTACCGCAGCGCCGCGCTCATCGAGGCCTACCAGCCCGAGCTCGACGCCGCGGAGGCCGCGCAGCAGTCGGGCGAGGAGGACGGCGAGCTGCCCGAGGGGGTCGAGCCGACGCCGACCGAGACCACCACGCCGGCCACCCGTCCCAGCGACGACACCTTCTCGCTGATCGACGACGCCCCCCGCCCCGACGTCACGATCTCCCTGCTGCGTGTCGACGGCTCACCGACGCAGGTGCTGCGCCGTCTGATCGCCCAGGTCAACGCCGTCATCCCCGACGCGAAGCTCGACGACGACGACCTCTCGACGTACTGCCAGTCGCAGGACCGCCGGATCACGGGCTGCACGGTCGACGCCGAGGGCAAGACCGCCGACCAGCGCGACATCCGCATCACCATCACCGCCGACCCCGGCGACGTCACGACCCGCACCGGCTACCCGGCGGCGAAGAAGCGCCCGGTCATGACGGTGCGGGCGCAGTACGTCGGCGACCCGCGCAGCGGCCAGCTCGAGCCGCGAGCGTCGACGGCCCAGGTCCCCCGCGACGTCGAGGGCGAGGACACGTCGGGGCTCATCTGGCCGAGCATGGACGTGTCCGCACCGCGCGACTCGCCCCTGCTCGACGGTCGCTGGCGCGTGCCGGCCACCGGCACCCTGCTGCTGAGCGGCGAGCGGCCACGGTTCGCCGCCGTGGTCGCCGACCGCGTGCGCGAGGCCGACGCGATCGCGGAGGACTTCGCGTCGAGCGTCGGCACGCCGACGAAGGACGTGGTCGAGGACCTCAACGAGATCAGCACGACCTACACCGCTCGCGGCAAGGACGGCGGCGTGGCCCGGGCGACCTTCGTGCTGTCGGCGCGGGGCAGCTACGCGATGCTCTTCTACACGCCGCCGCGCTCCTGACCCTGCGGCCGAGCCGGGGCGCGCGGCGACGTCAGCGGTAGTCGCCGAGGTGCGTGAGCGCGTGCTGCACGGCGGGCAGGAGCTGCCGGACGCCGTCGTCGACCTCGTCGAGCGGCAGCCAGGTGGCCACGTCGGTGGTGCCGTCGATCTCCACGACGTGCGGGGTCGGCAGCGGCGAACCGGGCTCCACGCCCGCGACACGGACGGCGTAGAGCAGGTGGACGCCGTGGTAGTCCTCGAAGCGGTCGTCGCGCCCCGGGGCGACGGTGTGCACGTCGTGGACGTCGACGAGGCGCCGCTCCAGCACGGTCAGGCCGGTCTCCTCGTGCACCTCGCGCACCACGGCGTCGTGCGGTGACTCGCCGTGGTCGACGCCGCCGCCGGGAAGCGCCCACCAGCCGGCCGGGTAGCCGGCCGGGGAGACGCGGGTCAGCAGCAGCCGTGGGGTGCCGGTCTCGTCGTCGGCGACGACGACGCCGTAGGCGCCGAGGCGCTGCGTGCGGCGCGTCTCGCGGTGCTCGTTCATCGGGCTCCCTTCGGTGCGCTCCACTAGAGTCGGTGAACGATGAGTGCCCTCGACCCGCTGCCCGTGACGACCGCCGCTCCGAAGGAGCGCGTGGCCTATCTCGACAACGCACGGTACTGGGTGATGCTGCTCGTGGTGATCGGGCACTCCCTCACGCAGTTCGTGGCGATGGACTCCGCGCGCGGCGTGTACGTGTGGATCTACGCGTTCCACATGCCGTTCTTCATCCTCATCTCCGGCTACACGGCTCGCCGCTACATGGGCGACGCACGTCAGGTGCGCCGCATCGTCAGCACCCTGGTCGTGCCGTACCTGATCATCGAGATCTCGATGCAGATGATCACGCGCCACTACACGGGTGAGCCGGAGCCGTACAAGTTCCTGTCGCCGCAGTGGCTCGGCTGGTTCATGGCGGCGTTGTTCGTGTGGCGGCTGACCACCCCGATCTGGCGTGCGCTGCGCTACCCGATCACGACGTCGATCGCGATCTCGCTGCTCGTGGGCCTCATCGAGGTGCCGAACGTGCTGGCGCTGCCGAAGATCCTCGGCTTCCTGCCGTTCTACGTCATCGGCCTGCACATGAGCCGCGAGCGCTTCGAGCGGCTCGCGGACCCGCGCATCCGCATCGGCTCGGCGCTGCTGCTCGCCGGCAGCTTCGTGGTCTGCTACCTCTACTCGGCCGACTGGACGCTCGACTGGCTGCTGTGGAAGCAGCGCTACGACGAGGACCCGCTCGGCGCCTCGCCCCTGGAGGGCATCACGCAGCGTGCGGAGCTGCTCGTCATCGGCCTGGTGCTGACCTTCGCGGCGCTCTCGCTCGTCCCCCGACGCCGGTCCTGGACCACGCGCCTGGGTGGGCGCACCTTCTACTGCTACCTGCTGCACGGTTACGTCATCCTGCTGCTGCGGTACCAGTTCGACGTGTTCAGCTCCCTCGAGAAGTACGGCGCGCCCGCCGTGGTGCTGACGATGGTCGTGGCGACCGTCGTGGCGAACCTCCTGATGACGCAGCTCGTCGCCACGGTCTTCCGCCCCCTCTTCGAGCCCCGTCTCCGCTGGCTGTTCCGCCCCGACCCCGAGCCCAAGCCGGAGCCGGCCAAGACCCCCGCCCCCACCGCCTGAGACCGGGCGTCGCCGGGCCCGGCCCGCGAGGACGCACGATGCTGCGTTCGCGCGCTCGAGGTCGAACGCTTCTGCGTTGGTGACGGGATCCCGTAGCGAACGCAGCATCTTCGGCCCTTACGCACCCGAACGCAGATTCTTGCGTCCGGCGCGGCCCGCAGCCCGGACCCCGACCCAGCCCGCCCGCCAGCCGCCCGGTCGAGGCCCTTTCGGAGAACACCCCCAGCGCCCGCCGAGGCAGCGCACCAGCAAGCCCAGACCACCTGCGCCAGCGCACCGCCGAGGTCACGACGACCGCCCCCACGCACGACGACGGCCCCGGACCAACAGGTCCGGGGCCGTCGTGCGATCAGTCCGTCAGGGCTCGTACGACGTGAAGTCGTAGTCCTCGAGCTGGACGGCGAGGCCGTCGGGCGAGCCGAAGCCGTAGTCGTAGGACTCGTAGCCCGTGACGGCGTAGGCGGCCTGGCGGGCCTCCTCGGTGGGCTCGACCCGGATGTTGCGGTACCGGTCGAGACCGGTGCCCGCCGGGATGAGCTTGCCGATGATGATGTTCTCCTTCAGACCGCGCAGCGAGTCCGACTTGCCGTGGATGGCGGCGTCCGTGAGGACACGGGTCGTCTCCTGGAAGGAGGCGGCCGACAGCCACGACTCGACGGCCAGCGAGGCCTTCGTGATGCCCATGAGCACCGGACGGCCCGAGGCGGGGGTGCCGCCCTCGGCGACGACGCGTCGGTTCTCCGACTCGAACGTCGCCCGGTCCGCGAGGTCACCGGGGATCAGGTGCGAGTCGCCCTGCTCGATGACCGTCACCCGACGCAGCATCTGGCGCACGATGATCTCGATGTGCTTGTCGTGGATCGCCACGCCCTGGCTGCGGTAGACCTCCTGGACCTCGTCCACGAGGTGCTCCTGCGCCCGACGGACACCGAGGATGCGCAGGACCTCCTGCGGGTCCGGCGTGCCGTGCGTGAGCTGCTGGCCGACCTCGACGTGCGAGCCGTCCTCGACGAGCAGGCGCGAACGCTTGCTCACCGGGTACTCCTGCACCTCCGAGCCGTCGTCGGGGGTGACGACGAGCTTGCGCGTCTTGTCCGTGTCGTCGATCGCGACGCGACCGGCCGACTCGGTGATCGGCGCACGGCCCTTCGGCTGACGAGCCTCGAAGAGCTCGACCACGCGCGGCAGACCGTGCGTGATGTCGTCACCGGCCACACCACCGGTGTGGAAGGTACGCATCGTCAACTGGGTGCCGGGCTCACCGATCGACTGGGCGGCGATGGTGCCGACCGCCTCGCCGATGTCGACGAGCTTGCCGGTGGCCAGCGAACGGCCGTAGCACTTGGCGCAGGTACCGGCCGCCGCCTCACAGGTGAGGACCGTGCGGACGCGGATGGTCTCCACGCCGGCCGAGACGAGCTGTCCGATCTCGACGTCGCCGAGGTCGCCGCCGGCCTCCACCAGCACCTCGCCCGTCTCCGGGTGGGTGATGTCGGTGGCTGCGCTGCGCGAGTACGCCGAGGTCTCGACGTTCTCCGCCGGCACGAAGGTGCCGTCGTCCAAGCGGGTCGCGATGACCTTCGGCAGACCACGCTCCGTGCCGCAGTCCTCCTCGCGGATGATGACGTCCTGGCTGACGTCGACGAGTCGACGCGTCAGGTAGCCGGAGTCGGCGGTGCGCAGGGCGGTGTCGGCCAGACCCTTGCGGGCACCGTGGGTCGCGATGAAGTACTCGACGACGCTGAGGCCCTCACGGAAGTTCGCCTTGATCGGGCGGGGGATGATCTCGCCCTTCGGGTTCGCCACGAGACCACGCATGGCCGCGATCTGGCGGACCTGCATCATGTTGCCTCGCGCACCCGAGTGGACCATCATCCAGATCGGGTTGTCGGCGTTGGCGGTGAACTTCTTCTCCATCTCGCCGGACACCTCGGCCGTGGCCTGCGTCCAGATCTCGATGAGCTCCTGGCGACGCTCGTCCTCGGTGATGAGACCGCGGTCGAACTGCTGCTGGACCTTCGCAGCCTGACCCTCGTACTTGGTGAGGATCTCCTGCTTGGACTCCGGCGTGACGACGTCCTCGATGGAGATGGTGACGCCCGAGCGCGTGGCCCAGTGGAAACCGGTCTCCTTGAGGTTGTCGAGCGCGACGCCCACGTCGATCTTGGAGTAGCGCTCGGCGAGGTCGTTGACGATGACCCCGAGCTCCTTCTTGCCGACCTGGTAGTTGACGTACGCGTAGTCGTCCGGCAGGGCCTGGTTGAAGATCGCGCGACCGAGGGTGGTCTCCCGCGACTCGACGGTGCCGTCGATGCCGGGGATGCGGATCCGCACCTTGCTCTGGAGCGTGATCTCCTTGCGGTCGAACGCCATGATCGCCTCGGCGACCGAGCTGAACGCACGACCCTCGCCCACGTGTCCCTCACGCTCGAGCGTGAGGAAGTACAGGCCGATGATCATGTCCTGCGTCGGCATGGTGACCGGACGGCCGTCGGACGGCTTCAGGATGTTGTTCGTGCTCAGCATGAGGATGCGCGCCTCGGCCTGCGCCTCGGCGCTCAGCGGCAGGTGCACGGCCATCTGGTCACCGTCGAAGTCGGCGTTGAAGGCCGAGCAGACGAGCGGGTGGATCTGGATGGCCTTGCCCTCGATGAGCTGCGGCTCGAACGCCTGGATGCCCAGACGGTGCAGGGTGGGTGCACGGTTCAGCAGCACCGGGTGCTCGGTGATGACCTCCTCGAGCACGTCCCAGACCTCGGCGCGCACGCCACGCTCCACCATCCGCTTGGCGGACTTGATGTTCTGGGCGTGGTTGAGGTCGACCAGACGCTTCATGACGAACGGCTTGAACAGCTCGATCGCCATCTGCTTGGGCAGACCGCACTGGTGCAGCTTCAGCTGCGGGCCGA
Organism: Propionibacteriales bacterium; assembly: GCA_026392465.1. GTDB lineage: Bacteria > Actinomycetota > Actinomycetes > Propionibacteriales > Nocardioidaceae > Aeromicrobium. The sequence continues at coordinate 194,266 of JAPLCA010000026.1, forward strand.
CGACGATGACCGAACGGCCCGAGTAGTCGACGCGCTTGCCGAGCAGGTTCTGACGGAAACGACCCTGCTTGCCCTTGAGCATGTCCGAGATGGACTTGAGCGGACGGTTGCCCGGGCCCGTGACGGGACGACCGCGACGGCCGTTGTCGAACAGCGAGTCGACGGCCTCCTGCAGCATCCGCTTCTCGTTGTTGACGATGATCTCGGGCGCGCCGAGGTCGAGCAGTCGCTTGAGGCGGTTGTTGCGGTTGATGACACGGCGGTACAGGTCGTTCAGGTCCGAGGTGGCGAAGCGGCCACCGTCGAGCTGGACCATGGGACGCAGCTCCGGCGGGATCACCGGCACGGCGTCGAGGACCATGCCCTCGGGGTGGTTGCTGCTGCCGAGGAACGCCGAGACGACCTTGAGGCGCTTGAGGGCGCGGGTCTTCTTCTGGCCCTTGCCGGTGGCGATGATCTCGCGCAGCGACTCCGCCTCGGCCTCGAGGTCGAAGGACTGCAGACGCTTCTGGATCGCGGCGGCGCCCATGTAGCCCTCGAAGTACGCACCGAAGCGGTACGTCATCTCGCGGTAGAGCATCTCGTCGCCCTCGAGGTCCTGGACCTTGAGGTTCTTGAAGCGGTCCCACACCTCGGTGAGCCGGTCGATCTCGCGCTGGATGCGGTCGCGGCGCTGCTTGGCCTCACGCTCGGCGGCGTCCTTGACCTTGCGCTTGGCGTCGGCCTTCGCACCCTCGTCCTCGAGGGCCTTGAGGTCCTCCTCGAGCTTCTGCAGGCGCTGGTTGACCTCGTCGTCGCGACGGGCCTCGAGCTGCTTGACCTCGAGGTCGATCTTGGACTCGAGCGAGGACAGGTCGCGGTGACGCGCCTCCTCGTCGACGTGCGTGATCATGTACGCCGCGAAGTAGATGACCTTCTCGAGGTCCTTCGGGGCGAGGTCGAGCAGGTAGCCGAGACGGCTGGGGACACCCTTGAAGTACCAGATGTGGGTGACCGGCGCAGCGAGCTCGATGTGGCCCATGCGCTCGCGACGCACCTTGGAGCGGGTCACCTCGACGCCGCAGCGCTCGCAGATGATGCCCTTGAAGCGGACGCGCTTGTACTTGCCGCAGTAGCACTCCCAGTCCCGGGTGGGACCGAAGATCTTCTCGCAGAAGAGGCCGTCACGCTCGGGCTTGAGCGTGCGGTAGTTGATCGTCTCCGGCTTCTTGACCTCGCCGTAGGACCATCCGCGGATGTCGTCGGCGGTCGCAAGACCGATCCGGATCTGATCGAAGAAGTTCACGTCGAGCACGGTGTCTTCTTTCCCTTACTTTTCGAAATTCAGTGGTGAGCGGGGAGTGAGGGTGGGGGCGCCGTCACGACGACGGCGCCCCGCCGGCTCACACTTCTTCGACGCTGGAGGGCTCGCGACGCGACAGGTCGATGCCGAGCTCCTCGGCGGCGCGGAAGAGATCCTCCTCCGCGTCGCGCATCTCGACGGCGGACCCGTCGCTGGACAGCACCTCGACGTTGAGGCACAGCGACTGCATCTCCTTGACGAGCACCTTGAAGGACTCGGGGATGCCCGGCTCGGGCACGTTCTCGCCCTTGACGATCGCCTCGTAGACCTTGACGCGGCCGACGATGTCGTCGGACTTGATCGTCAGGAGCTCCTGCAGCGCGTATGCGGCACCGTAGGCCTCGAGGGCCCAGACCTCCATCTCACCGAAGCGCTGGCCACCGAACTGGGCCTTACCGCCGAGCGGCTGCTGGGTGATCATCGAGTACGGACCGGTCGAGCGGGCGTGGATCTTGTCGTCGACCAGGTGGTGCAGCTTCAGCAGGTACATGTAGCCGACGCTGATCGGGTCGGGGAACTGCTCGCCGGTACGACCGTCGAAGAGCACCGCCTTGCCGTCGGGGCCGACCATGCGGTCGCCGTCGCGGTTGGGCAGGGTCGAGGCGAGCAGGCCCTGGATCTCGTCCTCGCGGGCACCGTCGAAGACGGGCGTCGCGACGTTGGAGTTCGCCGGGGCGCGGTCGGCGCCGATGGAGCGCAGGCGGTCGGCCCACTCGTCCTTCAGGTCGCCGATGTCCCAGCCGGCCTTGGCCACCCACCCGAGGTGGGTCTCGAGCACCTGGCCGACGTTCATGCGGCCGGGCACGCCCAGCGGGTTCAGCACGATGTCGACGGCGGTGCCGTCCTCCAGGAACGGCATGTCCTCGATCGGCAGGATCTTGGAGATGACGCCCTTGTTGCCGTGACGGCCGGCGAGCTTGTCACCGTCGGAGATCTTGCGCTTCTGGGCCACGTAGACGCGGACCAGCTGGTTCACGCCGGGGCTGAGCTCGTCGCCGTCGGCCGCGTCGAACACGCGGACGCCGATGACCGTGCCGGACTCGCCGTGCGGGACCTTGAGCGACGTGTCGCGGACCTCGCGCGCCTTCTCGCCGAAGATGGCGCGCAGCAGGCGCTCCTCCGGCGTCAGCTCGGTCTCGCCCTTGGGCGTGACCTTGCCGACGAGGATGTCGCCGTTGCCCACCTCGGCGCCGATGCGGATGATGCCGCGCTCGTCGAGGTCGGCCAGCATCTCCTCGCTGACGTTCGGGATGTCGCGGGTGATCTCCTCCGGGCCCAGCTTGGTGTCGCGCGCATCGACCTCGTGCTCCTCGATGTGGATCGAGGTGAGCAGGTCGTCCTGCACGACGCGCTGGCTGAGGATGATCGCGTCCTCGTAGTTGTGGCCCTGCCAGGGCATGAAGGCGACGAGCAGGTTGGTGCCCAGCGCCATCTCGCCCTCGTCGGTGCACGGACCGTCGGCCAGCGGGGTGCCGACCTCGACGCGCTGTCCCTCGGCGACGAGGGGGCGCTGGTTCGTGCAGGTGCCGTGGTTGGAGCGGCGGAACTTCGCGAGGCGGTACGTCGTGTACGTGCCCTCGTCCTCCATGATCTCGACCAGGTCGGCCGAGACCTCCTTGACCACACCGGCCTTCTTGGCGACGGTGACGTCGCCGGCGTCGACGGCGGCACGGAACTCCATGCCGGTGCCGACGAGCGGGGCGTCGTTGCGCACCAGCGGGACGGCCTGACGCTGCATGTTGGCGCCCATGAGCGCGCGGTTGGCGTCGTCGTGCTCGAGGAACGGGATGAGCGCGGTCGCCACGGAGACCATCTGGCGCGGCGAGACGTCCATGTAGTCGACCTCGGCGGCCGGGCGGAGCTCGGCCTCGCCGCCACGCTGGCGCACGAGCACCGCGTCGTCGACGAACGTGCCGTCCTCGGTGAGCGGGGAGTTCGCCTGGGCGACGATGAACCGGTCCTCGTCGGTGGCCGTGAGGTAGTCGATCTGCTCGGTGACCTTGCCGTCGACGACCTTGCGGTACGGCGACTCGATGAAGCCGAACGCGTTGATGCGACCGTAGGAGGCGAGCGAGCCGATCAGACCGATGTTCGGACCCTCGGGGGTCTCGATCGGGCACATGCGGCCGTAGTGCGACGGGTGCACGTCGCGGACCTCGTAGCCGGCGCGCTCACGCGACAGACCACCCGGGCCGAGCGCGTTCAGGCGGCGCTTGTGGGTCAGACCCGCGAGCGGGTTGTTCTGGTCCATGAACTGCGACAGCTGGCTGGTGCCGAAGAACTCCTTCAGCGCCGCCACGACCGGACGGATGTTGATGAGCGTCTGCGGCGTGATCGCCTCGACGTCCTGCGTGGTCATGCGCTCGCGCACGACCCGCTCCATGCGTGCCAGGCCGGTGCGCAGCTGGTTCTGGATCAGCTCGCCGACCGTGCGGATGCGGCGGTTGCCGAAGTGGTCGATGTCGTCGGCCTCGACGAGGGTGGTGCCCGCGGGCATCTCCAGCTCGGTCTCGCCGGCGTGCAGCGCCACGACGTACTTGATGGTGGCGACGACGTCGTCGATGGTCAGCGTCTGCTGGTCGAACGCCTCGTCGGCACCGAGCTTCTTGTTGACCTTGTGACGACCGACCTTGGCCAGGTCGTACCGCTTCGTGTTGAAGTAGTAGTTGTCGAGCAGGTTCTGGGCGGCCTCGCGCGACGGCGGCTCGCCCGGACGCAGCTTGCGGTAGATGTCGAGCAGCGCCTCGTCCTGGGTCTGGACGTTGTCCTTCTCCAGCGTCAGGCGGATCGACTCGTACTGGCCGAACTCCTCGAGGATCTGCGCCTCGGAGAAGCCGAGCGCCTTGAGCAGGACCGTGACGCTCTGCTTGCGCTTGCGGTCCAGACGGACGCCGACGAGGTCACGCTTGTCGACCTCGAACTCCAGCCACGCGCCGCGCGAGGGGATGACCTTGGCCGTGTAGATGTCCTTGTCCGACGTCTTGTCGGGCGTGCGCTCGAAGTAGACGCCGGGGCTGCGGACCAGCTGGCTGACGACGACGCGCTCGGTGCCGTTGATGACGAAGGTGCCCTTGGGCGTCATGAGCGGGAACTCGCCCATGAAGACCGTCTGGCTCTTGATCTCGCCGGTCTCGTTGTTCATGAACTCGGCGGTCACGAACAGCGGCGCGGCGTAGGTGACGTCGCGGTCCTTGCAGTCCTCGACCGAGTACTTCGGGGGCTCGAAGCGGTGGTCCCGGAACGACAGGCTCATCGTCTCGGAGAAGTCCTCGATCGGGGAGATCTCCTCGAAGATCTCCTCCAGACCGGACTTGGTGGAGACGTCGGTGCGGCCGGCAGCGAGGGCGTCCTCGACCTCGGCCTTCCACTTCTCGCTGCCGATCAGCCAGTCGAAGCTGTCGGTCTGCAGGGCCAGGAGCTCGGGAACCTCGAGCGGTTCGGAGATCTTGGCGAAGGAGATGCGGCGGGGTGCGTTGGTGGCACTGTTGTTCTGGGCAGGTGCGGCGACGGTGCGCGAGGCGGCCAAGAGGGGTCCTTCCAGAGGCTCGCAAGGGTGTCACGTGATGGACTTGTGCGCATGACTGACGCCCCCAGTCAAGGGGCAACGAGGGCGACGAGGCGGGCGCGAAGAATCAGTCTAGCCCTTCTGTCCACACGCGCGCAAGCCTGGTCCTTGACAACCAGCCTGAGATGGGCCAAAGTATTCGGCCGCTCCACACGGTGACCTCTCGTGAGCCCTGCAACGCCAGGCCTCACGCCGGTGCCCGTCCCTTGCTCGTGTCCTGCTCGGTGTCTTGTTCGGTGCGGGACGGGGCGACGTCGAGCCGCCGACTCACGAGCTGCCGAGGGTGCGACGCGCCGGTTCAGAGCGCCTTGATGTCGTCGACCAGCCAGCGTCCGTCGCGCTCGACCATGGTCATCTCGACCCGGTTGCCGAAGACCGTCGGCACCTCGGACCCGTCGGCCAGGCGTGCCTGGTCGACGAACACGAGCACGGTGGCACGGTCCCGGCGGCAGTCGTCGCCGCACGACATCGCGGCGGAGTCGCGGGTGGTCGCCTTGACCTGGATCTTGCGCTGCGGCGCGAGGTCGCGCAGGGCCGGCGAGATGCTCTCGAAGTCCTTCGCGAACGACGATGTCATGACGTCGCTGGAGTCGTCGAGGTACTGCTGGATCCGGTCGTAGCGGTAGGTGAAGATCGTCTCCGCGGCGGAGGCGGCCGCCTCGGCGGCCTTGTCGTGGGCGGCGTCGACCCCGTGCGTCTCGCGCCAGTCCGCCACCCCGCGGTAGCCGAAGAACGCGCCGAAGACGACCGCCACCACGGCCACGGCGACCAGGACGATCCGTGCGGGGTCGAGGCGACGGCGGCCTCCGCCCGGACCACCCTCCGTGTCCGTGACGTCCGCTGCCGGCTCGTCGACGCCGGCTGCCTCGACCGGCGCCGACGCCGCGGTGGGGCCGCCGACGTCGGAGCCCGTGCGCGAGTCGCTGCGGCGCCCCGCCCGCGGGGCGACGCGCGGCGCGGCCGGGCTCGTGGGCGGTGCGGCGTCCTGCTCCTCGACGGTGGGCTCGTCGACCGGTGCCTGCTCGGGCTCGACCGGCACACCGGGGCGCGCGAGCGGACGACGCACGACCTTCTTCGCCGGGATGGGCGGCCGCGCCGTGCCCGGCGTGGACTCCCCCGCGATCCGGCGGCGCTTCTTCGGTCCCTCGGGCGTGCTCACTGACCCTCCTGAGACGCGGACGGCGAGGTCGACGGCGACGGGCTGGCGCCGCCCGACCCGGGATCGGTGGACGCGTCGAGCGGCACCACCGTGTCGAACTGGCTGACCCGCCAGTCGCCGTCGGACTTGGACAGCGTGACCTTCCACCGGAAGCGACGCTGCACCGCGGCCTCGTCCGAGGACGTCGTGATCGACGCGTCGACGGCGACGATCGCGATTGCCGAGTCGTCGTCGAGCGAGTCGACCGCGACGGCGAGCACGTTGGCGTCGCCGCTCTTCTGGTCCTTGGACTCCAGCGCCCCGAAGACCGCGTTCGTCACGCGCACGAACTCCTTGTCGTACGCCGGCGTGAGCAGCGGCTTCATCCGCTTCTGGTAGCCGGCGAGGTCGGCCACGTCGTAGGTGTTGTACGTGGTGGCGAAGTCGTTGACGCGCGCCACGACGGCGTCGCGCTCGGCGTCCTCGCCGCCGCCCGCGAACCGCGGCACGAGCAGCCCGGCCACTCCGACGAGCACGCCGAGGACGGCGATGACGACGAGGGGGGTCGAGCTCCTGCGCGCGGTCAGCGGACCGCCGGTCCGAGCAGCAGCCACGTCCACGAGTCCTTTCCGGAGGCGTCGGCCCCGGTTCCCACGGCGGCCCGGTCACGGTTGATCACGGTCTTGTCGGGTCCGCGCGGGACCTTGTCCTTGACGATACAGCCGGCGTCCACGTCGAACTGCATGTCGTAGATCTCGATCGGCTCGCGCCGCGGTCGCTGCCCGTTGTCGTCCTCGTCGCACGGCTTGGGGTTGCTCGTGTCGGCCGGGTTGCTCACCACCAGGCCGAAGCGCGCGTCCCACTCGCCCTCGGTGCTCTTGCTCGGTGCCACCACGCTGAACGTCCCCTCGAGGACGTAGGGGTAGATGATGGCGAGCGCCTTGAGACTCTTGGAGTTGCGGGCCAGCGGCTCGCTCGCGCTGCGCAGGTCGGCGAGGATCGTCCGCAGCTGCGCGGCGTTCTCGGCCACCGTGTCGTTGACGGTCTTGGCCGCCGACGGTCCCTCGTCGACCAGGCGTCGCAGGTCGCCGTCGGACTCGACGAGCGTGTCCGAGAGCAGCGCCAGGTTCTTCGCGAAGGTCTCGAGCTGCGGCTGCTTGTCGATCTGCGTCTGCAGGACGCCGGAGGAGCTGCGGATGAGCCGCTGCGTCACGCCGAGGTTCTCCTGCGCCGCGGTGATGAACTCCGAGGACGTGTCGAGGATGCGCTCGAGGTCCGGCCCCGTGCCCTCGAACGCGGTGCCGAGCTCGTCGACGACGGTCTTCAGGCTGCGGGTGTCGATGCTGGAGACGAGGGAGTTCAGGTTGAGCAGCAGGGTCGTGGTGTCGATCGGGATCCGTGTGTCCGAGCGCGGGATGGTCGTGCCCGCCTTCAGGTACGGCGCCTCGTTGGTGCGCGGGGAGAGGTCGACGTACTGCTCGCCGATGGCCGACTTGTTGGCCACGGTGGCCACGACGTCGGAGGAGATCTTCGGCGCGCTCTTGTCGATGTCGAGCACGACGTTCACGCCGTCCTCGGTGAACTTCAGCTGCTTGACCTTGCCGACCGCGATGCCGCGGTAGGTCACCTCGGCCCCGGCGAAGATGCCGCCGGAGTCGGCGAAGTCGGCCGTGACGGGGAACGTCCGGTCGACGAACAGCCGGTCGAGCTGGGCGTACTTGCCGCCGACGAACGTCGCGCCGACGGCCACGATGATCGCGAAGATCACCAGCTGGATCTTGGTCAGGCGAGTGATCATCGCTGCACCACCGGTCCGAGCACCAGCCGCGCGACGTCCTCGGTCTGCGTGGCCATCAGCTCACTCGTCGTCGTCACCCGGCAGCTGCCGAGCAGGGAACAGATGCCGCCACCGCCACCGGAGGAGGACCCACCGCGGGAGGAGGCGGACGCCGAGGGGGACGGGCTGGCGGCCGGCGAGGGCTGCGAGCCCGAGCTGCCGGAGGTGCCCGGCAGCGACGGCAGGCCCGTGTCGCCCTGGCTGGTCAGGCCCTCGACGAGCTCGACGAGCTGGTTGGCCGGAGCACCGACCGCGCCGGACCCCGATCCGCCCGAGGTGGGCGCCGAGGAGCCGGTCGCCCTCGCCGAGCCCAGCGTGTTGCCCAGCGACAGCAGGCCCTTCAGGAGGTTCGTGAGCTGGCCCGTGTTGAGCGACAGGTTGATGTCGAGGTTCATGTAGTCGCCGTAGCAGGCGCCCTCGGCGACCTGTTTGCGCAGCAGGGCCTTGTTCTGCGTGGCCGGGACGGCAGGGTCGTAGGCGGTGCAGGGGCTGCTGGCACGCGCCGGCGAGCCGCCGGCGATCGCGTCGGTGAACGGGTAGGTGAAGATCAGCTGGCTCGCCGTGGCGAGGTCGTCGCCGGCGTTCGCGAGCTCGCGCAGCGTCGGCTCGAGGTCGCGGAGCACGGCCAGCGTGTCGTCCTTCGAGCGTCGGATGACACCGGTGGCGGTGTCGCTCAGCCGGTCCAGCGACTGCAGCAGGCCGACCAGGTCGTCGCGCTGTGCGTCGAGCGTGCGCAGCGCCTCCGGCAGCTCGTCGAGCGCCTGGGTGATCGCACCCTCCTGCGCCTTGGTCGCCTTGGCCAGGTTGTCGACCTTCTCCAGGGCGGTCAGGATCTCGCCCTTGTTCTCGTCCAGCTGGCCGATGAAGGTCGTGGTGCTCTGCAGCAGCTGCTTGACCTCAGGCTCGTTGCCGTCGAGGGTCTTGTTGAGCTCCTTGACGATCGTGTTCGTCTTCTCGAGGCCGCCGCCGTTGAACAGCAGCGACGCCGCGCCGAGCACCTCCTCGATGTCGGGGTTGCGCCCCGAGCGGTCGAGCGGGATGCGGTCGCCGTTGCCGAGCGTGCCCTCCCCGCCCGTGGACGGCGGCGCCAGCGACACGAACTTCTCGCCCAGCAGGCTGGTCTGACGGATCTGCGCCTCGGCGTTGTCCGGCAGCTTCACGTCGCGGTTGATCTCCAGGGTGGCCGTGGCCGTCCACCCGTCGAGCCGGATCTTGGTGACCTTGCCGACCGCGATGTCGTTGACCCGCACGGCGCTCTGCGGCACGAGGTCGAGCACGTCGCGGAACTGGACGGTGACGGTGTAGGGGTCGGACCCGAGGTCCGCACCACCGGGCAGCGGCAGCTCGTAGGGCGAGAAGCCGCAGCCCGACAGGAGCACGGCGCTCCCGGCGGTCACAGCGGCGGCCCGCAGGCCGCGTCGGCGCACGCTCATCGCTCCACCCCCAGCATCTGCGACAGCGACGTGTCGGTGCGGTCCGGCGACGGCGCATTGGCCACGGCGGCGCGCGGCAGCGGCAGTCCGCCGGTGATCGGCTTGAGGAGATCGTCGAGGACCCCGCCGAGGACGTCGCACGGCTCCTTGACGTCGATCGGCAGGTTCTCGCTGATGTTGCAGAGCAGGTCGCCCGGGTCCTCCACGGCCCCCAGCAGCAGCTGCAGCACGTCGGCGTGGTTGTCGAGCGTGCCCGTGTTGCCGTTGTAGGCGAGCGCGACGTTCGACAGGGCCGTCGGGGCGCTCACGGTGAACTCCTCGAGGTCCTTCTGGTGGTCGCCCAGCACGCGCGCGACCGTCGACAGCTGCTTGACGTTGCCCCGCAGCTCCGAGCGGTTCTCGCGCACCAGGCGGCGGACCTCGACGAGCGCGTCGCCGAGCGCCTTGATGGTGGCCTGCAGGTCCTCTCGCTCGCCGGCCAGGACGGTCGAGACCTGGGCGGTGCTGTCGAAGAAGTCGCGGACCGACTGGTCGTTGGTCTGCAGCAGCTGGACGAACTGGTCGACCTCGCGCATGCTGCCGAACAGTTCGTCCTTGTTGTCGGAGAGCGTCTGGCTGAGCTTGCCGAAGTTGCGCAGTGTCTCGTTGACCTGGGCGCCCTGGCCGTCGAGCTGCTTCGCCGTGTCGCGGACGAGGTCGCTGACGGCGCCGTTGCGGTTGGCGCCGTCAGGCCCGAGTGCCACCGAGAGGTCGTCGAGGGACTTGTAGACCTGGTCGAGCTCGACCGGGACCGCCGTGCGGCTCACGCCGAGCCGCGCGCCGTCCTTGAGCACCGCTCCCCCGTCGTAGGCCGGGGCGAGCTGGACGAACCGGTCACCGACGATCGACGGGGAGACGACGACGGCCTTCACGTCGTCGGGCAGCTTGACCGAGGCGTCGTAGGAGATCGTCGCGCGCACCGTCTTGCCGCGGGGCACGAGCCGGTCGACGGTGCCGACGGCCACGCCGAGGATCCGCACGTCCGACCCCTCGTACAGCGAGTTGGTCTGCGTGAAGTCGACGGTGATCGTCTTCTTCGCGTCGCGCTGGCCGAAGACGACCACGAGACCGACGACGAGCACGAGGGCGACGAGCACCGTGAGGATGCGTGCCGCACCGGCGAGCCTGCTCATCCTGCGCCTCCGATCTTGATGTACGTGTCGAACCACGGGCCGTTGCCGAGCGCGTTGGCGAAGACCCGCAGGAAGCCGGGCATGACGGTGAGCGCGCGGTCGAGGCTCTGCTCGTTGCGGGCCAGCATGGTGGTGACGGTGCGCAGCTGGCGCAGCGCGGGCTGCAGGTCGGCCTCCGTGTCCTTGACCAGGCCGGTCAGCTGCGCGGAGATCTCCTGCGTCGACACGAGGAGACGGTGGATGGCCTCGCGGCGGGCGCTGATCGCGTCGAACAGCACCGAGGAGTCCTTGACGAGCGCCACGAGCTGGTCGTCGCGGGCGTTGATGACGCCGGTGACCTTCTTGAGGTTCTTCAGCAGCGTGTTGATCTGCTGGTCGCGCGCCGCGAGGTTGCGGGAGAGGTCGGAGACGCCACGGATGGCGCCCCGGAACTCCTCCGGCGTCTGCGCGGCGACGTCGGAGAGGGTCTCCAGCGCCTGCGAGATCTGGTCGACGTCGAGCGCCTCGGTGGTGGTGCTGAGGTCGGAGAACGCCTGCACGACGTCGTAGGGCGGCGTGGTGCGCGACTCCGGGATCGTGCCGCCCTTCTCGAGGCGACCCGCGCCCGACGGCTGCAGCGCGAGGAACTGCGCGCCGAGCAGCGTGCGGATGCGGATCTCGGCCCCGGTGTCGCGGCCGAGGCGCGTGCCCTTGTCGACCTTGAACGTCACCTTGACCTTGTTGCCCTCGAGCTCGATGTCGCGGACCTTGCCGACGGGGACGCCCGCGACGCGGACCTCGTTGCCGGACTTCAGGCCGCCGATCTCGGAGAACTCGGCGTGGTAGGTGTCGCCGGCGCCGATGATCGGCAGCCGGTCGGCGCGGAAGGCGGCCACCAGCAGCATGGCGATCACGGCGAAGCCGATGAAGCCGATGATGACGGGGTTGCGCTCGCGGAACGGCTTCATGACGCGGCCTTCCCGTACTCGTTGCCGCCGGTGCGGCAGCGGTCGCCACCGGCCTTGAGCGAGCCGAGCTGCTTCACGAGACCGTCGAGCAGGCCGTCGAGCGGCGTGCCGGTGAGCTGGCTGACGTCGACGTTGAGCTCGCAGACGTAGAAGTTGAACAGGCTGCCGTTGGACGCCAGGTTGCCGAGCTTCTCCATCTTGATCGGCAGGATCTGCAGCGCCGACTCGAGGGTGTCGAGGTTGCGCTTCTTCGACAGGTTGCCGGTCAGGCGACGCAGCTGCGTGACGTCGGCCGTGAGGTCGGGGCGGCCCTCGACGAGCAGGTTCGAGGTCTCCGTCGTGAGGTCGGAGATGGAGTCCAGCGACCCGAGGATGGCCTGACGGTCGCCCTTGAGCCCGGTGATGAACTGCTGCAGCGTGTCGATCGTGGCCGTCAGCTGCTGGTCGCGGCTGCCGATCGTGTCGAGCACGTCCGAGAGGTTCACGACGACGTCGCCGATCAGCTGGTCACGGTCGGCGAGCGTGCTGGTGAGCGAGGCCGTGCGGGCCAGCAGGTTCTGGACGTTCCCGGACTCGCCCTGCAGGGTCTGCACGATCTCGAAGGCGAACTTGTTGGTGTCCTCCGGCGAGAGCGCCTGGAACACCGGCTTGAACCCGTTGAGCAGCACGTTGAGGTCGAGCGCTTCCTCGGTGCGGTCCTGCGGGATCGTCGACCCGGGCGCGAGCCGCGAGGTGTCGCCGTCGCCGCCCTGGAACAGCGCCAGGTAGCGCTGGCCGACGAGGTTGCGGAAGCGCAGCTGGGCGATCGTGTCCTTCGTCAGCGGCGTGGTCGAGCGTACCGAGAAGGTGACGATGGCCTCGTCGGTGTCGTGGATCTTCACCGACTTGATCGAGCCCACCGAGACACCGGCGATGCGCACGTCGTCGCCCTTCGCGACGCCGGTGACGTCGGAGAACACGGCCTTGTACTCGTTGCTGGCACCGAGGCTGCCGTTGCTCAGCGTGAGCATGAGCATGGCGGTGGCGGTGCCGGTGACGACGAAGAACACCGCGAGCTTGACGATCGCGCTGATCGACTCCTTGTCGAGCATCCTGCTCATCGGGTCACCTCCCCGGCGCGGACGGGCTGACGGCGGTTCACGGCGCCTTCACCTCCGCGCCTCGCAGGATGGGGCTGAGCAGCAGCGACGCGGCGTCGGGCACCTGGTCCTCGTCGACGCCGGCCATCGCGGCGGCGAGGCTGCGTGCCTCGGCACGCTGCTGGGGGGTGTCGGTGTCGGCCAGGCTGGGGTTGAAGAAGCCGGCCTCGTCGAGGCTCGACACCGCCGCACGCTGGTAGTCGGCCTCGGTGCCGAACTTGCCGTTGTGGCTGTTCCTCACGCCGATCAGCTTGAACACCTCCGGGGACACCTCGAACGGATCAGACTTGCTGTAGGGCCACTTCGACGGGTCGTCGGCGTTCTGCTTGAAGATCTTCAGGTCCTCGCAGACGGCACCGATGGTGTTGGGCAGCTTCCCGCGCTTCTTGTCAGGCGCGTCGATGTACTCGACCTTGCTCGGGTCGGCCTGGGGCGCCTCCGCGATCTGACGGTTGCTCGGGATCCGGGCGTTCTCGTCGAAGCCGAAGTACGTGGGCTGCTGCGGCAGGGTCTCGAGGTCGATGTGCACCGTGTTGTTGCGCAGCACGCTGTTCAGCTTCGGCAGCACGGTGGCCATGCCGCCGGTGAAGCACGGGAAGCTGCTCGCGTACTCCGCGGTGACGCCGAGGATGACGCGGTTCTGCTTCGCCAGGACCTCGAGGTTCTCGCCGTTGGCCTTCGTGAAGTCGGTCAGCGTGTTCGCCAGGCGCGTGCCCTCGCTGTAGAACGCCGCGAGCTGCGTGCGCTTGGCGACCACCGTGTTGCCGGTGACCACCGTGTTGCGCAGCAGCCGGCCGAGGGTCGGCATCTGCGCGGCGTAGCCGTCGGAGACCTTGCCGAGCTTGGTGAGGTCGGTGACGAGCGTCGGGACGTCGGGGTTGAGGGCGGTGAGGTACTCGTTGGCCTGGACCAGCGTCTGGCCGAGCTTCTCGCCACGACCCTCCAGCGCCTGCGACACCGCGGTCAGCGTCGAGGACAGCTCAGCGGGCTCCACCGCCTGCAGCAGCGGGTAGAGGTCGTTGAGCAGCTGCTCGACCTCGATCGGCACCTCGGCCCGCTGGATCATGTCGCCGGCCTTGAGCTTCTCCGGTCCGGCGTCATCGGCGGGGATGAGCGCGATGTACTTCTCGCCGAACAGCGTCTTCGGGACGATCTCGGCCGTGACGTCGGCCGGCACCTCGTCGATGAGGTCGGGCTTCATGCCGAGCACGATGCGCACCCCGCCGTCGTGCGGCTCGACCTTGCGGACCTCACCGACGATCATGCCGCGCAGCTTCACGTCGGCGTTCTCGGGCAGGTTGAGGCCTGCGGTGCCGGTGTCGACGGTGACGTCGTCGGTGGCCACGAAGGTCTTGGAGAAGAACGCGAACGTCAGCCAGATGAAGAACAGCATGATCGCGAGCAGCGCGGCCCCGAGGAGCTTGAGGCTGGTGGGGCGCTCGGCGAGGGGTGTGGCAGCCATGTCAACCCGCCAATCTGACGGTGACGGTCGTGCCCCAGATCGCCATCGAGGCGAGCAGGTCGACGACGTTGACCGCGACGATCGAGGTACGGACGGCACGTCCCACGGCGACGCCGACGCCGGCGGGTCCGCCAGAGGCGTAGTAGCCGTAGTAGCAGTGGATGAGGATGACGACGACGGCGAAGATCAGCACCTTGCCGAACGACCAGAGCACGTCGCCCGGGGGCAGGAACGTCTGGAAGTAGTGGTCGTACGTGCCGGTGCTCTGGCCCAGGAACTGGGTGATGGTCAACCGGGTCGCGAAGTAGGAGGACAGCAGGCCCACCACGTACAGCGGGATGACGGCGATGAGGCCGGCGAGCACGCGGGTCGTGACGAGGAACTGCATCGACGGCACGGCCATGACCTCGAGCGCGTCGACCTCCTCGGAGATCCGCATGGCGCCCAGCTGGGCGGTGAAGCCGCAGCCGACGGTCGCGGCCAGAGCGATGCCGGCCACGATCGGCGCGATCTCGCGGGTGTTGAAGTAGGCCGAGACGAAGCCGGACAGGGCCGACGTGCCGAGCTGATCGAGCGCGGCGTAGCCCTGGATGCCGACCTCGGTGCCGGTGAAGAAGCACATCGCGACGATGACGCCGACGGTACCGCCGATGACGGCGAGCGCGCCGGAGCCCAGCGTGACCTCGGCGAGCAGCCGCAGGATCTCGCGGCTGTAGTTCTTGACGGTGAACGGCACCGCACGCAGGACGCGCAGGTAGAAGAGCAGCTGCGTGCCCATGCCCTCCAGGGCGGCTGCGGGGCGCTCGTAGAGCGCGCTGACCTTGGTCGCCATGCTCACATCCCCTTCGGCGGCACGAGCTGGATGTAGATCGCCGAGACGAAGAAGTTCACGATGAACAGCAGCAGGAAGGTGATCACCACGGCCTCGTTCACCGCGTCACCCACGCCCTTCGGCCCGCCCTTGGCGTTCATGCCCTTGTAGGAGGCCACGATCGCGGCGATGTAGCCGAAGATGACCGCCTTGACCATGCCTTGGTAGATGTCGGGCAGCTGCGCGAGCGCCGTGAACGACGCCAGGTACGCCCCTGGTGTGCCGTCCTGCAGGACGACGTTGAAGACGTAGCCGCCCGCCACGCCGACGATGGTCACCAGTCCGTTCAGGAAGACGGCGATGAGCATGCAGGCGAGCACGCGCGGCACGACGAGGCGCTGGATCGGGTCGATGCCGAGCACCATCATCGCGTCGAGCTCCTCGCGGATCTTGCGCGAGCCGAAGTCGGCGGCGATGGCCGAGCCGGCGGCGCCGGCGATCAGGAGGGCCGTGGCGATCGGGCCCGCCTCGCGCACGACCGCGAGCACGGCCGCGGAGCCGGTGAAGGACTGGGCGCCGAACTGCTTGATGAGTCCGCCGACCTGCAGCGCGATGACCGCGCCGAACGGGATCGAGACGAGGGCGGTGGGCACGATCGTCACGGTGACGATGAACCACGCCTGCGTCAGGAACTCCTTGAGCTGGAACGGACGCCGGAACAGCGCGACGGTGACGTCGAGCATGAAGGCGAACAGGCCACCCGCGACGCGTGCGGGGGCCGTCAGCTTCGTTGCGCTCACGCGGTGGCACCCGGTGCGAGGCTCATGTTCTCCTCGAACGAGCCGGGGGGCGGCGTGATCCCGTGCTCGCGGCACCAGGCGCCCGGCTCGCGCTGCCCGGCCCGCGGACGACCGTCGGAGGGCTCGAGCTGGCGCGGGATCGGCGGCAGCGGCGGCATGTCGAGCTCGGCCTCCGCAGCCAGCTCGGCGGCGTCCTTCTCCTCGGACATGCCGATGGGGCCGACGCGCTGGGCGTTCAGGAACTGGGCCACGACCGGCTCGGTCGAGGACAGGAGCATCTCGCGCGGGCCGAACATCGCCAGGTGCTTGTGGTAGAGCAGGCCGATGTTGTCCGGGACCGTCCGGGTGGAGTTGATGTCGTGCGTGACGATGAGGAACGTCGCGTCGATCTGCGCGTTCAGGTCGATGAAGAGCTGGTTGATGTAGGCCGTGCGCACCGGGTCGAGGCCGGAGTCGGGCTCGTCGATGAGCAGGATCTCCGGCTCCAGGACGAGCGCACGCGCCAGGCCGGCGCGCTTGCGCATGCCGCCCGAGATCTCGCCGGGCAGCTTCATCTCCGCCCCGGCCAGACCCACGATGTCCATCTTGTCCATGACGATCTGGCGGATCTCGGACTCGGACTTGCGGGTGTGCTCGCGCAGCGGGAACGCGCAGTTGTCGAAGAGGTTCATCGAGCCGAACATGGCGCCGTCCTGGAACAGCACGCCGAACAGCTTGCGGATCTCGTAGAGATCCTTCTCCTTGCACGTCGCGATGTCGACGCCCTCGATCCAGATGTGGCCCTCGTCGGGCTTCAGCAGACCGATCAGCGACTTCAGGAACACCGACTTGCCGGTACCCGACGGGCCCAGCATCACCGAGATCTCACCCGCAGGAAGCGTCAGCGAGACGTCTCCCCAGATCAGCTGCGACCCGAAGCTCTTCGTCAGGTTCTCGACCTTGACCTCGACGCCCACGGACCCCTCCTCCACTCCAGCGCGACCCGGACACTCACCACGGGGTCCGGGTCGATGTGACCCGGACCACCTATTGTAACGACACCGTGCGACGCCGGTTACGAGAACTCCCTCATGAGTTGACTCGTCAGTAACGTGTCGCAGGTCTCAGCGACCGTACCTCATGCAACTCAGGGTGACAAAGGTGGCATCCGTCACGTGGACGGCACCGTCATGACTCGTGCGTCGTGTCGTCACCGGGCCGCCGCCGAGGCTCGTCGAGGGACTTTCGGCCCTCGCGCACCGGGTTCCCGGGCCGCGCACGTCGTCGTCCCGCGCGGGCCGTGTGGGTTCTCGTGGAGGTGAGCGAGCCGCGGTGTGGAAGCTCGTGAGTTCACGTTCGGGACGAGCGGCCCTACCGGGCGGACGCGAAGGACCCCCGCCGCACCCGGTGTCCCGGGGCGACGGGGGTCCTCGTCGACGTCGCTGCGGACGTCAGGCTGACAGCCTCAGATCACTTGAGGGTGACCGTGGCGCCGGCGGCCTCGAGGGCCTCCTTGGCCTTCTCGGCGGCCTCCTTGTTGACCTTCTCCAGGACGGGCTTCGGAGCGCCCTCCACGAGGTCCTTGGCCTCCTTCAGGCCGAGGCTCGTGAGACCGCGCACCTCCTTGATGACCTGGATCTTCTTGTCGCCGGCCGACTCGAGGACGACGTCGAACTCGTCCTGCTCGGCGGCGGCGTCACCGGCGTCGCCACCGGCAGCCGCGGGGGCGCCGGCAGCGGCCACGGCCACGGGGGCAGCGGCGGTGACCTCGAAGGTCTCCTCGAAGGCCTTCACGAACTCGGAGAGCTCGATGAGGGTCAGTTCCTTGAATGCGTCGAGCAGCTCGTCGGTGCTGAGCTTCGCCATGAGTGGCGTCCTTTCGTTGGTGAGACCCCGAGGGGGTCCCGATGTGAATCGGGCGTTCAGCCCTCGGTGCCCGCGTCGTCAGACGCAGTGGATGCGGACTCGGCGGCAGCCTCGTCCGCGGGCGCCGCCTCGGCCACGGGGGCCTCGTCGGCAGTGTCGGCGGCAGGCGCCTCCTCGGCCTTCTTCGCCTCGAGGGCCGCCACAAGGCGGGCCGTCTGGGCGAGGGGGGCGTTGAAGAGCGACACGGCGTTCTGAAGGCTGCCCTTCATCGCGCCCGCGAGCTTGGCGAGGAGGACCTCGCGCGACTCGAGGTCTGCCAGCTTCTTGACCTCGTCGGCGTCGAGCGACTTCCCGTCGAGGAAGCCTCCCTTGATGACGAGGGTGGTGTTGGCCTTCGCGAAGTCACGCAGACCCTTCGCTGCCTCGACGACATCACCCTTGATGAAGGCGATGGCGGTCGGACCCGTCAGCAGGTCCTCGGACAGCTCGACCCCGGCCTCGCGGGCCGCGATCTTGGTCAGCGTGTTCTTGGCGACGGCATAGCTCGCACCCTCACCGAGCGAGCGCCGCAGTTCCTGCAGCTGCTTCACGGTGAGACCGCGGTACTCGGTGAGGACGATGCCGTCCGACTCGCGCAGGCTCTGCGCGAGCTCGGCGACGGCGGCGACCTTCTCCGCGTTTGCCATGGGTCTCCTTCAGGTGGTCGTTGCCTACGACCGACGCCATGCAGGGATGCGCACGTCGGGAGGCTCTGGGAACCCACCACCATGAGGACACCTGCGCGGGCCGCCTCGTTCGAGGCACTTCACGGGACCCAGGTGGGACCCGACCAGCGGTCTTCGGCTGGTCCAGTCTACGCACGAGCCCCCGCAGCACCAAATCCGGTGCGGCGGGGGCTCACGGCGGGGTCCGAGGACGACGTCACATGGCGCCGGCACCCATCTTGCTGAGGTCGACGTCGGAGATCTGGTCCTGCGCGGGCGCCTCGATGGAGACGTCCTCGCCCCACTTGCTGTAGTCCATCGTCATCGCCGTGCCCGCGAGGTCCATCGTGATGCGTCGCGGGAGGTTGTCCGGGCCGATGTACATCGTGTAGACGATCTCCTTCGGCAGCTGCGACGAGGCGCCCGCGCCGGCCGCGCCCAGCTGGGAGACGATCTTCTGGGAGTCGACACCCACGACGTACGGCTTCGCCTCGACGCCGTCGATCTTCTTCGCGGCGCCCTTCTGCTCGAAGCTCGTGATCGAGCCCTGCAGCTGCTCGATCTGCTTGGAGGGGTCGACGCTGTCCAGCAGCCCGCTGAACTGCTTGCCGATCGGGTTGCTCGTGTCGTTGAGGTCGATCTTCGCGAACTTGTTCTGCGTCATCGGACCCATGTTCATGTAGAAGACGCCGCCGACCAGCCGCATCTCGATGTCGCCCTGCGCACCGGCGGACATCTTCATCGACATCTTCGTGTCGGCGACGTCCTTCGCGACCGCGACGTCACCGCTGGCCTTGACCTCCTGGCCGCTGACGCCGAAGTCCATCTCGACGTGGCTGGTCTTGGCGTCCTGCTGGGCCTGGGAGACCTCGGTGAAGAAGTTGTCCTGGGTGAGCGTGGTCGACGCCTTCTCGCCGACGGAGGACGAGTCGCCCTTCGCCTGGGAGGAGTCGTCGCCGCCGCACGCGGCGAGCGAGGTGCCGGCGGCGAGCACGAGGGCCAGCGCCGCGGTGGTCTTCTTGAGGCGAAGGTTCATGTTTGGAGCGTACCTGGCGTCCGATGGGGTACGCGAGGTGGCGAGGCGTCTCCCGCAGGGGCATCCTGACGTGCGCGACGAAGCCCGAGGTCCGACGCAACGGCGTCGTGACGGACAGCGAGGAGGACACGTGATCGAGGTCGTCGGAGGCACCACCGACCAGCAGGAGCAGGAGCTCGCGCGCTACGCGGTGCTTACCGAGCCTGTCGGCCGCGACCTGCAGGCGCTCGTCGACCTCGCCGCGCAGGCCTGCGACGTCCCCAGCGCGGCCATCAACATCATCACGCGCGACCAGCAGCACCAGATCGTCGCCACCGCAGGCATCGCGCCCTCGGTGTGCTCGCGGTCGGACTCGATGTGCGCGGCCGTGATGGCGGAGCGCGACGCCGTCGTGGTGCCCGACGCCACGGCGGACGAGCGCTTCCGGGCCAATCCGTTCGTCACCGGCGTCATCGGTGCCGTCCGGTTCTACGCGTCGGCGCCGCTCGTGACGCCCGACGGCGTGCACCTCGGGCGGCTGTGCCTGTTCGACGAGTCGGCTCGCGAGCTCACCTCGGAGCAGGAGACGTCGCTGCGTACCGTCGCGGAGCAGGTCATGGACGTGCTCGAGCTGAGGCTGCGCACCCGTGAGCTCGAGCGCGCCAACCACCACCTGGCGCTGTTCGCCGGCCAGGTGAGCCACGACCTGCGCAGCCCGCTCACCGCGATCCTCGCCAACGTCGAGCTGCTGGAGACCGAGCCGGTCGTCGCCACGCACGGCGACCTCGGCACGGTCGTCCGTGCGGTCTCCGACGCCGGCCGCCGCATGAACCGCATGATCGAGGAGATGCTCGAGTTCGCCGTGCGCGGCGGGCGCCTCTTCCTCGTCGACACCCCGCTGGAGCACGTGTTCACGCTCGCCCTGACCGACCTCGAGCCCGTGGTGCGCCAGGGCGGCGCGACCGTGAGCGTCGGGATGCTGCCGACCGTGCGCGCCGACGCGGACATGCTCTACTCCGTCGTGCTCAACCTGCTCACCAACGCGTTGAAGTTCACGCGACCGGGGGTCGCCGCCCAGGTGACGGTCAGCGCGCGACGCCACGACGACGCCTGGCGGGTGACGGTGGCCGACAACGGCCGTGGCATCGAGCCCGACCGGCGTCGGGAGGTCTTCGACCTCTACGACCGCGGCGACGACCCCGACAGCCACGGCATCGGGCTCGCCACCACGCGCCGGCTCGTGCAGGCCCACGGCGGCCGGGTCGGCGTGGAGGGCACCCCTGCCGGTGGCGCGGCGGTGTGGTTCGAGCTGCCTGCGGGGTAGCCCCGACCGGTTCCCAGACGTGGAGTGCGTGGGGAACTCGTGGGGGACTTCTGTGGATCTGGGCTCCGTAGCGTCGTCGACATCACCTCGACCACGCAGCACCGCACAGGAAGCCACACCATGAACACCAAGAAGGTTCTCCTCCCCCTCGCCACCCTGCTCGCCGCCGGCGCCGTCGCGATCGGCTCGGGCGCGACGTTCACCTCGAGCACGGCCAACACGATCAGCTCGGTGACGTCGGGCACCCTGACGCACACGAACTCCAAGAACAACGCGGCGGTCTTCTCGCTGTCGAACATCAAGCCCGGCGACGTCGTCAACGGCAGCCTCACCATCACCAACACCGGTTCGCTGCCGGCCTCGTTCAGCCTGACCGAGACGTCCTCGACGAACGGCTTCGCCGACAACGCCCTCTCGCTCACCATCACGAACACCACGACCGGCACGAAGGTCTACGACGGCAACTTCGGTGGGCTGACCGACGGCCAGAAGAACCCGCTCGGCACCGTCGACCCCGGCGTCGCCAGCTCGTACACCTTCTCGGTGCGCCTCGCCGACACGGCGGACAACACGCAGCAGGGCAAGACCGCCTCGGCCGCGTACAGCTGGGACTCCACGCAGCTCGCCGCCACCACCACCAACCAGTGAGACCAGCCCGGACGTGACGTGGAGGGAGGGTCACGTCCGGGTCGCCCGGCACGCGGTGAGGGCCGCGCGCCGGGCCCGGGCCGCGGAGGCCCGCACCCCGCTGCGCGCCTCCGCCGGCCCCCTCCACCATGAGCGCCGGCCACGACCATCCGCCACGAGCAGGGAGAGCAGCATGAGCACCTCAGCGCACCACCGCGTCGAGCGACGCACCGCACGCCGGGCCACCTCCTGGGCGGTCAACGCGCTCCTGGTCGTGGCGACCCTCGCGGGTCTGGCCTACCTCGCGCCGAGCCTGCTCGGCTACCAGCGCTACGTCATCACCGGCGGCTCCATGACCGGGACGATCGACAAGGGCTCGATCGTCTTCGAGAAGGCCGTGCCGGTCGGGGACCTCGCCGTCGGCGACGTGATCACCTACCAGCCTCCCGCCGACAGCGGCGTCCCCACCCTCGTGACGCACCGCATCATCGAGATCGGCACCGCCGAGGGCGGCGGGCGGCTGCTCCGCACGCAGGGCGATGCGAACCCGCAGCCCGACCCCTGGCGGTTCTCGCTGACCGCGCCCACCCAGCCCGTCGTCCAGCACCACGTGCCCCACCTCGGCTGGGTGCTCGTCGCCCTCGCCGACCGCGACGTGCGCGTGCTCCTCCTGGGCGTCCCGGCGGGTCTCGTCGCCCTCGTCAGCGCCGTCGAGCTCGCCAGGGCCCTGCGCGAGGGTCGGCGTGGACGCGACCGTCGGACGGAGACGGACCGGGCGCCGGCTCCGGCACCCGCGAGCGTCGTCGTGCCCGCCCACTCCTGACCGCCTTCGTGGAACGCGCGTGACCTGCGCGTGACCGTCCCGTGGAGTCCACCTTCGTAGCGTTGGAGACATGCCGATGAACGCCCGCCACCTCGCTCCGGCGCCTGTCCGGCGTCGGCTGCCCCTGGCAGGCCTCGCGGTGGTCCTCGTCGCCGTCGCGGTCTCGGCGACCGGCTTCTCCTCGGCCACCCTCACCTCCCGCACGGTGAACTCCGCCAGCACCGTGACCGCCGCGGCGGACTGGACGCCGCCGACCGTGGCCGTCACTCCTCCGACCGGCGGGAGCGTCAGCGGCACGGCGACGATCGCCGCCACCGCGAGCGACGCACAGTCGGGCGTCGCGCAGGTGGTCGTGCAGTACCAGGCCGCCGACGCCGCCTCCTGGACGACGCTGTGCACCGACACGACGGCGCCGTACTCCTGCACCTGGGACACCCGCACGGGCACCACCCCCGACGGTCCGTACGACCTGCGCGCGGTCGCGACGGACCGCGCGGGCTACAGCACGACCTCGGACCCCGTGCGCACCTACGTGGCCAACAGCTTCGCGATCGCCCTGTCGCCCGTCGCCGACGCCGTCAGCGGCAGCGTCGCGGCGACCATGACCGTCTACAACGCGGGACTGCCGATCGGCACGCCGCGCCTGGAGTACGCGCCAGCAGGCTCCGGCCGCTGGACGACGGCCTGCACGGGGGTGCTGCTCGCCTCGAACGTCGCGACCTGCCAGTGGAGCACCACGAGCCTCGCCGACGGGTCCTACGACCTGCGCGCCTCGGTGGTGGCAGGGACGACGACGTACACGTCCGCCGTGCAGACCGACGTGCTCGTCGACAACACCCGCCCCGCGGTCACCATGGTCGACCCCGGCACCCCCCTCAACGGCGTGCGCACCTTCGCGGCGACGGCGTCGGACGCCGGCGCGGGTGTCGACACGGTCGACCTGCAGTACGTGGCAGGGACGTCGGGCACCTGGCGCTCGCTGTGCACGATCACCGCCGCACCATGGTCCTGCCGCTTCGACACGACCACGCTGGCCGACGGCAGCTACTCGGTCCGCGCGGTCGCGACCGACGGCGTCGGCCTGCAGACCACGTCGGCGGTCGTGCCCGGACGGGTCGTCGACAACACCGTCTCGTCCGTGTCGATGACCGACCCCGGCCCGTACCTCACCGGGACCGTGACGCTCGCCGCGAGCGCCAACGCTCCGGCCGGCGCCACGTCGGTGCGGATCCAGCGGGCCGCCACGGGCAGCGGGGCGTGGACGGACGTGTGCACCGACATGACCGCGCCCTTCACCTGCACCTTCGACACCAGGACGGTCGCCGACGGCAGTATCGACCTGCGCGCCGTGCTCCTGGACGCCCGCGGCACGACGACCGTCTCGAGCGTCGTCGCAGGTCGGGTCGTCGACAACAGCCCGGTGCGCGCCGTCGACGTGCAGGCCGCCAACGGCGGAGGCACCGTGGGCCGGGTCGACAACGGCGACACCGTCACGCTCACCTACAGCGAGAAGGTCTCCCCTGCCTCCGTCGTGGCCGGGTGGGACGGCACGGCGCGAGCCGTCACGGTGCGGCTGCGCGACGGGGCCGTCTCCTCCGTCGGTCTCGGCTCGAGGGACGACACGCTCGACGTCACCGGCATGAACCTCGGCAGCGTCAACCTGCGGGCCGACTACCTGAAGAACGGCAAGACCGTCCAGTGGAGCGGCACCGTCACTGCCAGCACCGTGACCGTCGGCGGCGCCACGCGCACCGTCGTGACGATCCGGGTCGGCGCGGTGACGTCAGGCACGGGACTGCGGACCGTGACCGCCGCGGCCACGATGGTCTGGACGCCGTCGGCCAACGCGACGGACCTCACCGGCCAGCGGTGCTCCACGGCTCCGGCGACCGAGACCGGCACTGCCGACCGAGACTTCTGAGGAGGACCGACCGTATGCTTCCTGAGATGTCGCCCACCCTGCTGGTCGTCGAGGACGACGACCAGATCGCCGCCCCGCTCGTCCGCACGCTGGAGCGCGAGGACTACACCGTCGAGCGCGTGGCGACCGGCGGGGAGGCCCTCGAGCGGCTCGCCGCCGAAGCCGTCGACCTGGTCCTGCTCGACCTGGGACTGCCCGACGTCGACGGGCTCGAGGTCTGTCGACGAGCGCGCGCGGCCGGCTACGAGGGCGGCGTCATGATCCTGACGGCGCGTGGCGGCGAGCTCGACCGCGTGGTCGGTCTCGACGTCGGCGCCGACGACTACCTGCCCAAGCCGTTCGCCCTCGCCGAGCTCCTGGCGCGGGTGCGTGCCCTGCTGCGCCGCACCGCCCGCACCACGCCGGCCGGTCGGGAGGTGCCGGCCGTCAGCGGGGTCCGGGTCGACCGCGACACGCGGCGGGCCTGGGTGCACGACGCCGAGCTCGGGCTGACGGTCAAGGAGTTCGACGTGCTCGCCCTCGTCGAGTCCGCGGGTGGCAGCGTCGTCACGCGCGAGCGCGTCATGGACGAGGTCTGGGACGAGAACTGGTTCGGCTCCACCAAGACGCTGGACACGACCGTCGGGCGGCTCCGTCAGAAGCTGGAGGAGGCCGGCGCGCCCGCGCGCCTCGTCACGGTGCGTGGCGTGGGCTTCCGCTGGGAGACCGGTGCCGCCGATGCGTGAGCGGCTGGTGGCGGCGTTCGTCGGCCTGGCCCTGCTCGTGGTGCTGCTGCCGACCGCGTTCGACCTGGTCGCGGACGGTGTGCTCGCCCACGTCGCCGCCGCGGTCGTGGCCGTCGCACTCGCCGTGGTGGTGGGCGTCGTCGCCGCCCGGCACGTGGCGCGGCCGTTCGAGGAGCTCGGCCAGGCCGCCGCCGACATCGGCGCGGGCCGCTTCGACACCTCGGTCCCCCGCTGCGGCGTCCGCGAGGCCGACGACCTCGGCCGCACGCTGCGCGAGACCGCCCATCGGCTCGACGCCCAGGTCGACCGCGAGCGCGCGCTCGCCGTGACCGCGTCCCACGACCTGCGCACCCCGCTCACCGCGCTGCGTCTCTCGCTGGAGGACCTGACCCGGTGGGAGCAGGTCCCGGCCGAGGTCGCGGTGGAGCTCGAGCGGGCGATCGGCGAGGTCGACCGGCTGGGCGCCGCGGTCACCGACCTGCTGCAGGACCGGCGCGACGCGGCTGCCGGCGAGGGGCCCGAGGTCGACCTCGTCGCGCTGACCACCAGCGTCGTGGACCGCTGGCGCGACCCGCTGTCGGACCAGGGCCGCGGGCTCGTGCTGGAGGCGGCGACGCCCGTCCGCGCGTGCGTGGCCCCCGAGCCCGTGCGCCGGGTCGTCGACGCCCTCGTCGCGTACGCCGCCACCCGGGGCAGCGGGACGGTCACCGTCGACGTGGCGGCCGTGCGTGACGTCGTGCACGTGCGCGTCGGCCACCCCGGCGGACGCCGGGTGCCGGTGGGCATCCTGCACGGCGACGACACGGCCGTGGAGGACGCGGGGCTGACGGCCGCCGCGACGACCGCGGAGGCCGTCGGCGGCTACCTCACGGTCCCGGACGCGCCCGGCTCGCAGCTGCAGCTGATCCTCCCCCGGCGTCGCGCGTCCTCCTGACCGGCGACCACCGGACGGGCAGCCGCACGTTCCACACGTGCCGTCACGCACCGGACCCCCTCAGCCGTCGGCTGAGGGGGTCCGGTGGACGGACGACGTGGGCTCAGGCCTCGTCGGCCGACGTGAAGTTGCGCAGGTGCGACGGGTCGACCGGCACGCCGGGACCGTTGGTCGTGGAGACCGTGACCTTCTTCAGGTAGCGACCCTTGGAGCTGGCCGGCTTGAGACGCAGGATCTCCTCGATCGCCGCGCCGTAGTTCTCCGCGAGCTGCTCGGCCGAGAACGAGGCCTTGCCGATGATGAAGTGCAGGTTCGCGTGACGGTCGACGCGGAACTGGACCTTGCCGCCCTTGATGTCGCTGACGGCCTTGGCGACGTTGACGGTCACCGTGCCGGTCTTGGGGTTCGGCATCAGGTTGCGCGGGCCGAGGACGCGGCCGAGACGACCGACCTTGCCCATCATGTCGGGCGTGGCGACGACGGCGTCGAAGTCGAGCCAGCCGCCGTTCACCTTCTCCACGAGCTCGTCGGCACCCACGTGGTCGGCGCCGGCCTCACGGGCGGCGTCGGCGTTGGCGCCGGTGGCGAAGACCAGGACCCGGGCGGTCTTGCCGGTGCCGTGGGGCAGGTTGACGGTGCCGCGCACCATCTGGTCGGCCTTGCGGGGGTCGACCCCGAGACGCACGGAGACGTCGACGGTGGAGTCGTAGTTCTTGCTGCCCGACTCCTTGGCCAGCGTGGTGGCCTGGAGGGGGGTGTAGAGGGCGTCGCGGTCGATCTTCTCGGCGACCGCGCGGTACGCCTTGCTGCGCTGTGTCATGTCTGGCTTCCTTCGGTGTGCACCAGGTGTGGTCTCGCGGGCCCAGCTGGCCCTGCCACGTGCTGCTGGTCGGGTGGGGGTGGTCAGTCGGTGGTGACGCCCATGGAGCGGGCGGTTCCCTCGACGATCTTCATGGCCTGGTCGATGTCGTTCGCGTTCAGGTCCGGGAGCTTCGTCGTGGCGATCTCACGGATCTGGTCCTTGCTGAGCTTGCCGACCTTGTCCTTGTGCGGGACCGACGAGCCCTTCGCGAGGCCGGCGGCCTTCTTGATCAGCTCGGCCGCGGGCGGCGTCTTCGTGACGAACGTGAACGAGCGGTCCTCGTAGATGGTGATCTCGACGGGGACGACGTTGCCGCGCATGGACTCCGTGGCGGCGTTGTACGCCTTGCAGAACTCCATGATGTTGACGCCGTGCGGGCCGAGCGCCGTGCCGACGGGCGGCGCGGGGTTGGCCTGGCCGGCCTGCAGCTGCACCTTGACGAGCGCTGCGACCTTCTTCTTGGGAGGCATTCTTCTTCGGGTCCTTCTGGTGGATGGGTGGTGCGGGTCGAGGAGGCGGACGTCGGCCGGGCCGACGTCACGGTCACACCTTCTGGATCTGGGTGAAGCTCAGCTCGACCGGGGTCTCGCGACCGAAGATCTCGACCAGGGCCTTGACCCTCTGCGCGTCGAGGTTGATCTCCGTGATCGTCGCGTGCAGCGTGGCGAACGGACCGTCGACGACCATGACGGAGTCGCCCGTCGTGAAGTCGGCGAACTCGACCTTGGGGGACGAGGCCGTCTGCTGCTGCTCGGGGGCGTCGGCCGCCTGCTGGGCGACCTCGGCCTCCACCGCCGGGGCGAGCATCTGCTCCACCTCGGCGAGGCTGAGGGGCACGGGCTGGTGGGAGTTGCCCACGAAGCCGGTGACCGACGGCGTGTGGCGTACGACGCCCCACGACTCGTCGGTGAGGTCCATGCGGACCAGCACGTAGCCGGGGAGGACGGTGCGCTTGACGAGCTTGCGCTGGCCGTTCTTGATCTCGGCGACCTCCTCGGTCGGGACCACGATCTCGAAGATGTAGTCCTCGGCGTTGAGGGAGGTGATGCGGTTCTCGAGGTTCGCCTTGACCCGCTTCTCCATGCCGGAGTACGTGTGGACGACGTACCAGTCACCGATCTGGCTGTGCAGGCGCTCGCGGAACTCCGCCAGCGCGTCGACCGGAGCGGCGTCCGCCTCGACGTCGGCGTCGACCTCGGCCTCGTCGGCCTGGCCGGCGTCGACCGTCTCGTCGGGTGCGTCGAGCGTGTCCACGTCGTCGGTGGTCTCCTCGACCTCGGGCGCCTCGTCGGCGGCCTCGACGTCGGAGAGCTCCTCGACCTCGACGGGGCTCGTCTCGGGGGACTGTTCAGTCACAAGGTTCCTCTGCGGGTGTGCGTCTGGGATTCACGCGAAGACGGCGAACATCGCCTTGCCGAACCCGTAGTCCAGGCCGGCGACGAACGCCATCATGATCAGGACGAAGACGAGCACGACGAAGAAGTAGTTGACGACCTGCGGTCGCGTGGGCCACACGACCTTGCGCAGCTCCGCGACGACCTGGCGGTAGAAGGTCAGCGGGGAGGTGCGCCGCTCCTTCGTGGCCGACGTCTCGTGGCTCTCGCTCACGGTGTTCCCTTCGTTGGATCGTGCTGGTCTGGTGGTGCGTCGTGCTGGCACGGCACGAGGGACTTGAACCCCCAACCTTCGGTTTTGGAGACCGATGCTCTGCCAGTTGAGCTAGTGCCGTCTGCCGGTGACCCTGGCCGACCGCACCCGTCCTGCAGGCAGGGACGAGGGCATGACGAGACAGCGTGACTTTCTCACCGGCCCGACCAGTGTACGGGGTCGTGGGCGGCGGAGTCGAACCGCCTCGGGACGGACGGGCCGCTGCGCTGCCCGCGGGTTCGTCGACGTCGCTGGTGCGATGGCTGCGGTGGGTCTCGTCCTGCTGCTGCGCCGCCTGCCTCCGTCGTGACCTTGGTGGGGCGCTGACTGCGTCTGTCTGTGCTCGCTGGTGCGCTGCCTCGGCTGGCGCTGGGCTCGGTCTCCGAAAGGGCCTCGACCGGGCGGCTGGGTGGGGGCCGGCTTCGGGTCTCGGGCTGTGGCCCGCGTGGACGCAGGAATCTGCGTTCGCGTACGGAAGATCGAAGGATTCTGCGTTGACTACGGGATCCCGTCGTGCACGCTGCCGCGTTCGCCCTCGAACGCGTGAATGCAGAATCTTGCGTCCGACGCGGGCCACAGCCCGAGGACCCAGCCCACTGTGCACCCAGCCGCCCGGTCGAGGCCCTTGCGGAAGCCACCCCCAGCGTGAGCCGAGGCAGCGCAGCAGCAAGGCCACCCGGCGTGAACACAATGTGCGCGACTGGCCGGTAACCGGCGGGCGGGCGTATGACTGGGGATCGTGACCCACTCCACGACCGAGAGCGCGGTCGGGGCCTCCCCCGCGCCGAACGTGTCCCACTCCATCACCGTCCGCCTGGAGGTGCCCGCCGGGGGCACCGCCGTCGGCCACCTCACGACCACGGTCGAGCAGAACGGCGGTGTCGTGACCGCGCTCGACGTCGCCGCCTCGCGCGGGGACGCGCTGCGCATCGACCTGACGATCGCCGCCGGCGACACGCACCACGCCGACCGCATCGCGGACGCGTTGCGCGCGATCCCCGACGTCGAGGTCAAGAAGGTCTCCGACCGCACCTTCCTCATGCACCTCGGCGGCGTCATCGAGACCGCCTCCAAGCACGCCCTGCGCAACCGTGACGACCTCTCGATGGTCTACACGCCGGGCGTCGCCCGCATCTGCCAGGCGATCGCCGCCGACCGCGAGGACGCGCGCCGGCTCACCATCAAGCGCAACAGCGTCGCCGTCGTCACCGACGGGTCGGCCGTGCTCGGGCTCGGCAACATCGGCCCGCACGCGGCCCTGCCGGTCATGGAGGGCAAGGCGGCGCTGTTCAAGACCTTCGGCGGCATCGACGCCTGGCCGCTGTGCCTCGACACGCAGGACGTCGACCAGATCGTTGAGATCGTCGCCGCCGTCGCCCCCGGGTTCGCGGGCGTGAACCTCGAGGACATCTCGGCGCCCCGCTGCTTCGAGATCGAGGCCCGGCTGCGCGAGCGCCTGGACATCCCCGTCTTCCACGACGACCAGCACGGCACGGCCATCGTCGTGCTCGCGGCCCTGCGCAACGCGCTGCGCGTGGTCGAGAAGTCGCTCGAGG
Source organism: Propionibacteriales bacterium (assembly GCA_026392465.1). Taxonomy (GTDB): domain Bacteria; phylum Actinomycetota; class Actinomycetes; order Propionibacteriales; family Nocardioidaceae; genus Aeromicrobium. Next base: position 223,895 of record JAPLCA010000026.1, read on the forward strand.
ACGTCCGCGTGGTGCTCGTCGGCGCGGGCGCCGCCGGGACCGCCATCCTGCGGCTGCTGCTGGGCGCCGGCCTCAGCGACGTCGTCGTCTGCGACGTCGACGGCATCGTCTCGACCGAGCGCGGCGACACCGACCCGACGCTCTGCTGGATCGGCGAGAACACCAACCCGCGCGGGGTCACCGGCACCCTCAAGGACGCCCTGCGCGACGCCGACGTGTTCATCGGCGTCAGCGCTCCGCGACTGATCGACGCCGCCGACGTGGAGACCATGGCCGACGACGCCGTCGTGTTCGCCCTGGCCAACCCGGACCCGGAGATCGACCCGTCCCTGGCCCGCCAGCACGCGCGCGTCGTGGCGACGGGTCGCTCGGACTACCCCAACCAGATCAACAACGTGCTGGCGTTCCCCGGCATCTTCCGCGGCCTGCTCGACGCGCACAGCCACGGCATCGAGGTGCCGGTGCTGCTCGCGGCCTCGGAGGCCATCGCCGCCTGCGTCGAGGACGACGAGCTGAACGCCGACTACATCGTCCCGAGCGTGTTCCACCCGGAGGTCCACCACCGGGTGGCGGACGCCGTCGAGAAGGCCGCCCGCGCGGTCGAGAAGGCGGACGGAGCCTGAGCGGCGCGGGACGGCTACCGTGGCTGCATGAGTGCCGCGAACGCCGTCCCGTCGCCCGGCCGGACCCTGCGCGTGCTCGCGCTCGCGCTCTGCGCGTCGCCCCTGTTCGTGCTGGTCGCGGTGGTCCTGGTGCTGCCGCCCTCGGACGGTGGGCTCTCCCTGCCGGTCGCCGCGGGCGTGCTGGCGCTCGTCGCCGCGGCCGGTGTGCCGTCGATGCTGTTCCACGTGCTCGTGCGCCGCTCCACCGTCGATCGCGTGCGCACCGGGCTCGAGTCCGGCGGCGCTCGCTCCTCCCTCGAGGAGGGGCTCGCCGCGTGAGGCCCGTCGCCACGCTCCCGAAGGCGCACCTGCACCTGCACTTCACCGGCTCGATGCGGCACACCACGCTGGTCGAGCTCGCCGCCCGCGACGGCATCCGCCTGCCGCCGGCGCTCGTCGAGGAGTGGCCGCCGCAGCTCGTGGCCACCGACGAGAAGGGCTGGTTCCGGTTCCAGCGGCTCTACGACGTCGCACGGTCGGTGCTGCGCACCGAGGCCGACGTCCGCCGGCTCGTGCTCGAGGCCGCCGAGGACGACGCGCGCGACGGCTCGGTGTGGACCGAGATCCAGGTCGACCCGTCGGGCTACGGGGCCCGGTTCGGGGGGATCACGGCGTTCACCGACCTCGTCATCGACGCCGCGCGCGACGCGTCCGAGCGCACCGGCACGCACATGGCCGTCGTCGTGGCGGCCAACCGCACGCGCCACCCGCTCGACGCACGCACCCTGGCGCGTCTCGCCGCACAGTACGCGGGCCGCGGCGTCGTCGGCTTCGGGCTCTCCAACGACGAGCGACGCGGCGAGACGGCCGCCTTCGCGCCCGCGTTCGCCATCGCGGAGCGAGCCGGCCTGTCGCTCGTGCCGCACGGGGGCGAGCTGCTCGGCCCCGCGCACGTGGCGCAGTGCCTCGACCACCTCCACCCCACCCGCATCGGGCACGGCGTCCGGTCCAGCGAGGACCCTGCGGTGCTGTCGCGCGTGGCCGAGGCGGGGGTCGCGCTCGAGGTGTGCCCGACGTCGAACGTGTCGCTCGGCGTCTACGCCACGCTCGAGGAGGTGCCGGTGCGCACGCTCGTCGAGGCCGGGGTCGACGTCGCGCTCGGCGCCGACGACCCGCTGCTGTTCGGCTCGCGCCTCGCGGGGCAGTACAACGTGCTGCGGGCCGCGCAGGACTTCAGCGACGACGAGCTCGCCGCCCTGGCCGCGATGTCGGTGCGCCGCTCGCACGCCCCCGACGACCTCAAGGCCGACGCGCTCGCCGGGATCGAGCGGTGGCGGACGTCGTGAGCCCGCAGGACCAGGAACCTGCCGAGCGGCACCCCGCCGCCGAGCGCGCGTACGCGACGGGGCTCGCGTCGGTCGTCGGCGGCCTGCTCGTGGTGCCGCTGCTGCTCGGCCCCTGGGCGTGGTACCTGGGGGCCGGCGTGCTGCGCGACGTCGAGCGAGAGCCGGGACGCTGGGCGGGCGCCGGCCGCGCCCGCGCCGGACTCGTCCTGGGCGCGGTGGCGACGACGGCGCTCGGGCTCACCGTGCTGGCGCTGGTCGGCTGGGCCGCGGTGGAGCTGGTGGCGCTGCGCCGCGACACCGGGTACTGAGAGGCCGTCCGTCTCCGCACGTGTGCAGGGCCCGGCGAAGCGGCGCGAGGCCTCAGAGCGCGCAGCCGACGAGCACGGGCTCGGGCACGAGGGTGACGCCGAACGCGTCGCGCACGCCGTCGCGGACCTCGCGGGCGAGCGCGAGGACGTCGGCGCTCGAGGCCCCGCCGCGGTTGGTCAGGGCCAGCGTGTGCTTGGTGGAGAGGCTGGCGCGACCGTCCGCCACCGTGTGGCCGCGCTCGAACCCGGCGGCCTGGATCAGCCACGCCGCGCTCGTCTTGACGCTGCCGTCGGGCTGCGGGAACCGGGGCGCACCCTCGGGGAGCCGCTGAGCCGTCTCGACGTCGAGCACGGGGTTGGTGAAGAACGAGCCCGCGCTCCACGTGTCGGGGTCGTCGGCGTCGAGCACCATGCCCTTGGAGCCGCGCAGGGCGAGCACCGTGCGGCGCACGTCGGCGAGCGGGGCGCGGTCGCCGACGTCGACGCCGAGCCGCGTGGCGAGCTCGGCGTAGGCGATGGGGGCGGACAGGTCGCCCAGGCGCAGCTGGAAGGCGACGACCAGGACGACGTAGCGCCCCGGCTCGGCCTTGAACCGGCTGTGCCGGTAGCCGAAGCCGCAGTCGACGGCGAAGATCGTGCGCACCTTCTGCTCGGTGCGGTCGTACACCCGCACCCAGGCGATGGTCTGGGCGACCTCCTGGCCGTAGGCACCGACGTTCTGTACCGGGGTGGCACCGGTGGAGCCGGGGATGCCCGAGAGGGCCTCCAGGCCGACCCAGCCCGACTCGACCGCGAGGGCGACGAGGTCGTCCCACGGCTCCCCCGCCTGCACGACGACCTGCGCGCCGCTGCACGCGTCGGCCTCGACCTGGACACCGCGGGTGCGGACGAGCACGACGGTGCCGTCGAACCCGGCGTCGTCGACGACCAGGTTGCTGCCCCCCGCCACGAGCAGCAGCGGGGTCCCGGCTGCGTCGGCGGTCCGTACCGCGTCGACCAGCTCGGCCTCGGTGGTCACCTCCACGACGTCGCGGGCCGGACCGCCCAGGCGCAGCGTGGTGACGTCGGCGAGCTCCATGCGTCGAGCCTAGGACCTCACCGCCACCACGCCGCCCGACGGCCCCCAGCTCCCTCGTTTCGGAACGTCATCGCCCCTTCCATCGCGCGGAACGGGCGATGACGTTCCGAAACGCGAGGACTTGCTCACCCGTGGAACGCACGAGACCCCCGACCTGGCGGTCGGGGGTCTCGGGAGGAACGAGGTTCAGCGGGTCTCGCGGTGGACCTGGTGGGTCTTGCAGCGCGGGCAGAACTTCTTGAGGTCGAGACGATCGGGATCGTTGCGACGGTTCTTCTTGGTGATGTAGTTGCGCTCCTTGCACTCGGTGCAAGCCAAGGTGATCTTGGGTCGAACGTCGGAGCTCTTGCTCGCCACGGGTCTGCCTCTTCTGGTCTGGGGGTGGTGCTGCCGGGATGCGGTAGCTGGGGCGGGACTCGAACCCGCGACACCACGATTATGAGTCGTGTGCTCTAACCACCTGAGCTACCCAGCCACGGAGGGACGAGTTCTCGTCTCTCAGAGCCCCTTTACGGAATCGAACCGTAGACCTTTTCCTTACCATGGAAACGCTCTGCCGACTGAGCTAAAGGGGCAAGCCGAGAAGCAACACTACAGGTAGTCCCGTGCAGGACGAAATCGGGGGTGCCCCTCTCGAGCGGGACGACGTCAGGGCCTGGCAGCGCGCGCCAGACGGGCCGGCCAGAGCGGTCCGCCGTAGATGAAGCCCGTGTACGCCTGGACGAGGTCGGCACCGGCTGCGAGCCGGTCGCGGACGTCGTCGGGCGTGCTCACCCCGCCCACGCCGACGAGCGCGAGACGCTCCCCCACCCGGCCGCGCAGACGGCTGAGCACCTCGGTGGCCCGGTCGGCCAGCACGGGGCCGGAGAGGCCGCCCGCGCCTGCTGCGTCGACCGTCGCCCGGTCGGTGTGCAGCGACGCGGGACGCTCGATGGTCGTGTTGGTCGCGCTGATGCCGTCGAGACCCAGCTCGAGCGCCAGGTCGGCCACGGCGTCGACGTCGGCGTCGGCGAGGTCGGGCGCGATCTTGACGACCAGCGGCACGCGCCGACCCTGCGGGAGTCCCTCGGTGACCTCGCGCACGGCGGCCAGGATCGGTCGCAGGGCGTCCACGGACTGCAGGTCGCGCAAGCCCGGCGTGTTGGGGCTGGAGACGTTGACGACGAGGTAGCTCGCGTACGGCGCGAGCAGCCGTGCGCTCTCGACGTAGTCGGCGACGGCCTCCTCGGCCGGGACGACCTTGGTCTTGCCGATGTTGACGCCGATGACGGCGTCGGCCCCGACCGCGGTGCGCCGCAGACGGTGCAGCCGGGCCGCGACGACGGCCGCGCCGTCGTTGTTGAAGCCCATCCGGTTGACGACGGCGCGGTCGTCGACCAGCCGGAAGAGTCGCGGTCGCGGGTTGCCGGGCTGGGGGCGGGCGGTCACGGTGCCGACCTCGACGTGGCCGAACCCGAGGCCGAGCAGCCCGGGCACTGCGCGGGCGTTCTTGTCGAAGCCGGCAGCCAGCCCGAACGCGTGCGGGAACGTCAGCCCCATCACGGTGCGCGGTGCCGGCGGCACCGCGGCGAACGGTCGGGCGAGCCGGCCCCCGAGGCGGATGGCCCGGAAGGCCTGCTCGTGCGCGACCTCCGGGTCCATGCGGGCGAAGACCGTCGAGAACAGCGCGTCGTAGACCACGACCGTCAGCCTAGTGCCGGCCGCGGACCGACCCTGCCGCGACGGCGTCGGTCCCGCCCTCCCTGTTGAGGAGCGGGACCGACGTGCAGGAGACGCCGCCGGGCGCGTCCCATGACGCGCGACGGACCCCGCGTCTCGCGGACCGAGATCAGGCGATCGTGCGGATCATCTTCTTGTTGACGAACTCGTCGATGCCGAAGCGACCGAGCTCGCGCCCGAAGCCGGACCGCTTGACGCCGCCGAACGGCAGCTCGGCGCCCTCGGCCCCGACCCCGTTCACGAACACCATGCCGGCCTCGATCCGGTCGGCGACCCGCTGCGCCTGGTCGGGGTCGTCGGTGAAGACGTAGGAGCCCAGCCCGAAGGGCGTGTCGTTCGCGAGCTCGACCGCCTCGTCCTCCGAGCCGACCTTGAACACGATGCCGACGGGCCCGAACAGCTCCTCGTGGAACGCGTCGTCGCTGGGCTTCACACCGGTGAGCACACCGGGCGGGAAGAAGGCGCCGTCGCGCTCGCCGCGGGTCTCGAGGTGGGCGCCCTGCTCGACGGCGCGGTCGACCTGGTCGGCCAGCCGCTCGGCGGCCTCCTTCGACGAGAGCGGCGCGATGGCGTCGGCGGCCTCGAGCATCTGGGCCGTGAACTTCTCCAGGAAGGAGTCGTACAGCTCCTCGACGACGATGAACCGCTTGCCCGCGTTGCAGGCCTGGCCGGTGTTGTCCAGCCGCGCGTTGACGGCCTGCTCGACGGTGGCGTCGAGGTCGTCGGCACCCAGGACGATGAACGGGTCGGACCCGCCAAGCTCCAGCACGACCTTCTTGAGGTGGCGGCCGGAGATCGCGGCGACGGCGGCACCGGCGCGCTCGGAGCCGGTCAGGGACACGCCCTGCACGCGCCGGTCGCCGATGACGTCCTCGACCTGCTCGTTGGTCGCGTAGATGTTGACGTAGGCGCCCTCGGGGAAGCCGGCGTCGAGGAAGATCTTCTGCAGCGCCTCGGCCGACTCCGGGCACTGCGGCGCGTGCTTGAGCAGGATGGTGTTGCCGAGCGCCAGGTTCGGGCCGGCGAAGCGGGCGATCTGGTACGACGGGAAGTTCCAGGGCATGATCCCGAGCAGCACGCCGACGGCGCTGCGCTTGACCACGGCCGAGCCCTCGCCCTCGAGCAGCTCCAGCGGCTCGTCCGCCAGGAAGCGCTCGGCGTTGTCGGCGTAGAACTCGTAGATGGCGGTGCAGAAGTCGACCTCGCCGAGGCACTCCTCGAGCGGCTTGCCCATCTCGCGCTGCGCGATCTCGGCCAGCTCCTGGCGGCGCTCGGCGTGCAGCTCGCCGACCCGGCGCACGAGCGCGGCGCGCTCGGCCACGGTCGAGCCCTTCGACCAGGTGCGGAACGCCTCGTGGGCCGACGCGATCGCGTCCTGCACCTCGGCGTCGGTGGCGGTGGGGTACTCCTTGACGACCTCGCCGGTGGCGGGGTTCGTGACGGCGTACAGGCTCATCGGTGCTCCTTCGAGGGGGTGGCGGTGTCGGCAGGGCCGACGTTACGGGGTGCGGCGTTGCCCGGCCCGGTGACGAGGAGGGCGCTCATCGCACCGTCTCGGCCTCGCCCGCGATCCGCTGGGCGATCCAGATCGGCACGACGGAGACGACGATGAGCACGACCGCGACGACGGCCACGACAGGCGCCTGGTTGGGCCGGAACAGGTTGTTGAGGATCCAGATGGGCAGCGTCGTGGTGCCAGGACCGGCGGTGAACGTGGTCACGATGATCTCGTCGAAGCTGAGCGCGAAGGCGAGCAGGCCGCCGGCCAGCAGGGCCGAGCGCAGCTGCGGGAACGTGACGAGCCGGAACGTCGTCCAGAGACCGGCGCCCAGGTCGGCGGAGGCCTCCTCGAGGTTGCCGCCCATGCGCCGCAGTCTCGCGACGACGTTGTTGAACACGGTGACGATGCAGAAGGTCGCGTGCGCGACCACCAGCGTCGCGACGCCGAGCTCGATCGCCAGGATCCCGCGGAACGCGTTGTTCAGCGCGACGCCCGTGACGATGCCGGGGAGCGCGATGGGCAGGATCACCAGCAGGTTGACCGTGTTGCGCCCGAAGAACCGGAAGCGCTGCAGCGCGAACGCCATGAGGGTGCCGAGCACCAGCGCCACCGCCGTCGACGCGAGCGCCACCTCGACGCTCGTGAGCACGGCGTCACGGGCCCCGGCGCTGTGGAACGCCCGCACCCACCACTGTGTCGTGAACCCGTCGGGCGGCCAGGTCATCGAGGGGTCGGGGTTGAAGGAGTTCGCGACGACCACGAGCAGCGGTGCGTACATGAGGACGAGGACGAGGGCGGTGGCGGCGAGCAGGGCTCGACGCGAGACCGGGCTGAGGGTCACGGTGCGCTCCTAGAGGTTGTCCAGGGCGCCCGTGCGGCGGACCGCCGCGAGGTACCCGAGCATGATGACGATGGGCACGAGCGCGATGGCCGCGGCGAGCGGCAGGTTGTTGGCCGCGCCGACGTTCGTGTAGACGAGGTTGCCGAGCATCTGGTTCGCGCCGCCGACGATGTTGACGCTGATGTAGTCGCCCAGCGTCAGCGAGAAGCTGAAGATCGAGCCGGCGACGACCGCGGGAAGCAGCAGCGGCATGACGACCGTGCGGACCGTCGTGCCGGCCGACGCGCCGAGGTCGCCGGCTGCCTCGAGCAGCGAGTCGGGCACGCGCTCCATGCCCGCGAAGATCGGCAGGATCACGTACGGCAGCCAGATGTAGGCCTGCGTCATGACGACGGCAGTGAGCCCGTAGCCGGGGCTGTGCGCTCCGAACGGGTTCAGCACCCAGTCGACGAGACCGCCCTCGCTGAGCAGCGAGCGCCACGCGAACGCCTTCACGAGGTAGCTGGCCCACAGCGGCGTCAGGACCGCGACGACGAGCAGCCGCCGGGCTCGCGGCGACGCGACCTTGGCCATGTAGAAGGCGATGGGCAGCGCGATGGCGACGTCGATGACGGTCACGAGCGCCGCGACGCCGAGCGTGCGGAGCGTGACGGTGCGGTAGAGCGACTCCGTCGCGACCTCGCGCAGGTTGTCGAGCGTGAGGCCGCGGTCGATCTCGCCCGTGAAGGCGTCGACCGACCACAGCGCGGTGACGAGCAGCGCGGCGAGCGCGACCACGTAGACGAGCACCAGCCAGGTGAGCGGCGCGGAGAGGAGCAGCCCGAGCCGCAGGCGCGGCCGCGTGGCGAGGAAGGAGGAGGCCCGGCGGGCGACCGCCCCGGTCCCGGAGGACGGGGCGGTCGCCGTGGGCGCGGTCGGCTGGGTCACGTCAGCCCTTGATCTCGGTCCAGGCCTTGGTCCAGTCCGAGTAGTCGGTGCACTCGACGTCGGTGCGACCGTCGAGGCACTTCGCGATGGGCGTGCGCCAGTACCAGATCTTGTCCGAGTAGGCCTCGTCGCCGGCGTGGTACGTCTCGCAGAAGCCCTCGCTGGCGTACTCGCAGGCCTCCTCGGAGTTCGGCGACTCGCCGAAGTACTCGGTGGCCTGGGCGTTCGTCTTCGGGTCCTCGATGTGGTTGAGCCAGGCGTAGGCGCAGTTGGGGTGCTTCGCCTTGGCGGCGATCATCCAGGTGTCGTTCCAGCCGGTGACGCCCTCCTCGGGCACCGTCGTCTTGACGTTGTCCTGGTCGATCGTGTTCGCGATGACCTGCCACGTGGTGCCGACCACCGAGTCGCCGGTCTTGAACGCCGACGCCTCCTTCAGGTAGTCCGACCAGTACTCGCCGACGTTGGCGCGCTGCTCCTTGAGCAGCTTCACCGCCGCGGCGAGCTGCTTCTCGTCGAGCGCGTACGGGTTCTCGATCTTCAGCTCCGGCTGCTTGGCCATGAGGTACATGGCGGCGTCGGCGATGTAGATGGGCGAGTCGTAGGCGGTCACCTTGCCCTTGTACTGCGAGCCCTTGTCGAACACGACGTCCCACGACGTCGGCTCGTCCTTCACGACGTCGCTGTTGTACATGAGGAGGTTGGCGCCGTAGCCGTGCGGCACGCCGTAGTTCTTGCCGTCGACCGTGTTCCACTCCTGGTCCTTCAGGAAGTCGAAGACCTTGGCGTAGTTGGGGACGAGGTCGGTGTTGACCTCAGCCGCGGCCTTCGCGGCGACCATGCGCAGCGTGAGGTCGCCGGACGCGGCGACGACGTCGTAGTCGCCGGACTTGGCGAGGTTGAACGCCTCGTCGGACGTGCCGTAGACCTTGCTGGTGACCTTGCAGCCGGTCTCCTTCTCGAAGTCGGTGACCCAGTCGGCGTCGGGGTCGTTGCTGCCGTCCTCGACGTAGCCGGGCCACGCGAGGATCGAGACCTGACCCTCGTTCTTCCCGAGCTTCGTGGGCGCGCCGGTGGCGGCGTCGTCGTCGCCTCCCCCGCCGCAGGCGGCGAGGGCGAGGCTGCAGGTGACGGCGGCGGCGAGTGCGCCGACGCGTCCTCTCCTGGTCGTGGGGATCATCTCGGTTCCGTCCTCTTCGGTGGGTGTGGTGGGGGTCAGGCGAGCGTCACGAGGTCGGCGTGACGCCAGGAGGCGACGACGTGGTCGCCCCGCTCGACGGCGGCGGGCGCCGTGGAGGGCTCGAGGACGACGAGGCGAGCGCCGTGCTCGGTGTCGACGACGACGCGGCGGCCGATGCCGAGGTAGATGGTCTCGGCGACGACGCCCCGGACGCGGTCGTGCTCCGGGGTCGTCGCACCCGCGTCGGGCTCGGCGGCGAGGTGGATCTTCTCGGGGCGCAGCGCATAGCGGCCGTCGCGGCCGAGGACGGCGCGCGCGACCTCGGCGTCGAACAGGTTGGAGGTGCCGACGAACGAGGCGACGTAGGCGTCGACGGGTCGCTCGTAGACCTCCCGGGGGCTGCCGAGCTGGACGATGCGGCCCTCGTTGAACACGGCGACCCGGTCGCTCAGCGTGAGCGCCTCCTCCTGGTCGTGCGTGACGAAGACGAAGGTGATGCCGAGGTCGCGCTGGAGCTGCTTCAGCTCGACCTGCATCTGCTCGCGGAGCTTGAGGTCGAGCGCGCCGAGGGGCTCGTCGAGCAGCAGGACCCTGGGACGGACGACCACCGCCCGGGCGAGGGCGACGCGCTGGCGCTGCCCGCCGGAGAGCTGGGTGGGTCGACGGTCGGCGACGTGGTCGAGGCGCACGGTCGCGAGGGCCTCGAGGGCGCGACGGCGACGCTCGGCCTTGCCGACCCCCCGCACGCGCAGCCCGTACGCGACGTTCTCAAGCACGCTCATGTGCGGGAACAGCGCGTAGTCCTGGAAGACGGTGTTGACGTCGCGCTCGAAGGGTGCCGTGCCGGTGACGTCGCGGCCGGCGAGCTCCACCGTGCCGCCGGTCGGCTGCTCGAAGCCGGCCACGAGACGCAGCACCGTGGTCTTGCCCGACCCGGACGGTCCGAGCATCGAGAAGAACTCGCCGTCGGCGATCTCGAGGTCGACGCCGTCGACGGCACGCACGTCGCCGAAGTGCTTCTGGAGCCCGGTCAGGCGGATCGCGGGGGTGGCGCCGGTGCTGCTCATCGGTCTCCTTCGGCGGGCGTCCCGACGTCGTGCGCGCCGGGGCGGAAGGGGTGCTGGACCCTGTCCGCGCCGAGAAACCTATGGCTTCAGATGTTAAATGTAAACAGTCTTCTGTCACCATCCGGTAAACAGGTGCCACCGTCGTCCGGCACCGACCGAGCCTGGACGACGACCCGAGGAGATCCATGGCCGCCGTCCGACGTCGCTCGACCCGAGCACGCACGGCCGTGTTCGCGCCCATCGGCGACCTGGGCCGGGCCGTGCGCGTGGAGCAGCGACTCGCCCAGGCCATCCGCTCGGGGATCCTGGAGGACGGCGAGCGCCTGCCGAGCGAGTCGGAGCTGGCCGCGATGCTCGGCGTCGCCACGGTCACCGCCCGTGAGGCCCTCGTGTCGCTGCGCGCGCAGGGGCTCGTCACGACGACGCGAGGCCGCGGCGGCGGGTCGTTCGTCACCCGTCCCCTGGGCGCGGCCGACGAGATGCTGGAGCGACGCGTCGCGGCGATGACCCGCGTGGACATCGCCGACCACGGCATCCACTACGCCACGGTCCTCAGCGGCTGCGCCGAGCTCGCCGCTGAGCGCGCGAACGTCGAGGAGGTCGAGGACCTCCGCGAGATCCTCCCCGACCCGACCACGACCGACGCGACCGCGCTGCGAGCCGCCGACACCGAGCTGAACCTGGCCATCGCCGCCCTCTCGCACTCCGCCCACCTGGCGCGCGAGGTGATGCGCCTGGAGATGGAGCTCGGGGCGCTGCTGCGACTCGGCCTGCGCGACCCCGAGCGGCAGGCGGAGCTGCGCGAGCACCACGCGACGCTCCTGGCGGCCATCGCCGCCCACGACGGGAACGAGGCGCGCGCCCTCGTGCGCCGCCGTGTCCGACGACTCCTCGGCGAGCTCGCCGAGCTGCACGCGAGGATCAGGTGAGCCGATGACCGACCGCACCCCCGTCCCCACGCCCGGCACGACCGGTCTCGGTGCGTGCGTGCAGGCCGTCGAGGCCCTGTTCCACCCGCTGCTGCGCAGCCTGCGCGAGAGCGGCGACGCGCTCGCGCCCCTGTTCGACGGCGACGTCTCGGCCGCGGAGGTCCTCGACGCCGTCCGTCCGCACGCGCTCGAGGTGCTCGCCGACGCGCACACCGTCGGCGCCGGGTTCGTCGTCTCCCCCGGCCTGCTGACCGACGAGGAGTACCTGCTGGCCTGGTGGCAGGGTGACGACCAGGGCCGCATCCCCGACTCGATCGCGCTCGTGCAGTCGACCGACTACAGCCGCCAGGAGTGGTTCCGCACGCCGCAGCGCAGCCATGCGTCGCACGTGACGGGCCCCTACATCGACTACGTGTGCACGGACGAGTTCATGCTCACCTCCACCGTGCCGGTGGAGCGGGACGGCCGGATGCTCGGCGTCATGGGAGCCGACGTGCTCGCCGAGACCGTCGAGCGGACGCTGCTGGACACGTTCCGCGCCGCGCACGCCACGCTCGTCAACGACCACGACCGCGTCGTGCTGTCCTCACAGGTCCACCTGTTCGCCGGCGAGCCCGTCGAGCGCGCGGCGTTCGCCACCCACGTGCCCTGCGAGGGCCTGCCGTTCACCGTGCTGGCGTGACCCCGTCGACCCCGGTGACCCCCGTGTCGTCGGGGTAGGCCGCGACGACGAAGGTGCGCAGCCGGTCGGCCAGTGCAGCCAGAGCCGCCTCGGCCGGGTGCGTGGACGACCAGGCGACGAACAGCCGCACGGCCAGCTCCACGCCGCCGGACCGCACCCGCAGGCCGCACAGGCCGTACCGGACGTCGTCGGACACGACGGCGACACCGCGACCGGCCGCCGCGAGCGCCTGCGCCACCGTGCCGCTGCTCGCCTCCACCAGCGAGGCCGGCCACCGCTGCTCGCGCTCGACGGCCGTGTCGAGCACCTGACGGGCGGCGAACGTCGGCGGCACGGTGACGACGTCGTGGTCGAGCAGCTCGGCCAGCCCGATGCTCTCGCGGTCGGCCCACGGGTGGTCGGCGCGCACGTACGCCCACACGGGAAGCTCGGGCAGCGGCGCCGACCGCAGCGGACGCCGCGGGCGCCGCGTCGTGACCACCAGGTCGGCGCCCTGTCGCATCGCGTCGTCGACGTCGAGCGCGGCCGTCTCGACCACCGACGGCGTGGGGTCGTCGTCGCGCAGGCTGGCGAGGAACGGCGAGACGACGTCGGCGAGGGTCGTGGCCGGCGCGGCGATGGTGACCCGGTCGAGGCCGCCCTCCGCCTGCACACGGGCGGCGGTGCGCAGCGTCTCCGCGGACGCCAGCACGTTGCGGGCCAGCGGCAGGAGCGTGCGACCGGCAGCGGACAGCACCAGCCGTCCGGCCACCCGCTCGAACAGGTCGACGCCGAGCTCGCGCTCGAGCTGGCGCAGCTGGCGCGAGAGGGCCGGCTGCGTGACCCGCACCCGCTCGGCGGCCGCACTGACGGTGCCCGCGTCGACCACGGCGACGAAGGACGCCAGCGTCCGCAGCTCCATGACGAGCATCCTATGCGCGGTAGGCATGGAGGCGATCGTGGAACGGCATTGGACGGCATGGATGGGACAGGTCGAGACTGGGCACGCCGCACCACACGACTGCCTGCCTGGACCCGTCAGGCCGACCGCGAGAGGACCCGCCATGTCCGTGCCCCAGAGACGTCACCTCACCACGCCGCTGCCCGGACCCCGGTCGCGGGAGCTGATGGCCCGCAAGAGCGCCGCCGTCGCGGGTGGCGTGGGCACGACGATGCCGGTCTTCGCGGCCCAGGCAGGCGGCGGGGTCGTCGTCGACGTCGACGGCAACAGCCTCATCGACCTCGGGTCCGGCATCGCCGTGACGACGGTCGGCACCAGCGCGCCCCGCGTGGTCGCGGCGGTGCAGGAGCAGGTCGCCGCGTTCACCCACACGTGCTTCATGGTCACGCCCTACGAGGGCTACGTCGCCGTCGCGGAGGCCCTGAACCGGCTCACCCCCGGCGACCACGAGAAGCGCACCGCGCTGTTCAACTCGGGTGCGGAGGCGGTCGAGAACGCAGTGAAGATCGCTCGTGCGCACACCGGCCGCCCGGCGGTCGTCGTCTTCGACCACGCCTACCACGGCCGGACGAACCTGACGATGGCCATGACGGCGAAGTCGATGCCGTACAAGCAGGGGTTCGGTCCGTTCGCCTCCGAGGTGTACCGGGCGCCGCTGTCATACCCCTTCCGCGACGGCGGCCTCGACGGTGCGACGGCCGCGGCCCGCGCCCTCGACGTCGTCGAGAAGCAGGTCGGTGCAGCCAACCTGGCCGCGGTGGTCGTCGAGCCCATCCAGGGCGAGGGCGGGTTCATCGAGCCCGCACCCGGCTTCCTGCCCGCCCTGGCGACCTGGTGCCGCGAGAACGGCGTCGTGTTCGTGGCCGACGAGGTGCAGACCGGCTTCGCGCGCACGGGCGACCTGTTCGCCAGCGACCGCGAGGGCGTCGTGCCCGACCTGATCGTGACCGCCAAGGGCATCGCGGGCGGCCTTCCGCTGTCGGCCGTCACCGGGCGTGCCGAGATCATGGACGCACCGCACGCCGGCGGCCTCGGCGGCACGTACGGCGGCAACCCGCTCGCCTGCGCGGCGGCGCTCGCCGCGATCGAGACGATCGAGGAGGATGGTCTCGTCGAGCGTGCCCGCGCGGTGGAGAGGCTCCTGAAGGAGCGGCTGCACGCCCTGCAGGGGCGCGACGAGCGGGTGGGCGACGTCCGCGGACGTGGTGCCATGATCGCCGTCGAGCTCGTCCGGCCCGGCACCACCGAGCCCGACCCCGACCTCGCGCGCGCCGTGTCGGCGGCGGCGCACGCCGAGGGCGTCATCGTCCTCACCTGCGGCACCTACGGCAACGTGCTGCGTCTCCTGCCCCCGCTGGCCATCGACGACACGCTGCTCGGCGAGGGGCTCGACGTGCTCGAGGCGGCCTTCGCCTCCACGCTGGTGGGCGCGGCCCAGTGACCACATCGACCGAGGAGCACACCGTGACCGGAAACCCGCTCGACGACGCCCGCTCGCAGCTGCGCGAGGCGATCGACCTGCTCGGCCTCGACGAGGGCATGTACGAGCTGCTCGCCGCCCCGCGCCGCGAGATCACCGTGAGCATCCCGCTGCGCCGCGACGACGGCAGCGTCGAGGTCATCACCGGCCACCGCGTCCAGCACAACTACTCGCGCGGCCCGGGCAAGGGCGGCCTGCGGTACGCGCCCGACGTGAACCTCGACGAGGTGCGCGCGCTCGCCATGTGGATGACCTGGAAGTGCGCCCTGCTCGACGTGCCGTACGGCGGCGCGAAGGGCGGCGTGGCCATCGACCCCCGGCGCTACTCGGCAGCCGAGCTGGAGCGCGTGACGCGGCGGTACACCTCGGAGATCGCCCCGCTGATCGGCCCGGCGCACGACATCCCCGCCCCCGACGTCGGCACGGACGAGCAGACGATGGCCTGGATGATGGACACCTACTCGGTGAACTTCGGGCACACCGTGCTCGGCGTCGTCACCGGCAAGCCGATCAGCCTCGGCGGCTCGCTCGGGCGCGCGTCGGCCACCTCGCGCGGGGTGGTCATCGTGGCGCTGCAGGCGCTCTCCCACGTGGGCCTCACCCCCGGTGCCGCCACGGCCGCCGTGCAGGGCTTCGGCAAGGTCGGGCGCGGTGCCGCCCGGTTCCTCGCCGACGCCGGTGTCACGGTGCGCGCGGTGAGCGACCAGTACGGCGGCGTGCAGCACGTCGACGGGCTCGACGTCGCCGCGCTCGAGGCCCACGTGGACGAGACCGGCTCCGTGGTCGGGTTCGTCGGCGCGGAGCCGATCGAGAACGCCGACCTGCTCGAGCTCGACGTCGACCTGCTCGTGCCCGCCGCCGTCGAGGGCGTGATCCACGGCGGCAACGCCGAGCGGATCCGTGCCCGGCTCGTCGTCGAGGGCGCCAACGGCCCGACCACGGCCGAGGCCGACGCGGTGCTCGCCGAGCGCGGCGTGACGGTGGTGCCCGACATCCTCGCGAACGCGGGCGGCGTGATCGTCTCCTACTTCGAGTGGGTCCAGGCCAACCAGGCGTACTGGTGGACCGAGGACGAGGTGGAGGGACGCCTCGCCGACCGCATGACCGCCGCCTGGAAGCACGTGCTGGAGCACGCCCAGTCCCTCGACATCACGCTGCGCGCGGCGGCCACGAGCCTGGCCGTGAAGCGCGTGGCGGACGCCCACCGCCAGAGAGGCCTCTACCCGTGAGCACGCCGCCCGACCTCGATCTCACCGACCTCGACCCCGGCAGCGCCGTGCTCGGGGGCGGGCAGTGGCGCAAGGGCGGCAACGGCACCTTCGACGTCGTCGACCCGGCCGACCTGACGGTCGTGGCGCGGGTGTCCGACGGGGACCTGGGCGACGCGACCGCCGCCGTGGACGCTGCCCACGCGGCCTTCGCCACGTGGCGTCGGACCGCACCGCGCGAGCGGTCGGTGGTGCTGCACCGCGCGTTCGAGCTGATGCACCGCGACCGCGACCGCCTGGCCGCGCTGATCGTCCGCGAGAACGGGAAGTCGCTCGCCGACGCGCGCGGCGAGGTCGTGTACGCGGCGGAGTTCTTCCGCTGGTTCGCCGAGGAGGCGGTGCGACCGCACGGCGACTACGGCTCCTCCCCGGCCGGTGGCACGCGCACGATCGTGACGCACCGACCGGTGGGCGTGGCCGCGCTCGTGACCCCGTGGAACTTCCCTGCAGCGATGGCCACCCGCAAGATCGCGCCGGCGCTGGCAGCGGGCTGCACCGTGGTGCTGAAGCCTGCGGCGGAGACACCGCTCACGGCGCTCGCCGTCGCGCGCCTGCTCGCGGAGGCCGGCGTGCCCGACGGCGTCGTGAACGTCGTCCCCACCACCGATGCGGCTGGCGTCGTCGGCCACTGGCTGGCCGACCCGCGCGTCCGCAAGATCTCGTTCACGGGGTCCACCCGGGTCGGCTCGATCCTCCTGGGCCAGGCGGCGGAGCGCGTCGTGAACGCGTCGATGGAGCTGGGCGGCAACGCGCCGTTCGTCGTGGCCGACGACGCCGACCTCGACGCCGCCGTGGCCGGGGCGATGCTCGCCAAGTTCCGCGGGGGCGGTCAGGCCTGCACGGCCGCCAACCGCTTCTACGTGCACGCCGACGTCGTCGACGCCTTCGTCCAGCGGTTCGGGGCCGAGGTCGAGCAGCTGACGGTCGGCCCGGCCCGGTCGGCCGCGGCGGTCGGCCCGCTCATCTCCTCCGCCGCCGTCGAGACGCTCGCCGACGCCGTGGGCGACGCCGTCGTCGCCGGAGCCCGGATCAGCCACCAGGCACCGGTCCCCGACGCGCCGGGACACTTCTTCGCGCCGACGGTGCTCGTCGACGTCCCCGCCGACGCCGCGATCCTCGACCACGAGCTGTTCGGGCCGGTCGCGCCGATCGTCACGTGGCGCACCGACGAGGAGCTGCTCGCCCTGGTCAACGCGAGCGAGATGGGCCTCGCGTCCTACGTCTTCTCCCGCGACCTGCAGCGTGCGATCCGCCTCGGCGAGGCCTTCGACGCCGGCATGGTCGGCGTGAACCGCGGGCTCGTCTCCGACCCCTCCGCACCGTTCGGCGGCGTGAAGCAGAGCGGCCTCGGCCGCGAGGGCGCCCGCGAGGGTCTGGCGGAGTACACCGAGACGCAGTACCTCAGCGTCGACTGGCCGGGCTGACCCGACGATTCAGGCCGGCGTGGCGGGGAACGATGCAGGCATGAGCGAACCGCAGACCGTCACCCCACGCCACCTCCGCAACCTCCTCGCCGCGTCGCCGGACTGCTTCCTCGGCCTCATCGAGGGCGAGGTCAGGGTCGTGGACGGGGACGACGACGAGGGTGCCCTCGAGATCGTCTCCGCCGCCGACCTGCGCGACCGGGTCGGCGACGACCCGGACGACGACGTGCTCGCGGACGAGGCGGAGTCGCTCACCGTCGCCACCCAGCAGCTCGGCGGGTAGCCCAGCCTCCCACGATGCGACGGCGAGCGGAACCGCTCGGTCGTCCCGCACTCAGAGCTTCTCGAAGACCATCGTCGCCTGGATGCGGTCGCCGCCGCCGAAGCCACCGCTCGCGGCGGAGGCGGTGGTGATGGTGTGCAGGCGGTAGCCCTTCTCGGCCTGCGCGTTGATCGCGTTCTCCAGCTCGGCGAGGTTTCCCGACCTCGAGCTGAGCAGCTTCTCCTTGAGCGTCACCTGCAGCACCACGTAGTTCATCGTCGACACCTCTCGTCGCGGGAGCGCGGCGGTCGCGGTCCCCAGCGGATGTCTACCGCCGCCAGGGGTCCGAGCGTGGCCGAACGGGCGAAGAGCCGGCGAGTCTCGGCGTGCCCGTCTCACTCCAGCCCCGACCCCAACCCGCGTGAACTCGCGCGAGGCGCTGAGGTGGTCGATGGGACGGGTGGCTGGCGGAGGCCCGGGGTCTACTTCTGGAACCTTCTCCCTCGCGGGACCCGTGGCAACCCTCACCGTCCAGTCGGCCAGCTGAGCATCGACAATTCTACCCTCGTACCGTCGTCACGACGTATCCGAATCGGTTGGCCACGACGGCCCTTCCCGTCCTACCGCCGACGTTGACGTCGAAGGCATACGTCCCTCGCCAGTCGTACTTCGTGTTCTTGCTATGACTCGAGCAGCTCCAGTGAAACTCGTAACCCGCTCCTACGCCCCGCTTGTCGTAGGTGCAGTCTGCTGCCGGGGCAGACGCCGCTGGAAGGAGTGCCAGCATCAACACCAGTGACCCACTCACTGCGGCGCACCTCTTGAACATGAGTTCCTCCTATACCTTCTGCCGCAGCGTCGTGACCACTCCCTGCGACTCAGTCCGGTCCACATCGTCAAGGGCAGACCAGACTCACGTCGACCGTCAAGATTCAGGAGCTCAGTCGGGACGGACGTCCCACGTCGATGCCGACCCGCGCACGTGCTCGAAGACGAGGCTCGTCTCGGTCGACGTGAACTCGCGCGACGCGCTGAGGTGGTCGATGACGAAGGCGCGCAGCGCGTCCGGCGACGGGAGCGCCACCTGGATGAGGAAGTCGTCGTCGCCGGCGAGGAAGAAGACGTTGAGCACGCCGGGCAGGGCGGCGAGCCGGGGTGCGACCGTCCCGATGTCGGCGCGGGCCGCGGGCTGCAGCCGCACGGCGATCATCGCCTGGATCGGTCGGCCGACGGCGGCGGGGTCGAGGTCGGCGTGGAAGCCGCGGACCACCCCGCTCGACACCAGCCGTCGCAGACGCAGCGAGCAGGTCGAGGGCGCGATGCCGACCCGCTCGGCCAGCACGTTGTTCGGCACGCGGGCGTCGTCGGCGAGCACGTCGAGGAGCCGACGGTCGATGTCGTCGAGCACGACCGCCCGCGGTCCGGGCGCGCCAGGGTCCGACCCGTTCGACGGACCGCCCGTGACACCACCCATGGACGAACGATAGTCGGCGACAGCACTCCATCTCGACGATCGTGCGGACTTTTCTCCAGCACAGCACCGGAATCCCCAGGATGGTCACCACCAGTCGATCGTCGAAGGAGTGCCATGCGCGTCGGAGTGCCGAAGGAAGTCAAGAACCACGAGTACCGCGTGGCCCTCACGCCCGTGGGCGTCCACGAGCTGGTGGCGCACGGGCACGACGTCCACGTGCAGCGGGGCGCGGGCCTCGGGTCGTCGATCACCGACGAGGAGTACGAGCGGGCGGGCGCACGCCTCCTCGACCGGGCGGAGGACGTCTGGGGCGAGGCCGAGATGGTCCTCAAGGTCAAGGAGCCGGTCGCGTCGGAGTACCCGCTGCTGCGCGACGACCTGACCCTCTTCACCTACCTGCACCTCGCCGCCGACCGCCCCCTCACCGAGGCGCTCGTCGACGCTGGCACCACCGGCATCGCCTACGAGACCGTGCAGCTGCCGAGCGGCGGCCTCCCGCTGCTGTACCCGATGTCGGAGGTGGCCGGGTGCCTCGCGCCGCAGGTCGGCGCGCACTCGCTGCTCAAGGCGCAGGGCGGACGCGGCGTGCTGCTCGGTGGCGTGGGCGGCGTCGCCAACGCCAAGGTCGTCATCATCGGCGCCGGCGTCTCCGGCCAGAACGCCGCCAACATCGCGCTCGGCATGGGCGCCGACGTCACCCTCCTCGACACCGACCTCGAGAAGCTGCGCATGTCGTTCTGGCGCTACAACAACCAGGTCCACGGGCTCGCGTCGTCCACCTACGTGCTGGAGGAGCAGGTCCGCCAGGCCGACCTGGTCATCGGTGCGGTGCTCGTGGCCGGCGCGGCCGCCCCGAAGCTGGTGAGCAACGACCTCGTCGCGCAGATGAAGCCGGGGTCGGTGCTCGTCGACATCGCCGTCGACCAGGGCGGCTGCTTCGAGGCCACCCGCCCGACCACCCACGACGACCCGACGTTCCAGGTGCACGGCTCGACGTTCTACTGCGTGGCGAACATGCCGGGCGCCGTCCCGCACACGTCGACCTACGCGCTCACCAACGCGACGCTGCCGTACACGGTCGCGCTCGCCGACCGCGGCTGGCGCGACGCGCTGCGCGCCGACCCCAGCCTCGCCCTGGGCCTCAACACCCACGCGGGCACGGTCACCAACGCCCCCGTCGCGCAGGCCCACGGACTCACGCCGACGTCGCTCGAGGACGCGCTCGCCTAGCACCGTCCCTCCCCCCGTTTCGGAACGTCATCGCCCCTTCTCGCGACGAGAACGGGCGATGACGTTCCGAATCGGGGGCGCGCAGCCCGCGACCCCTCAGCCCGAGACGACGAGATCGTCGAGGGCCACGACGTGGCCCGCGGCGCAGCGCACCTCCGGCTCGACCTCGGCGCCGCATCCGGCGTGCGTGAAGCGGGGCGAGTGCGTGGGGTCGGTGTGGCGACGCCCCCACGCCGCGAGGGCCAGCAGCACGGGCAGCAGCTCCTCGCCGCTCGCCGTGAGCACGTACTCCTGGCGCGTGCGCTGCCCCTCCTCGCGGTAGGGACGGCGCTCGAGGAGCCCGGCCTCGCGCAGCTCGCGCAGCCGCGCGGACGCGACGGCGTCGCTGATGCCGACCCGGTGGGCGAGGTCGTCGAAGCGCGTCGTGCCGTAGGAGACCTCGCGCAGGAGCAGCAGGGCCGACCGCGTGCCGACCACGGCGAGGGCGCGGTCGATCGGGCAGTGGTCACCGGGCGAGGGTCGGTCGGGCGCGGCGAGACGTCCTTCGAGTCGAGCGGGCATGGGACGACCCTACCGCCTGACTTGGCAGAAGCGAAGCCAGGCACTACGGTCCTGGCTATGTCCAGCACAAGCCAGGGGTCGAGAGCCGTCGTGCTCGCGACCATCGGCGCCGCCTTCATGTCCAGCCTCGACCTCTTCGTCGTCAACGTCGCGTTCGACGACATCGGGCGCGACCTCGGCGTCGGCCGGCCGGGAGGCCCGAGCGCCGCCGACCTGAGCTGGGTGCTCAACGCGTACGCCGTCGCCTTCGCTGCCCTCCTGGTCCCGTTCGGTCGACTCGGCGACCGGTACGGGCGCAAGCGACTCTTCGTCGGCGGGCTCGCGCTGTTCGTCGCGGCCAGCGTCGCCTGCGCGACGAGCCCCGACGTGTGGATGCTCGTCGCGTTCCGCGTGCTCCAGGCAGCCGGCGCCGCCGCCATGACCCCCACCAGCCTGGGCATCCTCATGGCCGCCCTGCCGCCGGAACGACGCGTGGGTGCGGTGCGGCTCTGGGCCGCCACCGGCGCCCTGGCAGCAGCGTTCGGCCCGACGGTCGGCGGCGTGCTCACCCAGGTCTCGTGGCACTGGGTCTTCCTCATCAATCTGCCCGTCGGCCTGGTGCTGCTGTGGCTCGCCGTCACCGCCGTGCAGGACGGTCCGGCCGACGACGACGCGACCCGCCCCGACCTGGCCGGGGCCGCGGTGTTCGCCGGCGCCGTCGGGCTCCTCGCCCTCGGCCTCACGAAGAGCAACGACTGGGGCTGGCTGGACCTGCGCACGCTCGGGTCGCTGGGCGCGGCGGTCGTCCTCGGCGCATCGTTCTGGGCGCAGTCGCGACGCCACCCGTCGCCGGTCATCCACCCGGAGCTGCTGCGCGTGCGCTCGTTCCGCTACGCCAACCTGGCGATGCTGGTCTTCAACGTCGCCTTCGCGGCCCAGCTGCTCGTGGGCATCCTGTGGCTGCAGCAGATCTGGGGCTACTCGTCGCTGCGCACCGGGTTCGCCGTCGCCGTCGGTCCGGCCATGGCGCCGGTCACGGCCGCCCTCGCGCACCGGTTCCTCGCCGACGTGTCCCCCGCACGCCTGGTGGCCGCGGGCTCGGTGGTGTGCGCGCTGGGCAACGTCTGGCTGATCTCGGTGATGGGCCCGGAGCCCGCGTTCGCGTCGACCTACCTGCCCGGCTGGCTCCTCGGCGGCGTCGGCGTGGGTCTCGCCCTGCCCAACCTCATCGCCGGCGGCACCCGCGAGCTCGCACCCCACCAGTCCGCGACGGGCAGCGCCGTCGTGACCATGTCGCGGCAGATCGGCTTCGTCGTCGGCGTCAGCGTGCTGTTCGCGATCGTGGGCGGCGCGCAGGGCATGGCCGCCCGCGACGGCTTCGTCACGACGTGGGCGGTCTCGGCGGGTGCACTGCTGGTCGCAGCCGTGCTCGCCCTCGGGATGACCAGCCGGGCCCCGGAGCCGGTGCGGACGGCGTGATCCAGCGACGCCCGCCGACGGCTACGACGGGGGCCGGGCCGAGGTGCTGCGCGGGATGAGCGTCGGGGCGACGACGACGTGACGGACAGGGGCACCCGCCCGCGTCTCGTCCAGGAGCTCGAGGGTGGCGGCCGCGATCTGGTCGAACGGCACTCTCACGGTCGTGAGCGGCCGGGGCAGGCGGGCCGAGACCGGAACGTCGTTGTAGCCCACGACCGAGACGTCCTCCGGCACCGAGAGCTCGAGCGCCTGGGCCGCGGCCAGCACTCCGATCGCCGTGTTGTCGTTCACCGCGAACACCGCCGTGGGGCGGTCGGGCGACGCCAGCACGCGACGCGCGACGTCCTCGCCGGACTCCATGCTGAACGCCGACTCGTGCACCAGGTCGCCGACGTCGGTGACCCCCACCTCCGCCAGCGCACGGCGGAAGCCGGCCTGCCGCCCGACGGCGCTCGACGCGTACGACGGACCCGCCACGAGCGCGATGCGACGGTGCCCGAGGTCGACGAGGTGCCGGGCCGCGAGGTAGCCGCCGAGCTCGTCGTCGCCCACCGCGGACGGGGTGCTGCCGTCCGCGCGCAGCGCAAGGACGACCGGGACGCCGCGGTCGCGCAGACGTGCGGTGAGGTCGTCGCCCAGGCGGGCCGTGGTGAGCACGAGGCCGTCGACCCGCTGGTCGAGCAGCCGCTCGACGGCCTCCTGCTCGGTGGCCGGGTCGTCGTCGGTGGTGGCGACGATGGCGAACTGGTCGCGTCGGGCGCAGGCGGCCGCGACCTGCTCGAAGGTCATCGCCATGACGGTGTCAGTGAGGCGGGGCACCAGGACGCCCACCGTGCGGGTCTGCTGACGACGCAGGGCCGAGGCGAACCGGTCGCGGCGGTAGCCGAGACGCTGGGCGGCGTCGCGCACCCGCTGGGCCGACGCGCTGTGCGACGTCGGAAGCCGCTCGTCGAGCACACGGGAGACGGTCGACTTCGAGACCCCGGCCTCCCGTGCGACGTCGAGGATCGTGGGCGGACGCAGCGGCGACTCGGTCACGCTCGCTCCTCGGTGCTCGTCGGGCGGGGTCGGTGGGATCGTTCCCGCCCAGCATAGGAGCACGCGGGGCCGCCACCGGTGCGCCCGACCGCGAGAGAATCCGCCGGGACGGTTGACAGCGTGTTCCCCGTCACACACGATGGGAACGTTCCCGTGAACGTTGTCACATCGGCCACCGCCCCTGGCACCGTCCCGTCCACCTCGGGAGCAGCGGCCGGACCGACCGGCCGGACCCCCCGGACGAGCCGTCCGCGGGGTAGACAGAGAAGGACGCCCATGACCGACACCGCACCCGTCCGCACCGACCCGGTGGGGCCCGCCGACGAGCAGCCCCGCCGGTCCCGCCGCGGGCTCACCGCCACCTTCGCCCTCATGGGGCCCAGCTTCATCGCCGGCGCCTGGCAGTTCGGGCCCGGCAACCTCGCGTCGGCCGTGCAGGCCGGCAGTGCCCACGGCTACACCCTCATCTGGGTCATCGCCCTCTCCACGGTGCTCATGATCGCCTTCACCGACATGAGCGTGCGCCTCGCCGTCGTCTCCCCCGGCTCCCTGGTGCAGACGATCAAGGACCGTCTCGGCCGTCCCGTCGGCGCCGCGGCCGGCATCGGCGTCTTCCTCATCAGCCTCTGCTTCTCCGTCGGCAACGCCGTGGGCTCCGGCCTCGGGTTCTCGATGCTGTTCGGCGGGTCGCCAACGCTGTGGACGCTCGGCTGCACGATCGTCGTCGCCGCCGTCGCCTGGGCTCCGAACTACTACAAGCTGTTCGAGCGGGCCATGCTCGGCATGGTGGTGCTGATGGGCATCGGCTTCGTCCTCGGCGCCTTCCTCTCCCAGCCCGACTGGGTGTCGGCGGCCGACGGCCTGTTCCCGACCCTGCCGTCGGACGCCGGCCTGCTCGTCATCGCTCTCGTCGGCACGAACTTCTCCATCAACGCCGCCTTCTTCACGGGCTACGCCTCCCGCGAGCGCGGCCTGAGGGCCGAGGACTACCGCACGACGACGATCGCCGACACCATCCCCGGCATCCTCGCCCCGGGCATCATGACCGCACTGGTGATCGTCACCGCCGCAGCCGCCCTGCAGAACACGGGCACCGCCGCAGCCTCGTTCCCCGAGCTCGCGAACGTCCTGCGCCCCGTGGCCGGCGACTTCGGCAGCGTGCTCTTCGGGCTCGGCTTCTCGGCCGCCGCGTTCTCCTCGATGGTCGCCAACGCGACCGCCGGCGGCACGCTGCTGTCCGACGGCCTGGGCCACGGCAACACGATGGAACGGCTGGGCGTGAAGATCGGCATGCTCACCGTGCTGACGTTCGGGCTCGTGGTCACCCTGGTGGCGAGCGGCTCGCCCGTCGAGTTGATCATCACCGCGCAGGCCCTCACCGTCGTCGTGGCACCGATGCTCGGGCTGCTGCTGTTCGTCATGACCACCCGGCGCGACCTGATGGGCCGTTTCGTGAACCGGTGGTGGCAGAACGCGCTGGGCGTCGCGGGCCTGGTGGCCATCTTCGCCCTCTGCTACCGACTGCTGACCACCCTGCTCTGACCGTCCTCCGGTCGGCCCCGCTCCTCGCACAGGAGCGGGGCCGACGTGCGTCGAGTCGCCTGACCACGGACCTTGACAGCGTGACCACGGTCGCTCACACTGAGAACGGGAACGTTCCCGCGAACGTTCCAATCCGACCATTCGCGACGAAGGAACCACCATGACGCTCGACCTGCGCGGCCTCACCCCCGCTCCCGTCACCCCGTTCACCCGCGACCTCGAGGTCGACTACGACGCCGTGGCGTCGCTGACCCGCTGGTACGCATCCATCCCCGGCATCACCGGACTGGTCTACCTCGGCCACGCCGGCGAGGGCACCTACCTGACCCAGGAGGAGCAGGTCCGCGTCATCGAGGTCGCCGTCGAGAACGCCGGCGAGGTCCCCGTGATCGCCGGCATCACCGGCGAGGGCGACAAGGTCGCCGGCCTGGAGGCCAAGCGGGCGATCGACGCGGGCGCCTCGGCCGGCCTGCTCTACCCGTCGCACGGCTGGCTGCGCTTCGGCTACCAGCAGGGCGCCCCGCAGGAGCGGTACCGGATCGTCCACGAGGAGTCCGGTCTGCCGCTCATCCTGTTCCAGTACCCCGACGCCACCAAGGCCAGCTACGACCTGGAGACCCAGCTCGAGATCGGCGCCCAGGCCGGTGTCTTCGCCACCAAGAACGGCGTGCGCAACATGCGGCGATGGGACACCGAGATCCCGGTGCTCCGCCAGGAGCTGCCCGACCTGCAGATCCTCTCGTGCCACGACGAGTACCTCCTGCACACGATGTTCGACGTCGACGGCCTGCTGGTCGGCTACGGGGGCATCGCCCCGGAGCTGCTCGTCGAGCTGATCGCCGCCGGCAAGGCCCAGGACTACCCCGCCGCCCGCGCTCTGCACGACGCGCTGCTGCCCGTGACGAAGGCGGTGTACCACCGCGGCTCCCACATGGAGGGCACCGTGGCGCTCAAGCTGGCACTCGTCGAGCGCGGCAAGCTCGAGCACGCCGCGGTCCGTCCTCCGCTGCTCGACCTCGCCCCCGAGGCGCAGGGCGAGATCAGCCTCGCGCTCAAGCACGCCGGGATCATCTGAACCGACCCACACGCAGCGGCCGGTGGCTCCGGGCGCCGCGCCCCGCCTCGCCGTGGTGGACACGTCGGAGCGGGGCCCGGCCCCCGGGCCCACCGGCCCTCGTCACGCTCCGGGACTCGCTCACGCGGGCTCGGCCCGTCGAGGAGGTCGGACTTCTCCACGACGTCGAGCTCGCACGC
Organism: Propionibacteriales bacterium; assembly: GCA_026392465.1. Lineage (GTDB taxonomy): Bacteria > Actinomycetota > Actinomycetes > Propionibacteriales > Nocardioidaceae > Aeromicrobium. The sequence goes on from JAPLCA010000026.1 coordinate 250,003, forward strand.
GAGGAGGGGCGCCGCGGGTACGAGGACGTGCCCGTCAGCCTGCCGGGTAGGCCGAGCAGCGCTCGCATCGGCTCATCAGGTCGTGCTCGCACGTGAGCACGTGGGTGAGGAACGCCTCGGCCGCGTCGAGCTCGGCGCGTTGACGACGCAGGTGCTCGAGGTGCTCCGCGATGACGCCGTCCCGTCCCGCCGCGTCGCGGTGCAGGACCAGCCGGATCTGCGAGAGCCGGAGACCGACCCGCTGGCAGGACCGGACGACCCGGAGCCGGTGCAGGTGCTCGTCCGTGTAGTCGCGATGTCCGGCGGCCGTCCGGTCGGGCACGACGACCCCCTCGTCCTCCCAGTGACGCAGCACGTGGGCCGCGACACCCACCTGCGCAGCCGCTGCTCCCACCCTCATCGCCCCATCGTGCCACCTTGACTTCAGGTCGACCTGAAGTCCTAGCGTGCGAGCCATGTCCTCGCCCGACCGCCTCCCTCCGCCGCGCTACGTCGACCTCGACGGGACCCGCGTCGCCACCTACGTGCTCGAGCCGTCGGACCGCGAGCCCCGGGGCGACGTGGTGCTCTGCCACGGCACGCCGTGGTCGTCGGCCGTCTGGGCGCCGGTGGCCCACGCGCTGGCGGCCACGCACCGTGCGCTCCTGTGGGACATGCCCAGCTACGGCGCCTCGATCCCCGAGGGTCCACCGACTCGCGACCCGAGGGTCGATCTCGAGGCGCAGCGACGCCGGCTCGCGGCACTCCTGCAGCACTGGGACCTGACGTCGCCCCACGTCGTCGCCCACGACGTCGGGGGCGCCGTCGCCCTCGGGGCCCACCTGCTCGAGGCATCGGCGTTCGCGTCGCTGTACCTGCTCGACGTCGTGACACTCGACCCGTGGGGCTCCCCGTTCTTCCGGCTGGTCGCGGAGCACGAGGCGGTGTTCGCCGCCCTCCCCGCGCCTCTCCACGCGGCCCTCGTGCGGGAGTACGTGTCGGGCGCCGGTCGCGGGTCGCTCCACGCGCAGCAGGTGGACGAGCTCGTCGCACCGTGGACGACCCCGCACGGCCAGCGTGCCTTCTACGCCCAGGTCGCACAGCTGGAGCCCGCCCACACGCGGCCGGTCGTCGAGCGGCTCGGACGCACGCGCTGCCCGGTGCGCGTCGGCTGGGGCGAGCAGGACCCGTGGCTCCCCGTGGAGCAGGCGGCCGAGCTCGCGGACCGGCTCGCGGGCCCCGTCGACGTGCTCACGGTCCGCGGGGCCGGGCACCTGGTGCCCCTCGAGGCACCGGACCTCCTCGTCGACGACCTCAGGCGCTGGCTCGACCACGTCGGATGACGGCACTGGCGTGGCAGGAGGCCCCGGAGAACCCGACGGCCCCGGCGGGCTCTCGCCCGACGGGGCCGTCGGTTCCAGCGTCTGGCGCTGTGGCAGGTAGAGGATTCGAACCTCTGAAGGCAATGCCGGCTGATTTACAGTCAGCTCCCTTTGGCCGCTCGGGCAACCTGCCAAGGGTGTCGACCACCGAGGCGGGCAACGACGAGAAACCATACCGCAGCCGGCACCACGCGGCCCAACCGGATCCGTCCCGCCGAGGGGTTGACAATCTACAACCAATTGGTTGTAGATTGTGGTCATGAGCAGCGAGCAGGATGAGGACCGGGCCGACGCCCTCTTCCACGCCCTGGCCGACCGGACCCGACGCGACATCCTGCGCCGCGTCCTGGCCGGCGAGCACTCCGTGAGCACGCTCGCCGAGCGGTACCCCATGAGCTTCGCGGCCGTGCAGAAGCACGTCGCGGTGCTCGAGCGCGCCGGTCTCGTCACCAAGCGGCGCGTCGGCCGCGAGGCGCTCGCGAGCGGCGACGTCGAGGCCGTCCGGTCCGTCGGCACGCTGCTCGACGAGCTCGAGCACGTGTGGCGCGGACGCGTCGCCCGCATCGACGACCTCCTGCTCGGCATGCCCGAGGACCCCCAGCACGACACCACACCCACCCGCAAGGAGACCTGACATGCCCGTCACCGACGTCCAGAAGGACCTGGACCAGCGCACCCTGACCATCACCGCCGAGTTCGCCGCACCCGTCGAGCGCGTGTTCGCCATCTACGCCGACCCGCGCCAGCTCGAGCGGGTGTGGGGACCGCCCACGTTCCCCGCCACCTTCGTCGACCACGACCTCAGCGAGGGCGGCCGGCTCACCTACTACATGACCGGCCCCGACGGGCAGCGCTTCGGCGGCTGGTGGGAGGTCACCGCCGTCGACGCGCCGCACGGCTTCGACTTCCGCGACGGGTTCGCCGACGACGACCTCCGGCCCGTCGAGGGCATGCCGGTCTCGACCAACACCTTCCGGTTCGAGTCGATCGAGGGTGGCACGCGTGCCGTGTACACGTCGACGTACGAGACGCTCGAGGCCCTGCAGCAGGTCATCGACATGGGGGTCGAGGAGGGCAGCCGTCTGGCGATCGACCAGATCGACGTGCTGCTCGCCGCCTGAGCGACGACCGGGCGAGCGCGAGCGCCTAGGCTGAGGGGTGGGACCTGCGGGTCCCACCCCTTCGCCGTCCCGACACCCACCAGGAGAGAACCCGTGGCCGACTCCTCGTTCGACATCGTCAGCAAGCTCGATCGCCAGGAGGCCGACAACGCGCTCAACCAGGCGATGAAGGAGATCTCCACGCGCTACGACTTCAAGAACACCGGCGCGCTGCTGGAGTGGAAGGGCGAGGAGGGCATCGAGATCACGGCCAACGCCGACGAGCGGGCCCTCGCCGTCCTCGAGGTGTTCAAGGAGAAGCTCATCAAGCGCGGCATCAGCCTCAAGGCGCTCGAGACCGGCGACCCGCGCCAGAGCGGCAAGGACGTCAAGATCAACGGCAGCTTCAGCCAGGGCATCAGCACCGAGCAGGCCAAGAAGGTCTCCAAGCTGATCCGCGACGAGGGCCCGAAGGGCGTCAAGGTGCAGGTGCAGGGCGACGAGCTGCGCGTCACCAGCAAGAAGCGCGACGACCTGCAGGAGGTCATCGCGCTGCTCAAGGGCGCCGATCTCGACTTCCCCCTGCAGTTCGTCAACTACCGCTGACAGGCTGCGTCCGGGGCCCTCAGGTCACGACGTCCCAGAGCCAGCCCACGCTGACCACCGCGCCGACGACGAGCAGCACCAGCAGGAGCACGGCGAGCAGGAAGCAGCCGAACGCCCCGAGGTCGCCGTCGTGCGGCTCGAGCACCTCGCTGTCGGGCCACTCGTCCTGCAGCGGGTGCTCGCCGAGGTGGGCGTTGGCGTGCTCGAGTCGCAGAACAGGAAGACCTGCTCGTGGCGGAAGCAGCGCTCCTCCTCGGAGTCCAGGCGCTCGGACCGACCCACCACGATCGTGATCGCCAGGTTGGCCGCAGGGTCGACCCCACGGCCGCAGTGGGCGCACCCGCTGTCGGCGTCGATCGTCTCGTCGGTGTCGGCGCGCTCGCCCATGCGTCGACCCTAGGGACCCGACCGAGGATCGACCCAGCGACTTTCCGTGGTCCCGGCACGGCAGGAGGCCCCCGCCGGGCTGGTCCGGCGGGGGCGTCGTGCTCGCGGTGCGACGCGGGCGTCAGCGGTCGACGCGCACGACCGAGGCGTCCTCGGCGAGCTCGACGGTGACGTCGTCGTCGTTGCCGAGGTCGACCTCGACCTCGTAGGCGTGGCCGCGGTCGTCGCTGCGCTCGACGTCGGTGACGGTGCCACGCCCGACCTCCGCCAGCGCCGCCTTCTCCAGCTTCTGGCGCAGCGCCTCGTCGGTGACGTCGTCGGAGTCGACGCTCGGGGCGCTCGAGGGGCTGCCGCTCGCCTCGGTCGCGGCAGGGGCGGACGTGCCGGCAGGGCGCACGTCGTCATCGTCGTCGGACCCGCAGGCACTGACGCCGAGGGCGAGGACGAGGGCGGTGGCGGTCGCGGCGAGGGCGCGGAGGGACGTCATGGGGGTTCTCCTTCGATCGGTGATGAGCCCATCGAAGCCACGCAACGTGAGACCTCCATGACGGATCGGTGAGAGGGTTCTCATCCTCCGACGTGGGCCGCGCTGCCGCGCCGCGTCCACGGCCACACCAGCAGCGCCCACACCGCGGCCACCACGACGATCTCGACCGCCACGTAGTACGGCCACGCCGGGAGCACGTCGAGCAGCGACGCCCGGTTCGGCTTGCCGTTGAGGTAGCCGTAGTTGGTGTCCATCAGCGCGTTGTAGGTCATGACCGACGCCGCCCAGACGAGCGTGACGACCACCGTGCGGCGGTAGGTCGCCCACGTCGGCAGGACGCGCAGCCCGGCGACGAGGTAGACCGCCGCCCACACGATCAGCACGTGCATGGCCCAGAACATGATGAAGCGCGGCTCCGGCCAGTTCGACGACAGATCGGGCGTGGCCATGCCCTGCGTCGTCAGCGTGAGACCCCACAGGTAGGTGACCGTCGACGTCAGGCGCGAGCGCGTCCACAGTGCGTGCACCGCGAACATCCACGCGAGGTCGCACAGCTGGAACGGCAAGGACGTGCGCGGGCTCCACTCGTCGGGCAGCAGCTGCAGCACCTGCAACGGGACGGTGACGGCCACGATGCCGAGCGCGAGCACCCGGCTCGTCGTCGCCTCCATGGTCGTGCCGCGGACCCGGCGCCCGAGCAGCACCACGGGGACCAGCCCGATCGCGAACAACGCCAGGACGACCAGGTGGCTGGTGCCGTACGCCTGGAACTCACCCGCGGCCAGCAGGGTGGTGCCGTCGATGTCCACGCGCGCAGCGTAGCCCGCTCAGGTGGCGCGGCGGGCGATCGTGACCGCGAACTCGGCATCGGCAGTCAGCGGACGCAGGTCCCACGTCGAGAACCGCTGCTCCACCGCGAACCCCGCCGCGGCGAGGTGGGCGTCGAGGTCGGCCAGGCCGTAGTGCCAGTCCAGGCGGAAACCGAGCACGAGGGCACCGCCGTCGGCCACGTGGCGGGCGAGGTTCGCGACCACGCCCTGCTCCGTGCCGGGCGCGAGGAAGACCATCACGTTGCCCGCCGTGACGACGACGTCGAACGTCGCGCCGAGGTCGACGTCGAGCAGGTCGGCAACCAGCCAGGTCGGCCCGGGGTGCGTCTCGCGAGCCTCGGCGACGAGCACCTCGTCGGCGTCGACACCGACGACGTCGTGGCCGCGGTGGTGCAGCGCGCCACCGAGGCGACCGGCCCCGCAGCCGGCGTCGAGGACACGCGCGCCGGTTCCACCCGCCGCCCCCGGCCCGGCACCCCCGCCG
>JAPLCA010000034.1 GCA_026392465.1 Propionibacteriales bacterium
CGCCAGGTCTTCACCACCAACGACGAACGAGCAGCCGCCCTTGCGCCCTGGCTCGAGCACTACAACACTCAACGCCGACACACCTCACTCGGCGGACAACCCCCGATCAGCCGACTGCAACCAACGTGTTGACCGATTACACCTAGTCCCCACGATTCGGAACGTCATCGCCCCTTTCCCGGCAGGAAAGGGGCGATGACGTTCCACAACGGGGCTAGAGCGTGAAGGTGCCGTCGGGGTGGACCTGGGCCAGGCCGTCGTCGAGGAGCGCGTCGAGGCAGCGCTCGCGCTGCGGGGCGTCGTCCCAGACCGCGTCGAGGGCCGCTTTGGGCACCGGCTCGGTGGCGTCGCGGAGCACCGCCAGGAGGCGGCCGCGGCACTGGCGGTCCGTACCGGCCCAGGCCTGGCCGCGGCGCGGGGGACCGTCGTGGTCGGGGCGGCCGAGCGCGAGCCAGCGGCAGCGGTCGGCGACGGGGCAGACGTCGCAGCGGGGCGCCCGGGCGGTGCACACGAGGGCGCCGAGCTCCATCGTCGCGGCCGCCCACCGATGCGCGTCGTCGGCTGGCAGCAGCGCCTGTGCCAGCCGACGCTCGGCGGCGGTCACCGAGGTCGACGGGTACGCCTGGCCCAGCACGACCCGCGCCAGCACGCGTCTGACGTTCGTGTCCATGACCGCGTGCCGCTGGCCGAACGCGAACGACGCGACCGCGGCGGCCGTGTACTCGCCGACCCCGGGCAGCGCCAGCAGGGCCGCGTGGTCGTCGGGCACACGTCCGTCGTGCTCCGTCGTGATCGCGACGGCTGCCGCGTGCAGCCGGAGCGCCCGGCGGGGATAGCCGAGCCGGCCCCACGCCCGCACGGCCTCGCTCGACGGCTCCGCGGCGTGGTCGGCGGGCGTCGGCCAGCGCTCCATCCAGGCCTCGAAGACGGGAAGCACCCGCACGACCGGCGTCTGCTGCAGCATCAGCTCCGACACGAGCACAGGCCACGGCTCGGGGAGCACGTCGGACGTTCCGCGCCAGGGCAGCTCGCGCGCGTGCTCGTCGAACCAGCCGACGACCGCGTCGTGCAGTCCGGCGAGGTCGGCGGGGAGGGGAGCGGACGAGGTCGGCATGGCGCGTCGATCCTCGCACGAGCAGCCACGCGAACTACCCTCGGAGCGTGAGCACGCGACCGACCCGCCGTCCGTTGCCGCGGGCGATCTACTGGCGTCGCCGCTTCCTGCTCCTCGCGGTCGTCCTGCTCCTGGTCTGGCTCGTCGTGACGCTCTGGCCGGGCGGGTCGGACGACGCGGAGCCCGCCGCCGCACCCTCGCCGAGCCCGTCGGCGAGCGCGTCGGCCTCCGCGTCCCCGACACCCAGCCCGACCCCGTCGCGGTCGGCCCAGAGCGACGCGCAGGTGACGCTGACGGCCACCAGCACCGCCTGCACGCCGGAGTCGGTGCGCATGACGCCCACGGTCCCGGAGGACCAGTCGGCACGGCAGGCCGTGCGCGTCGAGCTGCTCATCTCCACCACCGCCAGGAAGGGCTGCACGCTCGACCCGGGCGACACCGACCTGATCGCGGTGATCAAGAGCGGCGACACCGCGGTGTGGGACTCCACGGTGTGCAAGACGGCCCTCCTCGACGAGCCGGTGGCGCTCAGCCCCGGCTGGGCGACGGCGGCGTCGGCGCGCTGGTCGGGTCGTGGCTCCGGCCCCGCCTGCTCGCCGCGGGAGGGCTGGGCGTCGCCCGGCACCTACACGCTGCGCATCGGGACGCTCGGCGGCGAACCGGGTGCGACGACCTTCACGCTCGTCCAGCCGAAGCCCAAGCCCCGCCCCAGTGCCTCGCCGACTCCCAGCGCCTCCCCGAGCGCGTCGGCGAGGCCGTCCGCCTCTCCGAAGCCCAGCGCCACCCCGACCCCGAGTGCGTCGCCGAGCCGGGACTGAGTCGGATCTCTGCTCGACCGGACCGCCGCGGCGAGCGCGGTGTCTGGTCTCCGAAAGGGCCTCGACCGGGCGGCGGGGCGGGAGCTGGGCTGGGTTCTCGGGCTGTGGGTTGCGCTCGGGGTGGACGCAAGATCCTGCGTTTGCGCGTGCCATCGGTGGATCTGCCACCTTCTGAGCGCTCTTCAGGTGGCAAATCCACCGCCGACGGGGACGAGCGCGGAAGGATTCTTCCTTTCCGTGGGACGGTCCACGAGAAAGAAGAATCCTTCGTCCCCCCAACGCAACCGGCACCCAAGCTTCTGCGTTCACGCGAACCAGGTCGAACGCTTCTGCGTTCACGACGGGATCCCGTAGCAAACGCAAAATCCTTCGCCATTCCGCACACGAACGCAGCATCTTGCGTCCACCCACAGCGCGAGCCACAGCCCGAGACCCGAAACCGACTCCCGCCCAGCCGCCCGGTCGAGGCCCTTTCGGAGACCACCCCGAGCGAAGGTCGAGGCAGCGCACCGGCGGGCCGAGACCCCCTACGGCAGCGCACTAGCGAGCCGAGACCCCCTGCGGCAGCGCGCCGGCAAGGTCACGACGACCGCAGCCAACGCAGCGGCGGGACCCCGCTTCCCGCACTCCGAGCGCAGCAGGTCAGCGGTCAGACGTCAGACGTAGCGCTCGAGGATGCTCGACTCCGCGAGACGTGACAGGCCGTCGCGGACCCCGCGGGCGCGGAGGTCGCCGACGCCCTCGACGGTCTGCAGGTCGTCGATGCTGGCTGCCAGCAGCTTCTGCAGCGTGCCGAAGTGGTCGATGAGCCGGTCGATGACGGTCTGCGGCAGCCGGGGCACGCGGGCGAGCAGCCGGTAGCCGCGCGGTGCGAGCGGGTGGTCGAGGGAGTCGCCGGCGCCGATGCGCAGGGCCGTGGCCACGCTCGTCAGGTCGACGAGCTCGGTGGAGTCGATCTCGGCGAGGTCCTGCAGGACCGTGCTGACCGCCCGTCCCCGACGCCCGGACGGCATGTAGTCGCGGATGACGAGCTCGCGCTCGGCGTCGACCCCGCTGATCAGCTCCTCCAGCTGCAGCGCGAGCAGACGGCCGTCCGTACCGAGCTCGAGCACGTACTGGTCGATCTCGGCGGCGATCCGGCTGACCATCTCGAGGCGCTGCGCGACCGCGGCGACGTCGCGGACCGTGACGAGGTCCTCGATCTCGAGCGCCGACAACGCGTCGGACACCTCGTCGAGGCGGCTGCGGTACCGCTCGAGGGTGGCGATGGCCTGGTTGGCGCGTCCGATGATGGCGCCGGCGTCCTCGAGCACGTGGCGGGTGCCGTCGAGGTAGAGGGCGATGATGTGCATCGAGGCCGACACCGAGATGACCGGAAGACCGGTCTGTCGGGCGACGCGGTCGGCGGTGCGGTGCCGGGTGCCCGACTCGTCGGTGGGGATGGACGGGTCGGGCATGAGGTGCACGGCGGCCTGCAGGATCCGCTGCGCGCCGGAGTCGAGGATGATCGCGCCGTCCATCTTGGCCAGCTCACGCAGGCCGGTGGCGGTGAACGGGACGTCGAGCGCGAAGCCGCCCGTGCTGACGGCCTCGACGACCTTGTCCTGACCGAGCACGATGAGCGCGCCGGTGCGGCCGCGCAGGATGCGCTCGAGGCCCTCGCGCAGCGAGGTGCCGGGCGCGATCGCCGCGAGGACGGTGCGCAGGTCAGGTCGAGGTGCCACGGGCGACAGTGTAGGGGGAGGGTCCAGGTTCAGGGCTGCTCGACGCGTCCACGGGCGCTCGGCAGGGCCAGCACGGCGGCGACGACGTCACCGACCTGGGTGACGCGCAGCGACGGGGGCACGTCGTCGAGCCCCTCGGAGCGGGCCGGGACGATGGCGGCCGTGAACCCGAGCCGCGCGGCCTCGCGCAGCCGCTCGGCGGTGTGCCGCACGGGCCGCACCTCGCCGGCGAGCCCGACCTCGCCGAGGACCACGAGTCCGGCGGGCGCGACCCGGTCGGCCTGCGCGGAGGCTGCCGCGACCAGCACGGCGAGGTCGACGGACGGCTCGACGAGACGCGCGCCGCCGACGGAGGCGGTGTAGACGTCGTGGCGCGAGAGGTTGACGCCGCAGTGGCGGGTGAGCACGGCGAGGATCATGGCCACGCGGGAGGAGTCGAGGCCGCTGGACGTGCGGCGCGGCGACGGGGCGTTGGTCTCGACGGCCAGCGCCTGCACCTCCGCGAGCAGCGGACGTCGGCCCTCCATGGTGACGGTGACGCAGGTGCCGGGGACCGGCTGCTCGTGACGGCTGACGAACAGGCCCGTCGGGTCGGGCACCTCGACCAGGCCGGAGTCGGCGAGGTCGAAGCAGCCGATCTCGTCGACGGGACCGAACCGGTTCTTCACGGCCCGCAGGAGTCGCAGTCGCGAGGCGCGGTCGCCCTCGAACTGCAGGACGACGTCGACGAGGTGCTCCAGGACGCGCGGCCCGGCGACGGCGCCGTCCTTCGTGACGTGGCCGACGAGCAGGGTCGCGATGCCCTCGCTCTTCGCCCGCTGGATGACCGCCGACGCGACCTCGCGCACCTGCGTGACGCCACCCGGCACACCGTCGACGTCGGCCGAGCCGATGGTCTGCACGGAGTCGACCACCAGCAGGCTGGGCCGCACCTGCTCGACGTGGGTGAGCAGTGCGCCGAGGTCGGTCTCCGCGGCGAGGTAGAGCTCGTCGTGGACCGCGCCGGTGCGTTCGGCACGGAGCCGCACCTGGCCCGCCGACTCCTCGCCGGAGACGTAGAGGGTGCGCCGACCCTGCCGCGCCCACCGGGCGGCGAGCTCGAGCAGCAGCGTCGACTTGCCGACGCCGGGCTCGCCGGCCAGGAGCAGCACACCGCCGGGCGTGACCCCGCCGCCGAGGACGCGGTCGAGCTCGCCGATGCCCGAGGAGACGGCCCGCGACGACTCGACCTCGACCTGCGTGATGGGTCGCGCCGGGGTGACGGTGGCGGCAGGCGCGGTGCGCCCGGCCCGGGCCGACGGTGACGCGACGTCGACCGTGCCCCACGCCTGGCACTCACCGCAGCGGCCGACCCACTTGCTGGTGGTCCAGCCGCACTCGGCGCAGGCGTACACGGGCTTGGCGGCCTTGGGCGCCTTCGCGGTGGGCATGGGGTCAGCCTAGGTGCGCGGTCCGACACCGACCCCGCTCCTTCCCCAGGGGTGCTGCCGAGGGGGAGGTGCGCAGGCTCAGATGCGGACGACGCCGCCGGGGGTCTCGAAGGAGACGCTCATGATGCCGGGCAGGCCGTGCGGCGCGACCCACTCGACCGCGATCTCCTCGAGGGCGGTCACGGCGGGCTCGCCGAGCCAGTCCGACAGCCGGTGGGGCGAGCCGGCCATCTCGACGGCGGTCAGTGCGATCTCCGACGGCGCCATCTGCGACGGGTGCTCCTCCGGCGGCACGTCCCAGCAGGTCACGTAGGGCAGCTGCGGGTCGGCCTTCATCCCGCTCGTGCCGATCTGGCGCCACTCCAGGTTGAAGCCGTCGGGGCGACGCCGGTTGCCGGGCACCGCGTGCCGGCCGATCCGACGCTCCACCTCGGTCATGTCGTCGACCGACACGCACCAGGCCATCCAGCCGCCGCCGGCCTCCGAGCGCTGGCGGACGACCTGCCCGAACGCGGCCTTGTCGGCGGCGGGGTGGTCGAGGACCTCCACGACCTCCACGTACTGGCGGTTGCGGAGCGGCAGCACCATGTTGCGGGTGCCGAAGCGCGGGTGGGCGCCGCCGTCGAGGAACGTCGCGCCGAGAGCCGCGGAGAGCTCGGCCACGGTGGCGTCGAGGCCGGCGGGGCCGGCGGCGTACGAGAGGTGGTCGAGGTGCATGGGCCATTCTTGCCAGACGGCCCACGTCTCCCGACGACCGGGGTCCACCAGGGCGAGGTGCGAGGTCGTCATCGCCGGCTCACCTCGCCGCCGCCGCGGTCGCGGGGTGGACGTTCGGGGCGCCGGACGCGAGGTGGTCCTCGCACTGGCGCTGGAGCTCGGCGTAGCCGGCCTCGCCCATCAGGGCGACGAGCTCGGCCCGGTTGCTGACGTACACCGGCTCCTCGCCCACGTGGGCCTCGGTGTTCGAGGAGCAGTACCAGTCGAGGTCGTGGCCCCCCGGCCCCCAGCCCGCGCGGACGTACTCGCCGATCTGCACCTCCGAGTAGCTGGTGCCGTCGCCGCGCTCCACGTCGCGGAACTGGCGGCGCAGCGGCAGCTGCCAGCACACGTCTGGCTTGAGGGTCAGCGGCTCGACGCCCTCCTCGAGGGCGAGGCCGTGCAGCGCGCACCCGTACCCGCCCGCGAACCCCCGGGGGTTGTGGAACACGCAGGCGCCGTCGAGGGCCCGCGTCTTGCGGTCGCCGTCGTCGTCGACGTCGGTCCAGGCGCCCTGCAGGGCGTGCGGACCGTCGGGGTGGCGGTACCAGCGCTCGGGCGTCAGGCGCCCGACGGCGTCGGCCACCCGCGTCTCGTCGTCGGCGTCGGCGAAGTGCGCGCCGAGGGTGCAGCAGCCAGCGTCCGGGCTGCTCGCGTAGATGCCCGCGCAGCCGGCACCGAAGATGCACGTCCAGCGCGACGTCAACCACGTCAGGTCGCAGCGGAACACCTCGTCGACGTCGTCCGGGTTCGCGAACTCCACCCACGTCCGCGGGAGTCCCAGGTCGACCTCAGGCATGCCTCCACTGTACGAACCGCCGGGGGAGCTCGGCCCGACGGGCGGCGTGGGAGGATGGGGGACATGCGCATGGGCGTCCTCGACATCGGGTCGAACACCGGGCACCTGCTCATCGTCGACGCGTACCGCGGCGGACCCCCGCTGCCGGCCTACTCCTTCAAGGAGCCGCTGCGTCTGGCGGAGCAGCTCGGTGACGACAACTGCGTCACCGACGACGGCGTCGCCCGTCTCGTCAAGTACGTGGGAGAGGCGAAGGCCTAGGCGCTGGAGCGCGGCTGCTCCAGCATCGTCGCCTTCGCGACGTCCGCGGTGCGCGACGCCGACAACGCCGACGCCGTCCTGGCCGCCGTCCACACGGCCACCGGCGTCGACCTGCGCGTGCTGCCGGGCGAGGACGAGGCGCGGCTGACGTTCCTCGCGGTGCGCCGCTGGTTCGGCTGGTCCGCCGGCCGGCTCGGGGTCTTCGACATCGGCGGCGGCTCCCTCGAGCTCGCGGTCGGCCCCGACGAGGAGCCTGAGGTCGCCCGGTCGGTGCCCCTCGGTGCCGGACGGCTCACCCGCGACTGGCTCGACGCCGGCCGCACGCACGAGGAGCTGCGGCTGCACGCGCGGTCCGTCATCGCCGACGTCGCCGGACCGCTGCTGCGCGGGGGCGGGTTCGACCGCGCCGTCGCGACCAGCAAGACGTTCCGGTCGCTCGCACGGATGTGCGGCGCGGCGCCGTCGAACGAGGGCCAGTACGTGCGTCGCGTGCTGCGCCGCTCCGACCTGCGGCCCCTCATCTCCGAGGTCGTGCACCTCGACGTCGAGGAGATCGCCCAGCTGCCGGGCGTCTCGCACGACCGGGCCCACCAGATGGTCGCCGGGGCCGTCGTCGCGGAGGCGGCGATGGACCTGTTCGGCGTCGAGGAGCTCGAGATCTGCCCGTGGGCGCTGCGCGAGGGCGTGCTCCTCGAGCACCTGGCGCACCTCTGAGCATGGCAGCCCCCCTGCGCGTCTCCCTCTCGACGTCCTCGGTGTACCCGGGCACGACGGCGAGCGGCTTCGAGGCCGCGTCGCGGCTCGGGTACGACGGCGTCGAGGTCATGGTCGGCATCGACGAGGTCAGCACCGACGCCGAGGCGTGCCGCGCGCTGTCGCAGTTCCACGAGGTTCCGGTCGTCTCGGTGCACGCGCCGACGCTGCTCCTCACGCAGCGCGTGTGGGGCACCGACCCCTGGGGCAAGCTGCAGCGCAGCGCCGAGATGGCGCACACCGTCGGGGCGTCGGTCGTCGTCGTGCACCCGCCGTTCCGGTGGCAGCGCGAGTACGCGAAGGGCTTCGTCGAGGGCATCGCGGAGCTCGAGGACGAGCACGGGCTCGTGTTCGCGGTGGAGAACATGTACCCGTGGCGCACGGGCAAGCGGGAGTTCCACGCCTACCTGCCCGACTGGAACCCCGTGGGCGAGGACTACGCCCACGTGACGCTCGACCTGTCCCACAGCGCCACCGCCGCGGACGACCCGGTCGCGATGGCGCGGGAGCTGGGGGAGCGGCTCGCGCACGTGCACCTGGCCGACAGCACGGGCTCGCCGAAGGACGAGCACCTGGTCCCCGGTCGGGGCACGCAGCCGTGCGCGGAGTTCCTGCGCGAGGTGGCGGCGTCGTCGTTCGCCGGCGAGGTCGTGGTCGAGGTCAGCACGCGACGGGCCGCCGACCTGCAGGAGCGCGAGGCCGACCTGCTCGAGGCGCTCGCCTTCGCCCGGGAGCACGCCGCCCGCTGACCCCCGTGTCCCACTCCCACGCACCACGGCGCGCCGCCAGCCCCGCTGAGTGTGACGTTTCGGGGGTGGAGAGGCCGCTGGCGGCCCGCAAACGTCACGCTCAGCGGAAAAGGAGGTGGGGGGTGGGCTGCCGGTCGGGCAGGATGCAGGCATGATCACCGTCGACCAGCTGCTCGCGTTCGGGCTCGCCGCCCTCGTGCTCATCGCGATCCCGGGGCCGAGCGTCGTGTTCGTGATCGGCCGCGCGCTCGCCTACGGCCGTTCCGTCGCCCTGATGACCGTGCTCGGGAACTCGCTCGGGCTGCTCGTCATCGTGGGACTCGTGACGGTCGGGCTGTCAGCGCTGCTCGAGCGCTCCGTGCTCGCGTTCACCGTGCTCAAGCTCGCCGGCGCGGCCTACCTCGTCTGGCTCGGCGTGCAGGCCGTGCGGCACCGCAGGGACCTGTCGATGTCGGACGTCGACGGTGCCGCACCTCGGACGCCCCTGCCGCTGCGGACCGCACTGCGCCAGGGGATCGTGGTGGGGCTCACCAACCCGAAGGCCTTCATGATCTTCGCCGCCGTGCTGCCCCAGTTCGTCGACCGCGGTGCCGGGCACGTCCCCGTCCAGATGCTGCTGCTCGGGCTCGTCGCCTTCACGATCGCGCTGCTCGGCGACGGCCTCTGGGCCGTGGTCGCCGGGAGCCTGCGCTCCTGGTTCGCCCGCTCGCCCCGCCGGGGTGAGGCGGTCGGCGCACTGGGCGGCGCGTCGATGGTCGGGCTCGGCGTCGCCCTCGCCGTGACGGGTCACCGAAGGTAGACACCGCCTCGACCTACGACGCCGGCGCCGACCTCCCGAGCCGTCCGGACAGCACCGAGCCCACCACGAGCTGCATCTGGTGGTAGATCATCAGCGGCAGCACGACGAATGCCACGACGTCGCTCGGGAAGAGCACGGTGGCCATCGGCAGTCCGCTCGCCAGGCTCTTGTTGCTCCCGCAGAACAGCAGCGCCACCCGGTCGCCGCGGTCGAACCCGACCAGCCGGCCCCACGCGGTGCACCACGCGAGCCCCAGTGCGAGGAGCGTGGCCGCCAGCGCGGCCACGACCGCGAAGTCGTGCAGGGGGACGGCCGACCAGATGCCGGCCTCGGTGCCCTCGCTGAACGCGACGTAGACGATCAGCAGGATCGTCGAGCGGTCGAAGCGCTTCAGGCTGGTGTCGTGGCGCTCGACCCACGCCCCCACCACGGGACGCAGCAGCTGCCCGAGCGCGAAGGGGGCCAGGAGCTGCAGCACGATGCGCAGCACCGAGCCCGCGTCGACCCGTGCCTCGCCGCCCATCAGGAGCGCGACGAGCAGCGGCGTCATCAGCACGCCCAGCAGGTTCGACGTCGATGCGCTGACCACCGCCGCCGCGACGTTGCCGCGCGCGAGCCGCGTGTAGACCACGCAGCCCTGCACGGTCGACGGCACGAGCGTCAGCAGCAGCAGACCGGCGGCCAGCTGCGGTGCGAGCCAGGAGTCCGGGAGCAGCCGCGTGCCCAGGCCGAGCACCGGGAACACCACGAACGTGACGCTGAGGATGCTCAGCTGCAGCCGCCAGTGCCTCAGGTTGCGCACCGTCTCGGCGGTCGAGAGCCGCGCGCCGTACAGGAAGAAGAGCAGTCCGATGCCGACGGTCGAGACCGTGCGCACCACCTCGAACGTCGTCCCGGTGGCCGGAAGGAAGGAGCCGAGAGCCGCGGCGCCGAGGAGGAGCACGAGGAACGGGTCGATGCGGCGCACGGCCCGACGGTACGCCCGCGCCCGCCCGAGACCGCCGAGCGCCCTAGGGTGGCGCCATGAGCGGCGCGACGACGGACCACCAGCCCGACGGCCCCCACGCCGGTGGCACCGACCCGGACCGCATCGCCATCCTGGGCGGCGGTGTGATGGGCGAGACGCTCCTGTCGGCGTTCGTCGCGTCGGGTCGGCGCCCGGGCGACCTCGTGGTGAGCGAGAAGCTCGAGGAGCGGGCCGCCGACCTGCGCACCCGCTACGGGGTGCAGACCACCGACCCGGCCACGGCCGTCCAGCGCGCCGCCGTCGTGCTCGTGGTCGTCAAGCCGCAGGACGTCGCGGCGCTCGTGCAGGAGATCGCCCCGTACGTCGACCCCTCGGCCACGGTGCTGTCGCTCGCGGCCGGCGTGCGCATCGCCGCCTACGAGGACGTGCTGGCGGACGGCGTCGCCGTGGCCCGCGCGATGCCCAACACACCCGCGGTGGTGGGGGAGGGCATGTTCGGCGTCTCGCCCGGTCGCGCCTGCGACGAGGACCGCCTCGCCGCGGTCGTGGCGCTCCTGGAGACGGGCGGTCGCGTGGCGGTCGTGCCGGAGGAGCAGCAGGACGCGGTCACCGCCGTCTCCGGCTCGGGTCCGGCCTACGTGTTCTACCTGGCCGAGGCGATGATCGACGCCGGCGTCGACGCGGGCCTCGACCGCGACACCGCGCGGGCGCTCACCGAGCAGACCCTCCGCGGCGCTGCGGCGCTGCTCGCCGACTCCGACGACGAGCCCGCCGAACTGCGCCGCCGGGTCACCTCGCCGAACGGCACGACGCACGCCGCGATCACCACCTTCGACGAGCACGGGGTCGACGAGGGACTGCGTGCAGGCGTGCGGGCGGCGGCGCGACGCTCGGCCGAGCTGTCGGGGTCGTAGGCTTCGACCATGCCGGACCGCGCCCCGCACGGACCCGCCGACGAGGCGGAGCAGAACCCTGGCCAGGCCACAGGGGGGCCCTGCCTCGTCTTCGACGACCGTCTCACCGGCTACGACTTCGGTGCCGCGCACCCGATGGCGCCGGTGCGCGTCGACCTGACGATGGTGCTGGCGGGCGAGCTCGGCGTGCTCGACCACCTCGAGGTCGTCGGTGCCGAGCCCGCCACCGACGAGGAGCTGTGCACCGTGCACACGCCGGTCTACGTCGAGAAGGTGCGCAAGCTGTCGGTGCACCCCACGCACGCCGACCCGAGCGTCGGCCTGGGCACCGAGGACAACCCGGTCTTCGGCGGCATGCACGACGCCAGCGCTCTGATCGCCGGCGCCACCCTCGAGGCGGTCCGGCGGGTCTGGACGGGCCGGAACACGCACGCCGTGAACGTCTCCGGCGGCCTGCACCACGCCATGCCCGGCTCGGCCAGCGGGTTCTGCATCTACAACGACCTCGGCGTCGGCATCGCGTGGCTGCTGGCCCAGGGGGCGCAGAAGGTCGTCTACCTCGACGTCGACGCGCACCACGGCGACGGGGTGCAGGCGATGTTCTACGACGACCCGCGCGTGCTGACCATCTCGATCCACGAGGGTCCGCAGTCGCTGTTCCCGGGCACCGGCTGGTCGACGGAGACCGGTGCGGAAGGCGCGGAGGGCACGGCGGTCAACGTCCCGCTGCCGCCCGGCACGTCCGACGCCGGCTGGCTGCGCGCCTTCCACGCCGTCGTGCCCGACGTGATCCGCGAGTTCGGCCCCGAGATCATCATCAGCCAGCACGGCTGCGACTCCCACATGGACGACCCGCTCACCAACCTCATGCTCAGCGTCGACGGCCAGCGGGCCTCCTACCTCGCGATCCGCGACCTCGCGCGCGAGGTGTGCGGCGGCCGGTGGGTGGCCACCGGCGGCGGCGGGTACGCCGTGACCGAGGTGGTGCCGCGGGCGTGGACGCACCTGCTGGGCATCGTCGCCGACCACGACGTCGACCCCGAGGCCGCGACCTCGCAGGGCTGGCGCGACCACGTCGAGCGGCTGCGCGGCGTGCGCGCCCCACAGCGGATGACGGACGGCCGGTCGGCCTCGTTCCGTGCGTGGGAGATGGGCTACGACCCGGCCAGCTGGCTCGACCGCAACATCCTCGCCGCGCGCACCGACACGTTCCCGCTGCTCGGTCTCGACCCGCACCTCTGAGCGTC
Source organism: Propionibacteriales bacterium (assembly GCA_026392465.1). Taxonomy (GTDB): domain Bacteria; phylum Actinomycetota; class Actinomycetes; order Propionibacteriales; family Nocardioidaceae; genus Aeromicrobium. The sequence continues at coordinate 12,332 of JAPLCA010000034.1, forward strand.
GGGTGCACCGGCACCCTGCGCGGCCGGGTCCTGGACCCGGGCCGGACGTCCTGATCACACGGGTCTCGTGGAACTCGTTCCGTCTCGGCTATCCCTGGAGCCCCAGGAGGCACTACGCTGCGGAGCACGAGCCGCGCCGACTCCCGGAGGGGAAGCCGGGGGTGCGCGGTGCCCTGGAAGAGGTGAGGACCATGACTGCAGGAACGACCTTCCTGACCGTCGCGGAGGTTGCTGCGCAGATGCGCGTCTCCAAGATGACCGTGTACCGGCTCGTCCACAACGGCGAGCTGGAGGCCCTGCGCGTGGGCCGGAGCTTCCGCGTGCCCGAGAAGGCGGTGCGCGACTACCTCCAGAAGTCGTTCTACGAGGCCGGCTGAGTCGGTCCGGCCACCGTCGCGTAGGCTGGTCCTCCGCCAGTACCGCACCGAGTAGAGGTTTGTTTCGTGGGTTCAGTCATCAAGAAGCGTCGTAAGCGGATGTCGAAGAAGAAGCACCGCAAGATGCTCAAGCGCACCCGCGTCCAGCGCCGCAAGCTCGGCAAGTAGGCCCCATGGGGCGGGTCGTCCTCGTCACGGGGGTCTCCGGGACCCTCGCGTCGCGCGTCTCGCGACACCTGGCCGAGCTCGGCGCGTCCGCCGGCATCGACCGGGTGGTCGGGATCGACCTGCGTCCCCCCGTCGGTGACCTCGGCGGGGTCAAGTTCGTCCGTGCCGACATCCGGACCCCGGTGGTAGCCAAGGTCATCGCCGTCGAGGACGTCGACACCGTCGTCCACCTCGACCTCGCCCCCGCGAGCCACCGCTTCGGCGGCGGTGGCGGCGTCAAGGAGCGCAACGTCATCGGGACGATGCAGCTGCTCGCCGCCTGCCAGCGCTCCGCGACCGTCGCAAAGCTGGTCGTCGGGTCGTCGGCGGCCGTCTACGGCTCCTCGTCCCGCGACCCCGCCCTCTTCCGCGAGTCCGACTCCGCCCGCGGCGGCGTCCGCACCGGGTTCCCGAAGGACGTCGTCGAGGCCGAGTCCTATGTGCGCGGGTTCAGCCGACGGCGACCCGACATCCTCATCACGACCCTGCGCGCCGCGCAGACCCTGCACCCGCAGATCGAGAGCCCGTTGCACAGCTACCTGCGCAACCCGCTGCTCCCGTCGGTGCTCGGGTTCGACCCGCGGCTGCAGTTCCTGTCGCTGCACGACGCCCTGAACATCATCGCCGAGGCGGTGACCAAGGACCGTCCGGGCACGTTCAACGCGGCCGGTCCGGGGGTGCTGCTGCTGTCGCAGATCGCTCGACGCCTCGGCAAGCCGACCGTCCCCCTGCCGGCCATCGGCTTCGGTGCCGCCGCCGCGCGGGTCGTGCGCAGCATGGGCGGGGAGATCTCGCCCGACCTGCACCGTCTGCTCATGCACGGCCGGGCCGTCGACATCGCGGCCCTGCGCGACATCTTCGGGTACGAGCCGACGGCCACGACCGAGGAGGTGTTCGAGGAGTTCCGTGCCGCGCAGCGCCCCGGGGTCCTCGCACGTCTGGGAGGTCACGGATGAACGACGAACGTCGCACCATCGGCACCGACGGCGCCGCCGGCCGGGGCACACGCGGTGGCTCGCCGTCGTCCGGCGCGCGGTCCCTCGCCGGCGGCAAGGCGACGCCGCGCAAGCCCGTCCGGAAGGCTGCCGCGTCGTCCACGTCCGAGGGCAGTGCCAAGGCCCCCCGCAAGACCGCCGCGCCGGGCTCGGCGGGTGCCGCGAAGCCCGGCACCGGCCCATCCGCGACGTCCGGGTCGACCCCGCCGGCACGCGAGAAGCCCCGGAAGTCCGCGTCGAGGACCGGAGCGGGCCGGGCCAAGGCCCCGACGTCGGCCGGGAGCGGCTCGACGTCGCGTCCCCGACGTCCGTCGGCGGCCGCGGGAGCCGATGCCGCACCGCACCTGCGCGCGGTCACCGAGGAGGACGCCGCCGCTGCTGCCGCGGCTGCGGCCGAGGAGGCGGCGCGCGAGACGCGCACCGCGTCGGGTCGCGCCACCCTGCCCGGGCTGCCCGTCGAGGAGGTGCTCGTGGCCGTCGTCCAGGCGGCGCAGCGGATCCTCGGCAGCGACTGGGAGCACCGGCTGGCCGTGGCGGTCGCGGCGCTGCGCAAGCGCCTGTCGGGCGACTTCGAGGTCGACGAGTTCGGCTTCGACCCCCAGCTCGCCGAGGTCCTGACGGCGGCGTTCGAGCCGATCGCGGAGAAGTGGTTCCGGCTCGAGGTCCGCGGCGCGGAGAACATCCCGAGCGAGGGCGGCGCGCTGCTCGTCGCCAACCACTCCGGCACGGTGCCGGTGGACGGGCTGATGACCGGCTACGCGGTCAAGCGTCACGGCGGGCGCGACCTGCGTCCGTTGGGTGCCGACCTCGTGTTCGCCCTGCCGTTCGTCGGCCAGGTCGCCCGGCGTGCGGGCGCGACGCTCGCGTGCACGCAGGACGCGGAACGTCTGCTGGCCTCCGGCGAGATCGCCGGCGTCTGGCCCGAGGGCTTCAAGGGCATCGGCAAGCCCTTCGCGGAGCGGTACAAGCTGCAGCGGTTCGGCCGCGGCGGCTTCGTATCGTCGGCGCTGCGGGCGCAGGTGCCGATCGTGCCCGTCTCGATCGTCGGCGCCGAGGAGATCTACCCGCTGGTCGGCAACGTGCCGTCGCTGGCGCGTCTGCTGGGACTGCCCTACCTGCCCATCACGCCGTTCTTCCCGTTGCTCGGCCCGCTCGGCATGATCCCGCTGCCGAGCAAGTGGATCATCGAGTTCGGCGAGCCGATCCGCACCGACGCCTACGAGCCCGACGCGGCCGACGACCCGATGCTGCTGTTCAACGTCACCGACCAGGTGCGCGAGACGATCCAGCAGACCCTCTACCAGCTGCTCGTCGAGCGGGGCAACGCGTTCTTCTGAGCCGCGCGGTGCGGTCGGGCGTCGTCACGACACCGGTGTGCCGCGGTGGGGCTCGGCGCGGTCGGCTCCCGCCGGACTACTTCCTGGGTCCGAGCAGACCGCCGAGCAGGCCGGGCACGAGGCCCTCCTGGTCGTCGTCGCCCAGGAGGCCGCCCAGCAGCGGGTCGGTGACGGTGCCCAGGCCCTTGCTCTGCGTGGTCGGGGTGGGCGTCGGTGCGGGCAGCGTGGGCACCTGCACGAGCGGAGGCGTGGTGGACGGGGTGGTCGCGGACGGCGCCGTCGACGTGCCCGCGCTGGAGGGCGAGGGGGCGGCGGTGGAGCGGCCGGCCGAGGCCGCACGCGTCGACCCGTCGCCGGAGGCGGCCGGTGCGAGCACCGAGCGGACCACGTCGACGAGCGAGCCGAGGTCGGCGCTGCCGCAGCTGGCGCAGAGCCGGCCGGCCTGCCCGGCGAGGTCGGTCACCGCGGCGGCGGGCGGCGGAGAACGACTCCGTCGCGTCGGCGGGGACGTCGGCCGCCATCGTCGTCAGGTCGACCGCGGAGGCGGCGGCGAAGTCGTTGACGGTCTCGATCGAGGCCGTGGAGCCGTCGGTGTCGTAGGCGTCGAACAGCGAGGCCGAGCCCTGCTCCGCCTGCGTGCTGAACTCGTCGAGCAGGTCGGGGACCTGGTGGCGTGCGGCGGGGGAGCCGTCGGCGATGACGGCACGCACCTCGCGCAGGCGCTCGGCCGCGAGCTCAAGACGCTGCGTGCCGCGTGCCTCGTCGGAGCGGTGCAGCGCGAGCTCGACGTCCTCCACCGTCCGCTTGACGGGGTAGAGCACGTCGCCCGGAAGGGCGGAGGCGCTGCTGGCCACCAGGCCGACGACGCCGAGGGACGAGACCGCTGCGACCGCGGCGGTGGCGAGCCTGCGACGTGCACGCGACGGTGCGGCGGCCGGGGCAGCGTCGCCCGCGGCAGCCGTGCGGCGCGAGGCACCCGGGGCGGGGACGAGGACCGTCCGGCCCTCGGCGATCAGCCGCTCGCGCAGCGCCGAGGTGAACTCGGGGCGGGGCGCGGCGCTGGCCGACGTGCGCAGGGTCTGCGCGGTGCGGACGAGCTCGGCGACCTGACCCGTGCCGTGCGCACCCGACTCCCACGCCTCGTGGAAGGCCTGGGCGTCGTCGCGGCCCGGTCGGCGGATCATCGCGTCGTCCTGTCTGTGGTCGTGGTGGTACGAGGTCCAACGACCAAGAAGACGTGCGAGTTACGGGAACGTGACGCGGTGGTCGCGAGGATGTGCGAACTCATCGCGCGTCCTGGGGCATCTTCTTCGCGAGGTTGCGCACCGCGCGCAGCTGGAGCTGCTTGATCGCACCCTCGGTGCGTCCGAGCGCGGCAGCGGTCTGGGCGATGCTCAGACCCTGGATGAAGCGCATGAGCACGCACTCGCGCTGCTCCGTCGGCAGCTCGGCCACGGCGGCGAACAGCATCTCGTTGGAGAGCAGCGCCATGACGTCGTCCTCGGTGCTCGGAGCGCTCTGCGGGCCCTCTGGCACGTCGTCGGAGACGATCTCCAGCCGCGCGCGACCGGACTTGAAGTGGTCGACGACCAGGTTGCGGGCGATCGTCGTGAGCCACGCGCCGAAGTCCTTGCCCTGCCAGCTGAACCGCTGGATGGCACGCAGTCCGCGCACGAACGTCTCGCTCGTGAGGTCCTCGGCGAGCGTCTGGGAGCCGACGCGGTAGTAGATGAACCGGTAGATGCCGGTGACGTAGTGGTCGTAGAGCTGGCCGAACGCGTCGACGTCGCCCTCGCGGGCGAGGTCGACGAGGGCACGCAGCCGCAGGGCCTCGGGGTCGCCGTCGGGATCGACGGGTCCGCTGGAGAACGCCGAGTGCGTCGCGGGCGCGGGCTCGGCCAGCGCCATGGCCAGGCGCAGGTCGTCAGGCGTCTGCAGGGCGAGCCGCAGCGCGGCGCGCAGTGCTCCCGTCCAACCCTCCATGATCCCTCCCGAAGATCTGCACGATCTTAAGCACTCGGCTCTGTTCCTGTCAGGAGTTCTCAGGTATCGACCTGGTGAACCTGACGACGGTGCTGGTCAGCGCGCCCGGCGGAGGGTGCGGACGGCCTGCCAGGCCGCTGCGCCCGCGACGGCCAGCCCGGCCGCGCGCGTGCCGGCGAGCGCGACCTTGCGGCCGGTCCGGTAGTCGCGCACGTCCCACCCCTGCGCCTTCGCGTGGGCGCGCAGGCGGGGGTCGGGGTTGATTGCGCACGGGTGGCCGACGAGCGAGAGCATCGGGAGGTCGTTGCTCGAGTCGGAGTAGGCGTAGCAGCGCTCGAGGTCGAGACCCTCGCGCTCCGCGATCGCGCGGACGGCGACGGCCTTGCCCTCGCCGTGCAGCAGCTCGCCGACCAGCTCCCCGGTGTAGGTGCCGTCGACGTGCTCGGCCACGGTGCCGAGGGCGCCCGTGAGGCCGAGGCGTCGTGCGATGACGGCGGCGATCTCGATGGGCGCGGCCGTCACCAGCCAGACCCGCTGCCCGGCGTCGAGGTGCTGCTGGGCCAGGGCACGGGTGCCGGGCCAGATCTTGTGAGCCATGTGCTCGTCGAAGATCTGCTCGCCGATCTCCTCCAGCTCCGACACGTCGTGGCCGGCGATGAACGCGAGCGCGGACGAGCGGGCCTTCGCGATGTGCTCGGGGTCCTCGACGCCGGCCAGGCGGAAGTAGACCTGCTGCCAGGCGGCCTTGACGATGTCGCCGGTCGTGAAGAAGTCGCGCTGGTGCAGCCCGCGGGCGAAGTGGTAGATCGACGCGCCCTGCATGATCGTGTTGTCGACGTCGAAGAAGGCTGCCGCGTCGGGGTCGGGATCGGGGGCGAGCCAGTGCTCGACCTCGCTCGCGGCCGCCGCAGCCTGGCCGGCGAGCACCGACCGCGACCGCAGGTTCGGCCCCGGACGGGGGACCCGCTGGCTGGACATGACCCGAACCTATCGGGTTCACGGCCCCGCGCCCAGGGTCGACGTGACGCCCCCCGTCTTTCCCCGCGTCTCGTGGACCTGACGACGAGATCCGACGTGGACACCGGCGTCGGCTCACCAGGACGCGGACGCCCGCGGACGGGGCGGGTGACTGGCGCACTGTGGTTGACTCGCATCGTGACCTCCTCGACCACGACGAACGTGTCTGCGCTGGTCAGCGACGCCGCGCGGCGCTCGCCCGAGGCCGTCGCCCTCGTGCAGCACCGGGGCGGCCGTCAGGAGCGCACGTGGGCGCAGCTCGACGCCGACGTCGACGCCGCGTCGCGCGCGCTGAGCGGGGTCGGCCTGCGTGCCGGCCACCGCGTGGCGCTCGTGATGGCCAACCGGATCGACCTGGCCGTCGCCTACTTCGGGATCCTGCGCGGCGGGATGGTCGCCGTCCCGGTCAACCCGCGCTCGACGGAGCGCGAGATCGGCCGCATGCTGGCCGACTCGGGCGCCAGGGTGGTGCTGTGCGACGAGAGCGCGGTCGACCAGGTGCGCTCCGCGGTCACCGACCTCGACGTGCTCGTCGTCGTCGACGGCACCCCGCCACGTGAGGGAGAGGTCGGGTTCGACCGTCTCCTGCGCGACGCCCCCGACGTCGAGCCCGCGGCCCCCCGCGACGAGGAGGCGCCGGCGGTGGTGCTCTACACCTCCGGCACGAGCGGCAAGCCGCGTGGCGCGATCCTGTCGCACCGGGCCCTGCTCGCCAACGTCGAGCAGACCGCGGCGGTCGAGCCCCCGATCGTCACGCCCGACGACGTCGTCCTCGGTCTGCTGCCCATGTTCCACATCTACGGGCTGAACGCCGTCCTCGGCCAGGCCGTGCGCCAGGGTGCGCGGGTGGTCATGGTCGACGGCTTCGACCCGGCCGGCCTGCTGCGGACGATCCGTGACGAGGGCGTCACCAACGTGGCCCTCGCGCCGCCGGTCGTCGCCGCGTGGGCCGGTCGCACCGACCTGCGCGAGCACCTCGCCGGCGTCAAGCACGTGCTGAGCGGGGCGTCGACGCTCGACCCGGAGCTCGCCGCGGAGTTCGCGGCGTCCTCGGGGCACGTCGTCGAGCAGGGCTACGGGCTCACCGAGACCGCTCCCGTCATCACCGCGACGCTTGCCTCAGGACGTCCGGACGGCGAGCCCCCGCGCCCCGGCTCCGTCGGACGTCCCCTGCCGGGCGTCGAGCTGCGTCTCGTCGACACCAGCGGGGAGGACGCCGAGCCCGGCGACCCGGCCGAGGTGTGGGTGCGCGGCCGCAACCTCTTCTCGGGCTACTGGCCCGACGGTTCCGACGGACCCCGCGACGACGGCTGGTACCCGACGGGCGACATCGGCTACCTCGACGACGCCGGCGACCTCACCTTGGTCGACCGGGTGCGCGAGCTGGTGATCGTGTCGGGCTTCAACGTCTACCCGGCCGAGGTCGAGCTCGTCGTCGCCGAGCTCGACGACGTCGCCGAGGTGGCGGTCGTCGGACTCCCGGACGAGCAGACGGGCGAGGCGGTCGTCGCGTTCGTCGTCCCGCGGGACGACGCACCGACCGACGGGCTCGAGGCCCGCGTGCTGGAGCACTGCTCCACGCGGCTGGCCCGGTTCAAGCAGCCACGTCAGGTCGTCGTGGTGGAGGGGCTTCCGCACTCCGCCACCGGGAAGGTCGCCAAGGGTCGGCTGCGGGCGCTGGCGCGCAGCCACGACCTCGGCCTTCAGGCCCGATGAGCCTCTTCCGTCGCCGCACGCGAGCGCCTGAGGAGGCGCGGCCGGACCCCGCTCCGGCCGTGCCGCACGCGCACGCCGCGCGCGTGGTCGTCTACAGCCGGGCGGGCTGCCACCTGTGCGAGACCGCCGAGGCCGAGGTCGAGCGGATCTGCGCCGAGCAGGGCAGCGACTGGGCGCGGGTCGACGTCGACGGCGACCCCGAGCTGGTCCGTCTCTTCCACGCCATGGTGCCAGTGGTGTTCGTCGACGGCCGCCAGCACGACTTCTTCCGCGTGACGCCGGCCCGGCTGGTCGCCGCGCTCGCCCGCCCGACGCCCTAGGGGACGGTGCGCTGAGCGACGGTCGACAGGCGCCGCCGCCCTACCACGTCGCGTGTGAGGAATCCCACCCACCCCCGTCGTCGATTTTGTTCCGTCGTTCACAAGCTCGTAAACTGGTCCGTGCGCTGCCCGCCCACGTCGGGTGAATCCTTGCGGCGCGATGGAGCACCGTGACCCTTCTGCGCGAGACCCCGACCGGGACCCCCGATCCCGCGGCGGCATCGGCGACCCGCGACGTCCCTGACGCGACGCTCGCACGCCTGCCGCTGTACCTGCGGGTCCTGCAGACGTTCGCGGACGCGGGCGCCGCGACCTGCTCGTCGGTCGAGCTGGCCGAGGCGGCGGGCGTCAACCCCGCGAAGGTGCGCAAGGACCTGTCCCACCTCGGCTCCTACGGCACCCGGGGCGTCGGCTACGACGTCGAGTACCTGCAGTACCAGATCGCGCGAGGGCTGGGGCAGACGCAGACGTGGGACGTCGTCATCGTCGGCGCCGGCAACCTCGGCTCGGCGCTGTCGACCTACGGCGGCTTCGCGCCGCGCGGCATCCGCGTGGCGGCCGTGCTCGACACCGACCCGGCCCGGGTCGGCAGCACGGTCGGTGGCGTCGAGGTGCGCCCGCTCGACGCGCTCGACGCCGTCGTCGCGCAGCACGCCATCGCGATCGCCGTGGTCGCCGTGCCCGGCGACGCCGCGCAGGACGTCGCCGACCGCCTGGTCGCCGCCGGCGTCACGAGCATCCTCAACTTCGCACCTGCCGTGCTGCAGGTGCCGCCCCACGTGCAGGTGCGCAAGGTCGACCTCTCGGTCGAGCTGCAGATCCTCGCGTACCACGAGCAGCGGAAGGCGGAGACGGCATGAGCGAGCGCCAGCGAGCGGTGAATGGGCACCTCATGCCGGCACGTCCGTACCGTGCTCTTCCCACGGAGGTGACGGCATGAGCGTCTTGGTGGTGGGCATGTCCCACCGGTCGGCCCCGATCGACGTGCTGGAGCGCGCGTCGCTCGACACCGACGCGGCGGTCAAGCTCGCGCACCGGGCGCTGGAGACGGCGTCGGTCACGGAGGCCGCCGTCATCTCCACCTGCAACCGGGTCGAGGTGTACGTGGAGGCCGACCGGTTCCACAACGCCCTGGAGGACGTCTCGCACCTGCTGGCCGAGCACGCGGGGCTGGGTCGTGAGGACCTCGTGTCGCACGCGTACGTGCACTACGACGACTCGGCGGTCGCGCACCTGTTCTCGGTGGCGGCGGGCATGGACTCGATGATCCTCGGCGAGAGCCAGATCCTCGGCCAGGTGCGCCAGGCGCTGCACACGGGCCAGGCGGAGTCGACGGTCGGCTCGGCGCTGAACGCGCTGTTCCAGCAGGCGCTGCGCATCGGCAAGCGCGGGCACGCGGAGACCGGGATCGACCGGCTGGCGCCGTCGACGGTGACGGCCGGCCTGGACGCCGTGGGCGACGTGGTGCTCGAGCCCGACACCCGGTTCCTGGTGGCCGGGGCGGGGACGATGGCCAGCCTCGCGGTCCGCACGCTCGTGGAGCGCGGTGTCGAGCCGCGCCGCATCATGGTCGCCAACCGCACGTTCCAGCGCGCCTACGAGCTTGTCGCCACCTTCGGCGTGAGCGCCGTCCGCTGGGAGGCGCTCGACGTCGAGCTGGCGGCGGCCGACGTGGTCATCAGCTGCACCGGTGCGGCCGGGTCGGTCTTCGAGGTCGACCGGGTCGCCGCGGCGCTCGCCCGGGGTGGTCGCCGGTCCGAGGAGATGGTGTTCGTCGACCTGGCGCTGCCGCGCGACGTCGCCGCCGGCGTGGGTGAGCTCGACGGGGTCACCGTGATCGACCTGGTCACGCTCGCCGCCCGCTCGGAGAACGCTGAGCTGGCCGGCGACGTCGAGCAGGTGCGGGCGATCGTCGCCGACGAGGTGCGCAGCTTCCTGGCGGCCAAGGCGCAGTCGCGCGTGACGCCCACCGTGAAGGCGCTGCGCAGCATGGCCACCGAGGTCGTGGACGCCGAGACGTCGCGTCTGCTGGGCCGCCTGGACGGTCTCGCGCCGGACCAGGTCGAGCAGGTCCGCATCGCGCTGAAGCGGGTCGCCGACAAGCTGATCCACGCGCCGACGGTGCGGGTGCAGCAGCTCATCGACGGCCCTGCGGGGCTCACCTACGCCGACGCGCTGTCGGACCTGTTCGCGCTCGACCCCGCCACGGTCGACGCCGTCACCCAGGTGAAGGGAGGCAAGGGATGAGCGACCGCGCCCCCCTGCGTCTCGGCACCCGTGCCAGCGCCCTCGCCACCACCCAGTCGGGGCAGGTGGCGGCCCTGATCACCGAGCTGACCGGCGTCGACGTCGAGCTCGTCACCGTCAGCACCGAGGGCGACCGGAACCAGGCCCCGCTCACCCAGATCGGCGGCACGGGCGTGTTCGTCGCTGCCCTGCGCGAGGCGGTGCTGGACGGTCACGTCGACCTCGCCGTGCACTCGCTGAAGGACCTGCCGACGACCCCCGACCCGTCGCTCACGCTCGCCGCGGTCACGTCGCGGGAGGACCCGCGCGACGTGCTCGTCGCCCGCGACGGGCTCACCCTGGGCGAGCTGCCGCACGGCTCGCGGGTGGGCACCGGGTCGCCGCGTCGCGCCGCCCAGATCAACGCGCTCGGTCTCGGCGTGGAGGTCGTGCCCGTGCGCGGCAACGTCGACACCCGCATCGGCAAGGTCACGTCGGGCGAGCTCGACGCCGTCGTCCTCGCCCGCGCCGGGCTCCTGCGCCTGGGGCGTGAGGACGAGGCCACCGAGGTGCTCGACCCGATCCAGGTGCTCCCGGCCCCCGGCCAGGGCGCCCTCGCCTGCGAGTGTCGCGCCGACGACGCCGAGACCGCTACGATCCTCGCCGTGCTCGACGACCGGGACACCCGGGCCGCCGTCACGGCCGAACGTTCCCTGCTCTCCGCGCTGGAGGCAGGGTGCAGCGCACCCGTCGGTGCGCTCGCCGACGTCGTCTGGGGAGACGACGGCGACGAGCTGTGGCTGCGCGCCGTGGTCGGAGACCCCTCCGGCTCACCCACCATCCGCCTGTCCGCCTCCGGCCCGCTCAGCGAGCCGGCAGCGGTCGGCGAACGTCTCGCTGCCGAGATGCTCGCCGAAGGTGCGTCCGAGCTGATGGCCGACACCCCGTCCGGCACATCGATCGGATCCACCTCATGACCACCCGGCAGTCCAGGAAGAAGACCGACACCGTGACACCACCCACCACCGCCACCGTCGAGGCACCCGCGAAGCAGGAGCCCGCCACCAAGCGGAGCCCGAAGCCGCTGGGGCACGTCAGCTTCGTCGGCACCGGCCCGGGCGATGCCAGCCTGCTGACCGTCCGCGCGGCCGAGCTCATCGCCGAGGCCGACGTCGCCATCATCGAGCAGCCCGAGCAGGCTGCCCTCGTGCCCGAGGGCGTCGAGGTCGTCGACGGCGGCGTCGGTGAGGACGGCACCGCCCTCACCCACGCCGCGCGTGCCCGGCTCGTCGTCCGGCACGCGAGGACCGGCGCCCACGTGGTGCGCCTGGTCAGCGGCGACCCGTTCACGTACGCCACGGCGCCCGAGGAGGCGGCCGCGTGCGCGAAGGCCGGCATCGCCTTCGAGATCGTGCCCGGCGTCTCGTCGGTCACCGGTGTCCCCGCCTACGCGGGCGTGCCGCTCACGAACAAGGCGCACCGTCAGTACCGCGTGGTCAGCGTCGGCGACGCGACCATCACCTGGGCCGACCACGCCGGTACCGACACGCTGGTGCTGCTGTCGGCCGTCGCGCGCATCGGTGAGGCCGCGGCCGGTCTGATCGAGGCGGGCCGCTCCCCGCAGACGCCTGTCGCCATGACCCGCGTCGGCACGACCACCGAGCAGACGACCGTCGTGTCCACGCTCGCCGACATCGCCGTCGACGCGAAGGCCGCGGCCATGACGTCGCCGGCCATCACCGTCGTCGGCGAGGTCGTCGCGATGCGCGAGGCGCTGTCGTGGTTCGAGACGAAGCCGCTGTACGGCTGGCGCGTGCTCGTGCCGCGCACCAAGGAGCAGTCGGCCGGCCTGGCCGCGCGGCTGCGCTCCTACGGCGCGGTCTCGGAGGAGGTGCCGACGATCTCCGTCGAGCCGCCCCGCAACCCGCAGCAGATGGACAAGGCCGTCCGTGGCCTGGTCGAGGGCCGCTACGAGTGGGTCGCGTTCACCAGCGCGAACGCCGTGAAGGCCGTGCGGGAGAAGTTCGAGGAGTACGGTCTCGACGCGCGCGCGTTCTCGGGCCTGAAGATCGCCGCGGTCGGCGAGAAGACCGCCGAGGCGATCAGCACGTGGGGCATCCGCGCCGACCTCGTGCCGAGCGGGGAGCAGTCGGCCCGCGGCCTGGTCGAGGACTGGCCGCCGTTCGACGAGCTGCTCGACCCGATCAACCGGGTGTTCCTCCCGCGCGCCGACATCGCGACCGAGACGCTCGTGGCCGGCCTGCAGGACCTCGGCTGGGAGGTCGACGACGTGACCGCCTACCGCACCGTGCGGGCGGCCCCGCCGCCGGCGCCGACGCGTGAGGCGATCAAGACCGGCAAGTTCGACGCGGTGCTGTTCACGTCGAGCTCGACCGTGCGCAACCTGGTCGGGATCGCGGGCAAGCCGCACGCGTCGACGATCATCGCGTGCATCGGCCCGGCCACGGCGCAGACGGCGGAGGAGCACGGCCTGCGGGTCGACGTCCTCGCCGAGCAGCCGTCGGCGGACGTGCTCGCGGACGCGCTCGCCGAGTTCGGTGCCGCCCGTCGGCTCGCCTTCCTGGAGGCGGGGGAGCCGGTGCTGAAGCCGTCGCAGAAGAAGCCGTCGTCGCGGCGCAAGGCCTGACGTGGCCCAGGACCGACCTGCCCAGGACCGGCCAGCACAGCGTCGACCGCCTGTGCACCGACCGCGCCGTCTCCGCACGACGCCCGCCATGCGGGCGCTCGTGCGCGAGACGCGCACGGAGCCGTCGCAGCTGATCCTGCCGATGTTCGTGGGGGAGGGGCTCGCCGAGCCCAAGCCGATCTCGAGCATGCCGGGCGTCGTGCAGCACACCCGGGCGTCGGCACGGGCAGCGGTGCGCGAGGCGGCCGACCTGGGCCTGGGCGGGGTCATGCTGTTCGGCGTGCCCGAGCACAAGGACGCGGTGGGTTCGGGGGCGCTCGACCCCGACGGCATCCTCAACGTCGCCCTGGCCGACGCCCGTGACGAGGTCGGTGACGATCTGCTCGTCATGGCCGACCTGTGCCTCGACGAGTTCACCGACCACGGCCACTGCGGCGTGCTCGACGACCAGGGTCGCGTCGACAACGACGCGACGCTGGAGATCTACGGCCGGATGGGCGTCGTGCAGGCCGAGTCGGGAGCCCACCTCGTCGGCCCGAGCGGCATGATGGACGGCCAGGTCGCGGTGGTGCGCGCGGCGCTCGACGACGCCGGCCACACCGACGTCGCGATCCTCGCCTACGCCGCGAAGTACGCGTCGGCGTTCTACGGCCCGTTCCGCGAGGCGGTCGACTCCTCGCTGCAGGGCGACCGCAAGACCTACCAGCAGGACCCGGGCAACGCCCGCGAGGCGCTGCGCGAGACGCTCCTCGACGTCGCGGAGGGTGCCGACATCGTCATGGTCAAGCCGGCGCTCGCCTACCTCGACCTCGTCGCGTCGATCCGCGCCGCCGTCGACCTGCCCGTCGCCGCCTACACCGTGTCGGGCGAGTACGCCATGGTCGAGGCCGCCGCCGAGAAGGGCTGGATCGACCGCGACCGCACCGTCTCGGAGGCGATCACCTCCATCCGTCGCGCCGGCGCCGACATCGTCCTCACCTACTGGGCCGCGGAGATCGCCCGCCGCGCCTGAGCGCCACCCTCGACCTCCGGGTGCGTGCGTCGGCGCGGGCTCTCGTGCGGGAGGGGGTGCGCTGGTGTGGCTTCCCGCTCGGGTGGGGGTGCGCTGGCGCGGTTCCGTGGTCGGGTGGGGCTGCGCTGGCGCGGTTCCGTGGTCGGGTGGGGCTGCGCTGGCGCGGCTTCTCGTGGAGGTGGTCTCCGAAAGGGCCTCGACCGGGCGGCTGGGCGCGAGCTGGGCTGGGTTCTCGGGCCGCGGCTCCCGTGGTGGACGCAAGATTCTGCGTTTGCGCGTGCCGGCGGTGGATCTGCCACCTGAAGAGCGCTCCTGAGGTGGCAGATTTACCGACGAGGGGGCGAGGGGTGTGAAGGATTCTTCCTTCTCGTGGACCGTTCCACGAGAAGGAAGAATCCTTCGTCCCCCCAACCCAAAGGGCACCCAAGATTCTGCATTCACGCGAATCAGGTCGAACGCTTCTGCGTTGACGACGGGATCCCGTAGCAAACGCAGAATCCTTGACCCTGCCGCACACGAACGCAGCATCTTGCGTCCCACAGCGCGGGCCACAGCCCGAGACCCGAAGCCGGCTCCCGCCCAGCCGCCCGGTCAAGGCCCTTTCGGAGCGCAGGACGAGTCGAAGCCGCGCCAGCGCAGTCCCACCCGAGCAGCAAGCCGCACCAACGCACCCCCACTCGAGCAGGAAGCCACACCGACGCACCCCCACTCGAGCAGGAAGCCACACCGACGCACCCCCACCCGAGCAGCAAGCCGCGCCAGCGCAGCCCCACCCGACCAGCAAGCCGCGCCAGCGCAGCCCCACCCGACCAGCAAGCCGCGCCGACGCAGCCCCAGGATCACGCGTACCCGCACCGACGCGCCCGCGGGACCATGACGAACCACGGGCCCCGGACGCGACGAACCCCCGACCGCAGGCCGGGGGTTCGTCGCGTCGGGGCGGGTCAGCCCTTCATGTACTTGTCCATGCAGGCCTTGAAGCGGGCCGCGTGGGTGTCGACGGGGAGCAGGGAGACCTCGACGGCGCAGCGCAGGTTCGCCTCGGTGGCGCTGAGCAGGTCGGTCACCGGCTTGGTGATGGGCGCGAGGGGCGTGTTCTCCACGGCACCCTGCACGGCGCCGCCGACGGTCGACCCGCCACCGGACCCGCCCGTGGAGCCACCGCCTGTTCCGCCGGAGCCACCCGAGCCGCCGGTGGAGCCGCCTCCGGACGATCCGCCGGTGGAGCCACCCGTTCCGCCGGTGGAGCCGCCTCCGGACGACCCGCACGAGGAGCCGCCGGAGGAAGAGCTGCCGCCGCGCGGCTTCTTCGTCGACTCCTGGACCTTCTGCTCCTGCTTCACCGCGTCGCGACGCTGGGCGGGGGTGAGGGTCTGGTCGAACGACCGGCTGGTCAGCACCGAGCCGGTCGAGGTGCCGTTCGGGGTGGCGGTGAAGTCGCCGCTCGCGTACGCCTTGCTGATGCCCAGCACGAGGTCGACGTAGTCGGAGGAGTTGTTGTACCGCCGGACCGCGGCCGCGGCGCCGTCCTCCGTGGACAGGTCGCCGCTGCCGGAGCAGAGGTAGATCGCGGCCGCCGTGGCGGCGTCGTTGATGTTCTGGGGGTCCTTCTTGCCGTCGCCGTCGGCGTCGACGCCCACCGAGCGCCAGGTCCCGGGGATGAACTGCATCGGACCGACCGCACGGTCGTACACGGCGTCGTCGTCGAGCGCGCCGTTGTCGGTGTCGCGGATCTCGGCGATGCCCTCGCGACCGTCGAGCGGGATGCCGTAGATGCCGGGCTTCGCCACACCCTTCGCGTCGAGCGCGTTGCCACCGGTGCGGCCGTGGTTGGACTCGACCCGGCCGATCGCGGCGACGAGGTGCCAGGGGAGGTTGCAGGACGGGTCGGCCTTGCCCAGCAGCTCCTCGGCGCGACGGTACGCCGACAGGGCGGCCGTCGGGATGCCGTTGGTCGACAGCGTCGCGAGCGTGCCGCTGGCGCCCGCGCGCGAGTCGACGCCCGGAGGTGCCGCCTGCACGCTCGCCGGCTGCTCGAACGCCGTCGCGGGGACGTCGGGGATGTCGTCGGCGCTCACCCGGTCGCTGGCCGTGGCCAGACCGGTGTTGCTGATCGCCGCTCCCCAGGCGACCACGAGCAGACTCATCGGCACCAGGGCGCCGGCCTTCTGCCAGCGGCTGAGCTTACGTGCTCCCATACGTCTCGTGTCCCTCCCGCGACCGCCGTGGCGGCGGTCACAGTAACCAGATGTTACCGGCCCTCGCTCCCTCGTGGATGTGGCCTGCATCTCATCAACGACGGATGTGTCCCCCAGGTTACGTCCGAGTGGCCCGTACGGCACGCCTGACGGACGACGGGAGCCCCCCGCCGCCGTCCCGGCGCTGGGCCCGACCCGGGACAATGGAGGCCATGTCCTCCACCCCGCAGTCCCAGCAGTGGTTCGACCGCGCCGTCCAGGTGTCGCCGGGTGGGGTGAACTCCCCGGTGCGCGCCTTCCGCGCCGTCGGGGGAACGCCGCGCTTCATGACGTCGGCGCAGGGCGCCTGGCTGCGCGACGCGGACGGCACGCGCTACCTCGACCTCGTCGGCTCCTGGGGCCCGATGCTGCTCGGCCACGCCCATCCGGAGGTCATCGCCGCGGTCACCGACGCAGCCACCCGGGGCACGTCGTTCGGCACGCCGAGCCCGCCGGAGGTGGAGCTCGCCGAGGAGATCGTGGCGCGCACGCCGGTCGACCTCGTGCGCATGGTGACGTCGGGCACCGAGGCCACCATGTCGGCGATCCGTCTCGCCCGCGGGTTCACCGGTCGCACGCGCGTCGTGAAGTTCGCCGGCTGCTACCACGGCCACGTCGACGCCCTGCTGGCCGAGGCGGGGTCGGGCGTCGTCACCCTCGGCCTGCCGGGCTCGCCGGGCATCCCCGCGCACGTCACGGCCGACACGATCGTCCTGCCGTACAACGACCGCGACGCGGTCACCGCGGCGTTCGCCGAGCACGGCGACGAGATCGCCTGCGTCATCACCGAGGCCGCGGCCGGCAACATGGGCGTCGTCCCCCCGCTGCCGGGCTTCAACCAGTTCCTCTCCGAGACCTGCGCCGCGCACGGGGCGCTGCTGGTCAGCGACGAGGTCATGACCGGCTTCCGGGTGACCCGGTCCGGCCACTGGGGGCTCGACGGCGCGCACGAGGGCTGGCGCCCCGACCTCCTCACCTTCGGCAAGGTGATGGGCGGCGGGTTCCCGGCGGCCGCATTCGGGGGTCGCGCCGACGTCATGGCCCTCCTGGCGCCGAGCGGTCCGGTGTACCAGGCGGGCACGCTCGCGGGGAACCCCGTCGCGTCCACCGCGGGGCTCACCACGCTGCGCCTCGCCGACGACGCGGCGTACGCCCGCCTCGACGACTGGTCCGCGCGGGCCAGGGGCCTCGTGTCGTCGGCGCTCGACGAGGCCGGCGTGCCGCACGTCGTGCAGAACGTGGGCAGCATGTTCAGCGTCGTGTGGGGACTGACCGAGCCTGTGCACGACTTCGCGGGCGTGCAGCGCCAGGAGACGCACCGCTACACGGCCTTCTTCCACGCCATGCTCGACGCGGGCGTGTACCTGCCGCCGAGCGCCTACGAGTCCTGGTTCGTCTCGGCGGCTCACGACGACGAGGCACTCACTAGGATGGCGGAGGCCCTGCCTGCTGCGGCGCGTGCCGCTGCAGCGGCCACCCCGGCCTGAGTCGAGCCCGACGGCCCACCGTCCACCGCGAGGAACCCCCATGAGCGAACGCACCATCGTCCACCTGATGCGCCACGGCGAGGTCCACAACCCGCAGGGCGTCCTGTACGGGCGGCTGCCGGAGTTCTACCTCTCCGACCTCGGGCACCAGATGGCCGAGCGCGCCGCCGACCACCTGTCGACGAACGAGATCGTGCACCTCGTCTCCTCCCCGCTCGAGCGGGCCCAGCAGACCGTGGCGCCCCTGGCGAAGCTGCTCGACGCGCCGGTCACCACCGACGACCGCGTCATCGAGGCCGACAACCTGTTCGAGGGCCGCACCGTCGGCGCCGAGCCCAAGGCGTTCCTGCACCCCAAGAACTGGTGGTTGCTGCGCAACCCGTTCCGCCCGTCGTGGGGCGAGCCGTACCGCGAGATCGCCGCGCGGATGCAGGCGGCCGTCGCCGACGCCCGCGACGCCGCCCGCGGGCACGAGGCCGTCATCGTGTCGCACCAGCTCCCCGTCTGGATCGCGCGCCAGGCCTACGAGAAGAAGTCGTTCGTGCACGACCCCCGCACCCGCCAGTGCTCGCTCGCCAGCCTGACCAGCCTGACCTTCGACGGCGACCGCTACGTCGGCTTCACCTACGCCGAGCCCGCCGGCGACCTCCTGCCCGACGCGTTGAAGGCCGGCAAGAAGTTCGTCGGGGGCGCCTGAGCCGTGAGCCGTTCCCCGCGCCGACGTGGCGCCGCCGTCCTCCTCGCCCTGGGTCTCGTCGTGCTCGCGGCGTGCTCCGGTCGCGGCACGGAGGGCTCCACCGGCGGCTACGTCAGCGCCAGCCGCTTCGTCACGTCGGTCCCGGTCGAGGACCGTGCCGACGCCCCGGTGCTGGAGGGCGAGGACCTCGAGGGCAAGACCATCAGCTCGGCCGACTTCGCCGGCAAGACCCTCGTGGTCAACGTGTGGGGATCCTGGTGCCCGCCGTGCCGCAAGGAGGCGCCGGTGCTCGAGGAGGTCGCCCAGCAGTACGCCGACCGCGGGGTGCAGTTCCTCGGCCTGAACGTGCGCGACCAGACCGCCGCCGCCCGCGCCTTCGAGGAGCGGATCGGCACGACCTACCCGAGCATCGTCGACTCCGACGGCCGCCAGCAGCTCGGCTTCGCCGACAGCCTCCCGTCCCAGGCCATCCCCACCACCTGGATCATCGACGCGAAGGGACGAGTGGCCGCGCGCGTCATCGACCCCGAGCTGCGCGCCTCGACGCTGTCCGGCGTCCTCGACGACGTCCTGGCGAGCACCTCGTGACCGACTGGTTCGCCGACACCGTGCTGT
This sequence comes from Propionibacteriales bacterium, assembly GCA_026392465.1. Lineage (GTDB taxonomy): Bacteria > Actinomycetota > Actinomycetes > Propionibacteriales > Nocardioidaceae > Aeromicrobium. The sequence goes on from JAPLCA010000034.1 coordinate 31,205, forward strand.
CGGGGTCGCTCCTGCTGGCCGTGCCGATCGCCGTGCTCGCGGGGCTCGTGTCGTTCTTCTCCCCGTGCGTGCTGCCCCTGCTGCCGGGCTACCTCTCCTACGTCAGCGGCGTCGGGGTCCAGGACCTCGAGACCAAGGGACGGTCGCGGCTGCTGCTCGGGTCGGTGCTGTTCGTGCTCGGGTTCACGGTGGTGTTCGTGACGGGCGGTGCCCTGTTCGGCGCGCTCGGCCAGGAGCTCTACGACTACCGACGACCCATGTCGGTGGTGCTGGGCATCGTCGTGATCGTGCTCGGACTCGTCTTCAGCGGCGTGCTGCCCATCCTGCAGCGCGACGTGCGCGTGCACGCGGTGCCCGCGGTGGGCGTGGCCGTCGCACCGCTGCTCGGCCTGTTCTTCGGCCTCGGCTGGCTGCCCTGCATCGGCCCGACGCTGGGTGCCGTGCTCACCCTCGCGAACAACTCCGGCACGCTCGAGCGGGGCGCGTTCCTGACCTTCGTGTACTGCCTCGGCCTCGGCGTGCCGTTCGTGCTCGCGGCGCTCGGGTTCGGTCGGTTCATGCACGCCGTCCGGTGGGCGCGCCGCCACCAGCAGACCCTCCAGCGGGTCGGCGGCGGCCTCCTCGTCGTCGTCGGCGTCCTGCTCGTCACGGGCGTCTGGGACGCGGTCGTCGTGCAGCTGCAGACGTGGGCCGGCGGCTACGGGGCGGCGATCTGATGGCCCGCCCCCGCAAGGACCGCAAGCCCGCTGAGCTCGCGCCGGCACTCGGGCCGGTCGAGACGCTGCGGTGGGCGTGGCGCCAGCTCACGTCGATGCGCACGGCGCTCCTGCTCCTCCTGCTGCTCGCCATCGCGGCGGTGCCGGGGTCCGTGGTGCCGCAGCGCGGGGTCGACGCCCGCGCGGTCGAGGCCTTCCAGGCCCGCCACCCCGATCTCTCGCCGTGGCTGGAGCGGCTCGGCGTCTTCCACACGTACACGTCGCCGTGGTTCAGCGCCGTGTACGTGCTGCTGATGGTGTCGCTGATCGGCTGCATCCTGCCGCGGACCAAGGTGTACCTGAGGTCGGTGCGCGCCCGTCCGCCCCGCGCCCCCCGCAACTTCGACCGGCTGCCGGCGTCGGCCACCTTCGAGACCGAGGCCGACGTCGAGCAGGTGCTCGCCGTCGCGCGCGGTGCCCTCCGTGGTCCGCGGCTCCTGCCCAGCCGCGTCGACGTGGTCCGCGACGAGGGGGCGGCGAGCAGCGCCGGCGGGGGTGCCGGGCCGGGGGCGGCGACCAACAGAGGCGAGGTGCGGGCCGAGCGCGGTTACCTGCGCGAGCTCGGCAACCTCGTCTTCCACACCAGCATCGTGGCGGTGCTGGTGGGCGTGGCGGCGGGTGCGCTGTGGGGCTACCGCGGTGCCGCGATCGTCACCCAGGGCGAGGGCTTCGCCAACGTCCTCACCCAGTACGACGAGTTCGCGTCCGGCGCGCTGTTCGACACGAACGACCTGCCGCCCTTCTCGCTGCAGCTCGACAAGATGGTCGCCCGGTTCTGGACGACCGGTCCGCAGCGGGGGGCGCCGCGCCTGTTCGAGGCGTCGGGCACGTACCGCGAGGGCGTCGACGGGCGCGAGAAGCCCTACGAGATCCGCGTGAACCACCCGTTGAACGTCGGGGGCACGTCGGTCTTCCTCGTCGGCCAGGGCTACGCACCGGTGGTCAAGATCACCGACGCGAAGGGCGACGTCGTGTTCGACGGCGCGGTGCCCTTCCTGCCGGCCGACGGCACGTACACGTCCAACGGCGTGATCAAGGTGCCCGACGCGCGTCCCGAGCAGCTCGGGTTCCAGGGCTTCTTCCTGCCCACGGCGGTCTCGAACGGCACCGAGGAGGCGTCGATCTCGGCGTTCCCGGGGGCGGTCAACCCGCTGCTGGGCCTGTTCGTCTTCCACGGCGACCTCGGCGTCGACGACGGGCTGCCGCAGTCGGTGTACGTCCTCGACCAGGACAAGCTCGAGCAGTACAAGAACGCCGACGGCTCGAACTTCCGCGTGAGCCTGAGCCCCGGCCAGGAGGCCGACCTGCCCGACGGCGGCACGATCGAGTTCACCGACCTGACCCTGTTCGCGCGGTTCCAGATCGCATCGACGCCGCTGGTCTGGCTGCCGCTCGGCGGCATCAGCATCGGCATCGTCGGGCTGGTGCTGTCGCTGGCCGTGCGGCCGCGGCGCACCTGGGTCCGTGCACGCCGGGTGGGTTCGCGTACCGTGGTGGAGGTCGCCGCCCTCGACCGTGTGCCGCGCGACGACCTCGGCACGAGCCTCGAGGACCTGCTGGCGCAGCTGCGCAGCGGCCTCGGCGACCTACCGGACGACCCGGAGAAGGAGCCCCGATGACCCTCGCCGACTACACGCAGGTGTCGAACTTTGCCGTCACCTCCGGCATGATCGTCGTGGCGCTCGCCTTCCTGGCCTACGTGGCCGAGTGGGGTTTCGCCCGTCAGGTCGTCAAGGAGGACCAGCCGGTGGCCGTCGCGGCCGGCGGCGTCCCGGTGGAGCCGGTCGAGCCGGAGACGGCGAGCCGCTCCGACGTCCTGCGCTCCGTCGCGTACTCGCTCACGGTGCTCGGCACCGTCGTGCTCGGGCTCGCGATGGTCACGCGTGGTCTGGCGTCGCAGCGTGTGCCGTGGGGCAACATGTATGAGTTCGGCGTGGGTGGCGCGTTCATCGCGCTGCTCGTGTACGTCGTCGTGGCGCGGATCTCGCCGATCGAGTGGGTCGGTGGCATCGTCTCGGGCTTCGCGCTGGCGGTGCTCGGCCTGGCCGTCTCGACCTACGTCGAGCCGGGCCCGCTCGTGCCGGCACTGCACTCGTACTGGCTCGTCATCCACGTGGCGGCGGTGATGATCGCCGGTGCGTTCTTCCTGCTGGGCACGGCGGCGTCGGTGATGTACCTGGTGCGTCAGCGGGCGGAGGACAACGGCACGGTGGGCCCGCGGCTGTCGCGGTTCCCGTCGGCGGCGGTCATGGACCGGCTCGCGTACCGGGTGATCGCGGTCGGGTTCCCGCTGTGGACCTTCGGCGCCCTCATCGCCGGCCCGATCTGGGCGCACTACGCGTGGGGCCGCTACTGGGGCTGGGACCCCAAGGAGGTCTGGGCCTTCATCACGTGGGTCGTGTACGCCGGCTACCTCCACGCCCGCGCCACCGCCGGCTGGAAGGGCAAGCGCGCCGCGATGATCGCCATCGTCGGCTTCGCCACCTTCGTCACCAGCTACTACGTCGTCAACCTCTTCGGCTCCGGCCTCCACTCCTACGCCAAGTAGCCCGACGTACCCCTCCCCGCGTTCTGGACAGTTCCGGGGCAGTCGGCGACGTCCAGATGCCCCGGAAGTGTCCAAGACGGCGAGTCGTGTCGGCCGTCCACAGGGGTAGGTTGCTCGGACGGGGTGTCAGGGCCAGCGTCGGGGCATGGATCTTCCGAGCGATCGACCGTTCACACTGCGCGAGGCGCAGGCCCGTGGTGTCACTCGCGACGTCCTGAGAGGGTCACGCTTCAGGCGTCTGCACCGCGGCGTCTACGTGCGGTCCGACGTCCTGCTCACCTGGAGGGTCAAGATCATGGCGGCGCTGCTCGTGCTGCCGTCCGACTGCGTCGTCAGTCATCTGACCGCCCTGAGGATCTGGGGGTACGACACCGGCGGTGACGACGTCGAGCTCTCCACCCGGACCTCGCTCCGGTCGAGGCTGCCAGGTGTCGTGCTCCACCGCCGCCTGCGCGCGATCCCCAGCACGACCGTGGCCGGGATCCCCGTCACCGGACCCGAGCGCACCTTCGTCGACTGCGGCACCCGTCTCGGGCTGGTGACGCTCGTCCAGGTGGCCGAGCACCTGCTGCGCACGACCTCGTGTACGCGGGAGGTCCTCGAGTCGTTCTGTCACGCGCAGCACCTGCACGGCGTGACGCGGACGCGTCGGGCCATGACCATGGTGCGAGAGGGGTCCGAGTCGCCGATGGAGACGCTGCTGCGGCTCATGCTGGTGTTCGCCCGTCTGCCGGAGCCGCAGGTGAACGTCGACGTCCTGGACGAGCGCGGCCGGTTCGTCGCTCGCGTCGACCTGCTGTACCCGCGGTGGAAGGTCGTGGTCGAGTACGACGGTCGTCACCACGAGACCGACCGCGCGCAGTGGGCACGCGACCGGCGACGGCGGGAGGCGCTCGAGGCGCTGGGCTACCGCGTCATCGTCGTGGCTGCGGCGGACCTCGCCGAGCCGAGGCAGGTGCCCTGGCGCGTCCACGCAGCCCTCGTCGCACGCGGGTACACGGGTCCTCGTCCGGTCACGAGCGTCCAGTGGCTCCGATGGTTCACCCGCCCGGCCGTTCTGGACACTTCCGGGGGACGGAACGCCGCCTGAGCCCCCCGCAACTGTCCAAAAGTTGCTGTCCGGGCGCTAGAGGCCGCGGAGGTAGTCGGGGTCGTCGTCCGGGCCGCGGGTGGGGGGACGGCCGCCGGGCCAGCCGTAGCCGGAGTCGCGCGGGGGGCGACCCTTGCGCGACTGCGTGCCCAGGAACATCCAGGCGAGGGGGCCGACGAACGGCAGCAGGATGATGACGAACCAGGCGGGCTTCGGCAGTCCGCGGACCTGCTGGCGCGGGGTGGCCAGGAGGTCGAAGAAGGCGTACACGAGCAGCACGACGGCGACGATCGCGATCAGTGCCTTGCCCATGGCGCCACCGTACCCGCGGGCCTCAACCGGCGCCGCCCGACGGCCGCGGCCGCGACGACGACCGTCGGACCGCCTGCCACGGGTGCCGGCGGCGGTCTTCCCGGCGCCGACTAGGCTCGACGCATGAAGGCGTTCTGGAGGTACACGCTCGCACGGCTCAGCGTCCTGGCCGTCACCTACCTGCTGCTGTGGGGGATCGGGCGTACCTTCCTGGAGTTCGACGAGCTGACCAACCTGCTCGTGCTGCTCGCGGCCATGATCATCTCCTCCGTGATCTCGATCTTCCTGCTCGCCGGCATGCGCGAGCAGGTGGCGCTCCAGCTGCAGGAGCGCGCCGAGCGCATGACGTCGCGCATCGAGGAGTCCCGCAGTGCCGAAGACGTCGACTGAGGTCCGCGTCTGGATCGACGAGGCGATCCGCCGCGTCGAGGCCGACGCCAACCGCAGCGCCGACACGCACCTGCACGCGCTGCCCGTCGCCACCCCCGACGTCGACCTGTACCTAAAGGACGAGTCGGTGCACCCCACCGGCAGCCTCAAGCACCGGCTCGCGCGGTCGCTGTTCCTGCACGCCCTCTGCAACGGCTGGATCGGTCCGGGCTCGACGGTGGTCGAGGCCTCGAGCGGGTCGACGGCCGTCAGCGAGGCCTACTTCGCGCGGCTCGTCGGGCTCCCGTTCGTCGCCGTCATGCCCGCTGCCACGAGCGCGGAGAAGGTGGCGCTCATCGAGTGGTACGGCGGACGCTGCCACTTCGTGGAGAACGCGGCCGACGTGTACGACGAGGCGCGCCGGGTGGCCGAGGAGTGCGACGGCCACTACATGGACCAGTTCACGTACGCCGAGCGGGCGACCGACTGGCGCGGCAACAACAACATCGCGGAGTCGATCTTCGAGCAGATGTCGGCCGAGCGGCACCCCGTGCCCGCCTGGGTGGTCGTGAGCGCCGGCACGGGCGGCACGTCCGCCACCATCGGCCGCTACCTGCGCTACCGCCGCCACCCCACGTCGCTGCTCGTCGCCGACCCCGAGAACTCCGCGTTCCTCGACGGCTGGGAGCAGGACAGGTCCGACGTGGTCACGGGGGTGTCGTCGCGGATCGAGGGCATCGGTCGGCCGCGGGTGGAGCCGTCGTTCGTGGGCGGCGTCATCGACGACATGCTGCGCGTGCCCGACGCCGCGTCGATCGCGACCATGCGGTGGACGAGCGACCGGCTGGGCCGTCTGGTGGGCGGCTCGACCGGCACGAACGTGTGGGCGTCGCTGACGCTCGCCGCGCGGATGCGCACGGCGGGGGAGAGCGGCAGCATCGTCACCCTGCTGTGCGACGCCGGGGAGCGCTACCTCAGCAGCTACTACGACGACGCGTGGCTGGCGGAGCGCGGCATCGACCTCGCGCCGTGGACCGAGCGGCTGGCCGAGTACGACGCGACCGGGCGGCTGCCCGGTATCGACTGAGGGGGTCGGCTGAAGGGGGTCGACGGTCCCGCGGTCAGGTGACCTCGACGAGCGTCCACGACTCGACGGCACCGTCGGTGAGCACGAGCCGGCCGAGGGTGCCGTGCGGCTGACGTCGCTTGTCGGTCGGGGAGCCGGGGTTGAGGATGCGCGGCCCGTCCTGGTCGGTCTCGTCCCAGGGGATGTGCGAGTGGCCGAACACGACGACGTCGGCGTCGGGGAAGCGTCGCCGCATGCGTCGCACGCGGCCCTGCTTCTGCCCGGCGTCGTGGATCATCGCGACGCGCACGCCGGCCAGCTCGAGCTCGAGCGTCTCGGGTGCGCCCCACGCGGCGACGTCGGCGCCGTCGTTGTTGCCCTGCACGACGTGCACCGGCGCGATGGTGGCGAGCTCGTCGAGCACCGACGGCTCGCACACGTCGCCCGCGTGCAGCACGAGGTCGACGCCGCGCAGCTCCTCGGCCACGCGTCCGGGCATGCCCTTCCAGAACCTCGGGGCATGAGTGTCGGAGACGACGCCCACCACCAGCCTGCCCCGCCCGGAGGTCATCGGCCGAGGACGAGCCCGAGGGCGAGACCGGCCGACCAGAGCAGCTCGGCGATGCCGGTGGCCTTGAGCACGGGGACGAGCGCAGGTCCTTGGGCGTCGGCGAGCACGGCCCGCAGCGCGGGGACGGCGGGCGCGAGGCCGGGCAGCGCGAGCAGCGCCCAGGGCGTCGCGCCGACGGCCAGCACGATCGCGAGCGCGGCGCTGAGCCCGACGAGCGCGGCGTAGAACCACCGCGAGCGCGCGTCGCCCAGCACCACGGCGAGGGTCCGCTTCCCGGCCTCGACGTCGGTGGGGATGTCGCGCAGGTTGTTGGCCACGAGGATCGCGCAGGCGAGCGCTCCGACGCCGACGGCAGCCGCCCACGCCTCCCACGGGAGCGCCTCGACCTGCACGTAGACGGTGCCGAGGACGGCCACCAGCCCGAAGAACAGGAACACGCTCACCTCGCCCAGTGCGCGGTAGCCGTACGGGTTCGGGCCGCCCGTGTAGGTCCAGGCCGCGCCGAGCGCGGCGACGCCGACGAGCAGCAGCCACCACGTCGTCGTGGCCGCGAGGGCCAGGCCCAGCAGCGCGCCGAGGCCGAGGAAGCCGAGCGCGGCGGCCTTGACCGCCGACGGTCGCGCCAGGCCCGACCCGACGAGCCGCAGCGGACCCACGCGGTCGTCGTCGGTGCCGCGGACGCCGTCGGAGTAGTCGTTGGCGTAGTTCACGCCCACCTGCAGCGCGAGGGACACGCCGAGCGCGAGCAGGGCCTTGGTCCAGACCACGTCGGCCACGTACGCCGCCACGCCGGTGCCGGCCAGGACGGGCGCGACGGCCGCGGGGAGGGTGCGGGGACGGGCCCCCTCGACCCACTGCGAGAGGGTCGCGCTGCTGCGGTCGGTCACGATGCTCCTAGGGTTCAGCGGACAGTGTGCCAGCGCCTAGGGTGGGGGGATGACGCAGCCGCCGTTCCCGTTCGTCCTGGTGCTGCTGACGGGCATCTTCGTGTGGCTGGCGGTGACCTCCGACGGCGGCTGGCTGCCCCTCGCCGCCGGGTTCGGAGCGCTGGTGACGGGTGCCGCCGCGCTGTACCAGTCGCGCCCGGTGCGCGACCCGCTGGAGGAGGAGCCGGACGAGTGGGAGCCGGGCTCCTGAGCGGAGGGGCGTCGCTGCGCCCGGTGTCGGGCTCGGCGCGTGAGGTGCTCGACCTGCTGCGACCGTGGGTGGCCGGTGACGACGTCGAGCCTCTGGTCGTGCGCACGTCGGGCAGCACGGGCGAGCCGAAGGACGTGCGCCTGTCGCGGTCCGCGGTGCTGGCGTCGGCGCGGGCCACGCACGCACGGCTCGGCGGTCCCGGCCAGTGGCTGCTGGCGCTCCCCGTGACCGGGGTGGGCGGCCTGCAGGTGCTGGTGCGCTCCCTGCTCGCCGGGCAGGAGCCGGTGCTCCTCGACGAGCACGACGACCTCGTCGACGCGCTGCGGGCGCTCGAGGCTCCCCGGACCTACGCGTCGCTCGTGCCCACCCAGCTGCACCGGCTGGCCGCGGCGGGGCGGCTCGACGTGCTCGCGGCGCTCGACGCGGTGCTGGTGGGAGGTGCCGCGCTCGACCCGACGCTGCGCGAGCAGGCGACGTCGGCCGGGGTGCGGGTCGTGCGCACCTACGGGATGAGCGAGACCAGCGGCGGGTGCGTGTACGACGGCGTCCCGCTCGACGGCGTGCGCGTGCGGGTCGTCGACGGGCGCGACGGCGTGGGTCGGGTGCAGGTGGCGGGGCCGGTGCTGTTCGACGGCTACGGCGACGTCGCGCGCACCGACGAGTGGTTCGACACCGCCGACTTCGGGAGCGTGGACGACGCAGGTGTGCTGACCGTCGTCGGTCGGGCCGACGACGTGGTGGTGAGCGGCGGGGTGAACGTGCCGCTGCCCGCGGTCGAGCGGGCGCTGCGCGCGCTGCCCGAGGTGCACGACGCGGCCGTGGTCGGCGTGCCCGACGACGAGTGGGGCACCCGCGTGGTGGCGGTCGTGGTCCCGGCCGACGCGACCTGCCTCGACGCGGTGGCAGCCGACCGCCTCCGCGACGCTCTGGAGGAGCAGGGACTGCCGCGACGCTGGGCGCCGCGCGACGTCACCCTCGTCGACGCCGTCCCCCTCCTCCCGAACGGCAAGGTCGACCGCATCGCCGTCCGCCGCCTGTTCTAGCCCCCACCCTTCCTGCCCTTGGGGTTGGGCCCCACCCCAAAGGTGACTCCCCACCCCAGCGCTGAGGTGGGACGAGCCCTTGGGGTGGGGGAGACGGCCCTCCGAGGATGTCCGGAGCCGTCCTCCAGGCGCTGTGTCCGGCGCGCCGCGACGTGCCTCGTCCGTTGGCTCTGGATGAATCCCCCCAACCCCAAGGGAACTCCCCCACGCAGCGCTGCGTGGGGGAGTCAGACTTTGAGTTGGGCCCAACCCAAAAGGGGGGAGGGGGTCAGGCGGAGGCGACGGCCTCGTCGACCGGGGTCCCGCCGGTGACGAGGTCCCACTGACGGCCGATGCCGGCGCCGGTGTGCAGGACCTCGGCGAGCACGGCGGCGACGTCGGCGCGCGGGACCTCGCCGCGGGCCACGGAGTCGCCGAGCGTGACCGTGCCGCGGGCGGGGTCGTCGGTGAGCCTGCCGGGACGGATGATCGTCCAGTCCAGGCCGCTCTCGCGCAGCGCGACGTCGGCGTCGCGCTTGGCCTCGACGTACGCGCGCCACACCTCGTCGGTGTCCTCGGGCAGCGGCAGGTCGACGCCGATCGCGGAGATCTGCACGAAGCGACGGATGCCCGCGATCCGGGCGCCCTCGACCGACTTCAGCGAGCCCTCGAGGTCGACGGCCCGCTTGCGGCCGATGTTGCCGTCGGGTCCGCCGCCGGCCGCGAAGACGACCGCGTCGCAGCCCTCGAACACGGACGCGAAGGCGTCGGCGTCCTGCTGCTCGATGTCGAGGCGGCGCGCCGTGGCCCCCCGCTGCTCGACATCGGTGGTGTGCGCGTCGTTGCGGATGAGCGCGACGACGTCGTGACCGCGCGCGCGGAGCTGCTCGATGAGGTGGAGGGCGATCTGTCCGTGGCCCCCGACGATGGCGATGGTCGACATGCCTCCACCGTGGCACGGCGCACCTGACGTCGCAGTCCGGCCCCGGGGCGTTGTGCGCGACCTCACCCGCAGGCCCCGATGCTGCCGCGCCGCTACCCTCGGCAGGTGCACACGTTCGCGATCGGCATGCCCGTCCGGTTCCGCGGCATCCGCCGACGCGAGGGTCTGCTCGTGCGCGGCGCCGCGGGGTGGGGCGAGTTCAGCCCGTTCCTCGACTACGACGACGTGGAGTGCGTGCCGTGGCTGCGCGCCGCCCTGGAGGCCGCCCACGACGGCTGGCCCGAGCCCGTCCGCGACCGGGTGCCCGTGAACGCGACCGTGCCGGCCGTCGGCCCCGAGCAGGCCGCGCAGATCGTCCGGTCCTCGGGCGCCACGACCGCCAAGGTGAAGGTCGCCGAGCGCGGTCAGACGCTGGCCGACGACGTCGCACGCGTCGAGGCCGTCCGCGACGTCCTGGGGACCGACGGTCGGGTGCGGGTCGACGCGAACGGCGGGTGGTCCGTCGACGACGCGGTCGCCGCCGTCAAAGCCCTCGACGCCGTCGGGACGCTCGAGTACGTCGAGCAGCCGTGCGCCACGGTGGAGGAGCTTGCGCTGGTCCGACGTCGGGTCGACGTGCCCGTGGCCGCCGACGAGTCGATCCGTCGCGCCGCCGACCCCTACCGCGTCCGCGACCTCGAGGCCGCCGACGTCGCCGTGCTCAAGGTCCAGCCGCTCGGCGGGGTGCGCGCGTGCCTGCGGGTGGCCGAGGAGATCGGCCTGCCCGTCGTCGTCTCGAGCGCGGTCGAGTCGTCGGTGGGCCTGGCCGCTGGCGTCGCCCTCGCGGCGGCCCTGCCCGAGCTGCCCTACGCGTGCGGCCTCGGCACGACGTCGCTGCTGGGCGGCGACGTCACGAGCACCCCGCTGCACCCCGTCGACGGCTGGCTCCCCGTGCGACCGGTCGAGGTCGACGAGGTCGCGCTGGTCGAGGTCGCCGCCGACGCCGCGACCGACGCCGCCTGGCGCACCAGGTTCGAGCGCGTCGACGCCCTGCTCCGGTCGCAGGCCGGCGGATGAGCGCCACCGGCACGGCGCACCGGCTCCTGCGGATCCTCGTGGAGCACGGCGTCACCGATGCGGTGCTCTCGCCCGGCTCGCGGTCCGCGCCGGTCGCTCTCGCGCTCCGCGCCGCCGACGCCGCCGGGCTGCTCCGGCTGCACGTGCGCGTCGACGAGCGGGAGGCCGGGTTCCTGGCGCTCGGCCTGTCCCGGACGTCGCACCGGCTCGTCCCCGTCGTCACGACGTCGGGCACCGCGGTCGCGAACCTGCACCCCGCGATGCTCGAGGCGCTGCACGCGGGCGTCGGCGTGCTGGCCGTGACCGCCGACCGTCCGGCGAGGCTGCGCGGCACGGGCGCCAACCAGACCACGGTGCAGCCCGGCATCTTCCCCGGCGTCCGCGCCGTGCAGGCGGTCGGCGACGTCGCCACCCTGCCAGCCGACGCTCCCGCCCACCTCAACCTCGAGCTCGACGAGCCGCTGGTGGAGCCCGGGACCGACTGGACCGCCGGGCTCGTCGCCCTCCCGGTGGCCGGGCACACGCGCCGCATCCCGGACGGGCCGCCGCTCGTCCTCGACCCCGGTCCCCGCACCGTCGTGCTCGCGGGCGACGAGTCCGGTGCCCGCGCCCGCGTGCTCGCCCGCGACGCCGGCTGGCCGCTGCTCGCCGAGCCGACGTCGGGGTCGCGCACGGGCGGTGCGCTGCCCACGTACCGGCTCCTGCTCGGCCACGAGCCCCTGGCCGGGCGCGTCGAGCGCGTGGTGTCGTTCGGCCACCCGACGCTGAGCCGCCCGGTCACGCGGCTGCTGGCGCGCGCCGACGTCGACGTCGTGCACGTGGGCACGCAGGCGACGTACCCCGTGCCGGCCGGACCCCGCGTCACCTTCACCGACGAGGTCGCGGCGGACGGCGTCGCCGACCCCGCCTGGCTGCAGGAGTGGACGGACGCCGACACCCGCGTGCAGCGCGGCGTCGACGCCCTGCTCGCGGCGCACCCCGACAGCGGCCTCGCCGTCGCGCGCGTCGTCGCCGAGGCCCTCCCTCCCGGCGGGCTGCTCGTCGTGGGCGCGTCGCAGCCGATCCGCGACCTCGACGTCGTCGCGCGGCCCTGGGCCGTGGGGGAGCGTCGCTACGTCGTGGCCAACCGCGGCCTCGCCGGCATCGACGGCACCGTCTCGACCGCCGTCGGCGCGGCGCTCGCGCGCGACTCGAGCCGGGCGCTGGCGCTCATGGGCGACCTGACCTTCCTGCACGGCAGCAACGGCCTGCTGGTGGGCCCCGACGAGCCGCGGCCGGACCTCACGGTCGTGGTGGTCAACGACGACGGCGGTGCCATCTTCTCCACGCTGGAGCAGGGCGGACCGGAGCACGCCGACGCGTTCGAGCGCGTCTTCGCGACGCCGACCGGCGCCGACCTCGGGGCCCTGTGCGCCGGCTACCGCGTGCCGCACCGGCGAGTCGAGCCTGCCGGCCTCTCGGACGCCCTCGCCTCGCCCGTCGGCGGGATCGAGGTGGTCGAGGTGGTGCTGCGCCGCGACGACCGTCGTGCCCTCGACGCGGCGCTGCGCTCGGCGACCGCAGAGGCGCTCGCCGAGGACTGACGGCCGCCGTGGCTGCGCCGACCGACGACGTCCAGCAGTCGAGAAACCGTGACAGTCCTGGTGGCAGTGACCGTGCCGACGGTACGGTGAGTGGCGTGCGTCACGTGCGCGCCGACGAGAGGACGGGCATGGGGATCGAGACCTTCGACTACGTGGTGATCGGGTCGGGCAGCGGCGGCGGCGTGGTCGCCGCGCGACTCACGGAGGACCCCGACGTCCGCGTCCTGCTCCTCGAGGCGGGGCCGATGGACGACGACGACATGATCCACCTGCCGGCCGGGTTCTCGACGCTGTTCAAGACGTCCTGGGACTGGGGCTACCAGACCACGCCGCAGAAGCACCTCGGCAATCGTCGGGCCGACTGGCCGCGCATGAAGGCGCTTGGCGGCTGCACGTCGATGAACGCGATGATCTACATCCGCGGCAACCACGCCGACTACGACGAGTGGCGCGACGCCTACGGCGCGGACGGCTGGGGCTACGACGACGTGCTGCCCTACTTCAAGCGCTCCGAGGGCAACCAGCGGCTGCGCAACTCCTTCCACGGCAACGACGGACCGCTGCACGTCGAGGACCGGCGCCACGACCACGAGCTGAGCCACGCGTTCGTCGAGTCGGCCGTCGCGAACGGCATGAAGCGCACCGACGACTTCAACGGTGCGGAGCAGGAGGGTGCGGGGCTCTACCAGGTCACGTGCCGCAAGGGCCGACGCTGGTCGGTCGCCGACGCCTACATCCGGCCTGCCCTCTCGCGCCCGAACCTGGTGCTGCGCACCGAGGCGTTCGTGACGTCGATCGACCTCGAGGGGAAGAAGGGTGCCAAGCGCGCGGTCGGCGTCACCTACCGGCGGGGCGCGTTCACCGAGACGGTGCGCGTGAACGCCGAGGTCGTCCTCGCGGGCGGAGCCGTCAACAGCCCCCAGCTCCTCATGCTCTCCGGCATCGGCCCCACCGCGCACCTGAAGGACCACGGCATCGACGTCCAGGTCGACCTGCCCGGCGTCGGGCAGAACCTGCAGGACCACCCGGTCTCCGGCGTCCTGGCGCACACCCAGGGCACGACCGACCTCGCCGCGTCGCTCAACCTGCCGCAGCTGCTGAAGGCCCAGAAGCTCGGCCGCGGCCCGCTCACGTCGAACGTCGCCGAGGCCGGCGCGTTCTTCACCTCCCGCGACGACCTCGACCTGCCCGACCTGCAGTTCCACTTCGCGCCCACCGGCTTCTGGGACAACGGCCTGCACGAGCCCACGCAACCGGCCCTGACGCTCGCCGCGACGCTCGTGCGCGTGCAGAGCCGGGGGCACGTGCGGCTCCGGTCGGCCGACCCGTCCTGGAAGCCGGAGATCGAGGCCGGCTACCTCGACGACCGCGCCGACCTCGAGGCGCTCGCGGCCGGCATCCGCCGTGCCTGCGAGATCCTCAAGGACGGTCCCCTCGCCCGGTACGTCAAGGCGCCGTGGGAGCCCGCGTCGCTCGACCCCACCGACGACCAGGTGTACGCCTCGATCAACCGGCTCTGCCAGACCCTCTACCACCCCGTCGCGACCTGCGCGATGGGCACCGGCGACGAGAGCGTCGTCGACCCGCAGCTGCGCGTGCGCGGCGTCGAGGGCCTGCGCGTCGCCGACGCCTCCGTCATGCCCGCGGTCCCGCGCGGCAACACCAACGCCCCCACGATCATGGTCGGCGAGAAGGCCGCCGACCTGCTGAAGGAGTCCCGATGACCTCGACGTTCGACCGCCACCCGTCTCCGCCGCCCACCTCCGCCTCGGTCCCCGCCGACGGGGTGGAGACCTTCGAGTCGCTCGACCCGGCCACCGGAGACCTCGTCGGCGTGCACCCGGTCGCCGGTCCGGAGGACGTCGCCCTCGCCGTCGAGCGGGCGCGCGACGCCGCCGAGTGGTGGGGCGCGCTGAGCTTCGACGAGCGCGCCGAGCACCTGCTCACGTGGCGCAGCGTCATCACCCGCCGGATCGCGCAGCTCTCGGAGCTGTCGCACCGCGAGACCGGCAAGCCGATCCCCGACGCCCAGCTCGAGATCGCGCTGGCCATCGACCACGTCGCCTGGGCCGCCAAGCACGCCAAGAAGGTGCTCGGCCCGCAGCGCGTCGCCTCCGGCCTCGTCATGGCCAACCAGAAGTCGACCGTGGAGTACAAGCCGCTCGGCGTCGTCGGCGTCATCGGCCCGTGGAACTACCCGGTCTTCACCCCGATGGGCTCGATCGCGTACGCGCTGGCGGCCGGCAACACGGTCGTGTTCAAGCCGAGCGAGTACACGCCGGGCGTCGGCGTGTGGCTCGCCGAGACCTTCGCCGAGGTGGTGGGTGGCATCCCGGTGCTGCAGGCGATCACCGGGCTCGGCGCCACGGGTGCCGCGCTGTGCACCTCCGGTGTCGACAAGCTGGCGTTCACCGGCTCGACGGCCACCGGCAAGAAGGTCATGGCGGCGTGCGCCGAGCGCCTGACCCCCGTCGTCATCGAGGCGGGCGGCAAGGACTCGCTCATCGTCGACGAGGACGCGAACATCGCCAAGGCCGCGGAGGCCGCGCTGTGGGGCGGCATGTCCAACGCGGGCCAGACGTGCATCGGCACCGAGCGCGTCTACGTGCACGAGAAGGTCTTTGACGCGTTCGTCGCCGAGATCACCGAGCAGGCCCGGGGGCTGCGCGCCGGCACCGACGCGGGCGCCAAGATCGGCCCGATCACGATGCCGTCGCAGGTCGACGTCATCCGGGGTCACGTCCAGGACGCGCTCGACCGGGGCGCCACGGCCGTCGTCGGCGGCGCCGACGCGGTCGGGGAGCGCTTCGTGCAGCCGACGATCCTCACGCACGTGCCCGAGACGTCGACGGCGATCACCGAGGAGACGTTCGGGCCCACCCTCGCCGTCAACCCGGTCCGCGACATGGACGAGGCGGTCCGCCTCACCAACGCGGGCAAGTACGGGCTCGCGGGAGCGGTGTTCTCCAAGCGCAACGGCGTGGAGATCGCCCGGCGCATCCGCTCGGGCATGACGTCGGTCAACGGCATCATCACGTTCGCGGGCGTGCCCGGCCTCCCGTTCGGCGGCGTCGGGCAGTCGGGCTTCGGCCGTATCCACGGCCCCGACGGGCTCAGGGAGTTCACCTACGCGAAGGCGATCACGCAGCAGCGCTACGCACCGCTGCTCAACCTCACGTCGTTCAAGCGGGCCGCGAAGGACGAGAAGGGCCTGAACCTCGTCGTCACGCTGCTGCACGGCGGCAAGAAGACGCTGAAGCCGTAGTCCGGCGGTGCCCGACGGGCCCGCACCCCTCTCCCGGAGGCGGTGCGGGCCCGTCGGCGTCGGACCTGAGGTAGCGGATAGGGCATCTGCCCGATGTGGCGGCCTACCTCAGACGGCGACGGTGGAGGGGTTCCCGAGCCGCAGAAGAGGTACCGCCATGATCCTCGACCCGCTGGGCTACGTGCCCACCGAGATCGCCCTCCGCACGACGATCGCCCGCAACGCGTTCGCCGCCCAGCCGCGCCGTCCCCGCCGTCGCCGGACCCACCGTCGACTCGTGCAGTGGACGGTCCCGACCTTCCCCGACGGCACCAGGACGACCACGCGCCGGCACGCCGACGGCACCGCGTGACGTCGCGCGCCGACCATCGGCGCGCGACGGCATGATGGAGGCCGTGCACAGTCCGATCGTCGGCCGCGACGCCGTCCTCGACGAGCTCGACGGGGCGCTGGGCCTCGACGGCTCGACGCCCGGCCGTGCCGTGCTGCTCGGCGGCGACGCCGGCATCGGCAAGACGCGCGTCGTCGACGAGACCGTCGAGCGGGCGCGCGCGGCCGGGGTGCGCGTGCTCGTCGGACACTGCCTCGACCTCGGCGAGCACGTGCCGGCCTTCCAGCCCGTCGCCGACGCGCTCGCCGGCCTCGACGCGACGTCGTCGGCCGACGACGTGGTGGGGCTCGGCGAGCTCGCCACGTCGCTGCCCGCCCTCGCGGTGCTCCGGTCCGGCGGCGTGGGCGAGGACGACGGCGACCGGCTGCGTGCCGACGTCGTCGCGGCGGTCGCGCGCACGCTCGAGCACCTCGCGGCCGCGGGTCCCGTGCTGCTCGTCCTGGAGGACCTGCACTGGGCCGACGCCTCCACGCGTCACCTCGTCCGCTACCTGCTCGGCCGTCGGTTCGTCCGCCCGGTCGGGCTCCTGCTCTCCTTCCGCAGCGACGACCTGCACCGTCGGCACCCGCTGCGTCCGGCGCTCGCGGAGTGGACGCGGCTGCCGTCGGTGCACCGGATCGACCTCGCGCCGCTCGACGACGCGGCCATGGCCGACCTGCTGAGAGGCCGGACGTCCCGCGACCTCACCGCGGACGGCGTCGACACGATCCTGGCCCGGGCCGAGGGCAACGCCTTCTACGCCGAGGAGCTGCTGGACGCCGGCCTGGCGGGCGGGTCGCTGCCGGAGAACCTCGCCGACCTCCTGCTCGTCCGGGTGGACCGGTTGCACGACGACGCCCGGGCGGTCGTGCGGGCGGTCGCGTGCGCGGGCGGTCCCGTCGCCGACGCGCTCCTGCGGCGGGCGGTCGAGACCGTGGGTCCGGTGGACGACGCCCTGCGCGAGGCCGTCGACCTGAAGGTGCTCGTGCCCGTCGGCGAGGCGCTGCGGTTCCGTCACGCCCTGCTGGCCGAGGCCGTGCTCGACGACCTGCTGCCGGGGGAGCGCCGTCGGGTGCACGCCGCGTTCCTGCGGGCGCTGGAGGCCGACCCCGGTCCGGTCGCCGCGGCCACCGTCGCCCTCCACGCGCACGGCGCCGGAGAGCCGGCGCTCGCCTTCGAGGCCGACCTGCGTGCGGCCGACGAGGCCCGGCGGGTCGGCGGACACGACGAGGCCGCGGGGCACCTGCAGCGCGCGCTCGCGGTCGTCGACCACGCGCCCGAGGGCCACGACGTCGTCGGTCTCGTGACGCTGACCGCCGACACCCTGCTCGCCTCCGGTCGGTTGCGGACGGCCGGTGCGCTGCTCGCCGACCACCTCGAGCGCGAGCCGCGCGGCGAGGGTCGGGCGCGGCTGCTGTACACCCAGGGGCAGATCACCTACCTCGGCGGGACCGACGCCGAGGCCGACGCGGCGAGCCGTGCCGCCCTCGCGGCGGCGGAGGACGCCTCGGTGGCCGTCCGGGCGCGCGTGGAGTCGTTGCGCGCCCAGGTGGCGTCGACGCTCGGCCTGCTCGACGAGTCGCTCGAACGCGCGGAGACGGCGCTGCGGCTGGCCGAGCAGGCCGGTGACGACCAGACGGTGGCCGAGGCGCAGACGACGCTGCTGCGGGTGCTCGCGCGCACCGGCGCGGACACCGCGGGCACGCGCGAGGGGTACCTCGAGCTGGCCGAGGCGGCGCGGGTCCGGGGCGACGTCCACGGCGAGCTGCGGGCGTGGCACCACCTGGCCTTCTCGCACTTCAACGCCGGCGAGCTCGACCGCGCCGACCACTACTTCCGGGTCTGTCTCGAGCGTGGCCGGGCCACCGGTCGTCCCTGGGCGCCCTACGGCTTCGACGGCCGCTTCTTCGCCGCGCTCGTGGCCTACCTGCGGGGCGACTGGGAGGAGGTCGCGGTCCTCGCCCGGGACCTCCGGGGGGCGACGCGGCTCGCCCGTGCCTGCCTGCAGGCCGTCGGGATGCTCGTGGCAGCAGGGCGTGGGATGCCCGTACCGGCCGACGTCGTCACGTCGGTGCGGGCGCGGTGGGACCTCGACCTCGCCCTTGCCGTGCACAGCGGCACCGCCCTCGTCGACGCCGCGGCCGACGCGCACGGCGCGATCCAGGCCCACGACGAGCTGGTCGCCACGCTCGACGCGGTCTGGCGCGACCACCTCGGGCCGCAGCGGCTGCGCCTCGGCGGGCTGCTGGTGGGACGTCTCGCCGGCGCGGCGGCCACGAGCGGCGCCGCCGACCGTCGGCTCTTCCTCGAGGCTGCCGACGCCGCGCTCGTCGCGGCCGAGGAGGCGGCGGCCCTGGCGCCGCGGCTGGGCCCGGAGGGCAGGGCGTGGCTCGTGCGCCTCCGGGCGGAGCGGCTGCGGCTGCGGTGGCTGGCCGACGTCGACGTCGATGGCACGCTCCTCGAGCGCCTCTGGCGGGAGGCGGTCGAGGCGTTCGACGCCTACGGCGAGGTCTACGAGCAGGCGCGGTCGCAGGTCCGGCTGGCGCAGGTGCTGCTCGCGTCGGGGAGGCGCGAGGAGGCGGTGCCGCTCGTGGCCGAGGCCAGGGCGACGGCGCAGCGGCTCGGGGCCCAGCCTCTCCTCGACGAGGGGGCGGCCCTCGTGCCGGAGCGGTCGGAGGTCCGTGCCGCGGCGCACGCCGTCGCACTCACTCCCCGCGAGCGCGAGGTGCTGTCACTCGTGGCCGAGGGGCGCAGCAACGGGGAGGTCGCGGCGCGGCTGTTCATCAGCACCAAGACCGCATCGGTCCACGTGTCCCACATCCTCGCCAAGCTTGGTGCGTCGTCGCGCACGGAGGCGGCGGCCGTGGCCCGTCGCGACGGGCTGCTCTGAGCCTCAGGCGAGGGCGTCGAGCACGGGGACGAGCTTGGCCTGGCTCTCGGCCAGCTCGTCGGCCGGCACCGAGTCGGCGACGATGCCGCAGCCCGCGAACAGGCGCACGCGGCGGCCCTCGTCCTCCAGCTGCGCCGACCGCAGGCCGATGCCCCACTCGCCGTCGCCCTCGGCGCCGATCCAGCCGACCGGCCCGGCGTAGCGTCCGCGGTCGAGCCCCTCGATCTCGGCGATGAGCGCGACAGCGGCCTCGGTGGGGGTGCCGCCGACCGCCGCCGACGGGTGGAGCGCGGCCACGAGGTTCAGCGCGCTCGCGTCGCCGCGCAGCACGGCGGTGACGTCGGTGGCCAGGTGCATGACGTTCGGCAGGTGCAGCACGAACGGCGCGTCGGGCACGTTGGTGCTCGAGCAGTGCGGGGCGAGCGCCTCGGCGACCGAGCGGACGGCGTACTCGTGCTCCTCGAGGTCCTTGCTGGAGCGCGCCAGCGACGCCGCGAGCGCGAGGTCGCGGGTGTCGTCGCCCGTCCGTCGGATCGTCCCCGCCAGCACGCGCGAGGTCACCAGCCCGCGCTCGAGGCGCACCAGCATCTCCGGCGTGGACCCGAAGAAGCCGTCGACGTGGAACGTCCAGCACCCGGGGTAGTCGCGGGCCAGCCGGCGCAGCGGCGAGCGGACGTCGAGCGGCGCGTCGAGCTCGGCGACGAGGTCGCGGGCGAGGACCACCTTGTCGAGCTGTCCTGCGGAGATGCGGCGCACCGCCTCGGCCACGACGTCCTGCCACGCGTCGCTGTCGACCCATCCGTCGACGAGCTCCACGCCGTGCGGGTGCTGGGGCGGGTCCGCGGGCGTGAGCGACGGCGGCGACTAGATCGACGTGCCCACGACCGTGACCCAGCTGCGGCCGTCGCGGCGGCCCACGACCACCTCGGGCACGACGAGGCTGCTGCCGCGACCGTCGTCGGCGAACGCGAAGCTGCCGAACGCGACCAGCCCGCTGCCGGGCACGTGCACCTCGTCGCGCGTGACGCTGTGCCGCGTGACCTCGCGCCACCAGCGGTGCGCACGGTCGAACCGGTCGGGTCCGTCGACGGACAGCGACGCGGCACGGCCCCAGCCCACCAGCCCGTCACCGTGGTGCACCCAGGCGACTGCGTCGGTGTCGCGGTGCAGCAGCGCGAGCAGCGGACCCGGGTCGTCGACCTCGACGGTGCGAGCGACGAGCGGCGACGGCAGGGGGGTCGCCGCAGCGGCCACGGGGGGAGGGCTCGTCACCCGATCGAGCCTACTCGTGGGACGCTTGCGGGGTGAGCCGAGCCGGACTGGACAAGGAGCCCCGCGACGTCGCGCGCATGTTCGACACCGTCGCCCAGCGCTACGACGTGACGAACGACGTCCTGTCCCTCGGCCAGGACCGACGCTGGCGTCGCAGGGTCGTCGACCTCGTCGCCCCGAAGCCGGGCGAGCGCATCCTCGACCTCGCGGCCGGCACCGGGACCTCCAGCGACCCGTTCCGCGAGGCGGGCGCCACCGTCGTGCCCTGCGACTTCTCCCTCGGCATGCTGCAGGAGGGCCGCAGGCGGTTCTCGCACCTGCCGTTCGTGGCCGGTGACGGGATGCGTCTGCCGTTCGCCGACGCCTCCTTCGACGCGGTCACGATCTCCTTCGGGCTGCGCAACATCCACGACCCGCTGCAGGGTCTGCGCGAGCTGCGTCGCGTGACCCGACCGGGCGGTCGGATCGTCGTGTGCGAGTTCTCCACGCCGACGTGGGAGCCGTTCGCGGCGGTCTACTCGAACTACCTGATGCGTGCGCTGCCGTCGATCGCGCGCCGCACGTCGTCGAACCCGGAGTCGTACGTGTACCTGGCGGAGTCGATCCGCGCCTGGCCCGACCAGAAGGGCCTCGCCCTGCGCATGGTCGAGGCGGGCTGGGGTCGGGTCGAGTGGCACAACCTCTCGGGCGGCATCGTCGCCCTGCACCACTCCTTCCGTCCCTGAGGCCCGCACGGGGGTGGCAGACCCACCGCTGACGGAGGTGCGTCGGCCGGCGGCCTGGCGCCGCTGGGTCATGACCACCGGTCACTTGCACATGTGCGCGGATGTGCACACAATGAACTGTGCTCACGACGCTGCGTCACCACCCGCGCTACGCCCGGCTCTTCGCCGCCCAGCTGAGCGGTCTGCTCGGCACGGGCGTGCTGACCGTCGCGCTGGCGCTGCTCGCCGCCGACCTGGCGGGTCCCCGGGCGGCCGGGGTGCTGGCGACGGCGATGACGGTCAAGATCGTCGCCTACGTCGTGCTGTCGCCCTGGATCGCGCGGCTGACCGCCGGGTGGGCGCCGGTACGCGTGCTGGTGGGTGCCGACGTCGTGCGCGTCGCGGTCGCGGCGTCGCTGCCGCTGGTCGACGCCACCTGGCAGGTCTACGTGCTCGTCCTGGTGCTGCAGGCTGCGTCCGCCGGGTTCACGCCCTCCTACCAGGCACTGCTGCCACGGGTGCTGCCCGAGGAGGACGACTACCGCCAGGCGCTGTCGCTGTCGAGGGTCGCGTACGACGCGGAGGCGGTGGTGAGTCCCGCCCTCGCCGCGCTGGCGCTCGTGCTGGTCGATGCCCGTTCACTGTTCCTGCTGTCCGCGGTCGGGTTCGTCGGCTCGCTGGCCTGGGTGCTGGCGGCGCGGCCGCCCGCCGCGGCCGCGTCGGCGGGGGAGCGGGAGGACCGCGGCGGCGGGTTCGTGGCGTTCGTGCGGGTGCCCGACCTGCGGCGGCTGCTCCTGCTGGACCTCGTCGCCGCCTGTGCCTACGCGTCGGCCCTCGTCCTCACGGCGACGCTGGTCGCGGACATGGGGTGGGGCGAGCCCCAGGTCGGTGTGGTGCTCGCCGTGTTCGGCGCCGGGTCGGTGGTCGGCGCGGTGCTCGTCTCCCGCTGGGCAGGGGGGCCGTGGGGGCCGATGTGCTGCGGCGCGGGTGTCGTGGCCGTGACGCTGCTCGCCGCCTCCGTGGTCGGTGACGCCGGTGCGGGCCTCGTCGTCACGTGGGCCGTCCTCGGCCTGGGGTCGTCGCTGGTCCTCACGCCGTCGGGGCAGGTGCTGCGGGCGCAGGGGGAGGGGCGACGGCTGACGCTCCTCTTCGCAGGACACTTCGCCTGGTCGCACGCCTGCTACCTGCTCACCTACCCCCTCGCCGGGCTCGTGGCCGTGCGCGCGACGCCGGACGTCGCCCTCGCCGTCCTGAGCGGCCTCGCCCTCGTCGCCTCCCTCGCCGCGCTGCACCCCCACCCCGCCCCCGCCCGCCGGTTTGCGTGGGGCCCCACGCCAACCGGCTCCCCCCACCGCCAACATGCGGCCTGAGCGCGCGTTTGGGTGGGGGCCCCACGTAAACGCGCACGGGCGGGAGGGTGCGACCGGCGCGCCGACCCCTCGGCGACCCCGGCTGCGACACAATGACGACGTGAGCGACTCCGGCGTGGGCGGACGGGCGATCAGGCCTGCGCCGAGCCTGCGTCACGACGTCGAGCCCACGGCCGAGCGACTGGCCGAGGCGTCGGAGGTGTTCGGCCTGCTGGCCGACCGCACCCGGCTGCACCTCCTGTGGGTGCTCGCGCGCGAGGACGCCGACGTGACCACGCTCGCCGACACGGTCGGCGCGAGCCGCACCTCGGTGAGCCAGCACCTCGCGAAGCTGCGCCTGGCCGGACTCGTCGAGGCGCACCGGGAGGGCCGCCGCGTGCGGTACACCCTCGTCGGCGGGCACCTGCGTCGCCTCCTCCTCGAGGCCCTGGGACACGCCGACCACGTCGTCACGGGCGAGCCGCACCACGTCTGACCTGCGCGGACACCACCTCGAACTGCCTCGCGACGCGACTTAGTGTGACCTCAGTTACACGCGCCCCTCGCCGGGCGTAGAGTGAGGCGCAGGTCACGTTGTGAAGTGCTTCACAAGGTCACGACCTCGGGAAGACCCCACGCCCACGCATGCTGGAGGTGACGGTGAACGAGTACACACCGGTCCTCGTCCTGGGTGCCCTCGCGGCCGGGTTCGCCGTGTTCAGCATCGCCATCGCGCCGCTCACCGGCCCGAAGCGGTACAACCGCGCCAAGCTCGACCGCTACGAGTCCGGCATCGAGCCCAGCCCGCTCCCCGACGGCGGCGGCAAGGTCAGCGTCAAGTACTTCTTCACCGCGATGATGTTCATCGTCTTCGACATCGAGATCGTCTTCCTCTACCCCTTCGCCGTCGCCTTCGACCAGATGAGCTGGTTCGCCGTGTTCGCGATCCTGCTCTTCCTCGTCAACGTCACGATCGCGTACGCCTACGAGTGGCGCCGCGGTGGAATGGAGTGGACCTGATGGGTCTCGAGGAGAAGCTGCCCAGCGGTGTCCTGCTCTCGACGGTCGAGGGCCTCGCCGGCTACATGCGCAAGGCGTCGTTCTGGCCCGCCACGTTCGGGCTCGCCTGCTGCGCCATCGAGATGATGACCTTCGGCGCCCCCCGGTTCGACTCCTCGCGCTTCGGCATGGAGGTCTTCCGCCCCAGCCCCCGCCAGGCCGACCTGATGATCGTCGCCGGTCGCGTGAGCAACAAGATGGCGCCGGTGCTGCGCCAGATCTACGACCAGATGGCCGAGCCCAAGTACGTGCTCGCCATGGGCGTCTGCGCCAGCTCCGGCGGCATGTTCAACAACTACGCGATCGTCCAGGGCGTCGACCACGTCGTCCCCGTCGACATGTACCTCCCCGGCTGCCCGCCCCGCCCCGAGATGCTCATCGACGCCATCCTCAAGCTCCACGACAAGATCCAGCACACCACGCTCGGCGCGCACCGCCTCGAGGAGATCCGCACCGACGAGGCCGCCGCGCTCGCGGCCACGCCGACGTCGGCCATGAAGGGCCTGATGCGCTGATGGCCGACGACAAGACCCGCACCGTCGACGACCACACCACCACGCAGGACCGGTCCCACGACCCCGTCCCCGCCGGTGACGCGCCCGTCGTCCCCGCAGACGCCGAGACCTTCGAGGTCGTCGACGTCCGTCGGGGCATGTTCGGCGTGCACGGCACCGGCGACACGAGCGGCTACGGCGGCGTCACCCGCCCCGTCGCGATGCCGCCCGCCTCCCAGGCCCCCTTCGGCCCCGGCGACGGACCCGGCTGGTTCGACGACGTGCACGACCGCCTCGCCACGCTCGCCGACGGCACGGACGCCATCGAGCGCGTCGTGGTCGACCGCGGCGAGATCACCTTCGTCGTCCGGCGCGAGACGCTGCTCGACGTCGTCCGACACCTGCGCGACGACGCCGCCCTCCGCTTCGAGCTGTGCAGCAGCCTCTCCGCCGTGCACTTCCCGCACGAGACGGGCCGCGAGCTGCACGTCGTGCTGCACCTGCTCTCCATGACGCACCGACGACGTATCCGCGTCGAGACCACGTGCCCCGACGCCGACCCGCACGTGCCCAGCGTCGTCGCCGTCTACCCGACCGCCGACTGGCAGGAGCGGGAGGCCTACGACATGTTCGGCGTCGTCTTCGACGGCCACCCCGCCCTCACCCGCATCCTCATGCCCGACGACTGGCAGGGCCACCCCCAGCGCAAGGACTACCCCCTGGGCGGCATCCCGGTCGAGTACAAGGGCGGTACGGTCCCGAGCCCCGACCAGCGCAGGAGCTACTCGTGAGTGGCTTCCAGCGTCGGTGCGGAGTGGTCTCGCTCCGTCGCGGCTACGCCCCTCGTGCGACGGCTCCATGCCACGACGAGCTCGCTGGCGCTCGCCGTCTCCGCTACTCGACCAGCGGGACCTGGCGCCGGTCGAGTAGGCCAGTCGGCGACGGAGGAGCGCGGCTGGCCGTATCGAGACCACTCGGCAACGGACCAGCGAGGAGGGAGGCACGATGACCGACACGACCTACGACGCGTACGCCGGCACGAGCGAGTCGACGTCCGGGCCCGTCTTCACCGTCACCGGGCAGGACTGGGACACCGTCGACGCCTCGGCCGTCGACGGCGACCGGATCGTCGTCAACATGGGTCCCCAGCACCCGTCGACGCACGGCGTGCTGCGCCTCATCCTGGAGATCGACGGCGAGACGGTGAAGGACGCCCGGCCCGGGATCGGCTACCTGCACACCGGCATCGAGAAGAACATGGAGTACCGCACCTGGACGCAGGGCGTGACCTTCTGCACCCGCATGGACTACGTAGCGCCGTTCAGCAACGAGGCCGCCTACGTCGCCGCGGTCGAGCGGCTGCTGGGTGTCGAGGACGACGTGCCCGAGCGTGCCCGGACCATCCGGGTGCTCATGCTCGAGCTCAACCGGATCAGCTCGCACCTCGTCTGCATCGCGACCGGCGGCATGGAGCTCGGCGCCCTCACCGTCATGACCTGCGGCTTCCGCGACCGCGAGCTCATCCTCGACCTCTTCGAGGCCATCTCCGGCCTGCGCATGAACCACGCCTACTTCCGACCGGGCGGCGTCGCGCAGGACCTGCCCGACGGCGCCGTGGAGCAGCTCCGCGACACCGTCGCCCTGCTGCGCAAGCGGCTCCCGGAGTACGCCGCGCTCTGCAACGCCAACCCGATCTTCAAGGGCCGGTTGAAGGGCGTCGGGCACCTCGAGCTCGACGGCTGCCTCGCCCTCGGCCTCACCGGACCCGTGCTGCGTGCCACCGGCTACGACTGGGACCTGCGGCGCACGCAGCCGTACTGGGGCTACGACACCTACGACTTCGACGTCGTCACCTGGGACGAGCCCGACGCCTACGGCCGGTTCCGCGTGCGGCTGGAGGAGATGTGGCAGTCGCTGCGCATCGTCGAGCAGGCGATCGACCGGCTCGAGGACACCGCCGGTGCGCCCGTCATGGTCGACGACCCGAAGATCGCGTGGCCGGCCCGGCTCAGCGTCGGCAGCGACGGGCAGGGCAACTCCGCCGAGCACATCCGCCACATCATGGGCGAGTCGATGGAGGCGCTCATCCACCACTTCAAGCTCGTCACCGAGGGCTTCCGGGTGCCGCCGGGCCAGGTCTACGCCGCGATCGAGGCGCCGCGCGGCGAGATCGGCTGCCACGCCGTCTCCGACGGCGGCACCCGCCCCTACCGGGTGCACTTCCGTGACCCGAGCTTCGTCAACCTGCAGGGCACGTCGATCATGAGCGAGGGCGGGATGTTGTCCGACGTCATCGTCGCCATCGCCAGCATCGACCCGGTCATGGGCGGGGTGGACCGATGAGCCACGACGTCACGCCGCCGATCGACGAGGCGACGACCGCGGAGCTGCGCGAGCTGATGGGCCGCTACCCGCAGGCGCGGTCGGCGCTGCTGCCGATGCTGCACCTCGTCCAGGCGGTGCAGGGCAGTGTCACAAGCGAGGGCATCGAGACCTGCGCCGAGCTGCTGGGCCTGACCACGGCGGAGGTGTCGGGCGTCGCCACCTTCTACACGATGTACAAGCGACGCACGATGGGCACGCACCTCGTGGGGGTCTGCACCAACACCCTGTGCGCGGTCATGGGCGGCGACGCGATCTTCGAGCGGCTGAGCGACCACCTCGACGTCGGCAACGACGAGACGACCGCCGACGGCCAGGTCACGCTCGAGCGGATCGAGTGCAACGCCGCCTGCGACTACGCGCCGGTGCTCACGGTCAACTGGGAGTTCCTCGACCGCCAGACGCCGGAGTCGGCCGTCGACCTCGTCGACCGGCTGCGTGCGGGCGAGCCGGTGCAGGCCTCCCGCGGTGCCACGATCACCAGCTGGCGCGACGCCGAGCGTGTGCTGGCCGGGTTCGAGGACGGCCGCGCCGACGAGGGCCCGTCCGCGGGCGACGCGTCGCTGGCCGGCCTGCGGATCGCCCAGGAGCGTGGCTGGTCGGCGCCCCCGATCCCCACGGTGGCCGACTCCGAGACCGCCGACGAGGTCGCGCGGTCGAAGGAGACAGCGGAGGCGGAGGCCGACACGCGTCGGGCCGAGGACGAGACGGTGGCCGAGGAGTCGGCCGCCGACGTGAAGGGCGGAGGTTCCGCGGATGGCTGACACGCTGACACCGGTGCTGAGCCGGGGCTGGGCCGACGAGCGCTCGTGGACGCGCGAGGCCTACGAGGCGCGCGACGGCTACAGCGCGCTGCGCACGGCCCTCGACATGGCGCCCGAGGAGATCGTCGCGCTCGTCAAGGACGCCGGGCTGCGCGGCCGCGGCGGCGCCGGGTTCCCGACGGGCATGAAGTGGAGCTTCATCCCCCAGGACACTGAGTCACCGGGAGGGGGGAACCCCAAGTACCTGGTGGTCAACGCCGACGAGTCCGAGCCGGGCACCTGCAAGGACATCCCGCTCATGATGGCCAACCCGCACGAGCTGATCGAGGGCGTCGTCATCGCGAGCCTCGCCATCCGCGCCGAGCAGGCGTTCGTCTACGTGCGCGGCGAGGTGCTGCACGTCGTCCGACGCCTGCGGGCCGCGTGCCGCGAGGCGTACGAGGCCGGCTACCTCGGCGCCGACGTGATGGGCTCCGGCCGCCGCGTCGACCTCGTCATCCACGCCGGCGCGGGTGCCTACATCTGCGGCGAGGAGACGGCCCTGCTCGACTCGCTCGAGGGCCGACGCGGCCAGCCCCGCCTGCGCCCGCCGTTCCCCGCCGTCGAGGGCCTCTACGCCAGCCCGACGGTCATCAACAACGTCGAGTCGATCGCGTCGGTGCCGGCCATCGTCCGCGGCGGCGTCGACTGGTTCGGCTCGATGGGCACCGAGAAGTCCAAGGGCTTCACGCTCTACTCGCTGTCGGGCCACGTGAAGCGGCCCGGCCAGTACGAGGCACCGCTCGGCATCACGCTGCGCGAGCTGCTCGACCTCGGGGGCGGGCTGCGCGACGGTGCCGAGCTGAAGTTCTGGACCCCGGGCGGCTCGTCCACGCCGATCCTCACGGCCGAGCACCTCGACGTCCCGCTCGACTACGAGGGCGTCGGCGCGGCGGGCTCCATGCTCGGCACCAAGGCGCTGCAGGTCTTCGACCAGACGACGTCGGTGGTGCGGTGCGTGCTGCGCTGGACGGAGTTCTACAAGCACGAGTCCTGCGGCAAGTGCACACCGTGCCGCGAGGGCACGTGGTGGCTGGTGCAGGTGCTGCAGCGCCTCGACGCGGGCCAGGGACGCGAGGGCGACGTCGAGCTGCTGCTCGACCTCTGCGACAACATCCTCGGCCGGTCCTTCTGCGCGCTGGGAGACGGCGCGACGAGTCCGATCACGTCAGCGATCCAGCACTTCCGCGACGAGTTCGAGGCGGGGATGCACACCCCGTCGGCGGAGCTGTTCCCGCCCGCGGCGTCCACCCTCTTCGCCGCGGAGGTGAGCGCATGACCGTCGAGGCGTCCCGCGAGACGCAGACCCCGGTCGACCTCGTCACCCTGAGCATCGACGACGTCGAGGTGAGCGTGCCGAAGGGCACGCTCGTCATCCGTGCCGCCGAGCTCGTGGGCACCGAGATCCCGCGGTTCTGCGACCACCCCCTGCTCGAGCCCGTCGGTGCGTGCCGGCAGTGCCTCGTCGAGGTGCCCGACGCGGGCAACGGACGCGGCTTCCCGAAGCCGCAGGCGTCGTGCACGCTCGAGGTCGCGCCCGGCATGGTCGTGAGGACGCAGGTGACGTCGCCGGTGGCCGAGAAGGCGCAGCACGGCACGATGGAGCTGCTGCTCGTCAACCACCCGCTCGACTGCCCCGTCTGCGACAAGGGCGGCGAGTGCCCGCTGCAGAACCAGGCCATGAGCCACGGACGCGGCGAGAGCCGGTTCGCGGAGACCAAGCGGACGTTCCCGAAGCCGCTCGCCGTCTCCGAGCAGGTGCTGCTCGACCGCGAGCGTTGCGTGCTGTGCGCACGCTGCACCCGGTTCTCCGAGCAGGTGGCCGGCGACCCGTTCATCGCGCTCGTCGAGCGCGGCGCCCGCCAGCAGGTCGGGATCGGACCGTCGACCGACGAGCAGGCGTTCGGCGACCGGCCCGGTGCAGACGGATCGAGCGGCGGCGCCCAGCCGTTCCACTCCTACTTCTCGGGCAACACCATCCAGATCTGCCCCGTGGGTGCGCTCACCAGCGCCGACTACCGGTTCCGCTCGCGGCCCTTCGACCTCGTCTCGACGCCGAGCGTGGCCGAGCACGACGCCTGCGGCGCCGCGATCCGCGTCGACCACCGCCGCGGCACCGTCATGCGTCGCCTCGCCGGTGACGACCCGGAGGTCAACGAGGAGTGGGTCACCGACAAGGACCGCTTCGCGTTCACCTGGAGCCGCCAGGACGACCGCCTCCGCACGCCGCTGGTGCGCGACCCCGACACCGGCGAGCTCGTGCCCGCCTCGTGGCCCGGCGCCCTCGCCGCCGCGGCGGCCGGCCTGCGGGAGGCCGCGGGCAAGGTCGGAGTGCTGCCCGGCGGTCGTCTGACCGCCGAGGACGCGTACGCCTACAGCGTGTTCGCTCGCGTGGCGCTGCGCACCAACGACATCGACTTCCGCACGCGTCCGCACTCCGCCGAGGAGGCGGCGTTCCTCGCCGCCCGCGTCGCGACGGTCCAGGACGTCGCCACGCGCGACCTCGAGACGGCGTCGACCGTGCTGCTCGTCGGCCTGGAGCCCGAGGACGAGGCCGGAACGCTGTTCCTGCGGCTGCGCAAGGGTTCGAGGCACGGCGTGCGCGTCGCGGCCGTCGCCTCGCACACCACCCGCGGGCTGGCCAAGGTCGGCGGCGAGCTGCTGACCGCACGGCCCGGTGAGGAGGCCTCGGCCCTCGACGCGATCCAGGACAGCGACGGCTCGGCCGACGTCGGGCTCGACGCCCGCTCCGTCGTGCTGCTGGGCGAGCGGCTCGCGTCGTCGCCCGGCGCGTTCAGTGCGGCGGTCCGCCTGGCCGAGCGCACCGGCGCCCGTCTCGCGTGGGTGCCGCGGCGCGCCGGCGACCGTGGCGCGGTGGAGACCGGCTGCCTGCCGACGCTGCTGCCCGGTGCCCGACCCGTCGGTGACGCCGAGGCGCGGGCCGACCTCGCGGCGGCGTGGGGCGTGCGCTCCGTGCCCGCGAAGGCTGGCCGCGACACGACGTCGATCCTGCGGGCCGCCGCCCGGGGCCAGCTGCGTGCTCTCGTGGTCGGCGGCGTCGAGGTCGACGACCTGCCCGACCCCGCCCTCGCCCGCGAGGCCCTGGCCGCCGCCGACTTCGTCGTGAGCCTCGAGGTCCGGGAGAGCGACGTGACCCGTGCCGCCGACGTCGTCCTGCCGGTGGCACCGCCGGTCGAGAAGTCCGGGACGTTCGTCACCTGGGAAGGTCGTCTGCGGCCGTTCGGCAGGGTGCTCGACGTGCCGGGCTCGCTCACCGACGTGCGCGTGCTCGCCGGCATCGCCGAGGAGCTCGGCGCGCCGCTCGGCTTCCGCACCACCGCCGGCGCGATGCGCAGCATGGCCGACCTCGGACCGTGGGACGGCGAGCGCGTGGCGGCCCCCGACCTGGCCGCGCCCGAGGCGAAGGAGCCTCGTGGCGGTGAGGTCGTGCTCGCCACCTGGCGCCAGCTCGTCGACGACGGACGGTTGCAGGACGGCCAGGACCGCTACCGCGCCACCGCCCGTCGCGCGGTGCTCAAGGCCTCGGCCGCCACGCTCGCCGCTGCGGGCGTCGAGCCGGGAGACGTCGCCACGATCTCCACCGACCTCGGCAGCGCGTCGTTCCCCACCGCGGTGGCCGACCTGCCCGACGGCGTCGTCTGGGCCCCGGGCAACAACGGCGTCCACCTGCGGGGCGCTCTCGGCGCCGACCACGGCTCCACCGTCCGCCTCACCGCCGGGGGTGCGTCATGAGCCCCAGCGTCCGCTCCGAGTGGTCTCGATACGTCGGGATCAGCTCGTCCCTCGCGATCCCGACGACTCGACCAGCGAGTCCATCCGCTGGTCGAGTAGTGCTCGCCGCGAGGGACGAGCAGGCGGGCACGTATCGAGACCACTCGGCAGCGTCCCTCGGAGGTGAGGTCCGATGAGCGAGGCGTTCGGGAACGAGGCGTTCTGGGTGGTGGCGCTGAAGGCGCTGCTGGTCTTCGTGATCCTGGTGGTCTACACGCTGTTCAACATCTGGTTCGAGCGCCGCGTGGTGGCGCGCATGCAGCACCGTGTGGGCCCCAACGTGCACGGCCCGTTCGGGCTGCTGCAGTCGCTGGCCGACGGCGTCAAGCTGGCGCTCAAGGAGGACATCGTCGTCAAGGCGGCCGACAAGGCCGTCTACGTGCTGGCGCCGATCATCGCCACCATCCCGGCGTTCCTGGCCTGGGCGGTCATCCCGTTCGGTCCGGAGGTGCGGATCCCGTTCACCGACACGGTCACGCCCCTGCAGCTCACCGACATGCCGGTCGCCGTGCTCTACGTCCTGGCCGTCACCTCCATCGGCGTCTACGGGATCGTGCTGGCCGGCTGGTCGTCGGGCTCCACCTACTCGCTGCTCGGCGGCCTGCGCTCGAGCGCCCAGGTCATCTCCTACGAGGTGGCGATGGGCCTGAGCTTCGTCACCGTCTTCCTCTACGCGGGCACGATGTCGACGAGCGAGATCGTCGCCGCGCAGGAGGACGTCTGGTACTTCCTGCCGCTGCTGCCGTCGTTCATCGTCTACGTGATCGCCATGGTCGGGGAGACGAACCGCGCCCCGTTCGACCTGCCGGAGGCCGAGGGCGAGCTGGTCGGCGGCTTCCACACCGAGTACTCGTCGCTGAAGTTCGCGCTGTTCTTCCTGGCCGAGTACATCAACATGGTCACGGTCTCCGCGATCGCGACCACCCTGTTCCTCGGCGGCTGGCGCGCCCCGTTCGGCATCGGCACCCTGTGGCCGGGCGCGAACGAGGGATACTGGCCGGTGCTGTGGTTCCTCGGCAAGACGCTCGGCTTCATCTTCCTGTTCGTCTGGCTGCGCGGCACCCTGCCGCGCATGCGCTACGACCAGTTCATGGCCTTCGGCTGGAAGGTGCTCATCCCGATCTCGCTGGTCTGGATCGTTGCGGTCATCGTCGTCCGCAAGGGCATGACCGACGGCACCTTCGACCAGCGGACGCTCTTCGTCGCGGCGGGGGTGGCCGCCGCCGTGCTGCTGGTGAGCCTGCTCCTGCCCGAGCGCACGCGTCGCGACCCCGAGCCCGCGCCGGTCGACCCGGCTCCGTCGGAGCCGCAGGGCGACGCCGACGCACGCCAGGGCGGTGGTGCCTACCCCACCCCGCCGATGCCCGAGCAGACCTGGAACCAGAAGGAGGGCGTCCGACGATGAGCGACACCAACGGCGGAGGCAGCCTGAAGGAGACGCTGTGGGACCCGATCGCCGGCTTCGGCGTCACGTTCCGCACGATGTTTCGCAAGCCCGTCACGGAGCAGTACCCCTTCGAGAAGCGGCCCACCGCGCCGCGGTTCCACGGCCGGCACCAGCTGAACCGTTGGCCCGACGGGCTCGAGAAGTGCGTCGGCTGCGAGCTGTGCGCCTGGGCGTGCCCGGCCGACGCGATCTACGTGGAGGGCGCGTCGAACGGTCCCTCCGACGAGGACAGGTTCAGCCCGGGGGAGCGGTACGGCCGCGTCTACCAGATCAACTACCTGCGCTGCATCCTCTGCGGGCTGTGCATCGAGGCGTGCCCGACGCGCGCCCTGACGATGACCAACGAGTACGAGCTGGCCGACGACAACCGCGCCGACCTCATCTACGAGAAGTCCGACCTGCTGGCGCCGCTGCTGCCCGGCATGGTCGAGCCGCCGCACGCCATGCTGATCAGCGACGACCACCACGACTACTACGCGGGCAAGACGCTCCCGGTCGTCGAGGTCACGCACGGCAGCGCATCCACGGGGGACGGGGCATGACTGAGCGCCAGCGAAGGAACGATCAGCACGTCATGCCGGCGCGCCCGTATCGTGCTCTTCCCACGGGGGTGTCGGCATGACCGCGTTCTGGATCGTCGCGCCCGTCGTGGTGGTGGCGGCCCTGGGGCTGCTGTTCGCCCGCAAGGCCGTGCACGCCGCGCTGAGCGTCGCCGTCGTGATGATCGGGCTGGCGGTGCTCTACGCGGCCCAGGGTGCGCCGTTCCTGTTCGCGGTGCAGATCATCGTCTACACGGGCGCGATCATGATGCTGTTCCTCTTCGTGCTCATGCTGGTCGGCGTCGAGTCGCGGGAGTCGCTGACCGAGACGATCCGCGGCCAGCGGCTGGCGGCCACGGTGGCCGGTCTGGGCTTCGGGTTCGTGCTCGTCACGGCGGTCGGTCAGACGACGCTGGGGCCGGTGACGGGGCTGCGCTCGGCGAACGAGGACGGCAACGTCTACGGGCTGGCCGCCCTGATGTTCGGCCCGTACGTGGTGGCCATGCAGCTGACCGCTGCGCTGCTGGTGACGGCGGTGCTCGGGGCCATGGTGCTGGCGCACCGCGAGGCGCTCACGCCGCGGCGCAGCCAGGCCGACATCGCCCGCGACCGCATGGCGGAGTACGCGACGACCGGGCGCCACCCCGGCAACCCGCCCACGCCCGGCGTCTTCGCCCGGCACAACGCCGTGGACACCCCCGCCCCGCTGCCCGACGGCAGCCCGGCGGAGGACTCGGTCTCGCCGAGCATCGTGGCGCGCGGGCAGCTGCGCGACGGGTTCGACGACGACATCCACGTGGTCTCGCGGCAGCTGCGTCGCGAGGACGACGACGAGGACGGCGCCGTGGGCCGGGAGCAGAACCCCCGGCGGGGGTCCGGGGCCGTGGGCCGGGACGGTGAGCCCCGGCGGGGGTCCGGGGCCGTGGGCCGGGAGGACAACCAGTGAACGAGTACCTGACCCTCTCGATGATCCTCTTCACCATCGGTGCCGTCGGCGTGCTGGTGCGCCGCAACGCGATCGTCGTGTTCATGTGCGTCGAGCTGATGCTGAACGCGACGAACCTCGCGCTCGTCACGTTCTCGCGCCAGCACGGCACCCTCGACGGCCAGATCGCGGCGTTCTTCGTCATGGTCGTCGCGGCGGCCGAGGTCGTGGTGGGGCTGGCGATCATCGTGTCCATCTACAGCACGCGTCGGACGACCTCGGTCGACGACGCGAGCCTGCTGAAGCTCTAGGGGGCAGGCGTGCTCGATCTCGTCTGGCTGGTCGTCGTGGTGCCGCTCGTCAGCGGTCTCGGCCTGCTCGTGTGGGGCAAGGAGGGGGACCGCGTCGGCCACCTGGTCGGCACGGTCGCGTCGGCGGCGTCCTTCGTCATCGGCCTGGTGGCGTTCGTGCAGCTGCTCGGTCGTCCCGAGGACGACCGGTCCGTGGCCGACACCCTGTTCACCTGGATCTCGGCGGGGCCGTTCCACGTCGACATGGCGTACCGGTTCGACCCGCTGTCGGCGCTGTTCGTGCTGCTGATCACCGGGGTCGGCACGCTCATCCACGTCTACTCGATCGGGTACATGGCGCACGACGAGCGCCGCCGGCGGTTCTTCGCGTACCTGAACCTGTTCGTCGCGGCGATGCTCACGCTCGTGCTGGCCGACGACTACCTCGTGCTGTTCCTCGGCTGGGAGGGCGTGGGGCTGGCGTCGTACCTGCTCATCGGGTTCTGGCAGCACAAGCCGTCGGCCGCCGCGGCGGCCAAGAAGGCGTTCGTGCTCAACCGGGTCGGCGATGTCGGCATGGCGCTGGCGATCATGCTGATGTTCGCGCAGCTCGGCACGTCGTCGATCCAGGCGGTCAACGCGACGGTCGCGGGCCAGGCGAGCGAGTCGGTCGCGACGGCGCTGGGGCTGCTCCTGCTGCTGGGTGCGTGCGGCAAGTCGGCGCAGGTGCCGCTGCAGGCGTGGCTCCTCGACGCCATGGAGGGCCCGACGCCGGTGTCGGCGCTCATCCACGCGGCCACGATGGTCACCGCCGGCGTCTACCTGGTGGTGCGCAGCAACGGCATCTTCGACGCGGCGCCGGTCGCGCAGACGGCGGTGGTCGTGGTCGGCCTGGTCACCCTGCTCGCCGGTGCGTGGATCGGCTGCACCAAGGACGACATCAAGAAGGCGCTCGCCGGCTCCACGATGAGCCAGATCGGCTACATGATGCTGGCGGCCGGGCTGGGCCCCGCGGGCTACGCGTTCGCGATCTTCCACCTCGTCACGCACGGCTTCTTCAAGGCCAACATGTTCCTCGGCGCCGGCTCGGTCATGCACGGCATGGCTGGGCCGGACGGGGAGGGGGACGTCGACATGCGGCACTACGGTGCGCTGCGCCGGGCGATGCCGGTCACGTTCGCCACGTTCGGGCTGGGGTACCTCGCGATCATCGGCTTCCCGGGCTTCTCGGGCTTCTTCTCCAAGGACAAGATCATCGAGGCGGCGTTCGGCGAGTCGTTCTGGATCGGCCTGGCCGCGTTGCTCGGCGCGGGCGTGACGGCGTTCTACATGACCCGCCTCATGGTCATGACGTTCACGTCGCCGAGGCGCTGGCTCGACGACGTGCACCCCCACGAGTCGCCGCGCGTGATGACCGTGCCGCTCGTGGTGCTCGCGGCGCTGTCGGTCCTGGGCGGCGTGCTGGTGCTGGGCGGCTGGATCGAGCACTGGCTCCAGCCGGTCGTCGGCCCGAGCGTCCACCACGAGCTCGCGGTGCCCGCCTGGGTCGTGTCGGTCGTCGTCACCGCGGTGGTGGCGGTCGGGGTGGCGCTGGCCTGGGTCACGTACACCCGGACGCCGATCGCCCAGACCGCGCCCGCCGACCCCGACGTCTCCGTGCTCACCCGCGCCGGTCGGAACGAGCTCTACGGCAACGCGGTCAACGACACGCTCGTCGTCCGGCCCACACGGCACCTGACCCGGGTGCTGGTCTTCCTCGACGCACGGCTCGTCGACGGCCTCGTCCGCGGTCTCGCCGACCGGCTCGGTGACACGTCCCAGTTCCTGCGCACGCCCCAGACGGGCTACGTCCGCAGCTACGCCCTCAGCATCCTCGTCGGCTCCCTCGTCGTGGTGCTCGCACTCCTGGCGGTGACGCTCGCATGATCCTGTCCGTCCTCGCCGCCACCCCGCTCGTCGGGGCGCTCGTCGTCACGCTCATGCCGCGCACGGCCGCTGCCGCACGGTCGGTGAAGGTGGTCGCGCTGGCGTCGTCGCTCGTGGCGCTCGCCCTGGCGCTCTACGTCACCTCGCAGTTCGACGTCGGCGCCGGGGGCTACCAGCTGACCGAGCAGCACGAGTGGATCGGCGCGCTCGGCGTGCACTACGCGCTGGGGGTCAACGGCATCGGGCTCACGCTCGTCCTCCTCACGACGGTGCTCGTCCCGATCGTCCTCCTGGCCGCCTGGGAGGACCGCCTGCCCGCGTCCCGCAGCGTCAACTCCTACCTCGCCTGGATGCTCGTCCTGGAGGCGCTCGCGATCGGCGTCTTCTGCGCGACCGACGCCTTCCTGTTCTACGTGCTCTTCGAGGCGACGCTGATCCCGATCTACTTCCTCATCGGGTCCTACGGCGGCGCGGGTCGCACCTACGCGGCCGTGAAGTTCCTCATCTACAACCTGGTCGGCGGCCTGCTCATGCTCGCCTCGATCGTCGGCCTGTACGTCGTCACCGCCCGTGCGGGCGACCCGACGTACCTCCTGTCGGACCTCTCCGGCCTCGACGTCGGCACCACCACCGAGCGGCTGCTGTTCCTCGGGTTCATGGCGGCGTTCGCGATCAAGGCGCCGCTGTTCCCGTTCCACACGTGGCTGCCGGACGCCGCAGGGACCGCCACGCCCGCGACCTCGGTGCTGATGGTGAGCATCATCGACAAGGTCGGCACGTTCGGCATGCTGCGGTGGTGCCTCGAGCTGTTCCCCGGGGCGTCCGAGTGGGCCAGCCCCGTGGTGATCACGCTCGCGGTGGTCAGCATCCTGTACGGCGCGCTGCTCGCGATCGGCCAGGACGACGTCCGCCGGCTGGTCGCGTTCACGTCGGTGTCGCACTTCGGCTTCATCATCCTCGGCATCTTCACCTTCACCCACACGGCGACGGCCGGGTCGACGCTCTACATGTTCAACCACGGGCTCTCGACCGCGGCGCTGTTCCTCGTGACCGGCATGATGGTCGCTCGTCGCGGCTCGGCCAGCATCAGCGACTTCGGCGGCGTGCAGAAGGTCGCGCCGGTGCTGGCCGGCATCCTCCTGCTCGCGGGCCTGTCGAGCCTGTCGCTGCCGGGCCTCGCGCCGTTCGTGAGCGAGTTCATGGTGCTCGCGGGCACGTTCACGCGCTCGGTGCCGGCGGCGGTGCTGGCCACGCTGGGCATCGTGCTGGCGGCGCTGTACATCCTCATCATGTACCAGCGGACGATGACCGGTCCGCTGCAGCCGGAGGTGGCGCACCTGCGCGACCTCGACCACCGCGAGGTGGCGGCGCTGGCTCCCGCGGTCGTGCTGATCGTCGGGCTCGGCTTCTTCCCGCAGCCGATGCTCGACCTCGTGAACCCCGCCGTGGACGAGGTGGTCACCCACGTGGGCGTCGGGGACCCGCCGCCGCGGACCCCGGCCGAGCTCGGTGGGCTCACCGGCGCCGGAGCCTACGTGCCCGAGCACGGCCCGCACGAGACGGAGGGTGGTCACTGATGGCGACGCTGCTGCTGGCCGACCGGCCCGACATCGCCGCGCCCAC
The DNA here is from genome assembly GCA_026392465.1 of Propionibacteriales bacterium. Classification (GTDB taxonomy): domain Bacteria; phylum Actinomycetota; class Actinomycetes; order Propionibacteriales; family Nocardioidaceae; genus Aeromicrobium. The sequence goes on from JAPLCA010000034.1 coordinate 68,787, forward strand.
GATCGAGTGGTCGCTGCTGTCCCCGCTGCTCGTCGTCGCGGGCGTCGCCATGGTCGCCGTGCTGGTGGAGACGTTCTGGCCGCGCCGCACGCGGTTCACCGCGCAGGCGGTGCTGGCCGGTCTCGGCCTGCTCGCCGCGCTGCTCGACACCGCCCGCGTGTACGTGTCGCTCGACCGGGTGGACGGCGACGTCGTCGGACGTGGCACCCCGGTGGCGGAGGGCGCGGTGACGGTCGACGGCCCCGGCGTGCTCACCTGGGGCCTGCTGCTCGTGTTCGCCCTGCTCAGCCTCGCCCTGTTCGCCGAGCGTCGGCTCGACGGGGGGCTCAGCGCCTTCACGGGCCGCGCGGTCGACCCGCCCGGCTCCGCCGGCGAGGCGGAGGCGACCCGGCTGCGCCTGGAGCACACGGAGACGTTCCCGCTCCTGCTGTTCGCGCTCGCGGGCATGATGCTGTTCGCGTCGGCGAACGACCTCGTCACGATGTTCGTGGGGCTGGAGGTCATGAGCCTGCCGCTGTACCTGCTGTGCGGGTTGGCCCGTCGTCGCCGGCTGATCAGCCAGGAGGCGTCGCTCAAGTACTTCCTGCTGGGTGCGTTCTCCTCGGTGTTCTTCCTCTACGGCGTGGCGCTCGCCTACGGCTACGCGGGCAGCTTCCGCCTGGCCGACATCGACACCGCGGTGACGAGCCGGACGGGCGGTGAGCACCTGCTGCTCGCGGCGATCGGCCTGATCAGCGTCGGCATGCTGTTCAAGGTGGGGGCCGTGCCCTTCCACCAGTGGACGCCGGACGTCTACCAGGGAGCCCCGACACCGGTGACGGCGTTCATGGCCGCGGGCACCAAGGCGGCCGCCTTCATCGCGTTCACGCGGGTGCTGTTCGTCGCGTTCGGCGGGGCGTCGTGGGACTGGCGGCCGCTGCTGTGGGTCGTCGCGCTGCTGACGATGGTGGTCGGCTCGCTCGTCGCGATCGCGCAGACCGACGTCAAGCGGATGCTGGCCTACTCCTCGGTCGCGCACGCCGGGTTCCTGCTGGTCGGCCTCGCCGGTGCGTACGTCGCCGACTCCGAGCGCATCACGTCGGTCTCCGGTCTGCTGTTCTACCTGGGCGTCTACGGCGTCTCGTCGATCGGCGCCTTCGCGGTGGTGACGGTCGTGCGCGACGCGGGCGGCGAGACCACGCACCTGTCGCGCTGGGCGGGCCTCGGCAAGGAGTCGCCGTTCCTGGCGGGGTCCTTCGCGCTGTTCATGCTGTCGTTCGCCGGGATCCCCCTCACGGGTGGCTTCATCGGCAAGTGGAGCGTGTTCAGCGCGGCGTGGTCCGGCGGCTACGGCGCCCTGGTGGTCGCGGGCGTGCTCACGAGCGCGGTGGCGGCCTACTTCTACGTGCGCGTGATCGTGCTGATGTTCTTCACCGACCCCGTCGGCGACGGCCCGACCGTGGCACTTCCCAGCGTCTTGACTACGGTGGTCATCGCAGCAGCCGCTGCGGGCACGCTGGTCCTGGGCATCCTGCCAGGTCCGGTGCTCGACCTCGCTCAGCACGCGGGAACCTTCGTGCGCTGAGCCGACCTTGACCAGGAGCCGGGACGTGTCGCTGGGATTCTCGTTCGACGAGCCGGAGCTCGAGGAGCGCGTGCGCCGTGGCGTGGAGACCGTGGAGGCGCGGCTCGCCGAGGCCGTCGACAGTCCCGAGCCGTTCGTCGCCGAGGCGGCCGCCCACCTCGTGAACGCCGGGGGCAAGCGCTTCCGGCCGCTGCTCGTCGTGCTGGCGGCACAGCTGGGCGACGCCGACCACCCCGACGTGGTCCCGTCGGCGGTCGTCGTCGAGCTGACGCACCTGGCGACGCTGTACCACGACGACGTGATGGACGAGGCGCCGCTGCGCCGGGGTGCGCCGAGCGCGAACGACCGGTGGGGCAACTCGCTGGCGATCCTCGTCGGCGACTACCTGTTCGCGCAGGCGTCGGAGCTGGTCTCGACCCTCGGCACCGAGGCCGTGCGCATCCAGGCCGAGACGTTCTCCCGCCTGGTCCGCGGGCAGATCCGCGAGACCGTCGGGCCGGCCGAGGGCGAGGACGCCCTCCAGCACTACCTCGACGTGGTGGCCGACAAGACCGGGTCGCTGATCGCCACGTCGGCCCGGTTCGGCGCGCGGGCGTCGCGTGCCGGCGAGGAGGTCGAGGCCGCGCTGACCGAGTTCGGCGAGCGGATCGGCGTCGCGTTCCAGCTGAGCGACGACGTGCTGGACATCGCGAGCGAGAGCGACGACTCGGGCAAGACGCCCGGCACCGACCTGCGCGAGGGGGTGCCGACCCTGCCGACGCTGCTCGCGCTGCGCGGCGACGACCCGGCCGACGCGCAGCTGCGGGAGCGGCTGTCGGGCCCGATCGAGGACGAGACGGTCGTCGCGGAGGTGCTGGCCGCGCTGCGCGTGCACCCGGCGATGGCGGAGGCGCGCGCCTACGTGCAGGCCGAGGCCGACGCGGCGCGTGTGCTGCTGGCGGACTTGCCCGACGTGCCGGCCCGTCACGCGCTCGAGGCGCTCTGCGACAGCCTGGCCGACCGCGTCGCCTGACCGTTCCGTGGCCGGGGCCGCGCCTCAGGCCGTGACGACCGGCCGTGGCGCTCGTCGTCGGCTGGTGACCGCGTCGACGGTGAAGATGACGAGGGCCGCCCAGACGAGTGCGAAGCCGATCCACCGCGCCGTGCTCATGGCCTCGTGGAAGACGAACAGGCCGAGCAGGAACTGGATGAACGGGCCGAGGTACTGCAGCAGGCCGATCGTGGTGAGCGAGAGCCGGGTGGCAGCGGCGGCGAACATCAGCAGCGGGATGGCCGTCACGACGCCCGTGCCCGCCAGCAGGGCGGCGTTGCCGGCGCCGGCGTGGCCGAAGATGAGGTCGCCGCGCAGCTGCAGGACGACGAGGAAGGCGAGCGCGAAGGGCGCGAGGATGAGGGTCTCCATGCCGAGCCCCTCGAACGCGCCGAGCGACGCGCGCTTCTTGAGGAACCCGTAGGTGGCGAAGGAGCCGGCGACGAGCAGCGCGATCCACGGGAGCCGTCCGTAGTCGACGGTGAGGACGACGACGGCGACGAACCCGATGCCGACCGCAACCCACTGCGCGGGCCGCAGCGTCTCCTTGAGCACCAGCACGCCGAGGAGCACCGTGACGAGCGGGTTGATGAAGTAGCCGAGCGACGTCTCGATGACGTGGCCGTTCGTGACGCCCCAGATGAACCCGCCCCAGTTCAGCGCGATGGTGACCGACGCGAGGGCGAGGAACAGCATGAGCGTGCGGTCGCGGGCGATGTCGCGGAAGCGACCCCAGCGTCGGGTGACGGCGATGAGCACGAGCACGAACGCCAGCGACCAGACGATGCGGTGCGCGAGCACCTCGAGCGGCCCCGCCGGCTCCAGCAGCGGCCAGTAGAGCGGGAACAGCCCCCAGCAGAGGTACGCGCCGATCCCGTACGGCAGCCCGCTCCCGGTCCGCTCCTCCACCTCCGCCACCAGCGCAGCCTAGTCACCCTTGGGGTTGGGCCCCACCCAGTGGGTGACTCCCCACCCCAGCGCTGAGGTGGGACGAACCCCTGGGGGTGGGGCGATAGGGATGATCCTGCGCGACCATGGACGCATGCCGACGCCGCGCTGGTTCACCGACACCGACGAGAACCACTCGACCTGGTACCGCGACCGCTTCCGCGCGCTCGCGGCGGAGGGGGCCGACCTGGAGGGGGAGGCGCGGTTCGTGGACGCCCTGGCGCCGCGGCGGCCCGGCGGGGGTGCCGGGCCGGGGGCGGCGGGTCGGCCCGGCGGGGGTGCCGGGCC